>NZ_JOJL01000022.1 GCF_000721705.1 Actinoplanes subtropicus
CATCTTCGGGAACCAGAAGTAGATGCCGGCGAACACCGCGAACACGATCGTGCCGAACAGCACGTAGTGGAAGTGCGCGATCACGAAGTACGAGTCGGAGACGTGGAAGTCGATCGGCGGCGACGCGAGCAGCACCCCGGAGAGCCCGCCGAACAGGAACGTCACCATGAAACCGAGAGCGAACATCATCGGCGTCTCGAAACTGATCTGGCCGCGCCACATCGTGCCGATCCACACGAAGAACTTCATGCCGGTCGGCACCGCGATCAGGAAGGACGTGTCCACGTCGAAGACGTGCGCGCCGAGCACCCGATCGGCGGCTAGCGCGAAGAGGGCGGCCGCGAAGAACGGGAAGACCAGGATCACCAGGAGGCTGGTGACCAGGATGTTCCACGTCATGATCGGCATGCGGAACATGGTCATGCCGGGGGCGCGCAGGGTCAGGATCGTGGTGATCATGTTGACCCCGCCGAGGATCGTGCCGAGGCCGGAGAGGGCCAGGCCGACCACCCACAGGTTGCCGCCGATGCCGGGGGAGTGCAGCGAGTCGCTCAGCGGCGCATACGCGAACCAGCCGAAGTCGGCCGCGCCGCCGGGGGTGATGAAGCCCAGCATGACCATCCCGGTGCCGAACAGGTACAGCCAGTACGCGAGGGCATTCAAGCGCGGGAACGACACATCGGGAGCGCCGATCTGGATCGGCACCACGAAGTTGGCGAAGGCGAACACGATCGGCGTCGCGAAGAACAGCAGCATGATCGTGCCGTGCATGGTGAACAGCTGATTGAACTGCTCGGGGGAGAGGAACTGCATGCCGGGCCGGGCCAGTTCGGTGCGCATGAGGAGCGCCAGGAACCCGCCGACCACGTAGTACGCGAGCGACGTGAACAGGTACATGATGCCGATCTGCTTCGCGTCGGTCGTGCGCAGGATCCGGGACAGCGCCGAACCCTTGACCTGCCGCCGGACCGGGTACGGCCGGGTGGCTACCGGGCGCGGGGCGACTGCGGTCATGCGGGCTCCTCGGATTGCGCGGTGTGCTGACCACCTCTCGTTATATGCGCGCACCCGGCCGAACCGCTCGATTTCCGACAAATCCTTCGATCGGCGGCGGGCGGCCGGAGCGCCGGGCGGCGCGGTTGCCCGGTCTTTGCTGTTCCGGCAACGATGCTTGCCGGATCTCTCGGCGGCGCGGCATGGTCGTGGCATGAATGACGCCTATGAAGTGATCGTGATCGGTGGCGGGGCGGCCGGCCTGAGCGGCGCCCTGATGCTCGCCCGCTCCCGCCGGAGCGTTCTGGTGGTCGACGCGGGCCGGCCGCGCAACGCGCCGGCCGACGGGGTGCACGGGCTGCTCGGGCGCGAGGGCGTGAACCCGCTCGAGTTGGTCGCCCGCGGCCGCGAGGAGGTCCGCGGCTACGGCGGCGAGGTCGTCGACGGCGAGGTGGTGAGCGCCGCGCGGGACGGCGACGGTTTCGTGGTCGAGCTGGCCGGCGGGCGCCGGGTGCGGGGAAAGCGCTTGCTCGTCACCGCCGGGCTGGTCGACGAACTGCCGGACGTCCCCGGTCTGCGCGAGCGCTGGGGCCACGACGTGGTGCACTGCCCGTACTGCCACGGCTGGGAGATCCGCGACCGGGCGATCGGGGTGCTCGCGACCGGTCCGATGTCCGTACACCAGGCCTTGTTGTTCCGGCAGCTCAGCGAGGACGTGCAGTTCTTCCCGGACCGGCAGCCGGAACCGGCCGGCGAGCAGGCCGAGCAGTTGGCCGCGCGCGGCATCACCGTCGTGCCCGGCGAGGTGGACCGGCTGGAGCCGGAGGGCGTACGGCTGAAGTCGGGCCGGCTCTTCCCCCGGCAGGCGATCGCGGTCGCGACCCGGATGGTCGCCCGGGCCGGGTTCCTGGCCGGGCTCGGCCTCAAACCGGTCGAGCACCCGTCCGGCATGGGCGAGCACCTCCCGGCCGATCCGACCGGCCGCACCGAGGTCCCCGGCGTGTGGGCGGCCGGCAACGTCACCGACCTCTCCGCGCAGGTGAGCTCCGCGGCCGCGCAAGGTGCCCTCGCCGGCGCGCAGATCAATTTCGATCTGGTGGCCGAGGAGACCGCCGCGGCCGTCGCCCGGCGCGGGTAGGACCGCCGAGCACCCGGCCACGCGGATCGGCGGGAGCGTTTGTGACCGTTATGTAGGCTCCGGCGGCATCGGCCAAAAGTCGTAGCGGACGGGTGTGAATATCCCGGCCCTGGGCCGATGTGCGGAGGCGGCCGGTCGGGAAGGCTCATATCCCGACGAGACGGAGGGTCACGATGACAGACGACGGGGAAAATCGGCCGGAACGGCAGCGGGTCACGCTGACCGGCATCAGTTCGCGGGCCTGGGAGCACCCGGCCGATCGCGGCGCGCTCACCGCCCTGCGGGAGCTGCGCGGCTTCGACGACCTGGTGAAGGCGTTCTTCGGCATGTGGAACGAGCGGGGGTTCCGCCTGCAGTACCTGGCCGGTGCGATCCGGGTCGACCACCGGCAGTACCCGCGGGTCTACCAGCGCTTCACCGAGGCGGCGCGGACGCTCGACGTGCCCGAGCCGCCCGAGCTGTACGTGCACCAGTCGCCGATCATCAGCGGGCAGGCGATCGGTATGGATCGGCCGTTCGTCGTGATCAGCACGGCCGCGGTGGACAAGCTCGACGACGAGGAACTGCGCACGCTGCTGGGCCGCGAGATCGGTCACGTGCGCAGCGGTCACGCGGTCTACCAGACGATCCTCACCATCCTGACCCGCTGGGTGACCAACATCAGCTGGATCCCGATGGGCGCGCTCGCGCTGCGGGCCGTGATCGTGGCGATGTACGAGTGGTGGCGCAAGGCCGAGCTCTCCGCCGACCGGGCCGGACTGCTCGCCGCGCAGGATCAGGGCGCGTCGATCCGGCTCTTCATGAAGATGGCCGGTGGCGGCGACCTCTCGCAGATCGACACCGCCGCGTTCCTCGAGCAGGCCGCCGAGTACGAGGGCGGCGGCGACCTGCGCGACAGCCTGCACAAGCTGGGCATGACCCTGTTCAACAGCGAGCCGTTCCCGGTGGCGCGCGCCGCCGAGCTGCGCCGCTGGGTGGACTCCGGCGCCTACGCCCGGATCATCGGGGGCGACTACCCGCGCCGCGACGACGACCGGGACGCGTCGGTCACCGACGACGTGAAGGCGGCCGCGTCCAGCTACCGCGAACAGTTCCGGGACTCGACCGACCCGCTGGTGACGCTGGCCCGCAAGGCCGCCGGCGGCGCGGCGGACCTCGCGGGCTCGGCGGCCCGGGGCGCCCGCGACTGGGCGACGGGCCGCGGCACCAACGGCAACAACGACAACGGCGAGAACAACTAACGAGCGGATGTGACCGGTTCGGGGGAGGCTGTCAGGAGATCGTGGTCCGCCATGACCTCCTGACGGCCCGGCTCCTCGCGCAGCGCCGCGCACGCCAGCCACTCGTCCGGGATCGCGAACGCGTCGACCAGTTCGGTCATTTTCGGGCGCAGCTGCTTGAGCAGGTCGTTCACCATCCCGGTGACCGCTTTCGAGCGCGGCGGGGTGAGCCGCTGGTGCTCCAGATACCACCCCTTGTGCGCCTCGATCGTGCTCAGCGCGTACAGATCGCAGACCTTGGAAAGCAGATCACGGGTGTACGGGTCGGTTGTGCGCGCGATCGCCGCCACGAACGCCTCCAGCACGACCCGGTCGACGTGCGCGGACGCCACCTCGATCACGTGATCCTGCACGTCGTTGAAGATGTCGAACGATCGCGCCGGCTTCTTCGCCGCGCCCCGGCGCAGCCGCCGGATCACGCCGTCGAGCAGATGCTTCTCCCGGTCCTCGAACATCTTGAGGTGCCAGCCGCGATCGGTCAGCGCCACCTCCTCGTCCCGGCCGGGCACGGCGTCGACCAGGCGCTGGATCAGGGAGCGCGCCGCCGTCCGTTCGAGCACCATTTCGCGCACCTGCTCGGCCACGAACGTCGCGCGCCCCCAGCCGTCGAGCGACCCGAAAGCGTCCCGATAGCCGGTGAGCAGGCCCTTCGCGACCAGTTGGAGCAGCACCGTGTTGTCGCCCTCGAAGGTGGTGAACACGTCGGTGTCCGCCTTCAGGCCGGGCAGCCGGTTCTCGGCCAGGTACCCGGCGCCGCCCAGCGCCTCCCGGCACACCTGGATCGTCCGGGTCGCGTGCCAGGTCTGCGCGGCCTTCAGCCCGGCGGCCCGCGACTCCAGTTCCCGCTGCCGGTGCTCGTCCGCCGGGCCGTCCGCGGTCTGCACCTCGTGCAGGGCGGTGACCAACTCCTCCTGAGCGAAGGTCAGCGCGTACGTGGTGGCCAGCCCGATCAGGAGTTTCCGCTGATGGGCGAGGTAATCGTTGATCGCGATCTCGCGCTCTTCGCCGGGGGCCGCGAACTGACGCCGGGCCTCGCCGTAGCGCACGGCGATGGTCAGCGCCTCCTTGGTGGCCGCGGAAGCCGAACCGCCGACCACGACCCGGCCGCGGACCAGGGTGCCGAGCATGGTGAAGAAGCGCCGGGTGTCGTTCTCGATCGGGCTCGAATAGGTGCCGTCCGGCGCGACCTGTCCGTACCGGTCGAGCAGCATCTCGCGGGGCACGCGCACGTGATCGAAGGTGAGCCGTCCGTTGTCCACGCCGAGCAGGCCGGCCTTGTGCCCGTCGTCGCCGATGGTCACGCCCGGCAGCGGCTCGCCCCGGTCGTTCCGGATCGGCACCAGCCACGCGTGCACGCCGTACGTCCGGCCGCCGGTGATGAGCTGGGCGAACACGACCGCCATCCGCCCGTCGCGGGCGGCGTTGCCGATGTAGTCCTTGCGGGCGGCCTGGTGCGGCGTGTGCAGATCGAAGGACTGGGTTTCCGGATCGTACGTGCAGGTGGTGCGCAGTTGCTGGACGTCCGAGCCGTGGCCGGTCTCGGTCATCGCGAAGCAGCCGAGCAGGTCGGTCGAGATGATGTCGCGCAGGTAGGCGTCGTGCTGCGCCTTGTTGCCGAGCGCCACCACCGCGCCGCCGAACAGTCCCCACTGGACGCCGGCCTTCACCATCAGCGACAGGTCGAGCTGCGCCAGCATCTCGGCGGCGACCACCGCGCCACCGGGATCGGACCCGCCCCCGTACTCGGTCGGGAAGCCCGCCCCGACCCCCGGATCGACCGGAAGCTCCCGGAGGAGCCGGGTGATCCTCTCTCGGCTCTGCTCGAGCGTCTCACCCGGCACCGCCACGAAATGCGTTCCCGCGAGCTGCTCGCGCGCGGCCCGCCGCACGTCCGCCCATCGCCCGTCGAGCGCTTCCTGAAGTCCCAAGTTACCCATGAGTAATATCGTAGCCCGCCCGCTCATCGGCGCGCCACAGTTCCCGCGATCGGCGTGCGAGATCGCCCACCGCGGCCACGATGACCAGGGCGACCAGCGCGTGCAGGCCGAACAACAGCGGACCGGCCGTGCCGTCGTCGCCCAGCGACTCGGCGATCTTCGCGACGACGACCTGGACCGTGACCAGTCCGGCGATCAGCGCGGAGAGCCCGGTGAGCCGCCCCGGCAACCGGCCCGCCGCGGCGACGATCGCCATCACCACCGGGACGATGAACGTGACGTAGCCGAGCGCTTTGTGCGGCTCGAACGCCTCGTCGTTGGGCTTGGCGCTGAACGCCCCGGTCGCGGCCAGATAGAACTGCGCAAGAACGATCAGAAGCTGGAGTACGGCCAGGACGGCGAAGGTGCGGCGGATGAGCGAGGAAGTCATGCCGCCAGGACGAGCCGCCGCGGCGAAACGTGACAGCCGATCAGGACTTCTTGGTCTTCTTCGACTCGTCGCGCGGCGGCTTCGGAGTGGTGCTGAAGACGGCGCCGAAGACGATGCCCACCACGGCCAGCGGGATTCCGGCGAAGACCAGCGCACCTTCGATCGTGTTCACGCCCGGGGACGTTACGCCGAAGAAATCCGTCGAATCTGTGGGGGTTGCGGCCTGCGTATCCGGCGTGAGCCGCCCGTCCGCCCCGAGGAATTCCCGCTGCCACGCGTCCCGGGTGGCGTCGGCCAAGGCGTCCCACCGTCCCGGTTCCTGGCCGATCACCGCGGCGACACCGGATCGACCACCGGGATCGTCGCCGCGCGCTCGGCGATGGTCGCCTGAGCCTCCCGGTGCCGGGTCGCGGTCTCCTGAATCTCCACCGCGTGAGCCCGCTTCTCGTCCATCGAGAGCACCGAGGTCGTGCGATCGGTCCACTCGATCCGGCCGGCGTTTCCGAGAGTGCCGCGGCAGCCGCACGTCGCGCAGGCGACGTCGGTACCGGTCAGTTCGACCACGCTCAGGTGGCACATCGGGCAGAGGCCGGGCTCGCCGAGGTAGGTCACGTCGTCGTAGGGCTTGCCCACCTGGCCGGCGACGTTCGCGCCCAGGGCGGCCGCGCGGCGCAGGGCCTCGTCGTCGAGCAGGATCGACCGCGGGGTGCCGGCGCCGCCGAAGACCACCTGGTCGGCCACGGCGATGTGCATGGAGAACGTGAGCGTGTGCATCAGCGGGAGGGTGAGCGTCTTCCACTGCGGCGTCAGCGATCCGCCGACCGCCAGGAAACCGGCGACCCGGGGCCGCAGCACCCGCTCGTCGACCCGGAACGGCACTGCCGGCTCGTTGCCGGCCCGGCGTACGGCGACCAGTTGTTCGATGATCGCGGCGTCGGCGTTCGGCCCGAGCAGGCGGTCGACCAGCAGCTTGAGGCCGGCCGCCATGGTGCGGCTCATGATCGGCGTGCTGACGATCAGGGCGTCGCACTCGACCAGCTTCTCCCACAACCAGTCGAGATCGCTCTGCGCCGTCAGGTCGAGATCCGCCAGCCGGACCAGTTCGGCGCCCGGCCCGGCGGCGTCGAGCGCGAGGCGCAACAGGATCTCGGCGCTTCCGCCGGCCGTTCCCGCGCTCAGTCCGAGAACCTTGCTCATGGTCGCTCCAAAAGCTCGACGAGGTTTCCTTCCGGGTCGGCCACGAAGGCCATCCGCACGCCCTTCTCGGGTGACGGCTGCGGGGTCATCACCGGCCGGGCGCCCAGCAGCCCGACCGCGCGCTCGAACGCCGCATCGAGCCCGCGCACGTCGAACGCGATGTGGCCGAAGGCCTCGGACAGGGCCGCCTCGGCCGGATCCGCCGCCCGCAGGCCCGCCGACGAGCCCGGGCGATGCAGCAGCTCGAGCCGGTCCCCGTGCACGGTGTGGCGGAGCATGACGATGTCGAGATCGATCGGATCGACCCGGAGCGTGAGTTCGCGCTCGTAACCGAACGCGGCGCAGTACCACTCGGCCGCCGCGTCCAGGTCGTGCACCGCGAGGCCCACGTGGTCGAGGCGAGGCTCAGCCACGGCTGTTCAGCCTCGCCGGGTCGGCGCACAGGTACGACACGAAGCGGCCGTCCGGGTCCCACTTCGCGCGAACCGACGCCAGCCGTTCGAAGCTGGCCTCCGACACGAATCGGTCCTGGCGCCGGGTGAAGTCGGTGTCGCCGAGGTAGACGCCGGTGCCGTCGATCTCCGCGGTCCGGGCGTGCACCCAGGATCGGTACTTCTCGTCGTCCGCCGCGTCCGGGTAGATGGCGTACGTGGCGATGTACACGTTCCCCTCGACCGAGAACGCCATGTCCGGCAGCGGCCGGTCCGGAGCCCAGCCGTACCAGATCGAGAAGGAGTGTTCCGTGTCGAGTTCGCTCCACAGCCGCAGCAGGGGCGGGGCCAGCGACGATGCCGGCGCGTCGGTCCAGGTGCAGTCCACGGCGTAGCGGTAGCCCTCCGGGTTCTGCCCGGCCTGCGCCCGGTTCTCCTCCTCGAGGCTGGTCTCACCGCGTACATGCCCCAGCCGCCGCCCGGCGAGCGGCCCGTCGTCGAAGACCGCCAGCAGCGACGCGGCCTCCTCCGGCGACGCCGCCATCACCGTGGTGTGCAGCAGCAGGACCGTGCCGCCCGGGTGGGCGACGCCGGGATCGAGCGGCACGTCGGGCAGCCGGGTCGCCGCGATGACCGGTTCGACCCGCCGGTCGAGCTTGGGCAGCAGCTCATGCATCCAGGAGAGCAGCGTCTCGCCGTCGGCGAGCACGAACGTCCAGGTGTCCTGCCACAGATGCGGGTACGTCGGGTACGTCAGCAGGTGGAAAGCGGTCACGATGGCCGGGAACCCGGGCCCCGCCCCGCGCGCCGCCCAGTACAGATCGCTGTGCTGCGTAGCGTCCGCTCGAACCCGGTCGCCGGAAGCCGTGACGACCTCCACCGCGACCACGCTCTCGCACGCCCACCCGGCCGATCGGCTGTTCCATCCCTGACCGCCCTGGAGCAGGAACCCGCCGATCCCGACCGTCGGGCAGTGCCCGCCGGGGAACGCCCGGCCGCGCGACGCGAGGAAGGGGGCCAGTTCCTGACCGCCGCGCACCGACGGGCCCGCGACGGCGATGCCGCTGCTCTCGTCGTACGAAATCGTGTTGAGGTTTTTGAGGTCGATGAGCAGCCCGCCGTCGCGCACGCTCCAGACCGCCCAGGAGTGCCCGCCGGACCGGACGGCGACCGGCCAGCCGCGCGATCGGGCCAGCCGCACCCCCTCGGCCACCGCGTCCGCGTCGGCCGCGACCAGCACCGCGTCGGGGTAGCGCGAAGGCCGGCGCCGGTTGAAGACCCGGCCGACCCGGGCCTCCTCGTAGCCGTCCTCGCCGCGGAGGAAGAGTCCGTCCATCTATCGCCTACCGTTCTTGCTGTACGGAAGTTGTTCTCCCGATGCGAGAGTATGCTGCGCGCTGTGAAGCTGACCCATCTCGGCCATGCCTGCCTCCTGGTGGAGACCGGCGCCCGCCTGCTCCTCGACCCCGGCACGATGTCCGGCTTCGACGGCGTGCGCGACCTCGACGCCGTGCTCGTCACCCACCAGCACCCCGACCACGTGGACGTGACCCGCCTGGCCGCGCTGCTCGCCGCGAACCCGGGCGCGAGCGTGGTCGTCGACGTCGACACCGCCGCCACCGTCGAGGGGCTGCCCGGTCACGTCGTGGTGGAGCCGGGTGACCGCTTGCGGTTCGGCGCGACCACCGTCGACGTCTTCGGCGGCCGGCACGCGGCGGTCTACGGAGACGTGCCGGGGTGCGCCAACGCGGCGTACCTGATCGATGAGGGCGCGTTCTTCCACCCGGGCGACTCCTTCCTCGTGCCGCCGTCCGAAGTGGACGTGCTCGCGGTGGCGGTGGACGGGCCATGGCTCAAGCTGGCCGAGGCGGTCGACTACGTGCGGGCGGTCGACCCGCGGGTGGCGGTGCCGATGCACGAGGGCGAGACCACCGATCCGGCCAAGTACTGCGGGATGCTCGCCGCCTTCGCCGGCGACGGGGTGGTCCGCCGCCTCCCCGGGGGAGAGGCGGCGGACGTCTAGACGAACATCGACGGGCGGGCCCCAGTGATCCAGCCGACCAACTGGTCGTTGTCGGTGTCGGCGACCGGCACGTCGGCGACCTTCCGGCCCCGGTTGAGCACCGCGATCCGATCGCAGACGGCCACCGCCAGCGGCAGGTTGTGGGTGACCAGAACGCACGCCACGCCCCGATCGGCGAGCCGGCGGATCAGCGACTGCACCTGCTGGGTCTGCTCGTAGCCGAGCGCCGCGGTCGGCTCGTCGAGCAGCAGGATGCCGCGCTTCTCGTCGTCGCCGGGCAAACCGGAGACCCGGGTGGCGCCGCGGGCGAGCGCGACCACCTGCCGCTGGCCGCCGGAGAGCATCTCCACCGGGCGGGTCATCGCCGCCGTGCGGACGCCCAGCTTCTCCAACTCGTCGGTGGAGCGGCGGCGCTGCGCCTTGTGGTCGACGAAACCGAGCCAGCCGAGCGGCCCCTTCCGCAGGATCTCCCGGCCGAGGCTGAGGTTGGTGGCGATGTCCTGCGCGTCGACCAGCGCCAGATCCTGGTAGACCATCTGGATGCCGGCGTGCGTCGAGTCGGCGGGGGAGGCGAACGCCGACGTCTCGCCGTGTACCCGGATCTCGCCGGAGGTCGGCTGGTGCGCCCCGGACATCACCTTGAGCAGCGTCGACTTGCCGGCGCCGTTGTCGCCGAGCAGGCCGAGCACCTCGCCTTGGCGTACCTCGATGTCGATCTGGTCCAGCGCCCGCACATAGCCGTAATGCATGTCGATGCCACGCAGTTCGAGGGCTGTGCTGCTACCGGCGCCCGGTCCTACGGACGGCGCGGAGAACCCGGGCCCCTGCGCGGCCGTGCCGCTGTTCCCGGTCATTGGCTGGTCACCTCGTTCCGGTGTGGACGGACGCGTGGGCGGACTGCACCAGGCGACGGGAAACGGTCGTGGACACCCACTTCTCGATGGCGAGCGAGCCGAGCAGCAGCACGCCGGTCACCGCGGTGCCCCAGTACGGCTGGATGCCCTTGATGGTCAGCGCGTTCGAGATGGTGCCGAGGATGAGCGCGCCGACCAGCACCCGCGGCAGCGACCCGCGGCCGCCGGCGAGCGAGACGCCGGCCAGCGCGACCGCGGTCAGCGCGTTGAAGATGATGCTTGCGTTCGCGGCCGGGTTTGCCTCGGTGACCAGCGCCGTGGTCACCAGCCCGCCGAGCGCGGCGCAGAACCCGCTGATCACGAAGCCCACCACCTTGTACCGGTCGGCGTGGATGCCGGACCGGCGGACCGCCTCCGGGTTGCCGCCGACCGCCATCATCCGGATGCCGTCGCGGGTGCGGGTCAGGAAGACCGTGATGGCCACGAACAGCACCGCGGTGATCCAGACCGGCGCCGGGACGCCCAGGTAGCGCTGGGTGCCCATGAAGGTGAGCGAATCCAGCCCCGGGACGGTGTAGCCGCCGACGATGACCGACGCGAGCCCGGTCATCACCGACAGCGTGCCGATCGTGACCACGATCGGGTTGAAGCCGCGCAAGGTGATCAGGCCGTTGACCGCCCCGACCAGCGCACCCAGGACCAGCGCCGCGACGATCGACACCCAGGTCGGCGTGCCGTGCGTGATCAGCCAGCCGCAGACGCAGCTCGCCAGCGCCGCGGTGCCCGGGATCGAGAGATCCAGCGCGCCGCAGATGATGCCGACCGCCACCCCGGCCGCGAAGATCGCGGTGAGCGCCGCCGCGTTCGCGATCAGCAACGCGTTGTCGACGCTGGCGAAGTACGGGCTGGCCCAGATGCTGAAGGCGATCAGCAGCAACGCCCAGAGGACGAAGATGCCGCGGTCCCGGACGAAGATCAGCGAGCGGATGACCGCCGGATCCTTGTCCCGCTCGGCGCCGGCGGTGCGCGCGGGTGCGATGGTCACGGCCACGGTCTCCTCAGCTTCCGGCCGTCGTGGTCTTCTGCGGCACGATCAGGATCTCACCGTTGGCCTTCGGATCGGCCTGCATCTTGACCAGGGTGTCGAACGACTGCGTCATGTCGTCGTTGAACTGGAGCGCCACCGAGGCGTACATCTTGCCGTCCTTGACGTCCTTGAGAACCTCGTCGTTGCCGCCGAAGTCGGTGATGCAGGCGAGCTTCTTGCCGGCGGCGCCGGCCGCGCCCAGCGCGCCGAGCGAGCCCTCGTCGTTGGCGGACATGACGCCGACGAGGTCGGGGCTGCCCTGCAGCACGTTGCCGATGTCGGTCTGGCCCTTGGCGCGGTCGACGACCGGCAGGTTCTGCACGACGGTGACGCCGGGGGCGGCGGCCTTCAGCGCGGCCAGGGCGGCCGTGTCGAAGGCCTCCTTGCCGGCCGAGCCCTCCTGGCTGGTGGTGTAGAGCACCTTGCCGGTGCCGCCCGCCTTCTCGGTGAGGCATTTGCCGAGCTGGGAGCCGAGCTCCTTGCCGCCGGCCGGGTAGTCGATGTAGTCGAACGTGATGCCCGGCTGCGGCCCGGTGAAGCCGTACTCGGCGGGCTGGCCGTTGACGAGGACCGGCACCCCCTTGGACTGGGCCGTCTTGAGCAGCGGGCCCATCGACTTGGGCGCGTTCGCGAGGATCCAGGCGGCGCCCACCCGGCCCGCGCTGATCACCTCGTTGAGCTGCTGGCTCTGCTTCGTGGCGTCGAAGTTGGGGTCCTGGACGATGACGTCCCAGCCCTTCGACTTGGCGTACCCCTGCACGCCCTCGGCGAGGCCCTTGAGGGCCGGCGGCGCGAGCGAGAGCGGGGAGAAGACCAGGGTCTTGGGGAGCTGCTTGTCGCCGGCGGCGCCGGAGGCCGAGGAGCCGCCGCTCGACGAGCCGCCACAGGCGGCGGTGAGCAGGAGCGGGGTGGCTAGGGCGGCGGCCAAGGCGGTGCGGAGCACGTTCACTGTCGGACTCCTTCAGGGCCAACTTTCACATCGTGAAAGCGATTTTCTTGGAGATGGGAGAAACATAAGTGAGCTGCTGCACGATGTCCATGGCTTGGCCGGACCATTTCCAACCTGTGACGTCAACGCCCCGGCCAGGAAGTTTCCAGCCCGCTCACCAGCGCGACCATCGCGTCGTGGGCGGGCGTCGGCACGCCGTGACGGCGGCCCTCGGCGGCGATGCCGCCGTTGAGCACGGCTATCTCGGTGGTCCGGCGGGCGAGCACGTCCTGCAGCATCGAGGGTTGGTGGGCGTACGCCTCCCGGACGGCCTCGTCGACCGCCTCACGCGGATCGCGGGTGAGCGCGATCCCGGCCCGGTCGCACACGGTCTCCGCCTCCTCGATCAGGCGCTCGACCTCCCGGCGCAGGCCCGGATCGGTGCACACCGCGCCCACGGTGAGCCCGGTGAGCGCCGAGAGCGGGCTGGTGGCCGCGTTGAACACGACTTTCGTCCACTGCGGGCCACGCGCGTCGGCGACCGCGTGGGTGGTCAGGCCGCCCGCGTTGAGTAGCCGGGCCAGCAGGGCGATCTGATCCGGTCGCGCCGGGCTCGGCTCGAACGGGCCGATCCACGTGTCGCCGGGGGCGTCGTGGCGGACCGTGCCGGGCGCGGTGACCGCTCCGGCGGTGACGATCGTCCCGCGGATGACCCGGGGGATCACCTCGGCGATCGTTTCCTCGTTGCCGATGCCGTTCTGCACGCTCACCACGCCGGCGTCCGAGAGCGCCCGGTGAGCGTTTTCGACCGCTTCCCGGGTGTGCCGCGCCTTGGTCGCCACGATGCCGAAGTCGCAGGCCGGCAGGTCGGCGGCGTCGGTCAGCGCGTGCACCGCAGCGACGAAGCCAGCCGGCCCGGTCACCCTCAGGCCGTCGTCGCGGATCGCCCTCATGTGCTCGGCCCAGGGATCGACCGCCCAGACTTCGACGTCCGGTGCTCGGGTCAGGTAGGCCGCGTAGAGGCTGCCGATCGCGCCGCACCCGAGGACCGCGACGCGCACCGCGCCGGTCATGACGCGCCCGCATCGGCCGCGTGGGCGATGGCTGGTTGCTCGGGTGCCGCGTGGGCGATGGCTGGTTGCTCGGGCGCCGCGTGGGCGATGGCCGGTTGCTCGGGTGCCGCGTGGGCGATGGCCGGTTGCTCGGGCGCCGCGTGGGCCAGGGCCGCGCGGGCGAGGGCCGCGCAAGTTGCCGGGTGGGCGCCACCGACGCCGAGGCCGGCGACCACGTCGCCGTCGACGACGATCGGCAGGCCGCCCGCGGCCGCCAGCAGCGGGGCCGGATGCAGCGCGGCGAGCTGGGCGGCCGGATACAAGTCGGCGAGCTGTTCGCTCGGGACGCCGAAGCGGGCGGCCGCGCTCGCCGTGGCCAGCGCGACGTCGACGCCGCCGGCTACCGCGTGGTCCATCCGGTCCTGCTGGATCGGGTCGCCGCCGCGGTCGACGACGGCCACGCTCACCCGCAATCCACTGCTCTCGGCGGCGGCGAGCACCCGATCGCACAGCGCCACGGCCCAGTCCAGCTCGGCCTGCCCCGTGGCGGGCGGGGCCGGTCGCATGCCGAGACTGTCTTCCGGCGCGACGGTCAGATCGCCGAAGCGGGCCAGCCAGCGGGTGCGGTCGTCGCCGTGCTGTCCGGCGTAGGGCGTGCCCAACGCGTACGCGATCAGGAGGTCTTCGGGGTTGGCCGGCTCACCGTCGGCGGAGACGACCTCGGGCGGCACCCCGGCGGGCAGGAAAGGGCTTACCGTGGCGCCGGACGCGGAGATGCCGCCGACGACCACCTCGCCGTCGCGGATCGGCAGGCCGCCCGCGCCGGGGAAGAGCGCCTCCGGCGAGGCGGTCACGAAGCCCTGACTGATCGGGGCGGGCAGGGTGGTCATCCGGTGCAGGTGCTCGGCGCTCGGGATCTGCTGGGTCGCCGGGATCCAGGCCTTGGAGCGGGCCCGGGCCATGCCGCCCGCACCGCCGTGGTCGAGCCGGGACGCCGTGACCAGCGCGCCGCTCGCGCCGACCACGGCGATCGCGCCGCGCAGGCCCAGTTGCTCGGCCTTGTCCACCGCCCGGCGCACGAGCACGCGCGCCTCGGCAAGCGAGACATCCGCGGGGTGAATCGAGCCGTCCCGCTTCGGCGGCCGGTCGCTCGCCGCCGGCTGCTCGCCGCCCGCCTCCGATCGTCGACCGGCCGCCGGCCGCGACGCGCCCTCCGCCGGTGGCGATCCGGCGGCGTGGCCGTTCATCAGGCGCCGACCATGTTGTATCCGCCGTCGGCGACCAGGTAGCCGCCGGTCATGTGGAACGCGTCGTCGGTGGCCAGGAACAGGGCGGTGCCGGCCAGTTCGGCGGGGCCCGGGATGCGGCCCATCGGGGTCATCCCGCGCAACTGGTCGCCGCGGCCCTCGCGCCAGTCCTTGCGGCCCAGCGTCGCCTCGGTCTCGATGAAGCCGGGCGCGAACACGTTGACCCGCACGACCGGGGCGAACGCGTGCGCGTACGACTTGGTGAGGCCGAGCAGGCCGTATTTGGCCGCCGCGTACTGCGGGGCGCGGGCGCTGCCCCGGACGATCACGGTCGATCCGATATTGACTATCGCGCCGTGGCCCTGGTCGAGCATCCGGGCGCCGAACTCGTGGACGCAGGCCATCGTGCCCTTGATGTCGACCGCCAGCACGTGGTCGACCGACTCCTCGGTGATGTCCCGCCAGGACATCTGCTCGCGGGCCACGTCGCCGACGTTGTTGATCACCACGTCGACGCCGGCGAGCTGCCGGAACGCCTCGTCGGCGAGCGCCTTGACCTGGGCCCAGTCGGCGATGTCGGCCTGCAGCAGGACCGGCTCGGCGCCGGCCGCGCGGACCCGGTCGGCGGTCTGCTCGGCGCCGGCCTTCGAGGATCGGTAGTGCACGCCGACGACGCGGGCGCCCTCCTGCGCGGCGCGGACGGCGATCTCGGCGCCGAAGCCGGTGCCGCCCCCGGTGACGACGACCGAGCGGCCCTCGAAGCGGCGGGGGATGGGAACGGGATGCAGAGCCACGAGAGTTCCTTTCAGACGAGCACGCGCCCGCCGTCGACGTAGAGGACTTGGCCGGTGATGAAGCCGGCCCGATCGGAGGCGAGGAAGGTGACCGCGTCGGCCACCTCCTCCGGGACGCCGAGGCGCTGGGCCGGGACGAGCCGTTCCAGGGCGGCGCGGTTGCCGTTCCTGTCGAGGTGGTCCTTGGTCAGATCGGTCTCGATGTAGCCGGGCGCGACCGCGTTGACCGTCACGCCGCGCGCCGCCCACTCCCGGGCCATCACGCGTACGAGCTGATTGAGACCGCCCTTGGTCGCGGCGTAGGGCGCGTGGTCGGCGTGCGCGAGGAGGCCGGACACCGACGACACGAAGATCATCCGGCCGTAGCCGGCGCCGACCATCAGCCGGCCCACGTGCTGGCCCAGCCAGTAGGCGGTGGAGAGATTGAGCTCCATCAGCTGCTGCCAGTCGGCGTCGGTGAGCTCGAGGACCGGGCGGCGGACGTTGCGCCCGACGGCGTGCAGGAACACCTGCGGCACGCCGATCCGCGCGGCGGCCTCGTCGACCACCTGCCGGCAGCGCCGGGGATCGCGCAGGTCGCCGGGGATCGTCTCGATGCTTGCGCCGGCCTCCTTGGCCTGCCGGGCGATCGCGTCCAGCTTGCCCTCGTCGAGGTCGGCCAGCGCGACCCGGGCGCCCTGCGCGGCGAGGCTCACCGCGCTCGCGCCGCCGAGTCCGCCGGCGCCGGCCACCAGGGCCGGCCTACCCGTGAGCGCTAGCCAATCCACCATGGGGCAACCTCTGTTCTCGCATCACGAAAGCGACTATCCAGTACCGTAGACGGCGGGGTCGGGCCTGTCCAGGCTGCGCTTGCGCCGGGCCTTAGGCTCAGGGTTCTCAACCTTCGTCGCGGGGAGCACGATGGCGGACGCGAAGCCGGAATATCGGGTCGAAGCCCTGGCCAAGGGGCTCCGGCTGCTCAGTCTCTTCACCGAGCAGCGGCCCACCTGGCGGGTCACCGACCTCGCCGAGGCGGCCGGGCTGCCGATGCCGACCGCCTACCGGGTGGTGCAGACGCTCACCTCGGAGGGCTACCTCGATCACCTGCCGGGCGGGGATTACCGGCCGGGCGTACGCGTGCTGACGCTGGGCGGCGCGGCGCTGCGCAGTCTCGACCTGGTGGAGCTGGCCACCCCCCGCCTGCAGCAGCTGGCGGCGCAGACCGGCGAGACGGTGAACCTCGCGGTGCTGACCGGCGACCGGGTGCTCTACCTGGTCCGGCTGCGCAACTCCGACCTGGTCACGGCCAACATCCAGGTGGGCTCGACGCTGCCGGCCGTGCACACGTCGATCGGGAAGCTGCTGCTCGCCGACCTCGAACCCGAGGTGCTCGCCAAGCAGATCACCGAGGCGTCGTTCCCGGCGCAGCACGGGCCCAACGCCAAGGTGTCGCTCGATGAGCTGCGGGAGGAACTGGCCCGCATCCGCGAGCAGGGGTGGGCGGTGCAGGACGAGGAGCTCGCGTACGGATTGCGGTCGGTGGCCGGGCCGATCATCGGGCCGGACGGCCGGTTGATCGCCGGCGTCAACCTCGCAGTGCAGGCCCGGGACTGGTCGGCGCAGCGGATCGTGCGCGAACTCAAGCCCGTGGTGCTCACCACCTGCGACCTGATCACCCGGCTCGTGGCCGGATCATAAAACCGTTTTCGCCGTACGAGAGTGTCAGGACCAGCCTTTTCGGTCGTGGTGAGCGCGCCGTACCCGGGCCTACGATGCGGGCATGGCCCAGGAGGTGCGGTTCTGCCGTTCGCCGGACGGGGTGCGGATCGCGTATGCCGTGCACGGCGCCGGTCCGCCCCTGCTGATCAACTCCTGCTGGCTGTCCCACCTCCAGCACGACTGGCAGAGCCCGGTCTGGCGGCACTTCCTCGAGGCGCTGGGCCGGGTCGCCACCGTCATCCGGTACGACGAGCGTGGGCACGGGCTCTCCGACTGGGCGGTCGAGGACTTCTCGCTCGAGGCGCGGGTCGGCGACCTCGCTGCGGTCGCCGAGTCGGCCGGGCTCGACCGGTTCGCGCTGCTCGGCATGTCCCAGGGCGGGACCGTGGGCGTCTCGTACGCGGTGGCCCACCCGGAGCGGCTCACCCGGCTGATCCTGTTCGGCGCGTACGCGGCCCGGCGGCGCGGGCCCGAGGACGACGAGATGTTCACCGCGTTCGCGAGCCTGATCAAGGTCGGCTGGGCGCGGCCGGAGTCGACGTTCCGCCGGGTGTTCACCAACCTGCTCATCCCGGGGGCGACCGAGGCGCAGATGCAGTGGGTGGACGCGCTGCAGCGGATGTCGACGTCGACCGAGAACGCGTACCGCTTCCGGGTTGCCAGGCAGCGGGAGGACGTGACCGATCTGCTGCCGCGGGTCGGGGTGCCGACGCTGGTGCTGCACGCGCTCGGCGACCAGTCGGTCCGCTTCGCCGAGGGCCGGATGATGGCCTCGACGATCCCCGGGGCCTCGTTCGTGCCGCTGGCGAGCGACAACCACATCCTGCTCGCGGACGATCCGGCGTGGCCGGTGTTCGTCCGGGAAGTGGGGGAGTTCCTCGCCGCCGACTCGCCGGCCCGCGCCGATGACGGCTCGCTCGACGACCTCACCACCCGGGAGCTGGAGATCCTGCGGCTCGCGGCGGCCGGGATGGACAACGGCGCAATCGCTTCCTCCCTCGTGCTCAGCGTCCGGACGGTCGAGCGGCACCTGTCCAACGCGTACCTGAAGCTCGGGGTCAGCGGGCGGGCCGGGCGCGCCGCCGCGGTCGCCGGGCTGGCTCGCCGCGGCCTGGCCTGACTGCGTGTTCGCCGCCACCGCCGGCCCGCGCGGTTGCGTGTCAGCACCGATCCGGACCGATCGCGTCCGCCCATACCGTCGGGTCATGACAACCGACCTGATCGAAGCCAGCATCGCCAAGTTCACCGCCGCCCCGGACGCCGGCCGCGCCGCGCCGGCCGTCACCGCCACTCTCACCAACGGCCGGGCCCGGCTCTCCTCGGGACCGTTCAACTGGGAATCCGACCTCGCGCCGGCCGTCGGCGGGGGCAACCTCGCGCCCAGCCCGAGCGCGTACCTGCTCGGCGCCCTCGCCGGGTGCGCGGCGGTGTTCCTGCGCGACACCCTCGGCCCGCAGCTCGGTCTGCGGATCGACGACATCCGGGCGACCGCGAGCTGCACCACCGACGCGCGCGGGCTGCTCGGCATGCCCGGCGCCATGCCCGACCTCGGCGACCTCGCGATCGAGGTCGCGGTGGTCTCGCCGGAGCCGGAGGAGCGGTTGCAGGAGCTCTACGCCGCGTGGACCGAGCGGTGCCCGATCCTGCTGGCGCTGGTCAAGCCGAACGCCGTCGACGTCCGCTTCAAGACCGAACGGTCCTAGATTGGGTGCATGATCGCTCACCCGGGACTGCGCTTCACCGATCACACCGTCACCGTGCCGCTCGACCACGAACGACCGGACGAGGGCACGATCGAGGTCTTCGCCCGGGAGGTGGTCGCCGCTGATCGGGACGGCGACGACCTGCCCTGGCTGCTCTTCCTGCAGGGCGGACCGGGCGGGAAGTCGCCCCGGCCGGTGCGCGCCGAGAGCTGGATCGCGTACGCCGTGCGGACCCACCGGGTGTTGCTGCTCGACCAGCGGGGGACCGGCCGGAGCACGCCGATCACCGCGCGCACGGCCGGCGATCGGTCCGCCGGGGAACTGGCCGGCTATCTGCGGCTGTTCCGCGCGGACAGCATCGTCGCCGACGCCGAGATCCTGCGCGAGCGGGTGGCCGGCGGCAACAAGTGGGACACGCTCGGGCAGAGCTACGGCGGATTCGTGACGATGAGCTATCTGTCGACGGCTCCGCGCGGGTTGCGCACCTGCTACATCACCGGCGGGCTGCCGGGACTGACCGCGACAGCCGATCAGGTGTACGCCCGGACCTACCCCCGGGTGGCGGCCAAGAACGCCGAGTTCTACCGCTGGTACCCGGGCGCCGCCGCCGCGGTCCGCCGGATCGCCGATCACCTGGCGGCCGAGGACGTGCGCCTGCCGGACGGCGACCGGCTCACGGTCGAGCGGCTGCGCGTGCTCGGCAACGGCTTCGGGATGAGTTACGGGTACGCCCACGTGCGCTGGCTGCTCGACGAGGCGTGGCACGGCGAGCAGTTGTCCGACACCTTCCGGTACGACGTGATGGCCCAGACCGGCTTCATCGACCAGCCGCTGTTCGCGCTCCAGGAGTACTGCTACGGCCGGCCGGGGAGCGGCCCGACCGATTGGGCCGCGTCGCGCGCCCTGGAGAACCATCCGGCGTTCGCCGCGGACGCCGATCCGCTGCTGTTCACCGGCGAGATGATGTACCCCTGGATGTTCGAGCAGATCGCCGCCCTCCGCCCGTTCGCCGGCGCGGCCGAGATCCTGGCCTCGGCGGACGACTGGCCGCCGCTCGTCGACCCGGCCCGGCTGGCCGCGAACGAGGTGCCGGTGGTCGCCGCCGTCTACTTCGACGACATGTACGTCGACGCCGGCCTCTCGCTCGAGACCGCGGCGGCGGTCGGCAACGTGCGCACCTGGGTCACGAACGAACACCAGCACGACGGCCTGCGGACGGCCGGCGAGGCCGTTCTCGGTCACTTGATGGAGATGGCCGCCGGCCTGCGCTGACCGGGCCCCGGGCGGCCCGGATCGATCCGGGCCGCCCGGGAACGACCGGGAACCCGGGGGATCAGGCGCTCTGATCGTCGATCGTCGCGCCGCCGGCGTTCTTCTGGATCGACGAGATCGTGTTCAGCGCCGAGGCCTTCTGCTTGTAGGACTCGCTCGTCGCCACGACCTGGCCGTTGGTGGCCACCATGTTGAAGCGGAACTCGCCGTTGCTGGTCTTCTTGACCACGAACTTCATCACGTCACCTCCACCTCGCCCGTTACCCGGACGCGGAGGACCAAAACTCCGCGCGATCGATCATCACCGTCGTCGGCCGCCAACCGCCGCTCCGCGCGGCCGGACCACCGTGGGGCGAGCGCAACGGTGGTCCGTCGAGGCGCCCGGAGAGCGGTCCGCGGCCGGCGCCGGTGCGCGTGAGAATGCTTCGCGCACGGCCGCCCAGAGGCGCTCACCCCAGGTCGGGCAGGGCTGGACCGCGGCGCCGGGCAGGGCGGACCGGCTGTCGTGGCGGCTCGCCTCGACGCTGAAGACGAGTGCGGCGAAATCCATGATCTTCTCCCTCCGGGTAGTCCGTTAACGGTCACGTGACCGTTAACGGAAGTGTGCGCCGCCGAAGGGAGGGGGTCAAGCGGGATTACGATGCGGTGATCGTGGACGAGAGACAGGACAAACGGCCCACCCTGCGGGATGTGGCGCGGCTGGCGGGCGTTTCGCACCAGACCGTGTCGCGGGCGATCAACGACAAGGGCGAGATCGACCCGGAGACCCGCCGCCGGGTGCTCGACGCCGCCCGGCAGCTGCACTACCGGCCGTCGCGGTTCGCCCGGGGGCTGGTGCGGCCGGGCACGACCACGCTCGGGCTGATCGTGCCGGACGTGGTGAACCCGTTCTTCCCCGAGCTGATCGCGGGAGTGATCGACGCCGCCGGGCAGGCCGGGTGGCAGGTGCTGGTCAGCAGCGGCCAGGACGACGTGACGCGGGAGCCGGGGCTGCTCCGGGCGCTGTCCGGGCAGGTGGACGCGCTGGTCTGCTATCTCTTCACGCCCGAGACGGTGATCGCCGACGCGATCGAGGGGGTGCCGCTGGTCCTGATGAACCAGCGCCCGCGGAATCCGGCGTTCGGCGCGGTGGAGATCGACGTCGTGGGCGGCGTGCGGGCCCTGGTGCGGCACCTCGCCGGCCGGGGGCACCGGCGGCTCGGCATGATCGACTGCCCGGGCGCCAACGACGCCGCGCGGCGGACGGTGTTCCTGGCCGAGGCGGCCGAGCTCGGTCTTGCGCCGGCCGCGGTCGTCGACGTCGAGCAGTCGGTGGCCGGGGGCGAGGACGGGTTCGCCCGGCTCTCGGCGGCGCACCCGGAGGTGACCGCGGTCTTCTGCTTCAACGACCTCGTGGCGGTGGGCGCGCATCGGGCCGCGCGGCGGCTCGGCCGGGCGGTGCCGGGCGACGTGGCGCTGGCCGGCTACGACGGGCTCACCCTCGGCGAGCTGCTCGACCCGTCGCTGACCACGGTCTACCTGGACAAGCGCCGGATGGGCGAGCTGGCGGTCGCCCAGGCGCGCCGGTTGCTGAGCGGCGAGCGACCCGAGCCGGCCGTGCTGGAGACCAGGCTCCTGGTCCGCGAGTCGGCGTGAGCGCATCGGATCGGTCTGATCGGCCGGTGCGAGTGTTGCCGCGGACACCTACCGTGAGGGTGTGACGAAGCTCGACCAGGACGGCCTGGTCCCGCCGTCCGATCCGTGGCCCGACGCCCCCTGGGAGGGTGGCGCCGCCTGGCCACCGACGCCGCCCGTGCCCGAGGATTGGCCGGCGCGGGCCCGGACCCGCTGGTGGCTGCAGGGCCTGATCGCCGCGATCGTCATCGCCGCCGGGTTCGGTTTCGGGCTGCGATCGGAACACCGGCCCACGCCCAGGCCCACACCGACGCCCGCGGCGCCGGCCGTCCCCGCACCGGCCGTCTCGGCGAGCCCGGCGCCGGCCACCCACGCGGTGGTCTACCTGGTGACCGCCGGGAGCGGCGACATCGGCAGCGTCCAGTACACCGATCAGGACGGCGACATCATCACTCGCGGCGGGATCGGCCTGCCCTGGCGGGTGACCTTCCACGTGACCGGGGACCGGCACGCGTTCGTGCTGATCGCCCAGCGCAAGCAGGGCGGAACCGGGCCGGTCACCTGCTCGATCACGGTCGACGGCAAGGTGCTCAGCACGACGACGGCGACCGGGCACTACGGCGCTCCGGAGTGCTCGGCCTGACCCGCGCGAAGGAAGCCTGACCCGGGCGACGGAAGCCTGACCCGCGCGAAGGAAGCCGTGCCCGGGCGAGGGAAGCCGGGCCCGGCACCCCGGCGGCCGGCCGCGTACGGTGACCGCATGAAGATCGTCGTGCTGGACGACTACCAGCGGGTGGCCCGCGCCTACGGCCCGTTCGACACGCTGCCGGACGCCGAGGTCGAGGTGCTGCACGAGCACGTCGCCGACCTGGACGAGCTGGCCTGGGCGCTACGCGGCGCCGAGGTCGCGGTGGCGATGCGCGAGCGTACGCCGTTCCGCTCCGACCTGTTCGCCATGGCGCCCGACCTGCGGCTGCTGGTCACCACCGGCATGAAGAACGCCTCGATCGACCTGGCCTCGGCCGCGGCGCACGGCGTGACCGTCTGCGGCACCGACGCGGCCGGCTCCGCGACGAACACGGCCGAGCTGACCTGGGCGCTGATCCTGGCCTGCCGGCGCCGGGTGGTCGCCGAGGACCGGGCGCTGCGCGAGGGCCGCTGGCAGACCACGATCGGAACCGATCTGGCCGGGACCACCCTGGGCGTGCTCGGTCTCGGCCGGCTCGGCACGCAGGTGGCGCGGATCGGCGTGGCCTTCGGCATGCGGGTGATCGCCTGGAGCCAGCACCTCACCGCCGAGCGGGCCGAGGCGGCCGGCGCGACGCTGGTGAGCAGAAACGAGCTGTTCGAAACGAGCGACGTGCTCACCGTCCACTTGAAACTGAGCGAGCGGACGATCGGCACGGTCGGCGCGGCCGAACTGGCGGCGATGAAACCGAGCGCGATTCTGGTCAACACCTCGCGCGGCCCGATCGTCGACGAGAGCGCCCTGGTCACCGCGCTGACCGCCGGTTCGATCGCGGGCGCGGGCCTGGACGTGTACGACGTCGAGCCGCTGCCCGCCGGGAACCCGCTGCGCGGGGCGCCGAACACCGTGCTGCTGCCGCATCTCGGCTACGTCACCGACGCCACCTACCGGGCCTGGTACGCGCAGGTCGTCGAGGACATCGCGGCCTGGCGCGCCGGGGCGCCGGTCCGGGTGTTGACCGCATAGAAGAAGGGCCGCTCTCCCCGCGGAGAGCGGCCGTTCTTGACGACTACTTGGCGAACTTGGCGTACTTCGCGCGGAACTTCTCGATCCGGCCCGCGGTGTCCAGCACCCGCGTGCGGCCCGTCCAGAACGGGTGGCTCGCGTCCGAGATCTGCACGTCCACGACCGGGTAGGTCTTCCCGTCGGTCCACTCGACGGTCTTCTCGCTACGCTCCGTCGAGCGGGTCAGGAACGCGTAGTCCGCGTTGCGGTCGCGGTAGACGACGTAGTTGTAGTCGGGGTGGATTCCGGTCTTCATGGCTCTACCTCCTGGCGGATCGGCCTGTTCAACCGATCCGCCAGGCCCGATATTTCGGTGCCGAGTGTGTCCCGCGAGACACCCGGTCAGAGCGGTACCGAGGCCGCTAGCGGGGTCGTCGGGGTCTTCGAACCACCCGGCGGCTCGACCGAGACGCCCACGCCGGAGGCCTGTTCCATGCCGTTCACGACCTGGACCGCGACGGTCTGGCCAGGGGCGAGCGTCCCCACGCTGACCGGCCCCGAGGAGCGGATCGTCCATAGCTCGAAGACCCGGCCGCCGGTCGGCGCGGCGTCGGCGGCCAGCATGATCACGCCGGCGTCGCGCAGCTTCGAGGTGGCGACCGTGACCCGTCCACCGCCGGCCACGGTTCCTTCCTTGAGCACCAGGTCAGGCGCGGCGAGCAGGGCGCGGACCGCTTCGGTGCGGGACTGCTCGACGCGTACGCGATGGTCTTGAATGGCATAGACGGCCGTTGCCGCGCCGGCCGCCGCGACCACGACGGCGGCCGCGGCCGTCACCAGGCGGAGACGGCGCGGGGCGCGAACCGGGGCCGGGGAGGCCGGAGCGATCTGGCGAACCGATCCGATCGCGGCGAGCACGTTCTCGCGCAGCGCGGGCGGCGGGACCGACCAGGCGCCGTCGGCGAGCCGGGCGGCGGCCTCGCGCAGTTCGTCCACCTCCGCCCGGCAGGCGCCACATTCGCTCAGGTGCCGGTCGAAGGCGGCCCGCTCGAGATCGTCCACCGCGTCCAGCGCGTACGGACCGATCAGGGAATGCACCGACGCGGTCATGCGGTCACCCCCGATCCCAAGCAGTCACGTAGGCGGATCAAACCGTCGCGCATTCGTGTCTTCACCGTGGGGAGGGGAGCGCCGAGCAACTCGGCGACCTGGGGATAGGTGTGGCCCTGGTAGTACGCGAGCGTCACCGCCTGCCGCTGCAACTCGGTCAGGTCGTGCAGGCAGCGGCGCACCTGCTGGCGTTCGAGCCGGCCGGACACCTCGTCGGCGACGGCGTCGTAGGGCACCTCGACCTGGGCGCGGCCGACGTAGCTCAGCCGATCGGCGGCGGCCTGTTCCGATCGCACCCGATCGACCGCGCGGCGATGGGCGATCGTGCAGATCCAGGCGGTCGCCGAGCCGCGCGCCGGATCGAAGCGGGCGGCCGTGCGCCACACCTCGACCAGCACCTCCTGGGCGACCTCCTCGGCCTGGGCGGGATCGCGCAGCACCCGCCGGATCAGGCCGTAGACGCGCGGCGCGACCAGGTCGTAGAGGCGGGCGAACGCCTTCTCGTCGCCGCCCGCCACGGCCCGCAGCAGGTCGGCCGGGCCGGGATCGGGATCCGGCACGGCCGACAGATGCTCGGGCCGGCGGCTGGTGCCGCTCTCCGCCATGGGTCCCCCTATGTGCCAGTAGTTGTCATACCACCCGGCATTCGGAGCGACGGAGCGATCGGATGGGTCAGACCGCCCGAGCGAGCGAAACCGCGAACAGCCCGTCCCGATCCGTCCACCAATGATCGAGTGCGAAGCCGGCCTCGGCGAGCTCCTCCTCGACCCCCTCCCGGCGGAACTTGGCCGACACCTCGGTGCGCACCTCCTCGCCGGCCGCGAAGTCGACCACGAGACCCACCCCGGGAATCGTCACCCGCATCGGCCAGCGCGCCCGCAGTCGCATCTCGATCCATTCCCGCTCCGGGTCCCAGAGCGCGACGTGCGCGAACCCGTCCGGGTCGAAATCCGCCGCCAGGCTGTTGTTGATCACCCGCAGCACGTTCCGGTTGAACTCGGCGGTCACCCCGGCCGCGTCGTCGTAGGCCGGCACCACCACCCGCGGGCTCTTAACCAGGTCGGTGCCGAGCAGCAGGTGCTCGCCCGGCTCGAGGACCGAGCGCACGTCGGCCAGGAACTCGGCGCGCTCCTCGGGCACCAGGTTGCCGATCGTCCCGCCGAGGAAGGCGATCAGCCGGTCGCCGCCGCCGGGCAGGTGCTTCAGGTGCCGGGCGAAGTCGCCGACGATGTTGTGCACCCGCAGCGCCGGGTAGTCGGCGCTGATCAGCGTGGCCGCCTCGGACAGGGCCGACGGGGAGACGTCCATCGGGACGAACGTCTCCAGCGTGCCCTGCGCGGTGAGGGCGTCGAGCAGCAGCCGGGTCTTGGTCGAGTAGCCGGCGCCCAGCTCGAGCAGGGCCCGGGCCCGGGTGTGCCGGGCGATGTCCGGCGCGTGCCCGGCGAGGATCTGCCGCTCGGCGCGGGTCGGGTAGTACTCGTCGAGCTCGGTGATCTTCTCGAACAGCTCGCTGCCCCGGGCGTCGTAGAACCACTTGGGCGGCAGCCATTTCCGGTCGGCGGTGAGGCCGGCGATCACGTCGGCCCGCAGCGTGCGGTCCAGGTCGTCGGCGTCCATGTGCACTTCGAGCGCGGGCTCGTTCATGCTTCTCCCCAAGGCGTCAGCGTGAGATCGGTGGCCGTGGCGGTCAGCAGGGTCCCGTCGGGGACCGGACGCCAGGCGGGGCGGTCGTCCAGCGGCTCACTGGCGACCGTTATAAACGAAAAATCGGAAATGTACGACAAGGAGTGGCCGACCGCGGTGGCGGCGAGCGCCACGCCGTCGGTGAGCAGCAGGTTGAGCCGGGAGCCCGGCGCGGCCCGCGACACCTCGGCCACCACCGCGGCCAGCGCCCCGGAGAGCGAGGCGCCGTCCCGCAGCCGATCGCGGACCAGGACCCACAGCAGCGCCGCATCGGTCGGCGCGTCGATCGTCAACAAGTCGGCGGGCGGCAGTGTTCCGGCGAGCTTGGCGACCGACGCGGGCCACCCGGCGACGACCCCGTTGTGGCTGAACAGCCAGGGCCCCTCGCCGAACGGCGCCGCCGCGGTCTCCACCACCGGCATGCCGGCGGTCGCGCTGCGGACGGCGGCCAGCACGGCCCCCGAGGAGATCGAGCCGGCCAGCCCGGGAAGCGATGAATCACTCCACATCGGCATATCGCGCCGGTAACGGACCGGCCCCGACGGTGTGTACCACCCGACCCCGAACCCGTCGGCGTTGATCGTGCCGCCGCCGCGCATGTCCCGCGGCGCCCACGACTGGTGGCTGAGCGAATGAGACGGCTCGAACAGCAGGCGCGACAGCGGGACGGGCGGCCCGAGATAGGCCAGATGCCGGCACATCAGGCGTCCCGCGCACAGCGGAACCCGCTGAAGATCTGCCGCCGGATCGGATAGTCCCAGTTGCGGAACGTGCCCCGGCAGGCCGACCGGTCGGTGCCGAACGACCCGCCGCGCAGCACCTTGTACTCCGGCCCGAAGAAGACCTCCGAGTACTCCCGGTAGGGAAATGCCCGGAACCCCGGATAGCCGGCGAAATCCGTCGACGTCCATTCCCACACGTCGCCGATCAGCTGGTGCACCCCCAAAGGCGAAACCCCTTGCGGGTACGCCCCGGCGGTCGCCGGACGCAGATGGCGCTGCCCGAGATTCGCGTGCGACGCCGTGGGCTCGTCGTCGCCCCACGGGAAGCGCCGGGACCGCCCGGTCGCCGGGTCGAAGCGGGCCGCCTTCTCCCACTCGGCCTCGGTCGGCAGCCGCTTGCCCGCCCAGGCGGCGTAGGCGGCCGCCTCGTAGAAGCAGACGTGCACCACCGGCTCGCCGGGCGCGATCCGGCTCGTACGACCGAATTGCGTGTACGCCCAGCCGTCCCCGTCGCGGCTCCAGTGCAGCGGCGCGACCAGGTCCGCCTTCTGCCGGTGCGCCCAGCCGGCCTCGCTCCACCACCGCGGGTCGTCGTAGCCCCCGTCGTCGATGAACTCGGCATACGCGCCGTTGGTCACCGCCGCCCGGTCGATGTGGAAGGCCGGCACCTCCACCCGGTGCGCCGGCCGCTCGTTGTCCAGCGCCCACGCCTCGGTGCTGGTGCCCATGGTGAACGGCCCGGCGGGCACGAACGCCTCCCCGGTCACCGGGGCGGCCGGCGCGGGCGGCGGCGGCGCCTCGAGCACCGGCGCGCCGGCCCGCAGCTGGTGGGTGGCGAGCATGGTCTCGTCGTGCTGCTGCTCGTGCTGCACGATCATGCCGAACGCGAACCCCTGGTCGACCAGCGGCGTACCGTCCAGCCGGCTGCCGGTCAGCACGTCGAGCGCCTTGTCCCGGACGGTCGCCACGTACCGCCGGGCATCGGCCGGGGAGAGCAGCGGCAACTGCGGCCGGTCGCGGCGGGGGTGCTTGAACGCGTCGTACAGCTCGTCGATGTCGCGGCGCACCGGCTCGCGGCCGCCGACGTCCCGGACGAGCCACAGCTCCTCCTGGTTGCCGACGTGCGCGAGATCCCAGACCAGGGGCGACATCAGCGGCGAGTGCTGCCGGATCAGGTCGCCCTCGTCGACCGTTCCGGTCAGCAGGGTGGTGCGGTCGCGGGCCCGCCCGAGCTCGGCGGCGACCCGGTCACGGAGGCGGTCGGTCTCGATGGTCATCACGGCTCCTCGGCGGTGGAGGCGCCGCGCGGGCGCCGCTGGACGGTGTCGGTGACGTGCGCGCCGGAGGCGTCGTGCAGGCGCCGCTGGACGGTGTCGGTGACGTGGGCGCGGACGCCGGGCGGGAGGCCCGCCTCCAGCCGGCCGAGGGCCAGCTCGGCCAGGGCGGTGGCGGCGCGGCGCAGCGGCGGGTCGGCCAGCCCCGACCGGTACGCCGCGTGCCAGGACCCGGCCACCGGCCCGGCCAGGTCGAGCGCCGCCTCGGTGGTCTGCCGGTCGGCGAACAGCGCCGCGAGCACGGCCACCGGCGCGATCCACTCGTCGCCGGGCTGGCTGTCCAGGTAGCGGACCTCCAGGTAGCCGTGCGGCCGGACCGGCGGGAAGAGGGTGGACAGGTGGTAGTCGACGTCGGCGGCGGTCAGCGGGTCGGGCAGGGCGCCGGCCAGCCAGTCGGCCAGGGTCGCGCCGGGCGGCGGATCCCAGCAGCCGTCGCCGCGCCGTACGCAGATCAGCGGCGCGGCCAGCGCGTACCGGACCCAGCCGGCGGCCGGGTCGGCGGGCGGGCCGATCGGGGGATGGGTGAGCCGCGGGTCCATGCCCCACCACGCGGCCATCCGGGCCGAGGCCAGCCCGGTCTCCCGGCCGGCGTGCCGGGGCGAGTTGGCGAACAGGGCGAGCAGCGGCGGCCCGAGCGCCAGCGCGGCCCGCCACCGGAGCGGCAGCTCGGCCGGGGTGCCGGCGTCGAGGCAGACCTGCAGGCCGGCGGTGCTGCTCATCATGATGCGGCCGTGCCGGCCGCGGGCGTCGAAGACCCGTTCCATCGCCGCGTACCGCGGGGTGTCCAGCAGCCGGCGGGGCGGGCGGTACGGATCGATGCCGTGCTCGCCGAGGCGCAGGCCGGCGTCGTCGAGCAGGGCGGTGAGATGGGCGAGATCGGCGGTGACGGCCGCGTGCAGGGCCGCGGTCGAGCCGGCCGGCGCCGAGGAGATCTCCACCTGGCCGCCGGGCTCGATGGTGATCTGGCCACCGGCGGGCAGGGGAGCTGAGCCGTTACCGACGCCTGGTCCTTCGGACGGCGTGGAGAACCCGGGCCCCTTCGGGGCTGGGGCGCCCGCTTTCGCATCGAGGGTGGCCGGGGTGTGCCGGCCGAGGGCTTGCCGCAGGACTTCGCGGTCGAGGGGCGCGCGGGGCGCCGCGGTGTGATGCACGGTCCATTCGAGCTCGGCGCCGATCAGCGCCGGTGGGCCGGTCTTGAAGCAGATGGCGCGGATGTGCGCCTCCACTTCCTCCTGGGTCCGCAACCGCCGGCCGGTGGCCGCGGATGCGTCCTGGTCGAGCGTCGTCATCGGGC
This sequence comes from Actinoplanes subtropicus, assembly GCF_000721705.1. Taxonomy (GTDB): domain Bacteria; phylum Actinomycetota; class Actinomycetes; order Mycobacteriales; family Micromonosporaceae; genus Actinoplanes; species Actinoplanes subtropicus. The sequence continues at coordinate 29,515 of NZ_JOJL01000022.1, forward strand.
GTTCTCCCGTCGTCACGAACGCTAGGTCTCCGTTACCTCGACGGACGTTACGGCGGGGGTCCGACAACTTCGGGAAGCGGAGGTGTCCGTACGGCACGCGTACGCGGCGCTTCCTGCGGATTCGTCCTGGCGGTGAGCTGCGTCACCCGTCGAACCCGCGCCGGGCGCTCTCCACCTCGCCCAGGTGTTCGGCCTGCCAGGCGGCGAGGGTTGCGAAGACCGGCCCGAGGCTGCGGCCCAGCTCGGTGATCTCGTACTCGGCGCGCGGCGGGACCTCGGCGAAGTAACTGCGGGTGACCAGGCCGTCCCGTTCCAGCCGGCGCAGCCGCTCGGTCAGCACCTTGGCGGTGACCCCGCCGATCCGCCGGTGCAGCTCGACGAAGCGCAGCCGGCCGTCGCGGTGCAGGGTGAGCAGGATCGGCGTGGTCCACCGGCTGAAGACGAGGTCGACGACCGGGCCGATCGGGCAGGCCGCGATCGGGCCGTCGTCGCTCATCGGTCAGTTGTACCTCAGCGGAACGCGGCCACGTTGCGGGCCGCCCATGCGGCGAAGGAGCCCGGCGTACGGCCGAGGATCTTTTCGACGTCCGGGCTGATCCGCTGCTCGCCGGCGGTCGGCGCGCCGAGGATCTCGAGCGTGCCGTCGGCCACCGGCGCCGGCATGAACCGCAGCATCTGCTCGCGGGCCTCGGCCGGGGTCTGCTCGACGAACCGGACCGGCTCGCCGAGCGCGCCGGCGAGGTCCCGCGCGCGGGACCGGGGAGTGCTCAGCGCGGGCCCGGTCACCTCGTACGCCTGGCCGTCGTGCCCGTCGGTGAGCAGCACGGCCGCGGCGGTCTCGGCGATGTCCAGCGGGTCGACGACCGGGAGCCCGACGTCGCCGAAGGGGGCCGCGATCGTGCGCTCCGCCCGGACGGCCGGCGCCCAGGCGTACGCGTTGCTGGCGAAGCCGCCCGCCCGCAGGAACGTCCACGCCAAGCCGGACCCCTCGATGGCCGCTTCGAGCGCCCGCATGGGCGCGTAGGACGCCGAGCCCGGCCGCGTCGTCACCGCCTGCGACGAGAGCAGGACCAGCTTGCGTACGCCGGACGCCCGGGCCCGCTCGACCAGGGCCCGCGGGTCGAGACCGCCGCCCGCGCCCGGCACGATCAGGAACACCGCCTCCGCCCCGTCGAAGGCCGGCCGCAGCGTCTCCGGCGCCGCCAGGTCGGCCCGCACGTGCCGCACCCCGCCGGCCGGCTCGCCCCGGGAGACCGCGGTCACCCCCGCGCCTCGCTCGGCCAGCATCCGGACCAGCGGCCCGCCGAGGTTCCCCGTCGCTCCCACTATGGTGATCATGTCGTGCTTCCCTTCAGATACCGATTCGGACCTGCGGAAAAGCTAGCCGCGCCGGTCCATTAGGTACCTAGGGGAAACTGGCTGTGGGCTATCCCACAGCGGCGGACTCGACGGCAGTTCAACCATGGGCAACCGGGCGGACGGCAAACGTTCGCTCGGTAACGGCGGTCAATCGATCTGATATCGGGCAGCCTCGACGGGTCCCCGTTGCCACTAGGATGCGGTGTCATGCTTCGTCGTACCGTGAACTCCCCAACGACCGGATCTCAGCGGAAGGCATGGTGAATCCCCGGCTCAGCATCGTTGTCCCGTTCTACAACGTCGAGCGCTACATCGCGGACTGCCTCGACTCGCTGGCCCGGCAGACCTACGACGACTTCGAGGTCATCCTCGTCGACGACGGGTCGAAGGACGCCAGCGTCGACGCGGCGCGTGACTTCTGCTCGCGGGACGGGCGGTTCCGGCTGGTCAGCCAGGAAAATCAGGGGCTCGGCCCGGCCCGTAACACCGGCACGCGGCACGCCCAGGGCGACTACCTGACCTTCGTCGACAGCGACGACCTGATCCCGCGCCACGCGTACGAGATCATGGTCCGCTCGCTCGACGAGACGTCCTCGTCGCTGGCGGCGGGCAACGCCCGCCGGTTCAACAACACCTATGGCGTACGCCAGTCCTACGTGCACCGGGTCCCGTTCGCCGCGAACCTCCCGGCCACGCACGTCTTCGACCACCCGGACCTGGCCATCGACCGGATGGTGTGGAACAAGGTCTACCGGCGCACCTTCTGGGACCAGTACAAGTTCGAGTTCCCGGCGATCCGGTACGAGGACTATCCGGTCACGCTCCGCTCGCACATCGACGCGGTCACCGTGGACTGCATCGCCGCGCCGGTCTACTACTGGCGCGAGCGCGAGTCGGGTGAGTCGATCACGCAGCACAAATTCCAGTACGGGAATCTCGCCGACCGGGTTCAATCCGCCGAGATGGTGCTGGACCTGCTCGACGCCAAGGCGCCCGAGCTGCGGCCGCTGGTGCACCGGCACTTCGCCGAGATGGACCTCGTGACCATCGCGCAGGCGTTCGACACGGCCGACGACGACGAGCTCGGCCCGCTGGTCACGCTCGGCCGCCGGCTCAGCTCCCGGCTGCTGCCCGAGGTGCTCGGCGAGGCCACCACCTTCCAGCGCCTGGAGTACGAGGCGATGCAGGCCGGCGACACCGACCTGCTGCGCCGGCTGGCCCGGTTCCGCGCCGAGGGACACCTGCGGGTGCCGGCCGTCCGCAGCCCGGCGGCCAAGTGGCGGTTCGAGAGCCAGTACCCGGGCCTGCGCGACTCCCGGCTGCCGCCCGAGCTGTACCGGCTGCCGCGGGCCGAGCTCGAGGTGACCACCGCGGTGACCGCGCTCGAGTGGACCGACGACGACCTGGTCATCCGGGGCACCGCCGAGATCTCGCACCTGCCGGCCGACACCAGCAACACCCGGCTGCGGCTGGCGCTGGTCTGCGGGCGGCTGCGGCAGCGGCTGCCGGTCACCATCGTCGACCGGCCCGACCCGGGTGCGCCGCTCGCCTTCGAGACCCGGGTGCCCCGCCGCAAGCTGGCCGGGCTGCCCGGCTGGGCGAACTCGGCGTGGATCGCGGTCGACGTGCGCACCGGTTACGTGCACCGGCGGGGCGGGCTCGGCCCGGGCGGCGACCTGCAGTACCCGGCGGGCGCGCAGGTCGGGCCGCGCTGGGTGCAGCCGGCCCGTACCCCGGACGGCAAGCTCACGCTGCAGCTGCGCAGCGCGGTGCCGGAGCTGACCGGGGCCCGGGTGGACGGCGATCACCTGGAGCTGACCGGGCGCATCCCGTCCCGGCTGGCGCGGCCCGAGCTGCGGCTGGCCCGCGCGGCCGGCGACATCAGCGTCTCGCTGGAGCGGCGGCGGATCCCGGTCGAGCCGAAGCAGCGGAGCGTGCCGATGGACGAGTACAAGGCGCGGATAGCGTTCGCCGACCTGATCGACGCGGTCAACCCGGACGACCCGTTCCTCGACCGCTCGGTGCTGGTGCCGCGCGTCCACGACGGCGAGGACCAGGTGCTGGTGATGGTCACCGGCCTGGACCGCGGGGTGTTCGCGCCGCGCGGCCGCCGGGTGGTGAGCGTCTCCCGCTCCCCGGGGGCGTACCTGAACTTCATCGAGTCGCCGGCCCGGGTCACCGTCGACGAGATCACCCGGTCCGACGACGGCGCGCGGCTCACCATCGCCGGGCCGCGCTGGCCGGGCGTCGCGTACGACAAGATCACCTGGCGGCGGTTCCTGCCCGACTCGGACGACTCGATCGACGCGCCCTGCGCGGTCACCCTGGACGACGAGCGCTGGACGACGGAGACCGAGGTGACCACGCTGACCGGCGCGGAGGCGTACAACTGGACGCTCTTCGCCGATCCCGGCACGGCCACCCCGTACGCTGTGGTCGCCGACAACTTCCTGCTCGCGCGGCTGCCGCTGCGGGTGGGCCCGTTCGTCCTGCGGCCGCGCGCCGGCGTCCTGCACCTGGAAACGGACTGAACCCTATGCATCACCACAACTTCTACTACGGGCAGCAGCACATCCTGGCCCGGTACTGCGGGCTGGACGACGAGTTCCCGCCGCGCATCCCCGGCTACCTGCAGCACGGCTGGAACGTCGGCTGCGGCTGGAACCCGGTGCACGAGTTCTTCGACGGCGCCTGGCGGTACGTCTGGAGCGACGCCCCCCGGCGGCGCGGCCACTCGCTCGGCCGGCGCAACTACGCGGTGACCGGCGCGCCGATGCTGTACCTGATGGATCTCGAGCCCGACCTGGGCAAGGTGCCCGATGCGGAACGCCGGGGCACGCTCTGGTTCCTGTTCCACGGCTGGGACGCCCCCGGCATGGGCGCCAAGATCCACGGCGACCACGCCCGGCTGATCAGCGAGATCAAGGAGACCGAGACCGAGCCGGTCACGATCAGCCTGTACTACACCGAGTACGAGCGGGCCGAGGTGCGCCGCTCGTACGAGGAGGCCGGCTTCGAGGTGATCTGCTTCGGCAAGCGCGGCTGGAACTACGAGGGCACCGACCGGCAGTTCCTGTACAAGCAGCTCAAGGCGTTCCGGCGGGTCAAGCGGGTGGCCTCCAACCGGCTCGCCACGGCGATCTTCTACGGCGTGGCGGCGGGCTGCGAGCCGGCCGTCTACGGTGACCCGATGGAGCTCGAGGGGGACAACCCGCTGTTCGGCGGGCAGACCCGGATCGCCCGGCTGTGGGGCGACATGCTCGGCAAGCAGATCGACCTGCCGACCGCCCGCGCCATCACCGACGACGAACTCGGCCGGGCCTGGGTGATGCCGCCGGCCGAGATGCGCATGCTCTTCGATTGGAACCAGCGTGACTGACAGCGTCCCGACCCCGGCCGTCCAGATCGTGCGCGGGGAGATCCAGCCGTGGACCGACTACACGGGCTATCGGTCGCCGGCCGGCGGCGAGCCGCTGCTGGCCCTGCTCGACGACCTGCTGCCGGCCTCGGCGCCGACGGCGCTGATCGTGGGGCCGCATTCGTACCCGGTGGTCGAGCTCGTCGCCGCGCGCAGCGCCGCCGTGACCGTGCTGGTCCGCTCGGTCAGCGACGCGCAGGAACTGCGGGCGGCGGTCCCGGCCGGGCACGTCACGGTGATCACCGGGGCCCTCGACGGGCTGGTCGACGTGCCGCCGTTCGACGTCGTGATCGCGGCCGACGGGCTCGACCGGGTGCTCGGCGCCGACTCGCCGGCCCTCGACTGGCCGGCCCGCTGGGCCGAACTGCGGCGGCTGGCGACCGGCGACGCGCTGGTCGTGGTCGCGGTGGAGAACGAGTTCGCGCTGACCGGCCTCTACGACCGGCGACCGGCCGACGAGCGGCACGGCGACGACGAGTGGCGGCCGCTGCACGACGACGCGGCCCGGCCGACCTCGCCGCGGCAGGTGGCGGAGGCGCTGGGCGAGCGGGTGACCCGGCTGTACGCGACGTTCGACGCGGCGGGGACGAGCCACACGCTGCTCGACGCGGCGGCGGCCGGCTCGACCCGGCCCGGCCGGCCGGGGGCGCGGTTCGCGGTGACCGGCCTGGCGGCGTCGGCGGCGCACACGCCGCTGCTGGCGCCGGTGGCCGACGGGGCGGACGCGGCGGCGCGGGCCGGGCTGCTCGCGGCGGTGGCGCCGGGCTGGCTGGCGGTGCTCGGCTCGGGCGGGGCGATCCACACGGCGTACGCGTCGCTGGACTCCGGCGGCGTGCTGCTCGCCGACCTCGACGAGGCGGAGTGGACGCTGAGCGTGCGCGACTCCGCCCTCGAGCCGGCCGGGCGGCTGCCCGACACCGAGTCGGTGGAGACCCTGTTGTTCCGGCTGGCAGCGGCCGAGGACGTGCCCGGCTTCCGGGCGCTCGCCGGCCGGCTGGGCGCGTGGGCCGGGCTCGCGGACGGCGTGGTCCTGCTCGACGACCTGTACCCCGAGGGCGACGGCTTCGTGCGCGGGCTGACCCGGCCGGCCGGGGAGGACGAGGCCGCCGCGCTGCTGGCCGCCGCCTACCACCGGCTGCGGGACAGGCTGCTGCGGGCGCACCGCCGGCACCCGTGGCCGCCGTGGATGACCTCGACCGACGACCTGGTCACCACCTGGCTGAGCATGTCCGGCGTCGCCGACGACCCCGGCGCGGTCAAGCGCGGGCGGGAGATCGCCGACGGGCTGGCCGAACCGGCCGCCGACGAGCCCGACCTGCGGACCGTCCTGGCCGACGCCGCCGCCGACCGGCAGCGGGCGACCGAACTGGCGGGGAAGGTGTTCGGGCTGGAGCGCACGATGCGCTACCGCGACCAGAGCCTGCGTACGCGCGAGCAGCAGATCCGCACCATGCGCGACGAGCTGCGCAAACTGCGCAACTCACCGGCGATGCGGCTGCACGAGGTGAGCCGGAAGGTGGCGAAGGTGCGGGACCCGCGCGCGTTCGCCCGGGCCCTGAAGCGCCGCATCCTCAAGAGCTGATCAGCCGTTGGTCCGGATGTCGGCGAGGTGCTCGAGCGTCATGGTCGGGCGCTCGCCGCAGAAGTACTCGGTGTTCTGGTTGATGAACGGGTCGGCGGCCAGTTGCGGCTTGTTCTTGGCCAGGTAGAGCTGCTTCATCACGGCGGCCTTGGCGGCGTCGTCCGCGGACTGCAGGAACTCGGTGCAGGTGGACTTGCCGCTGAGCCCGCCGCCGCCGACCGCGCCGGCCACCGCCTTGAGCACGAAGATGACGACGAGGGCCACCACGACCAGCGAGGCCACGCCGATCGCGACGCCGACCGGGTTCGATTTCTTGTTGGTGTTGTTCGTATAGGCGTTGGAGGTGTTGGTGGTCGTCGTCCGGATCGAGTCGCGGCCCACGATGTCGCCGCCGGCCACGTTCCCGGACTGGTGCACCACGGTGGCGGAGACCGCCGGGGCCGCCACCGCCGCGACCGCGCGGGCCAACTCCTCGGCGAACTGCGGATCGTCCCGCACGGCCTCCCTGACGAGTCGCTTGACCAGCGCGTTGTTCCGCGGACTGTCGACGAACTCGGTCATCGCCTCGGACTCGTTCCGCCGGCCCAGGCGATCGGCGATCAGCCGGTACAGGCCGTGCGCGGCGGCGTTCTCGACCTGGGCGGCGCTCGGCAGATGGGCGGCGAGCAGGTCGATCGCCTGATTGACCAGCGCGAAGGGCTCCATTTCGATCCTTTCCGGAATTGCGGCGATTTCCTCGTCGGCGGGCGACGGTTCGCGCACGAGAACGGCGAGCGGAATCGGACGCTATCGGGTCGGCCGAGAACGGGCCATCATTCGCCACTCCATCGAATTAGCCCGATCGGGTGGCCCGTTCCGGCTGCCGTCGCCGGGTGGTGATTGTCGGAATGTGGACGGCGAGCCGCCGGCCCAGCCATGCGACCATCAGGGAAAACGGGCTGGGGGCGGCGGTCATGAAGGTTCGGGTCTATCACAACGGTGACGACGTTTTCATCGCTTGGAAGCCGGACGGGATCATTCCGGGCTGCCGCGGATTCGGGCTGCTGCGGCGCCGCAACGGGGTCGAGGAAGTCGTCAGCACCTGGGTCGGCTTCGTGGGACAGCAGGCGGCCGAGGGCGAGCGCCGCGCGTCGACGAATTGGCCGATCCAGAAATATCAATGGACCGACTACATGGCCCAGCCGGGCGATTCGCTGGCCTATCGCGTGCTGCCGATGGTGGGGCCGGACAAGGACAACCTGCATCCCGACCCGGCCACCGCGAGCGACTGGACCGAGCCGGTCACGCTGTCGCACCTGGTCTCGCCGGGCGTCGAGGTGCTGTTCAACCGGGGGATCGTCGCCTCGCAATGGGTGTCCCGGCGGCTCGGCGTGACCGGGCACGACCTGCAGAACGCCACCCTCGACCGGGTGATCGCGACGCCCGGTGACAAGTTGCGATCGTATCTGGCCGGTCCGCTCGGCGATCGCCTGTTCGCGCTGCTCGCCGAGGCGGCCACGGAGAAGCGCGAGATCTACGCGGCACTGTTCGAATTGGACGATCCGCAGCTGATGGACGCGTTGCTGGCGATCGGCGAGCGAGCGCACATCGTGCTCGCCAACGGCAGCGTCGAGAAGACGGGCCAGGACGAGAACGCCGTCGCCCGCGCCGCCCTGACCGGGAAGGTCGACCTGTACGCCCGGATGTGCGCGCCGCGGGCGCTGGGGCACAACAAGTTCCTGGTCGTCTGCGACGTCGACGGATCGCCGCGCTGGGTCTGGACCGGCAGCCAGAACTGGACGATGACCGGGCTGTGCACGCAGGCGAACAATTCGGTCCTGATCGACGACCCGCAACTGGCCGCGCAATACCGATCGCAATGGGATCGGTTGCGCGAGGCCGGCGACGTCACCCCGGCATCGCTGAAGCAGGCCGACACCCTGCCGCGCGACCAGCAGGTGGACAAGGCCGGCGTGCGATTGTGGTTCACCCCGACCCTCGAGTACGCCGATCTGGTCGACACCCGCAAGATAATCGCGAACGCGCAGCAGGCGGTGCTGTTCCTGATGTTCAATCCGGGCCCGCGTGACTCCCTGCTGAACGCCATCCTCGACCTCGCCCGCGCCCCGCACGCGGGCAGCCGGCTGTATTTCCGGGGCGTCCTCAACCAGGACCCGAGCACGAAACCGCACCCGGTCGGCCTGTTCGACCAGCAGAACCACGAGTACGCCGACTACGACGTGGTGCTGCCCGCCGCGATCGACAAGGCGACCGATTTCTTCCGGGCCGAACTGAAGAAGCTCGACCGGGCGTTCGCGATGGTGCACAGCAAGGTCATCGTGGTGGACCCGTTCGGCGACCGGCCCACGGTGCTGACCGGCTCGCACAACCTCGGACCGAAGGCGAGCGACACGAACGACGAGAACCTGCTGGTGATCCGGGACGCGCCGGGGGTGGCCGGGGCGTACGCCACGAACATCATGAGCGTGTACAACCAGTACCGGTGGCGCTTCCGCCGGCAGTTGCAGCCGGTGGCGAAGCGCTGGACGGGCCTGGTCGACGCGGACACCTGGCAGGAGTGGTACCTGAAGCCGGACAGCGCCGCCCTGCGCGAGGTCGACTTCTGGGTCGGCGACTAACCTGGCCGGCATGCCTCCCGCCGACCGGCTCGCCGCCTTCGCCCTCGCCTCGTTCGTGCTCATCGTCATCCCCGGGCCCGCCGTGCTGTTCGCGGTGAGCCGGGCCCTCGCGTACGGTTGGTCGGTCGCGCTCCGGACCGTGCTCGGCGGCGCCCTCGGCAGCCTCACCGCGGCGGTGGCCGTGGCGTTCGGGATCGGGGCGATCGTCGAGACGTCCGTGGTGGTGTACACGGTCGTCAAGTTCGCCGGCGCGGCGTACCTGATCTTTCTCGGGGTGCAGGCGGTCCGGCACCGGCGGAGCCTGCGCGAGGCGTTCGCGGCCAAGGCCGGCCCGATCAGCGGCCGGCGCACCGTGCTGCAGGGCTTCCTGGTCGGCGTGACCAACCCGAAGACGGTGGTGTTCTTCGCCGCGATCCTGCCGCAGTTCGTCGACCGCCGGGCCGGTCACGCGAGCACCCAGATGCTGGTGCTGGGCGCCGTGTTCGCGGTGATGGCGCTGGTCATGGACTCGGTGTGGGGCATGGCCGCGGGCGCCATCCGGGCCTGGTTCGCCCGTTCCGCGCGGCGGCTCGATCTGGTCGGCGGGGCGGCCGGGCTCACCATGGTGGGCCTCGGCGTGGGCCTGGCCGTGAGCGGCCGCAAGGACTGACTACGGCTTGCGGGCGACGCCTCCGTAGAGGGCCACCTGGGCGTCGGTCAGATCGACCGCCTCGGTCGGGCGCCACCGGAGGATCGGGACGACGCCCGGCTCGACCAGCTCGAGGCCGTCGAAGAAGCGGGCGACCTCCGCCTGCGAGCGCAGCTGGGTCGGGATGCCCTGCTTGCGCATGACCGCGGTGAAGCCGGCCCAGCGCTCCGGCTCGTAGTCGGCCGTGATGTGCGACAACACCAGGTAGCTGCCGCTGGGCAGCGCGGCGAGCAACTGCCGGACGATGCCGTACGGGTCGGCCTGGTCCTCGAAGAAGTGCAGGATCGCGAAGAGCAGCAGGCCGACCGGCCGGGACAGGTCCAGGTTTTCCTTCGCCCCGGCCAGAACCCGATCGACATCGCTCAGGCTCGAGTCGATGTACGCCGTCTGGCCCTCGGGGGCGCTGGTCAGCAGCGCCCGGGCGTGGGTCAGCACGATCGGGTCGTTGTCCACATAGACGATCCGGGCGGACGGGTCGACCGACTGCGCGACCTCGTGCACATTCGGCGAGGTGGGCAGGCCGGTCCCGATGTCGAGGAACTGCCGGATCCCGGCCTCCTCGGCCAGCCAGCGCACCGTCCGGCGCATGAACGCGCGGTTCTGCAGGGGTGCGGTCGCGGCGTTCGGATTGGCCTTCAGGCCCTCCTCCGCCGCGGCCCGGTCCACGGCGAAGTTGTCCTTGCCGCCGAGGAGGTAGTCGTACACGCGCGCGGGATGGGCTCGGTCCACCCGATCAGCATAGAGCCAGGGACATTGAACGATCGCACAGTCTCGCTCGTACAGGTGGACGGCAGGGCCGCCGAAAGAGGGGAAGCTCCGCGATGGCAGGGACCGGAATCGACACCTCGATCCTGCACAAGGGGTCGCACAGTGCCTCTTATTTCGATCTCGCTCGAAGTGGCGGCGACGTCGAGATCGTCGACTTCTGCATCCCCTGCAACCCGTACTTCCCGACCCCGGCGATGTTCGACGAGCTCGCCCGGGAGCTGAAGAACATCCTCAAGTACTACCCGTCGGACTCGGCCGGCATCACCAAGAAGCTGGCCAGCGTGCTCGGCCTGCACCCGCAGACGGTCGCGATGGCGAACGGGTCGACCGAGCTGATCACCTGGATCGACCACCTGCTGATCAAGGAGAGCGTGGCGATCCCGATCCCCACCTTCGGCCGCTGGACCGATCAGCCGTTCGAGACCGGCAAGCGGGTCGACATGTTCCCGCTGCAGGAGCGCGACGGCTTCCGGCTCAACCTGGACGACTACGTGCGGTTCATCCGGGAGCGCAAGTCCCGGGTCGCGGTGATCTGCAACGTGAACAACCCGGACGGCAACTACCTCCCGCGCCGGGACGTCATCCGGTTCATGGACCTGCTGGGCGGCCTCGACCTCGTGGTGATCGACGAGTCGTTCATCGACTTCTCCGACGCCGAGCAGTACCCGTCGGTCGGCCCGGACGCGGTGATCCGGCCGAACACGGTGGTGCTGAAGAGCCTCGGCAAGAACTTCGGGCTGCACGGCATCCGGTTCGGCTACATGCTGGCCAACCCGGCGATCGCCGGGACGATCGCCAAGGCGCTGCCGAAGTGGAACCTCAACTCCCTGGCCGAGAAGGTCGTCTTCATGATTCAAGAACATGAGGAGGAGTACGAGGACAGCCTGCGCCTGTTGAGCCGGGACCGCCGGGGGATGGCGGGGGAGTTGTCCCGGGTCCCCGGGCTGACCGTCTTTCCGTCCCAGGGAAATTTCATCCTCGTGAAGCTGCCCACCGAGTGGTCGGGCGTGGCGCTGCGCGACTTCCTGGTCGCCAACCACGGCGTCTACACCCGCGAGTGCGGCAACAAGCTCGGCATGACCAGCCAGTTCATGCGCCTGGTGGTGCGCCCGGCGCGGGACGTCGACCGGCTGATCGACGGGATGATGGACTACGGCCGCCAGTTCCTGCCGCGCCAGCAGTACGAAGACCCACGCGGCTGGGAGGAAGTGCCGGACAACCTGATCCAGTATCCGTCCCGTCGCGGCGACTACACCGGACGGCGGGCCGCCGGGCAGTAAAACCGTCGGTTGTTCGATCGCCGTACACGTGCGTGTTCGGTTGATCCCGCATCGTGACGGCATGCCCCACTACCTGGACACCGTCGCGGCCAGCCCGTGGGTCCTGGCCGTGGTCTTCGTCGTGGCCGGGCTCGACGCGCTGCTGCCGTTCATGCCGAGCGAGTCGACGGTGGTGGCGTGCGGCGTGGCGGCGGCCGGCACCGGGCGGCCGCACCTGGCAATGCTGATCGTGGTCGCCTCGGCGGGGGCGTACCTGGGCGATCAGGCGTCGTTCCGGATCGGCCGGCGCAGCACCGGGTCGGTCGAGGCGCGGCTGAGCCACCAGAGGGCGCGGCAGCTGCACAACTGGGTGCGCCGGTTGCTGCACAGCCGGGGCGGCCTGGTCATCGTGTTCGCCCGGTACCTGCCCGGCGGCCGGTCGACGACCGCGCTCGCGGCCGGGGTGGTCGGCTATCCGGCGGTGCGGTTCCACTGGTACACGACGCTCGGCGTGGTGGCGTGGGCGGTCGAGGCCGCGCTGATCGGCTACCTGGGCGGCGAGGTGTTCGCCGGCCGGCCCATCCTCGGCTTTCTGCTGGCCGGCGCGGTGGCTCTGGCCATCTCCGGCCTCGCCGTAGTCATCCAGCACGTTTTCGCCCCGGAGCCTGCTGGCGTCGCCTCCCGCGCCGCGGGCGATCGCCCCTATTAGGCTGACGAGGAGAGGCGATCGCGGGCCGTTCCCGGATACGGGGCACCCCGGCGCCAAGCGCCAGACGGTGGCCGAGTTCGCCCGGCAGCGCGCGGCTCCCGCCGCGGCTACCTGCGATGCGTGGTCAACCGGTCGGCGTGGCACACCGACGTGCGCACGGTGGAGACCATCGACGTCCGCGAGACGCCGGTCAGCACCTCCGCCTCGTACGCGGTGGAGGCCGGCACCTCGACGATAGTCTCCGCCTGATTCATCCTTTCCGGTCGATCAACCGTACTTCCTGTCAACATCCTGTGCGGGAGGTCTGAATGCTTGGCTGGCGTCGACTGTGTGGGACCGCGATCGTGGCCCTCGTGCTGATCGCGATCGACCCGGTGGCGGCCCGGGCGGCGGATCCGGGAGTTCCGGTTCCGCCCAACGGGCTGCTCACCGACAAGGCGCGCGGCGAGGTGACGGACGCGGATCGCGACTTCGTGACCAGGGTGCGCCTCGCCGGGTTGTGGGAGATCCCCGCGGGCGAGATGGCACAGCAGCGTTCGAAGGACCCGCGGATCCAGGCGATCGGCCGGGAGATCTCCGGGCAGCACAAGGTGCTCGACCAGCTCACCCGGGACGCCGCCAAGAAGCTCGACATCGATCTGCCGGACAAGCCGAACAGCGACCAGCAGACGTGGCTCGGCGAGATGCGCGACGCCACCGGTACCGACTTCGACCACATCTACATCGACCGGTTGCGGGCCGCGCACGGGAAGATCTTCCCGGCGATCGCGGCGATCCGGTCCGGCACCCGCAACGACACCGTACGGCTGCTCGCCCAGCGGGCCAACCAGTTCGTGATGACGCACATGACGCTGCTGGAGTCGAGCGGGATCGTCGACTTCCAGGGGCTGCCGACGGTGCCGCCGCCGTCCGCGAGCGCCGCGCCGGCGGTGCTCGCCGCCGACCGCCGGTCGACGGCGGCCTCGCCGGTCACCAGCATGCCGGTGGTCCTGCTCGCGCTGGCCGGCGGGATCGTGGCCGGCATCGTCGCCACCCGCTTCCTGATCGGCCGCCGTCCGCGCCGGCGCTACCGCGGCTGATCGTTTTCGATACGGTGGGCGTATGCCCGATGTGGTGGTAGTCGGGGCCGGGCCGGCCGGTCTCACCCTCGCCAACCTGTTGCAGCGCAACGCCGTCGACTGCGTCGTCCTGGAGGCGCGCGATCGTTCCCATGTGGAGGAGCGGCAGCGTGCCGGGGTCCTCGACCACTACGGTGGCCAGATCTTCGAGCGGGCCGGGCTGGCCGGCGAGGTGCTCGCCGGCGCGCCGGTCGAGACGTTCCTCGAGCTCCGGTACGAAGGGGAGCCGCACCTGCTGGACGCGCCCGCCCTCGCCGGCGGCCGGGCCGGCCGGATCGTCCCGCAGCAACTGCTGGTGCGGCGGCTGCTGGGAACGTTCCTGGCCGGCGGCGGCGACCTGCGGTTCGGGGTGCGCGACGTGGCGTTGCACGACCTGACGTCCACGCCGTCGCTGACGTACACCGACGCTTCGGGATCGCATCGGATCGAGTGCGCGTACGTGGCCGGGTGCGACGGCTTCCACGGGGTGAGCCGGCGCAGCATCCCCGCGGACGAGCTGACCACGTACACGTTCGATCACGGGATCGGCTGGTACACGGTGCTGGCCGACGCGCCGCCGCCGCGCTATCCGCTGATGGGGATCGGCGCGAAGGGGTTCGCCGCCCACTTCGCCCGCGGACCGAAGGCGAGCCGGTTCTACCTGCAGTACCGGCCGGGCGCCGAGGACCCGCGCGCCTGGCCGGACGACGTGACGTGGGCCGAGCTGCGGGACCGGCTCGGCGATCCCGGGCTGCCGGGCGGCGTCATCACCGAGCGCGAGATCGTCGAGATGCGCAGCTTCGTGGCCGAGCCGATGGCGTACGGCAGATTGTTCCTGGCGGGGGATGCGGCGCACATCATCACGCCGATGGGCGCCAAGGGGATGAACCTGGCGATCGCCGACGCCGACGTGCTGGCCGGCGCGCTCACCTCGGCGCTGCGCGGGGACGACGCGGCGCTGCGCGCCTACTCCGACGTGTGCCTGCGCCGCACCTGGGACTACCAGGAGTTCAGCCGCTGGTTCACCGAGATGGTGCACGACATGGACGGCGACCCGTTCCGGCGGCGGCTGGCCAAGGCGCGTTTCGATCGGTTGTTCACCAACAAGGCGGCGGCGGTCGCCTTCGCCGACATGATGGCCGGTGTTTCGGCCGCGCCGGGTTACCGGCGCCACTAGGGTCACTCGGCATGAAGGTACGCGAGGAAGAAGTGAAGATTTCCGGTCAGATCCGATCCATGGTGATCCGGCCGGTGGGCGAGCGGTCGTGGCCCGGGGTGCTCCTCTACACGGACATCTTTCAACTGACCGAGTCGACGCTGCGCACCGCACGCCGGCTCGCGGCGGCCGGCTTCGTCGTCTGCGTACCGGAGATCTACCCGCACGGCGAGCTGGCCGGCGTCGCGCTGGAGTTCGACGACGCGGGGAAGGCGGCCGGACTGGCCGGCGCCGCGGCCACCCCGACCGCGTCGTTCGATCAGGACCGCTCCACGGTTCTCGACTACCTGGCCGCCCGCGACGACGTGGCCGCGCTGTTCGTGACCGGTTTCTGCATCGGCGGCCACCTGGCCTTCCGGGCGGCGTTCGACCCGCGGGTCGAGGCGACGGTGTGCTTCTACCCGACCGGCCTGCAGAACGGCGGCCTCGGCGCGGACGTGGCCGACTCCCTCGAACGCGCCGCCGACATCCGCGGCCGGCTGATGGTCGTCTTCGGCTCACAGGACCCGCACGTGCCCGCCGACGCCCGCCTGCAGGTGGTGTCGGCGGTGTACGCGGCCGGCCTGGACGACCTGGAGCTGCACATCTACCGGGGCGGCGAGCACGCCTTCATGCGCGACATCGGCGCCCGCCACGACCCGGCCCTCACCGACCTGGCCCTGGCCGAGGCGGTCTCCTTCTTCGGCGGGCGATAGGTCTCATCAGCGCTTGCGGGCCACCCCGCCCCAGACGGCGGCCGGGTTGGCCCGCTCCGCCTCGCTCCCCGGGCGCCACTCGGGGACCCGGACCACGCCCGGCTCCACCATGTCGAGGCCCTCGAACAGGGCCGCGACCTGGTCGTACGTCCGGAAGGTCAGCTGGGCGTCCATCAGCTTGTTCATCTTCGGGGCGGCCTCGCGCACGCCCGCGTGGATGTCGATCGCCGGGTGGGAGAGCGCCAGAAAGCTGCCCGGCGGCACCGCTTCTACCAGGCGGGCCACGATGGCGGCCGGTTCGTCCTCGTCCGGCACGCAGTGCAGCACCGCGATCAGCATGACCGCGATCGGCCGGGTGAAGTCGAGCGTGGCGGCCGCCTCCTTGAGGATGCGCCCGGTGTCGCGCAGGTCGGCGTCCAGATACGCGGTGCCGGCGCCGGTGAGCAGCGCCCGGGCGTGACTGAGCACGATCGGGTCATTGTCCACATAGACCACCCGGCTGCCGGGGGCGACGGCCTGGGCGACCTCGTGTGTGTTGTCGGCGGCCGGCAGCCCGGTGCCGATGTCGAGGAACTGGCGGATGCCGCGCTCGCCGGCCAGGTACCGGACCGTGCGCGCCAGGAACGCCCGGTTGCCCAGCACCCCCTCGACCACCTCGGGCGACGCCTCCCGCATCAGGTCGCCGACATGCCGGTCGACAGCAAAGTTGTCCTTGCCGCCCAACCAGTAGTCGTAGACGCGCGCGATGTGCGCCACCGAGCTGTCGATAGGGCCGCCACCCGTGCTCATGGCCCAAGAGTCTTCCACAGCCGGTACCGGGCTGTACCGCCCGCGGCGCGCGCGAAATTACGGTCGGTGTATGACGGTCGGGGAGCGGATCAGGGCGCGGCGCCTGCTGCGCGGCTGGAGCATGCGGTACGCGGCGAGCCGGGCGGGCGTCTCGCACGCCACCTGGAGCCGGATCGAGCGGGGCCGGCAGGCGGCCGACAACCGGTTCATGCTGGCCGACATCGCGGCGGCGCTGGAGTGCTCGTCCGCCGAACTGGTCGGGGTGGCGGTGCCGGCCGCCGACCGGGAAACGGCAGCCGCGCAGGTCGCCGTGCACGGCATCCGGCAGGCGCTGGTCGAGGTCGATCCGCGGGAACGATCGGATCGGGCCGCACCGCCGGTCGAGGAGCTCACCCGTACCCTCGAACTGGTCGACAAACTCCGCGGCGATTGCGACTACGCCGGCGCCGGGCGGCTCCTGCCCGAACTCCTGCGATCGCTGCACGCGGCCGCCGCCGGGCCGCAACGGTCCCGGGCGCTGCGGATGCTCTGCGAGGCCGCGTTCATCGCGTCGGCGGTCGTCCGCAACCTCGGCCACCCCGCCGAGGCCTGGCTGAGCGCCGAACGCAGCCGGGAAGCCGCCGAGGCCGCCGACGACCCGGTGCTGGTGGCGTTCGCCGCCTACGCCCGGGCCTGCGCCGCGTCGGCCTGCGGCTCGTACCGGCGCAGCCACACGCTCGCCGCTACCGCCATTGACGATTTGCGACCGCATCTGGCCGAATATGGCGCTTTGGAGACGGCCGGGCTCCTCCAGCTGATCTGCGCCGAGGCCGGCCGCGGCCTCAAGCGCCTCGACGACAGCCGTGACCGGATCGCCGAGGCGGCCGAACTGGCCGCGCGCACCGGGGAGAGCGGTGCGATGGGCCTGTTCTTCGGCCCCACCAACGTGAACTTCTGGAGCATCGGGATCGAGGTCGACGGCGGCGAGCCGGCCCGGGCGATCGCGATCGCCGAGAACACCAACCCGGCAACCATCGCGGCCGGCTGCCGGCAGGTCTTCTACTACGCCGACACCGCGCGGGCCCTCGCCCAGGTGCGCGGACGCGATCGCGAGGCGATCCGCTTCCTGCTCACCGCCGAGCGCATCGCGCCGCAGCACCTGCACGCATCCCCGCTCGCTCAGGAAACGACACGATCGCTCCTGGACCGCTCCGGTGGCACCCAACTGCGCGGCCTGTGCGAGCGGCTGGGCGTCATCTAGGAGCGGCGCGAGCGGCGGAGGACCAGGACGCCGAGCAGCGTGGCCAGGCCCAGCAGCAGCGCGCCGCCGGTGACCAGCATGCCGGCGGGGGTGCCGGCCTTTCGGGCGGCGGCTCCGGCCACCGATTTCGCCTCGTGGGCGACGCTCGGGTTGGTGGGCGCGGCGGCCGGGCTCGTGGTGACCGCCGGCCGGGGCGGCAAGGCGTAGCGCAGAATCTCCGCCTCGGTGCCGGGCGGCTGGCGGGACGTCTCGGAGACGGTCAGCAGCGCCGTGCCGTCCGTGGTGTAGGTGACCGACTCGCCCTGTGGCTCGTCCGGCATCGGGATCTGCCGCGGCTCGCCGTGCGTGAGCGCGCCGGCCACGTCCCCGCCGGCCACGTCGAATTCGAAGGCGTCCGCGTACGTCCGCAGCACCGCGTGTCTCCCGTCCGGGCTGACCGCCCCACCGGTGATCACCAGCCGGCCGGGGATCGAGAACGGGTTGCTGGTCGTGGTGATCGGCGGCGTGACCTCGCCGACCTTGCGCAGCGGCGTGGTACCGGCGGCGTCGAGCTGCTTGGCCGGTTCGTAGATTCCCGCGGTGCCGATCGTCTTGGTCACCACGATCGGTGTCCCGTCGCCGTCGAACAGCAGCGCCTCGGCGTCGTGCGGCCCGTCGGGGTAGGTCAGCCGGTACAGCTTGGGCCGGCCGGCGCCCTTCGGCAGCCGCCACAGCCCGATGGTCGGCCGGTTCCGGTTGTTGTCCCCGATGTCGGCGACCCACAGCGTCCCGTCCGGCGCAATGCCCAGGTCCTCGGTGTCCCGCGGCCGGGACGGATACGACACCGTACGCGTGACGGCGCACCTGCCGTCCAGGTAGAAGATCTTCCGGGCGGCCGGGTCGTCCGATCCGTCGTTGACCACGACCAGCCCGCCGGGGGTCGCCGCCATCCCGGACAGCTCGGTCATGTGCTTGGCGCCGATCCGGCACACCCGCTGCGCGGCGAGCGCCACCCCCGGGGTGACCAGCAGGCCGGCCCCGGCTACCAGCGCGGCCAGCGCCGCCCCCACCCGCAGTCTCATCGCCTTCCATTCCAGCAGACGATCACCAGGGGGCGGCGCCGACCAGGTTTGATCAGACGGTCGACGGGCGCGAGCGCAGCACCAGGACCAGCTGCATCGCGCCCAGCACGAGCAGCCAGACGCCGGTCAGCACGACGATCGTGGCGAGCGACGGGCCGGGCCAGATCAGCACGATCAGGCCGCCCAGCACGGACAGCGCGCCGAGCCCGCCGACGAGCAGGCGGGCCGGCCCCGTGCGGAAGCCGGAGAAGGCCTCGATCAGCGCGATGATGCCGCCGACCAGCCAGCTGATGCCGATGATGGTCGCGATGACCAGCAGCGACACCACGACGTCGCGCAGGCAGGCGATGCCGCCGATGACGAACAGCAGGCCGATCACCGCGCCCAGCGCCCGATGCAGGCCGTCGGCAGCGGTCGCGGTGATCGCGTTGACGAGATAGACGATGCCGTGGAAGAGCAGCCACAGTCCGAACAGGACGGCGCCGACGTGCAGGGTCTCGCCGGGCCAGACGAGGAACAGGATGCCGAGGATCAGTGAGACGGCGGCCCCGGACAGGGCGAGCCACCAGAGGAACTTTTCCGTACGGTCGGTCGAGAGCATGGTGGTCATCGATACTCCCTCTACGAAAAGTAAGGTTCACGTTACTCGCTGGGGCGCCAGATCTCCGCTCGCCAGCTGCGCAAAGGTGAGGCGTCGTTGCGCTGGACCACCGGGTAGAGGCTGGAGACGGCCTGCCACGACGGCTGCGCCCGGGGGCGCGGGGCGGCCAGCGCGCGCACCAGGGTCTGCAGCAGGTCGAGCAGCGCCTGGTGCAGCTGGGGGTCGCCGATCGTGCCCGTGTCGTCCATCGCGGACGGGGTGAGCGGGATGCGCACGCAGGCCGGGTGCAGCACCTTCGCCCCGGCGTGACCGAGCACGACCTCCAGCGCCGTGCACGCGCCCTCGTCCTGGCCGGGCGCCGCGACCGACAGCCAGGCGGCCGGCTTGCCGGTCAGGTCGCCGCCGTCGACCAGCCAGTCGAGCAGGTTCTTCAAGCTGCCGGGCATCGAGCCGGCGAACTCGGGCGTGCTGAACAGCACCGCGTCGGCCGCCGACACCTGCAGGCGCAGGAACGACACCGGGTCCGGCGGGTCGTACTCGCCGGGGACGAAGGCCGGCAGGTCGCGCAGGCCGTCGTAGAGCGACGCGCTGATCCCGGCGGGCGCGTGCCGGGCGGCCGTCCGCAGGGCCGCGGTGTGCAGGGCGTCGGCCCGGGTGTGGCCCGAGATGAGCAGGATGCGCGTCATGGCGCGACCCTACGTGCCGACGATGACCGGCAGGTGTCACGACGGGCGAAACGCTCAGTTCCGGTCGCGGGCGGCCGACGTTGCGTGGCATCACCGACGGACGGGACATCACGTGAGCGAGCAGAGCAGGTTGGCGGCCGTGCACAGCTACGGCCTGCTGGACGCTGCGCGGCCGGTCGTGCTGGACGATCTCACCCGGCTGGCCGCGCGTGTCTTCGACACGCCCATGTCGACCGTCACCCTAATCGATCGTGATCGGCAGTGGTTCGCCGGCGCCACCGGGATGGCCGGGAACGAGGACCCGCGCAGTGTCTCGTTCTGCGCGCACCTGGTCGACCACCCGCGCCCGCTGATCGTCGAGGACGCGCGCGCGGACGATCGGTTCCGCTCGTACCCGAACGTGGTCGGCGCGCCGTTCATCCGGTTCTACGCCGGGGTGCCGCTGATCAGCGACGACGGCTACGTGCTCGGCAGCGTGTGCGTGATCGACCGGGAGCCGCGCCGGATCGGCGACCACGAGGTGGCGATGCTCGGCGATCTGGCCGCCCAGGCGTACGGCCATCTCGCGGCTTTTCGCGATCAGATCCGGCTGACCGCGCTGGACCGGGAGCTGAGCCGGCTGACCCGGCGTGAGCGGGATCTGATCGCGACCGTCTCGCACGAGCTGCGCACACCGGTCGCCACCATGCAGGGCTACCTGGAGATGCTCGCCGAGCAGGAGGAGCTCGCGCCGTACCGGCGGCTGATCGAGCCGATCCGGCGCAACGGCGACCGCCTGGTGCGCATGGTCGACCACCTGCTGGCCGGCACCCGCCCCGACGACACCCCGCCCCGGGCCGAGCGGCTGGTCGACCTGGCCGAGGCGGCGCGCGGCGCGGCGAGTGCCTGCGAAACCCTCGCGGTCACCCGCGGCGTCACGGTCACCGTCACGATCAGAACCGATCAGGTGTACGTCGTGGGCGAGTCCCCCGCGCTCGTCCAGGCGGTCGAGCACCTGATCCGGAACGCGATCCTGTTCTCGCCGCCCGGTTCGGCCGTGCGGGTCGGGCTGGACGGCGCCGAGGTCGAGGTGTCGGACGACGGCGCGGGCATCCCGGACGAGGAACTCCCGTACGTCTTCGAACGGTTCTATCGCGGTCGCTTCGCCGAGGAGCAGGCCGTGCCGGGCATGGGTCTCGGCCTGGCGATCGCCTGGCGGATCGTCTCGGCGCACGGCGGCCGGCTGGCGATCGCCTCCGGCGGGCCCGGGCACGGGACGCTCGCCCGGATCACGCTGCCCGCCGCCGGGCCGATCGGCTAAACCCGTGCGGGCGGCTGCCGATCTTACCTTCAGCGATGGAGAACGCCGGGAGAAACGCGTGGGCAGGGAACGGGAGCCGGGTGCCGGCGATGAGGGCTTCAGCACCCTCGAGATGGTCGTCGCGCTGGCCGTCCTGAGCGTCACCATGCTGGCGAGCGGTCCGTTCTTCGTGAACAGCCTGACCAATGTCAACCGGCAGCGGACCCGGCAGGCCGCGATCCAGCTCGCCGACACCGCGATGGAGCAGGTGCGCGGGCTCAAGGGGAGCGCCCTGCTGAGCGGCCGCAGCGCGATCGCCACCCAGGCGCAGTTCGCCGCCGCCCCGGCCGCCGTCGCGCCGTACCTGGCGACCATGCAGGTGGTCGGCGACCCGATGCTCGGCGCCACCTCGACCGTTGGCGCGGACGCGCCGATCTCCACGTCGGCCCAGACGCTCACCGTCGAGGGGACCACGTACACCCAGAACATCTACGTCGGCGAGTGCGAGGTCTATCTGACCGGCACCAGCGAGTGCGTCTACCCGAAGGGCGCGGCCGCCCCGTCGGACACCACCCAGATCCTGCAGTTCTTCCGGGTCGTGGTGCTGGAGACCTGGACCGACAACAACGCCTGCCGGGCGGCCGGCGGCACCTGCACCTACGTCGCCACCACGCTGGTGTCCCGCGCCTCCGAGCCCACCTTCGACTTCAACCGGCCGGCGCCGACGGTCATGGACAACACCCAGACCTGGTACGTGGGGGACACCGTCTCGTACCAGATGAAGGCCCGCGGCGGGCAGCTCCCGAACACCTGGACGATCGCGGCGCTGCCGGCCGGCCTGTCGATGGCCCCGTCCGGCATGATCACCGGTACCCCGACCACGGCCGCCGTCACGAGCACCACCGCGACGGTCACCGACCACGCGAACCGCAACAACACCGGCGCGGTGACCCTGACCGTGGTCAAGCCGCCCACGCCGGTGGTGCCGGCGAGCGTCACGGGCTACGCCGGCGTCGCGTACAGCCTCACGCTGTCGGCCACGGGCGGGGTCTCGCCGTACACCTGGACGGTGAGCGGCCTCCCGGCCGGGCTGAGCTTCAACGCCACCACCCTGGCCATCAGCGGCACGCCCACCACGGCCGGCGCCTCGACCGTGTCGGTCACGGTGACCGACGCCAACCAGCGGTCCGCGACGGCGACCTACCCGCACACGGTGAAGCCCGGCGTCACGCTGAGCGGCGTGTCCGGCCAGTCGGTCGACCTCAATACGAAGATCAGCTTTACCGCGTCCGGCGCGGGCGGCGACGGCAACTACACGTACAGCGCGACCGGCCTGCCGACCGGTGTGTCGATCAACAGCAACAACGGCAAGGTCAACGCGAAGTCGAGCGTCTCCGGCCGGTTCCTGCCGACGATCACCGTGACCGACGGCAGCGGCGGCAGCGCGAGCCAGCAGATCGTGGTCCTCGTGACCACCAGCAGCTCGCTGGTCTTCACGGCGCCCGCGCTGACCGCGCCCGACCAGAGCACGACCAAGGGCAGCGCGGCGTCGCTCACGCTGACCACGAACGGGACGCTGCTCGGCCTCTCACCGGTGCTGACGATCAGCGGGCTGCCGCCGGGCCTCTCCCTGAACGCGCTGACCGGGGTCATCTCCGGTACGCCGACCACGGCCGGCAGCTACACCGTGACCGCTACGGCGACCGCGACCAGCACCAGCGTCCTCACCTTCATCTGGACGGTCACATGAGCGACGACCAGCACGCGGACCAGGGCTTCTCGCTGATCGACATCATCGTCGCCACCTCGATCATGGCCGTGATCATGGTGATCGTCACCGGCGGGATCATCGAGGTCTACTCGGACGTCAACAAGTCCGACGCGATAAGCACCGCCCGCGACCAGGTCGGCAACAGCTTCCGCCGGCTGGACCGGGAACTGCGCTACGCCACCTGGGTGGCCACCCCGGGCCAGGTGAACGGCGCCTGGTACCTGGAGTTCGCCACCCCCACCAACTGCCAGCAGCTGGTCTTCCAGAACGGCGTGCTGACCAAGCTGACGTGGGTTCTGCCGAGCACGACGCCGGGCACGCCCCAGGTGATCGCCTCCGACCTGGCACAGACCGGCACCATCGCCCCGTTCACCGTCTATGCGCCCGGCAACCGGCCGTACGCCTCGGCCAGCCCCGGCACCAGCGGGGTCGGCGCCAACTACGAGCTGGAGCACAGCCAGGTCCGGCTCCGGTTCAGCGGCCACGTCGGCAAGGCCGATCTGCCGCTGGACGTGCTGTTCACGGCGCAGAACACCGACCGCAACACCCCGGCCGCCAACGACTGCAGCAAGGGAAGGCCGACCTGATGAGGCTCTCACTCCGCCGCCCGGACGAGGGATCGCTGCCGCTCGCGATGCTGGTCGTCACCGTGGTGATGTCGCTGTCGGCGGTCATGGTCCCGATCGTGGTGCGCCAGATCAAGAACACCCAGAGCTACGCCCGGCGGGACTCGGCGCTCGACGCCGCGCAGACCGGCCTCGACGTGATGATGGCCCGCGTGCGAGCCGCCTCCGATGCCGCGCAGAACGGCTATCTGGAGAACCTGCCGCCCTGCACGCTGACCGGGGTGGTCGGCGCGACCGGCGGCGGCATCGCCTCGACGTACACGGTCTCGGTGGTCTACCGCGACGCGAACGGCACCGCCATCACCAACTGCGCGGTCACCGACGTGCCGAGCACCGCGACCGTCACCTCGGCCGGCACCAGCGGGCCGACCACCCGGACCCTGATCGCCACCTACATCTTCTCCACCAGCAACACCAACATTCCCGGCGGCTCGATCAAGATCGAGAGCACCACCCTGAGCACCGGCCAGTGCCTCGACGGCGGTTCGGTCGCGAGCCCGGCCGCCGGGACGGCGGTCACCGTGCAGGACTGCAACGGCAGCAGCCAGCAGCAGTTCGGCTACACGCCGGACCTGTACCTCAAGCTGATCGGCTCGGAGACGACCAGCGCGGCGTCGGGCATGTGCCTGTTCGCGAGCTCGACCCGGGTGAGCGGCACCACCCAGCCGGTCTTCCAGGCCTGCCCGGCCACCCGGACCACGACCTTTCAGTGGGCGCTGGACGGCAACAGCGTCTTCCACGCCACGACCTCGGCCAGCAAGTCCGACGGCAGCTACTGCATCAACATCCGGACACCCGGATCGGCCACCGACCACGTGGTGGTCCTCGCCGGCTGCGGCGCGTCGCCCACCAAGAACCAGTTCTACTCCTCGCCGGGCGTCGGCGCCGGCATGGCCGGTGACTCCACCAACCAACTGGTCAACTACAAGCAGTTCAGCCGCTGCCTCGACGTGACCAGCAAGAACATGAACGCGTCGTACATGATCGCCTGGTTCTGCAAGCAGGACCCGGGCGCGCTGGTCGACTTCAACCAGCAGTGGGTCCACCCGGTGCCGGTGCTGCCGGCGGTCTCCGCGACCGGCCCGATCATCGTGAACAACACCAGCACCAACAGCAACGCCAACAACGGCAACGCCAACAAGAACTACTGCCTGACGTCGCCGGGCACCGCCACCTCGACCTCCTGGGTGACCGTGACGGCGTGCTCGACCGCCGCCCTCCAGGCCCAGGCCAACCTGCAGTGGACCGTCTATCACGACACCGGCGACTACGGCACGAGCTACCGGATCAAGGACTACAACGGGAACTGCCTGCAGCCCACCGAGCAGGGCACCGGCATCGCCAACAACTACCACAGCGACGGCACCAGCAAGGTCCTGATCGCCACGTGCAGCACGGCCGACATCCAGAAGTGGAACGCGCCGGCCAACATCGATCAGCCGACGCCGCTGACCAACCTGACCGAGAAGTAGTCGCCGGTGAAGGGGTGACCCGAGTCACATCCGAACGGTCGTTGGGGCAGGATGGTCCGGACGACTACCGGAGGGAGCAGGACCATGACCGCCGTACGGCTGCTGGTCGGCACACGCAAGGGCGCGTTCACCCTGACCGCGGACGGCACGCGAAAGAACTGGGAAGTGAGCGGGCCGCACTTCGGCGGGTGGGAGATCTACCACGTCAACGGCTCGGTGGCCGATCCCGATCGATTGTGGGCGTCGCAGACGTCGGGCTGGTTCGGTCAGATCATGCAGCGCTCGGACGACGGCGGGCGCAGCTGGCAGCCGGTCGGGAACGACTTCACGTACGCGGGGGAGGTGGGCGAACACCTCTGGTACGACGGCACGCCGCGCCCGTGGGAGTTCAAGCGCATCTGGCACATCGAACCGTCCCGTACCGATCCGGATGTGGTCTACGCGGGCGCCGAGGACGCGGCGCTGTACAAGTCGACCGATGCCGGCGCGACGTGGACGGAACTGACCGCCTTGCGCACGCACGAGTCCGGTCCGCGCTGGCAGCCCGGCGCGGGCGGCATGTGCCTGCACACGATCATTCTCGATCCGGTCGATCCCGATCGTATTTTCGTGGCCATCTCGGCGGCCGGCGCTTTCCGCACCGACGACGGCGGCCGGACGTGGCAGCCGATCAACAAGGGTCTGCGCTCCGCTCAGATCCCGGACGAGGACGCCGAGGTCGGCCACTGCGTGCACCGCCTGGCCATGCACCCGAGCCGCCCCGACGTGCTCTACATGCAGAAACACTGGGACGTGATGCGCTCCGACAACGCCGGCGACCAGTGGCACGAGATCAGCGGCGACCTGCCGACCGACTTCGGCTTCCCGATCGCGGTGCACGCGCACGAGCCCGAGACGGTCTATGTCGTACCGATCAAGAGCGATTCCGAGCATTACGTGCCGGACGCCCGCCTGCGCGTCTACCGCAGCCGCACCGGCGGCGATGACTGGGAACCGCTCACGAACGGCCTCCCGCAGGAGAACTGCTACGTCAACATCCTGCGCGACGCGATGGCGGTGGACACCCTCGACGAGTGCGGCGTCTACTTCGGCACCTCGGGCGGCCAGGTTTACGGCTCGTCCGACAGCGGCGATTCGTGGCAACCGATCGTCCGCGACCTGCCGGCCGTCCTCTCCGTCGAGGCCCAGGTGCTGCCGTGATCGGGCTGTCGTGATCCGGGTCGTGTTGCCGCCGCATCTGCGCACGCTCGCTCAGATCAGCGGCGAAGTGACCGTGTCGATCGAAGGTGATCCGACCCAGCGCCACGTGCTGGACGCGATCGAGCTGCGCTATCCGATGCTGCGCGGCACGATGCGCGACCGGGCGACCGGGAACAGGCGGGCGCTGGTCCGCTTCTTCGCCTGCTCGGAGGACCTGTCGAACGAGTCGCCCGACGCGCCCCTCCCGCCGGAGGTCGTCGCCGGCAAGGAGCCGTTTCTGATCGTCGGCGCCATGGCCGGAGGTTGATTCAAAACCATTCGCCCGTACGCCCGGCGGGTCCCCAACCGCAGGACCGCGCGCCCGCCTTCGCCGGGCGGCACCTGCAACGGACGCCCGCGGTCCGCCACCGGGCTGAGATCGGTGGCCGGGCTCGCGGCCGCACCCGCGGCGGCCCGTGCCCTCGCGTCCGGACTCCGGCGTGCCCATGCGCTTGGGTCCGGGCCCAGCGCGCCGTGCGCCCGGGCCCAGCGTGCCGTGCGCTTGGGTCCGGGCTCGCGGTCGCCCGCGCCGTTCCCCGGCCCTTGCGCAGATCTTGGAGCCGAACCGTTCGCGGCGAACGGAAACTCATCATCGATGCGGGCAGGCCGACCAAGGCTGGAGATTTCCTGTTCCCGACGGGCCTGTTGTTTTTTGTCGGGGAGCTCGCGACGGCGGAAATGTGGCCGGGTGGCCGGGTGGCCGGGTGGCCGGGTGGCCGGGTGGCCGGGTGGCCGGGTGGCCGGGTGGCCGGGTGGCCGGGTGGCCGGGTGGCTGGGTGGCTGGGTCAGGTGGTGAGGGTTCGCAGGCGTAGGAGGTTGGTGACGGCGGCGGCGAAGCGGATTTCGTGGTGGGCGGCGGTGAGTCCGCGGCGGGTGAAGTGGCGTAGCTGGCGGTGGTCTTTGAGCCAGGCGTGGCTGGTTTCGGCTTGGGGAGAGCGTTGCCGGTAGAGGGCTTTGCCGGCGGGGGTGGTCAGTTCGTGGTCGAGGCGTTCTCGTTCGGTGGCCTCGGGTGGTGGGGGTTGGGTGGGTGGGGTGAGTTTGCGGTGCCAGCGGTTGGGGATCAGGCGTGCTGGTCCGGGGGTGGTGAGGTTGGTGGTGCTGTCGTAGCCGGCGTCGGCGAGCAGGGTGCCGATGGTTAGGTCGTCGCGGCCGGTGATGGTGTTCAGGTGGTGGGTGAGCTGGGTGAGTGCGGTCAGGGTGGGGATGAATTGCTGGAAGTCGTTGGCGTCCTGGGTGGCGTTGGCGTGCAGGATGAAGCGGTCGTGGCTGGTGGCGGTCTGACAGTTGTAGCCCTGGATCCAGCCGTTGCGGGTGTGCATCCGTCGTGATTGCGGGTCGGTGAGGTTGGCCCGTGGTGGCTGCCGGCTGCGGCGGCCCGCGTTGCCCGCGTTGCCGTCGTTGGTGTCGTTGGTGTCGTTGGTGTCCTGGCTGGTGCTGCCGGTGTTCTTGGTGCTGGCGGCGAGGGCGGTGTCGTAGGCGGCTTTGGCGTCGCGGACCCGGCAGTACTGGTCGGCCGGGACGGGGGTGCGTCGGGAGGGTTTGCGGCCGGTGGCGGCGTACCGGGCGTGCCAGTCGTCGATGCGGGCCTGGTGGCGGACGCGTTCTTTGTCCCAGCGGGCTTTGGCCGCGGTGACCGGATCGAGGGTTTTCGGGCGGCGGCCGGTCGGTGCCCGACCGCCGGTCAGGGCCGCGGTCTGCTGCCGGTCTTGGTAGTCGGTGGCGGTGGCCCGGGCGGCTGCCTGCGCGGCGGCCCGGGCCGCGGTCTGCGCGGTGATCTCGTCTAGGGCCTGCCGGATCCGCGTGCCGCGACGGGTGCGGTCGTGCAGCTTTTCCGGGATCTCGTCCCCGCGGCGGCCCGGGCCGAACAGGGTGTCCTCGGCCTGGTCGGTCGCGGCCGCGGCGGCCAGATGCTCGACGGCCAGCCGGCGCAGGCTCGCCTCGCCCCGGTTGGCGTCCCGCGACGCGTTCGCGGCGATCTTCACCCCGTCCAGCGCGACCACCCCGAGCCGGAGCATGCCCAGCCGGGCGCACAACAGCAGACTCGCGGTCAGCAGGTCACCCAGTGCCGCTTCGTGATCACGGCGGAACCGGGCGATCACCGTATGATCCGGGACGTCACCGGCGCAGATGATCCGCAATGCCACATCGGTGCGGCACAACGCCTCGATCCGCCGCGACGAGCGCAGTCCCTGCGCCATCGCATACACCAGCAGCGTGACCAGCATGTCCGGGTCGAACCCACGCCGGCCGACCCCGCCCAACCGGGCCCGGCGGTGGAACGCGGCGGTATCCAACTGGCCCACCGCGTCGATCACGAACCACACCAGATGATCAGCCGGCAGCCAGTCCGTCATCGACGGCGGCAACAGGAACGGCTGCTCACGATCAACCGGCCGATACCCACGAGCCATACCATCAATATTCACAAACCTGGATCAAACAGGCCAGCCGCCACGCCGACCCAAAAAGCAACAGGCCCCCGACGAACGGAAAGCCTGCAAGGTCGGGGACGGCGCGGGCCCGCTCGGCGCCCCCACGCCCGCGACCCGGGTCCTCGCGCCCAGGCCCGTGCGGCCGCACCCTCGCGCCCGCGTCCCGAGGCCCGCACGCCCGGGCCCGTGCGGCCGCACCGCCCGCGCCCGCGTGCCCGGCCCCACGCCGCGGCCGTGCGGCCGCACCGCGCGCTCGCGCATCCGGGTCCGGTGGGCCCGTCGCGCTCGCTCGCGGCTTGAGGGCGCGGGGATCAGGCGTCGCCCTGGCGACGCAGCCCCGACAGTGTGACGGCGACCAGGCGTGGGACGGCGTCGCGGGTGGCGGTGCCGGCCGCGGTGAGGGCGTGCAGGCAGTAGCCGGCCAGCTCGTCGGCCGTCACGTCGTCGCGGACGTCGCCGTCCCGGGCGGCCTCCTCGATCAGGGCGCGCACGAAGTCCCGCAGTCGCCGCCGGGCGTGCTCGACGTGTTCGCCCCGGTGCAGCAGCGTGGCGAGCTCGCCGCCGTGATGCCGGGCCGAGTGGTACTGGATGTGGGCGTACGTCCGCAGGGCCGCCTCCAGCCGCGCGACGGCCGTGGCGGTGGGATCGGCTGCAGCGGTGAGCTGCTCGAGGTGCGCGGTGATCTGACGCTCGTGCCAGGCGGTCAGCACGGCCTGGGCGTCCGGAAAGTATTTGTACAGGGTGGCTCGCCCGATGCCGGCCTGCTCGGCGATCTGCGACATGGTCAGCGCGACCAGTCCGCGCTCGGCCACCAGGGTGGCCATGGCGTCCAGGGCGGCATCCCGAACCGCGGCGCGGTGCGCGTCGATCGTCTCCGTCCACAAATTCGGCACGCCCCTACCTTACACATCGTTCTGGCGGCGACATTGTGACGTTGACGTAGACACACTGTCTCGATAACTTGGGCGGTGGGCCGCTCGAAGACATCCGGGCGCGGCCGACAGACGACCCGGAAGGAACCCGATGCCGCCGATCCTGCACGCTCAGATCACCACCGAACGGGCCAGCCGCTATCTTGTTCAGTTCTGCAAGCACGCCGCCGCCATCGGCGACGGCGGCCACGGCCCCCGCATGCACCTGCACACGGCGATGGACCGCCGTGACGTACGGGTGACAGCCGACTGGTCGGACACCAGCGGAACCGTCACCTTCACTCCCTGGGGCCGATGCACCCTCACCGCCGACGGCGACACCCTGACCGTGCGCATCGAGGCCACCGATGAGGACGGGCTCACGCGGATACGCGACGTCATCGACCGTGACCTGCAGCGGTTCAGCCGCCGCGACCCGTTGTCCGTGAGCTGGCAGCAACCTCCCGGCGCCGCCCCCTTTCGACCCACCCCCGCGATGACATCTCCGCCCCGGCGAGGCGCGCCGCGGACCCGCCTGCGGACGATCCTGCTCCCGCCGGCGGCGGTCCTGGTCATCGCCCTGCACGTCGGGGCGGCCGGCACCGCCGTGGCGCACTCGCGGTGGACCGGCATCGCCGTCGACGCGATGGTGGCGCTGGTCGCCCTGAAGATCGCGTCGATCACGTGGGCGCACTACACCGGCCGGCGCCGCGCCGTGGGAACGCCGATCACACCCGTCAAGTAGTGGCGCCCCGGCAACCTCGATCGGTATGCCGGCCCGTGGACACCTTGCTGACGCGTCGACAGCCACGGCCGAGACCCCGCCGGGCAGCGCGTCGGAGGCACCTGCCGGCGCCTTTCCGCGCTCGGCTCGGGCGCCGTTCTGCGGCTTGTTGCGCGTTCTGATCCGGTCCGGGCGGTTGCGCGACGTCGTGCCCGGTCCGGAAAGTGGTCGCGCTCCGAGGTGGGCGGCGGCGACCATGGCGGACGTGAGCAACCACGTGCGGAGCGAACGATTGCGGGCGATCGGCCGGGAGACGGTGGCGATCGTGGAGCGGGGCGGCTACCGCGACGTGGTCATCGCCGACCTGGTGGCGCGGGCGGTAGCGGGCACCCGGCTGCACCAGCCGGAGGAGCCGCTCGGCCCCGGCCGTCCGGGTGCCATGGCCGTCGAGGTGACCGACGAGTCGACGCTGGCGGCCGCGCGGAGGCTCGGCGGGGACGTGGCCGCGCTGGTGTTCGCGTCCGCGCGCAAGCCGGGCGGCGGGTTCCTCAACGGGGCGCAGGCCCAGGAGGAGAGCGTCGCGCGTAGTTCGGCCCTCTACCCGTGCTTGCGGGCGGCCGGCGAGTTCTACGACTATCACCGCGCGCATGCCGAACTGACCTATTCCGATCGCGTCATCTACTCGCCCCGGGTGCCGGTGATCCGGGACGACCGGGGCGCGCTGCTGGACGATCCGTACCTGGTCTCGTTCCTCACCGCGGCCGCGCCCAACCGCGCGGCGATGGCCGGCGACCAGCCGCGGCGCCTCGCCGAGGTCCCGGAGGTGCTGGCCCGGCGCGCCCGCCGAATCCTCGCGGTCGCCGCCGCGCACGGCCATCGGCGGCTGGTCCTGGGCGCCTGGGGTTGCGGGGTCTTCGGCAACGCCCCGGCCGACGTCGCCGACATGTTCGCCGGTGCCCTGGCCGAGTGCCCGTGGTTCGACCAAGTGACGTTCGCCGTGCTCGACCGCTCAGCCGGCACGCCGACCCTGACCGCCTTCAGCACGCTCGCGACCGCCTGACCAGGCCGCCCCATGACGGTCGCATTCGATCGGACAACACCGGGACGGCGCGCGAATCGAGCGGTCAGACACGGTCGCGTTCGATCAGGACGGCCCAGGAATCGAGTGGTCGGGGGCGGTCGAGTTCGGCCGTAGGCGGTCGCGGACGGTCAGGCTATGCGGCGGACGCTCCATCGGAAGGTGCCCTCGCAGACCAGCGTGCCGCGCTCGTCGCGTACGTCGGCGGTGGTCTTGATTTTGATTTTGGGGGTGGCCCGGGCGAACAGGGCGGCCAACTGATCGCGGGCGTGCGCGTCGAGAGCGCAGGTGGCGGTCAGGCGGCCCCGCGCGGGCGCCAGGAAACGCAGCGTCGCGGCCGAGCCGAGCGGGATCACGCCGTCCATCTCGGCGGGGCCGGCGGCGATGATGGCGGCCAGGCCGGCGGCGTCGATCAGGGTGATCAGGCCGCTCGAGTGCAGCGATCCGATCACGTTCGCCAGCGACGGGCCCGGATCCATCGCGACGACGCCCACGCCGTCCGAGGCGGACACGACCGACAGGCCCGTCGTCGCGTGCGCGGGGATCGGGGTCAGCAGGTCGCGCGCCACATCCGTCCCGTTCATCCCGACATTCTCGGCAGCCTCGGTGACCATCAGGCGTCCGGCGCATGACGGGCGGAAACCGTTCCGCCCTCGTTCGATCACCGATGGGCGGAGCGGCCGGCCCCGGGCTGAGTCATTCCGACGCCCGATTCCGCGGACGGCGTGGCGAACCCAGGCCTCGGAGCCGGCCGATCACCTCACTTCGCCAGGTGGTACACCCACATCGTGGGCTGGCCGGCGAGCGCCGGACCGGCCACGTAGACCCGGCCGTTCACGATCACCGGTGTCGTCATGAACCCGTCGAACTGCTCGGTGAAGGCCGACCACAGCGGCGAGCACGTGATGTCGCCGCACCCGGCCGCGTCGAAGCCGCCGATCAGGCCGACGTTCTGGGTGTAGTAGACGACCCCGCCGGCCACCGACGGCGCGGCCCGGGTGCCGCCGCTCTGGCCCAGCCCGCCGAGCCAGAGGAAACCGCATACCGGCTGACCGCAGCCGTTCGCGTTGAACGCGTACACGAAGCCGGTGGCACTGCCGTACAGGATCCCGTTGGCGACCGTCATGCTGGTGTTGATCGAGTCGAAGTCGGCCGGGTGCGCCACCCACAGCGGCGAGCAGTTCAGGTTGTTCCCGGCCAGGCAGGCCGAGGAGGAGTACGCGTAGACCGTCCCCGCCTTCCCGCCCGGCGCCTGGAAGTCGACGCTCGGGAAGTACACCTTGTCGCCGCTGACCGTCGGCCCGGCGTCCTGGATCAGCCCGGCGCCGGTGTCCGACCCGGCGACCGGCTGGCTCGCCCAGACCGGCGGGCACGTCCTGAGCCCGCAGCCGGCGGCCCGGAACGCGATCAGCCGCTCCGACGAGGTCGCGTAGACCAGCCCGTTCGCCACGGCCGGCGACCCGTTCCCGGACGTCTTCAGGTTGCCGCTCCACAGCGGCGCGCAGGTCGCCTTCCCGCACCCGGCGGCGGTGAAGGCCAGCAGCCGCCCGTCGCCGGAGACGATGTACAGCACGCCGTCGGCCACGGTCGGCGACGACTGGGTGTTCGGCACCGGCGCGCTCCACACCGGCTTGCAGGTGGCCTGCCCGCAGCCGGCCGCCTTGAAGGCGTACAGCGTGCCGATCCCGTTGTCGACCGAACCGGCCGACGAGATGAACACCAGGCCGCCGGCCACCGCCGGGGTGGTGTGCACGCCGTTGCTCAGCTTCGCCGTCCACAGTGGCGAGCAGGTGTCGCTGCCGCATCCGGTGGCCGGCCAGGCGACCAGGAAGCCGGAGTCGGTGCCGATGTACGCGACGTCGCCGACCACGGCCGGCGACGAGTCGGAGATGGCGTCGAAGAGGTCACTGCCCGGGCCGACGGCGACGTAGTCGAGCGTGAGCCCGGCGACCGTGCCGCGGGTAACCGTTTTCTCGGCCGGGTTGGCGCCCGTCTTCGCCGCGTCGAACCCGAACTGCGGCCAGGCCGGGGACGCCGCCTGCGCCACCCCGGGCGCGGCCGCGACCATCATCGCCAGCGCGCCCGCGACCGCGAGCATGCTTGGTAACTTCATTTTCTTCCCCCCTTTGTCCGATCGGACGGGGGCACGATCCCAGCTCGCGCTGGAGCGGGCCTGATGCGCGGCTGGAACCGGTCAGCGCAGCGCGTCGAGCTTCGCGCGCATGGTGTCGGCGTCCGGGTGGGCCAGTTCGTGCAGGATCGCCAGCGACTCGCGCCAGGCGGCCCGGGCGAGCGGCTCGTCACCGGCCGCCACCCGGGTGTCGCCGAGGTGGTCGAGCACCTGGGCCTGCGCGTAGCGGTCGCCGCCCTGCCGGAACAGCCGCAGCGCCTCCTCCAGGTCGGTGACCGCCTGCTCGTACCGGCCGAGGTGGTGGTTGATCAGGCCGAGACTGTCCAGGGCCTCGGCCTGGCCGTCCTCGTCGCCGATCGCCCGGTGCTCGGCCAGCGCGCGCCGGCAGTGCGAGGCGGCCTCCGCATAGTTCCCGAGTCGAGCCAGGCACCAGCCGATCATGTTGCTCGCGGTCGCCTGCCCGCGCCGGTCGCCGAGCTCGAGGTGCAGGTCGAAGGCCATCTGAGCGTGCCGCAGCGCCTCGGCGTACCGGCCACCCTGATCGAAGACCACGGTCAAGCTGATCACGATGCGCGCCTCGCCGGCCCGGTCGCCCAGCTCCCGGTAGCGGCCGAGCGCGAGCCGCAGGTGCCGCTCGGCGTCGTCACCGCGGCCCAGTCGGCGACCGGCCACCGCGGCCCGGCGGTGGATGCGGGCCTGCGCGTCGCGATCGCCGATCTGATACGCGGCGGCCAGCGCGCTCGCCATCGAGGCGTCCAGGTCGTGCCAGCGCCCCTGCCGATCCTGGAAATCCCACAAGATCAAGGCCAACCGCCAGACGTACGCGTCGAAGCCCTCCTCCGCGGCCCGGTCGATGGCCGCGACCAGCGCCGGGTACTCGGCCCCGAGCCAGCGCAACGCGTCCGGCCGGCCGGCCAGCTCGGCCACCGTCACCCCGTCCCGCAGGTCGTCCAGGGCGAGCGGGTCGGACGGCACATGCACCAGCCCGGCCGCCCGGTACGCGCTGTGCAGGTAGTGGTCGAGCAGGCGCACCTGGGCCGCCCCGAGCATGGCCGGGTCGTCCGCGCGGCCGGCGAGCTCCGCCGCGTACGCCCGAAGAAGGTCGTGCGCCGAGAACCGGCCGGCGGTCTTCTCGGTGAGCAGATGCGCCCGGGTCAGCTGGGCGAGCAGCGGGCGGGTGCGATCGAGCGGCAACCCGGCGAGGCTGGCTGCCGCCGAAGCGGTCACATCCGGTCCCGGGTGCAGCCCGAGCAGCCGGAACAGCCGGGCCGCCGCCGGGTCGAGCCGCTGGTACGACCAGGAGAAGACGGCCCGTAGATCGGTGCCGCAGTCGTCGCCGGCCAGGGCGTCCAGCGGCCCGGCTGCGTCGCGCAGCTCCCCGGCCAGCTTGGCCAGCGGCAGCTCCGGGTACGCGGCGGCGCGGGCGCAGGCGATGGCGAGCGCGAGCGGCAGCCGGGCGCACCGCTCGACGATCTCGTCGATCGCCTCCGGCTCGGCCGCGGCCCGCCCCTGCCCGATCCGCCCGGTGATCAGGTCGCGCGCCTCGCCGGGGGAGAGCACGTCCAGCGTGACCGGCCGGGCGCCCTCGATGGCCAGCAGCGGGGTGAGCCGATCGCGACTGGTCACCAGCACGAGGCAGCCGGGCGCGCCGGGTAGCAGCGGCCGCACCTGGTCGACGTCGCGGGCGTTGTCCAGCAGCACCAGCACCCGCTTGCCGGCCAGCAGGCTGCGGTAGAGGCCGGCCCGCGCGGCCAGGCCGTCCGGGACCCGGTCGGCCGGGATGCCGAGCGCGGTGAGGAAGCCGCGCAGCGCGTCGACCGGGTCGACCGCCGCGCCGCCGCCCGGGTCGAAGCCGCGCAGGTCGCAGTAGAGCTGGCCGTCCGGGTAGCGGGTGGCGGCCCGGTGCGCCCACCGGACGGCGAGGGCGGTCTTGCCGACGCCGGCGGTGCCGGAGACGGTCGCGATCGCCACCGACTGCACCTCCTCGTCCATCAGCCGGTCGAGAGCCGCCAGCTCCCGCGCCCGGCCGGTGAAAGCCGATACCGCCAGCGGCAACTGGGCCGGAACCTCGGCGGACGCGGGCATGGCCGGAAGCTCCAGCGACGGGTCCTGCCGCAGGATCGCCGACTCCAGGTCGCGTACGGCCGGACCGGGGTCGATCCCGAGGTCCTCGCGCAGCGTGCCGCGCAGCCGCCGGTACGCGTCGAGCGCGTCCGCCTGCCGCCCGGCCCGGTACAGCGCGAGCATCAGCCGCCCGGCCACCTCCTCGTCGAGCGGGTACTGCCGGCTCAGCTCGGTCAGCTCGCCCAGCAGCGCCGCGTGCTCGCCCAGCTCCAGCCGGACGTCCACCAGCTGCCGCCGGGCCCTGAGCAGCAGCTGGTCGAGGCGCTGCGCCTCGCGCTCGAAGCCGGGCAGGTCGGCCAGCGGCGGCCCGCGCCACAGCGCCACCGCCTCGCTCAGCAGCCCGGCCCGGTGGCCCGGGTCGGCGCTCTGCTCGGCCTGCCCGATCAGCCGCTCGGCGGCGGCCACGTCGGTGGGCTCGGTGCCCAGGTCGAGCAGGTAGCCCGGCGGCCGGGCCAGGATCGCGTCCCGCCCGCCGAGCAGCCGGCGCAGGTAGGACACGTGGCTCTGCAGCGTGTTCGCCGCCGTGGGCGGGGCCGCGTCGCCCCACACCAGGTCGGCGAGCCGATCGGTGCTGACGACATGCCCGGGCGCCAGGGCGAGCGCGGCGAGAACCGCCTGCCGGCGGGTACCCGCGACGGATCGCGCGGCGCCCTCCACGGTGACGTCGACCGGCCCGAGAAGCCTGACCCGCACGCCACCCCACGCTAGTGAGGGCGGGCAACCCGCTGTACCGCTCGGTCCGGGACCCGACTGGCACAATTCCGGTCGTGACACGAGCACAGGGCGACCCGTCGCCGCCGGACCGATCCGTCTCGCTGGAGCATTTCATCGGGATGTACGAGGCGAAGACCGACCCGTGGGACAACGCCACCAAGTGGTCCGACCAGCGCAAATATGCGGTGACCACGGCGAGCCTGCTGCGTCCGCGGTACCGGCGCGCCTACGAGCCGGGCTGCGCGGTCGGCCTGTTCACCCGGCAGCTGGCGCCGCGCTGCGACGAGCTGCTGGCGGTCGACGCGGTGCCCGAGGCGGTGCGGCAGGCGGCCGCGGCGGTGAGTGACTTTCCGCACGTCACGGTGGAACAGGCGATTCTGCCCGCCGACCTGCCGGCCGGCACCTTCGACCTGATCGTGATCGGTGACCTGCTCTACTACCTGTCCGCCGGCGATCTCGCCGCTCTCCTGCGCGGCCTGCGGGAGCGCCTGGAGCCGGGCGGCGAGATCGTGGCGATGCACTACCGCGACCGTTCCGGCGCGACCTGGGACGGCGCCCACGTGCACGACGAGCTGGCCGCCCTGCCCGGGCTGGAAAGCGCTGTCCATCACGACGACGAGTGGTTCGTCCTGGACGTCCTGAAGCTGCGCCGGTAGTGGTGCGGGCTGGTCCCGACGATCCGCTTGAACCGATCGCGGAACGCCGTGGGTGATCCGAAACCGACCGCGTCGCCGATCCGGTCGACCGGTTCCGCGGTGGTTTCGAGCAGGTGCTGCGCGCGGCGGATCCGGGCCCGGTGCAGCCATTGCAGGGGAGTGGTGCCGGTCTGCTCGCGGAAGCGCCGGTTGAGCGTCCGGGTGCTCAGGCCGGCGTGCGCGGCGATCTCGTCCAGCGTCAGCTCGCGGTATGCGCTTTCCTCGAGCCAGCGCAGCAGCGGCTCCATCGTGGACCCGCGCGGGGCCGGCGGCTGCTCGGGCACGATGAACTGCGCCTGGCCGCCCTCGCGCTCCAGCGGCATCACGGAGAGCCGGGCGGCGTCCGCGGCCACCGCCGAGCCGTGGTCCTTCCGGATCAGGTGCAGGCACAGGTCGAGGCCGGCCGCCGCGCCCGCCGAGGTGAGGAACTGGCCCTCGTCGACGTAGAGCACGGCCGGATCGAGCTCGACCCGCGGAAATCGCTGAGCGAACGCGATCGCTCCCGCCCAGTGGGTGGTGGCGCGCCGGCCGTCGAGCAGGCCGGTCGCCGCGAGCACGAAGGCGCCGGCGCAGACCGAGGCGATCCGGGTGCCGCGGGCCGCGGCCGATCGCAGAGCATTCAAGACCGTTTGCGGTACGGGGTGAGCCGGGTCCCGCACGCCGGGCAGGATGATCGTGTCCGCGTCGCCGAGCGCCTCGAGCCCGTGCGCGACCCGCAGCGTGAACCGGCCGGCGTCCACCTCCGGCGTGGGCGCGCACACGCGTACGTCATAGGGAATGACACCACCGGGGAGCCGGACCCGCTCGAAGACCTCGATCGGGGTGGCGAGATCGAACGGGATCACCTGGTCGAGAGCGAGCACGACGATCCGATGCATGCCGCCAGCGTAGACGGCCGCCTGGCGAGAATCCGTTGACGTGTGGCATTCGAGCCACTTCCGCGCGGACGATCACCCCCATACGGTTTCCTCTCGTGACAAAAGTCCTGCTCTCGCTGCATGTGCTCGCCGCGATCGTGGCGATCGGCCCGGTGACGGTGGCCGCGAGCGTGTTCCCGTCCGCGCTCCGCCGCGGTGACCGCGACGCCATGCGCCAGCTGCACCGCGTCTGCCGGGTCTACGCCCTGCTGGGCCTGGCCGTGCCGGTTTTCGGCCTGGCCACGGCCGGGTCGCTGGGCGTGCTCGGCGACGCCTGGCTGATCGTCTCGATCGCCCTGACCGCCGTCGCCGCCGCCGTGCTCGGCCTGGCGGTCCTGCCGGCTCAGGAGGCGGCGCTCGCCGGCGGCCCGTCGCTACCGGCCCGGCTGGGGATGCTCGCGGGCGTGTTCAACCTGCTCTGGACGGTCGTCGTGGTGCTGATGATCGTCCGGCCCGGTTCGACGACGGGGGCCTGACCGTGCTGCTCCGCGTCGCCGCCCGGGTCGAGCTCGTCTCCCTGCTGGTGCTGCTGGCCAACCTCGCCACCGTGCACGCCCGCGCGGTCGCCACCCTGGTCGGCCCGCTGCACGGCTGCGCGTACCTCCTGGTGATCGGTTCGACCCTGGCCGCGACCCGCCGTGGCCGGCCGCGGTTGCTCGCGCTGGTGCCGGGGGTGGGCGGGCTGCTTGCCGAGCGGCGGATGCGGATGGGGTGACCAACCTCTCTCCGCTGGTCCGCGGCTCAAGTGGGAACGAGTGCCGCCGATAAACGCACGTGCGGCTGGACAGGGTGTGGCGGTGGTGGCTCGTCGGCGGAATCGCGGCGATGCTCGGCTACTTCCTCGTGCCCAGCGGCACCTTCGCGAGCACCGCGACGTACGACTCGATCGGCCTGATCGCCGCGCTCGCGATCCTCGCCGGCGTCCGCATGCACCGGCCGGAGCGGCCGGCCATGTGGTATCTGTTCGCCGGCGGCCAGCTGGCCTCGGTGTTGGGCGACGTGGTCTACAGCTACTACGAGAAGGTGCTGCACGAGAAGCCGTACCCGTCGCTCGCGGACGTGTTCTACCTCGCGGCGTACCCGCTGCTGGCCGCGGGCCTGGTGCTGCTGGTGCGCCGCCACCGGGGCAACGCCACCGGCCTGGTCGAGGCCGCGATCGTCGCCACCGGACTGGGCCTGGCCTTCTGGGTCTTCGTGCTGCACCCGGTCGCCGCCGAGTCGGCGTCCTCCGGGCTCGAGCGCTGGATCAGCACCACCTACCCGGCCGCCGACGTGCTGTTGCTGGTCATGCTCGCCCGGCTGTTCACCTCGCCCGGCGGCCGCACCACCAGCATCCGGCTGATCGCCGCCGCCTCGGTGCTGCTGCTGGCCGCCGACACCGCGTTCTCGCTAGTGTCGCTCTACTGGAACGCGGACCTCCCGGCCATCGACGCCGGGTTCCTGCTCTCCTACCTGTGCTGGGCCGCGGCCGCGCTGCACCCGTCGATGGCGGCCCCCTCGCCGGCCGCCACCGCCGACCACCGGCCGCTACGCCTGGTCGTGTTCGGCGGCATCACGATGATCCCGCCGGCGCTGCTGTTCGTGCCGTGGGTCGGCCACGACGCCATCGACCGGCGTGCCCTCGCGGCCGGTTCGGTCCTGTTGTTCCTGCTGGTCACCGTGCGGATGGCCG
Source organism: Actinoplanes subtropicus (assembly GCF_000721705.1). Lineage (GTDB taxonomy): Bacteria > Actinomycetota > Actinomycetes > Mycobacteriales > Micromonosporaceae > Actinoplanes > Actinoplanes subtropicus. The sequence continues at coordinate 69,086 of NZ_JOJL01000022.1, forward strand.
AATTCATGCGGAGGCTGCGCCGGCTGGCCATGTCCGACGACCTCACCGGGCTGGCCAACCGGCGCAGCCTCGAGCAGGCGCTGCGCGACGCCCCGGCCGCGGCCCGCCCCGAGGTGGCCCTGCTCGGCGTCAACGGCTTCAAGAACGTCAACGACGAGCTCGGCCGGCCCGCCGGTGACCAGGTGCTGGCCATGCTGGCCGGCCGGCTGACCGCCGCGGCGCCGGCCGGCGCGCTGGTCGCCCGGGTCGGCGGCGACGAGTTCGCGGTGCTGCTGCCGGACGCGAGCGCCGCCGAGGCGGTCACCGCGGCGCAGGCGCTGACCGGGGTGCTCCGCGAGCCGGTCGCCGAGCTGCTGCTCGGCGTCAGCATCGGCCTCGCCGGCGGCGCCGGCCTGCACCCGGACGAGCTGCTGCGGCAGGCCGAGGCCGCGATGCACGCCGCGAAGCGCTCGGGCGAGCCGGTCCGCTGGACGCCCGTGCTGGACGAGCGCATCACCGAGCACGCGCGGCTGGGCGCCGAGCTGCGGAGCGGGCTCGACCGGGGCGAGTTCCGGGTGGTCTACCAGCCGATCGTCGAGCTGCCGTCCGGGCGGGTGCAGTCCGTGGAGGCCCTGGTCCGCTGGGAACACCCGGTGCGCGGCCTGGTCAGCCCGGCCGGCTTCATCCCGGTCGCCGAGCAGAACGGCCTGATCGTCGAGCTCGGCGCGTGGATCCTGCGGACCGCTTGTGAGCGGTTGGCGTTCTGGCGCGCGACGATCGGCGCCGACGCCCCGAACAAGGTGAGCGTCAACGTGTCCGCCCGGCAGCTCGCCCGCCCCGGCTTCGCCGCGCAGGTGGCCCGGGTGCTGGCCGAGACCGGCCTGCCCGCCGAGTGCCTGGCCGTCGAGGTGACCGAGACGGCCGTCTTCGAGGGCGGGCCGGCCGTGGTCGCGCTGCACGAGCTGCGCGCCCTCGGCGTACGGATCGCCCTCGACGACTTCGGCACCGGGCACTCGTCGCTCGGCCTGTTGCAGACGGTGCCGGTCGACACCATCAAGGTGGACAAGTCGTTCGTCGACAACATCACCTCGGCCGGGCGGGAGACCGTGATCGCCGAGGCGCTCATCCGCCTGAGCAGCGGCCTGGGGCTGTCCGCGGTGGCCGAGGGCGTCGAGACCGCGGAGCAGGCCGAGGCCCTGCGCCGGCTCGGCTACCGCTACCTGCAGGGTTACCACTTCGGCCGGCCGGTCGCCGAGCCCGGCTTCACCAGGACACCCGCGGCGGCCTAGGGTCTGCAACCGCGCCCCGGTGATGAAACAGACCTTGGTTTCCGCCAAGATGAGGCGATGCCCAAGGGACTCTCCTATGCGGACGCCGTCAAGATTCTCGGCGGTCAGGGGCCGGCGGCCAGGGCGATCGACAATCTGCTCGGTGGCGCCCTGAGCCTGGCCACCCTGGGCGGGAGCGAAGCGGCGCTCGGCTTCTTCGACGCCAAGACCGAGATCCTCAGGCTCGGTGGCCTCCTCACCGCCCGGCTCAACGACTCGATGTCCGGGCTCAAGCGCTACGACCGCAGCCAACGGCTCCTGGCGGCCCATTGTGTGCTGGTGGTCGCCGCCTTCTTCGAATCCGTCGACGAGATCCTGGTCGCCGGGTCGTCGGAGAGGACCGGGTTCACCACCGAGGAGGAGATCACGCGGCTGGGCGCACCACCCGGCGAGTCGACCGTCTACCGCCTGCTGAGCGCGAAGATCCCGCTGCCCTCCGCGGACCGGACATACGACAGTCTGCTGGCCGAGCTCGACCGGTGGTACCGGAGCCAGGCCACCGCGTTGTCGCTGGTGCTGCCGCGTGTCTCCGGTGCCGCGAGGTTGCCGGAGTGGGCCGTCGACCGCTACGACCGATCCCACCGCCGGCTCGCCGAGGAGATTCCGGAGTTCGCCATCTGGGCCGGACGGCTGGAGGACCGGGCCGCCGCCCGCGGCCTGGAACGGCTCGAGTCCGCCCTGCGGCGCGCCGGCTCGGGCCGCGACCCGGGCGCGGACCGGGCCGCCCTGGCCGGCGCCTATCGAGCCGAGCTGGAGCGTCCCGTCCTCGGCGGCGAGCCCGGCGACGTCGTGCTGCCCACTCTGGGCGAGGCCTATATCGATCCGCACTTTCGCGTGCAGGCCGCCGGGCCCGGGGCGCGGCCGTCGGCCGAGGAGTGGTGGACCGCCGAGGTTCGTACCGACTTCCCGGCGTTCCTCGCCGCGTATCTGACGACCGACCGGCCCACCGAGGCTCCGCTGCTGGTGCTGGGCCAGCCCGGCGCGGGCAAGTCCGCGCTGACCCGGATACTCGCGGCCCGCCTCCCGGCCGCCGACTTCCTCGTGGTCCGGGTGCCGCTGCGCGACGTGCCCGCCGAGACCGACATCCTGGATCAGGTGGAGTGGTCGCTGCGGGCCGCGATCGGCCGTGCGGTCGAGTGGGCCGCCCTGGCCGGCGACGCCCTGCCGGTCGTCCTCCTGGACGGCTTCGACGAACTGCTCCAGGCGACCGGCGTGCACCAGTCGAACTACCTGGAGCGGGTCGCCGAGTTCCAGCGTCGCGAGGCGGCGGTCGGCCGCCCGGTGGTGGTCCTGGTGACCAGCCGCATCGCCGTCGCCGACCGTGCCCGCCTGCCCGACGGCGGCCTGGTCGTCCGGCTGGAGCCGTTCGACGACGCGCAGATCGCCCGCTGGGCCGCCGTCTGGAACACGGCAAACCGCGACCGCCTCCGAGATTCCGGCCGGGACCCGCTCGACCCGGCCGTGCTGATCCGTTTCCGCGACCTTGCCGGGCAGCCGCTGCTGCTGCTGATGCTGGCCCTCTACGACGCCTCCGGGAACGCCTTGCGCCACGACGCGGCGTCGCTGGACAGCGGCCAGCTCTACGAGCGACTTCTCGCCCGGTTCGCGCTGCGCGAGGTCGATCGCGTCCATGCCGGCCTGCCCGATCATCGCCGGGCGGAACTGGTCGAGGACGAGTTGGTCCGTCTCTCGGTGGTGGCCTTCGCGATGTTCAACCGGAACCGTCTCTGGATCAGCGAGCGGGAGCTGGACGCCGACCTGGCCGGACTGGACCTGGCTCCGTCCCCGTCGGCGTCCGCCGATCACTTCCGCACTCCGCTGACCGCCGCGCAGGATATGGTCGGCCGGTTCTTCTTCATCCAGCGATCGCAGGCGATCAGAGACGACAAACTGCTTCAGACGTACGAGTTCCTGCACGCCACCTTCGGCGAGTACCTGATCGCCCGCCTTCTCGTGCACGCGCTGCGCGAGGTGATCGCGCATGAGCAGGTCGGCACGCGAGGCCCCCGGCTGAGTCGCCGCCTGCCGGGCGATCTGATCCAGACCCTGCTCGGGTACACCCCGCTGACCGCCCGCAACACGGTGCTCTTCTTCGTCGGCGGCTTGATCCGCAACGACGAGCGCGGTGCCTTCCGGGCGTCGCTGCTGCGCCGGGCCAGCGAGTCGGTCACCCGACCGGCCTACACCCCGGGTCCGTACCGGCCGGTCGACAAGCGCATCGACCACTGGATGGCCACCTACTCGTTCAACGTCGTCCTGCTGACCCTGGCGTGCGGCGGGGAGTTGCGTGCGTCGGAGCTGTTCACCGGCGCGAAGGACCCGGCCGACTGGTTGCGCGGCACGGCCCTGCAATGGCGCGCGGCCATCCCCGGCACCATGTGGCTGGAGTCGTTGAACAGCCTGTGGGTCAGGCGGGACTGGCACGGCGGCCGCCGCGACATGGTCCTGAGCCTCGGGCAGGCAGACGTGCTGTTCGTCGACACCGACTGGTCCCATCGCGTCGTTCCCGGCTCCCCGCCACGCCCCGAGTTCCAGGCCAACTTCGCGCTGGTGCCCGCGCTCACGTCGATGAGCCTGAGCAACAATCTCAGTGACGACACTTTCCTGCACGCACTGGAACCGTTGCTGTACGAGGTGCCAGAGGCGATCACGACGTTCGTCCGGCACCCCGACATCACGGGCACCGAGTCGGTCGCACACAGCCTGCTCCGCATGTGGATGGCCTCCGCGTCGAACGCGGATCGATCCCATCTGATCGCGGAGTACCGGCGGGCCGCGAACGCGGTGAGCGCCGGTGCTCTGGTCGACCGGGAGCGCTGCACCACCATCCTGGTGCGCTCGCTGGTTGCGGACGCGCCCCGGCTGTCGCCGATGGACGTCCTCGCGATCATCGACCAGTCGGTGCTCGATCACGATGCACCCGGCATCGAACTCGTACTGGAGTACGTGCTTTCCACGGCCGCCGCCGGGCTCGGCGGCGAACGCGACCGCACTGCCTTCCGGCTGTTCGCCGGCGCGCTGCCTATCCTCACCGACGAAGATCTCCTGGGGCGCCTGCTGCATGACATCCTCGCCATGCCCGAGAGCAGCCTCTCCCCGGAGGACCTGGGCGCTCTCGCCCAGCACCCGTCCGGAGCGCCGCGGCTGAGCCGGTTTCTCCACGATCACCCGGAGCTGGTGGCGCTGCCCAGAGCGGCGTCCCTGCGCCGGCTGTTGGATTCCGCGCTCTCCGGCAAGCCGGGCGAGGTGTCTCCCTGACGGCTGCGCGCCGCCCGGGCGAGCCGGTCGAAGGTGGTCAGGCCGCGGCGAGCGCGGCGGCCAGCGGGCGGGTGACGGCGATCAGGCCGGCTCGGGGTGCGTCCTGCCATGACGTGGTAACCGGCGGCAGGGCCGATGCCGCCGTCGCCGGGAATTTCGCGTGTTACGGATATTCGTGGCTTGCGGTCGCCGGCCTGCAGCTTGCCCAGCGGACCGATCGGCTCACCGGGCTGGCGATGGGTGGTTACCACGCGGCTGGCTTTCGCGGGGGAGAAGGACACCATTGTGTACGGCCCGCAGCGGGACGACGCCGTGGTGGACATCCCCGGGCCGCTGCTCGTCGGCGCGCGGTTGAACGTGGCGGTCAGCGGAGCGCGTGGCCGTGGGTGGCGGCCAGCGCCTCGACGTCCGGCTCGCCGTACGTCGCGACCATCGCGGCGAAGACGGCGGCCTTGTCCGGCCCGAATCCGGCCACTTCCGACCGGTAGGTGGCGGCCGTCAGAAACGTGGGCGGGCTGGACTTGCTGTGGAACTTGTCGGCGTACATGACCAGGTGTTCCTCGGGGCTTCGCGCGACGTAATCGCCGATCGGCAGGGGCAGGGCCTGCCGGCGGATGTCGTCCCGAGTGATGCCGACGCCGGTGTGACATGAGCAGAAGCGACACACCGTCGCCGGGAAGCCCAACTCGCTGAGCAGCTCGTGGCCGAGGATGCCGTGCCGGATGTAGTTGGCGTGGTCCAGCGACCCGTCGGCGCGGTACAGGCGGTAGACGCCGATGTCGTGCAGCAGGCAACCGGCCCGGACCAGGGCGGCGTCCACGTCGAGGCGATTGTTCGCGATCAGTTCGGCGGCCATCTCGGCCACGATCACGCAATGGGTGTGCACCAGGTCGAGGGCGGCCGCGTTCGGCGCGAACCGCTCGTGCAGGGACCGGATCTCGAGATCACTGGGCAGGCGCACGATCGCCTATTGTGCCGGGCCGGCCATGCTCCCCGAAGGCCACCGCTGGGGAACACGGCCGGGGTCTCCAGCTTTCGGCCGGCCGGGGTCGCTAGCTTTCGGCGGGCCGGGGTCGCTAGCTTTCGGCGGGCCGGGGTCGCTAGCTTTCGGCGGGCCGGGGGCGCTAGCTTTCGGCCGGCCGGGGTCGCTAGCTTTCGGCCGGCCGGGTCGCCGGCCAGGTCAGCGAGTCGTCCGGGATGGCGGGATCGTGCAGCGCCCAGAAGTCGCGCCCCGGCAGCGTGCACCCGTGCAGCGCCACCAGGCGGGCCACCTCGATCGCCCCGTGCGCCTGGAAGTGTGTGTTGTCCGAGACCCCGGTCGGATAGTTCGGCGACGCGCCCGCGGCCAGCCAGAGGAAGTACGCCTTGGTCGCCTCCGGTCCGAGCCGGCTCCACAGCGCGAACGACAACGCGGTCAGGTCGATCAGCGGCGTGCCGGTCTCGGTCGCGAGCGCTCGCATCGCGTCGGGATACTCCCCGTGCGACAGGTACGCGACGCCGTCGGCCGTGAAGCGCCGCCGCTCGACCGGCGTCACCAGGACCGGCTGGGCGTGCCGGGCCCGGGCGCCGTCCAGGTAGAGCCGCAGATACTCCTGGAACGTTCCGTACGGCGTGGTGTATCGGGCCGGGTCGTCACTCTTCTCGTCGTTGTGGCCGAACGAGACCAGCAGCACGTCGCCCGGCCGGATCGCCGTCAGGATCAGGTCGAGCCGGCCGAGGTCGGCGAAGCTCTTCGAGCTCGCCCCGGACAGCGCGCCGTTCACCACCGCGATCTCCGGCCGGAGGAACACCGGGAGTGCCTGCCCCCAGCCCGCGCGCGGCACGTCGGCGGTGGCATAGGTCGCCGCGGTGGAGTCGCCGGCGACGTAGATGGTGCGGCGGGGCGGGCGGCCGCCGGCTTTCGCGGGCGAGGCGATCATCCCGTACGCGCCGGCGACCGCACCGCCGACCGCGGCGCGCAGCAGCGTTCTCCGATCGAGCGTCATGCCCGCCATTCAATCAACGTACATCGATTCAGGCAAGCGCTTTCCTGAGATGGGGGCAAGCGCTTCCCGGAGCTGACCAGAGGTCCGGAGCCGATCGGTGGTCAGGCCTCGAGCTGCACCCGCCCCCCGAGTTGCTGCGCCACCTCGAGGTCGTTGGACTCGAACCAGGTCTCGGCGACCCGGTCGCCCTCCAGCCGGAAGATGATGATCCCGGTCTCCTCGACGTGCTGCCCGCGCGGCGGCAGGTCGAGATAGCCCCCGCGATAGGTCGACCGCACCACGTAGCGGACCACCACCCGGTCCCCGCCGGCGATCACGTCGTGCACGCCCGGCCGCTGGTCGGTGAACGCGGTCGGGTACCAGCGCAGCCAGTCGGCGAACGTCCGCCGGTCCCCGGTGCCGCCCGGCCCGTGGAAGAGGAAGTCCTCGGTGGTCAGTCCGGCGAACCGTTTCTCATCCCCCGCCCGGCACATGTCGAACCAAGCCTCCGCGAGCTCCCCAGGACGCATGTAAGACGTTCTATGCCAAAGCACTCGCCCGGGGCAAGGCGTTCTGGAACACCCGAGATACGCACGCAAGCATCGATACCCGGCGCGGACCCGCGCCGGGTATCGAGGAACGGCCTCAGCGCCTGCGGCGGTCCGGCATCGAGTAGAAGCCGGTCGGCAGCGTCTGGGTGTTCGCCTGCCAGGCCGGCTCGCCGTCGGCCTTGCGGTTGCGGGTCCGGATCCGCAGCAGCAGCGCCACCCCGAGGAAGACCAGCACCGCCCCGATGATCAGGCCGGGCCCGAGCACGCTCGGCGTCCCGCCGCCGGTCGGCTTGAGCGCCGCCGACGTGGTCGTGGCCTTCGCAGCCGGGGCGGTCTGGTCGTCGGACACCGGCTGCTCGGTCGCGGCGTCGGTCTCGGTCGGCGCCGGCTTGGCCGACTCGGTCGGACTCGGCTTGTCCGCCACCGCGGTGACCACCCGGCTGCTCGTCTCGGCCGCGGCCAGCTCCTGGCGGCCGCCCGCGTCGAAGGCGTGCGCGGCGAACGTGACCCGCCCATTGTCCGGGCCGGTGAACGAGATGTCCCATTGGGCGCTGTCGGTCTGGTTGCGACAGACCTGGCCCGGGTCGGGCTGCGTGTCGGTGATCTGGGCCGCGTCGGCGCCGAGCTGAACGCGTACGCGGAAAGATTGTCCGTTCTCGACCCGATTGACCCGGATCTGGTCGAGACTGACGCCGTCTGTGGTGATCACCAGGGCCCAGCGCACCTTGAAGCAGCGGCGCTGCCGGTCGGTGGCGACGGCCGCGGTGACCGTGCGTGCCCCCTGACCGATGGTGAACGTGGCCGGCGTCTGGCCCATCGTCACCTGAAAGCCGTCGACGGCGGCCACGGCCGGCGTCGCGAAAAATGCCAGGACGGCGGCGATCAGTGCCAGCCCGGTGGTGACCCGTGCCGATGCCCGGTGTCGCATGAACGATCATCTCCTTCGGGCGCGTACATGCACGCACGTGCGCACTGGATGGTTCGTGCCGGGACGGTGAAAGGTTCATCCGGTGCGCCGGGTCACTCTACGGCGGACCTTATTTTTTGTTTAGTTGCCGATCGTCCGCCGGCATCCGCCCAGCTCAGCGGGGTTCCGCCGGAGCCCGGTGGAAACTGGCCGACATTTTCGCCCCGTGACGTTCATCCGAAGCCGGGCGCTACACGTATGTCGGGGAGGGCAAGGACCGGGAGACCGGCGCCCGGCCCGCAGGACGTGAAGCACGGGGCATCCCCCACGGATGCCGTCGTTCCGGCGCCCACCGGGACGTGACCCGCTGCGGAGAACGAGGAGTCAATGGCCCGGACAGGTAACAACCAGCGATCCGCCAATCGTGTTGCTGTCGACGTCGGTGCTACCGGTACCAAACCGGCGCCGAGGGGCGCCGTGCTGATCCTGGTCGTCTGCGTGCTCGCCGCCGTCTGGGCGGTCGCGATGATGACCGCCCCCGGTCGTGTCGGCTATGTGTACTTCTACATGTATTCCGAGTTCTACATGGGCGTGCTCGCCCTGGTGGCGCTCTCCATAACCATCATGATCGGACTCGTCGCCACCGACCGGCTGGTGCTGTCGATCCGGCAACGGGTGCTGCTGCAATCGGCCCATCGCACCACCGGCCTGATCGCGGTGACCTCCCTCGCCCTCCACGTCTGGACGAAGATCGCCGAGTCGCACATCAGCGTGATCGACATCTTCATCCCCTTCCTCAACCAGGGGAACCGGCTCTACGTCGGCTTCGGCACCATCTCCGGCTGGATCATGGTGCTGGTGATGTGGACCGGCATCGCCCGCTCCCGGTTCATCGGGCGCGGCAAGCCCTGGATGTGGCGCAGCATCCACGCGATCTCGTACCTGATGTGGCCGATCGCCCTGGTGCACGGCCTGGCCGCCGGCCGCGCCGCGAAGACCTGGGTCATCGTCAGCTACATCGTGTGCATCCTCGCCGTGCTGATCGGCCTCGCGGTCCGCCTGTCGGTCAGCATGAACCGGAACAAGGACTTCTCCTCGTCGGCGGGCGCCGCGCTCAAGCCGGTCGGGAACATGGTGCCCACCGCGTCCCCGGTGATGAAGAAGCCGCGCCGCCGCGAGCCCGAGCCCGAGCCGCAGACCCTGGGGCCGGTCGCCGTCGTCGACAGCTTCCAGCCGGCCGCCGCGCCGCCACCGCCGGTGAGCGAACGGGCCGAGCTGGTCGCCCCGGCCGGGCCGCCGCCGCGGCAGCGCCGGGCCGCCATCGAGGACGAGATCGAGTACGACGAGCCGGCCCCGCGCGGCCGCCGGTACGCCGGCGAGGACACGTCCACCCGGATGCGCCGTGCCGACTTCGAGGACACCGGCGCGTGGCGCCGCGCCGAGATGGACGACACGTTCACCGGGATGCGTCGCGTCGAGATGGACGACACCTCGACCCGGATGCGTCGCGTCGAGATGGACGACACCTCGACCCGGATGCGCCGCGTCGAGATGGACGACACCAGCGGCCGGCTGCGCCGGATCGAGGCCGGCGACTTCGACGAGCCGGCCCCGCGGTCCCGCCGCCGGGCCGCCCCGGAGCCGATGCCGATGCCGACGTATGACGACGCCCCGCGCGGGCGCCGCCGGGCCGAGCCCGGCTACGACGAGGTGCCCCGCCAGCGCGGCGCCGGCCGGTACGAGGACGACCGGCGCTCCGCCCGCTACGAGCCGCGCTTCGGCGAGGAGGCGGAGGAGGCGCCCCGGGCCCGGCGCGACCGGGGCGCTGATGTCGACCGCGCCGACTCGGGACGGCACAGCCGCACCGGATTCGTCGACCTCGCGGACGACGATGACGAACTCCCGACGCTGGTCGACATGGCCAGCCGCCGGGCGATGCGGGAGCAGCAGGATCCCGGGCGTGGTCAGGTGGGCCGGGGGGCTCGCCGCGGTGGCCGTGGCCGGGCGGACGACGACGTGACTGACGACCGGTACTGGTCGCAGCTGCGAGGGGAAGCGAATTGAGCACTGCTCAGGTTCCGCCGGTCACCGCGATCGGCGTTCCGCGGATCACCGCGGGGATGGACGAGTACGGCCGCCTGGACCTCCTGGCCCACCAGGAGGTCCACGGCGGGTTCGCCGCGCTCTCGTCCGGCGAACTGATCGGCCTTGCCGACCGGATCGAGTTGCGCGGCCGCGGCGGCGCGGGATTCCCGTTCGCCCGCAAGGTCCGTGCGGTGCTCGACTCCTGCCGCCGGCAGGACCTGCCCCCGGTGATCGTGGTGAACGGCACCGAGGGCGAGCCGCCGTCCTGGAAGGACAAGGCGGTCCTCACCCGGGCGCCGCACCTGATCCTGGACGGCGCGGCGCTGGCCGCCGCCGCCCTGGACGCCGAGGAGATCGTGATCGGCATCGCCGACGACGGCATCGGCCAGAGCTCGATCACCGCGGCCCTGGCCGAGCGGCGGATGCCCTGCCCGACCCGGATCGTCACCGTCCCGCACCGGTTCATCTCCGGCGAGGGCGGCGCGCTGGTCCGCGGCATCAACGGCGAGGCGCACATCCCGCCCGGCCGCAAGGTGCGCTCCAGCGACAACGGCGTGATGGGCCTGCCCACCCTGCTCTCCAACGCCGAGACGTTCTCCCAGCTGGCGATCGCGGCCCGGCTCGGACCGTGGGAGTACAACGCGGTCGGCATCCCCGAGGAGCCGGGCACGGTCATGCTGACCGTCGGCGGGTCGGCGACCAACCCGGCGGTCGTCGAGGCGCCGTCCGGCACCCCGCTGATGGACGTGCTGGCCATGTGCGGCGCCGACATTGGCCCCGGCCTGCTGGTCGGCGGCTACCACGGCAAGTGGATCACCGCCGAGGCGGCGAGGACGGTCACCATCTCCCGCAAGGGTTTCGCGAAGGTCGGCGGCACGCTCGGCGCCGGCATGCTCCTGCCGATCGGCTCGAACACCTGCCCGCTCGGCGAGGTCTCCCAGGTCGTGCAGTACCTGGCCGGCGAGTCGGCCGGCCAGTGCGGCCCGTGCCGCCTCGGTCTGCCGGACCTGGCCCGCGCGGTCACCCTGGTGTCGCTGGGCGGCAACGCGGTGGAGAACGTGCGGCAGGCGGCCGGCGTGGTCAAGGGCCGCGGCGCGTGCAGCCACCCGGACGGCACCGCCCGGTTCGCGCTTTCCGCGCTCGAGGTGTTCGCCAAGGACGTCGACGCGCACACCAACGGCGAGGGCTGCGGCAAGTCGGTGCGTGGCATCCTGCCGCTGCCGTACACGGCGGAGACCGGAGCGCGCAAACTCGCTCTCGACTGGTCCCGCTGCGACGGGCACGGCCTCTGCTCGGCCGTCGCGCCGGAGATCATCCGGCTGGACGCCAACGGCTTCCCGGCCTTCCCGCAGACGCCGCTGCCGCCGTGGCTGGAGATGGGCGCCCGCAAGGCGGTAAACGTTTGCCCGGCCCTCGCGCTGCGGCTGGACGACGCGAAGGCGACGCACTGATGCGCCGGATTCTGGCCATCATCGGGGCGGCCGCGCTGCTGGCGGGCTGCGCGGCCCCCGTGGTCACCACGCCCTCCACCCCGATCACGCCGGCCGACATCCCGGCGGGAGCGGTGGCCTCGGCGGCCGCGCCCGCAGCGATCCCGGCCACGTTGCGCTTCACCGGCAAGACGCTCGACGGCGCCTCCTTCGACGCGGGCAAGATGGCCGGCAAGCCGACCATCCTCTGGTTCTGGGCGCCGTGGTGCGCCACCTGCGCGAGCGAGGCACAGAGCATCACCGACCTGGCCGACGAGTACCAGGGCCGGCTGAGCATCCTCGGCATCGCCGGGCTGGGCACCAACAAGGCGATGCACCAGTTCGTCTCCGACCTCAACGTCGGCAACGTCCCGCACCTCGACGATCAGGCCGGCGCGATCTGGAAGAAATTCAAGATCACCCAGCAGAGCACGTACGTGTTCCTCGACCGCACCGGTCAGGTCGTGAAGACCGGCTATCTCGACGATCTGCAGCTGACCGCCGAGGTCAAGTCCCTGGTGGCGTGAGGTGGACGCCGGCCCGCTGCTCGCGCTGACGGCCGGCATGCTGGGCGCCGTCAACCCGTGCGGGTTCGCGCTGCTGCCGGCCTACCTGTCGGTTCTGATCGCTTCCGATCGCTCGTCGCCCGGCCGTGCGGTACTGCGCGCGCTGCGCTGCACGGTGGCGCTCACGTTCGGCTACGTGCTGGTGTTCGGCGCGTTCGGGCTCGCGCTCACCCCGGTCGCCGACGCGATCCAGCCGCGCCTGCCCTGGGTCACCGTGGCCTTCGGCCTCGCCCTGGCCGGGCTCGGCGGGTGGCTGGCGCTGGGCGGCGCGCTTCCGGCGTTCCCGGGCGTGCGGGCGCCGCGGCTCACCGGATCGGCGTGGTCGATGGTGGTGTTCGGCGTGGTCTACGCGATCGCTTCGCTCGGCTGTGCGGCCGGCCCCTTCCTCGCCCTGGTCGTCTCCAGCCTGCGAGCGGGTTCGATCGGAAACGGCCTGCTGCTCTACCTCGCCTACGCGGCCGGGATGGGGCTGGTGGTCGGGGCGACCGCGGTGGCGGTGGCCCTGCTGCGCGCCTCGCTGGTGACCCGGGCTCGCCGCTTCCTCGGGCTGGTGCCCCGGCTCGGCGGGGCCATCCTGCTGGTCAGCGGCGGCTACGTGGCCTACTACGGGTGGTACGAGCTGCGGCTCGCCCGGGACCTGCGGTACGCCGGGCACGATCCGGTGGTGGCGGCGGCCGGGGCGGTGCAGGAGTGGCTCGCCGGGGTGGTGTCGTCGATCGGCGCGGGGCCGTTCGTGGTGCTGCTCGGCGTACTCACGCTGGGGTCTTTGGGGTTGAGGTTTGCCCGTCGTCCGATGGCGCTGCCGCCGGCGGGCCCGACTGGGGATCGAGCCGCGCCGGCGGCAGGCTCACCTGCGTCGCCGCTCCGTGCTGGGCGGTGACGCAGGGGCTTTTCCGCTCATTTCCGATCGGATCGTCCGGGCGGCCGGTGGCGATCGGCCTGCCCGGTGCGATCGGTTGCGATCAGACGGCGGGCGGGTAGCCGGTGGCGTAGGCGGGCTGCTCGGACGGCATCAGGATCCACAGGATCGGGTAGACCAGGATCTGGCTGCCCGGGATGGCCAGCAGGATCAGGACGAACAGCAGCCGGGTGAGCCACGGGTCGAGCCCGAAGCGCCGCGCCAGGCCGGCGCAGACGCCCCCGATCATGCGGCCCTCCCGCGGCCGGACCAGGCCCTGGCGGCTCATCGAGTCGTGCACCGAGTTCATCGTCGTTCTCGCTTTCTCGCTGGTGGGTAACTCAAGAGTGGCCGTTGGTGAGCGGTTCCGGCATCGGGAAGTGCCCTGAGCGAGCCCTGAGATCCCGACCCTCGGTTTCACCGATCGGTAGGGTTCGGTCATGGACACTTCGGCGACCGAGCAACGGGTGCGGGGGATCTGTCTCGGGCTGCCCGAGGTGGTCGAGCGGGACAGTCACGGGTCGCCGGCGTACTTCGTGCGGGGGAAACGCGGGTTCGTGCATCTGATGGCCGGCGGGCATCACGACGCCGGGTTCCCGCAGATGTGGTGCGCGGCCGGGCCGGGCGTGCAGCAGGAGCTGATCGCGGCCGATCCGGAGCGCTTCTTCCGGCCGCCCTATGTGGGGCATCGCGGCTGGCTGGGGGTGCGGCTCGACCGCGATCCGGACTGGTCGGAGATCGCCGAGGTGTGCACGGACGCGTATCGGGCGGTCGCGCCGAAGGGGTTGATCGAGAAGCTCGACGGTGGACAGTAAGGTACAACTGCGGGTGTGAAGAAGCCGTCCAAACGCCTGGTCACCGTCGTCGCGGTCGCGGCGCTGATCATTCTCGCGCTGTGCGTGGCCAACTCGCGCAAGAAGGACCAGCACACCGGGCTCGACGCGGCGGGCCGGCAGGCGTGCGACGACTTCGCGGCGGGCTATCCGAAGGCGTCGACCAAGCCGGACCGGCTGGCGCTGGCCGACAAGGTGACCAAGTCGTCGGGGAAGACCGACGACAAGGAGGTCCAGCAGCGGGCGGCCGAGATGGGGAACGCGGCGGCCGCCGGCGGGGCGGGGTGGAAGAAGGCCGCCGAGAACCTCAGTGCGGCGTGCAAGAAGGCGGGCTGGAGCGCTCCTTAGCAGCCGGTCCCGTCACGCTGCGTCGAGCCTGGCCGCGTTACGCTCCGCCACGGTGCGCTCCGCCACGGTGCGCTCCGCTTCGTTGCCCCCGCTGGGTCCCCCCGGTCCGTCGCCCGCGTTACGCCCCGCGCCTCGTCCCGGTGCGCCGCGTTACGGCCCGGCCCGACCGTCGTGTTGCGTCCCGGCCCGTCGCGTTGCGTTGCATTGCGTCCCGGCACGGCCCGTCGCGTTGCGTTGCGCGTCCCGGCCCGTCGCGTCGCGTCGCGTTGTGCCCCACCCGGCCCGACCCGCCGCGTCGTGTTGTGCCCGGCCCGGCCCGTCGTGTCGCGTGGCGCCCTGCTGGCTTGTGCCCGGCTCGTCGTGTCGCGTGGCGCCCCGCTGCCTTGCGCCGCGCTGGGTTGCGCCCGGTGCCGGTGGGGCTCGCCTGGCGCGGCCCTCTCGGCCCGTCTCGCGCCGGGCTCGCCGTGATCACGGGCGCGCCCGCGGTCAGCCCTCGGTGATGTCGGCGACGATGACGGTGACGTTGTCGGGGGCGCCGTTCTCCAGGGTGCGGTGGACCAGTTCGGCGGCGGCGGCCTTGCGGTCGGCGTTCGACAACAGGGTCTGCAGGATGACGCTGTCCTCGACGTAGTCGGAGAGGCCGTCGCTGCACAGCAGGAACCGGTCGCCGGCGACCACCGGATACATCCGGCCGTTCGGGCGGAACGGGCCGCCCTGCACGGCCTGGGTCACGAGGGCGCGCTGCGGGTGGCGGCGGGCGTCGTCGGCGGTGAGCACGCCCTGGTCGACCAGGGCCTGCACGTACGTGTCGTCCTTGGTGATCTGGGTGAGGCCGCCGTCGCGGACGAGGTAGCAGCGGGAGTCGCCCACGTTGAGCGCGGCCACCCGGTCGCCGGAGAGCAGGATGGCGGTCACCGTGGTGCCCATGCCGTCGCGGGCGTCGTCGTCGGCGATCGCCGCCTCGATCCGCTCGTTGGCGGTTTGCAGCGCGGCGAGCAGGTCCTGCAGGGGCTCGCCGGTGTCCGGCATCTCGTCGACCACGCCCAGCGCGCGCACCAGGATCTCGCTGGCCAGCTCGCCGGCGGGCAGGCCGCCCATGCCGTCCGCGACCACGAGGAGGCGGTTTCCCACGAAAACCGCGTCTTCGTTGTTGGACCGCACGAGGCCCTGATCGGTGGCGGCGACCGCCCGAACGACAAGCGTCATGTGACAAGACTGCCAAAGGCCAGGGGAGATGTCTCTAGTACCTCCTACGTAGTGTGTGCCGAGCATGACGTTGCCGCTGGTGGAACGGTGGATTCCGGGCAGCGGCGCACCCGGGTGCCGGGGCGTCGCGGGGTCACCCGGAGGGGTGTGGTCAGGCCTTTCCTGCCCGCCCGCGCGAGGATGATGTTTCCCGGCCGTCTCGCGCGACCGCGTTCCGTTTTCCTGCCCCCCGAGTGATGGCGGCCTCGCTCCAGGCTTCCGCGCGCCGGGCAAGCGCTTTCCGGCCGTCCCGCGCGACCGCGTTCCTGGGGTGACCGACTCGCGTGGCCCACCCGGCTCGCCTGCGCGGCTCACGTGGCGTGCGCGGCCCGCGTGGGGTGGCCGGCTCGTGTGGGGTGGCCGGCTCGTGTGGGGTGGCCGGCTCGTGTGGGGTGGCCGGCTCGTGTGGGGTGCGCGGCTCGTGTGGTGCCCGGCTCGTGTGGGGTGGCCGGCTCGCGCGATGGCGGTCTCGCGGCAGGGCCTCCGCGTGTGGGGGGCAAGCGCTTTCCGGCTGTTCGCGCGAGGGGCGGTCGCGTGGGTCAGGGGAGGCGGGGGAGGGCGCTGCTCAGCAGCGGGGCGAGCGATTCGGCGTAGGCGGCGGTCAGGTGGTTGGTGTCGCGGTAGACCAGCAGGTCGCCGACGACCAGCGGGCAGCGGCGCGAGCACAGCCACGGGGTCGGATCGATCACGCGTACGCCCGCTCGGTTCGCGGCGTTCCGGATCGCTTGGCGGGCGTCCTGGTCGCGGAGCACGGTGGCGGCCGGTTCGGCGCAGTCGCGGATGGCGGTGCTGTGCCGGGCGATGCAGTCGACCGGGTCGCCGGTGAGCGTCGGGGTGTCGGTGAGCACGACGACGTGCCGAGCGTCGGCGCGCAGCCGGCCGAAGAGGCCGTCCCAGGCGGCGCTCCACTCGGCCAGCGGATCGGCCGGGTGATCGGCGAGCATGCCGAGGTAGTTGGTGCTGGAGGTGACCACGACCAGATCCGGTCGCAACTGATCGACGCGCCGGGCGACCCATTGCTGCCAGGCGTCGCACTCGGTGTAGCGCCGCTTCAGCTTGCTGTTGCGGACGGCGACCGGGGCCGGGCTGCACGAGCTGCGGGTGAACGACACGAGCCGCCAGCCGGCGTCCGAGGCGATCACATCGAGGGCGGGGAACCACTGCAGCGCGTGCGAGTCGCCGAGCAGGACGACGGTCCGAGCGGCGCGGGGCGGGCCGTAGACGCACTCGCCGGGGCGGACGCCGCTGACCAGGGTCAGGTGGCAGCCGTCGCGCTGCGGGCGGGACTGGTCGCCGGCGGCGTCGTTCAGGGCGGGGCGGAGGTTCGCCGGGATCAGCTCGGTGCTCTCGCCGGCCGCGATGAGCCGGGCGAGGGCGGCGGGAGCGGCCTGGACGGCGTCGCTGGTGTCGACGGCCGCCGCGCCGACGGTGAGCGATCGCGGGTGGTGGACGGCGGCCACCGCCAGTGCGGCGGTAAGCGCGGACAGGCTCAGGCCGAGCAGCAGGCCCCGGGCCGGGCGGCGGATCAGCGCGCGGCGGTGGCGGATCGGGTTCTCCACGAGGCGATAGGTGACAAATGCGATCGCCAGGGCCGCGGCGCAGAGGGCCACTCGGAGGGCGATCTCGAGCTGATGGCCGATCAGCGCCGGGATCAGAACCAATAGCGGCCAGTGCCAGAGGTACCAGCCGTAGGAGAGTTCGCCGATGAGCGGAAATGGCCGAAGGTATCGAGTGCGACCGCCGGCGATCACGGCGGCGGCGCCGAGGGCGGGCACCAGGGCGGCGAATCCGGGGAACGGGGTCCGATCGTCGTAGAGCACGGCGGCCGCGAGGACGGCCGCCAGACCGATCCAGCTGACCAGCATCGATCCGGAAGTGCCAAATCGCCACCGGGATGAGCCGATCGCGATCAGGGCGCCGATGCAGAGCTCCCAGGCTCGGCTGGGCGATCCGAAATAGGCCCAGGGTGCGCTCTGGGTGGTCGAAACGATGCTGTAGACGAAAGACGCACAACAAAGAACAGAAACGGCCACGGTGAAGGCTCGGCGGCCACCGATCCGAAGTGCTCCGAGAAGGAGCAGGGGCCAGATCAGGTAGAACTGTTCCTCGACCGCCAGCGACCAATAGTGCTGGAACGGGGACGGGTCGGTGGTGGCGAAGTAGTCGGTGGCCACCTGGGCCAGCCGGATGTTGATCGAATAGGACGCGGCGGCCAGGGCGTCGGCTCCGAGATCGGCCGTCCGGGCGGGTGGGAGCCACCGCCAGGCGGCGGCCAGGGTCAGCGCGGCCACCAGAGTGGAAAGTGGCAGCAGACGAATTGCTCGACGGGCGAAGAATCGCGAAATCGAAATTTTCCGGGTGGCCGAACTTTCGCCCAGCAGAAGGCCGGTGATCAGGAAACCGGAGATGACGAAGAAGACGTCGACGCCGACATAGCCGCCGGCCAGCCCGGGGAGGCCGGCGTGCGCGGCCACCACCAGCAGGACCGCGACCGCGCGCAGGCCTTGGATGTCGGACCGGAATCCGCGGGTGGGCGCGTCGTCGGCCGGCCGGGGCGGGGCGGCGGACCGCGGCGGCATCGTCCGGCTCAGCGTCACGACGTGGGTAACGCGGGCGAGCGATCTCCGGTCACTGCCTCGCGCCCGATGCCACCCCACATGGCGCAGCGGCAAAGTTCGGCGGAGGCGGCGGCGCGGGTGTGCGGATTGGGGCGTCTGGCTCGGGCGCCAGGGGTGGCTGGGGGCGAGCGCCTGGGGCTCTTGGGGGCGATTAGCTCGGGCACGAGGGGTTGGGCCGAAGGGTCGGGCGTGAGCCCGGTGTGGGGGCGATTAGCTCGGGCGCGAGGGATTCGGGCTACGGAGGCGTGGAGGTCGGCGGGTGTTATGGCGGAGCGCGGCACGCAGGGAGCGCGGGGACGCCCGGGGGTGGAGGGCGGCAACGTGAGGATGGAGCGCGGCGACGTGGGGGTGGAGGGCGGCGACGTGGGGTGGAGGGCGGCGACGTGGGGGTGGAGCGCGGCGACGTGGGGACGGGGCGGACGTGGCGCAGGCCCGGGTGGGATGGTGCGCGACTGGGCCGCGCAGGCGGTGGCGGGTGGGCACTACTGTGTCAACGATGGCTATGCCGATGGTGGGGCGGGCGCCCGCGGTGGAGGAGCTCCGGCGGGCCTGGGCCCGTGTGCACGCCGGCGGCAAGCCGATCACCGCGGTGGTCACCGGTACGGCCGGAACTGGGAAAAGTGCTCTGGTGGGGGCCGTTCTGCGGGACACGGGAGACGCGACGGTGCTCGCCGGCGCGGCTCGGGTGCACTCGCCGGCTCCTTACGACTGGCTGGCCGCGGTGCTCGCGGGGCGGGACACGACCGGGTTCGACGTGCCGCCCGACGCGCTCGCCTGGCTGAAACAGGATCCGGATGTCCCCCGGGAGCGGTACACGCCGGACGCATTGTTGCGGATCGCCGTGGCGACCGTTCGCGCGCTTGTCGGCGGGGCTCCGGCCGTACTCGTGGTCGAGGATCTTCATGCTCTTGACCCGGCCAGCCTGAACCTGGTCGCCGAGTTGGCCGCCACCGACCTGCCCGCGCTGCTGCTCGTGACCAGTCAGCCGGCCACGGCCGCGGTGTCGCCGCAACTCGCCGAGCGCACCCTCGCGCGCCTCGGCGGACGACCGGGGGCCGTCCGGCGCCATCTGAGCGGGCTGCTGCCGGCCGAGGTGGGGGAAATTCTCCGGCAGGTGTACGGGTCGGCCGCCGCCTCGCCGGACGTGGCCGAGGCCGTGTGGCGGCGCACCGACGGCAACCCGTACCGGCTGAGCGAGCTGCTGGCCGTCGAGGGGGAAGCCATCCTCGAACAGCCGCGGCCCGATCTGACGGCCCGGGAGCGTGAAGTCCTCGGGCTGCTCGCCGAGGGGATGGCGAACAAGCAGATCGCCACCGCGCTGGGCATTTCCGTGCGAACCGTGACCGTTCACGTGTCCAATCTGCTGCGCAAAACGGGCGCCTCCTCGCGGACCGAGGCGGCCCTCTGGGCGCTCTCCGGACGCCGTTCCGGTGATCATCAAGCGGGGTGGCGCGACAACCGCCGAGCGGCTCGGTCACAATCGTCGGCGTGACGACAGCGATCCATCAGCGTATTGCCTCGGAGCTCGGGGTTCGGGAGGGGCAGGTCACCGCGGCGGTCGATCTGCTCGACGGCGGGGCCACGGTGCCGTTCATCGCGCGGTACCGCAAGGAGGTCACCGGCCAGCTCGACGACACGCAGCTGCGCACGCTCGAGGAGCGCCTCGGCTACCTGCGGGAGCTCGAGGAGCGGCGGGCCGCGGTGCTGGAGTCGATCCGCTCGCAGGGCAAGCTCGACGACGCGCTCGAGCAGGCGATCCTGGCCGCCGACTCGAAGGCCCGGCTCGAGGACATCTACCTGCCGTACAAGCCGAAGCGGCGGACCCGGGCGCAGATCGCCCGCGAGGCCGGCCTCGAGCCGCTCGCCGACCAGCTGCTCGGCGACCCGGCCCTGGACCCCAAGGCGACCGCAACAGCGTTCATCGACGCCGACAAGGGCGTCGCGGACGAGGCAGCGGCGCTCGACGGCGCCCGGGCCATCCTGATCGAGCGGTTCGCCGAGGACGCCGACCTGATCGGCGACCTGCGCGAGCAGATGTGGACCCGCGGCCGCCTGCTCGCCAAGGTGCGCGACGGCAAGCAGACCGAGGGTGCCAAGTTCGCGGACTACTTCGACTTCGCCGAGCCGTACGCCAAATTGCCCTCGCACCGCATCCTGGCGATGTTCCGCGGCGAGAAGGAGGACGTCCTCGACCTCACCATGGAACCGCACCCGGAGGAGGACGAGGGCTACTTCGAGGCGCGCATCGCCGGCCGCAACAACATCTCGGACCAGGGGCGGCCCGGCGACCGCTGGCTGCTCGACACGGTCCGCTGGACGTGGCGCACCCGGGTGCTCATCCACCTCGGCGCCGACCTACGGGTGCGGCTCTGGCAGGCGGCCGAGGACGAGGCGGTCCGGGTCTTCGCGGCGAACCTGCGGGACCTGCTGCTGGCCGCGCCGGCCGGCACCCGGGCCACGATGGGGCTGGACCCGGGATTCCGTACGGGCGTGAAGGTCGCCGTGGTCGACTCCACCGGCAAGGTGGTCGCCACCGACGTGATCTACCCGCACGTGCCGCAGAACAAGTGGGACGAGTCGATCCACCGGCTCGCCGCGCTGGCGAGCAAGCACCACGTGGACCTGATCGCGATCGGCAACGGCACCGCCTCGCGGGAGACCGACAAGCTGGCCGGCGACCTGATCAAGCGGCACCCCGAGGCGAAGCTGACCAAGGTGATGGTGTCCGAGGCGGGCGCGTCGGTCTACAGCGCCTCGGCGTACGCGGCCCAGGAACTGCCCGGCATGGACGTGTCGCTGCGCGGCGCGGTCTCCATCGCCCGCCGCCTGCAGGACCCCCTGGCCGAGCTCGTGAAGATCGACCCGCGCTCGATCGGCGTCGGCCAGTACCAGCACGACCTGTCCGAGTCGAAGCTCTCCAAGTCGCTCGACGCGGTCGTGGAGGACTGTGTGAACGCGGTCGGCGTGGACGTGAACACCGCCTCGGCGCCGCTGCTCACCCGGGTCTCCGGGATCGGCGCCGGCCTGGCCGAGAACATCGTGCTGCACCGGGACGCGAACGGGCCGTTCCGGACCCGCAACGACATCAAGAAGGTGGCCCGGCTCGGCCCGAAGGCGTTCGAGCAGTGCGCCGGCTTCCTGCGCATCCCGGACGGCGACGACCCGCTCGACGCGTCCGCGGTGCACCCGGAGTCGTACCCGGTGGTCCGGACGATCCTGTCGACGGCCGGCGCGGACATCAAGACGCTGATCGGGAACTCGCCGCTGCTGCGGGCGCTGCGCCCCGAGCAGTTCGTGACCGACGCCGTCGGCCTGCCGACCGTCACCGACATCCTGCGCGAACTGGACAAGCCGGGGCGGGACCCGCGGCCGGAGTTCCACACGGCGACGTTCGCCGAGGGCGTCGAGAAGATCGCCGACCTCAAGCCGGGGATGGTCCTCGAGGGCGTGGTCACCAATGTGGCCGCGTTCGGCGCGTTCGTCGACATCGGCGTACACCAGGATGGTCTGGTCCATGTCTCCGCCCTGTCCAACACTTTCGTGAAAGATCCCCGGGACGTCGTCAAATCGGGCGATGTCGTGAAAGTTCGCGTTGTCGAGGTGGATGAGGCCAGAAAGCGCATCTCGCTCACGATGCGGCTGCAGGACGAGCCGGCCCAGCGCAAGCCGCGCGAGGACGGCCGGCCGGGCCAGCAACGGCAGGGCGGTGGTGGCCAGCAGCGTCAGGGCGGCGGCCAGCAACGGCAAGGTGGCGGCGGTGGTGGCCAGCAACGGCAAGGTGGCGGCGGTGGTGGCCAGCAGCGGCAAGGCGGCGGCCAGCGCGGCCAGCAAAAGGGCCAGCAAAAAGGCGGCCAGCGTCAGGGCGGAGGCGGCGGCGCCCCGATGAACGACGAGATGGCCGCGGCGCTGCGCCGGGCCGGTCTGATCAAGGACTGAGCGTCACTGAGGCCGGGCGGGAACGTCCGGCCTCAGGGCAGACCCCAGATGCGTACGTCGGAGAAGGCCACCTCGTAGGGAACGGCCGTCGGCGCTCCACCGTCGGTGTAGATGCCCAGCGCCACGTGCCCGCCGGTGATCTCCGGGTCGGTCAGCGGCACGACGCCCAGCGACACCCCGTCCTGGCTGAGCTCCAGCTCGCCGCCGACGGCCCGCAGCCCGATCCGGACCGGGTCGCCGCCCACCAGCAGCGGCCGGTCGAGCGGGAACGACCGGATCGTGGTCACCCCCTGCGACTTGTGCGTGCCCACCGAGATCTTGTCGGCGCACACCCGGACCAGGTAGCCCTTCCACGGCGCGAACCGGAACCAGATGCCCCCGCAGCTGTCCGGGGTCAGCAGCCGCACGCCCACCTCGGCCCGGAAATTGGCCGGCACCACGTCGTCCGGCCCGGAGCAGCGGTACAGGCCCGCCTTCGCCCGCTCCGCGACCAGCGCGCCGTCCCGGAACAAGCAGTCCGCCTTCTCCGTCGCCAGCGTGGCCGGCTGCCAGTAGCGGGGATGGCTCAGCTGGTCCTGGATGATCAGGGTCTCCGCGCTCGCGCTGGGTTGCGGCCCGACCGCGTCGGCGCGGTTGCCCATCCGGCCCACCACCACCATCAGCGCGCCGGCGGCGACGGCCAGGATCAGCGCCGCGATCGCGACCGGCAGGAACCAGCGGCGGGCCGGCTCGGGCGGGGGCGGGCCGGCCGGCGGCACCGGCATCTCGGAGATCGGCACCGTCACGATCGTGTTCTCGTCGTAGCCGACCAGGGTCCGGCCGTCGCCGGCCACCCCGGTGACCGCCTGCGCCTCGGCCGCCGCCGCGCGCAGGTCGGGCTGGCCGGCCAGCGCCGCCGAGGTGGCGGCCGGCTGGGTGGGGCCGGAGACCAGCAGGTCGAGCAGCTCGCGGGCGCTCGGCCGGTTGGCCGGGTCCTTCTCCAGCGCGTGCGCGACCAGGTCACGCAGCTGCCCGGTCAGGCCGGTGAGCTCCGGCGGCTGGGTGAGGATCCGGGCGGCGGTGGCCGGTGGCGAGTCGGCCGCGAAGGGGGTGCGGCCCATTCCCGCGTACGCCACGACGCTGCCCCACGCGAAGACGTCCGCCGCCGGGGTCAGCGGTGCGTCGGCGTCGCCGAACCGCTCCGGCGCCATGTACGCCACCGTGCCGACCATCTGCCCGTCGCCGGTGTTGCCGTTGGTCGCCGCCTCCATCGCCCGGGCGATCCCGAAGTCGATCACCTTGGGGCTGCCCGGGGCGAGCAGCACGTTGCGCGGCTTGAGGTCGCGGTGGATCACCCCGGCGCCGTGGATCGCGGTCAGCGCGGTGGCCACCCCGATCGCCACGCTGTGCAGGTTGGCCGCCGTCAGCGGGCCGCGCTCCTCGACCACGTGCGCCAGGGTGGGGCCGTCCACGTACTCGACCACCAGGTACGGCCGGTCGTGGTCGGGGTCGGCGTCGAGCACCTCGGCCGTGCAGAACGGGGGCACCTGCCGGGCGCGGGCCACCTCGCTGCGGAACCGGCGGCGGAACTCGTCGTCGGGGGCCAGGTCGGCGCGGACCACCTTGACGGCGACCAGCACCCCGCCGGCCGTCCGCGCCAGGTAGACGGTGCCCATGCCGCCCTCGCCGAGGCGGCCGACGATCTCGTACTCGCCCAAGGCGCGCGGATCGTGCGGGCGCAGCGGCTCCGTACGGTCCCCAAGCATGAAAGTCCCCCCGAATATGGCGCCGTCACTCTATCTGCCGCCGCGGGCGCGGGCGTAGACCCTCCCCGCGGGTTGTGGCCGAATAGCGTCATGCTGAGGGGCATGGACCAACGCCTCTCGGTCGCGCCCGTCGTGCCGCACTTCGCCGCCGCGGTCCGCGAGGTGGCCGGGGTGACCGCCTTCTATGCCGGCGGGTCGATCGGCTCGGGCGACTACCGGCCCGGGATCAGCGACCTCGACCTGGTCGCGGTGCTCGGCGCGCCGCTCGGCCGGCCCCGCCGGGAGCGGCTGCGGAAGGTGCACCGGACGATCGGGGCGGCCAGGCTGCACTGCGCGTACGTGCCGGTGACCGAGATCGCCGACCTCTCGGTCAAGCACGTGAACTGGGCCCACGAGCGGATGTTCCACCGTACGCTCAGCGGCATCTCTCGCGCCGAGCTGCACCAGTTCGGCGTCACCGTGTACGGGCCGCCGCCCGGTGACCTGGTGCCGGCCGTCTCCGGGGAGGCGCTCTCCGAGGCGGCCCGGGTCGAGCTGCGCGGGTACTGGACCGGCGCGGTGCGGCGGTCCCGGGTGTGGCGTACCGACCTGCATGTGGATCTCGGTCTCACCACCGTGTCCCGGGCGGACGTGACGATCGCCGAGGGCCGGCTGATCACCAAGCGGGAGGCGATCGACCGGCTGCCCGCGCTCGGTGTCCCCGAGGAGCTGGCCGCCGAGATCCGGCGGCGGCGGGCGGGGGAGCGGGTGGAGCTGTCCGAGCCGGAGATCCGGGCCCGGGCCGTGCTGGTCCGCCGGATCATGCGGGAGCAGCTGGACCGGCTGCTTCAGTCGCCGGCGTAGGAGTAGCCGCGGACCCAGTCGACGTGCATGGCGACCCGGGCCGGGGTGGCGGCGGTGCGGCACTCCACGAACGCGTCGCAGCCCTGGTCGAGCTGGATCGCCAGGTGCATCGCCGAGGTGGTCGGCACCAGCCCGGCGGTCCGGTCGTCGAGCCCGACCGTCCACTGCTTCGAGCCGTCCAGGTAGAACGTCACGTGGTCGGGCGTCCAGTCCACGCTCATCACGTGCCAGGCGGTGAAGTCGGCGATGGTCGAGTGGCCCAGCCGGTCGTTGTTCGCGTGGTTGTGCACGAAGCTGTTCGCGTAGGCGCGGGCGCCCCGGTTCACCTCGGCGATGTCGATCTCGCCGTCGTCCGGCCACTTCTCGCTCTGCGGCCAGAGCAGCGCGATCGCCGAGTAGCCGGCGCCCCGGTCCACCCGGAAGCAGACGTCGACGTGCGCGTACATGAGGTTGACGTCGTTGGAGAGCCCGCCCGAGACGTCCCGGCCGTCCGCGCCCTTGCCGCCGCTGATCCGCAGCTCGCCGCCGCCGACGGTGACCCGGGAGGCGTCCCGCGGCGGCTTGCCGGCCGGGCTGTCGTAGACCGACCACCTGCCGGTGTCCAGCCGGGTGCCGGTGAAGTCGTCGGCGAACGCCAGCGGCCCCCAGCCCTTCGGCGCGGCGGGCTTCTTGCAGCCGCCGCGCACGGCGGCGGCGGCGGACGAGGTGGCCGGGGCCGGCGACACGCTCCCGGTGGCGGCCCAGTCCGGCGTGCTCGTGCCGTCGCCGCAGGCGGCCAGCAGCAGGGCGGTGGCCACGGCGGCCCACCCGGCGCGCCCGTATCCTCGGCGGATGCTCATCACCACGGATCGGCTCCTGCTTCGTCGCTTCCGGGTCACCGACGCGCCGGTGCTGGCGGAGTACCGGTCGGACCCCGAGGTGGCCCACTACCAGTCGTGGGACGCGCCGTTCCCGCTGCTGCGGGCCGAGACGGCGGTGGCCGGCTTCATGGCCGCCGACCCGGACAAGCCCGGCTGGTTCCAGTACGCGATCGAGCGTATCGCCGACAAAGCACTCATCGGGGACGTAGCCGTACATTTGCATGACAACCTGCTGCAGGCCGAGATCGGCTTCACCCTGGCCCGCGCCTTCCAGGGGCAGGGGTACGCCACCGAGGCCGTGCACGCCGTCCTCGACCGGCTCTTCCGGCTGCAGGGCCTGCACAAGGTGACCGGCGAGTGCGACGCCCGGAACGCGCCCTCGGCGGCGCTGATGGAGCGGCTCGGCTTCACCCGGGAGGGCCGGCTGCGGCAGCAGACCTTCATCAAGGGCGAGTGGACCGACGACCTGATCTACGGTCTGCTGGCTACCGAATGGTTGAATGACGATCACCTTGATGTGGTGTAGTGCCGGGGTGGATCTCGAAGAGTTCTGGGCGCTGATCGAGCGCAGCGGGCGGGAATCGGCCGACCCGGAGGAGCGGACCGACCGGCTGACCGACGAGTTGGCGGCCTACGAGCCGGACGACATCGTCGACTTCCAGTTGCACGTGGACGCGTTGCGAGATCGCGTGGACAACCACCGGCTGTGGGGCGCGGCGTGGCTGGTCTGCGGCGGGGTCTGCGACGAGGACGGCTTCTGGTACTTCCAGGCCTGGCTGATCGGGCAGGGCCGGGACGTGTACGAGGCGGTGGCCGCCGACCCGGACGCGCTGGCCGACGTCCCGGCCGTAAGGGAGCTGGCCGGCCGGGACAGCGAGGACTGGGACGAGGCCGAGTGGCCCGGCTGGGAGAGCCTCGACGACGTGGCCGAGGACGCGTACGAGGAGGCCACCGACGGCGACCTCGAGCGGGTGCTGCTGGAGCGCGGGCACGACTTCCGGCTCGCCCCGCAGCCCACGGACGCCTCCTGGGACTTCGAGGACGACGAGGAGATGGAGCGCCGCTACCCGCGCCTCACGAAGATCTTCTGACCCGATGTTTTCGTCGCCCGGCCGATGAGTTCTCCGCTCCTAGGCTGTCTACCTGTGCGACGACAGGAGGGGGCGCGATGAGCAGCGCGAAGGTTCTGGTGGCGGGGGCGAGCATCGCGGGGCCGGCGCTGGCCCACTGGCTGCGCCGGCGGGGTGCCGAGGTGACCGTGGTGGAACGGGCGCCCGAGCTGCGGCCCGGCGGGCAGGCGGTGGACGCGCGCGGGGTGGCCCGGGAGGTCATCCGGCGGATGGGGCTGGACGCGGCGGTCCGCGCGGCCCGGACCGCGACCGCGGGCGCGTACACCGTGGACGTGGACGGGAACGTGCTGGAGACCTTCCGCGCGGACGACGACGGCGGTGACGGGTACATCGCGGAGATCGAGATCCTGCGCGGCGACCTCTCCCGGGTGCTGTACGACGACACCCGCGACGGCGTCGAGTACCTCTTCGGCGACCGGATCGCCGAGCTCACCCAGGACGCGGACGGGGTCGACGTGGTCTTCGAGGGCGGCGACCGGCGGCGCTTCGACCTGGCGATCGGGGCGGACGGGCTGCACTCGGCGCTGCGCGCGATGGTCTTCGGCCCGCGCGAGCGGTTCGTCCGCCATCTCGGGCGGATGCTGTCCTACTACACGGTGCCCAACGAGTTCGGGCTGGACCGCTGGCTTCTGGACTACCAGGAGCCCGGGGCCGGGCGCTCGGCCGGCCTGCGGCCCATCCAGGACGCCACCCGGGCGATCGCGATGTTCTCCTTCCGCGCGCCCGATCTCGACGTCGACCACCGCGACGTCGCGGCGCAGAAGCGCGTGCTGCGCGAGCGGATGACCGGCATGGGCTGGCTGACCCCGCGCATCCTCGCGCACCTGGACGACACCCCGGATTTCTACCTGGACCAGGCCGCCCAGGTGGTGATGGACCGCTGGTCGAGCGGACGGGTCGGGCTGATCGGGGACGCGGCGTTCAGCTCCTCGCCGTATTCCGGGCAGGGCACCGGGCTGGCCCTGGTCGGCGCCTACCTCCTGGCCGGGGAGCTGGCCGCCGCCGGGTGGGACCCGGCGGCCGGGTTCGCCGGCTACGAGCGGCGGATGCGCCCGTTCGTCGAGGCCAACCAGGAGATCGGCCGGTTGCACGTGCGCAGCCTGGACGGCCCGGGCCCGGACGCCGGGCCCGGCCCGGAGGAGTGGCCCATGGACCTGATCGACCGCGCGATCAACGGCGTCGAGCTGCCCGGCTACGCGGGCGTGCCGGACTCCTCGCCGGTCAGGTCCTAGGCCACTACGTCGAGCCGCGGTCGAGCTTGGGCCGGGCCCGCCCGGCGGCCGGGGTCGGAGCTGGTGATGCGGCTCGCGGCCCGGTGTCCGCCGGGGACTCGTCCTCCCCGTACGGTATGGGATCTTGATCTTTATGGCTGGTGGCGGAGCCAGACCGCGCCCAGCGGGGGGACGCGCAAGGAGACCGAGGCGTCGAAGCCGTGCCAGGGGAGGTCGTCGGTCGTGACCTCGCCGAGGTTGCCGACGCCGGAGCCGCCGTACAGCTCGGAGTCGGTGTTGATGACCTCGGCCCAGCGGCCGGTTTTCGGGAGGCCGATGCGGTAGCCCTCGAACGGGATGGCGGCGAAGTTGACGATGCACGCCATCGTGTCGCCGTTGGGGGCGAAGCGGACGAACGAGAACGTGTTGTGCTGCGAGTCCTCGCTGGTGATCCAGCGGAAGCCGGACGGGGAGGTGTCCTGCGTCCAGATCGCCGGGGTGTCGCGGTACACCCGGTTCAGGTCTTTCACCAGGGCCTGGACGCCGCCGTACGACGGATTCTCCAGCAGTCCCCAGTCGAGCCCGCGCTCCTCGCTCCACTCCCGCATGTCGGCCAGCTCGCTGCCCATGAACAGCAGCTGCTTGCCGGTGAACGCCCACATGAAGCCGAGCAGCGCGCGGGTGTTGGCCAGTTTCTGCCACTCGTCGCCGGGCATCTTGCCGGCCAGAGAGCCCTTGCCGTGCACGACCTCGTCGTGGCTGATCGGCAGGATGTAGTTCTCGCTCCACGCGTAGACCGTCGCGAAGGTCATCTGGTGGTGGTGCCACTGCCGGTGGATCGGCTCCTTGGTCATGTAGGTCAAGGTGTCGTTCATCCAGCCCATGTTCCATTTGAAGCCGAAGCCGAGGCCGCCCAGGTGGGTGGGGCGGGTGACGCCGGGCCACGCGGTGGACTCCTCGGCGATCGTGATCACGCCGGGGTTGTTCTTGTAGACGGTCGCGTTCATCTCCTGCAGGAAGCTGATCGCGTCCAGATTTTCCCGGCCGCCGTACTGGTTCGGGGTCCACTCGCCGTCCTTGCGGGAGTAGTCCAGGTAGAGCATCGAGGCGACCGCGTCGACCCGCAGGCCGTCGGCGTGGAACTCCTCGCACCAGTAGACCGCGTTGGCGACCAGGAAGTTGCGGACCTCCTTGCGGCCGAAGTCGAAGACGTACGTGCCCCAGTCGGGGTGCTCGCCGCGCCGCCAGTCGCCGTGCTCGTAGAGCGGGGTGCCGTCGAAGCGGGCCAGGGCCCACTCGTCCTTGGGGAAGTGGGCCGGCACCCAGTCGAGGATCACCCCGATGCCCGCTTGGTGCAGTTTGTCGACCAGGTGCCGGAATTCGTCGGGATTGCCGAAACGGGAGGTCGGCGCGAAATATCCGGTCACCTGGTAGCCCCACGAGCCGCCGAACGGGTGCTCCATGACCGGCATCAGCTCGACGTGGGTGAAGCCCGTTTCGACCAGATATTTCGTGAGTTCGTCGGCCAATTCGGTATATGTCAGGCCGGGCTTCCACGATCCGAGGTGGACCTCGTAGATGCTCATCGGCTCCTGGTGCCACGCCTTCGACGCGCGCGACCGCATCCAGTCCGCATCGTCCCATTCGTACGACGATGCGTAGACGACCGAAGCCGTCGCCGGCGGGACCTCGGTGTGCTGAGCGAGGGGGTCGGCGTGCTCGCGCCACACCCCGTCCCGCCCGAGGATCTTGAACTTGTACTTGGAGCCGACGTGTGCGTCCGGAATGTACAGCTCCCAGACGCCGCTCGAGCCCAGCGACCGCATCGGCCACCCGTCGTACGGCCCCCAGCCGATGAAGTCGCCGACCACCTGCACGCCCCGCGCGCTCGGCGCCCACACCGCGAAGCCCACGCCGGTGCCGCGGGGCTGCGCGCCCAGCACCCGCCACAGCTTCTCGTGCCGGCCCTCGCCGATCAGGTGCAGGTCGAGCTCGCCGAGCGTGGGCAGGTGCCGGTACGGGTCGTCGACCGTCGTCCCGTCCACGTCGAGCCGGTAGTCGGTGACCGTGCCGGGCAGCTCGGCCGCGAACACGCCGGCGTCGTGCACCTTGACCATCTCGGTCCGCTCGTCGCCGGCCAGCACGGCCACCTTCTCGGCGCCCTTGCGCAGCGTGCGGATGACCGTGACATCGCCCGAGGGGTGGGCGCCCAGGATCGCGTGCGGGTCGTGCGTGTCGCCGGCCACCACGCCGTTCATGGCGCGCTGGTCGGCGGCGAGCGGGGAGGCGGGGTGGCCGATCACGAGAATGGCTCCTTAGTTCTTGGCGACCAGCCGATGGATCGACCGCAGCGGGATCCGCAGCCAACCTGGCCGGTGCCGGGCTTCGTACGCGGCCTCGTAGACCGCCTTGTCCAATTCGTACGCGGCCAGCAACGCCGCGTGCGACCGCGGGTCGGTGCCGGACGCGTGCTCGTACCCGTCGCAGAACGCCGCCCGGTTCCGGTCGACCCACTCGCGGGCCCGCGCCGCCAGATGCTCGTCGTCGTCCGAGTCGACCAGCAACTGGTACGCCGCATACTCGTAGCTGCGCAGCACCCCGGCCACATCACGCAGGGGTGAATCGGGCAGCCGGCGCTCCTCGAGCGGCACCCCCGGCTCGCCCTCGAAGTCGATCAGCAGCCACGCCTCGGGCGTGCGCAGCACCTGCCCCAGGTGCAGGTCGCCGTGCACCCGCTGGACCGTGACCGTCTCCCCGTCCAGGGAGCGGAACTGCTGCTCGATGGCCGGCACGTACTGCTGGATCTCGCTGACCGCGTTCGCGTTCTGCCGCAGCCGGGCCAGCACCGCGTCCAGCGGGAACGGCGCCGGGCCCGAGCCCAGCGCCGCGGCCAGGTCGGCGTGCACCGAGGCGACCGCCTCGCCGAGCCGGTACGACTCGCCCTGGAAGTCGCCGCCCACCTCGTCGGCGCCCATCTCCGCGTCGGCGAACAGGTCCCGGGCCGACGCGGTGGCCATCGCCCAGCCCTCGGCCGAGTTCGCGGCGTACGCGGTCACCATGCCCAGCGGCGCGGGCACCCCGCCCTCGGTGGTCTCGAACGAGCCCAGCAGCTTCGCCACGTGCGGGTTGCCGCGCCGGCCGAGCACCCGATTCAGCTCGACATCCGGGTTGATCCCGGTGGCGACCCGGCGGAAGACCTTGAGGATCGCCTCCTGCCCGAAGATCACGCTGGTGTTGCTCTGCTCGGCGTCGAAGACCCGGGGGTACGCGTCCTCGCCCGGGAACCGCGCCCCCGGCTCCGGCTCGAACACCACGTCGCCGCAGGTCCCGCCGGCCTCGACCAGGGACAGCAGGTACCGGGCGGCGCCCTGGTCGTAGAGCGCGTCGTAGCCGGTGCCGTGCTCGGTCGTGCCGATCGTGGCGACCCCGCTGAACTCGGCGATCGGCCCGTGGTCCCAGGCGACGATCACCTGGTAGCGCTCGGAGCTGCCGTCGGTGTACTCGACGTCGATCAGCACGAGGTCCACGTTGTCGCCGAGGCGGGTCGACGACGCCTCCTTCACGGACGACAGCGTGCGGGCCTTGCCGGCGTACCAGCGTTGCTGCGGCAGCCACTCGGCGAAGGGCAACGTCATTGCTTCTCCTCCGACCTGCACAGCTGGAACCAGTAGAAGCCGTGCCCGGGCAGGGTCAGCAGATAGGGCAGCTGGCCGACCCGCGGGAAGTTCACGTGCCCGGTCAGCTCGACCGGCGTGTACCCGTTCCAGTGCTGCAGGTTGAGCTCGATCGGTTGCGGGAAGCGCGACAGGTTGTTCACGCACAGCACCACGTCGTCGCCGTTCTCGCGCAGGTAGGCCAGCACGGACGGGTTCGACCCGCCGAGCTCGCGGAACGTGCCGACGGCGAACGCGTCGTGGCGGCGTCGCACGGCGAGCATGGTACGCGTCCAGTTCAGCAGCGACGTCGAGCTGTCCCGCTGGGCCTCCACGTTGACCGCCTGGTAGCCGTAGACCGGGTCCTGGTTGGCCGGCAGGTAGAGGCGGCCGGGATTGGCGGTGGAGAAGCCGGCGTTGCGGTCCGGCGTCCACTGCATCGGCGTACGCACGCCGTCGCGGTCGCCGAGCCAGATGTTGTCGCCCATCCCGATCTCGTCGCCGTAGTACAGGACCGGCGAGCCGGGCAGCGACAGCAGCATCGCGGTGAACAGCTCGATCTGGTTGCGGTCGTTCTCCAGCAGCGGGGCGAGCCGGCGGCGGATGCCGACGTTCGCCTTCATCCGCGGGTCCTTGGCGTACTCCGAGTACATGTAGTCGCGCTCTTCGTCGGTGACCATCTCGAGCGTGAGCTCGTCGTGGTTGCGCAGGAAGATGCCCCACTGGCAGTTGTCCGGGATGGCCGGGGTCTGCGCCATGATCTCGGAGATCGGGAAGCGGGACTCACGACGCACCGCCATGAAGATCCGCGGCATCAGCGGGAAGTGGAACGCCATGTGGCACTCGTCGCCGCCGGTCTTCGGGTCGCCGAAGTACTCGACCACGTCGGCCGGCCACTGGTTCGCCTCGGCGAGCAGCACCCGGCCCGGGAACTCGTCGTCGATCACCTTGCGGCAGTGCTTGAGGAACGCGTGCGTCTCCGGCAGGTTCTCCCCGTTCGTGCCCTCCCGCTCGTACAGGTACGGGACCGCGTCCAGCCGGAAGCCGTCGATGCCCAGGTCCAGCCAGAACCGCAGGA
This sequence comes from Actinoplanes subtropicus, assembly GCF_000721705.1. Classification (GTDB taxonomy): domain Bacteria; phylum Actinomycetota; class Actinomycetes; order Mycobacteriales; family Micromonosporaceae; genus Actinoplanes; species Actinoplanes subtropicus. The sequence goes on from NZ_JOJL01000022.1 coordinate 101,591, forward strand.
CGTCGAGCATTGCCTCCTGCACGGCCGGGTTGTCGTAGTTGAGGTCGGGCTGGTGGGAGAAGAACCGGTGCCAGAAGAACTGCCGGCGCACCGGGTCGAAGGTCCAGTTGGACTCCTCGGTGTCCACGAAGATCACCCGCGCGTCCTGGTACTTCTCGCTGGTGTCGCTCCACACATAGAAATCGCCGTACGGCCCGTCCGGGTCACGGCGCGACTCCTGGAACCACGCGTGCTGGTCACTGGTGTGGTTCATGACCAGGTCGGTGATCACCCGGATGCCGCGCTTGTGCGCCGCGTCGAGCAGCGCCACGAAGTCGTCGACCGTGCCGAACTCGGGCAGCACCCGGTAGAAGTCGCTGATGTCGTAGCCGCCGTCGCGCAGCGGCGACTGGTAGAACGGCGGCAGCCAGAGGCAGTCGACGCCGAGCCACTGCAGGTAGTCGAGCCGCTCGATCAGGCCGCGCAGGTCGCCCGAGCCGTCCGAGGACGAGTCGTAGAAGGCCCGGACGAGGACCTCGTAGAAGACGGCCCGCTGGAACCAGGTGGCATCGGCGGGCAGCACCCGCGCGTGGCCGAAGTCCTCGGCGGTCGGGTGCTCGACCACACCGTCCTCGACGTGGCTGCCCTCGGCCGGGTCGTGCTCTTCGATCAGGTCCATCGCGTTCCCCACCTACCCACCCGCAGGTTCTTGAATCACTGACGGTGCAGCACGAAGACGTGCGCGGGCTCCACGTACGGGTCGATCCGGACCGCGTTGTGCTGTCCCCACTCGTACGCCTGCCCGGTGATCTGATCGGTCACCGTGAACCGCTCGTGCCACTCCATGCCCAGCTCCGGCATGTTCAGCGTGGTGTTGCCCCACTGCACGTTGCTGGCGTCGAAGGACACCACCACCAGAACGGTGTTGCCGGTCTCCGGGTCGCGCTTGGAGAAGCACAGCAGCGCGCCGTTGTCGACCTCGTGGAAGCGCAGGTTGCGCAGCCAGTGCAGGGCCGGGTTGGCGGCCCGGATCCGGTTGAGCCGGGTGATGTACGGCGCCAGCGACCGCCCGGTGCGCTCGGCCGCCGCCCAGTCCCGCGGCTTCAGCTCGTACTTCTCGTTGTCGATGTACTCCTCCGAGCCGGGCCTCGCGACGTGCTCGAACAGCTCGTAGCCGGAGTACATGCCCCAGGACGGCGAGAGCATGCTGGCCAGCACCGCCCGGATCTTGAACATCGGCGGGCCGCCGTGCTGCAGCGACTCGTGCAGGATGTCCGGCGTGTTCGGCCAGAAGTTGGGCCGCATCCAGTCCAGCGAGGCGAGCAGCTGCCCCATGTACTCGCGCATCTCCCAGGCCGTGGTGCGCCAGGTGAAGTACGTGTACGACTGGGTGAAGCCGACCTTGCCGAGCCCGTTCATCATGGCCGGCCGGGTGAAGGCCTCGGCCAGGAACAGCACGTCCGGCTCGGTCTCCTTCACCTTCGGGATCAGCCACTGCCAGAAGTTGACCGCCTTGGTGTGCGGGTTGTCGACCCGGAAGATCTTGACGCCCTGCTCGACCCAGTGCATCACCACGCGGTACACCTCGTCGCGCAGCGTGCGGTAGTCGTTGTCCCAGTTGATCGGGTAGATGTCCTGGTATTTCTTGGGCGGGTTCTCGGCGTACGCGATGGTGCCGTCGGCCTTGGTGGTGAAGAACTGCGGATGCGAGGTCACCCAGGGGTGGTCGGGGGCGGCCTGCAGGGCGAGGTCGAGCGCGACCTCCAGCCCGTTGTCATTCGCCGTACGAACGAAGGCGCGGAAGTCCTCGAGGGTGCCCAGCTCCGGGTGGATCGCGTCGTGGCCGCCCTCGGCCGAGCCGATCGCCCACGGCGAGCCGACGTCCTCCGGGCGGGCCACCAGCGTGTTGTTGCGGCCCTTGCGGTTGACCCGGCCGATCGGGTGGATCGGCGGCAGGTAGAGCACGTCGAAGCCCATCGCGGCGACCGCGGGGATCCGGGCGGCGGCGGTGGCGAAGGTGCCGTGCCTGACCGGGGTGGCGTCCGGGCCGATCTCGGCGCCCTCCGAGCGGGGGAAGAACTCGTACCACGCGGAATACAGCGCCCGCCGGCGATCGACCCAGATCGCGTACGACCGGGTCGTGGTCACCTGGTGCCGGACCGGGTTGTGCCAGAGCAGGTCCTCCAGGTCGAGCGCGGGGGAGACCCGGGCGAACAGCGACATCTGCTCGTCGCGCAGGGCCGCCGCGGCAGCCCGCACCCGCTCCTCGTGGTCGTGCGGCACGATCTTGGCGGCCAGGTCCAGCACCTCGGAGCCCTCGGCCAGGTCGTTGGCCAGATCCTCCAGGCCCTGGCCGGCGCCGATCTTCTTCACCACCGCGTCCCGCCACGTCCGGTAGGGATCGTCGAACGCCTCCACGGTGAACGTCCACCGGCCCACCCGGTCCGGCCGGATCGTGCCGTGCCAGCGGTCGAGGCCCGGCTCGCCGGGCTGCAGACGGGTGAACGGCTCGGACTCGCCGTCCGGACCGCGCCATACCACGTTCACGCCGAGCGCGCGGTGTCCTTCGCGATAGGACGTCGCGGAGACCGGGACGAGCTCGCCGACCACCGCCTTGGCGGGGTAGCGGCCACAGGACACCGACGGAGTCACGTCCTCGATGGGAAAACGACCGGTCATGATCTCCACCGTAGTCAGACGGGCACGAAAAGGCGCGGCGAAATGGGGCGCCGGGGTCCTTCTCAACCTACCGGAGAGCGCTCAGCGCGGCTCGTCCAGGAGCGGTCGTGCGCCGCCGATGAAATTGGTCAGATCGTCCCCGCGCAGCACCCGTTCATGCTTGCCCCCTCTGATCATCGGCACGTTACCGGCCAGCAAAATCACGTTTCCCACCCGTCGCCCCCGCACCACGTCGAGGTCGCCGTAGAGGGCCACGTCGTCGAAGGCGGCCCGGGCGGTGGCCGCCTGGATCCGGGTCCGCGCCAGCGGCGGGACGTCCGTCAAGTTCATCGAAAGTAAACCGTCCGGACGAATCGCGCGCCGGGCCGCGCGCGCGAATCCGACGTCGGCCACGCTGCCCGGCATGTGCACGCCGACGAAGACGTCCGAGACGATCAGCCCGAAGCCGGCCGGCTCCACCGACTCCAATTCCGCGCGGGCGTCCCCGATCCGTACCTCGATCTGCTCGGGAAACGGCAGGAACCGCGACACCAGCGCCAGGATCGCCGGGTCACGCTCGACGACCACCTGGGAAAAACCGGGATGCGTGTGGTGCAGCAGGCGAGGAAGCGTCAGCCCGCCGCCACCCAGGTGCAAGACCGTTTCCCGTACGCGATCAGCACTCCACGACCGCATCACCGTCCCCAGCTGTCTCTCGTACGGGAACGGCAGGTACTCCGGATCGGCGAGGTCGACATACGACTGCGGCACGCTGTCGACCAGCAGGGTCCAGCCCTGCGGACGGGCCGGATCGGGGCGCAGCTCGGCGAGGCCACCGGCGACCGCCACGTGCACGGGAGCGCGTCGGTTGCCGTGCGGTCCCATCCCGGTGACCCTACTCAAGTTCGTACCGGGCGGAACCGACGTGTACCCCTGACGCGGCCGCAAAGGGACCGTGCCAGACCTTCGAGGAGTCACCGGTGGCCGGACCGTCCGTCGAGCTCTCGCCCGTGATCGCGGCGAGCACCCACTGGCTGTCGCGGGCCTACCCGGCGGGCACCCCCGACACCATCGCGCACACCCTGTCGGAGCTGCAGGCCCGGCAGGCCGTGACGGTCGCCGCCTGGCTGCGCTACCCGACCGAGATGGACGCGGCGCTGGTCGCGATCGCCGGGCCGGGCGGCTCGGCGGTGCTCGACTGGCGGGTCGGCAGCGAGCCCGAGGACGAGAACGCCGAGGAGGAGGGCTGGCGCACCTGGGTCGACGAGGTCGTGGTGAGCTGGGCGGCCTGCCTGCTGGCCGACCCGATGCTGGCCCGGCGCGGCGTCGACGCGGTGGCCGCGGCGGTCCCGTTCGACGAGGACCGGCCCCGGCCGTACCCGCGGCGGACCGGCGGCCTGCCCACCGAGTTCCGCCGCCTGCTCAACCCGGACCCGCGCGACCGCGAGGCCGCGGTGCTCCTGCGCCACCCGGACCTGCTGGAGCCGATCGCCGAGATGCACCGCGACACCCTGCTGTACCTGCTGGGTGCCGCCCGGGAGATCGCGGCCTAGCTTTCCGCCAGCCGGGCCGGGAAGCCGCCGGTGGCGATCGGCCCCCAGCGGTCGATCGTCACCCGGATCAGCGATTTGCCCTGGTCCCGCATGGCCTGGCGGTACTCGTCCCAGTCCGGGTGCTCGCCGGAGATCACCCGGAAATACTCCACCAGCGGTTCGAGCGCCTCGGGCAGGTCGAGCACCTCGGCGGTGCCGTCGACCTGCACCCAGGCCCCGCCGAAGTCGTCCCCGAGCACGAGGACGCTCACTTCCGGGTTCCGGCGCACGTTGTACGCCTTCGCCCGCTCCGGATACGTCGAGATCACGATCCGGCCCTCGGCGTCGACGCCGCACGTGTTCGGCGAGGCCTGCGGCCGGCCGTCCCGGCGGGTGGTCATCAGGATCGCGTGGTGCCGGGGCCGGAGGAACTCCAGCAGCCCCTCGCGGTCGACGGTCGTGTTGGTGGCGATGGTGCGGGGCATCGGACTCCTCAGGCTCGCGCGGCCGCGGCGGCGTCGGTCTGGATCGCGCCCGGGTCGCCCTCGGCCTGCTCGGCGGTGACCGCCGCGCCGACGATGCCGGCGTTGTTCAGCAGGGTCGCCGGGACCATCGGGGTCCGGATGTCGATCAACGGGAAGAACTTGTCGGACTTCTTGCTGACCCCGCCGCCGATGATGAACAGCCGGGGCGAGAACAGCATCTCGACGTGCCGCAGATAGTCCTCCACCCGGCCGGCCCACTTCTCCCAGCTCATCTCCTCGGCCTCGCGGGCCCGGTCGGACGCGCGCAGCTCGGCGTCCTTGCCGTCGAGCTCGAGGTGGCCCAGCTCGGTGTTCGGGATCAGCACGCCGTCGAGGAACAGCGCGCTGCCGATGCCGGTGCCGAAGGTCAGCATCATGATCAGCCCGCGCTGGTCGTGCCCGGCCCCGAACGCGACCTCGGCCACACCGGCCGCGTCGGCGTCGTTGAGCACGGTGACCGGTTTGCCCAGCCGCTCGGCGAACAGCTTTGCCGCCGGGGCGTCGAGCCATGACTTGTCCACGTTCGCCGCCGTGCGGGTCACGCCGTCGACCACCACGCCCGGGAACGTGATCCCGACCCGGTCGACGCCGTCGAACTGCGTGGCCACCTCGGCCACCGCCTCGACCACGCTGGTCACGTCGCTGGGCTGCGGCGTCGGCACGCGGTACCGCTCGGCGAGCAGCTCGCCGCGCGCCGTGTCGACCGGCGCCCCCTTGACCCCGGAGCCGCCGATGTCGATGCCGAGAGTGGCCATCCCTGTTTCCCGTCTCCTGGTTCGCAACTGTTTCCCGCTGTTTACCACGCGGGGACGACAGTAAATCCCGCCTCGGTCACCCGGTCCCCGCACGGATCGGCCGTTCGACGTGAATGACTCATACTTTCGGCTAGTCTCGGCTAGGCTTTCTGGTTAACGTGGATGCACTGAACGGTCGCCGCGTGCGGGCACGGCTCTCTGCCCGCTCTGGAGGACCAAACCCATGATCCAGACGTACGCCGGGCCGGAGAGCGCTACCGACCTCCTCGCCACGCTCACCACTCTCCCGGCCGGCCACCCCGCCCGGCCCGCCCTGCGGGACAACGCCATCGAGGCGTGGCTGCCGCTGGCCCGCCACCTCGCCCATCGGTATTCCGGGCGGGGCGAGCCCACCGACGACCTGGTCCAGACGGCCACGGTCGGCCTGATCAAGGCGGTCGACAAGTTCGACCCGGACCGCGGGGTCGACTTCGCGGGATATGCCATTCCGACCATCATCGGCGAGATCAAAAGACACTTCCGCGATCGTACGTGGAGTGTCCGGGTCCCCCGCCGGTTGCAGGAGTTGCGGCTGGCGATCACCGAGGCGAACAGCACGCTGACCCACTCGCTGGGGCGGTCGCCGACGGTGGCCGACATCGCCGCGCACCTGTCGATCACCGAGGAGGACGTGCTGGAGGGGCTGGAGGGCGCCCGCGCCTACAACGCCACCTCGCTGACGGGAATTTGACCCAGTCGCAGATCGCGGAGCAGATCGGGATCTCGCAGATGCATGTGTCCCGGCTGTTGGCGAAGGCGCTGGCGAAGCTCCGCCATGAGTTGGACGCCGGGTTCTGAGGTTTTTCGCCGTGTGGACAACGGCCGGGATTTGTCGTACGCCTGTGCTTTCCTGGCCCCGCCCACAACGGGTGGGGGCGGTCCGTTGGGGCTGCCCTCGGCCGGGAGCTGTGGATAGCGGCGGGGAGTTGTCGTACCCGGGTGGTTGAGTTGGCCCCGCCCAGAAGGGTGGGGGCGGTTCGCGGGGGGCGGCGGGTTCCCTTTTCGCGTTTTGGGGGCAAAACCCTGGGCTCTGCCCAGACCCGGCCATCGCTGCGAAGATCAGCCCTTGCGTGGTGGCTGCGGTGGGGCGGTGGGTGATCTCCTTGCGGCGACAACCATAGGGGATCTGCTGGTGGGAGGCGGCGCAAGCAAAAACCGCTTGCACCGCCTCCCACCAGCAGATGGCGTTCGGCTGCCGTCGCAAGGAGATCACCCACCTACAGGTTGGGGGTGCGGCGGCTACGCCGCCTTTCGTGGTTTGCGCTCGGGGGCGCGCGGGGGGTGAGGGCTGGGCGGCCTTCGCCGGTGGTCTTGCCGTGGTCGAGGGGGGTGCTGTTCGCGGGCCGGGTTTGTCGTTGGCGGTCGGGGCGGCCGGCATCGGAGGGTGTTGGGCGGCGTGCCGTTTGTTGCGTCTGATGCTGTTGGGGCGCCGAGTCGCTTCCGCGGGGTGCGCCGTCGACGGGGGCTTTGCCGATCTTGGTGGGCTGGTGTTCGGAGCGCGCATGTCGGCTACATCGTTGCGACTGCGGTGGCGAGGGGCGCCCGGAAATAGGCGAAATATGGGGACGGCGCGCGTGCACTGCCCAGCATGTGAACGCCGTTGTTCACGGGCGGGACGGTGGGCCGGAATGCGGGATGGGGTCCACTGGCTGGAACGGGCGGCTCACTATGCGAGAGGTGGGTGGGGCGGGGGCTAGCTGGCGCCGGAGGCGCGCCAGTTCAGTTGGATCAGGAGGTGGCGGGCCTCGTCGGCTACGTCGGGGTCGGTCACCACTGCGTACTGGCCGGCTTGCAGGGAGCTGCGGGAGGCGAAGTCCCGGCGGCCGCCGGTGGCGGCGTGGGCTATGGCGCCGAAGATGGCGCCCCAGGCTGCGCCGATCAGGAGGCAGACGAAGATGACGGCGAACCAGTTCGAGTTGCTGAACAGGCCGAACAGCAAGCCTACGAAGAGGCCGAACCAGGCGCCGCTGGCGGCTCCGGCGCCGGCCGCTCGGGTGGTGGTCAGACGGCCCAGCACGTTTTCGACCAGGCGTAGGTCGGTGCCGATGATGGCGGTGCGTTCTACCGGGAACTTCTCGTCCGAGAGGTGGTCGACTGCCTGCTGGGCCAGGGCGTACTCGGGGTAGGTGCCGACCACGACCGTGGGGACCGTGGTGGTGGACGGGGCCTGGCCGGGGAGTCTCGGGACGCCGCCGGGGCCGGGTGGGATGCCGGGGCTGGTCATCGCGGGGACGATCGGGGTGTCGACCGGGATGGGCTCGGTGGGTGCCGCGACCGTGCCGACCGGGATGGGCTGGGTGCGGGCCGCCTCGGGTTCGGGGGCGACCGGCTGGGTGGCGTCGGCCGAGGGGGCGACCGGCTGGGTGGCGTCGGCTGAGGGGGCGACCGGCTGGGTGGCGTCGGCCGAGGGGGCCGGGACGGGCTGGGTGGCGTCGGCCGAGGGGGCCGGGACGGGCTGAGTGGCGTCGGCCGAGGGGGCCGGGACGGGCTGAGTGGCGTCGGCCGGGGCAGGGGGGACGGGCGGGGCGGCGGCGACGGGCTGGGTGGCGTCGGCGGAAGCGTCGGCGGCGGGGTCG
>NZ_JOJL01000023.1 GCF_000721705.1 Actinoplanes subtropicus
CCAAAGGAATCCAAGCCGGACCAAACCGGCCAGGGAAAAAACAAATTGGCACTGGCTTTACAAGCACCCTGTTGAGTTCTCAAAGAACAACCGCACCCGAAGCAGAACCGCCCTCGGGGCAACCGCTCAAACTTACCCGGCCGACTTCGTCATGACAAGATCCGAGATCTTGCCGACATCGCCCAAGTGTTTCCCCACAGCACACGGCCCGCCCTGAAGCGGGTCTGTCGTTGAGGTGGCCCAGTAGGACCGGCCGACGATCACGTTGAGGTGATCAGTCCGCCCGGCTCCCTGCGGGCTTTGTAACTCTACCCGGTCAACCTCGTTGGCGCAAACCCCGTTTTTGCGGATCTTCGTGCCAGCATCGCCCGGTGCATCGGCAAGCTTAGCGCGCGCCTCAGCGGCCCTCCGAACCCCCTACGGCCCGTCACTTTCGCGCCGTTCCGTCCGGGTTTCCCTCGGGCAGAAAGAAAGTTACGTGATCACCTGCGGCGGATGCAAATCGACCCCCATGACCACGAGAAGGTCCACTGAGCCTTCCGGCCGTGACAGAGTGGGCGCATGGGTTCCTCCCGGGTGCTGGCCGCAGACGCGATCACCGATCTCCTGCTCCCCGCCGGCCAGCTCGTGATCGGCGTGCTTGTGCTGGTCACGCTCGTGGTCTCGACCCTGCGCATGATCCGCCGCGGGCCTTCACGCATGGGCGGCGCCCTGCTCCTGAGCGGCGGCGCCGTCATCGGCCTGGCAGTAATCGGTTACCTAGTGCAACTCCTGTGACCCCGGTTACATCCGCCGGATCCGGTCAGAGCCGGCGGTTCGCGAGGCTCGGGAGTTCGGTCCGGATGTGCTCGAGACGGTCGAGGTCCACGTCGGCCACCGCGATGCCGACCGTGTCGGGGGCCTGGGCCAGCACCGTGCCCCACGGGTCGATGACCATGCTGCGGCCGAAACACGTACGGCTCGGCTCGTGGTCGCCGATCTGGCCGGCGGCCACCACATAGCACTGGTTCTCGATCGCGCGGGCGCGGAGCAGCACCTCCCAGTGGTCGCGCCCGGTGTGCATCATGAACGCGGCCGGCACCACCAGGACCCGCGCGCCGTCCACCGCCAGCCGCCGGTACAGTTCCGGGAACCTCAGGTCGTAGCAGATCGACAGCCCGGTGGGCACGCCGGCGATGTCGGCCACGACGGTCCTCTCCCCCGGGGCGACCGTCCGCGACTCCTGGTACGAGACTCGGCCGGCGATCTCCACGTCGTACAGATGGATCTTCCGGTAGGCGGCCGTGAGCTCGCCCTCGGGCGAGAAGACCAGCGAGGTGTTGTACGTGTGCGCCTCGTCCGGGCCGGCCTCGTGGAACGAACCGGCATGCACCCAGAGGCCGAGCTCGCGGGCCGCACCGGCGAAGAACTCGGCGAACTCCCCGTCGACGCCCTCGGGCTTGGGCGCGCCCTTGCCGGGTCCGAGGTAGTCGACGTACTCCGGCAGTACGGCGACCTCCGCACCGGCCGCAGCGGCCCTCTCGAGCAGCCCTCGGGCCACCGTGAGGTTCTCGTCCCGACTCTCTCGCGAGTTCACCTGGCACACCGCTACGCGCATGCCCCAAGCCTACGGCCGCCCGCCCGGTCGCGCCCTGGTCAGTTGGTCGGCGGCGGGACCACCGCGAGCCGGCCGATCGAAAGGCGAAACGACAAAGCGCCGCGTCGGGCGCGAGCCCACGCGGCGCAAGCCGAGCAAAAAGATCAGGCGGACTTTTCCTCGCGCTCGGCCCGGCGGCGGCGGCCGACGAACTCGCGCGGGACGATCGTGGGGTTCACGTTTTCCAGCACGACCTCGCGAGTGATCACCACGCGAGCGGCATCGGGGTTGCTGGGCACCTCGTACATCACGGAGAGGAGGACCTCTTCCATGATCGCTCGCAGGCCACGAGCGCCGGTGCCCCGCAGCATCGCCTGGTCGGCGATGGCCTCGAGGGCGCCGTAGTCGAACTCCAGCTCCACGCCGTCGAGCTCGAACAGCCGCTGGTACTGCTTCACGTACGCGTTCCGCGGCTCGGTCAGGATCTTGATGAGCGCCTCGCGGTCGAGGTTGCGCACCGTGGTGATCACCGGGAGGCGGCCGATGAACTCGGGGATCAGGCCGAACTTCAGCATGTCCTCCGGCATGACCTTGCTGAAGATGTCGTCGGTATTCCGCTCGGAAATCGAGCGCAGGTGCGCGCCGAAGCCGACGCCGCCGTGGCCCACCCGGGATTCGATGATCCGGTCGAGGCCGGCGAACGCGCCGCCCACGATGAACAGCACGTTCGTCGTGTCGATCTGGATGAACTCCTGGTGGGGGTGTTTCCGGCCGCCCTGCGGCGGCACGTTGGCGACCGTGCCCTCCAGGATCTTCAGCAGAGCCTGCTGGACGCCCTCACCGGAGACGTCGCGGGTGATCGACGGGTTTTCGCTCTTCCGGGCGATCTTGTCGACCTCGTCGATGTAGATGATGCCCTGCTCGGCCCGCTTGACGTCGTAGTCGGCGGCCTGGATGAGCTTGAGAAGGATGTTCTCCACATCCTCGCCTACGTAGCCGGCCTCGGTGAGCGCCGTGGCATCCGCGATCGCGAACGGCACGTTGAGCATCCGGGCCAGGGTCTGCGCCAGGTGAGTCTTACCGCAGCCGGTGGGGCCGATGAGCATGATGTTGGACTTGGCCACCTCGACATCGCTGCCGCCGCCGGGGGCACCGCTCGACTCGGCCTGAATCCGCTTGTAGTGGTTGTAGACCGCTACCGACAGGGCCTTCTTGGCCTGTTCCTGCCCGACCACGTAGTTGTCGAGGAAGGCGCAGATCTCCATCGGCTTGGGAAGCTCTTCCCACTTCACCTCGCCGGTCTCGGCCAGCTCCTCTTCGATGATCTCGTTGCAGAGGTCGATGCACTCGTCGCAGATGTACACCCCGGGGCCCGCGATGAGCTTTTTGACCTGCTTCTGGGACTTCCCACAGAAGGAGCACTTCAGTAGGTCGCCGCCGTCGCCGATCCGTGCCACCTACGTTCTCCTTGAGCTCATCGGCCGGCTCGCGCCGACCCCTGGTCGAGGGCTGAATCGCCCCGTTGCCATCCCATCGTCTGCCGCGCCGCGTAACTGAGGCTGCATGCTCGACGTTACCCGCAAAGGGGCGGTTCTCCGACCCCCCAAAACGGGCGTGTCAGGGGTCGGCCAGTTTAACGCGTACCGGCCGGCCCCTGACACCCCGCCCGACCGCCCTTGCCGGCCCGGATGAGCGGGCCGCGGGCGGTCGTCGTTCAGCTGCCCGCGCCGACCGACTGCAGGCTCTTCTTGCGGGTGGCCAGCACGACGTCGACGAGGCCGTACTCCTTGGCCTCATCCGCCGTCATGATCTTGTCGCGGTCGATGTCCTTGCGGACCTTCTCGACCGGCTGGCCGGAGTGGCGGGAGATCATCTCCTCGAGCTGCGTACGCATCCGGAGGATCTCGCGGGCCTGGATCTCGATGTCCGAGCCCTGGCCGTAGCCGCCCTCGGTGGCCGGCTGGTGGATCAGCACCCGGGAGTGCGGCAGCGCCATGCGCTTGCCCGCCGAGCCGCCGGCCAGCAGGACCGCGGCGGCCGAGGCGGCCTGGCCCAGGCAGACGGTGGAGATGTCCGGCCGGACGTACTGCATGGTGTCGTAGATCGCCGTCATGGCGGTGAACGAGCCACCCGGGGAGTTGATGTACATCAGGATGTCCCGGTCGGGGTCGGAGCTCTCCAGCGTCAGCAACTGGGCCATCACGTCGTTGGCCGACGCGTCGTCCACCTGGACGCCGAGGAAGATGATCCGGTCCTCGAACATCTTGTTGTACGGGTTCGTCTCCTTCATCATCCCGTTCGAGGAGCGCTCGACGAAGGATGGGAGAACGTAGCGGTTGTGCACCGGAGCGAACCCGGGAGGCATGGTCAGGTCAGTCATTGTTCCGCTCCTCAGTTCAGCGTTCCGGCGCCCTCGGAGACCTCGGTGGCCCCGGTGATCACTTTGTCGATGAAGCCGTAATCCTTCGCCTCCTGCGCCGTGAACCAGCGGTCACGGTCGAAGTCGGCAGCGATCTGCTCCTGGCTCTGCCCGGTGTGGAAGGCGATCCGCTCCTGGAACATGCGCTTGGTGTAGAGCATCTGCTCGGCCTGGATGGCGATGTCAGCCGCGGTGCCGCCCATGCCGCCGGACGGCTGGTGCATCATGATCCGGGCGTGCGGCAGGGCGAAGCGCTTGCCGGCCGCGCCGGCGCACAGCAGGAACTGCCCCATCGAGGCGGCCATGCCCATCGCGACGGTCTGCACGTCGTTGTCGATGAACTGCATGGTGTCGTAGATCGCCATGCCCGAGTAGACCGAGCCACCCGGTGAGTTGATCCAGAGGTGGATGTCGCGCTCAGGGTCCTCGGCGGAAAGCAGCAGCAGCTGCGCGCAGATCCGGTTGGCCACCGCGTCGGTCACCTCGCTGCCGAGGAAGATGATGCGCTCGCGCAGCAGGCGGTTGAAGACCGAGTCGTCGAGGTTGCCACTGAGGGTGTCGCCGCCGCGTAGCACAGGGCTCGCGGGGATGTGGAGATCAGTCATGGCAGCCCTTCACAGCTGACTGTGTCGGCCGAGCTTCCGGCCGGCAGGTTGTCCGTCGTACGACCAACCTAACCGGTCGAAAGACCATCAGCTTCCCGCTCGGGCCACTGTTCGCTGACAGCGCAGGGCCCACAAAAACCAACCCCAGACCTCCCAGACACCCCCGACGCGAGAACTGCCCGCAACCCCCAAGCCTCCCGAGCACCCCCGACGCGAGAACTGCCCGCAACCCCCAGGCCTCCCGAGCACCCCCGACGCGAGAACTGCCCCCGACCCCCAGGCCTCCCGGGTGCCCCGTATCCGAGAACGGCTCGCGATCGCCCCGCTGATGAGGAGAGGCCGGTTTTCGGTACCGCAAACCCCGCGGTGCCGAAAACCGGCCTCTCCTCATCAGCCCCAAAGGCATCACCGAGGCGAGGGCCTTGCCGCGGCGCACGTCGCCGAAGACCGCGGCCGCCGCGCCCGACTGGACGAGCTGGTCGTAGTACTGCTGCGGCTGCATCTGAGCGCGCTGCGCGCGGTGCACGATCTCGTGGCCGAACTCGTCGTCGGAGACCTGGACGTCCTCGGCGTCGGCGATCGTGTCGAGCAGCAGCTGGATCCGGACGCCCTCCTGGGCCGCCTCGGTCAGCTCCTCGTCGATCTGCTCCTCGGTCTTGTCCTCCGAGGTGAGGTAGTCCTGCAGGGTGGCGCCGATCCGCTCGAGCTGGTCGGTCATCGCCTGCTTGCGGCCCTCGACCTCGTCCTTGACGACGCCCTCGGGAGCGGGGATCTCGGCCGCCTCGACGAGCTGCTTGAGCGCCTCGTCACGGGCGGCGTAGATCTGCTCGACTTTCTTCACCTTGGTCAGCCGCTCGCGCAGGTCGTTGCGCAGCTCGTCGAGCGTGTCGAACTCGCTCGCCAGCTGGGCGAACTCGTCGTCGATCTCGGGCAGCTGCTTGTCCTTGACGCTGCGGACGCTCACCTTGACCTCGGCGTCGCGGCCGGCGAAGTCGCCGCCGACGAGCTGGGTGGTGAAGTTCGCCTCCTCGCCGGCGCTGAGGCCGACCAGCACCTCGTCGAGGCCCGGGAGCAGCTGCTTGCTGCCGACCTCGTGGGAGATGTTGGTGGCCGAGCCGCCCGGCACCTCCTCGCCGTCGACCGTGGCGTTGAGGTCGAGCTGGACGTAGTCGTTCTCGGCGGCGGGGCGCTCGACGGTCTTCAGGGTGGCGAAGCGCTCACGGAGGCCGTTGATCTGCTCGTCGATCTCGTTGTCGTCGATCTGGACCGCCGGGACGGTGACCGAGATGGTCTTGAGGTCGGGGACGGTGATCTCGGGGCGGACGTCGACCTCGGCCGTGAACTTCAGCGGCGCGTTGTCGGCGAACTCGGTGATCTCCACCTCGGGGCGGCCGAGGGTCTTGACGTCGTGCTCGCGGACCGCGGCGAGGATCTGCTGCGGGATCGCCTCCTGCACGGCCTCGTTGAGGACCGCGCCGCGGCCGACCCGCTGGTCGATCACGGCGGCCGGGATCTTGCCACGACGGAAGCCCGGCACCTGCACCTGCGCGCCGATCTCCCGGTACGCCTTCTGCAGGCTCGGCTTGAGCTCGTCGAACGGCACCTCGATGGCGAGCTTCACCCGGGTCGGGCTCAGAGTCTCGACGGTGCTCTTCACAGGCGTACTCCTTGTTGCTGCGGATAGTTGGTATCAGTCGGGGTGGCGGGATTTGAACCCACGGCCCCTCGCTCCCAAAGCGAGTGCGCTACCAAGCTGCGCCACACCCCGTGGCGCAGGCCAGTGTATGCGGTCCGCTTTCCCGTACGCGCGGTGGAGTCACCCGAGGGGAATCCGGTGTGCAAAGCGGGGAGGTGATTCAGTAAGCTGGCCATCGTGCTCCGGGCAGCCGGAGTCGCGCGGGCGTAGCTCAATGGTAGAGCCTCAGTCTTCCAAACTGATTACGCGAGTTCGATTCTCGTCGCCCGCTCCACGTTTGACCTGCTAGGCGGCTTGATCAACATAAGTTCGATCAAGCTCGGAGCCGCAGTTCGTTGCGGAACTTGATGGGGAACGAGCATCGACGCAGGAGTCGAACCCGGCCCTGAGCGACACCGGCGGCACGCTCGCAGCGGCGACGCATCACGCTCAGCACCAGCTCACCATGGCCCTCCCTCGCCGGCACGAACGCCGCCAGAGCGGCCATCTCGCTGGCCAATCCGCATCCTCAGTCAAGGAAAACTGAGGATGCGGACTCCACTCCTGTCGGAAGATCGCAGCTCAGAGGCGTGATCAGGGGTCAGTCCGGTTCGTCCGACGTCCGTCTTAACGGGATGACGAAATCTTTCCCGAGGTCAACTCGCCGGGTCCTGCGATCGATCCGACGATTCACGAGGTAGCTCGGCCTTGTCGAGGTCGACGGCCGGCAGATCCTGGGCCGCCGGGAAGTAGCCCTCTCATCGGCAAGGGTGGCAAGATCGCTCCCTGTCGTCAGGGCTGGGCGAATCGCCGGTGTCGTCGTTCGGCCAGTTCCTCCGGGCTCACCAGGGTGAGCACCGGCGAGCCGGGCGGCGCGAACATGGTCACTACCAGTTGCGATGGTGCGTCCGGGAGGTTGTTCGCGCCCTGGTAGTGGATCACGTCGCCGCCAGGCTCGAACACCGCGTCGCCGGCCTTGAGCACTCGAGGCGGTTCGCCCTCGAGCTCGAACAGGATCTCGCCTTCGGTCACGTAGCCGAACAGGGGTCCGGGGTGCCGGTGCGGCGGTGCGCCGGGGTCACCGGGCGACAGGGTGACCCGGACGGTCCTGGCCTCGGCACCGGCCGGGATCCGGGCCGCCGCCCCGGGCAGGGTTTCGATCAGGTCGATGCCGGGAGGCAGGTGTGTTTGCTGAGCGTCCATGGATTCCTCCGATCAGGGACTTGTCGCCAGAAAGACAAGCCAGCCTGCCAGTCCGTGACAGGCCGCCGGGTGAACGGAGGCTGGACGCTGGTCAGCGTCTGGTCACCCCGACCAGAGGAACAGAGCCGGCGGTGTCAGCCGAGACGCCGGGCCGGCTGTCCGGGGATCAGATAGCTCGGATACCTGCCTGCACAGATTGTCACGGGCAGCGGGCCGGTCTGGTCTATGTGGGTGTCGCGCCGGGTCGGCGTACGCCATTGGCGTCGAGGGGGTCTGGCCGCGACGGCATCGACGGATTCGTCGATGTCCGCGCTCGCGGGTGAGTGATGGGCGCCAGCCGCCGGCGGCCGGCTGGCTCGACACACCTGGTGGACGGCGCGGTGACGTATTGCCTTCAGGCCGCCTTGGATCGACGTTAGGACGAACGCTATGACCACCACGACTGCGATGCTCGAGACCTACCCGAGGCCGATCGGCCTGGATCACCGGAAGCTCGCCGCGACCATTGACGCGCTCGCCGAGTGCGCGCAGACCTGCACCTCCTGCGCCGACGCCTGTCTCGGCGAGGACATGGTCGCTGAACTGATCACCTGCGTCGCCACGAACCTGGACTGCGCCGACATCTGCGCGGCGGCCGCCCGGGTGCTGTCCCGCCGGGTCGGATTCGACCCGACGATCACCGACAATGTGCTGCAGGCCTGCATCGCGGCGTGCCGGGCCTGCGGCGACGAATGTTCCCGGCACGCCAGCATGCACGAGCACTGCCGCATCTGCGCCGAGTCCTGCCGCGCCTGCCTCCTGGCCTGCGAGGACTTGCTGGCCACGATGAGCTGATGTCGCCGGCCACGTGCCCGGGCGGCTGACGTCGCTGCGCATCCCGAATTTTCTGACTGGCTGTCACACCGGGGGCGGTCGTCTGGTCTGACTTGGTGCCGGGCGACACGACAGTCCGGGCGACCTACACCCCTCGGGGAGATGAGGCAACCATGACTGCTATCACGAAGGCGAGCGCGCTGCGGGTCATCCGCCGCGCGTACGGGCCCGACCGTGCCGCGTCCCTGGCCGGGCGTCTGCCGGACCGGATCGACCTGGAGGACGCCGCGCACACCCGGCTGCTGTCCGAGCTCGGGTTGACGCCGGACGGCTTGTTCGACGAGTTGGGAGCGGAGCTGTGACGACCACGGACGAGCTCGGCAAGCTGGCCACGTTGCTCGACGATCTGGAGATACGGAACTGATCTTCGCTCTGGCGCATGTCCGGTCGGTCGCGCCGGCCGCCGGGGCGGGCGCGCCGCAGTTGCGCACCGTGGTGCTACGTCTCGCCGAGACGACCACCCCGGAGCAGTACGGCAGCTGGCTGTCCGATGACGCGCCGAATCAGGCGATGACGGTCGACCAGGTGCGGATGACGATCGGCGACCGTGCGCTCGATGATCTCGCTGAGCTTGTGGACGGCAGCGCGGACGCCGTGGCGTGGCAGCTCGCCGCGGTGCTTCCGGACCTGGTGGACGCGGTCACCCCCGGCGGAGCGATCATCGACGCGGACCGGCTCACCCAGGAGCTCGCGGAAGCAAGTGCTGAGGACGACCGATCGGCCGGAGCCTTCGCGTCAGGGTGAGTCACGACACGGCCGTGAGCTTGTCGGGATGGAAGACCCACAGCACCTGGTCGATGCCCGCGGCACAGGCACTGATGGTGCACACCGCGAACACCGTGCCGTCGCGCGACAGTCGCGCGGCGGCCTGCCCGTTGAGGCTGGTCCACGCCACCTCGACACCCGGCCAGAAGCGGTCCGCGAAGGACCGGTAGACCGCGCGGATCGATCGCGAGGGCGCACAGGAGGCCGCCGAGAAGCAGCCCGCCGGAGACCTTGGACTTGCCATCGGTACCGACCGCCTGCCGCAGCGGCGACTCGCTTCCCTGCCCGCGGATGATCACGTGCTGCAGGACGACGTACGCGACGGCGGCGACGAGGAGGTTCAGACCGTAGATGACGACCGGCGTCCGGGCGAACCGCGACTCGTCCAGCCACGCCGTCGTGAACGGCAACAGCGAGAGGCAGAACAACAGGGCGAGGTTCGCCCACAGCACACCGCCGCTGACCCGGCGGACCAGATGAAACATGTGGTGGTGGTTGTTCCAGTAGATGCCCACGTAGACGAAGCTGACCAGGTAGGTGAGCAGGCCGAAGCCGGTCGTACGGGCGAGGTCGGCGAGGTCGTGGCCCGCCGGCACCTTCAGCTCCAGCACCATGATCGTGATGATGATGGCCAGAACGCCGTCGCTCAGCGTCTCCAGCCGGCGAGTGTTCACCGCGCTGCTGCCAGCAGCCGGAAGTCACCGACCGCGGCGCCCGATCCGAACTCGGCCGGGTCGATCCCGGTGCCGATCAACACGCCGACCTGACCGCGTCGCCAGTGGTGGCACGGATGCGGCTCAGGTGTGCGTTGACAGCGTGACGCGAGATGAACAGGCGTTCGGCGATCTCCTCGTTGCTCAGGCCCCGCGCCGCCAGGCCGGCGATCTGCGCTTCCTGTGCCGACAGCCGCGAAGCCATCGAAGGGCGCGGCCGGTGGCTTGCCTCGCCGGCCGCCTCGAGTTCGGCGCGGGCCATCTCGGCCCACGGGCGGGCGCCGATCAGGTCGAACTCGTCGCGGGCGGTACGCAGCAGGGCCCGCGCGTCGCGTCCTTGCCGGAGCAGCCACCGGCCGTGCTGCAAGGTCAACCGGGCTCGAATCAGCCGCGACCCGGTGGGAAGTGCGGCCAGGCTGTCGGCAAAGGTCTGGTCGCCGGGAGCAAGGACCGCTTTCGTATAGGCGTACGCCATGGTCATCATGTCCGACGGCAACTGACGTGCCAGCTGAGGCAACTCGATCAGCAGCTCACGGGCTTCGGCGGTCGCGCCGGCGGCAACCGCCGCATCTGCCAAGTCCGGCGCGAAGAGCCAGCGGATGGATGAGTGGTAATGCGGGTCGAGGGGATCGAACGCGGCCGCGAGAAGGGCGTACGCCTGGGACGCGCGCTTGTCGAAGAGGGCGAGGAGACCGTCGACCTGCTGGGCCATCGCGGTGACGAAACGCATGCCGGGGAACATGTCGGCGGCCCGCACTTCGCCGATCAAGGCGGCCGCCGACGCCGTGTCGCCGCGCTGCACAGCTACCAGGGCGGCGGTGGCGGTCAGCCCGAGTTCGACGATCTTGTCGCCGGTTTCCCGGGCCAGCCGGCGGCCCTCCTCCGATTCGGTGCGGGCCTCGTCGAGCTGACCGAGGTAGACCCGCATCCACGAACCGGCCAGCGACCGGGCCAGCAGCCCGAGCCGGCCCTGGGCACGCCAGACCGCGCCCGCCTGGCTGAGGTAGCGGGTCGTGCGGGTGAAGTCGCCGAGGGCGATCGCTGCGGTGCCGAGGTAGTGCAGGAGGCGGCCGTCCTGCCGGTCGGCGGTCACTCGGTCGAGCCGTTGCAGCACGTCGGCGCCGTGCCGGAACGGTTCGGCATACGCCCGCACCACCAACGCGCCGGGGCTGTCCGGGTCAGCGCCCCAATGCTCCAGTTCGGCGGCCGTTTCCACGCGGGCCGGCAAGTCGGCGTCCTGGAAAAAGCATCGGGCACCAGCCAGCCACAGCAAGTTCTCGGCGACGTCCCGGGCACCTTCGTGGAATGCCGAGCCGGCGGTTCGCACCAGCTCGCGGATGCGCCGGTCGGGTTCGTCCGGCTCGAAGACGGCGTTCTCGGACACCAGCAACAGGCGGGCACGTTCGACCGGTCCGGCGACCCGCAGATCGGCACGATCAAGCAGCAACCGAGCGTGGTACTGGTCGTTCAAGTCGCTGGACAACTGCGCCGCGCGGACCAGGATGCGGGTGCGCCGACGGCTGTCGCTGACCAGGCCGGCCGCCTGCGACAGGGCCGGGACGGCGACCGCGATCGCGCCGCGCGCCTGTGTCTCGTCGGCCAACTGCTCGAGCCGGGTGGCCAGTTCGTCGTCCGGGCCGAAGGTGGCGGCGGCCAGATGGCCGAGCCCGCGCTCCGGCACGGCCGCAAGGGCGACGGAGAGCGCCCGGTGGACGGCTATCCGTTCGCCGACCGTCGCACGTTCGTAGATGGCGGAACGCATCAGCGGATGACGGAACTCGGGCCGGTGCTCGACCAGCGTGACCAATCCGGCCTCCGCAGCCTCGTGCAGGACGTCCGCGGTCACCGCCGAGCCGACGACCCGGGTCGCCACGTCCAGTAGCTGATGCAGAGGCGCGGTGGGTTCCGCGGCCAGAACGAGCAGGAACGTCCGCGCACCGGGTGACAGGGAATCGGTACGGGCCGCGAACGCGACCTCCAGCCGCTGGGTCAGTTGCAGCTCCGGCCCGTCCACGTGGCCCGCCCGCACCGCCTTCGGCAACTCGAGCAACGCGAGCGGGTTGCCCGCGGAGCGTTCCAGGATCAGCGCGCGAACCGGCGGCGCCAGGCCGGAGGCAACGAGGTCGAGCAGTTCGGCGGCCGCCGACGGGTCAAGCGCCTCCAGGCTCAGTTCCGGCACACCGACCGCGGCGGGCCGCCGCTCGAACCCCGGCCGGGCCGCGGCGATGGCCACCATGGCGTGGTCGCGGCTACGCCGGGAAACGAAGCTGAGCACGTCCCGGCTGGGCACGTCGAACCATTGCGCGTCGTCGAACAGCAGCAGAACCGGTTGCCGGTCGGCGACATCGGCGAGCAGCTCCAGCACGGCGAACGCGATCCTGTGGGTGTCCGGCTCCTGGTCGGCCGCGCCGAACGCGCTGCGTAGGGCCAGCCGGTGCGCGTCGGGCAGGTCGTCGATCCGGTGCAACACCGGTTGCAGCAACAAGTGAAGGGCGGCGAACGGGAACCATTGCTCGGTCTCCACCCCAGCGGTAGACAGGACCAGGAAACCTCGCTCGACGGCGTCCGCGGCGGCGGAGCGTAGCAGCGCCGACTTGCCCACGCCGGGGGAACCACTGACCAACAGAGCGGACCCGCGGCCCTCGGCCGCGTCGGTGAGCAGGACGTGCACCCGGCGTAGCTCGGCCTCCCGGCCGATGATGCCGGCCGGAGCCGCTGCCGGGGCAGGCGGAGCGGCGGGTGTCGGCACCGAGGGTTCGGGGTGTAGTAGCTGTGCGTGGACGTCGAGTAGCTCCTGGCCCGGGTCGATGCCCAGTTCCTCCCGCAGGCGGCGGCGCAGCTGCTGGAACAGGTCGAAGGCTTCGGCCTGCCGGCCGTCGGCGGCCAAAGCCAACAGCAACCGGGCCTGCAACGCCTCATCGAACGGACTTTCCGCGCCGGCTTGCCGCAGTGCAGGCAGAACCACCCGGGCCTGCCCCAGCCGCAACGCGATGCCAGCCGCATCCCGCACGGCGTGCGACCGTTCAGCCTCGATCGCTATGAAATCCGGAAGTCTCTGCGTCGCCGGCTCCAACCCCGCCGCACACCGCCCAGTCCACAACGCAAACGCCTCGGCGTAAAGCCGGACCGCCCGCTCCGGATCGCCAGCCTGGGACGCCTGGCTCACCAACGCCCGAAACCGCAGAAGATCACACGATTCTTCGGTCGCCTTCAGCTGATAACCGGCCGCCTGCCGCACCAAATACTGCCCAATCGCCCGAACTGGCAGATCCGGCTCGATCAAACGCCGCAATATGCCGATACAGCGGTGCACGACGTTCACCGCACTCGCGGGGGGATCCTGCGGCCAGATCGCGTCCACCAACTCGCTCACGCTCACGACCGACCCGGCCCGGGCCACCAGCAAAGCGAACACCAGACGCTGCTGACGACCGCCCAGGTCCAGCTCCCCAACCTCGGACCAGGCCCGGAGCGGGCCGAGGATCGAGAACCGAACGGCCGCCACGTTCCGCCCTCCCCCGGCACCTCGTCAGCAAAGTCATGATCCCCCCTCCAAAACCGTCCATCAACCGCGGAACCCGAAATGAAAACCGTCGAAATGGGATAACTCTGGGCGTTGCCGGGCCTACGGCCGGTCCAGCATGCTTCCGCCGACGCGGCGGTGTGGCGGGAGACCCTCCCGCCACACCGCGCCAAGGCCCGCGACCTATTCGACGGCGGCCATGGTGGGCGTGACGGCCTGAAGCGCATCAAGGATCGTCTGCGCGACCGTGTCGGGGTTCGACACGGCAACCGCGTGTGAGCCGCCGCTGATCTCTCGGGTGCTTCGCGCCCCGGCCCGTTCGGCCTCGAAGCGCTGGAGCGCGGGCGGAATGTTGAGATCGGCGTCGCCGATCACGAACCAGGACGGGAGGTTCTTCCAGGCCGGCGTGCCGGCGGGAAGCCCTTCGGAAAGGGCGGCTTCGGTCGCCGGGCGTTGGGTGGCAGCCATCACCGCGGCCCGGGCGGCTGGCACGTCGGCGGCGAACTGCCGGTGATAGAGGTCGGGCCGGATCGCGAACTCGTTGCCGCCGGTCGACACCGGGTAGGCGACCAGGGTCTCGCCGAGGGTACTGCCGGGGAACCGCGTCGAGAGCCCGAACGCGCTTTCACCGTGGTCCGGGGCGAAGGCACAGACATAGACCAGCGCGGTTACCGCGGGGTTGCCAGCCGCCGCTTCGGTGATCACCAGGCCGGCGTAGGAGTGCCCGACCAGCACGACGGGCCGGCCGAGCCCGGCGATCACGTCGCGCACGTACGCGGCGTCGCCGGTGAGGCTGCGCAGCGGATTGGCGACCGCTACACAGTCGAAGGACATCGCCTGCAACTTCTCGATGACGCCGCTCCAGCTTCCGGAGTCGGCGAAGGCGCCGTGCACGAGCACGACAGTGGGTTTCTGCTCGGACATGATCGTTTGCCTCCTGCTCGTACGGATGTTGGTGGAGTTCCGGGTGGTGTCGGCTCGCCCAGGCCGTATCCCTGGGGAGCGGGCCGTGGGCCGCTAGGCCCGTCGGCGCTGGTGAGGTTGTCCGGCGGCGGGCGGGACCAGCCACGTTCTGCTTGACGCATGCTCTTGGGAGCCGTCTGAAACCCGGTGTTCCCGCTCTCATCTCGCGGCTCGGCCGGACAACCGTTCGTCCCAAGAGACCGCGCGGCAGTCCGGAACGTGACGGCAGGCCGCACCAACGCTGTGGAAATTCGTGGCTCTGGCGGTGTCACAGAGCGATGGGTCGCCCGGTCTTGCTTGGTGAGCCGCAGCCGAGAGTCGCCTTGGCTCGCATCCGTCGAATGAAGGAGCACGTCGTGAAAATCGTGGTCATCGGTGGGACCGGGTTGATCGGGTCGAGACTGGTCGCCAAGCTGAACGAGCGGGGGCACGAGGCGGTGCCGGCCGCGCCGAACACCGGCGTGAACACGCTCACCGGTCAGGGCTTGGCCGAGGTGCTCGACGGCGCCGCGGTCGTGGTGGACGTGTCGAACTCGCCGTCGTTCGCCGACGACGCGGCGATGGAGTTCTTCCGGACCGCCACCGGCAACCTGCTCGCCTATTCTGCGAAGGCGGGGGTCGGGCATTACGTAGCGCTGTCGGTGGTCGGCACGGACCGGCTGCTCGCGTCGGGCTACTTCCGGGCGAAGCAGGCCCAGGAAGATCTGATCCGCGAGTCGGGCCGGCCGTACTCGATCGTGCACGCCACCCAGTTCTTCGAGTTCGTCAAGGCCATCGCGGACTTCAGCACCGTGGGTGCCAAGGTGCATGCGCCGCCGGTCCTGATCCAGCCGATGGCCGCCGACGACGTCGCGGCCGGCGTCGGACGGGTCGCGGCCGGCGAGGCGGTCAACGGAATCCAGGAGATCGGCGGCCCGGAGCAGTTCCGGCTCGACGAACTGATCCGCACGGGCCTGGCCGCCAAGGGCGACCCCCGCGAGGTCGTCACCGACGAGCAGGCGCCCTACTACGGGATACCGGTCGGCGAGCGGACCCTGCTACCCGGCCCGAACGCCCGGCTCGGCCACATCACCTTCGACACGTGGCTCAGCCAGCAGTGACGGTCCCGTCGGTGGTGGCGCGGATACGGCTCAGGTGGGCGTTGACGGCGTGGCGCGAGATGAACAGACGTTCGGCGATCTCCTCGCTGGTCAGGCCCTGCGCGGCGAAATCGGCAATCTGCATTTCTTGCGCTGACAGGTGCGAACTCGTGGAGGGGCGTGGCTGGGGACTTGCTTCGCCGGTCGCGTGGAGTTCGGCGCGGGCCATCCCGGCCCATGGGCGGGCGCCGACCAGGTCGAACTCGTCACGGGCGGTACGCAGCAAGGCGCGCCCGTCGCGCCCCTGCCGGAGCAACCGCCGGCCGTGCTGCAGAGTCAGGCGGGCCTGGATCAGCCGGGACCCGGCGGGAAGCGCCGTCAGGCCGTCCGCGAAGAGCTGGTCGACCTCGTCGTCGGGGGCGAGGACCGCGTTGGTGTAGGCGTGGGCCATGGTCATCATGTCCGACGGCAACTGGCGCGCCAGCTCGGGCAACTCGGTCAGCAGTTCGCGGGCTTCGGCGCTCGCGCCGGCGGCCACCGCCGCATCGGCCAAGTCGGGTGCGACAAGCCAGCGGATGGACGAGTGATAGTGCGGGTCGGTGGGATCGAAGATGGCCGCAAGAGTGGCGTACGCGTGGGAAGCGGTGCCGTTGAAGAGGGCGAGGAGACCGTCAGCTTGTTGGGCCATCACGGAGATGGCCGGCATGCCGGGGAACATGTCGGCGGCGCGCAGTTCGGCGATCAGGGCAGCCGCGTACGACGGTTTTCCCTGCATGGCGGCCACCAAGGCGGCCGTCGCGATCAGACCCAGCTCGACCATGGTATCCCCGGTCTCCCGGGCCAGCCGGCGTCCCTCCTCCGATTCGGTTTGGGCCTCGTCGAGCTGACCCAGATAGAGCCGCATCCACGAACCCGATGTCGAACGGGCCAGCAGGCCGAGCCTGCCTTGCGCCCGCCAGAGCTTGCCCGCCTCGCGCGAGTACCGGGTCGTGCGGGAGAAGTCGCCGAGGGCGATCGCGGCCGAGAACAGGTAATGCATGAGGCGGCCGTCCTGCCGGTTGGCGGTCACCCGGTCGAGCCGTTCGAGGATGTCGGCGCCGTAGCGGAACGGTTCGGCGTAGGCCCGCACCACCAACGCGCCGGGGCTGTCCGGATCGGCACCCCACCGGTTCAGTTCGGCGGCCGTCGCGGCTCGCGTCGCAGCGCCGGCGTCCTGGAAGAAGCATCGCGCCGCGGCTCGCCACATCAGATTCTCGGCGACGTCCCGGGCGCCTTCGTCGAACGCCGCGCCGGCCGTGCGCACCAGCTCGCGGATGCGGCGATCCGGCTCGTCCGGCTCGAAGACGGCGCTCTCGGACACCAGCAACAGGCGAGCACGTTCGACCGGTCCGGCGACCCGCAGGTCCGCACGGTCCAGGAGCATGCGGGCGTGGTGCTTGTCGTTGAGGTCGCTGGACAGCTGCGCCGCGCGAACCAGGATGCGGGTGCGGCGGTGGCCGTCGCTGACCAGGCCCGCTGCCTGGGAAAGCGCCGGTACGGCGGCCGCCACCTTGCCGCGGGCCTGCGCGTCGTCGGCGAGTTGCTCGAGCCGGGTGGCCAGGTCGTCGTCGGGGCCGAAGGTGGCGGCAGCCAAGTGGGCGAGCCCGCGTTCCGGGACGCCTTCAAAGGCGACGGCCAGCGCCCGGTGGACGGCGGTCCGCTCGGTGACGGTCGCGCGTTTATAGACGGCGGAGCGCATCAGCGGATGACGGAACACGGGCCGGTGCTCGACCAGCGTGACCAGCCCGCCCTCCGCCGCCTCGCGCACCACCTCCGCAGTCGTCCTCGATCCGGCGACCCGGCTGGACACCTCGAGCAGGTGGGACAGCGGCGCGGTCGGTTCGGCGGCCAGGACGAGAACGAACGATCGACACGCGGGGGACAGAACATCTGTCCGGGCCGCGAACGCGACCTCCAGGCGCTGGGTGAGCTGCAGGTCCAACCCGGTCTCGTCGTTGTCCCGTATCGCCTTGGGCAGCTCGACCAGCGCGAGCGGGTTGCCGGCGGATTGTTCCAGGATGTGCGCGCGGGTCGGTGCGGCCAGGCCGGGCGCGACTTTGTCGAGTAATTGGGCGGCCGCCGAAGGGTCGAGGGTTTGGAGGTTCGTTTCCGGCAGATCTGCCACGGCGGGCCGGCGGTCGGTCTCGGGCCGTGCGGCGGCGACGGCCAGCATGGCATGGTCGCGGCTGCGCCGGGCGACGAAGCTGAGCACGTCCCGGCTGGGTATGTCCAACCATTGCGCGTCGTCGTACAGCAGCAGGACCGGTTGCCGGTCGGCGATGTCGGCGAGCAATTCCAGCACGGCGAACGCGACCCGGTGCGCGTCGGGCTGCTGGTCGGCCGCGCCGAATGCGCTGCGCAGGGCCACCCGGTGCGGATCGGGCAGGTGGTCGATCCTGCGGAAGACCGGCTGCAGCAACAGGTGCAGGGCGGCGAACGGGAACCATTGTTCGGTCTCCACCCCGGCGGTGGACAGGACCGTGAAGCCGCGTTGGGCCGCGTCGTCGGCGACCGCGCGCAGGAGCGCCGATTTGCCCACACCGGGGGTGCCGCGAATCAGCAATGCGGATCCGCGGCCGTCGGCCGCGTCGGCTAGCAGGCGACGCATTCTGCGCATCTCCGTTTCCCGGCCGATCATCGGCGCGAGAGCGGGCAGTGTGCCGGAGGCAGCGGCCGCAGCCCGCGGCGGAGGAGGTTCGGGGTGTAGGAGTTGGGCCTGGACGTCGAGGAGTTCCTGACCCGGGTCGATGCCCAGTTCCTCCCGCAGGCGGCGCCGCAACTGCTGGAACAGGTCAAGGGCTTCGGCCTGCCGGCCATCGGCCGCCAACACCAGCAACAACCGGGCCTGCACCGCCTCGTCGAACGGATTCTCGGCGCCGGCCTGCCGCAACGCGGGCAGGATCACCCTGACCTGCTCCAGCCGCAAAGCGAGATCAGCCGCATCCCGTACGGCATGCGACCGTTCCGCCTCGACCGCGATGAAATCCGGATGGATCCGCGAAATCGGCTCCAACCCCGCCGCGCACCGGCCCGCCCACAACGCCAGCGCTTCGACATAAAGCGAAACCGCCCGCTCGGGATCACCAGCCTGGGCGGCCTGCGCCACCAACGCCCGGAACCGCAGCAGATCACACGACTCTTCGGTCATCCGCAGCTGATAGCCGGCCGCCTGCCGCACCAGGTATTGCCCGGTAGCTCGGATCGGCAGGTCCGGCTCGATCAGCCGCCGTAACACCCCGACACAGCGGTGCACCACATTCACCGCGCTCGCCGGAGGATCCTGCGGCCAGATCGCGTCGACCAACTCGCTCACACTCACGACCGATCCAGCCCGGGCCAGCAACAGAGCAAGCACCAGACGCTGCTGACGACCACCAAGGTCCAACTCCGCCGCCCCGGACCAAGCCCGGACCGGGCCGAGGATCGAGAACCGAACGGCCGCCATGTCCCGCCCTCCCCCGGCACCTCGTCAGCGAAATCATGATCCCCCCTCCAAATCCGTCCTTCAACAGCGGATACGTGATATCAAGAACGTCAAATTGGCTCGGGGGGTTCTCGTCCCGCGAGGGCTCTGCACTCACGCGGCCGTTCGGTCCGGTGCACAATTGGGGTTACCGGTCGGCTTGCCGCGCCCCCGGCGGACCACCTCGTTGGTGAGCAGGCCGATGAGGGCCGTCGTGCCCTCGCCTCCGGCAGCCTCGAGGAAGGCCTCCAACAGGTCCTCTCGGTGCGCCGGTTCGACCGGGTTCTGCCGTTGCCCCGCGAGGTGCGTGCGAGCTCGGCAAGCCAATTGCCGCGCGTTGGCCTGGCTGAGTTCGAGCATGTCAGCGATGTCGCCAAACGAATAGTCGAACGCCTCGCGCAGCACGTAGACGGCGCGCTCGACGGGGGAAAGCCGTTCCAACAGGAGATGCATGGCGAGCTCGAGCTCCTCGCGGCGTTCGGCCGCGGCCGCTGGGTCGGCGGCCGCGCGGTCGTGCCCCGGTAGCCCGACGCCCGAGCTGACCTCCCGACGCGAGTGGGCCGAGGTTGCCGTGTTGAGGGCAGCACGCTTCGCGACCGTAGCCAGAAACGCGACCCGGTCGCGGACCTGTGCCCGGTCGGTCCGTTGCCACCGAATCCACACCTCCTGAACGACGTCCTCGGCGTCGGAGGCCCGGCCCAGCATCTGGTAAGCGATCCCGAAGAGTCGACGACGCGCGCTCTCGAACGCCACCGCATCGGATGTCCAGGAAAGCGACGGATCGGCGAATTCCCGCGAAGCCCGCTCGAGCAGAGACTCGGACACGATTGCCTCCTCAGCGTCGGCGTCCAGTGCCCACGAACGCTAGGGAGGCTGAGTGCGGAAGCAGTGCTGAACGAGTGACAGTAAGGGGTCACTGAGAAGGGCGCCGATGTCACCAACCGGCGCAGTTTCACCAAAGCGGCCGCCGCATGGGAGGCCGATCCGCGCTCGCTCGGGGCCGGCCGAGGACGACCCCTTCCGGCACGCCGGCTTTCCGGGCCGTGCTTGGTGTCACGAGCCGCTGTCGGGCGTGGTCCTAGCTTCCGCAAACCTGATGAGGAGGCTCGGCATGCTCACAAGACAAGGCCAAACCGGATGAGCGCGACGGTGGTCGGCGGTGCGCCGCCGCAGACAGAAGATGGCCGGGAACCAGGTCAGCACGACGAGCAGCGCTTCGGCCTGCCAACCGCGACCGCCCTGGTGGTCGGTTCGGTGGTCGGTACCGGCGTGTTCGCGCTGCCGTCGGCGCTGGCCGGCTTCGGCCCGATTTCCCTGGCGGCGTTCGGCCTGGTGACGGTCGGGGCCATCGCCCTGGCATGGACATTCGAGGCGCTGAATCGGCGCACCCCGGGGTCCGGCGGTCCCTACCGGTACGCCCGAGAAGCGTTCGGCGACTTCGCCGGCTTCGTCAACGCCTGGAGTTATTGGATCACCGCATGGGCGGGCAACGCCGCCATCGTGGTGGCCTGGGTCGGCTACGTCGAGGTGTTCTGGAACAGCTCGCACGCCAAGCCCTGGTCGATCTTGATCGCGTTGGCCGGGTTGTGGCTGCCGGCCGCGATCAACCTGGCCGGGATCCGCAGCCTCGCGGTGGTGCAGGTGGTCACGACGGTGCTGAAGTTCGTCCCGCTGCTGTTCATGGCGACGGTCGGGCTGCTGTTCGTCAAGTCGGCCAACTTCGGCGCGTTCAACGCGACCGGTGGTTCCGCCCTCGGCGCGATCAGTGCCGCCGCCGCGATCACACTGTTCGCGTACATCGGGATCGAGACCGCCTCGGTGGCCGCCGGCCGCGTGGTCCATCCACGCCGCAACGTCGGCCGGGCGACGATTCTGGGCACGCTGGCCTGCGCCGTGGTGTACCTCCTCGGCACGGTGGCCGTGTTCGGCACGGTCAGCCGGGACGCCTTGGCCGCCTCGACGGCACCGTTCACCGACTCGGCCAACGCGATCTTCGGTGGCCGATGGGCCGGGGACACGGTCGCGATCGCCGCGATCGTCTCGGGATTCGGTGCCCTGGTCGGCTGGACCCTGATCGTCGGCGAGATGCCGCAGGCCGCGGCTCGGCAGCGGCTGTTCCCCGCCCCATTCGCGCAGGACAGCCGGCGCGGCGTACCGGCCTATGGCATCGTCGCGGGAACGCTGCTCGCGTCGACGTTGACGGTGATCAGCTACACCAGCTTCGCCAAGGTGTTCACCACCGTGGTCCTGCTGTCGGTGCTGACCGCCGTCATCCCGTACCTCTTCTCGGCTGCCGCGCAGGTGTATTGGTTGCTGGCCGACGGCCGCCGGGTCCACTCCGGCCACTTCCTGCGCGACCTGGTCGTCGCGGGTACCGCCCTGCTGTTCGCCTTCTGGGCCTTGGCCGGTGCCGGATACCAGGCCGCCTATTACGGGCTGTTCTGCCTGCTGCTCGGCGTGCCGGTCTACATCTGGCTCAAGGTAGGACGCCGCGAGTACGGCCCGGTGGCCGCCGACCTGCTAACTGAAGGAGTACGGCAATGACCCTCACCACCGGACGGCGTCTCACGGTCGGGGTGGACTCCGAGATCGGCGCACTGTGCGAGGTGATCGTGCACCGCCCGGGACTCGAACTCGACCGGCTCACCCCGGGCAACATCGCCGATCTGCTCTTCGACGACATCCTGTGGGCCAGTCAGGCGCGCAGCGAGCACGACGCGTTCGTCGAGGCCCTGCGGGACAACGACGTGACGGTTCATTTGTTCGGCGACCTGCTCGCCGGTGCGCTGGCCACGCCGGACGGCCGGACATTCGCCCTGGACCGGACGATCACCGCGGAGCGCCTCGGCGCCGGTCTCGCCCGCGAAGTTCGGGCCCTGTTCGACGACGCCGACCCGGCAACCCTGGCTGAATACCTGATCGGCGGGGTCACCAAGGCCGACCTGTCACCGCTGACCCGGCCCAGCCTGGCCTGGCAGGTTCTCGACGTCGACGACTTCGTGCTCGCCCCGCTGCCCAACACGCTCTTTCAGCGGGACAACGCCGCCTGGATCGGTACCGGCCTGACGATCGGAGCGATGGCCAAGCCGGCCCGGCGCCGCGAGTCGGTCAACACCCGCACGGTGTACCGCTACCACCCGCTGTTCCGCGACGCCGGCTTTCCCATCGTGGCCGGCGACGACGACCTCGACCGCACACCGGCGACCGTGGAGGGTGGTGACATCCACGTCATCGCCCCCGGCGTCGTACTGATCGGGGTCGGGGAACGCACCAGCCCGACCGGCGTCGAGGCGCTGGCCAGCCGCCTGTTCGGCGCCGGGCAGGCTCATCTCGTGCTGGCCGTCGAGCTGCCCCGGGCTCGCTCTTCGATGCACCTGGACACCCTGCTCACCATGGTGGACTTCGCCACCTTCGTCGCGTACCCGTACCTGGACTGGAACAATCTGCGGTGTTGGCGTATCACGCCCGGCGGCGCCCCGGCCGGCCTCGATGTCCAGGAGAGCCGCGGCGTGCCGGCCGCGTTGGCGCAGGCACTGGACGACCCGGTGAAGGTGCTGATCGCCGATGCCGACCGCAGCAGCGCGCTGCGGGAGCAGTGGGACGACGCGGAGAACTATCTGGCCATCGCCCCGGGCGTGGTCATGGGTTACGACCGCAACATCGTCACCAACACGATGCTGCGCAGCAACGGCATCGACGTCATCACCCTGGCCGGCAGCGAACTCGGCCGCGGACGTGGCGGCGCCCGCTGCATGAGCTGTCCGGTACACCGCCATCCGCTGTGGCCGACCGGAGGCATCTCGTGACCGGCTCCTTGCTGCGCGACCTGGATCTGGACAAGCCGCAGATCCTCGACCTGCTCGCCCTCGCGGCCCAGCTCAAACGCGACAAGCGAGGCGGCGCCGAGATCCCCCGGCTGGTCGGCAAGAACATCGTGCTGGTGTTCGAGAAGAACTCGACCCGCACCCGATGCGCGTTCGAGGTCGCCGCCCACGACCAGGGCGCCCACGCCACCTACCTCGGACCAGAGGGCTCCCATCTCGGGCGCGAGGAGTCCGTCGCCGACACCGCCCGGGTGCTGGGGCGCATGTACGACGGGATCGCGTTCCGCGGCTACGCCCAGGACACGGTGCGACAGTTCGCCGCGCACGCCGGCATACCGGTTTGGAACGCGCTCACCGACGCCTGGCATCCGACCCAGAGCCTCGCCGACCTCCTCACCATGACCGAGTACCACGGCGGCGACGTCGAGGACATCGCCTTCTGCTTCACCGGTGATGGCCACAGCAATGTCGCCCGATCGTTGCTGGTCACCGGCGCCCGGCTCGGCATGGACGTCCGCATCGCGGCGCCCACGAGCCGGCAGCCACCACCCGACGTCGTCGCCGCGGCCGAGAACGCCGCGCGTTCGAGCGGCGCCCGCCTGCTGATCACCGACGATCTCCGTACGGCGGTGCGCGGCGCCGACTTCGTCTACACCGACGTGTGGGTCAGCATGGGCGAGCCCGACGACGCGTGGGCGGCCCGGATCCCGTCGCTGTCGCCGTACCGCGTCACCGACGAGGTGCTGGACGCCAGCAACCGGTCCGGTGTGCGGTTCATGCACTGCCTGCCGGCGATCCACAACCGCGACACCGCCATCGGCGCCCGTCTGCACCGGCAGTTCGGCCTGGACAGCGCCGAGGTGACCGAGGAGGTGTTCGAGTCGAAACGGTCGATCGTCTTCGACCAGGCCGAGAACCGGATGCACACCATCAAGGCCCTGCTCGTCCGGGCGCTGGCGGGCTGAGCCGTGCGCATCGTCATCGCCCTCGGCGGCAACGCCCTGCTGGAACGCGGCGACAAGCCCGACGCCGCAATCCAGCAACGGCACATCCGGCGGGCCGCGCAATCCCTCGCGCCACTGACCGCCCACCACCAGCTGATCGTCTGCCACGGCAACGGACCACAGGTCGGCCTCCTGGCCCGAGAAAGCAGCTCCGACCCGGAGCTCAGCCGGCCGTACCCGCTGGACGTACTCGGCGCCCAGACCCAAGGCATGATCGGATACTGGCTGGTCCAGGAACTCGCCAACGCAGGCGTGACAAGACCTGTCGTCGCGCTGGTGAACCAGACAGTGGTCGACGCCTGCGATCCGGCCTTCGCCACGCCCACCAAGCTCATCGGTGCCGGCTACCCGCGCGAACAGGCCGAAGCAGCCGCCGCCCGGAATGGTTCGACCGTAGCCGCGGACGGCGACCGCTGGCGAAGGGTCGTACCGTCACCCGAGCCGCGCCGCATCATCGAACAGGACACGATCCGCACTCTGGTCGACCGCGACGTGATCGTCGTGTGCGGCGGCGGAGGCGGAGCACCAGTAACCGAGGACCGCACTGGCCGGCTCACTGGGGCGGCGGCCGTGGTGGACAAGGACCTGACCGCCGCCCTGCTCGCCCTGGCACTCGCAGCGGACCGGTTACTCGTGCTGACCGACGCACCGGCGATCATCCGCCGGTACGGCACACCGCAAGCCGAGCCGATCCGGACCATCAGCGTCGACGACCTGGCGACGATGCCGTTGCCGGCCGGTTCGATGGGGCCGAAGGCCGACGCCTGCATGCGGTTCACCCGCGCGTCCGGACATCCCGCGGCCATCGGCCGGCTCACCGACGCGGCCGACATCCTTGCCGGCCACACCGGCACCACGATCACGCCGAACCGTACCGCCGACCCCTCCGGAGCAGAACCACGATGACGCTGCAGATGGCCGCGCCGCAGTCGCCATTCGAGATCACCGCCATGGCCGCGCCTGCCGGCATCCGCCTGCGCGGGGAGGTGGACATCGCTACCCTCCCAGCGCTGGAACTCGCCCTCGAGATACTTGTCGACCGGGTCGCCGACGCCACCATCGACCTGAGCGAGCTCACCTTTATCGACGTCTGCGGCCTCCGGGAACTGGCCCGCGCGGCGATCCGGCTGCGCAGGGCGGGCCGATGTCTGCGGTTACGCGGCGCCAGCATGCGTATCCGACGCATCCTATGCCTGCTCGGCTGGGCAGAACTGTTCGAAATCGTCGCGTGACCGCCGACTCGCCGGGCACCCGAAGCCCATCCGTGGAATTCGTAGGCCAGGTGGTGTCACAGACCGGTCAGCCGTTCGGTCTTACCAGGTGAACCGCCACCAAGCGTGAACCTGGTCGATATCCACCGAAATGACGGAGCACATCAACCGGTAACAACAAACCCCGACGACGTACGCCCAAGCCACTCTTCCTGGAGATTCCGATGACCATGGCAGTGAAGAACGTGATTCCGAACTACCTCGCCGGCACCTGGGACATCGATCCCGTCCACTCGGAGGTGTCCTTCACCGTCCGCCACATGATGGTGAGCAAGGTACGCGGTCGGTTCGCGACATTCTCGGGGGAAATTGTCACCGGCGACGCTGTGACCGACTCATCCGTCACAGCGTCGATCGATGCCGCCTCCGTCGACACGGGCAACCGGCAGCGGGACGCCGACCTGCGCTCACCTCGCTTCTTCAATGTCGACAAGAACCCGGTGTGGACGTTCCGCTCGACCGGCGTCCGAGTCGGCGCAGGCGGCTTCGTGGTGGACGGAGAACTGACCATCAACGGTGTCACCCACACCGTCCCGCTGGCGCTCACCGTGAACGGCATCGGGCCGGACACCGACGGCGGCACCCGCGCCGGCTTCTCGGCCTCGACGACCATCAACCGCAACGACTTCGGCATCGACATCAACCTGCCACTCGACGGCGGTGGGGTCGTGGTCAGCGACACCGTACAGATCAACTTGGAGATCGAGGCCGTCCTGCGCCGAGCCTGAAGCCGCGCTACGCGCAGTCGTATCCAACCGCCCGGTGCACTGAGCTGATTGTTCCGGGACTGCTGTTCCGCGCGTCCTGCGGAACAATCCGCACTCCCGACGCCCGTTCCGGAACGGGCGCGACGCTGTTCCGTTGGCTTGGCGGAACAGCGCCGGAACGGCCGGGCTTCCGCTTCGTTCCGCCAGGGCCCGGCCGAGCTGGCAGCGAAGCGTGCCCGGCGCCCCGCCTGCTGGCAGCGGCCTGGTGGCGCCCGGCGGGGTGTTACCGGGCGGGTATTACCCGTGGCGCTGCCGTCACCCCAGGGGCAGGAAGCACGCTTCCCGCCCGGGGAACAGTGCGTCGCTATGCCGCTGTGTCAGCCATGTCACGGCGATCGGCTGGGTTGTCGACGTACTCAAGCGGCAGCTCCACACCAAGCATGATCGCCTTCTGCCGCAGAGCCCCAGACATTGCGGCGTTGCGAACGTTCCGCAACTGCTTCGCGGTCAGCCCGTACTGCGCGCGTGCATCCTGATCATTGAGCGGACCCAATACGGACCCCCCTTCAGAACACATCCTGACCCACAGACTCGCCCACTCCATGGCCGTCGCCGCCGTCGCCGGCAGCCTCATCCCGGTCGCCACCCGTACATCCACATCGTCGACCTCATCCTTGCCCACCTTCGGCGACGCAGGCAGGACGGGCGCCGCAGGCGACGTCTTTGTGGTGGGCGCAGCTGCCTGATGACCAGGCGCCTCGACCACCGGCTCGGCCGGAACGCTCGGCGGCATCTCCGCTGTGTCAAGGCTGCCCGCCCCGGCCTGTCCCTCGCCTGTACTCGTACGCGAAATTCACCGTCGCCGAGGCGATCGCGGCGCCCCACACCAGCCGGTAGCAGCGGTCCGGGGCCTTCTTCATGCGCACCGCGCGGAAAGCGAGGAACGCGAACGTCACGCTGACCCCATCCAGCGTTCCCGGGACGAGGTACTCCCAGCCGGCATGCCAGCCCAGCACCTCCCGGCCGAAGGCGATCAGGCCGTGGAAGGAGCCGGCGAGCACCATCGCCCAGAACAGCCCGGCTGGAATCAGCGCCGCCACCGTCAGCGCCGTATCCCTCGACTCCTCCAGGGGTAGAGCGGAGACGCGTCGCGGCCCCCTCGCTCCCGACCTTGCGGGTGAACGAGGGTGCCGCTTCGCGTGTTGCCGTACGTGGTGCTCAGTCGAGAAATGCGCGGGCGTTCCGGATGCCCTGCTCGAGGACCTCGTCGGCGAGCTTCGGGTCGGACAGGGCGCGGGACAACTGCAGCGTTCCGACCGCCATCGTGAACAACCCCAACGCCTGGCCGTACGCCGACCGCGGATCGCTGGGCGCCAACCGGCAGGCGATCTCGTCCAGAATGGCCCGCGCGCCCTCGGTGTAGGCGTCCTTGGCCGCCGGCGCGGTACGGCCGATCTCGTCGAGCAGGGCGGCGGAGGGGCACCCGTCACTGGGGTTGTCCCGGTGCTGCGGCGACAGGTACTCGCGCAGGAAGCCCTCCAGCCCTACCCGGCCCGGCGGCAGCGCGCGGAACTCCTCGGCCTGGGCGCGCAGCTGATCGGCCACCACGTTCGCGACCAGATCTTCCTTGGAGGCGAAGTGGGCGTAGAACGCGCCGTTGGTCAGCCCGGCGTCGGCCATCAGCGTCGCGACGCCGGAACCGTCGATGCCATCCTGCTTGAAGCGATGGCCGGCCGTCTGCAGGATCCGCTGCCGCGTCGCCGCCTTGTGCTCCTTGTCGTAACGCGCCACCGGCTCCTCCATCCACTCCATCGGGCCATCGCCCAGCACCACCATCCTAACCCATAGTCTGACGTACGTAATGTTATGATCTATCTCTATGCGACAGTTCAGACGGCCTTGAGCTGCCCGCCGTCGATCAGGTAGTCGGTATCCCCAGCCGCCACGTCCGATGGCTCGCACGGTGGCAACAGCCCGGCCTCCCCTGGCGGGAGACCGGGCCGGTCACGTCAGATCCGGGTCCACTGCTGGTTCGTGGCGCCGGAGCAGGTCCACAGGATGAGCGGGCTGTTGTTGGCGGTGGCGGCCTGATTGACGTCGACACACTTGCCGGACTGGACGCCGCGGATCGTGCCGTCCGACTGGAGCGTCCATTGCTGGTTGGCGCCGCTGCCGCAGGTCCAGACGATGACCTTGGTGCCGTCGACGGTGCCGTTGTTGTCGGCGTCCAGGCACTTGCCGCCGATGTGCAACTGGCCGGAGCCCGCGGTGATGACCTGGGTGAAGCCGCCGTTGCAGTCCCAGATGACCGCCTGCGTGCCGTCGTTCGGGGCGCCGCCGAGGACGTCCAGGCAGCGGCCGGATCCGACGCCGCGCAGGCTGAAGCTGTCGGTCGCGGTCGCCGAGCCCGTCCGCAGCCGGTACATGACCACACCGTGCGGCGGGACGGTCGCGCTGATCGCGCCGCTGGTATTGCGTACGGACTTGGTCCAGAGGTCATAGAGGTTGTAACCGCTCGCCGAGGGCGCGCCGGCCTCGCCGGCGGTGGTGGAGATCGTGGCGGTGCTGCCGGAGCGATTCAGCAGGGCGACGGCGACGGCGACGGAGCCGTCGCCGAGCGGCTTGGCCCACACCTCGGTGGCGCCGTAGTCGTGCACCCGCCTGGCCTGGTGGACGGCATACACGGCACGAGGGCCGCTCGGACAGATCCGGCGCCGCACCATCAGTCCTCCTCGACCAGCCTCATCTGCACGCCAGGAATCGGGACGCCGACCGAGCCCACGCGCGGCTGCTCACCGTAACGCGAGAACGACGCGAACGGGGACGTCTCCGACAGCCCGTAGCCCTCCAGGATCGTGACGCCGAAGCGCTCCAGGAACTGCTTGTCGAGTTCGCCCGGCAGCGCCGGGCCGCCGGCGACAGCCATCCGCAGGTTGGCCGCCAGGGCGGCGACACCGACCGTCTCGTCCAGGGCGCCCAACAGGCCCCGGTACATCGTCGGAACGCCGGCGAAGAAGGTGACGTCATCGGCGCGCATAAGGCGGAGGACCGCCGCGCGTCGAAGCGCGGCAGCATCACCAGCGTGCCACCGAAGGCGAGCTGAGTGGATCTGCCGCTTCGAGCCCGGTGGTCGGCGCAACCCGGAGAATTCTTTCAGGTCGGCCCGGTCAGGGACGGCCGGAATGCCTCCAGCAGAGCCAGGAACTGATCCTCGGCGAACGTCGCCTCGGTGGTGACCGCTCGCCGGATCAGATCGTCGTCGTGGTCGAGTTGCGCGGCCCGGGCCCAGGTCACCGCCTGGGCGAGCACGGCGTCCGGCGAGGAGCCGGGTGCGCCGTATTCTTCGGCCCGTTCGGGGTTCA
This sequence comes from Actinoplanes subtropicus, assembly GCF_000721705.1. Lineage (GTDB taxonomy): Bacteria > Actinomycetota > Actinomycetes > Mycobacteriales > Micromonosporaceae > Actinoplanes > Actinoplanes subtropicus. The sequence continues at coordinate 29,065 of NZ_JOJL01000023.1, forward strand.
GCACCGCCGACCAGCGGGCGCCGTCCGGGGTCGCGGCTCGCACGATCGCGCAGTCGCTGTCCAGCACATATGCCGCGATGGCCGGAGCACCGGTGCCGGCGGCAAGCGCCCGGACCGCGGCGGTGAGATCCGGCTCGGCACCGGCGACGTGGTAGACGTGCCAGCCCGGCGGCCCCTCGGCGACCGTCTGCTGGTCGCCGAACGCACTGAGCATCGCCGTGCCCACCAGTTCCTGGGAGCTGCCGGTGGCGATCAGATGTCCCCAATAGCCCACGTCAGGCTCCCCCGGCTCGCACGGAGGCCGCATCCCGCACGGCCACCCGGTTCGGCGGCCGATCGGCGCTGTCGAAGCGACGCGGCATACCTGGGGGCAGGACCGGCGCGACCGCCTCGAAGACCCGCTCCACCGCTGCTTGGTCATAGTCGCGGTAGTCGGCCGTGGCCAGCAACCACACACCACCGGCCGCCAGTTGCTCGACCTCGTGGAACGCACCGGTGGCGCGCAGCGCGTCCGCACCCCCGAGCCGGTCGGCCAGCTCCTGCGCGCACACCGTCAACCACGAATAGCCCCGCAGCGTATTCCTGCTCCTCGGAACGGTCTCGCTCGGCATGGGCCACGGCGGCCCGACCGTACGTTCCACCGCCGTGCCCACATCGTCGTAGTCGCATTGGCCGAACGACGGGTTCACGCGGTCAGCAACCGACCGTACGAAGGACAGCAGGGACCGCTGGACTTCCGGCCGCGCCAACCGGCTCTCCTGCATGGAGAACGACAGCGTCAACCAATCCTCGGCCTCGGGCAGCCGCTGGACGGTTGCCCGCAACGGCGACTCGCCCGGCACTCCAGTGTCGTCAAGCACGGACACCCCGAGCGTGGCCTCCGCCGCCGGGTCGAGCAGCTGCTTTTCCAGCCAAGCCACGTTCTTCGCCGAATACACCCGCCCGGTCCGCCGGCTGCCCCAGGCGCCCCGGGCCACAGCGACGAAACCCCACACCGAACCAGGCGGCCCGGCCGGCCCGCCGCGGCGGACGCTGCCCGGATCCAGCGGCTCTCCTGACTCAATCGCCTCCAGATACTCCCCGGCGAGCTCCCGCGAGCCGCGAATCAGCCAATCCCTGGCCAGCTCCGAATAACCCGCCGCGCCGGGAAACTCCAGGTCCAGCGAACAGCAGACCCGAAAATCGTGCATTCCGACCTCGCTTCACAGGTTGGCTGGCCGGACGTCAAGCACCGACCGGAATAAGAAGGATAGCGATGACGACGATGACCGCTGTTCCTCCGGCGGTAGCCGCGCGGGCGCTGCTCTGGTCGACCTGTGGCACGCTGACGTGGACGTCGGGCCAGCTCAACCCACCTCCGCTCGAATCTCCGCCGCTCATCGGCGCGTGGGCCATCGGAGCCGGATCGGCGACCTGCGGCTGCCACAGCGGTCTGGTCCTGACCCAGTCCGGACGCTTGCCACGCTCTTCCTCGGTCACCGCCCGCGGCTGCGGAACCGGAACCGGAACACGGATCCGGGGCTCGTCCTTGGTGTACTGATAGGTGACGATCCCGGGCGCTGCGCCGGACTTCGCGGTGATCAATTCTTGCGGATTGGCCGGGTTCGGTTCGGGTCCGAGTTCCGGGATCTGGCCGCCCGTCACCACCCTGCGCGGATCGCCGGAACTGCTGAGCCGTGTCCGCAGGGCGGTGATGTACTTCTGCAACTGGGCCGGGCCGGCCAACTCGGCGGCGCCGCCGCCGTGCTTGACCTCCCACACCTCGACCTCATTGGGGCCCCACGCCACGATGTCGGCCCAGCCGGTGTTGTTGTTCAGCGATCCCTTGGCGATCGCGACCTCGGCGTCGATGTCCACGCCCGGGCGGTTCTGTTGCAGCCAGGCGACCGTCATCCGGACGGCGGTGTCGTGCCGCGGCTTCCAAACTTTGTACCATTCGTCCCCGCCCGACGACTCGCCGTCGGTCGGCTCGTCGTCGCCACCGCCACCGCCACCGCTGGAGCCACTGCTTCCGGTGTGGTCCAGCTGGGGGGCGCAGATGTCGGGATTGCAGAGCCCGGTCGGGTCGGCCTCGGTAACCGGGTTGTCGCCGGCGTAGGTGTATCCGCCGAGCTCGTTGGGATCGGTGGTCTCCAGTGCGGGGTCCGCACTGATGAACCGGCCGAGCGAGGGGTCGTACTTGCGGGCGCCGAGATCCGTGTATCCGGTACCCACATCGGTCGCGGCGCCGAGGTAGCCGTGCGTGGCATCGGGCCAGGTGGTGCTGTTGGGGCTCCCCCGGGTCTCGCCGTACGGCTTGTATTGCAGGCGGGACAGCTTCTGGGTGGTGGTGTCCATGGCCAGGGTGGCGGTGCCGTGCGGGTCGTTGAACAGATAGTCGGCGCCGCCGCCGGGGAGCGTGGATCGCACGGCGATGGCGTAGGCCACTCCGCCGAGGGAGTAGGTGCGGACCGCCCCCAGGGAGACCGCCGGGCTGACCGACGTGTTGATCACGACCTGGGTGTCGCCGGCGAACAGGGTGGTGCGCCCGGGGTCGCGCCGGATCAGCTGGTTGCCGTCGGCGTCGTACAGGTACTTCGTCACCGCCGACGAGCCGCCGGTCGAGGTGACCGAGGCCAGGTGACCCTCGTCGTCCCAGCTGAGGGTCTGCCCGGCACCGCTGGTTGCGGTCCTCGTGAGCAGGTTGCCGTCCACGTCGTAGACGAGCTGGGTCGGGTCGGTGCCACCGGTGGTGGCGGTCAGGCTGTGCGGCTGGGCGCCGGACCGGTTGCAGCCGCTCGAACAGCCATTGGTGTAGCCGGTGGTGACGTCCGTACCGCCGGTGGTCGAGTGGTCGACCAGCTGCGTGCGGTCGCCGATCGAGTCGTAGGAGTAGCTCTGCCAGTAGGAACCGGCGCTGTTGGACACGGCCGCGGCCGCGGGCTGGTCCGCGCAGGCACCACTACCGGTCCAGGCGTCGGTGAGCCGGGCACGCCCGTCGTATCGGAAACACTGGAGGTCGGTCACCGTGCTGCCGGTCTCGGACTGCTTGTCCGTGACCGACAGCTGATTCCCGGCGTCGTCGTAGGTGTAGCCGATGTCGTCGACGAGCGGCCCGGGCGCTTGGTCGCGGTAGACGGAGCGGCCCGTCAGCCGCAACGTGTATTCGTCGTACGAGTAAAGAGCTTCCGCCTCGTTGGTCGAGTCGCCCATGGTGAGCTTCGACAGCTGGCCGAAGTCGGTGTAGATCGCGCCCGAGGCGTACAGGTCGATGCCGGAGGTCTTCGTCGGCGCGCCGATCGGGTCGTGGCCGTAGGTGATGGTCTCACCGGGCAGGCCGCCGACCGCCGGATCGACCTGCTGGGCGAGCTGCTCGTTGTTCGGCGTGTAGGCGTAGCTCGTCGAGTAGCTGGCCGGTAGCGGACGCTCGACGGACGGCAGGGTCACGGTCTGCCCCAGCGGGTTGCCGAGTGCCGTGTAGCCGGTGATCGCGACGGTGTAGCCGCCGGTGACGCCGCTGACGTAGCGGGTGGACGAGGTCGGTCGGCCGATCCGCAACGAGTCGTAGGCCCAGGACGCGTACTCGAAGTTCTTGGTCTTGTCGGTGGCGGTCAGCTTCCGGCCGAGCAGGTCGTAGGTGAAGTCGAGCTCGATGCCGCGAGCGTCCTTGGTGGCGATCGTGTCCCCGGCGTCGTCGTATTTGCTGAAGCCGGTGCCGGTGTCCGGGTCGGTCATCGAGGTCTGCCGGCCGAGTTGGTCGTAGAAGAACTTCCAGACCGAGCCGTCCGGGCCGGTGACGGTGCTCTGCGAGCCACCCGCCGTGTAGGTGTAGTTGGTGTTCGCGCTGGTGCCGCCGGACGTGGTGAACCCGCCGGCGGCGTTTCCACCGACCGTCGGCCGGGTGCTGTAGAGCTGCAGCTCGGTGATCTGGCCACGGGCGTTCGTGGTCCTGGTGCTGGCCGCCCCGCCGGTCGGCGGAAGGACCGTCGTCGAATCGCCGGTGTAGGCGGTGCGGGTGTACCACGTCGCCACGCCGTTGTGCTCGGAGGTGACCTGACCCGGCCGCCCCATCGCGTCGTAGTCGGTGACGGTGGTCGCCGGCACCGAAACCTGCGACAGGTGGTCGGAGATCAGGCTGTCGGCGGGGTCTCCGGCAACCGCGTACGAGTTGTTGGTCAGCACGGTCCAGCCGTGTGAGTCGTACTGGGTGTCCGAGACGACGGTGCTGCCGTTCTCGCCGGTCGCCTGGCTCTCCAGCGGACGCATCATCGCGTCGTAGAGCACCTTGCCGACGCGGTAGGCCGGGGTCGTCGCATTCGGGTCGCCCGGGTCTTCCAGCGTCCTCGTCGTGACGACGCTCGGGCCGGTCGCGGACAACGCGTACGTGTAGATCAGGTTCGCCGGCGCCCCGGCGGTCCGGGACTGGTTCGGCTGCCACACCGCGGTGAGCCGGCCGAGAGCGTCGTACCCGAGCGAGGTCAGCGCGCCGGAGACATCGACCGAGGTCAGTGAGAGTTCGCGGGCCGGGTCGCGCGTGTTCGTGCCGAGCTGGCAGTCCTTGCTCGAGGTCGTCACGGCCGAGCAGTCGAAGCCCGGGGTCACCTGGGTGACCGTGGTGACGCTGGTGGGCAGCGCGCCGGCCGCGGGCGAATACCGGGTGTACGTGGTGCGGGCGATACTCGTCTTGCCGTCCGCCGCGGTCGACTTCGGCGTGCGGGTGACCGCGGTGGCACGCCCGTAGCTGTCGTAGGTCGTGGCGGTCGTGTCGACGAACGCGGTGGCGGTCGCGCCGGTGGCCGCCGAGGCGTCCTGCACCAGGGTCGGCTGCGCCTTGGTGGGCAGAGCCGGATTTGCCTGGCCGTCGCCGTCGTACGCGAAGGCGTGGCCGTCGTAGGAGATGCGGGTGTCCGAGATCAGCGTCCCGGAGGGGCTGGCGCCGGCGCTCGCGCAGTCCTGGTCGGTCACGACGGTTTCGGCGGCGGCCACCACGGTGTCGGCGCCGCCGTCGAGGTACCGGGTGAAGGTGCACCGGGTGGCGTTGCCGGTCGCCCCGGGCTCGCCCCGGTCGTCGGTCTGGACGGGCATGCCGGTTGTGTTCTGCCCGAGCGTGGTGTTGTAAAAGGTGTCGGTTTCGGTGTTCCGCCAGCCGTAGGAGACCTTCTCCCGGCCGAGGGTGCGGGTGGTGCGCACCATGACGGCCTGCAGCGCGGGAAGGCCGTCGCGGGTCCGGGAGGCGGTCGGCCCGATCGTGGTCGGGACGTTCACGGTGGCGTGTTGCACGCTGCCGCCGTCTCCGGAGTAGTTGACGGTCTCGAAGATCTGGCCGGCGAATTCGTTGCGGTCGGGCACCGTGACGGAGCCGTCGGTGCTGGTCAGGTTGGGGACGCTACGGGTCTTGCCGCCGGGCAGGGTGTCGCCGTTCATGCCGCGGAAGTAGTAGTTCCTGGTCAGCGTCCTCTGGTCGTGGACAGGGTTCTGGTTGCTGTAGTGAAAGGCGCTGGTGTCACCGGTGGTGACGTCGACCTCGGGATAGCCGCGGAACTGGCCCCACGTCCGGTTCTTCGCTTTGACCACTTCGTTGTCGTCGTAGTGCCAGCCCGGCGTTCCGACGTACGTGTACTGGGTGAGCAGCCTCGGCGAGGAGCCGTCCTGATAGTGGTTGTTGTTGTCATACGTGGTCACCGACGTGACCGGGTGGGTGTAGAACCAGTCGATCAGCGGCTGCGGCTGTGCCTCCGGCGTCCAGTAGACCGGGAAACAGCCGGTGGTGTTGGTCGAGGCGAACGCCTGGGCCTTGCTGTCGCCGGCGTCGGTGGTGTCGCTGGAGGGCACCGACGAGCAGTCGGGAGTGTCGTAGACGACATCGGTCTCGGCGCCGGTCTCCGAGATCACCGTGCCGATCCGCTGGTAGTACATCCGGGGCAGGCCCGCGATCGTGCCGACCCGGTTGGCCAGCTGCAGCGGATTGAACGTGGTGGTACCGGAGACCGTGCTGCCGGACGCTCCGCCGAGCGTGTCCAGACCGGTGTGGGTGATCGAACCCAGCCACAAGGTGGGCGCGTGGTCGCCGTTGTCCGGGAAGCCGGGCGTGAGGTCGTACCGGTCGATCTGCCGGGTGGCGCCGCCGGTCTGCACCTGAGTCACGATCGAGCTGAGCCGCTTGCGGGACCAGAACGTCGGGGCGTGGTGGGTACACGAGGTGCCGGCATCGCAGCTGAGATCGATCGGCACATCCGGCCAGAACGCCGCGTTCGCCTCGGAGAACTGGCCGTCCGAGCAGGTGTTGCCGGCCGGCTGCCCCGGAATGCACCGCTCCCCGGTGGTGAAGACGATCTGATCCAGGGCGGTGCCGGAATAGACCGTCGAGGACGTCAGGCCGTAGTCGATCCGGGCCAGCGTGCCACCCCGGGTGTAGGCGACCGCGGTGTTCTTCCCGTCCGCGCCGTAATAGCCGGTCTCCGGCGCGTAGTAGTAGGCCATCGCGTTACCGCTCGGGTCGACCACGTAGTCGAGGTTGAACCGGTAGCCGAGTGTGCAGGCCGTGTCGGCGAACGTGGCACTACCCGAACACGTACTCACGCCGTCGTGGGCCCGGTAGACCGGCACGGTCCACACCGACCTGGTCTCCGTTGCGCCGGAACTCCACCCGGGCAGCCGGTTGAGCCCGAAGTAGTACTGCACACCACCCTCGGTGACCCGGAAATACTCCCTGTTGTCGGTGCCGTTGGTGGTGCCGCTGGTCGGACCGGACAGCATCTCGATCTTCGTCGTCGCACTGTCGTTCGCCGGGCGCAACGTGTTCTTCGCCGCGTCGTAGACGATCTGCGTCGATGTGCCGTTCAACGACAACGTCAGGACCTGGCCGGCCCAGCACAGGTCGCCGCTGTTGTCGGGTGCTCCGGAACTCTTGACGTCGGAGCAGGACTCATAGGTGCGCTCGACGTAGTTGTCGGAATCCGACCATCCGTCTCCCACCCAGGACGACTGGTTGTTGGTGTCCAACGTGCGTGCGTCCTGCTGCGCCGAGTGGTAGCCCAGATCGACATCCGGGGCGACCGCGCTGACCGTCTTGGGCACCGTGATCGGATAGCTGTAGGTGAAGGCACCGGTGTTCCCGCTGGTTGCCCACGTACCGGCCGGAGAAAGGCTGGTTGCCCCGTAGTCCCCCGCCGAACCGCTCGCGCCGGCCGTGGCGGCCAGCACCGTCGCACCCGACGACGCCAAGGTCACCCGCGTCGACAGCGAGCCGCCGGACCTGTCGAGGACCGGTGTCTGGGCCTGGCAGGAGGCGACCGCGGGTGTGGTGAGCGCGCACGCCGGCAGTCGCACGAGACGGAGGCGAGACGCGTAACCGCCGCCGTAGGCGTTGCGGAACGTCGAGTCGTCCACCGTCACGGTGACCGCGCCGGCGCCCTGCACGCTGCTGAGCGCGAACAGGACGCCCGTGACCCCGGCCGACCTCGCGATCGCCGGGTCCACTGTGGTGACCCGAACTCGGCTCGGCGTGGAACCGGTGGTACCGCGCCCGACCGACACGGGCGACGACCCGGCGCGGACCGCCCTGCCCGGGGAGGCCGGCACGGTGACCAATGTTTCCTGGGCCGCCGGCAGGGCGGCATGTCCGGACGGATCGAAGCGGGCGTATGTCGGCCGCGGCTTGGCTCGCTTGACCGGTCCGCCGCGGCTGAGGACGACCCGCTGCAAAGGCTTGGGGTCGGGCAGCGGGACGTGCCGAGCCACCGCCGAGGCGCTCTGCGCCACGCTGAGACTGATCAGGGCTGGTAGGAGTGCGACCGCGAGGACCGCGGCGATCCGCCGCCGGCGGCGCGGCGCGAACGGTATCCGGAATCCACCTCTGGACAGCATCAGTGCACCCTCCCCCGATTTCGCCACCGGTCGGCGAGGGAAGCCGACCGCGCGGCATGGAAGATCATGAACCTTCCACGTCGGAGAATAAGTAGCCGGTCACGCTCTGTCCGCCCTGCCCACTCTGGATAGACAGGCTTGAAGATCACGGTTTGACATCGCCGGGCATGGATGCCGCTCCCCCGGCCGATCGGGGTCGAGGACAACCCTCCGTTGACGCACAATGGCGCCACGTAACCGGATCTCACGTACCGATGAGAGGTGGCTCGGCCTGATGACCCCACACCTGCCCGCCCGCCGACGAACACGGGGGTTGCTTCGGGCGACCGCCGTCGTGGCGCTGACGACCACGGGATCCCTCGGGCTCGCGGCGCCCGCCCTCGCGACGCCGGTCCCCGCCCCGTCGGCGACCGCCAACCCGGACCATCCCGCGTTGCCATCTTCCCCGCCCGGAGCACCGCCTACCGAGAAATCGCCCAGCCAGGGCAGGGCTTCGAAGGCCGGCAAGGCCGGGAGCACCACGACCCAGGCCGCCTCGATCACGTCGGCGCTCGCCCGGGCGGCGAAGACCGGCCGGCGCACACCGGTCGGTGCTCTCACCGATGAGTACTCGACCACCACGGCGAACCCGAACGGGTCGTTGACCACGATCTACTCGAGCAGCCCGGATCGGGTTCGGCGGAACGACAAATGGGTTCCGGTCGACACCAGCCTGGTCCGGCACGCCGACGGCACGTACGGGCCGAAGGCCGCGCTCACCTCGGTGTCGTTCGGCGGCGGCGGCGACCACAGCCTAGTCACGATGCACAACGGTGCCGACGCGCTGCATTTCACCTGGGACAAGGCGTTGCCGAAGCCGGCCGTCGCGGGTTCCTCCGCGACGTATGCCGAGGTGTTGCCGGGGGTCGACCTGCGGGTCACGGCCAGCGCCACCGGCTATTCGTCGGTGTTCGTGGTGAAGACGGCTCAGGCGGCCGCTAACACTGACGTACAGAAGCTGAATCTGGGTCTGACCGGGACGCGAGTGAAGATCGCGCAGTTGCCGGGCGGAGGTGCCGAAGCCACGGACGCTCTCAGCGGGGGAAAGGTGTTCCAGGCCGGCACGGCCCTGATGTGGGACAGCAGTCCGGCGGCGGACAACGCGGCGATCGCGCCGGCCACCAAGGCACCGGCCGGGGACGCGGAGTCGCCGGGCGGCCATCGCGCCGAGGTGAAGATCGGCGTGGGATCCGGGCGGCAGACGCTCACCCTGGACCAGGGTCTGCTGACCGCCAAGACCACGCGGTTCCCGGTGTACGTCGATCCGGACTGGTCGGCCTGGACCGGTAACCCGAGCCAGATGAAGTGGGCCCGGATCTCCAGCAACGGGTGGAACGTCTACAACTCGACCGCGACCACCGGCGCCAACAGCGCCCGGGTCGGTCTGGACGACTGGCCGGCCGACGGCGGCGCCGGCGAGACGGCTCGCACCTACTACCAGATGAACACCTCCGGCATCAAAGGCGCGATCATCCAGAACGCCTACCTCTACATCACCAACCGGTGGGCCGCCTCCTGCGGCAACACCGCGATGTCGGTCTACGCGGCCGGTTCGATCTCCGGCTGGGACTCCTCCCACCTGTCCTGGTCCCACCAGCCCTCCCGGGGGACGTTGCAGGGCACCCAGAACAGCGAGGAGCTCAGCTGCGGATCCTCGAAGGCACACGTCACCCCGCCCACCTTCAAGTTCACCGTGACGAACCAGGTCACCGCCGCGGCGAACGCCAAGGCGGCCACCACCAACTTCCTGGCGATGGCGACGAACGAGAACGACAAGTACAGCTGGAAGCAGCTGGGCTACAAGGGCGGTGCCCGGCTGTCGGTCAACTACAGCTACCGGCCGACCATCGACCCCGACGACGGCAAGCAGCACGTCTTCCCCTCGGTCCTCGACCAGGGCCGGACGCTAACCACCACCGGGACGCCGACATTGTCGTGGACCGCGTCGAACAAATTCCCGAACGGTGTCGTACGCAACGTGATGGTCGACTATCACGTGCTCGACAAGACCGGCAAGCTGGTCGCCTACGGGTACGGGCCCGCCGCGGACAAGTACAGCGTGCACGGCTCGTCCTGGACCGTGACCCCGAAGCTGCCGGACGGCGACTACACCTGGATCGTTGCCGCCAAGAACCAGGACGGCCTGTGGTCGACGGGGTGGGGGCCCGTCCACAAGTTCACCATCGACACCAAAGCGCCGAAGCAGCCCTTCATCAAATCGACCCAGTTCCCGGAGAACCAGGTCGGCGCGAAGTACAGCGACCCCGGCACGTTCGCGCTGAGCAACGACCGGTCGGACAACGTGGTCGGCTATCTGTTCTCGATGGACGGTGACCTGAGCAACGTCACCTACGCCGGCACCAAGGGCACCGCCTGGGCCGCCGGCACCGCGATCAAGGCCGGCACCGTCTACTACGCCAAGGCCGACAACGGCAACGGCACCGGCACGGTGGCCGTCAACGGCTCCGCGGGCGTCAGCTTCGCCCCCGGATCGCCCGGCGCCCACCGGATCTTCGCCAAGTCCGTCGACCAGGCCGGCTCGACCTCGCCACAGACGACGTACGTGTTCAACGCCGGCCGGACGACCCCGACCTACGCCTACGGCGACAAGATGTACACCGGGTGGACCGCGACCAACGACGACGGCACCACCACCGTCGTGCCCGCCGCGACGACGACCACCAGGACCGGTGGGATCGGCACCCAGCCGAACTACTCGGGCTACTATTTCGCCGACGGCTACCAGGTGATGCTGGGCAACCTGAGCAGCACCTCCAAGGTCGTCAACGGCGACACGATGACGCTCTCGTTCGACCTGCCGCACGCCGGGGTCTGGGACATCGGCGCCAACCTGACCACGGCCAGCGACTACGGGACCTACTCGTTGACGTTGGACCAGGGGCAGCCCAGCCAGACCGCGCTGCTGACCGGCTTCGACGCGTACAGCTCGCCGAACACCACCCATTACGTGGACTTCGGCATCATCGAGGACGGCGCGAAAAGCCCGCTGATCCTCGCCCAAGGCGTGCACACGGTGACGCTCAAGCAGATCGGCACCAACGCCAAGTCGGGCGGTTACCAGGCCGGCATCGACGTGCTCCGGCTCGCGCCGATGCTCAGCTGCAGCCTCGCCGACACCTCGGCCTGCCTCAACAACAAGGGCATCAGCAGCCGTACGCCCAGCGGCTCGCCGGTCTTCACCGCGGCCGACGCCGACGGCGGGGGCTACAGCCTCGACAAGGACAACTTCGTGACCGCGGGGTGGAACCCCGGCCGGGCGATCCGGGTCGACGGCACGACCATCGTCCTGCCGAGCACGATGGGCTCCGGCAACAACGACAACATGCTCTCCGACGGCCAGTACATCACCGTTCCGAACTGGATGCCGAACAAGGGCAACGCGCTGGTGCTGGTGGGCTGGTCGGTCAACGGCGACACCAAGGGCGCCACCGGGCGGATCACCTACGCCCCCGGCAGCGGCTGCAGCGTGACCAGCCAGAGCTACACCATCGACTCGGCACCGGACTGGGCGTTCACCCCGCAGCAGGACGCGGTGCTGACGTTCGACCACCGCAACCGCGCCGACGGCACCACCGAATCACGCAGCATGCGGGTGACCGCGATCAGTGTGCCGCTGGTCTGCCCGGGCAGTGCGGTCTCGCTGATCACGCTGCCGGTGGTCTCCGACGCGGTGGACGGCAACGCCCTCGGTTACCACGTGCTCGGCCTCGGCGTGCGGCCGACCTCGAGCGTGAACGGCGACCGGTTCGTCGGCAGCTGGGCGGCCGCCCCGGACGTCAACGGCGTGCAGCAGACGGTCGGCGGGAGCACGCAGAGCGCGCCGGTGCGCCGCCAGACCTTGCGTATCCCGGCCCGCCTGAGCATGGGCACGGAGCACGGCGGCAAGCTGCGGGTGCACCTGGCGAACATGCGGCAGCTCGCCGGCGAAGAGCAGTGGGTCGCCGTCGACGACGCCACGGTTGCCGTGCAGTCCTCGGGTGCGGCGACCACCGGGACACCCATCCCGCTCACCTGGGGCGGCAGCTCCAGCTCGGCACTTCTGCCGGCCGGCGGCGACATGGTCAGCGACCCGGTCAGCCTGGCCGTGCCGGACCACGGCACCATCCTGGTCAGCATCCAGTTGGCCGACCTTTACGCCGACGTGCCCGGGCACAACCTGGGGCGGCAGGTGGTCTACACCAGTCCGGCCGACGACGCCACCGACTACGCCTCGAACAGCGACGGGCAGCCGTTCACCCTCTCGGCGATGACCGGCATTCCGCTGCTGTCCGCGGTCGACGTCAGCACCCCGGCCGCCGCTCCGGCCGGCGCGATCGCGCTCTACGGCGACCAGACCATCAACTCGGACACCGCATCCGACCAGGGCGGGTTCACCGACGCGCTGGCGACGGCGTTGTCGACCGACGACACCGGGACGTCCTACCCGATGACCGCCGGCCTGCTGGACCTCGGCAGTTCGGCGGCCAACGCCCTGCTGCCACAGATCACCTACTCGCCGCTGCCGGTCAACGCCCGCGGCGTGGTCGACCGGGAGATCCTCGCGCAGACCGACGTACGCATCGCGCTGCTCTCGATCGGCGGGAACGACCTGCTGGCCTGCACCGGAACACCGGACAGCTGCGCGACCGGCGTCGAGGCGCGGCTGGTCGCCATGGCCTCGCAACTGCAGCAATACCAGCCCGACGACGCGCTCAACTACGCCGTCGACCTACCCACCCCGACCCGGACGACAAAGGTGTACGTGGCGACGTTGCCACCGTTCACCGGCGCGCACACCGCCGACCAGGAAACCGCTCGCGAGGCGGTGAACGCCTACCTGCTCGGCGGCACCGGCGGCGCGCCGATGGCCGGATACGCCGACGGGGTCATCGACTTCGCCTCCGCGGTGTCCGCCGACGGCACCCCCACGACCGCCACCGTCGATCCGGACGACCTCACCAACGGCGCCCCGAACGACCTGTACTACCAGGCCCTCGCCGGCCGCTACCTGCAAGATTCGGACAGCAGCGACGACGGCACCGCCGGCAACGCCGCACCGTCCGACACGACCTACCCGGTCGCGCAGTGGGCCTTCAACGACCAGAGCGGCACGACCGCGGTCGACACCAGCCCGACCGGTACCGGCACCGCGGCCAAACCGGTCCCGCACGACGCCACCCTGACCGGGGTCACCTGGGGCGCCGGGCGCGACGTCCAGCACGGATCGGCCACGTTCAACGGCACCAGCGGCTACGCCGACACCGGGCTGCCGCTGAACACCGGCAAGAGCTTCACGGTGTCGATGTGGGTGAAACTCGCGGACAAGAACGCCGACCACACCTTCTTCGCCAAGACCAGCACGACCGGGAATCCGTCCTTCACCCTGCAGTACAACAAGGCCGACGACTCCTGGCTGGCCTCGATGCCCTCGGCCGCCGCCGGCAACGCGGTCACCGTGTTCCAGGCCGAAGCCCAGAGCAAGCCCCGAACCGGAGAGTGGACCCACCTGGCGGCCACCTACGACAGCGACGCCCAACGCATCGACCTCTACGTCAACGGCGACTCCGACGGCATGCAGACCGACGTCACCCCGTTCAACGACGCCCAGGGCTCGACCTGGATCGGACGTGGCACCGAATGGTTCGCCGGCAGCCTCGCCGACGTGAACGTCTGGTTCCGCACCCTCAGCGCACCCGAGATCGAGGCCCAGGCACAGGACCACGACCCGATGGTCAACTGGCAGTTCGAGGACCAGAGCCGTTCCACCACGGTCCCCGATTCCGGCAACTACGGCGCCGACGGAACCTTCACCGGCGGCGTCACCTGGAACTTCGCCGGTCACCCCGGCACGACCGGGGACAGCGCCGGCTTCGACGACATGGGCTCGATCCATCTGGACGGCACCGGCTCGGTGACCACCACGGCGCGGCTGGAGACCGATCAGTCCTTCACCGTGGCCGGCTGGATCAAGCTCACCGGATCCACCGCGGACGCCACCGTGATCAGCCAGGCCGGCGCCCACTCCAGCGGATTCCAGCTGAAGTTCGCCGCCGCCTGCGCCTGCTGGCAGTTCGTCCTGCCGGCAACGGACACGAACAACCCGGCGACCGTGGCGGCCGCCGACACCAGACCGGCGGCCGTCGGCACCTGGACCCACCTGGCCGGCGTCTACGACGCCGTGACCGGTCAGGCGACGCTCTATGTGAACGGGGCGGCGGCGGCCAACCCGACGCCGGTGCCTTCACCCCAGTGGAACGCCACCGGCAAGTTCACGGTCGGCCAAGCCTGGTGGAACGGCACCGCCACCCAGTCGGTCACCGGCGACATCGACGACGTCTACGCCTTCCAGGGGGCCATCGACGCCGACGACGTCAACCTGCTGATGAACGACCAGTTGACCTTCGGATCCGCGGTCTGAGAGGGGATGGCACCCGGAGGTGGTGACGGGGTTTCGCCCGTCACCGCCTCCGGGCAGCGCCGGAGCGACCGCCACGCCCGGGCGGCGCCTCGGGGTTCAACGGCCCGCCGGAAAGTCGTACGGATTTCGCTCAGGTCCGGGGATCGCCGGTCGATGGGCGGCGCACGTCGTGATCAGAGCGACCGTGGGTCGAGGAGTGAATGTGGCGGGCAAGATGTGGGCGGGACTGAGTGGTCTGATCGCGGCCGTGGGGCTGACCAGTGCGGCGGCGACCCCGGCGATCGCGGCACCGGCGTCGGTGGGCGGCGGGCCGATGACCGCGGTCATCGTACGGACCGGCTCCGCGGCCGCCCAGTCGCGGGCCGAGGCGTTCGTCCGGCGGGCCGGCGGGACGGTCGAGCGGGAGCTCTCGCTGATCTCGGGCTTCGCCGGGCAGGTGCCGGCCGGTTCGCTCACGTCGCTGCGGCAGTCGCCCGGCGTCGCCGAGGTCACCTCGGACGGGACGGTCCGGATGAAAGCGGACACGTGGCTCGACACCGGCGGCGCCAACTCGACGGTGGTCACCGTCAAGAAGGGCGCCGGCGGCAAGAAGGCCAACACCATCGCCCTGACCGGCGCCGGCGTCGGCGTCGCGCTGATCGACTCGGGTGTGGCCCCGGTCGCCGGGCTCAACCAGCCGGGCAAGGTGGTCAACGGGCCGGACCTGTCGTTCGAGTCGCAGACCCCGGGCCTGGCGGACACCGACACCTACGGGCACGGCACGCACATGGCCGGGATCATCGCCGGAAACGACCCGGCGTCCGGCTTCGAGGGCATCGCCCCGGGCGCCAATCTGATCAGCCTCAAGGTGGCGGCGGCCGACGGCGCCGCCGACGTCTCCCAGGTGCTCGCGGCGATCGACTGGGTGGTGCAGCACCGCAACGACAAGGGTCTCCACATCCGGGTGCTCAACCTCTCGTTCGGCACCGACACGACGCAGAGCGAGCTGCTCGACCCGCTGTCGTTCGCGGTGGAGACCGCCTGGAAGAAGGGCATCGTCGTGGTGGTGGCGGTCGGCAACGACGGGCCGACGGCGTCCCGGGTGTCCATGCCGGCCGCCAATCCGTACGTGATCGCGGTGGGCGCCGCCGACACCAACGGCACCGAGACGCGCGCCGACGACAGCGTCGCCACCTTCTCCACCCGGGGCAGCGCCGCCCGGCACGCCGACGTGCTGGCCGCCGGCCGGTCGGTGGTCTCGCTGCGCGACCCGGGCTCGTACATCGACACGAACTATCCGGCCGCGCGGGTGGGCAACCAGTTCTTCCGCGGCAGCGGCACGTCGCAGGCCACCGCGGTGGTGTCCGGCGAGGTGGCGCTGTTGCTGCAGTACGCGCCGACGCTCACCCCGGACCAGGTCAAGAACCTTCTGATGGAGTCGGCCGACCCGCTCGGCTCCGACCCGATCGCCGCCGGCGCCGGCGAGGTCGACCTCTCGTCGGCAGTCACCTTGAGCACGCCGAAGAAGGCCACCCAGTCCTTCCCGGCGGCCACCGGTCTCGGCAGCCTGGAAGCCTCCCGGGGGACGTCGCACGTTGTCGACGCCACCAGCGGCACGACGCTGACCGGGGAGAAGGACATCTTCGGGGCCCCCTGGAACCCGGCCACCTGGACCAAGGGCGCCGCCCAGAGCACCCAGTGGACGGGCGGCACCTGGAACGGCAACGTCTGGGCGGGCACCGCGTACACCGGCACCTCGTGGACGACGCTCACCTGGAACATCGCCCCCTGGACCGGGACGAACTGGGCCGGGCGGCCCTGGACCGGATCGAACTGGACCGGCCGGGCCTGGACCGCGGCGGGCTGGGCCGGCCGGGCCTGGACCAGCGGCACGTGGCTGGGCCGGGCGTGGACCGGCCGCGCCTGGACCTGAACACCTCAGCTGCGCCTCCCGGCGGCCGACTGGACGGGAGCCGGTCACCGGGAGGGGGTGCAGTCATGACAGCTAAGGCTCGTGTCACCGGGCTGACCGCCCTGCTGGCGGCCGGCTCGGTGGTGTTGCAGGGCGCCTGGCTCGGCGGGTCCGCGGCAGTCGCCGGCCGGCACGTGGCCCTCGCGGTCGTCCTCACGGTGCTCTTCGCGCTGGGCGAGCGATTCGTCGTGCTGCTGCCGGTACGCCGTGGCTCGCACACCCTGAGCCTCAGCGAGATCCCCACCGTCGTCGGGTTGATGCTGCTCCCGCCGGGAATCGTGGCGCTCGCCCGGCTCGGCGGCGGACTGATCGGCCTCACCGTCTTCCGGCGGCAGCGCGGCGGCAAGCTGGCCTTCAACCTGGCGCTCTACCTCACCCAGGTGACCGTGGCGGCGCTCGGGCTGCGGCTGCTGGCCGGATCGTCGGACCCGCTCGGCCCACGGGGGTGGGCCGGCACCTTCGCGGGGACGTTCACGGCCGACCTGATCTCGATCGTGGCCATCTCCGCGGTGATCGCGATCCACGACGACAGCCTGCGATGGCGGCGGCTGGCCGTCGACGATGCCCGGGAGCTGCTGCAGCTGCCGTTCGTGCTGGTCACCACCGCGCTGGGGCTGGTCACCGCGATCGTGGTGCGGGAGGCGTGGCCGGCGTTCGTCCTGCTCGCGGTGGTGGCGTTCACCGTCTACCGGGTGTTCCGCAGCTACGCCCAACAGACCCAGGGGCACGCTCAAGTCGAGGCGGTCTACCGCTTCACCCGTACGCTGGGCGGCTCGCCGGACGCCGAGCAGGTGTGCCGCCTGGTGCTCAGCCAGGTACGCGACCTGGTCCGGGCCGAGACCGCCGAACTGGTGCTGGCCGATGGCGCCGACCCGGTCCGGATCCGGCTGAGCGGCGCCGACGCGTACGAAATGAATGATCTTGACGTTGGCGAGGCCGGCTGGTGGCGGCCGGCCCTGGAGGGGAACGCCGTGCTGCTGCCGGCCACCGGGATGGCGGTGCCGGTCGCGCTGGACGACGCCGCCGGCGCGCTCGTGGTTACCGGCACGCTGCCTGGCACGACCCACACGGGCGAGCACCTGCGGTTGCTGGAGGCGCTCGCCGCACACGCCGGCGTGGCCCTCACCAACGCACGACTGCTCGACCGGCTGCGCCACATCGGCCTGCACGACGTCCTCACCGGCCTGCCGAACCGTCTCAGCCTGCTGGACGCGCTCGCCGCGGCCCTCGGCGAGGCGCACGAAGGCCACGTCGTCGGCGTGCTGCTCCTCGACCTGGACCGGTTCCAGGAGATCAACGACGCGCTCGGCCACGCGGTCGGCGACCGCGTGCTGTGCGAGATCGGCCGGCGGATCAACGATCGGTTCGGCGGCCGGGCCACCGTCGCCCGGCTGGGCGGCGACGAGTTCGGCCTGGTCATCCCGGCCGTCAGGAACCGTGAGGACGTGCTCGAGATCGCCCACGAGCTGCACCGCGCCGTGGCCGAGCTGATCGAGGTCGCCGACCTCACGGTGACCACCCCCGCCAGCGTGGGCGTCTGCGTCGCCCCGGCACACGGCACCGACCCCGACCGGTTGCTGCAGCGCGCCGATGTGGCGATGTACGCGGCCAAGCACGCCCGTTCCGGCGTCCGTGTCTACCAGGCCGAGGACGACCGGAACACGCCGCGCCGCCTGGCCATGCTGGCCGACCTGCGAACCGCTGTCGAGCACCGCACGATCGAGGTGGCCTACCAGCCCAAGCTCGACCCGGCGTCCGGCCGGGTGCTCGGCGCCGAGGCACTCAGCCGCTGGTTCCGCCCCGACGGGACGGTGCCGCCGGACGAGTTCATCCCGCTGGCCGAGCGGTCCGGCCTGATCCGCCCGCTCACCCGGCACGTGCTGGACACCGCCCTGGCGGCCTGCGCCGGGTGGCGACGGGACGGTCACGACCTGACCGTCGCCGTGAACGTGTCCCCGCAAATGCTGGCCGACCCGGCGCTCGCCGGCGACGTCCGGGACGCGCTGCTCCGGCGCGGGCTGCCGGCGGCCGCGTTGATCCTGGAGATCACCGAGACCGGCATCATGGCGGATCCGGTTCGCAGCGCCGCCACCTTGGCGACACTCCGGGACATCGGCGTGAAGCTCTCCATCGACGACTTCGGCACCGGGCACTCATCGCTGGGGCGGCTCGCCGACCTGGCGATCGACGAGATCAAGATCGACAAGAGTTTCGTCCGGGATCTCCTCGCGCAGCCTGGCCGGCGGGCGGTCACCGAAGCGGCTCTGCACCTCGGCCGGGCCCTCGGCCTGCAGGTCGTGGCCGAGGGCGTGGAGACACCGGAGGAGCTCGACTACCTGCGGGCCGCGGCCTGCGACGCGGTCCAGGGCTTCTACCTGTCCCGGCCGCTGCCGCCGGAGGACTTCACCGCCTGGCTGGCCGCTCAGGCGGCTCTGACCGCATGACAGCCGGGCTCCGGCCCGCCGGTGTCGACGAGCCGATGCGGTCCGGCCGAGGCACTCGGCGCCGGCAGTACAGCGGGCCGCTGTGGTCAGCGGCGTCCGGCGATCCAGGCGGCGATGTGGGTTCGGGTGGTGAAGCCGAGTTTGGCGAGGATGTGCTCGATGTGGGACTCCACGGTGCGCTGCGAGATGACCAGTCGGGCGGCGATCTCCCGGTTCGTCAGGCCCTCGGCGATGAGGGCGGCGATCTCCTGCTCGCGCCGGGTCAGCCCGGTCGGATCGGCGGTGGTCCGCGGTGTGGTCGTCGCGCCGAGGGCGTAGTCGATGGCTTCGTCGAGGGTGAAGTGGGTGCCTTGGTCGACGGCGGTGGTGTAGCCGGCCGCGCCGAGCGCTGCGCGGGTCTCGCGGGTGCACTGGTCGTGGTGGGCGGCGAAGGCGCCGAGTTCGGCGAGCGGGGTGCCTTCGCCGCCGCGGATGGCCTGGCAGGCGCCGAGTAGCCGCGCGGCGTAGCGGTGCCGGCCGTCGCGGGCAGCGCCCCAGGCGAGGACGGAGAGGGCCGCGCCGGCGCCCCACGAGTCGTGCACGGCGCGCAGCAGCGGCAGCGCCTCGCCGGCCAGGGTTGCCGCCGGTTGCGGTTCGCCGCGGTGCCAGCGGACCAGGGCGAGTTGGAGGCGGCCCCACGCTTCGGTCCACTGAGCGCCGTGGTCCGCGCCGAGCTCGCGGACCTGTTCGGCGTGGTCGAGGGCCCGCGGGTCGCCGAGGAACGCCAGGGTGGTGGCGCTGTTGAGGTGGCAGAGGCTCTGGGTGCGCAGGTCACCGGCGATCAGGGCGTCGGTGAGCGCCCGCTCGGTCAGGGCGTGGCCGTCGGCCAGTCCGTCGGGGCGGGTGAGCAGGACCTGGCCGGAGCGGTGCATGGTCACGATCGCGCGGGTGGCCGGGTCACCCGTACGGTCGGAAAGCGTCTGTGCTTCGTCCAGCAGACGCTGGCCGGCCGCCGGGTCGCCGAGCAGAGTGGTCAGGAATCCGGCCAGGGCGAGGGCCTGCGCTCGCACGGGAGTGGGTTGTCGATCGGCGGCGAGCGCGCGGGTCAGCCAGCGTTGTCCCTCCCGGTAGCGGCCGGCGCCGATCCACAGGTCCTGCACCGCGACCGCGATCCGCAGGGCGTCATGGGCGCCGCCCGGGTCGGTGAGCCCGGACTGGATGGCCAGGCGCAGGTTGGGCAGCTCCCGGAGTAGCTGCTGCAACCAGTACACCTCGTGCGGGGACACGCGTTCGGCCTCGGCGCGGACGGCCAGGTCCCGGAAGTACGCCCGATGCCGCCGCTGCACCCGGTCCGTGCGGGCGGATTCGGCCAGTCGCTGCCGCCCGTATTGCCGCACGGTCTCCAGCATCCGGTACCGCGCGGTGACGCCGGCCCCGTCCGCCCGGGACAGGACCGACTTGTCCAGCAGCCCGGCCACGAGCTCGAAGACCTCGTGCTGGTTGATGCCGTCGCCGATGCAGACGGCCTCAGCGGCGGGCAGGTCGAAGTCGGCGAAGACCGACGCGCGGGCCCACAGCGCCCGCTCGTTCGGTGTGCACAGGTCATAGCTCCAGGTCAGGGTGTAGGCCAGGGTGCGCTGCCGGTCCGGTGCGGTGCGCGGCCCGCCGGTCAGCAGCCGGAACCGGTCGTCCAGCCGGGCCAGGATCTGCTGTACCGACAGGGCCGGCAGCCGCGCCGCGGCCAACTCGATCGCCAGGGGGATGCCGTCCAGCCGCCGGCACACCGCGGCCACCGCTGCCCGGTTGCCATCGGTGACCGCGAATCCGGGGACCACGGCGCGCGCCCGGTCGACGAACAGTCGCACCGACTCGTACTCGGTCAGGTCACCCGACGGCGACGACTCGGGATCGGGCGTGGCGAGGGGCTCGAGGGTGAACACCTGCTCGCCGGTCACCCGCAGGGGTTGCCGGCTGGTCGCCAGAACAACGATGCCGCGCGCGGCCGCCTGCAGTTTCGCGACGATCGCGGCGCAGCTGTCGATGAGCTGTTCGCAGTTGTCCAGGACGAGCAGCAGCTCCTTGTCCTCCAGGAAGTCCACCAGGGGGGACAGCGCCGACCGGGCGGATCGGTCCGCCAACCCGAACGTGTCCTTCAGCGTCGCGGCGACCAGGTCCGGCCCGGCGACGACGGTCAGATCGGCCAGCCAAATTCCGTCGGGCAGGCCGCGGGTCCGCGCCGCCGCCTCGATCGCCAGCCGGGTCTTGCCGACCCCGCCCACGCCGGTGATCGTCACGAGCCGGTTGGCGCCGAGCAGCCGCCGGACTTCGGCCACCTCGCGCCGGCGGCCGACGAAGCCGGCCGCGTGCACCGGAAGGTTGCCTCTGCGCGGTTGCTCGCTCACTCACCGCACGGTACGCGGCAACGAGAGCGGGCAGTTCGGACGCGGCGTATCAAAACCAAGCCCATATCGTACGAGCGCCAGACAGGTCCCCGGCGTGCCAGGGCCGGCGACTGCACCAACATCCCCGACTCCGGCTTCCGGGCGGGCCCGGCCCAAGACCACATAGGAGTCGCCGGGCGGCACCACGTGCGCGGCCGATGACGAACGGAATTAGGGGCACAGCGCCGGGCCGCCACCCGGCGCTGTGCCGTCTGTGATTCCGGGCTTGAACGTAACGCCCGTCTTCGATGCGCGTCTATTAGCGGTCTCTTAAATCTGACCGGGGGATCAGCGTGTGGTCACGGAGGGCGATGAGGAGCGGGCTTGACATGTGACCTTTTGGTCACATAACTTTGCGTCATGGATGACGACGACCGGGTGTTCAAGGCGCTGGCCGACCCGAGCCGCCGTTTCCTGCTTGACCTGCTCTTCGAGCGTGACGGCCGCACCCTCGGCGAGCTGGAGTCCGAGTTGGCGATGACACGCTTCGGGGTCGCCAAGCACCTGCGGGTGCTCGAGGAGGCGGGTCTCGTCGTCACGCGCCGGTCGGGCCGGGAGAAGCTGCACTTTCTCAATCCCGTGCCGATCCGGCTGATCCACGACCGGTGGATCGACAAGTACACCGAGCACCACGTCACGACCCTCGTCGATCTCAAGCACACTCTGGAGGAAGAGACATGACGGACACAACGGCCGCTCTGACCACCCAGGTCTACCGGGTCTGGATCAAGGCGACCCCCGAGCGGATCTGGGCCGCGATCACCGACCCGGAGTGGAACCGCCGGTACGCGTACCAGGCGCCCAGTTACTACGAGTTGACGAAGGGCGGCTCGTTCCACGCGGCCGCCACCGAGGACATGAAGGCCTTCGCGAAGGCGGGCGGCTTCGAGATCCCGGACACGATTCTCGACGGCGAGGTGCTCGAGTCCGAGCCGCCGCGGCGCCTGGTGCAGACCTGGCGGATGCTGATGGACCCGGCCACCGCGGGCGAGCCGTTCAGCACGCTCACCTTCGAGATCGAGGACGCCAAGATGCAGCCCGGCGTCTGCAAGCTGACCGTCACGCACGAGCTGGCCGGCGCGCCGGCCACGGCGGCGATGGTGGCGGGCACCGAGGACAGCGGGGCCGGCGGCGGCTGGGCCTGGATCCTCAGCGACCTCAAGACGTTCCTCGAGACCGGCAAGAACTTCGCCGAGTGACACCGCACCCGTTCCGGCCCGACCCGTTCCGGCCCTGCCTCGGGGAGGGCCGGAACGGGTAGGGACCCCAGGGGTCTCCGAGACGGGCTGGCAGACTGACAAGGGTGAGCCACGAAGAGTTGGCGGCCTACAGTCTCGTCGAGCTTGCCGTCGACCGGCTCCGGCGCGACATCCTCAGCGGGCGGACCGATCCCGGCGAACGACTCGTCGAGGAGCAGCTGACCCGCCGGCTGGGGATCAGCCGGGCGCCGCTGCGCGAGGCCATGCGGCTGCTCGCCCAGCAGGGGCTGGTCGAGCACATCCCCCGCCGCGGCGCGCGGGTGGCCACGCTGTCCGACGACGACGTCCGCGAGCTGTACGAGGTGCGCGACGTCCTCGAGCGGCACGCGATCGCCACCATGCCGCCCGGGCCCGACCTGACCGGGCTGCGGTCCGCCCTCGACGTCATGCGGAAGGCCACCGAGACCGACGACCGGCTCGAGCTCGCGAACGCGCACCGCCGCTTCCACACCGAGGTCGTCCGCCTGAGCGGCAACCGCCAGCTCACCGACCTGTACGAGTCGATCCTGGTGCGCATCCAGCTCTACATGGCGGTGAACATGCGCCGCGAGGCCGAGATCGCCCGCGCCGAGGACGGCGTGCACCGCCACGAGCGGCTGTTCGCGGCGGTGGAGAGCGGCGACGCCGACGCCGTCCGGGCCGCGCTCGGCGAGCACGGCGCCCGCGCGTATCTGACCTGACGATCCGTCGCGTCAAGAAGCGAATCCGACCTGGCGAACCGTCGCGTCGAACGAATCTGACGTAGCGAAACTGTCGCGTTACAAAGTGAAGCCTCCGCCGAAACCAAACTGTCGACAATCGACGACATGGGCTCACGGACGTGAGGAGCGAATCGATGACCGCGACGATCGGGCCGGTGCAGGCCGACCCCTACCCATGGCCGTTCGACGGCGCCGCGCCGGTGGCGAGGACGGCGCTGATCTGCATCGACTGGCAGACCGACTTCTGCGGCAAGGGCGGTTACGTCGACTCGATGGGCTACGACATCGAGCTGACCCGGGCCGGGCTGCCGGCCACCGCGAAGCTGCTGGCGCACGCCCGGGACCTGGGCATGCTCGTTATCCACACCCGCGAGGGACATGACCCGGACCTGTCCGACCTGCCGGCCAACAAGCGATGGCGCTCGGCCCGGATCGGCGCCGAGATCGGCGGGGACGGGCCGTGCGGGCGGATCCTGGTCCGCGGCGAGCCGGGCTGGGAGATCGTGCCCGAGGTCGCACCGGTCGCCGGTGAGGTGGTGATCGACAAGCCGGGCAAGGGTGCCTTCTATGCCACGAATCTGGACCTGGTACTCCGTACACACGGAATCTCGCACTTGATCCTGACGGGCATCACCACGGATGTCTGCGTGCACACGACCATGCGCGAGGCCAACGACCGCGGGTACGAGTGCCTGATCCTCAGCGACTGCACCGGCGCGACCGACCCGGGCAACCACGCGGCGGCGCTGCACATGGTGACCATGCAGGGCGGGGTCTTCGGCTGCGTCGCCACCTCGGACGACGTCATCGCGGCGACGGAGGCGTGATGCCGACCATCTACGCGAAACCGGGCCCGTTCACTTTCGACCTGGACTCCACGGCGCTGCTCGTGATCGACATGCAGCGCGACTTCCTGCTGCCGGGCGGCTTCGGCGAGAGCCTCGGCAACGACGTGTCCCAACTGCGGCGGACGATCGCGCCGCTGGCGGCCCTGATGGCGGCGTGGCGGACGGCCGGCCTGCCGATCATCCACACCCGTGAAGGGCATCTGCCCGATTTGTCAGACTGCCCGCCCGCCAAGCTGAACCGCGGCGCGCCCAGCATGCGCATCGGCGATCCCGGCGCCTTCGGCCGCATTCTGATCCGCGGCGAATACGGCCACGACATCATCGACGAGCTCCAGCCCCTGCCCGGCGAGGAAGTCATCGACAAACCCGGCAAAGGCGCCTTCTACGCGACCGACTTGTCCGAAATACTGGATAAATCGGGTGTCAAGAGTCTCATCGTAACGGGCGTGACCACCGAGGTCTGCGTCCACACCACGGTCCGCGAGGCGAACGACCGCGGCTACGAGTGCCTGGTCCTGGCCGATTGTGTCGGCTCCTACTTCCCCGAGTTCCAGCGGGTCGGCCTGCAGATGATCGCCGCGCAGGGCGGCATCTTCGGCTGGGTCGCCCAGTCCCCTGAGGTATTAACGGCCCTCCAGGAGCAGAAATGACAAAACTGCCTTATTGGGTACGCGGCGACACCAACGCCTTCTTCGGCTTCGGCGTCAACGTCCTGGTCAACGTCCTCACCCTCACCGGCCTCTGCCTCGGCGTGATCAAAATGCCGGCCGGGGACGTCTTCGGCGTCATCCTCCCGGCGCTGGGCATCGCCCTGGTCGCCGGCAACATCTACTACACGTACCTGGCCCGCCGGCTCGCGGCGAAGGAGAACCGCGCCGACGTCACCGCCATGCCGTACGGCCCGAGCGTCCCGCACATGTTCATCGTCATCTTCGTGATCATGCTGCCGATCTACCTCTCCACCAAGAACCCGGTGGCGGCGTGGACGGCCGGCATCGCCTGGGCGTTCATCATCGGCGTGATCGTGCTGATCGGCGCGTTCGTCGGCCCGTACATCCGGAAATATGCCCCGCGCGCCGCGCTGCTCGGCACGCTGGCCGGCATCTCGATCACCTTCATCTCGATGAACCCGGCCGGCAACATGTGGCGGGCGGCGTGGATCGCCCTGCCGGTCTTCGGCCTGCTGCTGATCGGCCTGCTCACCGACATCAAGCTGCCGTTCAACATCCCGATCGGCCTGGCCGCGCTGCTGGTGGGTACCGCGATCGGCTGGATCGGCGGGTACATGAGCGTGCCGGACGTGACCGCGGCCGCCAAGGACATCGCGTTCGCCTTTCCGCACTTGAAGATTAATCTGCTGGTCGACGGACTCAAGGACATGGCGCCGCTGCTCGCCACGGCCATCCCGCTCGGCGTATACAACTTCACCGAGGCGATGACCAACGTGGAGAGCGCCGCGACCGCCGGCGACAAGTACAACCTGCGCAGCGTGCTGCTCGCCGACGGGGCCGGCGCGGTGATCGGCTCCTGCCTCGGCTCGCCGTTCCCGCCCGCCGTCTACGTCGGGCACCCCGGCTGGAAGGCGGCCGGCGGCCGCACCGGCTACTCGATGGCGACCGGCGTGGTCATCGCGCTGCTCTGCTTCTTCGGGATGTTCGGCCTGCTCGGCACGATCTTCCCGACCCCGGCGATCGTGCCGATCCTGCTCTACATCGGCCTGCTGATCGGCGCGCAGGCGTTCCAGGCCTCGCCCCGGGCGCACGCCGCGGCGGTGGTGGCGGCCCTGGTGCCGAACATCGCCCAGTGGGTCACCGGCATGATGGACAACGCGCTGTCGGCCGCCGGGACGAGCGCGGCGAAGGTCGGCATTCCCGCGCTGGCCGGAGCGGGCGTCGTCTACGACGGGCTCAAGACGCTCGGCGAGGGCGCTATCCTGGCCGGCCTGGTGCTCGGTGCGATCGTCGCCTTCATCATCGACAAGCGGTTCTGGCAGGCGGCGATCTTCTCGGGCGCCGGCGGCGCGCTGACCTTCGTCGGCTTGATCCACGCGCCGAAGGTGGAGTTCAACGCGAACGGCCAGGTCACCCTCGGTTACCTCTTCCTCGCCGCGATCTGCGTGCTCTTCGCGCTCACCAAGCCGGCCCCGCGAGCGCCGGACGAGGACGAGCTCAAGCTGCTCGCCGAGGAGGTCTCCGGCAATACCTTCACCGAGGCGCCGGCGGGCGGCGTGCCCGTACCGGCCTCGTCCTGATCGTTTCGACGGCCCGGCGCCCCGGCGCCGGGCCGCTGCGGGAGGAGCGCACGTGGAGATCGATCGGCCCGACGTGATCGCCGAGGTCACGGCCGCCTTCGAGGCCTACGAGCGGGCCCTGGTGGCCAACGATGTCGAGGCCATCCTGGCCTTCTTCGCCGGCCGGGCGATCCGCTTCGGCATCGCCGACCAGCAGGACGGCATCGAGGAGCAGGCCAGGTGGCGGGGCGCGCAGGGCGGCCTGCCGCCGGGCCGTCGTCTCAAGGACACCACAATTCGTGCGTACGGGGTGAGCACGGCGATCGTGACCACCCTCTTCGGTTATCCCGGCTCCGACGTTCTCGGCCGCCAGTCGCAGACGTGGGTGCGGCTGCCCGAGGGGTGGCGCATCGTGCACGCGCATGTCTCCGAGCCGGCCGCATGAACCGGGGCGTGCCGGGCATCCTCCAGACATGATTGATCCACGCAGTAGATATCCCCAGCCCAAGCTCGAGGGCGGCGACCAGGAACACCCCGGCTCGACCGACGCGATGCCCGACCGGCCGGACCACGGCGAGGAGAGCTATCGCGGCACGGGGCGGCTGAGCGGGCGGAAGGCGATCATCACGGGCGGCGACTCCGGCATCGGGCGGGCGGTGGCCATCGCGTACGCCCGGGAGGGTGCCGACGTGCTGCTGTCGTACCTGCCCGAGGAGGAGAAGGATGCGCAGGAGACCGTCGCGTACGTCGAGAAGGCGGGCCGCAAGGCGGTGACCGTGCCCGGGGACATCCGCGACGAGGCACACTGCGCCGCGATCGTCGACCGGGCCGTCGCGGAGCTGGGCGGGGTGGACATCCTGGTCAACAACGCGGCGTACCAGATGGCGAAGCCCGGCGGGATCGCCGAGATCACCACCGAGCAGTTCGACCGGGTGATGAAGACGAACCTGTACGCGATGTTCTGGCTCTGCCGGGCCGCCGTGCCCCGGATGCGGCCCGGCGCCTCGATCATCAACACCGCGTCGATCCAGGCCTACCTGTCGTCGAGCCAGCTGCTCGACTACGCCACCAGCAAGGGCGGCATCGTCGCGTTCACCAAGGCGCTCGCCGAGGACCTCGCCGAGCAGGGCATCCGGGTCAACGCGGTCGCGCCCGGGCCGATCTGGACGCCGCTCATCCCGACCACCATGCCGGACCAGAAGGTCGAGAAGTTCGGCGGCGACACCCCGCTCGGGCGCGCCGGCCAGCCGGCCGAGGTGGCACCCGCCTACGTCTATTTCGCGAGCGACGACGCCACCTACACCACCGGCGAAGTACTCGGCATCACCGGCGGCAAGCCGGTCAGCTGACGCGCCCACTCAGCGGGGCGCCGACGCACGCGGGACGGCGACCCGTCTGGGCGGTGGGACGCCGACCCCGTCAGGCGCCAACTCGGTCCAGCGCCGACCCACCCGGAGCGCGCACCGGGTCCCACTCGACCCGGGGCGCGCACTCAACCGAGGGCGCGCACACGACCGGGGCGCCCACTCAACCCGGGCGCCCACTCAACCGGGCTGCGCACTCAACCGACGGCGCGCACACGACCGGGGCGCCCACACGACCGGGGCGCCCACTCAACCCTGGGTGGCCGGTCAGCTGATGTGACCGGACACCCAGTGGTAGGCGGTCATGACCCACTCGGTCTGCTGCAGGTCGGTGACGCCGACGCCGGCCAGGAACAGGGCGGTCACCAGGTGCGACCCGCGGGCCGAGCGGCGCCGGCGGCGGAAGGCCCGCTCGAGCACGTAGTAGCCGACCACCCGGGCCAGGCAGAAGACGCCGACCGCGACGATCAGCGTGACCGCCAGCAGAATGATCGAGGTGGTCATCGAGCCGCCGCCGGAGAGCGCCCAGATGCCCCAGCAGACGAACGCGAACAGCACGGCCGCCGTGGTCCACTCGCTGCCGCGACGCAGCTCGTGCCAGCTCCAGCTCATGCCGCGGGGCGGCGGCGCGGCGGCGCCGGGCCAGCCGACACCGGTCGGCTCGTGGTCGGCATACTGCCGCTGCGGGGCCTGCGGGTTGACCCGGGCGCGGCCCTGCGTGAACGGCGAAGGCGCCGCGCCACCGGCCACGGCCGTACCGTCGTAGCCACCGGCCACAGCCGTACCGTCGTAGCCACCTGCCACAGCCGTACCGTCGTAGCCACCTGCCACAGCCGTACCGTCGTAGCCACCTGCCACAGCCGTACGGTCGTCGCCACCGGCCGCAGCCGTGCGGTCGTCGGCGCCGGCCGGCGGGTGCATCGGGCCCGGCGTCGTCGGGTGGTCTCCCCACGGGTCCTGCGGTGGCATGTCGAGCGTCCGCTCATACCGGTGCGGTTGCTCAGGCATCGTTCCCCCTCGGTAGCTCGTGCCGCCCCCACAACGACTGTAGCGAGCCGACAAATCGTTCGCTCTGACGCGCCGACTCCGCTACACAGAACTCCATGGACGAATCCGTGCGTCTACGCCAGGCCACCGCCGACGACCACGATGCGATCGCCGACCTGCTCTCGTATGTCTTCCATCACGACGCCGACGAGGAAAGCCGGCAGCTCGACCTGCTGACCTGGGAGCCCGAGCGGTCGCTGGTCGCCGAGGAGGCCGGGTCGATCGTAGGCCATACCAACGCGCTGAGCCGCGACCTGACCGTGCCCGGCGGCGTGGTGCCGGCGGCCCACGTGACCGGCGTCGGCGTGGCGCCCACCCACCGGCGGCGCGGCCTGCTGCGGGCGATGATGCACCGCCAGCTCGGCGAGGTGGCCGAGGCCGGGCGCGAGCCGATCGCGGTGCTCTGGGCCAGCGAGACGACGATCTACCCGCGGTTCGGCTACGGCCCGTCCGCCTCGGTGGTGGGCATCCAGGCGATGAGCCGGGAGGTGCGGGTGCGCCCGGATGCGCCGGGCGCGGAGCTCCGGCTGCGGCTGGTCGACCCGAAAGCGGTCCGCGACGACCTGGCCGCCATCTACCAGCGGGTCGGCGCGTCCCGGGTGGGCTGGTCGAGCCGCCCCGGCAAGTGGTGGGATTACCACCTCGCCGACCTCAAGGACCACCGCGACGGCGCGACCAGGCGGCACGGCGTGATCTGCGACGGCCCCGACGGCCGCCCGGCCGGCTACGCGCTGTGGCGGGTCAAGGGCAAGTGGGACGAGTACGGGCCCGATGCGGAGGTACGGGTCACCCACGTCGCCGCCGACGACCCGGCGGTGTATGCGGCGCTGTGGCGCTTCCTCTTCGGCATCGACCTGGCCCGCAGCCTGCAGTACGACTTCGGCGCGGTCGACGAGCCGCTGGCCCTGATCGTCGACGAGCCCCGGCGCCTGGGCCGCCGGTACGAGGAGGCCCTCTGGGTCCGGGTGGTCGACCTGCCCGGTGCGCTGGAGGCCCGGCGGTACCTCACCCCGCTGGACGTGGTGCTCGAGGTGACCGACCCGCTGCTGCCGGCGAATTCGGGCCGCTGGTGGGTCACGGGCGGGCCGGACAAGGCGGGTTGCGTCCGCACCGACGAGCCGGCCGACCTGTCCCTGAGCATCACCGACCTGGGCGCCCTCTACCTGGGCGGCACCCCGCTGGGCGGGCTGCTGGCGGCCGGCCGCGCGGTGGCGAGGACGGCCAACATTCCGTACGCGGCGTTCGGCTGGCACCACCTGCCAAATCCGATCGAGGTGTTCTGAGTGCCCGAGGCGGCGGTACCGTCGGCGACATGGCCGAGCCCGAACGCCGACGCCGCCGCCTGCGTCCCTCGTCGTCATCCGCGTCCACGCCCGCCGTGCCGCCCCCCGATGACCCGACGCCCCCGCCCCCGAGCCCGCCACCCGGCGAAGCCAGCCCAGCCCCCCGAGACAGCGCGGACACCCGCACGCGGGACGGCGCGGACGCTCGCGCACGGGACGGCGCGGACGGCGCAGACGCCCGCAAGCGGGACAGCGCAGACGCTCGCACACGGGACAGCGCGGACACCACGCTCGCGCACGGGACGGCGCGGACGGCGCAGACGCCCGCAAGCGGGACAGCGCAGACGCTCGCACACGGGACAGCGCGGACACCCGCACACGGGAGGGCGCGGACGCCGGCACGCGGGACAGCGCGGACACCAGCACGCGGGACAGCGCGGTTACCGAGCCGATCGCGGACCTGGACGAGACGCCGGCGGAGCGGGCTCCCCGGCCGGCTCAGCCCCGGCGCAACGGCGGCGGCGGCAACGGCGGCGGGCCGGGCGCGGCGACCGAGGAGCGCGAGACGGAACGCGGCCTGCGCGGGCTGGTCGGCTCGGGCTCGTCGCAGGTCAGCGTGGGCGCGGCCCTGCGCGCCCGAGACGCGGCCCGCCCGACGGACGAGCAGCTGGCCGACGCCGACCGCAACCTGACGATCGTCCGGCGCAACTGGGTCCCGCGCGAGGACCTCCCCCGCAACCGCTGACGGTCGGCGGGATTTTGCCATGCAGGACAGCCCGGCAGCCGGGTGAGGGGGGCGACCCACCACCCGGCCGATCCGCTGCACCGGGGACTTGTCCGAACCGTACGGTCAAGGCGCTTGAGAAAGAGATCGAAGCGCAACCAAGCGTCAGGAAGACGGCAGGTCGGGGAGCTTCCTCGTCTGCTCGTAGTCGGATACCTGGGCGATGCGGCGGGCGTGGCGAGGGTTTCCGGAGAACGGGGTCGCCAGGAACGCGTCGACGAAAGAGGTCGCCTCGTCGAGGGTGTGTTCGCGGGCGCCGAGGCTGATCACGTTGGCGTCGTTGTGCTGGCGGGCCAGCTGGGCGATCTCGGTGCGCCAGACCAGGGCGGCCCGGACGCCCTCGATCTTGTTGGCGGCGATCTGCTCGCCGTTGCCGGAGCCGCCGATGACCACGCCGAGGGAGCCCTCGTCGGCGACCACCTTGGCGCCGGTGTGCAGGCAGAAGGCCGGGTAGTCGTCCTCCGGGTCGTAGACGTGCGGTCCCACGTCCACGACGTCGTGGCCCTGCTTGGTCAGGTGGTTGACGAGGTGCATCTTCAGTTCGTAACCGGCGTGGTCCGAACCCAGGTAGACACGCATGGTCGCAGTCTCTCAGAAGGTCAGAGCGGCGCGCAGCGAGGACGCTACTTGATCGGTCGCGGCGCGCGCGGCGTCGATCACCGCGAGCTTGCGGGCGAAGCCGTGGTTCACCCCCATGTAGCGGGTGTGCACGACCGGGACGCCGGCGGTCAGCAGCGCGTCCGCGTAGTCGGCGCCCTCGTCGCGGAGGGCGTCGTACTCGGCGGTGATGATCAGCGTGGGCGGCATTCCGGACAGGTCGGGGGTCGCGAAGATGGCGGCATCGGGGGTGAGGCGCTGGCGCGGGTCGGGGATGTACGTCTCCCAGGCCAGCTTCATGGCCTTCCGGTCCAGGCCGTATTCGCCCAGTTCGTCGTAAGACGCGGACGCCGTCATGGGGTCCAGCGCCGGATAAATCAGGATTTGGTGGTCCAGTGGGGTGCCGGCGTCGCGCTGTCGGCGGGCGGCAATTGTGGCCAGTTGGGCGCCGGCACTGTCGCCGCCGATGGCCAGGCGCGACGCATCGACGCCGATATCCGATTTACGGGCATAAGAGATGACCGTCTCGACGTCCTCGAGGGCGGCCGGGAAGACGTGCTCCGGCGCGAGCCGATAGTCCACCGAAAGAACGGCGCAACCCGAGCGGTCGGCGATCCGCCGGCAGACCCGGTCGACCGTCTCGACGCTGCCGTAACACCAGCCGCCGCCGTGCAGGTAGATGAAGAGCGGCGCGTCGGGCCGGGTCGCATAGAGCCGGCCGGGCACGCCGTTCGCGTCGACGTCGACCACCACCGGGAGCGGCAGCGCGGGGCCGCACTCCTGGTCGATCGCCTCCTCCATCGCGCGGCGGGCGAACTTCAGCTGCTCGTACGGGTCGGCGGCGAGCACCTCGGCGGGCGGGCGGCGGCGGATCTGGTCCGCCGCCTTGATTTGAGGATTTAATGCCATTTTAGGGTGGTGGGTGGGGTGGTTGGATGGGGATCCAGCATCAGTCGAGCTCGGACAGGACGAGGCCGCCGCGGGCCTTCGGGGTGAACCAGGTGCTCTTGCGGGGCAGCTTCTGCCGCTCGAGGTTGACCTTCACGAAGTCGTCGACGGTCACCGGCGCGATCAGCACCGCCAGCTCGGCGTGCCCGGCGTCGACCTCGCCGCGCAGCCAGGCCGCCGGGTAGTCGCCGCCGATGTAGGAGATCCGCTTGTCGCCCGGGTCGAGGCCCAGCACGTCGCCCAGCAGCACCCGCTCGACCAGCGCGTGGTCGAGGTTTTCCACGGTCGGCAGGTTCGGGTCGGTGGGCAGGCCGAGCGCGAAGGTGCGGCCGCCCAGGTAGATCTCCACCGTGCCGCCCTGGGCCGGGATGCCGGCCGGGCGGGGCAGCTCCTGGACCGTGGCGCCGCGGGCGTCGAGCCGGCGCAGCAGCTCCTCGACCGGCAGCGGCAGCTCGCCGACCAGGCGGTTGTACGGCTGGATCGCGACCGAGCCGGGGGTGGTGACCACGGCCAGGAAGCGCGGCAGCCGGCCAGTCTGCGCCGCCAGGCTGCGGTGGTTGCCGTCGGCGACCACCAGCTCGCCGCCGCCGGCCAGCGCGGTCAGCTCGTCCTGCAGCGGGCCGGGGCCGACCGGCCAGATCGCGTGGGTGCGGCCGGACTGGTCGAGATCGGTCGCCGCGGGCTCGCCCGCCGACTCGGTGGCGGCGGCGAGGGCCGCGTGCAGCTCGTCACCCTTGGCGGTCTGCAGCAGGAGTACGGGCGACAGCAGCGTGCCCAGCGCACCGGCCAGGGCGACCCGCTCGCGCACCTTCTCGATGAAGACTTCCTCGTTGCGGATGACCAGCCCGGCCTCGTCGGCGCTCGCGGAGATCTGGTCGGTGTCGACCATGCTCCACAGGCCGTACGCGGTGGGCTCGCCGGGCGCGGTGATCCGGTAGAGCACCACGACCTGCTCGGCCGGGACGTAGTTGCCCTCGGCGCGCTCCAGCCCGAGCCGGGCCACCGCATCGGGCAGGGAGTCGGTGAAGGACTTGCCCACGCTCTCCGGCGCCAGGTGCGGCATCTCGACGGCGAGAGCGCTGTGCGGGTTGGCGGAGATGATGGCGGTTATCTCGGCGTCGTCGGCGAACTCGTCGTAGTTCTGCGCGCCGGTGGCGCCCTTGGTGAGCCAGGCCCGGCTGATCGGATGCACGACCGTCATGGGGCGCAACCTACCTGGCCGGACGCCGGTGCCGGGCCACCGGCATGTTCCCGCGTGACCTGGCTAACTGTGCTTTCCGCCACGGATCGATCGGACGGCCGACCGGGGTCGCCGAGACGATCACGGGCGGGGCCACCATGGCGGCCATTTCGGGCGCGAGGCCCACCCAATCGGCGCGTTGCACCGCGATCGTCGACGAGGCGATCGTCTCCCTGTCGGACATCTGTCCGTCTCCGCTCGTTCATGTCGGTATCCGTTACCCCATCCAACGACTCGCCGACCGCCGCGGTGGTGCGATTACCGCTTTCCGTACCTCGGGTGAGGTGTGCCACGCACCCGCCGCATACCCTGGCAGGGAATAGCTCGTGCGCTCCTAAGGAGAGTGGCTGTGGCCGGAGTTCGAAACTTGACCCAGGTGGAGGCCGCCGATCGCGCCCGCCTGCTCGAGGTGACCGGATACGACGTCTCGCTGGACCTGACCGACGGGCATGGCAATCCGGGCGACGGCACCTTCCGCTCCACCACGGTCGTCACGTTCCGCTGCGCCGAGCCGGGTGCCGACACGTTCATCGAGACCGCCGCGTCCTCGGTGCGCTCGGCCACCCTGAACGGGACGCCCCTGGAGCTCGCCGGGTTCTCCGCCGAGAAGGGGCTCACGCTGACCGGCCTGGCCGCCGAGAACGAACTGGTCGTGACGGCCGACTTCGCGTACTCGGCGAGCGGCCAGGGCCTGCAGCGCAGCCTCGACCCGGTGGACAAGGAGATCTACCTCTACAGCCAGTTCGAGACGGCGGACGCGCAGCGGGTCTTCGCCTGCTTCGACCAGCCCGACCTGAAGAGCGTGTTCACCTGGCACGTCACCGTGCCCACGCACTGGAAGGTCGTCTCGAACATGCCGGCCGAGCGGGACGAGCCGGCCGGCCCGGGCGCCAAGACCGTACATTTCCGCACGTCGCCGAAGATGAGCACGTACATCGCGGCGGTCTGCGCGGGGCCGTACCACGAGGTGCGCTTCGAGCACGACGGCATCGACATGGGCTACTTCTGCCGCGCCTCGATGGCCCGCTACCTGGACGCGGACGACCTGCACCTGGTCACCACCCAGGGCTTCGACTTCTTCCACGAGCAGTTCGGCGTGCGCTACCCGCTGCCGAAATACGACCAGCTCTGGGTGCCCGACTTCAACGCCGGCGCGATGGAGAACTTCGGCTGTGTGACTCACGCCGAGGCGCACTACATCTTCCGGTCGCAGGTCACCGACTTCGAGTACGAGCAGCGGGCGAACACGATCCTGCACGAGCTCGCCCACATGTGGTTCGGCGACCTGGTCACCATGCGCTGGTGGAACGACCTGTGGCTGAACGAGTCGTTCGCCGAGTGGGCCAGCCACTGGTGCAACTCGCGGGCCACCCGGTTCACCGACGCCTGGACGACCTTCCTCTCCGTGCGCAAGAGCTGGGGCTACCGCCAGGACCAGCTGTCCTCCACGCACCCGGTGTACTGCGAGATGCCCGACCTCGAGGCCGTCGAGGTCAACTTCGACGGCATCACGTACGCCAAGGGCGCCGGCGTGATCAAGCAACTGGTCGCCTACGTGGGGCAGGATTCGTTCCTCACCGGTCTGCGGGCGTACTTCCGGAAGCACGCCTGGGGCAACGCGACCTTCGACGACCTGCTCACCGAGCTGGAGTCGGCGTCGGGCCGGGAGTTGCGCAAGTTCGCCGCTCAGTGGCTGGAGACGGCGCAGGTCAACACGCTGCGCCCGATCGTCACGCTGGGCGCGGACGGCACCTACGCGAGCGTGGTCGTGCAGCAGGAGGCGCCGGCGGACTATCCGACCCTGCGTACGCACCGCATCGGGGTCGGCCTCTACGACCTGCGCGGCGACCGGCTGGTCCGCCGTGACCTGCTCGAGCTGGACGTCGCCGGCGAGCGCACCGAGATCCCGGCCCTGGTCGGGGTGCCGGCCGCGGACGTGCTGCTGCTCAACGACGACGACCTGTCGTACACGAAGCTGCGCCTCGACGAGCGCTCGATGGCCACGGTGGTCAACCACATCGCGGGCTTCGAGTCGTCGCTGTCCCGGGCGCTGGTCTGGAACGCGGCGTGGGACATGCTGCGCGACGCCGAGCTGGCCGCCCGCGACTACGTGACGCTGGTCTGCGCCGGCATCCAGGGCGAAACGGACATCAACCTCACCACCTGGACCGTACGGCAGGCGGGCAGTGCGGTCGCCCAGTTCGCCGACCCCGCCTGGCAGCCGACGGGCTGGGCGAAACTGGCCGAGCTGTCCCGGGGCGCGCTGGCCGCGGCCGAGCCGGGCAGCGGCTGGCAGCTGTCCTGGGCGCGGGCCTTCATCACCGCCGCCCGTACCCCCGAGGAGCAGGCCGAACTGCGCGGCTGGCTGTCCGGCTCGAGCGTGCCGGCCGGGCTGGTGGTGGACACCGAGCTGCGCTGGCAACTGCTGCAGGCGCTGGCCTCGATGGGCGCCGCGACCCTGGCGGAGATCGAGGAAGAGCTGGCGGGCGACCGTACGGCGAGCGGCGAGCGGGAGGCGGCGATCGCCCGGGCGCTGATCCCGACGGCGGAGAACAAGGCGTCGGTCTGGGCCGAGCTGACCGGCGACGCCGGGGTGCCGAACTGGCTCAACCGGTCGCTGCTGAGCGGCTTCCAGAGCGTCAAGCAGGTCGAGCTGACCGCGCCGTACGCGGCGAAGTTCTTCGAGGTGGTCGGCGACGTCTGGGCCCGGTCGGACAGCGAGCCGGCCCAGGAGTTCGTGATGCTCGGCTACCCGACCTACCAGATCAACGAGAACACGATCGCGCTGACCGACGCGTGGCTGGCCCGCGACGGCCAGCCGGCCTCGCTGCGCCGGCTGGTGGCCGAGGGGCGCGACGGCGTGGTGCGGGCGCTGAAGGCGCGCGCGCGGGACGCCGCCGCGGTCTGACCGTTACAGCCAGGCTGCCGGGGCGATCCGCAGCGGATAGGGGGCGTCGAGCTTGACCGGCTCGGCGCCCTCGATGCTGTGCTCGGACCGATAGCGCGAGCCGCTCAGGATGTAGGTACGCAGCAGCGGCGTGTACCGGCCGGCCTCGACCCGCCAGAAGGCGTGGATGCCGGCCTCCGCGTACAGCGAGGGCTTGAGGATGCGGTCGTAGCGGCGGGTCGCCGCGGTCTCCACCTCGACGACCAGCGCCACGTCGGCGGGGTCACTCCAGATCGCGCCGGAGGAACGCGGTCGCAGCACGGTGACGTCGGGCACCAGATTGCTCTCGCCGCTGGTCCCCTGGTTTATGGCGATCCCCAGCCGGTCGCAGACCCACCAGCCGGGCGGCGCCGCCGAGCGCAGCGTGGTCACGACGGCGCGGACCACGGCCTCGTGCGACTCCGGCGGCGGGGGCGCCGCATGCAGGCAGCCGTCGACGATCTCGTACCGATGGCCGTCGGGCGGGAACAGGTGAAGATCGGGCTCGGTCCACCGGCCCTCGGGTGCGCTCCACCGGGGCGGGCTGCTGGCCACCTGACTAGTCATCACCAAGCGAACCACCTCCATCACCGCGAGTTGCCAGCCTACTCACGCCGCGTCGTTACCGCCCGGTTTCCCGGAGATTTCACACATGCCAAAACGTGAGTACGTATTCGACCCCCTCATTTCCGGTGACCACATCCCCAAGAACGGCCCGCGACCCCCAGGCCTCCCGGGGTGCCCCGTATCCGAGAACAGCCCGCAATCAACCCCCAGGCCTCCCGGGGTGCCCCGTATCCGAGAACAGCCCGCAATCAACCCCCAGGCCTCCGGGGTGCCCCGTATCCGAGAACAGCCCGCAATCAACCCCCAGGCCTCCCGGGGTGCCCCGTATCCGAGAACAGCCCGCGATCGCCCCGCTGATGACGAGAGGCCGGTTTTCGCCGCCGCGGGGTTTGCGGTGGTGAAAACCGGCCTCTCGTCATCAGCCCAAAAGGGGCGATCGCCCGCGGCGCCGGAGGCGACGCCAGCCAGCTCAGCCGCACGGGACGGCCAATCCAGGTGCCCCCTCTTTCCAACCCCTAGTGCCTACCAGCGTGGGACGCCAACTGGTCAATCCCGGAGAGGACGCCCCCCGCCAGGTCGCCACCCGCGAACGCGGCCGCCATCGACAGGCCGGCCAGCTTCGCGTCCCGGTCGGAGATGCGCTTGCGGGCCTCGTTCCCGGTGACGATCTCCAGCTTGCGCTGGTTCGGCGAGACGGCGATCAGCACCGCGTGGTCGGCGTCGTCGATCTGCTTGTGCAGCTTCTCGGCGGACTCGCGGGTCGGCGCGTCCAGCTCGCCGATGTAGACGCTGAAGGTCAGGCCGGTCTGCCGGTCGGCGGAGCGCAGCGCCTCGTCCAACCGGAGCAGCTGACGGGTCGAGAAGGGACCGTCGGCGACGGCGTCGGGCTCAGCCGCGGGGGTGTCGGCGCCCGGGTGGTCGATGGCGGTCAGCGGCTGCTCGTGCGCGGTCTCGGCAGCGTGCCCCAGTTCACCAGCTGTCACTTGCGCCTCCTACAGGGCCGGGGAGAACCCGGTGGCCGGTGCTGTCCTCGAGGACCGGCGCCGCGATCTCTCGCTGGTGATGGCCGGCGGCGGCCGCGGGCACGCCGGTGACCTGCTCGGGCGAGGCCAGGAACCAGATCGGCTGGAAATCGTACGGCCGGCCCGGACGATAGCGCTTGGTCCGCCGGGTGCGGTCGCTGCCCGCGAACACGAGCGACGCCACCAGGATGATGATGGCGGCCGGGATGCCCACGTAGACCAATACGGTGTTTGAAATCGACAACCTCAACGCCCCCAGGCGCAGTGTTTCCAGTTGATCCGAACAACAGTCACGGTAGCGGAGAGCTGGACTCGGGGGACGGTCGGGTCTCCAAGACGGCCTTCAGTCCGGTCAGGGGTGGCGGGCGGGGCGGTTGGATGGGTATCCCGCGGTCGGGATCTACGCGGAAGTCGCTTGGAGATGCGAAAATCACCCTCACGCGCCGTTCGTGCCCTCGTGCCCACGGACGGCAGGAGGGGGATCTCATGCGCCTGTCTGTCCCCGCCGCCCTGGCGGCGCTCCTCGTGGGCCTGTTCGTCCTGTTCCTCGGCCCCGCGCCGGCCCGCGCCGCGGCGATCTACCTGGAGATCAACCCGAGCACGGTCCCGGCCGGTGACCAGGTCGGGCTGCGCGCCTCGTGTGACGACAACCTCAAAGCGGCGTCGGTCTCCTCGGGGCTGTTCGGCGTGGTCGCGGTGAATCCGGAGTACGGCCTGCTGACCGCCACCGTGACCATCCCGACCGGCACCAAGCCCGGCGACTACAAGGTCGACCTGCACTGCCCGGACAACAAGAGCGCCTCGGCCACCCTGCACGTGGTCGCCAAGGTGCAGCCCGCCCAGGGCCCGGCCACCGGCGGGGGCGGCATGGCACCCGGGCGGTACGCGCCGATGCTGATCGGCACCGGCCTTGCGATCTTCGGGGCGGGTCTGGCCCTCGGCATCGTCTCCCTGCGACGCCGGCGCATCGGCTGAGGCCGCCGTGGCTCGCCGACCGACGCCGTTGACCGGTCCCCGCATGCCCGAGTCCGTGGTGCGCAAGCGGCCCGCCGAGATCGTCGCCCCGCCGCCCGGCACCATCACCGGGCCGTTGCCGCCCCCGCCCGCCGTGCCGGGTCGTCACCCCTTTCGGGCCCCGCACCCCCGGCCGCGGCCCAAGGAGCCGCCGCGCCCCACCCGCGGCCGGCGGCCGTGGCCGCTCGGGCTGATCGTGCTCGCCCTGCTCTTCCTGGGACTGTTCGTGCTGGCGATGGGGATCGGCGCGGCGACCAACATCGACCTGACCGGCATGTTCGAGCACAAGTCGGCGGACGAGCCGCCGCCCAAGTCGTTCCCGGTGCTCGACCCGAGCCGGCCGGAGCGGCTTACCATCCCGTCGATCAAGGTGGAGGCGCCGATCCTCGACGTGGGGCTGGCCTCGGACGGCTCGGTCGGGGTGCCGCCGCTGCGCCGGCACGACGAGGCCGGCTGGTTCGAGGGCGGCCCGACGCCGGGCCAGTACGGGCCGGCGCTGATCGTCGGCCACGCCGACACGAAGACCGGCCCGTCGGTCTTTTACCACCTCAACCAGCTGAAGCCCGGCCAGAAGGTGGAGGTGCAGCGGGCGGACAACTCGGTGGCGGTCTTCGAGGTGAACTCGGTCGAGCACTTCAACAAGGGCAAGCTCCCGATCGCCCGCGTCTACGGCGACTACAGCCGCCCGTCCCTACGCCTGATGACCTGCGGCGGCAACTGGATAGGCGGCACCACCGGCTACCAAGACAACATCGTCGTCTTCGCCTCCCTGGTCAGCACCAAATAACCGCCCCCGTGACCCCCAGGCCCCCCAGCCCAAAAATCAGGCCGCCTCGGCAGGTGCTGCCGCGGCGGCCGGGAGGTCGAGCCAGTCGGCCCAACGGGGGTCTGGCGTGCGGTGCCCGAGCACCCGCCAGGCCACTCCTCGTGGCGCTTGCGGTATCGCGTGCAGCCGCCACCCGAGCTCGGCCGGCGTCTTGTCGCCTTTGCTGTGGTTGCACTTGGCGCAGGCGGCCACCACGTTCTCCCAGGCGTGCAGCCCGCCCCGGCTGCGCGGGAACACGTGGTCGATGGTCTCGGCCGACCCGCGGCAGTAGGCGCAGCGGCCGCCGTCCCGGGCGAAGATCGCGCGGCGGGAGAGGCCGACATGGGTGCGGTACGGCACCTTCACGTACCGGGTCAGGCGCACCACCGACGGGACCGGGAGCAACTGGTGGGCGCTGTGCAGGATGCCATCGCCGTCGGTGACGCACTCGGCCTTGGCGGTCAGCACGAGGATGGTCGCTCGACGCACAGATACGACGCACAGCGGCTCGTACGTGGCGTTCAGAACTAACGCGGATGAGCCCACTGTGGGTCGTATGTCAGGCATCGTGATCACCCTCCGGTAGGTGCTGCCAACCGCTCCCGGTGCGTCGGTGTCCGTGGTCCGTGCGCCAATAGTCCCTGATGAATGACCAAATTGCGAGCGCAATCCGTAGCCCGACGGTAAACGTCTGAGGTCTGCGAGCTGTGTGACACCTGAAAGACGACTCCAGGTTCGCCCGGTACGGTGGCTCCCCGTGTTACTTCTCGACCCGTCGCCGACGCCCTCGTCGACGCCCAGCGTGTTCACCACTATCGACACCACGGCCGTCTGCAAGACCGACGTGGTGTGCAGCCGGGTCTTCGAGTGGACGGGCAACCGATGGCTGGCCAACTCCAGCTACTGGATCATCACGAAGCCGCTGCGGATCATCGCGATCGTCCTGGCCGCGCTGCTGATCCGCTGGCTGCTGCACCGCTCGATCAAGCGGCTGACCAACAGCACCACCCGGGCCTCGATGCCGGCCCTGCTCAAGCCC
This sequence comes from Actinoplanes subtropicus, assembly GCF_000721705.1. Taxonomy (GTDB): domain Bacteria; phylum Actinomycetota; class Actinomycetes; order Mycobacteriales; family Micromonosporaceae; genus Actinoplanes; species Actinoplanes subtropicus. The sequence goes on from NZ_JOJL01000023.1 coordinate 69,856, forward strand.
CTGAAGGAGCGGACGGCGAAGACGGCCGAGGAGGGTCAGTACATCCCGGAGCGCCGGCGCCAGCGGGCCGAGGCGATCGGCTCGGTGCTGCGCAGCTTCGTGACGGCCGTGGTCTTCACGATGGCGGCGCTGCTGATCTTCGGCGAGCTCGGCTTCAACCTCGGGCCGCTGCTGGCCAGCGCCGGCATTGTCGGCGTGGCCCTCGGCTTCGGCGCGCAGAGCCTGGTGAAGGACCTGATCGCCGGCCTGTTCATGCTGCTGGAGGACCAGTACGGGGTCGGCGACACGGTCGACCTGGGCGAGGCGATCGGCGTCGTCGAGACGGTCGGCCTGCGGATCACCACGATCCGGGACATGCGCGGCGTGCTCTGGTACATCCGCAACGGCGAGATCGTCCGGGTCGGGAACAAGAGCCAGGGCTGGGCGCTCGTCGTGATCGACATCCCGATCGGCTTCATCAACTCGGAGGAGGCGATGGGCGTGCTCCGGGCCGCCGCCGAGACGGTCGCCGGGTCGCCGGACCACCAGAACGAGTTCATCGAGCCGCCCGACGTCGTCGGCGTCGAGCAGCTGACGGTGGACGGCGCGGTCATCCGGACCATCGCGAAGACCACCGCGGAGGGCCAGCCGGTCCTTCAGCGGGAGTTGCGTCGCGCGCTGACCGAGGCGCTGGACCTGGCGGGACTCTCCGAACGCATCGCCGCCTCTCGATTGGCGCCGCGCTCGGCGGTGCCTCCGGTTTTTATCCAACCTTCCGAACCGGATCCGGAGCCGGGTAGTGCCAACTGAGCTGGGATTAGTTCTAACGGGGGATGTCCGGCCTCCACCGAAAGGCCGACAATCCGCTCGTACGCCCTAGCATCGACTCGGACGATCGGGCAGAATCCGCTAGAGCATCTGCACATGCGGCATCACGTTCCCGCCGACTCACATGCGGGCGTGCCCGGCCGATCGTCGCGACCCGGCGAGCGCCGAGATCGATGGAGGACTGGTGTCCGAGGAACCCGCCCGGACGGCCCCTGCGGCCAAGGCAGTTACGGAAAGCAACGGCATCGTTACCTTCCGGGACGTCCTCGCCATCCCCGAATATCGCGCCATCTACGCGTCGCTGTTGGTCAACTGGGTCGGCGACTACCTGGCCAAGGCGGCCGTGACGCTGCTGGTCTACCAGCAGAGCGATTCGGTGCTGCTGTCCGCGGCCGCGTTCGGGGTCAGCTTCCTCCCCTGGATCATCGGCGGGACGCTGCTGTCCGCGCTGGCCGAGCGGTACCCGTACCGCCGGGTGTTGATCGCCTGTGACCTGTTCCGGACCGTGCCGATCGCCCTGCTGCTCGTGCCGCACCTGCCGATCTGGGTGATGGTGGTGCTGGTCTTCCTGGCCAGCCTCGGCGCCCCGCCCACCCAGTCGGCCCGCTCGGCGCTGCTCCCCCACCTGGTCGGCCGGGAGAAGCTGCCCACCGCGATCGCCATCAACCAGACCACCACCCAGGCCTCCCAGGTCTTCGGCTATCTGGTCGGTGCCACCATCGCCACCGCGATCAGCCCGCGGGTGGCGCTCGGCGTGGACGTGCTCAGCTTCCTCCTCTCCGCCGCGTTCGTCGCGCTCGGCATCCGGCCCCGCCCGGCGGCCCGCAGCGAGGCGCAGCGCAAGCACCTGCTGAAGGAGTCCGCGGAGGGCTTCCGGCTGGTCTTCGGCAGCCGGGTGCTGCGCTCGATCATGGTCCTGGTCTGCCTGGCCTCGATGGTCGTGGTGCTGCCCGAGGGCCTGGCCGCGGCCTGGGCCGCGCTCGGCACCACCGACGCGACCACGCGCGGGCTCGACCAAGGCCTGATCATGGCGGCCGCGCCGATCGGCTTCGTGCTCGGTGGGCTGCTCACCACCCGGCTGGTCGGCCCGGCCGGCCGCGACCGGCTGATCCGCCCGTTCGCGGTGCTGGCCGGGGTGGCCCTGGTGCCCACGATCCTCAACCCGCCGCCGGCCGTGGTGGCCGTGCTCACCGCCCTCTCCGGAGCGGCGGTGGGCGGGCTGTCGCCGACGCTGAACGGCAAGTTCGTGCTGATGATCCCGCACGGCTACCGCGCCCGGGCGTACGGCGTGGTGCAGACCGGGCTGCAGCTGAGCCAGTTCGCCGGCGTCATGATCGGCGGGCTGTTCGCCAACAGCTACCGGCTGCCGCTGGTGGTCGGGCTGTGCAGCATCGTGGCGACCGGCGTGCTGGCGGTGCTGGTGAGCCGGTGGCCGGCCAAGGAGGAGTTCGACGAGGCGATCGCGTACGCCACGGCCACCATGCCGCCGGCGGTGCCCGCGCCGGCGCCGCCGGTCGAGGCGCAGTCCCCGATCGGCTCGTACGTGCCGCACCACGCGGCGACCACGCCGGGCGAGACAACGGCCGCGACCAAGCTCTCGACGTACCAGCCGCATCACGCCGCCACGACGAGCGTCACACCCGAGGCGCCCTGACCGCCTGGCAGGATGGAAGGGTGACGGACGAGGTCAGCTTCTACGACGCGATCGGCGGCGAGCCCACCTTCCGGAAGCTCGTCGACCGGTTCTACTCCGGCGTCGCCGCCGACCCGCTGCTGCGCCCGATGTATCCCGAGGAGGACCTGGGCCCGGCCGCCGAGCGGCTGACCCTGTTCCTGATGCAGTACTGGGGCGGCCCGAACACGTATTCGGCGACCAGGGGGCACCCGCGGCTGCGCATGCGGCACGCGCCGTTCAAGGTCGACCCGGTCGCCCGGGACGCGTGGCTCAGTCACATGCGCGACGCGGTCGATTCGCTGGACCTGCCCGAGCCGTACCGCACGACATTGTGGGATTACCTGGAGAAAGCGGCCTACTTCATGGTCAACAGCATGGAGTAATCGTTTCCGACACCGTGCGTGGCTCGTTGGTGCGGGTGACAGTTTGTCGATCATTCCGCCTGGAGTCGCCCGCATGCGCCGTCGCCTGCTCGCCGCCGCCTTACTCGTCGCAGCCGCCGTCGCCTGCGCCCAGCCGGCCGATGCCGATCTGGCGCAGGCCACGATCGTCTCGGTCCACCCGGTCGACTGGACCCCGCACGTGCTGGACGGCACGGTCTGGACCATGGCCGCCGTCGGCGACACGATGGTGGTCGGCGGCGCGTTCACCAAGGTCGCCGACAGCAGCCGGAAGACCACGTACGCCCGGAAGAACATCTTCGCGTTCGACCTGAACACCGGCGCGATCCGGCCGTTCGCCCCGGATGTGGACGGCGCGGTCTACGCGCTGGCCGCCGGCGCCGGCGACACGGTGTACGCCGGGGGCGCCTTCAAGACCGTGGATGGCTCGTCCCAGCGCGGCCTCGCCCGGCTGTCCCTGACCGGCCAGCGGGTCTCCTCCTTCAGCGCGAAGATCAATTGGGGCGACGTCCGGGCGCTGCAGGCCGAGGGCAATTTCCTGTACGCCGGGGGCACCTTCTCGGCGATCAACGGGGTGAACCGGGCCGCCCTCGCCCGGATGAACGCCGCCACGGGCGCGGTCGACGGCGGCTTCGACGCCCGGCTGACCGCTCCCGGGCTGAGCCGCACCCGGGTCGAGCACTTCGACATCTCCCCCGACGGCAGCAAGCTGGTCGCGATCGGGGCGCTGCTCAAGTCCGGCGGCTACGACCGGGCGCAGATCGCGATGTTCGACATCTCCGGCCCGACCGCGGCGCTGACCGGCTGGTACACCGACGCGTACAAGCCGGAGTGCATGAAGGGCTTCGACACCTACCTGCGGCAGGTCAAGTTCTCGCCGGACGGGTCGTACTTCGTGGTGGCGGCGACCGGGCGAGCCTCCGCGCCGGACCGGCTCTGCGACTCGGCGGCGCGCTTCGAGACCGCCGGGTCGGGCCGGCACAACCCGACCTGGGTGCAGCGCACCGGCGGCGATTCGCTGTACGCCGTGGCGGTCACCGGCGCGGCCGTCTACCTGGGCGGCCACCAGCGCTACTTCGACAACCCGTACGGCACGGACGCCAAGGGCCCCGGCCCGGGCGCGGTCTCCCGGCCGGGCATCGGCGCGGTCAGCCCCACCACCGGCCGCGCCCTCTCCTGGAACCCCACCCGAGCCCGCGGCGTCGGCGTACGCGCCTTCGTGGTGACCCCGCACGGCCTCTTCGTCGGCTCGGACACCGACGAACTGGGCCACGAATATCACGGCCGGATCGGCATGTTCCCGTTGTGAGCTGACTCGCCCCCCGGTTGTGAGCTGACCCGCCCCCGCGATTGCTGCGGGCGCGGTATCAGGGAACGGCCCGCGATCGCCCCGCTGATGAGGAGAGCCCCAAAGGGGCGATCGCCCGGGGCGCCGGAGGCGACGCCGGTATTACAGCAGAGCGCCCTCGTCGTGGAGCCAATCGACGAAAGACGTGGCCACCGCTGCGCCGCAGTCGAGCATCTCCACGATGAGGGCGTCGTGCGCTCCGGCGGCGAGGGGGACCTGCAGTTCCGCGTAGATCGGCAGCTGGCCGCGCTCGGTCGGGTCCCCCACATACGCCTTGCAGAAGCGGCGCGTGTGGTTCCACTCGTTGACCACCCGGTAGGCCCGGTCGGCCCAGTCCGGCGGCACCGTCGAATGCGGCCGGGCCCGCATCACCAGGATCTCGTCGTCGGGCCCCTCGAGGGTGAACAGCACGGCGTGCCGCTCCCACATCGCCAGCAGGCTGCCGCCACCATCCGCCAGGAACCGGATGTCGAGCAGGTCGAGCGCCTTGCCGATGCGCGCGAGCGTCACCTGCGAGATCTGCTCGCTCTCCTCGGTCTTGGTCGCCTCGGCCGGCGGCGCTCCCACCACCCGGCTCGGCTCTCGCTGTGCCGGAACCCCGACCCGCACGGTGCTTCGCACCGAAGAATCGCCGTCGGCATCCGGCGGGTTACCCGCGGCCGAACCCGGACGCCATGACCACCACGGCATCGTTGCGCACCTCACTCCCCAGCAGACCCACCGCCGGACGTAGCGAGTGGACCCGAGGGCCGACGGTACCCGTACAGGTCGCGGAGGTCATCCCCCCAACGGGAGGGCGCGACCGGACATACGATGCGGCATCACCCTTTCGGGTGACCACCTATAGGCATTACGGTCAATTTGCTGACGGCCTGTAGCCACGCGACTCCATATGGTGCCGAAAGACCCACCCACCGACCGGCCACTCTAACCCGGGTGTCCGGCACTTCGGCGCCCCGCGGGCCGAGAAAACCCATTCGGGAGACCGCCTGAACGAGTCTTTGGGACACCTCGACGGGGCCGCCGCCGGCCGGCGTGACGACCAGCGCCACGTGATCGAGGAGCGCATCGCGTACCGCCCGCTGGCCGACCGCGCGCCCGGCGAGCCCGCCCGTCGACACCTCCCGCAGCGTGCCGGCCGCCGCGGCGGCCAGCCGGGTCAACTCGGCCGCCGAGACCGTCTCCACCGTCTCGCTCGCGGGCGGCGGCAGCGGCCAGCGCCACTGCGCGTCCCGCAGCGAGGGCAGCCGGTCGCCGCCCTCGGCCAGCACCGCGAGCAACTCGGCGGCCGAGACCGTGGCGTCGTCCGGGCCGCGACCGGCCACCTCCCGGGTGACCAGCACGTCCCACGGCAGGTGCGCCCACAGCGCGGTGCGCCCGCCGGAGGCCCGCAGGCGGACCGGCGCACCGGGGTCGAGCCGGGTCAGCCGGGCGAGGAAGGCGCCGGCGTCGGGCACGCCGGTGAGGCCATGCGAACTCATGTGGCCAGGTAGGGACGCAGGAACTCGCGCTCTTCCGGGGTGAGCCGGCGCGGATGGCCGTTCGTGAGGTTGTACGGCACGCAGACCGATCTGGCCCGGCTGGCCAGCTCGCCGTCGTCGAAGAGCTCATAGGCGACGGTGAAGGACGCGGCCCGCTGCTCGGAGATCCACATCTCGACGCGCACGGGATCGCCGTAATCGACCGGGCGCAGGTAGTCGATCTCGTGCCGGGCGATCACGATCCCCTCCTCGAACGAGCCGAGGCCGTGCTCGCGAGCGCCCTGGAAGAACAGCGCGACGCGCGCCTCCTCGTAGATCGTGAGGAAGCGCGCGTTGTTGACGTGCCCGTACGCGTCCATGTCGGACCAGCGCACGGGCACATCGACGACAAAGCGGTCAGTCACGGGTGAGCTTGCGGTAGGTGACCCGGTGCGGCCGGGCGGCCTCCGCGCCGAGGCGGTCGATCTTGTTCTTCTCGTACGCCTCGAAGTTGCCCTCGAACCAGAACCACTTGTCCGGATCCTCGTCGGTGCCCTCCCACGCGAGCATGTGGGTGGCGACCCGGTCGAGGAACATCCGGTCGTGGGAGATGACCACGGCGCAGCCGGGGAACTCGAGCAGCGCGTTCTCCAGGCTGGAGAGCGTCTCCACGTCCAGGTCGTTGGTCGGCTCGTCGAGCAGGATCACGTTGCCGCCGATCTTCAGCGTCAGCGCGAGGTTGAGCCGGTTGCGCTCGCCGCCGGAGAGGACCTTGACCGGTTTCTGCTGGTCGGGGCCCTTGAAGCCGAAGGCCGCCACGTACGCCCGGGACGGCATCTCGACCTTGCCGACCATCAGGTGGTCGAGCCCGTCCGAGACGACCTCCCACACCGTCTGGTCGCCGTTGAGACCGGAGCGGTTCTGGTCCACGTACGACAGCTTGACCGTCTCACCGACCCGTACCGAGCCCTCGTCCGGCGTCTCCAGCCCGACGATGGTCTTGAACAGTGTGGTCTTGCCCACGCCGTTCGGGCCGATGATGCCGACGATGCCGTTGCGCGGCAGCGAGAACGACAGGTGCTCGATGAGCGTGCGCCCGTCGAAGCCCTTGGTCAGGTCCTTCGCCTCGATCACCGTGTTGCCCAGGCGCGGGCCCGGCGGGATCTGGATCTCCTCGAAGTCGAGCTTGCGGGTCTTCTCGGCCTCGCTGGCCATCTCCTCGTACCGGTCGAGGCGGGCCTTGCTCTTGGTCTGGCGGGCCTTGGCGTTGGACCGCACCCACTCGAGTTCCTCGGTGAGGCGCCGCTTGAGCTTGGCGTCCTTGCGGCCCTCGACCGCGAGGCGCTGCGCCTTCTTGTCCAGGTACGTCGAGTAGTTGCCCTCGTACGGGTACGTCCGGCCGCGGTCCAGCTCGAGGATCCAGTTGGCCACGTTGTCCAGGAAGTACCGGTCGTGGGTGATGGCGATGACGGTGCCCGCGTACTTGGCCAGGTGCTGCTCCAGCCAGCTCACGCTCTCCGCGTCGAGGTGGTTGGTGGGCTCGTCGAGCAGCAGCAGGTCGGGCGCCTCGAGCAGCAGCTTGCAGAGCGCGACCCGGCGTCGTTCCCCACCGGAGAGCTGGGTGACGTCGGCGTCCGGCGGCGGGCACCGCAGCGCGTCCATCGCCAGCTCGAGCTGCGAGTCGAGATCCCAGGCGTTGACGTTGTCGAGCTGCTCCTGGAGCTTGCCCATCTCCTCCATCAGCTCGTCGGAGTAGTCCGTCGCCATCTGCTCGGCGATCTTGTTGAACTGCTCGAGCTTGGCCTTGGTCTCGGCCACCGCCTCCTCGATGTTGCCGAGAACGGTCTTCTCCTCGTTGAGCGGCGGCTCCTGCGCGAGCATGCCGACGGTGTAGCCGGGCATCAGCCGGGCCTCGCCGTTGCTCAGCGTCTCGAGGCCGGCCATCACCTTGAGCAGGGTGGACTTACCGGCGCCGTTCGGGCCGACGACGCCGATCTTGGCGCCCGGCAGGAAGTTCAGCGTCACGTTGTCGAGCACGACCTTGTCGCCGTGCGCCTTGCGCGCCTTCTCCAGGACGTAGATGAACTGGGCCACGGTGCGCCCTACCTCCGTGATCGTGATTTTCGTGCCGGATGACTTGCCGAAAGCATCTTTCCAGGTCGGCTGCCGGCCACCGAACACAACCCCTTCGGAGGCGTACGGATTCCCTCACTCGACCGTTTTGACCGCCTCCACCAGGTTGGGCTTGCCGCTGGCGAACACCACGACGAGGCGCTTACGGGTCACCTCGAACCTGTTCCCGTCCACGGTGGCGGTGACCTGGTAGTCATCGGTGCCGACCCGGGACACCCCGGCCAGGAACAGCGCGTTCTTGCCCTGCTCCAGCGGCGCGTCGACCCCGCCCCGCTTCGACTGGTAGTAGAGCGCGCCGTCGGGGTCCTGGCAGATCCACACCGTGGTGCCGGCCGTCGTGATGACCTTGAAGACCTGGGTCAGGTCGGTCGGCAGCTGGTTGTCGGCCGCGAACTCGATCGCCTCGTCCGGGCAGGCCGGCCCGGAGGGCGCCGCCGACGGCTCCGACGACTGCCCGGACACCGGCGACGTGGTCGTCCGCTGAGGCTCGGAGTTGTCGTTCCGGTGCCGCTCGCCGAGCATGAACCCCACGGTCCCCGCGATGATCGTGAGAAAAACGGTGGCAATGACCACAGGGAAGAAGAGCGGACGCCGAGGCGGGGAAAGATCGTCGGACGGTGTCACGCGCCCAGGATGGCACCCGCCAGCCACCTTGGTCCACGCACAGTAGGCTCGGGGTGGGAACAGAAACGACCCGGAGGTGCACTCAGCGTGGCCGAACGAAGTTCCTTCGTCGTTGTCGCCAACCGTCTGCCCGTCGATGAGGTCACCACCCCGGACGGGGAGCGACAGTGGCGCACGAGCCCGGGTGGCCTGGTCACCGCGCTGCATCCGGTGCTCACCCAGCACGGCGGCACCTGGATAGGCTGGGCCGGCGGGACCGGCGAGGCGCCGGAGCCGTTCGAGCTGGAGGGCATCAACATCCACCCGGTGCCGCTGAGCGCCGAGGAGTTGGAGCGCTACTACGAGGGCCAGTCCAACGCGACGATCTGGCCGCTCTACCACGACGCCGTCGAGACGCCGGTCTACAAGCGGCGCTGGCGCGAGGCGTACCGGGTGGTCAACCAGCGCTTCGCCCAGGCCGCGGCCGAGGTGGCCGACGAGGGTGCCACCGTCTGGGTGCAGGATTACCAGCTTCAGCTGGTCCCCGCCATGCTGCGCGACCTCCGGCCGGATCTGAAGATCGGGTTCTTCCTGCACATCCCGTTCCCGCCGATCGAGCTGTTCATGCAGATGCCGTTCCGGGCCGAGGTGCTGCGCGGCCTGCTCGGCGCCGACCTGGTCGGGTTCCAGCAGCGGCTGGCCGCGCAGAATTTCGTCCGGCTGGCCCGGCACCTGCTCGGGCTGCGCTACGAGGGCCAGTCGATCCAGGTCGACGGGCGCAAGGTGAAGGCGGGCGCGTTCCCGATCAGCATCGACACCCGCGAGATGGAGCGGATGGCCGCCGACCCGCAGGTGCAGGCCCGGGCCAAGCAGATCCGCGCCGAGCTGGGCGACCCGCATACGGTCATCCTCGGCGTCGACCGGCTCGATTACACCAAGGGCATCGAGCTGCGGCTGAAGGCGTTCCGCGAGCTGCTCGCCGACGGCAAGCTCAAGGTCGGCGACGCGGTAATGGTGCAGGTGGCCACCCCGAGCCGCGAGCGGGTCGAGCACTACCAGGCGCTCCGGGTCAAGGTCGAGCGCGAGGTCGGGCGGATCAACGGCGAGTTCGGCCGGGTCGGCGTGCCCGCCGTGCACTACCTGCACCAGTCGTACAGCAAGCAGGAGCTGGCGGCGATGTACGTGGCGGCCGACGTCATGATGGTGACCCCGCTGCGCGACGGCATGAACCTGGTGGCCAAGGAGTACGTCTCCTGCCGCGCGGACACCGGCGGCGCGCTGGTGCTCAGCGAGTTCGCCGGCGCGGCCACGGAGCTGCGGCAGGCCTTCCTGTGCAACCCGCACGACCCGGACGGCGTGAAGGACGCGCTGCTGCGGGCCGTGGCGGCCGAGCCGGCCGAGCTCCGCCGCCGGATGCGGGTGATGCAGCGGCACCTGCGCACCCACGACGTGGCCGAGTGGGCGCGGTCCTTCCTCGACGAGCTGGCCGCCGCCTCCGGCGCGTCGAAGGAGTCATAGCACTCCGACGACGTCCCCGATCACGACGGTGGCGGGCGGGCGCAGGCCGGCCTCGGCGACCTCCGCCGCCACCGCGCCCAGCGTGCTGCGCAGCGAGCGCTGGTGGGCGGTCGAGCCCTCCTGCACGACGGCGACCGGGGTCTGCGCCGGGCGGCCCTCGGCGATCAGCCGGGCCGCGATGGCCGGCAGGTTCTTCAGGCCCATCATCACCACGATCGTGCCGCGCAGCCGGCCCAGCGCCGGCCAGTCGACCAGCGACTGCTCGCTGTCCGGCGGGACGTGGCCGGAGACCACGGTGAACTCGTGCGCGACGCCGCGGTGGGTGACCGGGATGCCGGCCAGCGCGGGGGCGGCGATCGAGCTGGTCACGCCGGGCACGACCAGCACCGGGACGCCGGCCGCGGCGCAGGCCAGGGCCTCCTCGCCGCCGCGGCCGAAGACGTACGGGTCGCCACCCTTGAGCCGGACCACGAACCTGCCCTCGAGCGCCCGCTCGACCAGGATCCGGTTGATCTCCTCCTGGGCCTTGGCGGGGCCGTAGGGGATCTTGGCGGCGTCCACGAACTCGACATCCGGCCGCAGGTCACCCAGCAGCAGCCCGGGGACCAGCCGGTCGGCCACCACCACGTCGGCCGCGGCCAGCAGCCGACGACCCTTCACCGTGATCAACTCGGGATCTCCCGGCCCGGCACCCACGAGGGCAACCCCCTTGTACTCCGGCGAGGCGATCGGGTCACTCTCCAGAGCATTGGCAACCAGATCCCGTACGGCCATGGCTCGCCGCCGGTCGCCGCCGTCGGTGACCGCCACGGTGACCTGCCCGTGCCGGGTGACGGCGGGTGTCCAGGCGGTAGCCGCTTCGCGGTCGTCCGCCCGTACGCAGAAAATCTTTTGCTCTTCTGCCGCGGCGCTGACCTGGGCGGCGGCGACCGGGTCGTCGATCGCCACCTGCACCAGCCAGGCGCCCGCGACGTCGGCGGGCTCGAACCGGCGGGCCTGCCAGGTGGCGCGGCCGGCGTCGACGTGCCCCCGCAGCGCCGGGGTGAGCTCGGGCGCCACGATCTCGATCCGCGCGCCCGCCGCGATCAGCGCCGGCACCCGCCGGGTCGCCACCGTGCCGCCGCCGACCACCAGCACCCGCCGGCCGGTCAGCCGCAGCGCCAACGGATAAAGGCTCATTTCTCCGACACTCCCGCCGAGTCGAACGTGGCGACATCGTGCAGCACCCGGACCGCGGCGGCGACGACCGGCAGCGCGAGCACCGCGCCGCTGCCCTCGCCGAGCCGCATGCCCAGGTCGAGCAGGGGGGTGAGGCCGAGGTGGGCGAGCGCGACGGTGGCGCCCGGCTCGGCCGAGCGGTGCCCGGCGACCATCGCGGCGACCGCGTCGGGGGCGAACGCGGCGGCGGCCAGCGCGCCGGACGCGGCGATCACGCCGTCGACGATCACCGGCACCCGCTGCGCGGCGGCGCCGAGGATGAAACCGGCCAGCGCGGCGTGCTCGAGACCGCCGACCGCGGCGAGGACGCCGAGCGGGTCGGCCGGGTCGGGCGAGTGCTTGGCCAGCGCGGCGGCGATGACGTCGACCTTGTGGGCGTGCATCTCGTCGTCGATGCCGGTGCCGCGGCCGGTGACCGCCGCCGAACCACTGCCGGTGAAGACGGCGATCAGCGCGGCGGCCGGGGTCGTGTTGGCGATGCCCATGTCGCCGGTGAGCAGGCACTTCGCGCCGTCGGCGACGAGCCGCTCGGCCACCCGGATGCCGACCTCGACGGCCGCGCGGGCCTCCTCGCGGGTCAGGGCCGGCTCGACGGTCATGTCCCGGGTGCCGCGGCGTACGTTCTCTTCGAGAAGATTGTCGTTTTTGCTGGACGGGACGGCCACGCCGACGTCGACCACCTTCACCGTGGCGCCGACCTGGCGGGCGAAGGCGTTCACCACCGCTCCCCCGGCCAGGAAGTTCGCCACCATCTGGGCGGTGACCTCCTGCGGCCACGGGCTGACGCCCTGGGCGTGCACGCCGTGGTCGCCGGCGAACACCGCGACCGCGGCCGGCTCGGGCAGCGGCGGCGGGCAGGCGCCGGCCAGCCCGGCCAGGCGAACCGACAGCGGTTCCAGGTCGCCGAGCGAGCCGGCCGGCTTGGTCAGCCGGGCCTGCAGCTCGCGGGCGGCGGCCATGGCCTGCTCATCGGCGGGCCGGATCGCCGCCACGGTCGTCTCCAGGGTCACAGTCGCTCCTCGATCACATCGGTCAGGGTCGCCACGAAAGCGTCGGTGATCGCAGTGTCGCGCACCGCGATCCGCAGCCAATCGGGGCCCAGCCCCGGAAAGGTGTCGCCGCGGCGCACCGCGTAGCCGCGTTCCCGCAGCTCGAGCCTAATTTTGTCGGCCGAGGGCAGGCGTACGGTCACGAAGGCGCTCGCCGGTGTGCCGGCGACCGTGAGGTTCGGCACGTGCGCGAGTCGCCGGAGCAGGTGGTCCCGCTCGGCCGCGACGCGCGCCGCGATCTCGCGCTCGGCGGCGATCGCGGTGGGTGACGCGCAGGCGGTCGCGGCGGCGAGCGCCGGCGTCGAGACGGCCCAGAGCGGCTGGGCCGCGGCCAGCCGCTCGCGCAGCTCCGGGGCGGCCAGCAGGTAGCCGATGCGCAGGCCGGCCAGCCCCCAGGTCTTGGTGAGGCTGCGCAGCACGACCAGCCCCTCGAGATCGCTCCGTTCGGCGAGCGACTCGGGCTCGCCGTCGACGCCGTCACGGAACGTGGTGTCCGCGAAGGCCTCGTCGACCACCAGCACGCGACCCGGCCGGGCCAGCTCGGCGATCGCGGCGGCCGGGTGCAGCACCGAGGTGGGGTTGGTCGGGTTGCCCACGAAGACCAGATCGGCCTCCTCCGGGACCAGCCGCGCGTCGAGCCGGAAGCCGTCCTCCGCGTGCAGCAGCACCCGGCCGACCTCGTGGCCGGCGTTGCGCAGCGCCGCCTCCGGCTCGGTGAACTGCGGGTGCACCACGACCGGGCGCCGCGCACCCCGCAGCGCCTGGGCGAGCAGCACGAAGGCCTGGGCAGCACCGGCGGTGAGCAGCACCTCGTCGATCTCCCGGCGGTGCCGGCGGGCCACCGCGGCGGTAGCTTCGCGATCGTTTGGGTACGCCCTGAGCTGGGTCAACGACTCCTTGATCGGATCGGCCAGCCACCCGGGCATCGGCTCGTGCCGCACGTTCACCGCCAGGTCGATCAGCCCGGCGCCCACCTCCGTGTCGCCGTGATGCCCAAGGTCGATCGTCATGACCACCAGCATGCCGGACGTTTTTCCCCGTCTCACTTCGGCCGTTTCGGGAGTACATGAGCCTTTTTGTTCCTAGCGTCGAGGTGTGGCAGCCGGAAAGATCGCTCCGCTCGTCCGGGCCGGCCTGATCGCGGGACTCGTGATCGCCGGCCTCGCCTACCCGCTCGCCGCCCTCGCCGGCATCGGCGTCAAGGCCGGCTCCAAGGCCCTCGCGGCCATGCCCGAGGAACTCACCGAGGTCCCGACGGCCCAGACCAGCTACGTGTACGCCCGCGACGGCAAGACGCTGCTCACGACGTTCTACGAGGAGTACCGCAAGCAGGTCTCGATCGAGGACATGTCGCCGTACATCACCGAGGCGATCGTCGCGTCCGAGGACGCCCGCTTCTACGAGCACCACGGCGTCGACGCGAAGGGCGTGGCCCGGGCCTTCGTGGCGAACCGGCAGGCCGGCGGGGTCTCCCAGGGGGCGTCCACGCTGACCATGCAGTACGTGCGGATGGCGCTGCGGGACAGCGCGAAGACGCCGCAGGACGCGCTGGAGGCGACCGAACAGACCACGCAGCGGAAACTGCGGGAGATGCGGCTCGCGATCGAGCTCGAGAAGAAGCTGTCGAAGCAGGAGATCCTCGAGCGGTACCTGAACTCGGCGTACTTCGGGCATCAGGCGTACGGGATCTACGCGGCCTCGCAGATCTTCTTCTCCAAGACGCCGAAGCAGCTCAACCTGAACGAGGCGGCCCTGCTGGCGGGCCTGGTGAAGGCGCCCTCGGCGTACGATCCCGCGGTCGGCGACCAGAAGGCGGCGACCGATCGGCGCAACTATGTCATCGACCAGATGGCCAAGATGCACACGATCACGCCGGCCCAGGCCGCCTCGTCCAAGACCGCCAAGATCCAGCTCCGGCTGACCACCCCGCCGAACGACTGCATCTCGATCCCGCAGAAACACAACGACTGGGGCTACTTCTGCGACTACCTGAAGTCCTGGTGGCAGCAGGAGCCGGCGTTCGGGCGGACGCCGGACGAACGGCTGGAGAACCTGCGGCGCGGCGGCTACCGGATCGTGACCTCCCTCGATCCGAGGATCCAGGCATCCGCGATGAGCCACGTCCTGGACAAGGAGAAGAAGCGCAGCCGGTACGCGCACGGGCAGGTCATCATCGAGCCCAACACCGGCCGGGTCCTCAGCATGGCGGTCAACCGGACGTACTCCCTCGAACCCAACCCGAAGGACCGCAACTACCCGAACACCGTGAACGCGCTGCTCGGCGGCGGCACGATGGCCGGCTACCAGGCTGGCTCCACTTTCAAGATCTTCACGATGCTGGCCGCGCTCGACTCGGGCCTCCCGCTGGACACGTCGATCTACGCCCCCGAGCAGTACGTGTCGAAGTACATCGTCGCGCGCGGGCCGGCTTCCTGCGGCCACCACTGGTGCCCGAAGAACTCCAGCAAGTCGGACACCGGGCGGCAGACCATGTGGAGCGGGTTCGGCAAGTCGGTGAACACGTACTTCGTGCAGCTGGAGGAGAGGGTCGGCGCGGACAAGGCGGTGGCGATGGCCAAGCGGCTCGGCCTGACCTGGCGCACCGACGTCGACCGGACGCTGGCGTCGCCCGAGCACGCTGGCGGGTGGGGGGCGTTCACGCTCGGGGTCAGCGACGCGACGCCGCTGGAGCTGGCGAACGTCTTCGCGACGCTGGCGGCCGAGGGAAACTACTGCGAGCCGTTGCCGGTGCGGGCGATCCTCAACCCCGACGGCTCCAAGGCCAAGTACCGCGGCCAGCTGGTCGCCGGCCCGCGCTGCCACCGGGTGTTCAGCGTCGACGTGGCCCGGGCGGCGACGGACGCGGCGCGGTGCCCGACCGGGTACGGGTCGGCGAGGGGCAGCTGCGGGGGTTGGTCGACGTCGCCGATGGTCTACGCGACCCTGCACCGGCCGGTCGCGGGCAAGAGCGGCACGACGGACAACAACCGGACGGCGTGGTTCTGCGGCTTCACGCCCCAGCTGGCCGGGGCGGCGTTCGTCGCCGACCCGGACGACCCGAACGACTTCGTCGGCGGCGGCCGCTCGACGATGTCGAAGTACACGTTCGCCCAGACGTTGAACGACGCGCTCAAGGGCCAGCCCAAGCTGAAGTTCACGCCCCCCTCCAAACAAATCGCCTGGCACGGCGACCGCAACGGCACCGACCCGGACGACGGCAACTGAGGCGGCGCCCCGGTCCGCGGGCCGCCCGGTCCGCGGGCAACCCGGTCCACGGGCAACCCGGTCCACGGGCAACCCGGTCCACGGGCAACCCGGTCCACGGGCAACCCGGTCCACGGGCCGCCCAGTCCACGGGCCGCCCAGTCCACGGGCCGCCCAGTCCACGGGCCGCCCAGTCCACGGGCCGCCCAGTCCACGGGCCGCCCAGTCCACGGGCAACCCGGTCCGGGGCGCCGCCAATTTCCGGGCAGTCGCCACCCACTGGGGCACCGGTTTGGGGCGCCGCCGCTTTCGGGGCGCGCTTTCTGGGTGCCGTCGCTTGAGGGCGCCGCCGCTGAGGGCGCCGCCGCTGTCCGGGGGCGCCGCCGCTGTCCGGGGGCGCCGCCGCTGTCCGGGGGCGCCGCCGCTGTCCGGGGGCCGCCCCGCCTATGAACGGCACCACCTGCGGAGCGGCGCCACCCGCCGCGCGGCCCGCCTGCGAGCGACACCACCTGCCGAGCGGCGCCACCCGCCGCGGCCCGCCTGCGAGCGACACCACCTGCCGAGCGGCGCTACCCGCCGCGCGGCCTGCGGGCGGCGTCACCTGACGGGCGGCGTCACCTGACGGGCGGCGTCACCTGCCGGGCGGCGGCGGTGGGCTACGCGGCTGGGGCTGGGCGGCGGCGGCGGGGTGGGCGCCAGGCCGGGTCGCGGCCGGCCAGGGCGAGGGCCTGGTCTAGCAGGGTGGCCTCGTCGTCGGTGGGGACGGCCGGGGCGAACATGCCGGGTGTGCCCTTGGACGGGCCCTGGGCGAGGAACTCGATCAATACCTCCAGGGTGCGCGGGTCGGCGAAATACTCCTGGCCGGTGGCCTTGGCGAGGTCCCAGCTGTGCATGATCAGCTCGTTCATCGCGAGGATGCCGTGGGCGGTGGCCGGCATGGTGACGCCGGCGATCGTGGACGTGCCCGTCCAGGCGGCGGGATCTTTCCAGGCGGTGGCCAGCTCCTCCAGCAGGACGGGCAGGCGGCTGCGCCAGTGGCGGGAGAGGTGCTGCGCGGAGGGCGCGGGTGGCGGCTCGGCGGTGCCGGGGGCGTCGGTGCGCTTGCGGGCGGCCTGGGCGAACGCCTGCGACTGGACCATTACATGATCGAGGAGGACGGCGACGGTCCACTCCGGACAGGGGGTGGGAAGGGTCAGCTCGGCGTTGTCGACACCGAGCAGCAGCGCTCGCAACTTACGAACCGGCGGGTCGAAATCCAGCGGCACACGATCGGCCACGGTCCTCCTCCTTCGGTCGTCGGTGTTAACCCCACGTTACGGGTGGGGTACGACACTTTCGTGTTCAAGGAAGGGCGTTTTCGCGGCTGAGCGGGTTTCCGTCCAAGATTTTCCAGTGATCGGGACGCACGGCGCCGACCTCCCCGGGCCGGCCCGCACCGGTCCATCGGGCCACCACCCACCGGCCGTTCAGACCACCACGCGCGCCGTTCGTTGCGGCCGCCACGCGCCGGTCGTCGCGGCCATCACGCGCCGGTCGTTACGGCCGATCAGGGGGCGGTGATATCCGCCGTGTCGGACAAGTCGGGCACGGGCGGGCGGGGGTGCGCGTACTGCCCCGGCCGCTCCGGCGACGCCCCCGCGACGACCGGTGGGAAGGGACCCGGATGATCGTGCGGCACCGCCGAGGCCGGCGGCACGAACGGGCCCGCGAGCTCGTGCGGCACCGCCGACGCGGGCGGCAGGAACCCGCCCGCGAGCTCGTGCGGCACCGCGGAGGCCGGGTGCCCGAACGGCACGGCTTGGTCGTGCGCGCTGGCCGGCGAGGACAGCTGGGCGGGCGACGCCGACTGCGCCATCAGCGCCGAAGCCGGCATCGAAACGGTCGGCGGCTCGTCGTGCCGCACGCCCGGGCCGGCCACCGGCAACGGGACGGGCAGCGGGATCGGGGACGGCTGCGCCATCGGGACCGGCCCGGCGATCGCCGCCGTCACCACCCGCTTGGCGATCTCCGGCGCGGCCGCCCAGTGCAGCCCGAGCTGGGAGGCGTGCACCTGCCGCCAGACGAAGCCCTCCGGGTTGCCGCCCGACCAGGTCCAGGCCGGCACCGCGCCGGCCCGGGGCGTGACGACCGCCCGGTGCTGCTTGTAGCCGGTGATCCGGGCGCCGGCCGGGGCCAGGTAGGACGCCGTCGGCGCGGTCGCCTCGCGGTAGCCGGCCACCGTCTGGTCGCCGGTCACCGCCGACGCGTCCAGCACCGCGCACATCGGCCGGCCGTCGAAGTCGCGGCCCAGCCAGGGCAGGGCGACACCCTCGGCCACGACCGGCCAGCCGTCGTGCGCGAAGGTGGCGACCGCGTTGCACAGCCGCCGGTTGGCGGAGAGTTCCTCGGCGTACCCCTCGGGAAGGCCCGCACCCACGACCAGCGCGCGCGTTCCGGCCGGGAGCGACTCGTCGCGCAGCGGATCGACCACCGCGACGTCGGCGCCGGCCGCGGTGAGCAGCTCCGCCGTCTCCACGTACGTGTAGGGCGCGCCCGGCCCGCCCGCCAGCGCGACGATCGGACGCTGGTCGAACACCTCGCCACCGACCGCGTCGCCCGGTGTCCAGATCGGGCCCGGCAGCGACGGCGCGGCGGTGGCCAGCGCCATCAGCCGGTCGAGGTCGAGCCCGCCCAGCACCGCCTCGCCCAATCTGCGGACCGCCCGGCTCGCCTCGACCGTACGGTGCGCGACCGGCACCGGGCCGTGCGAGCGGGCCGGCAACACGTTCGGCAGGTCGCCGCGGCGCAGCGCGCCCAGCACCGGCATGCCGATGTCGTCGAGCGCGGTCCGCAGCATCTGCTCGTGGCGGGGCGAGGCGACCCGGTTCAGGATCACGCCGCCCAGGTGGACCATCTCGTCGAACATCCGGAAGCCGTGCACCAGCGCGGCCAGCGAGTGACCCATCGCCGCCACGTCGACCACCAGCACGACCGGCGCGCGCAGGCTGGCGGCGACCGCGGCCGTACCGTCGATCTCGGGCTGGCCGGTCAGCGAGTCGAACAGGCCCATCGCGCCCTCGATCACCGAGAGCTGGGCGCCCGACGCGCCGTGGGCGAAGAGTGGGGCGATGCGCTGCGCGCCCACCAGCCGCGGGTCGAGGTTGCGGCCCGCCCGGCCGGCCGCGAGACCCAGGTACGCGGCGTCGGTGTGGTCCGGTCCGACCTTGAAGCCCGCCGCCGGGACGCCGCGCGCCACGCAGGCGGCGAGCAGACCGACGGCGATCGCGGTCTTGCCGTGCCCCGATGACGGCGCGCTCACGACCAGGCGAGGCAGGGCGCTCATCTGTGTTCCCCCCAGAACCCTTCGGCGTTTCCCCAGGCAGCCGTGCCGAAGTAGTACTGCCGGTCAGGGACAGTACCTGGCCTCGCTGTCCTCCGCCCGGTGGACGGGTAGCCTCGGGGCGTGTACCGGTTCCTGCTGACGCCGCGCTGGCTCGGCGCCGCCGCGCTGACCGTCGCCGCCGCCGTGGTCATGGTCATGCTCGGCAATTGGCAGCTGCACCGGTACCAGGAACGCAGCGCGATCAACCACCGCATCGACGCCGCTGACTCGACCCCAGCCGTCCCGCTGGCCTCGGTGGTCGCCACCCCGAGTGGCGCCGGTACGGCCGGCGCCGACCCCGGCAAGGGCGTGGCCTGGACAAAGGTCACCGCCAGCGGGCGCTACGACCCGTCCAAGGAGATCCAGGCCCGCGCTCGCACGGTAAACGGCGACGTCGGCTACGAGATCATCACCCCGCTCGTGCTCGCCGACGGGACGGCGCTGCTGGTCGATCGGGGCTGGGTGCCGACGCCGGCCGCGGGCGCCGCCGCCCCGCCGGTCGTTCCCGCTGCTCCGAGCGGCGATGTCACCGTCGTGGGGCAGATCCACCTGTCGGAAAGCCGACCCACCCCGATCGAGCATCGGGACGGCCGGCTGGACACCCGGCGGATCTCGGTGCCTCGCTTGGCGCACGAAATGCCGTATCCGGTGTACGGCGCATATCTGCTGCTCACGTCCCAGACCCCGGCAAACGATCAAGCCTTCACCAAGATCCCGATCGACCACGAGGACTCCTGGCAGAACGGTGGGTATGCCGTCCAGTGGTGGTTGTTCGCCTGCATGGCGCTGTTCACCTTCGTCTGGCAGGCGCGCAAGGAGGCGCAGGGCGACACCCGCCCGGCCGGTGAGGACCAGCCGGCGCCGAAGCCCAGGGTGAAGCTGAAGGACCGGGTGGCGGAGGCGGACCGCCGGCGCGAGGCCGCCCGGCTGGCCGCGATGCGCGCGCCGGTCGACCGGGTGGAGGAGGCCGACCGCAAGCGCGAGGCCGCCCGCCAGGCCGCCGGCGCCACCGAATCCTCCGAGTAGGCAGGCTCGCGACAGTCACCCGGCACGACTAGGGTCTCGGCATGACCTCCGCGCCGAGCGACCCCTGGGACGTTCCGCCCGCGACCCCACCCGGCGGCTACCTGCCCGCCCCGGCGATGGCGCCGGATCCCGGGCCAGTCATCGTGCAGATCGCGGAGATCTCGGTCACCTCGACGACGGTGCTCACGCCGACCGGCAGCCTGCCGCTGGCCGGGTCGCACTGGCAGGTCAACGACTACTGGTTCAGCCAGCAGCGCATCCCGCGGTGGGCGATCATCGTGGCGATCGCCGGGTTCTGCGTGCTGACCGTCTTCAGCCTGCTGTTCCTGCTGGTCAAGGAGACGGTGATGCAGGGAACGGTGCAGGTGACGGTGACCAACGGCTCACTGCAGTACGTGGCCCGCATCCCGGTCACCGATCAGGGTGCGGTGACGGCGATCAACCAGCAGGTCAATTACGTCCGTACGCTGGCCGCCCTCTAGCAAGTCACACCAGCGCGGCGACGATCTGGGTCGCTCGCTCCTCGTGCTTGTCGTAGGCGTCCGGCACCCCCGACCGCTGCACGGCCTGCGCCGCGTCGCCGAGACTCTTGGTCTCCCAGTCCGTGACCTTGAGCAGCCGCTGGTAGAAGGCGTCCGCGGCATAGTGCGGATCCATCAGCTGCGCCACGGTTCCCCAGCCCTGGCTCGGACGCTGCTGGAAGATGCCGAGCGAGTCGAAATTCGCGCTGCTTCCCTCGTTCGGCCGGTCGAGCGAGGCCGGGACGGTCGGGTTGGCCAGGTTGCGCAGGCTGGACTCCTGCAGCCCGGTCATCATGGCCACCAGCATCGCCCGGCGGGGAAGACCACGATCCTGGGCGACCCGCACGATCACCGCGGCGTTGTTCATCTGCGCCTGGCTGAGGCCCGTCACCGGTCGCGGCGGCCGGGAGGGTGTCGGCGACGAGCTCGGCGGCCGGGTGGCCTTCGACGACGGGGCGGCCGCCGCGGGTGTTTTCAGCGGTGCGACCGGCGCGGCCAGGACGTGTACGCCGGAGATCGGCTCAGCAGCGGCGTCGGTCGTGACGGACGCCGCGGTCGGGTGGCCGGCGCCGCTGACGGCGACCACTCCCCCGATCACGGCCGCGAGAGCACTCATCGCGAGCAGGAGCGACGCCGTGCGGCTCGGCCGTCGTTTCCGGCGCCGGCGTGGCGACCAGTCCGTGTCGTACAGGCTGGGCCGCGACGCGGGGTAACCATCCACGGCGTGGCGTGGCGCCCCGGCCTCCCACTGAGCCTCGTCGGCATCCGGCCGGATGTACGCAACGCGTTGACGGGGTAGCGCAGGTCCAGCCGGTGGGACCCCTCGCGCCCGTCGATGCCGGGCAGGCGCCGAAGGATGACCCGAGAACGCCGGTGCCAAGAACGTGACCATCCTTCCGCAACCACCCGGTTATCTACCCGGGCAGTACGGTGCGCGGCGTTCCCCGGATCAATGCTTTGGACAATCGCTACCCGGCCTCGCCGGCCGGGCGGGCGCCGAGCAGGCGGACCGTGTCGATCGTGTCGGCCTCGGCGGCCGGCTTGTCGTCGCGATAGCGCAGCACCCGGGCGAAGCGCAGCGCCACCCCGCCGGGATAGCGCGGGGACGTCTGCACGCCGTCGAAGGCGATCTCGACCACCTGCTCGGGGCGCACCCGCACCACCCAGCCGTCGTCGCTGACCGCGAGCTCCTGGAAGCGGGCCGTCTGCCAGCGCAAAAGCTCGTCGGTCAGGCCCTTGAAGGTCTTGCCCAGCATCACGAAGCCGCCGGTCGCCGGGTCGAGGGCGCCGAGGTGCAGGTTGGACAGCCAGCCTCGGCGCCGGCCGTGCCCCCACTCGACGGCGAGCACGACCAGGTCGAGCGTGTGCCGGGGCTTGACCTTGACCCAGGCGGAGCCGCGGCGGCCCACGTCATAGGGCGCCTCCATGGCCTTGACGACCACGCCCTCCTGCCCGTGGGCCAGGGCGGCGGCGAAGGCGGCCGCGGCCTGCTCCTCGGTGGTCGCCGTCGACCGGCCGACGATCAGCTCGGGCGGCAGCGCGCCGGCCAGGGCGGCCCAGCGCACCCGGCCCGGCTCGTCGAGCAGGTCGGCGCCGTCGAGGTGGAGCAGATCGAAGAAATACGGCACCAGGGCCAGCGGGGCCTTGCCGGCGCCCCGGGTGGCGGCGCGACTCGACGTCTCCTGGAACGGGCGGGGGCGGCCGGACGCGTCGAGGGTCATCGCCTCGCCGTCGAGCACCGCCTCGCGCACCGGCAGCTTGCGGACCATGGCCACCACCTCGGGCATCCGGGCGGTGATGTCGTCGAGGCTGCGGGTGAAGACGGCCACCTCGTCGGCGGAGCGGTGCACCTGGATGCGGATGCCATCCAGCTTCACGTCGACCGTGGCCGGGGCGCCGGTGGCGAGCAGCGCGGCGCTCACGTCGGGGGCGCTCTGCGCGAGCATCGGCGTCAGCGGGGTGCCGACCCGCAGGTGGATCTCGGCCAGCGCGGCGGCGCCCCCGGTCAGGGCGGCGACCGCCACCTGTTTGAGATCGCCGGAGAGCAGCAGCGCCCGGCGGACCGCGGTGAGCGGCACCTCGGCCGCGCGCGCGATCGCATCGGCCAGCAGGCCGGCCTGGGCGCCCTGGCGCAGCTCGCCGCCGAACAGCCCGATCAGCAGCCGTTGCTCGTCGGCCGTGGCGGCGCCGAACAGCGCGCCGATCAGGTCTCGCCGGCGCTGCTGCGAGCCGGCGCCGGCCACCACCGAGATCTCGGCGATCGCCGCGTCGACCCCGCCCACGGTGAGCGTGGCCTCGGCGGCGGGCGGCGGACGGTCGCGCAGGCTCGCATGGCCCACACCCGTCTGCCGCTGCCGCAGCTCGCCGGCGAGAAACGCCGAGCCGGCTGCGATCTCGCCGGGATCGAGCCGGCGCAGCGCGTCGGCCAGCAGCTCGATCTTCGCCTTGCGCCCGGAGGTCGCCGTCACGGCGGCCGAGGTGGCCGCCAGGTCAAGGAACCGCACGGCCCCATCCTGGCAGCCACCACCGACATTTTTCGCCCGCTCGCGTGGCCCGACCCCCGGACCGCTGAGCTGGGGTCATCGCGGATCAGGCGGCGAGCGGCTCGGCGATGCGGAAACCGCGCGCCCGGACCGCATCGGCGACCCGGCTGACCTGCGCGTCGAGCGCGCAGAGCGAGGCCGAGATCTCCTCGAGGTGTTCGGTCAGGGCGGAATCGTCCCACCCCTCGACATGGACATGGTCGAGCGCCAGGACGGCCGCCCGCAGCCGCGCGATGGACTCCATCCGGTCGTGAGAACGGAGCCGATCGATGGCGTTACGCGGCCCGACGGGCATCGGCCGCACCAGCAGAGTTACCGAGGCATCATTCGAACGCATGTTCGATAGCTTACCGGGCTCGTCCTCTGAGGACCAACTTCAAAATCCGTTTCCCGTACGCGTGGGGTGGGCCCCGGATGCGCAACCGGACGGGCCCGCCCGGCGGCCGAGCGCGGAGGGTGACCATGCAGGTCGCCGGTCCGCTGCACCGGGGACTTTTGGCACGCGTACGGCCAACGGGTTTTCTATCCGGTCATCAGCGGCGGGAACTGGCGGAGGGCGTCGGCGGGGAGGGCGGCGGCGGCCACGAAGCCGTCGGGGCGGATCAGGTAGAGGTGGTCGGGGCGGAGAAAAGTGTCGGGGGCCTCGGGGAAGATGTGGACCGGGACGCCGAGGTCGGGGATGTCGGTGGCCCGGAAGCCGCCGTAGGCGTGGACCTGCCAGCGGAGGGAGCGGAGCGGAACGTAGTTGTCGCCGGTCCAGGGCAGGCGGCGGCCGACCACGGAGTCCCGGTGGCCGCCCGACGCGTGCTCGGCGCCGGGGGTCATCCAGTAGTGGATGCGAGTTTGGGAGACGTATTGGAAGAGTCGCGAGCCGCCTCGCGTGCTGGGTAGCACGCGGACGCCGATCGGGGCGATGAGGGGGACGATCAGTCGCCGCATCGCGCGGGAGAGGGGTTTCTGTGAGGTGACGCCGGAGAAGATGCGGTCCGTGGTGCCGACCAGGCGCTTCGCGACCGGGCGGCGCTCGGCCTCGTAGCGGTCGAGCCAGTTGTCGCGGCGCCGGCCCTGGATGACGTCGGCCAGCTTGAAGGCGAGGTTGTGCGCGTCCTGCAGGCCGGTGTTCATGCCCTGGCCGCCGACCGGGGAATGCACGTGCGCGGCGTCGCCGGCCAGGAAGAACGGGCCGTCGCGGAAAGCCGCGGCGATGCGATGGTGCACGCGGTAGGTGGCGAACCAGCGCGACCGGTCGTAGGTGACCGCGAACTTGCGTATGCGGGGGCGCACGTCCTCCTCGGACAGTTCGCCGTCGCCGTCCTCGTCGCGCACCAGGCCGATCAGCCGCCACGAGCCGCGCCCGCGCATCGGGAAGCCGAGCAGGAAGTCGTCGGTGCCGGCGCGGACGTTGATCGCGCCCTCGACCAGGCCGCCGGCCGCGACCGCGTCGAGCACGTAGAAGCGGTGCGGGTTGGTCAGCCCCTCGAAGGCGATCCGGCGGCGCTTGCGGATCGCCGAGTTCGCCCCGTCGCAGCCGACGCAGAAGCGCGCCCGGACGGTGTCGTTGCCGACCTTGGCCACGACACCGGAGTCGGTCTGCTTGATCGCGGTGACCGCCGTCTCCCAGCGCACGTCGAGGCCGAGCTTCTGCAGGTTCTCGTGGAGGATCTCTTCGTTCCGGCTCTGCTCGAGGACCTCCAGGTACGGGTACGGCGTGACGCCCTGGCCGAGCGGGCCCAGCGGCACCCGGCCGAAGGCACGGTCGAGATAGCCGGGCGCGAGCGCGTCGGCTCGCTGCGCCGCGGCCAGCACGAGGTCACCGAGGCCGAGTTGATCGTAGATCTCGAGGCTGCGGGCCTGCACGACGAGCGCCCGGGACTCCCTGGTCGGCCCGTCCTTGCCGTCCACAATGATCACGTTGACCCCGAGCTTGACCAGCCAGTTCGCCAGCATCAGCCCGGTCGGCCCGGCGCCCACCACCAGCACGTCGCACGTCAGCTCGGCCATCGGTGACCAGCCTCCTCAGGTCGTGAGCGCCTCCGCCACGTTCTTGAGCAGCAGCGCCTCGGCCAGGCAGGCCCGCTCGAACTCGCCCAGGTGCAGGCTCTCGTCCGGCCCGTGTGCCCCGGAATAGGGGTCTTCAACGCCAGTGACCAAAATGGACGCCTTGGGGAAAAGTTCCTGGAAGGTGGCGATGAACGGGATCGACCCGCCAACGCCCATGTCGACCGGCTTCGCGCCGTCCCAGGCGCTGGTGAAGGCGGCGCGGGCGGCCTCGTAGGCCGGGCCGGTCGCGTCGATCACGCAGGGCGAGCCGTCGCTCTCCAGCGTGACCTCGACCTGGGCGCCCCACGGCACGTTCTTCTCCAGGTGGGCGCGGACCGCCGCGTACGCGGACTTGGGGTCGTCGCCGGGCGCCAGCCGTACGCTGATCTTGGCCTTCGCCGTGGGCTGCAACGCGTTCGCCGCCTCGAGCGTGCGCGGCGCGTCGACGCCGAGGATGGAGATCGACGGCTTGGTCCAGATCCGGTCGGTGATCGTGCCGTGGCCGATCAGCTCGACGCCGTCGAGCACGCCGCCCTCGTGCCGGTAGCGGTCCTCGGGGTAGTCCACGCTGGCGCCCTCGCGCCCGACCAGGCCGTCGACCGCGACCTCGCCGGCGTCGTCGTGCAGGCTGGTCAGCAGCCGGGAGAGGACCATCAGCGCGTCCGGGATCGGGCCGCCGAACATGCCGCTGTGCACGGCGCTCTTGAGCACCTTGACCTCGGCGAACAGGTTGACCAGGCCGCGCAGCGAGGTGGTCAGCGCGGGCAGGCCGATGTCCCAGTTGCCGGAGTCGGCGATGACGATGACGTCGGAGCGCAGCTCGTCGGTGTGCGCCGCGATGATGTCGTTGAGCGAGTCGGAGCCGTACTCCTCCTCGCCCTCGACGAACACGACCACGCCGACCGGCAGGTCGTCGCCCCAGGCGCGCAGGGCGGCAACGTGCGCCATCACGCCGGCCTTGTCGTCGGCGGCGCCGCGGCCGTAGAGCCGGCCGTCCCGCTCGACCGGCTCGAACGGGTCGCTGCTCCAGAGCGCCGGGTCGCCCACCGGCTGCACGTCGTGGTGCGCGTAGAGCAGCACCGTCGGGGCGCCGCCCGGCGCCGCCTTGCGCCCGATCACGGCGGGCTGGCCGCCGTGCCGCACGATCCGCACCTCGAGGCCGCAGCCGCGCAGCAGCTCGGCCACGGCCTCCGCGGACCGCTCGACCTGGGAGTGGTCGAAGCCCTCGAAGGCGATGCCGGGAATCCGGACCAGACGCTCCAGGTCGGCACGGACTCCGGGCATCTCCCGCGCGATCGCGGCACGCAGATCGGTTTCGCTCATGGTCATGAACCGATCCTAGGGTCTGTGTCGAAGTGGGGGCCGGAGCGAGGCGAGGTCCAGGCGTCGTCTGGGTGTGCGCCGCGGGCGCCCGAATACCGGGGTTGTATTCGGGTGTTCGCGGCGTGCGCCCAGGCGGCGGCTGGGCCACGCCGCAGCCCTCCTGCGAGGTCGTGAAGGTTTCCCGGTACGAGTTGGCGGCCGCCTTCACATCGTCGGTGACCGAGGCGTCGCCGTCCGAGTCGCGGCGCGGGTAGTCGCCGGCGAGGATCCGCGCGTACTCCCCCGAGTCGATCCATTTGCGCAGCTCGAGGGCGCGCGCGACGGGCACCGGATGGGTGCTCCACATGGTCATGCCGATCTTGTGGAGGCTGTCCCGGAGGTCGCCGCCGCCCTCGTACTCGGCGGCCTGCTCGAGGAACGCCGCCGTGTCGATCTGCGACAGGTCGCCGCCGCCGGCCAGCTTCATCAGCAGCCGGGTCGAGGCGGCCGGGTCCTGCCCGGCGAGCAGGCCGGCCCGGTCGGCGGAGAGCTCGGCCTTGCGCCACCACTCGAACATCGCCGCGAGGATGGCCCGCAGCGCGATCGCGCCGATCGGCAGCCAGGCCAGCGAGACCGTCCAGCGGGTCAGGATCATCATGATCGTGCGGTAGACCGAGTGGCCGCTGCGGACGTGGCCCAGCTCGTGGCCCAGCACCGCGCGCAGCTCGTCGTCGTCGAGCCGCTCCACCGCCCCGGTGGTGATCACGATGAACGGCTTGTCCAGGCCGATCGCCGAGCCGTTGATGACCGGGTCCTGCGCCACGTACAGCTCGGGCAGCTCGGCCACGTCGAGGGTGGCGGCGGCCTCGGTGAAGCGCTGGTAGACCCTCGGATACTGCCGGTGGTCGACGCGGATGGCGCTGGCCAGGAACTGCAGGCGGAAGCCGCGCTCGTTCCACATCCCGAAGAACGTCTTGATCAGATCGTCGAACCCGCGCAGCTCCCGCAGGGCGGTCAACGCGCCGCGGTCGGCGGGGTGTTCCCAGGCCCGGGAGCTGATCCCGGTCAGTGTGACCCGCCGGCGTACCGGGCGGCTCTCCTCGTCGGTCATGAATCCACCCCGTCCTTCCGCTCGGTCAGCGGTACAAAGCGGTCGTCGCCGGTTGTCGCCGCGCCGTCGACGATCAGGTCGGCGGCAGCGGCGGTTCCGTCCTCGGCGAAGTGCCGGTCCTCGGCAGCACGCCACCGCTCAAGGTACGCCCGGAAAGCAACGCTGTCGTCGCCGTCGCGCGCGAGGGCCCGCCGCAGGCGCAGTTCGGACGGGGCAACGACGAACACCGCGAGGGACAGCTCGGGACGAATCTCACGCCGGGCGGCACTCACCCCCTCCAGGAGTACGGCGGGGGCCGGATCGACGATGAGCGGCGGTCCGGCGAACTTTCCGAGGTGCCACTGGTAGCGCTGGTAGGTGGCTCGCTCGCCGCGCCGGAGTGGGGCCAGCACCTGTCGTTCCAGACGGTCCCAGAAGGTGAACTGGTCGTCCCAGCCGTCGAGCAGGTCGTCGGTGTGCACGACCGGGGCGTCGAGCAGCTTGGCCAGCCGCAGCGCGAAGGTCGTCTTGCCGGCGCCGCTCGGCCCGTCGACGGCGACGAGCCGGGTACCGCCCAGCTTGGGAGGATTTAGGCTGATTTTTTCGGCTAAATTGGTGTATCTCATGTCGGGGCCCCGGGCGGCACGAACGGCAGTCCCTTCGGCGGGCCCTGCTCGATCAGGCGCCACAAGGCATCCGTGTCGAGGTGCTCCTCGACCAGGTCGCCGAGCACGTCGAGGGCGCGTTCCCGGATGGCGGCGAACCGGGTCTCCGGCGCGACCGTGAAGCCGTGCCGGCCGGCCTGCCGCGCCGCCTCGGTCAGGAAGCGGCGGCGGAACTCGTCGTTCTCGAACGCGCCGTGCCAGTGCGTGCCGGCGACGCTGCCGGCGACGGCGCCCTCGGCTCGGCCGTCGGCGTACCTGAGTAGCGGCGCGGGTTCGCCCCGGGACACGAAGCCGTGGTGGATCTCGTAGCCGGTGACCGGGGCGCCCAGCCCCTCCCCCGCCGGCCGGGCGAGCGTCTTGCGCGCGCCGAACGTGATGCCGACCGGCAGCAGGCCCAGCCCGGCGACCCGGCCGCGGCCGCTCTCCACCTCGTCGTCGATGGTCTCGGCGAGCATCTGGAAGCCGCCGCAGATGCCCAGCACCGGCTTGCCGGCCGCGGCGTGCCGGTGGACCGCGTCGGCCAGGCCGGACGCGCGCAGCCACTCGAGGTCGCCGACCGTGGACTTCGAGCCGGGCAGGACGACCAGGTCGGCGTCGGCGAGGTCGCCCGGCTCGACGGTGAGCTGCACCCGGACCCCGGGCTCGGCGGCCAGCGCCTCGGCGTCGGTGGCGTTGGAGATGCGCGGCAGCCGTACGACCGCGACGCGCAGCCACTGGTCGCCGCGCGGCGGCCCGGGGCGGCCGAGGGTGCGGCCGTAGGCGAGCGAGTCCTCGGCGTCCAGCCAGACCTCCGGATGGAACGGGAGCACGCCGTGCACCGGCCGGCTGGTCGCCTCGGTGATCATGTCGAGGCCGGGGCGCAGCAGGCCGGCGTCGCCGCGGAACTTGTTGATCACGAAGCCGGTGAGCAGCGCCTGATCCTCCGGGCCGAGCAGCGCGAGGGTGCCGTGGAAGGCGGCGAAGACCCCGCCCCGGTCGATGTCGCCGACCACGATCGTGGGCAGGCCGGCGTGCCGGGCCAGGCCCATGTTCACGAAGTCGCCCTCCCGCAGGTTGATCTCGGTGGGGCTGCCGGCGCCCTCGCAGATCACCGCGTCGTACTCGGCGCGCAGCTCGTCGAGGGTGGCCCAGGCGGTGGCGGCCAGTCGCTCGCGCATCGAGCGGTAGCTGCCGCCGGTGACCGTGCCGATCGCCTCGCCGAGCAGCACGACCTGGCTGGACCGGTCGCTGCCCGGCTTGAGCAGCACCGGGTTGAACCGGAGGTCGGGCGGCAGGCCGCACGCGGCGGCCTGCATGGCCTGGGCCCGGCCGAGCTCGCCGCCGCGGCCGTCCGGGCCGACCACGACCGCGGAGTTGTTCGACATGTTCTGCGCCTTGAACGGCGCGACCTTGACGCCGCGTCGATGCAGCCAGCGGCAGATGCCGGCGGTGACGACGCTCTTGCCGGCGTCGGAGGTGGTACCGGCCACGAGCAGGCCGCCGGTCATCGCCGGCTCCGGCACGTCATGGCGGGACCGGCGTCACGCAGCGGGCCGCCCGTCATCGCCGGCTCCGGCGCGCCATGGCGGGGCCGGCGTCACGCGGCCGGGCGCCGGTCATCGCCGGCTCCGGCGGGTCAGGGCCAGGCCGGCGGCGATCGCGGTGGCGGCCAGGCCGACCGCGCCGGAGACCCGGGCCGCGCGGCGCAGGTGCACGGCCGAGGGGCGGGGGCCGTCGCCGAGGAACGGCCGCACCTCGCTGCGTCCGAAGTAGACGTTGCGGCCGCCCAGCCGGACGCCGAGCGCGCCGGCCATCGCCGACTCGCATTGCCCGGCATTCGGCGAGGGGTGGTCGTCGCGGTCCCGCCGCCAGACCCGCAGGGTCTCCCGGGGCGTGCCGCCGACGAGCGGGGACACGGCGATGGTGAGCAGGCCGGTCAGCCGGGACGGCAGCAGGTTGAGCGCGTCGTCGAGGCGGGCGGACGCGGTGCCGAAGCGTTCGTAACGCGCCGAACGGTGACCGACCATCGCGTCCAGCGTGTTGGCCGCGCGGTACGCCAGCAGGCCGGGCAGGCCGAGCAGGCCGCCCCAGACCAGCGGGGCGACGACCGCGTCGGACGTGTTCTCGGCGACCGACTCGACCGTGGCCCGGGCCAGCTCGGGACCGTCCAGGCTCGACGGATCGCGGCCGCACAGGTGGTTGAGCCGCTCGCGGGCCGCCGGCAGGTCGCCGTGGTCGAGGTGGCCCGCCATGATCTGGGACTCGCGCCGCAGCGTACGGCCGCCCAGCACGCTCCACGTGGCGGCGGCCACCAGCGTCGCGCGGGCGACCGGGTGGCGCCGGGTGGCCCGGGCGGCGGCGAGGCCGGCCAGCGCGGGCCCGCCCACCGCCACCGCGGCGAACACCGCGCCCGACCGGCGATCGGGCCGGTAGAGGCGGCGTTCGAGAGCGCCGGCGGCCGAGCCGAAGCCGGCCACCGGGTGGAACCGCCGGGGATCGCCGAGCACGGCATCGAGCAGATAACCGGCCACCAGGCCGGCCGCGTCCGCGCCCGCCATCCTTGTCACTTCCCCCCGTTTATCCGATATGCCGCTTATGGGCAAAGGCTGCACACCCAGACCGCCCGCTCCCCATCATCCCCGGCGAACGGAACCGGCATCTGCTCGCCCCAGACCAACGCGCCGGGCGCGCGGTCCTCCAGGAACTCGGCGACGATGCCGTGCAGGTCGCTCGTCGCGCGGTAGGGCGCGTCGAACGGCAGGGCGTCGTGCCCGCACGAGACGGTCGAACAGCGCAGCTGCCCAGCCTCCCCGTCGTGCCAGACGTAGAACGTGGCCGGCCCCGCGTACGGCAACGTGGCCACCTGGTCACGCAGCAGCTCGGCGGTTTCCTGGAAGGCGGACACGACCTCGTCGGCCGTCATGCCCATACGCTCGTGCGGTGGAGCGCCGAACCAGCTCGTGTTGGCCCGCTCGGCGTCCCGGTCGTGGGGTGAGATCACCAGGGTCTCGCCCGCGATCGCGCGGATCTCCTTCAACAACACGGGCCCCAGTCTGCCCGTCGAACCCCCGCGCGGGCCAACCGGGCGGGCCGCCCCTGTTCGGACGAACTAATCCGAACAGGGGCCACCCCCGGTCAGGCCGCGACCGGCTCCCGCTTGGTACGGCGGGTGCGCCGGGCCGCCGGCGGCTGCTCCGCGACCAGGCGTTCCACCTCGAGCGCGAGCTCCTCGTCCTCGTCCCGCTTCGGCTCGGGCTCGGGCTCCGTGCTGGCCACGATCGGCTCGGGTTCCGTGCTGGCCACGATCGGCTCGGGCTCGACGAAATTCGGCTCGCCCTCGTCCGGCAGGCCCTCACCGAACGCGATCGGCACCTCCTCGTCGCTCACCGGGAGTGACGGCAGGCCGGCCACCACCGTTTCGGCCGCGAAGTCCTCGCGCAGCGCCATACCCTGGGCGGACTTGCTCCGGTAGAACCGGCACCGGCCGCGTGCCAGGTCAAGACCGACGGCATAGGCCTCCATCTCGTACGAGATCCGGGGGTTGCCGTTCTCGTCCTTCCAGTCCCGGGTGTGAACACGCCCGGAAACGATGACCGGATCGCCGACGGCCACCGACGACGCGACGTTCTCGGCCAGCCGCCGCCAGGCGACCACGCGCAGCCGGAGGCTGCTGCCGTCGATCCAGCGGTCGTGCTCGCGGTCGTAGCGGCGGGCCGTCGAGGCGACCCGGAAGTTGGCCACGAGCGCGCCCGTGCTCGGGATGCGGCGCCACTCCGGGGCGGTGAGGACGTTTCCCACGATGGTCAGATGCGTTTCGAACACTGTGCCCTCCTGAGGCGGTACGGGTGAGGGCGAGAGCATGCGCTTCATCCCGTACGCAATGCTGGTTTTGATCTTTGGGTTGGGGACGGAGGCCGACATGTGGATTTCGCTGGTTAGGCCCGTGGATCTGATATGGCGGACGCATACCGCTGGGTAACCTTGCGGTGTGGAGATCGACGTCCTGGGACCGCCCTACGAGCGGCACACGATCGACCTGGGCACCGACGACGAGGGCCCGGTCGTGGCCACCCTCGTTCGCCGGCGAGCCGACCGGCCCTCGCGCCGAGCCGTCCTCTACGTGCACGGCTTCGTGGATTACTTCTTCCAGACGCACCTGGCGGATTTCTTCGTCGAGCGCGGCTGGGACTTCTACGCCCTTGACCTGCGGAAATACGGGCGCAGCCTGCTGCCGCACCAGACCCCGAACTTCGCCCGCAGCCTCAGCGACTACTTCCCCGAACTGGACGAGGCCGCCCGGATCATCCGCGAGGCGGACGGCCATGACCAGATGCTGGTCAGCGGCCACTCCACCGGCGGCCTGATCACGGCGTTGTGGGCGCACGCCCGGCAGGGCCGGGGCGTGATCGACGGGTTGTTCCTGAACAGTCCGTTCTTCGACTTCAACGTCCCATGGGTGGTGAAACGCCCGCTGATGGCGGCGGTGGTGGGCGTGAGCGGCCGCACCCCGTACCGGAAGATTCCGACGGCGTCGCTCGGCCTCTACGGCGAGAGCCTGCACACCGACCACCGTGGCGAATGGACATACGACCTGGCGTGGAAGCCGATCGCCGGCTTCCCGGTGACCGCCGGCTGGCTCAACGCGATCCGCCGCGGCCAGCGGCGCCTGCGCGCGGGCCTGTCGATCGACGCACCGGTGATGGTGGCCTGCTCGACGCGGACCTTCCGGGGCCGGGCATGGTCGGAGGACATCCGGATCACGGACGTGGTGCTGGACGTCGAGCACATCGTACGCTGGGCGCCGGGCCTCGGCCCGCGGGTGACGATCGCCCGCTTCGACGGCGGCATCCACGACCTGACCCTGTCCGGCAAAGAGGTCCGGACGGTGGTGTTCCGAGAGCTGGCCCGCTGGGTGGACGCCTTCCTGCCGGCGCCGGGAACGCCCGAGATCGACGTCCCGCCACCCCCGGAAGACAGGACGGACGACAAGTCTGAGGCGACCGCCTAGTATGTGGCTGGCCAGCGCTCGTAGCTCAGCGGATAGAGCAACGGACTTCTAATCCGTCGGTCGCAGGTTCGAATCCTGCCGGGCGCACCTTTTGTGATGTCTCGGGACGTCGGAATAGCTCGGCCCGCGAGTGGCAGGTTCGAGCTCTTCCCTTGTGGGCGCGGGCCCGGGTCGCCGGTGCGGCGGGCCGGGCCGTGGGTGGTTACCCTCCGCGCCCGGCCGCCGGGTTGTCCTACAAGGTCTTTTACTTGTCGATGCTGAAGGTGCCGCCCAGCTCGGCCGTCGAGCTGCCGCCCACCCAGACGTCGAAGGTCGCCGCGTCGAGGACCCAGTCGCGTACGGCCGCGTTCCAGTACCGGCGGTGCTCCTCGCCGATCGTGAACTCGACTCGGTGGGACGAGCCGGCCGGCAGGACCAAGCGCTGGAAGCCCTTGAGCTCGCGCACCGGCCGGGATGCTGTGCCGTGGCGCTGGTGGAGGTAGAGCTGGACGACCTCGGCCGCCTCGCGCTCGGCCTCGTTGGCGACCTCCACCGCGACCGTGGCCACGCCGTCCGCCTGTTCGATCGTCAGGTCGCGGTAGGCGAACCGGCCGTAGCTCAGCCCGTGGCCGAACGGGAACAGCGGCGTGCTCTCCTCGTCCCAGTACCGGCGGGCCTGGTTGTCCGGCTCGTGCGAGACGGTGTGCGAGTAGATCATCGGGATCTGCCCGACCGTGCGCGGCCAGGTGAACGGGAGCTTCCCGCTCGGCGAGACGTCGCCGAAG
The DNA here is from genome assembly GCF_000721705.1 of Actinoplanes subtropicus. Lineage (GTDB taxonomy): Bacteria > Actinomycetota > Actinomycetes > Mycobacteriales > Micromonosporaceae > Actinoplanes > Actinoplanes subtropicus. Next base: position 103,571 of record NZ_JOJL01000023.1, read on the forward strand.
AGCAGGTCGGCCACCGCCGCGCCGCCCTGGGTGCCGGGGTACCAGATGTCGAGGATCGCCGGGACGTGTTCGGCGGCCCAGCGCAGGTCGAGCGGGCGGCCGTTCATCACCAGCAGGACGGTCGGCGTGCCGGTCGCCACCACGGCCTGAAGGAGCTCGAGCTGGCGGCCGGGCAGTTCCAGGGAGGACCGCGACGCCGCCTCGCCGATCATGTTCTGCCACTCGCCGAGCACGACGACGGCGACGTCGGCCGCGGCGGCCACCTCCACGGCCCGGGCGAACTCGGCCTCGGCGTCGAAGCCCTCCGGGTCGGCCGGCGCGTTCCGGCCGAACATGTCGAACATGGACGGGAAGGTGCGCTGCCCGACCGGGATACCGGGGGCGTACGTGATGGTCGCGGTGTTCCCGGCCGCGTCGCGGATGCCGTCCAGCACCGTGACCGTCTCGTCCAGGTCGAAGTCGAACACCCAGGGCCCGAGCGTGTCCCGCCGCGAGTCGGCGAGCGGCCCCAGCACGGCGACCGAGCCGCTCTTCGCGAGCGGCAGCAGGCCGCCCTCGTTGCGCAGCAGGACCGCGGACCGGCGCGCCGCCTCGCGCGCGGCCACCCGGTGCGCGGGGTCGGCGAGGGTCTCCCGGGCCCGGTCCTCGTCCACGTACGGGTCGTCGAACAGCCCGAGCCGCGCCTTCGCCTCGAGGACCTTGCGCGCCCGGGTGTCGAGCACCTCCTCGCTCACCGCGCCGGGCAGGTGCGCGTACGCCGGATCGCCGATCGCCATCTCCATGTCGACCCCGGCGGTGACCGCCCGCGCCCCGGCCTCGGCCAGGTCCCGGGCATAGCCATGGGTGACCAGATTGCGTACGGCGTTGGCGTCGCTCACCACGAACCCGTCGAAGCCCCACAGCTCCCGCAGCACCTCCGTGAACAGCCAGTGGCTCGCCGTCGCCGGGATCCCGTTGAGGTCCATGTACGCCGTCATCACGTTGCCGGCGCCCGCCTCGACCGCCGCCCGGAACGGCGGGAAGTACGTGTTCCAGAGCTCGTGGTCGGAGAGGTTGACCTCGTCGTAGTCGCGCCCGCCGAGCGCCGCCCCGTACCCGCCGAAGTGTTTGGGCCCGGCGATCACGCCGCCGCTCTGGAAACCGCGCACCTGGGCCGCGGCGACCGCTGCGCCGAGGAACGGGTCCTCGCCCGCGCCCTCGATGATCCGGCCCCAGCGCGGGTCCCGGGCGATGTCGACCATCGGCGCGAAGGTCCAGTGGATACCGACCGCCCGCGCCTCCCGGCCGGCGACCGCCTGGCCCCGCTCGATGATCTCGGGATCCCAGGAGGCGGCCATCGCGATCGGCACCGGGAAGATCGTCCGCAGCCCGTGAATGACATCAAAACCGAACAGCAGCGGTACGCCGTGCGGGTTGCCCGCCACCGCCAGCCGCTGCAGCCGGTTGATCTCGCTCGGATCGGTCACGAACAGCAACGACCCGGCCTCGCCCCGGCCCAGCGCCGCCTCGACGGCGCGCGGCTGCTCCGCCACGTCCAGGCCGAGCGCGGGCTCGGTCTCCGCCCCGGGCGGCAGCCGGAAGTAGAAGTACTGGGTGAGCTGACCGGCCTTCTCGGCCGGCGACATGCCGGCGAGCAACTCGTCGACCTTGCCGGACTCGTACGTCATGAATCTCTCCTGGTGGTGGGAGCGGAAGGAACGAGGGCCGAGCGGGCCATCACGGCCAGGCCGACGGCCGCGAGAAAAGCCAACGTCGCCGGAATCAAGAACACCAGCGGGAGCCCGACCACGGCGGCGCCGACGGCGAAGGCCAGGACGAGGGCGCTGATGACGTACGGCATCCACAGGTGCGTCGAGAAGGCGATCGCCGCCCAGCCCACGAACCCGGCGACGGCGCAGGCGCGGAACAGCCCGAGGCGCCCGCCGGTACGGTCCGACCGGGCGCCGACCAGGTAGCCGGCCACCGGCGCGGTGAGATTGGTCAGGTAGAACAGCCCGGCCGCGGTCAGCGAGCCGCCGAGATCGTTGACCAGGAAGGACGCGATCTGCGGGGCGGCCGCCGAGAAGCCCAGGCCGGACAGGAACATGGCGACGGTCGCGCCCCGGAACAGCGCCGACCTGGCGGCTGGTGGCCTGGACAGCGCCATGGGAAGAGCCATGTGCCGCACGGTAGGGGCGAGAGCGCTCTCAGGACCAGATGGAGCTGCTCTCCCTGGCGACGAGCTCGACCGGGAACCGTTCCCGATGGCCGGCCCGGACCGCGCGGTCCAGCAGGAACCGGGTCGCGGTCGCGGCCATCTCCTCGACCGGCACCCGCATCGTGCTCAGCGGCGGGTTGGCGCAGACCGCCGCGATGCTGTCGTCGAAGCCGACCACGCTGACGTCCTCGGGGACCCGGCGGCCGGCGGCGGTGATCGCCTGGATCGTGCCGGCGGCCATCAGGTCGCAGGCCACGAAGATCGCGTCGACATCCGGGTGCCGATCTAGCAGCCGGCGGGTCGCCTCCAGGCCCCCTACCCGGTGGAAGCAGTCGCTCTCGCCGAGGTCGGGCAGCCCGAGCTCGCGGATCGCGCTCCGATACCCCGCCCGGCGGTTCGCGGCGCACGAGTTGTCGTCCGGGCCGTGGATGGCGGCTATCCGGCGCCGGCCGAGCCGGTGGAGGTACTGGACCGCGGCGTACGCACCTCCGATGTTGTCCGCCTCGATCGCGGCCACCGACTTCGTGGTCGCCACCAGCGACACCACTCGCCGGCAACGCTGCTGGAAGCGGGCGGCGAACTCGGGCGGGGCGTCGGCGAGCACCGCGCCGACCGTCACCCGCGCGGCGACGGCGTCGATCGCCTCGGCCGGGGCGGTCCGGGCCACGGTCTGGATGCGCAGCTGCACGTCGCTGCCGTCCAGGGCGGTCATCACCCCGGCCAGCACCCGGCTGTAGTACGGGTGCGAGCTGATCCAGCCGATCGGCAGGCCGGGCTCGATCGCCGCGATGACGTCGACCGCGGGCTGCTGCCGCGACGCCAGCGCCCGGGCGGTCTGGTCGGGCACGTACCCCAGCTCGGCGATGATCTCGCGGACGTGCCGGCGGACCGCCTCGGTGGCGCCCGGCACGTCGTTCATCACCCGGGACACGGTCGAACGGGACACGCCCGCGGCGCGCGCGACGTCCTCGATGGTCAGCTTCGCCCCGGCCACCTCACACCTCCTGCATCTCCCGCCGTTCGCCGGACCGCGCGCCGAGCGGGCGGACCGTGCCGGCGATCAGCACGGCCATGGTGAGCAGCGCCGCGACGACGATCAGCGCGCGCAGCACGGTCAGGTGGTCGCCGAGGAAGCCAATGGTCGGCGGCCCGGCCAGGAACGCGCAATAGCCGATCGAGGCGATCACGCTGACCCGTCCGGCGGCCTTCCGCGGGTCGTCCCCGCCGGCGCTCATCCCGACCGGGAAGCCGAGCGACGCGCCCAGCCCCCAGAGCAGCGTCCCCGCGTAGGCGTAGGCCGGTGACGGCCCGAAGACGAACAACGCCACCCCGACGATGCCGATCAAAGCCAATGTCCGTACGACCGGCGTCCGTCCGTACCGGTCGAGCAGCCCCGGCCCGAACCACCGCCCGATGGTCATCGCGGTCAGGAACACCGCGAACGCGAGGGTCCCGTACGCGGGCGACACGTGATGCCCGTCGATCGCCGCGACACTGATCCAGTCGTTGCCGACCCCCTCGGCGAACGCGAAGGCCAGCACGAACACCCCGATCAGCAGGGTCCGCGGCTCCCGCCAGGCGGCCAGCGCGCTGCCGCTCCCCGCCGCCTCCTGGCCGGCGGCCGGCTCCGACTCGTCGTGGTCCGGGACGAACCGCCGCGCCTGCCAGACCACGCCCAGCGTCACCACGGCCGCGACTCCGGTCAGGTGCGCCGCTACCGGCACGTGCAGCGCCACCATCGCCGCGCCGACCAGCGCTCCCGCCACGGTCCCCAGGCTGAACCCGGCGTGGAACCGCGACATGATCGACCGGCCGAGATGCCGCTCCACCACGGTCCCCTGCACGTTCATCGCCACGTCCCAGGCGCCGTTGGCGAACCCGAGCAGGAACAGGCCGGCCACCACCGGCACGACCCCGGCCGCCGAGCCGAGCGCGGCGATCGCCAGGCCGAGGCCGAGCAGCACCGCCATCGCCATGACCGTGCGCGATGAGCCGATCCGGGTGACCACCGGCCCGGAGAGCGGCAGCGCCAGCAGCGAGCCGGCCGCGATCGCCAGCAGCACCAGGCCGAGCGCCCCCGAGTCGAGCCCGAGGCTGTCCCGCACCTGCGGAATCCGCGACGCCCAACTGGCGAACGCGAACCCCGACCCGGCGAAGGCGGCGTAGGTGGCGGCGGTGGCTGCTTTCACACGCATGTGTACGAGCGTACGCATCGCCCCGCCGCGTGCGCCAGCTTCTTCAGGCGTGACTGAGCCGACGTTCAAGCACTCCTGAAAGATCGAGCGGCCGCGGTCGACAGGCCCGATAGTGCTACGGGCCACAGCAGCGGCAAGGTCTGGTTCACGCAGGACTTCGTGAACTGACCAGGTAGCGTTCATGGGCCATGGTGAACCGCGCGGTGCATGCGGGAGTGACCGCTTCAGGCCAGCGGTATGTCCCGGCGGCGGAAGGCTGGGAAACCGACCAGGGCGACACGCGGGACAGCCCGGCAGCCGGGTGACCACCCACCACCCGATCCGCAACGGCGGGGACTCGCCTCAATCCCGTACTTTATGATGTTTTTTCGTAGTCCAGCCAGATCCCGTGATCGTTGGTCAATCCACCGGTGCCGGTGAGGCCGGCCAGCGCGCCGGTTCCGCTGCCGGGCACGATCACCAGGAACTCGGCCTCACGGTTGTCGCCCAGGGTCGTCGCGGAATGGGCGAAATTGATCGCGCCCGCCAGGCCGCCGATCGAGCCCTCGAAGGACTCCATCGCCACGTACGTGCCGACGCCGGTCGCCTGGTCGTAGGCGGCGGTGAAGAGGGTGTTCGACCGGCCGGAGACCTCGCCGGTGAAGGTCTTGGTCATGGTGGCGACGCCGACCGGCACGGCGGTCTTGACATCGCCGGACGGGACGGGCGCAGGGGTGAAGTTGGCAACCTCGAAGGTTCCGGTGGCTCGCATGCCCGTGACAGTAGAGGCAATGACTGACAGTTCACGTCAGGATCAGCGGACCGTCAGCGTTACCGTCGCCTGATGCTGGATCGTGCCGGAGGTGCCGGTCACGGTGAGGGTGAAGGTGCCGCGAACCGTTGGCGTCACGCGCAGGGTGGCCGAGCCGGGAGTGGTGGCCGGGTTCGGGGTGATCGTGGCGGTCGCGCCGGTCACCGACAGCGATACCGGGCCGGTGAAGTTGCCGATCGAGCTGGTCGCGACGGTGTAGGTGGCGGTCTGGCCGCGGGTGACGGTCGCCGAGGCCGGGGACGCGGTCATCGCGAAGCCGGGCGGCTGAGTGACGGTCAGCCGGGCATAGGCGGTGCGCGTCAGGCCGCCGCCGGTCGCGGTCAGGATCAGCGGGTACGTGCCGGGCGCGAGCGCCGCGGTGGTCGTGATCGCGACCTGGGTGCCGGTGATGGTCGCGGAGGCCTGGGCCGGCAGGCCGGTGAGGGCGAGCGTGACGCCGGCGGTGAAGCCGTTGACCGGCGTCACCGTGACCGCGAGCGTCGCCGAACCGCCCGGCGCGACCGACGGGGCCGACGGTGAAACGGCGACGGTGAAATCGGGCGCGGTGGCCAGCCACTGCAGGGCGGCCGGCGCGTCCACCCGGCCGTATCCGTAGGCATTGTCCGGGCCGGGTGCGCCCAGGTCGTCGGCGGCGCTCTCGAGCGCCGACTGCAACCGGTCGGCGCTCAGGTCGGGGTAGGCGCCGAGCAGCAGCGCGGCCACGCCGGTCACGTGCGGCGCCGCGACCGACGTGCCGGTGGCGTCGAGGTAGCCGCCGTAGAGATCCGTGGTGTGCACGCCGACCCCGGGCGCGACGAGCCGCGGCTCGACCCGCTGGTCGCAGGCGGACGGCCCGCGGCTGCTCGACGGGTCGACCAGCCCGGTGTTGTCGACCGACCCGACGGCGAGCGCCTCCGGCAGGTTGGCGGGGCTCAGCACGGTTCCGGCCGTGCTGCCGTAGTTGCCGGCCGAGAACACCGGGAGGATGCCGGCCGCCCGCAGGTTGCGCAGGTCGGGCTGGAACTCCAGGCTGCAACCGGCCGCCGAGCCGGTCCACGAGGCGTTCACGACGTCCGGCGCGTCCGCGGTGGCGGGATTGTTGTCCGGGTCGAGCAGCCACTGGAATCCCTTGTGGATGACCGAGGTCGAGGCGGCGCCCCGGTCGTTGAAGATCTTCACGGCGATCCAGCGGGCGCCGGGTGCGACGCCGGTGGTGGCGCCGACGATCACGCCGGCCGTGGCGGTGCCGTGCCCGCTGACGTCGGTGGGCACGGTGGGGTGCTGGCCGTTCGGGTCGTACCAGCTGTCGCCGCCGCCGCGCCAGCTCCCGGCCAGGTCGGGGTGGGTGGCGTCGACGCCGGTGTCCATGATGGCCACCACCGCGCCCTGGCCGGTGAGACCGAGGTCCCACAGGGCGGGAGCGCCGACGGCGGCGATGTTCGGCTGGACCGGCACGGTGGCCGCGACGACGTCGGGGTCGATCCGGGCGACCTCGGGGCGGGCGGCCATCTCGCGGACGACCGAGGGCGCCGCGGTGACCGCGACGGCGTTGACCACCCACAGCGGCGTCACGGCGGTGACCAGGCCCTCGGCCCGCCGCTTGCGCAGCAGCCCGAGCAGGCCGGGCTGGTCGGCACTCGCCCGCGCGCGCAGGGCCCGCACCAGGGCCGTCTGCCCGTGGACGCGGGCCGGGTCGACCTGGGTCCGCAGCCGAACGATCACCGACTCGAGGACGGGCCGGGCCGACGCGGGAACGGCCGGAACCAAGAGCAGGAAAACCAAAGCAATTCCGGCCGTACGCCTCATGGCAGGTCCTTCCGTTGCAGAGCGGCGAGCCCCAGCACCGCGAGCACCAGCAGACCGGCGCCCGGCAGACGGGGCAGGTCCTTCCGTTGCAGAGCGGCGAGCCCCAGCACCGCGAGCACCAGCAGACCGGCGCCCGGCAGACGGGACGGGGAAGCGGGCGCGGCCGGCGCGACCCAGGTGAGCGGAACGGTGAGCCGGTCCCCCGCGCGCCGCACGGTGACGATCGCCAGCACCGTCGAGCCGGCCGACGGCGGGTCCGCGGCGCCGGCGTAGCGCCCGGTCGTGGCCGGCCGCAACGGGACATGGCGGCCGCCGAGGTCGAGACTGACCGCGTCGATCGGGGCGGGCGCCGGCCGCCGGGCGCTGGCCGCCAGGACGGTGAGGGCGCGACCGGTCTGGTTCAGCGAGACGGTCAGGTCGGCGACCGCGCCGGTCCGGACCACCGGCGCGGCCGGGGCCGGGGGCGGTGCGCGGAAGCCGGCCGCCGCGACCAGGATCAGGGCCACCGCAACGAGGGGCGCGGCGCGATCCCGCACCGCCGCGCCCTCGTGGCGGACCATCGCGTACGCCGCCAGGCCACCCAGCGGGACGAAGACCGTGGCCGGTTCCAGCACCGCGAGCACCGCCGCGAGCCCGGCCGCGGCGACCGGCAACCAGCACCACGACCGGTCGCGAGCCACGCCGGCCAGCACGGCCAGTCCGGCGACCACCGGCCACGGCCGGCCGAGCGCGGCGCCCGCCACCGCGGCGAGCGCGCCCGAGCCGGCCGCGTAGGTGAGCACCAACCGGCGGGCGGGCCCGGACAGCGCGACGAACCCGAGGAGCAGCCCGCCGGCGAGCCCGGCGAGCAGGCCCGGATACAGCCAGCCCTCAGACCACGCGAACATGCTCTACCTGCGCGTTCCCCAGCAGCACCGTGACCCGGGCGCCGCGCCGCACCCAGTTGCCCGGGTTGTTGAACACGAGGTAGTAGGTGACGCCGGCCCGGAAGTCCCCGCTGTGCTCGTGGTTCATCAGCAGGTCGTGCACCACCAGGCCGGAGCTCTCGTCGACCACCGCCGGCGGGGTGGCCGCGTCGTGCAGGGCGTGCGCCCGATCCGGGTCGACCACGCGGAACCGCAGGTCGACCAGCCCGCCGCCGCCGGTCACCGCGACCCGGGTGATGGTCACGCCGCTGGCCTGGCCGAGGTCGTCGGCGGCCACCGCCGGGCGGGCCCAGCCGGCCGGCACCGGTACGGGGGCATCCGGGCCGGCCGGGGTCCGGGCCAGGTGCCAGACCCACAGGCCGGCCCCGGCTACCACCACTCCGGCCAGGAGGCTCACCAGGCGCTTCACGATGTCTCCTAGCTGTTCTCTTCGGTGGTGGTCTTCAGTGGTGGTCTTCAGTGGTGGTCTTCAGTGGTGGTCTTCAGTGGTGGTCTTCAGTGGTGGTCTTCAGTGGTGGTCTTCAGTGGGCCGCCACCGGTGGCCGGGGCCGGGCCGGTCGCGGTCTGCGGGCCGTTGGTGAGGTGCTGCTGGCGGTTGTAGAGCGGGAAGCCGTGCGGGCTCGGCCCGGCGCCGGCCGGAACGGTCACGATGGCGTCCTCGGTGGCGCCGGCCGGGATGGTCTCGGCGGTCACGTCCAGCGCGCCCGCCACCGGCCGGGCGTCCCGCGCCACCACCCGCCCGTGCATGCCAAGCATCGTCATCGTGGTGTTGTCGTAGCCGGCGTTCAGGTAACGCAGCAGCACCCGCTGCCCACCGGCGGCCGTGATGCCGGGCGCGGTGTCCGGATAGGACTTGCCGTTGATCAGCCAGTAGGTGGCCCGATAGGCGTGCATGTCGAACGTCTCCGGGGCGGCGTTGAAGGCGGGGTCGACGGCGCTCAGCACGAGCGGCGCCTCCACGTCGTAGTCGGTCGGCGCGGTCGCCGGCCGGACGATCAGCGCGCCGGAGAGGCCCATCGCCGCCTGCCGGCCCGCGTCCCCGCCGCTCTGGTAGAGGTACGTGCCGGGCGCGCTCGCGGTGAACGTGCGGGTCACCGTCCCGCCGGGCGGCGCCGAGTCCGGCCCCGGGTCGAAGGTGATGCCGGGCGCCTCGAACGTGAGCGGGTGGCCGGCCGGCAGCGCGTTGGTGACCGTGATCGCGACCGTGTCGCCCACGGTGACCGACAGCACCGGACCGGGCAGGCCGGGGTTGGCGCAGCCGGTGGCGAAGCCCCAGATCGGGACGTTCGCGCCGCCGGCCATGGTGGCCGTGCCCGGCAGCGCGCACAGGGTGATCGTCACGGGCGCGGCCGACGCCGGGCTCGGGGCGCAGACCCCGACTGCCACGAGCGCCAGCACCAGGGCGCCCTTGCGTACGTGCATCACCGTCTCCTAAGGGGCGTCGTAGCTCAGCGCCAGCAGGTTTCCCCAGGTGGAGAACGCTGCCGGGGCGGGGGACGTGTACCGCTCGGTGTGCACCAGCACCCGGACCTGCCCGGCGTTCAGGTAGGCCGCCGCGCTCGGCAGTGTCCAGGTCGCGCCGACCTCGGTGGAGCCGACGCCTTGCGGCTGCGCCGGCGGGGCCGGCAGGGTCACCCAGCCCGGCGAGGCCGGCGTCGAGCAGCCGGCCGCGCCGCCCACCGTCCAGTCGCAGATCTTCACGGTCTGCTGCGGCAGGTTGGTGGTGAGCGCCGTGCACGTGGTGGCGGTCGTGGTGGCGCAGTTGGCGCCCTTGTAGGTCACCCTGAGGTGCTGCGATCCGGCCGGGACGCCGGTGAACCCGGCGGTGAGGTCGGTGGCCAGCGCGCTGACCACGGCGCCGCTCGCGTGCGTGGCCGCGGTGGTGCCGAGTTGGCCGCGCTGCACGGTCCAGGTCGCGGTGCCGGCGCCGGCGGTGACCCGCAGGACCTCGTTGTCGATCCGTACGTAGTAGCCGTTCGTGGCCGGGAACCCGGTGGCCGAGGCGACCGTGATCGAGGTCTGCGCTGCCGTGGTGGCGGACGGCCGGGTGGTGGTGCGCGGGTTGACCGCGTAGTAGCTGGTGTCGTCGGCGGCGAGCCCGGTGACCGTGCCGGACTTCAGCACGCTGCCGAGCGGGGTGGCCGAGGTGGGCGCCGCGAAGCAGCCGCCGGGCGGGTCGACCCGCAGCAGCGTGGCCATGCCGCCGAAGCCCTGGTCGTAGTTGGTGAACTCGTTGAGCGCGTGGCTGTGCCAGGGGAAGTACCACTCGCCGCAGATGTTCTGGCTGACCACGCCGGTCGGCAGGATGCCCTTGCGGCCCAGGTACGGGCTGCCGGCGTACCAGGTGTTGCTGTCCTTGAAGAAGACGTCCCGGTAGTTGGGCGGCGGCACCGGCAGCGGGTTGGTCGACGGGTCCCAGTTGTCCTGGTCGTCCCAGCGGAGCAGGAAGTCCAGGGTCTGGCCGGCCGCGATGGTCTCGCCGAAATGCTCGACCGGGGCCGGCAGCAGGCGGCCGTCCTGGGCGATCTGGGTGGTGTGGTTGCCATGGGGGTGGAACGGGTGGTTCAGCGCGCCCACATTGATCATGCGGATCAGGGCCGGGGCGGTGGTCGAAGTCGTCGGCTGGATCCGGACCAGCGCGCCGTACGGCTGGTTGGGCAGCAGCGAGGAGCCGTTGTCCTGGATGGTGTCCGGGAACTCCCGGCCGTTGACCGCGAAGTACCGGTCCCGGCGGGCGTTCACGTCGTACGCGGCGCCGGTCTCCACGGCGTGGTGCAGGTCGGAGTCGATCTCGCTGAGCAGCAGCAGGTACTCCCGGGACGGGTCGAAGGCGGTGCTCGTCCCGTACGCGTAGCCGGGCCCGGCGGCGGGCCGTATGATCAGCGCGCCGTACAGGCCCATCTCGAGTTGCTTGGCGATGTCGGTGCCGCTCTCGTACAGGTAGGTACCGGGGCTGCCGGCCACGAACGAGTACTGGACCGTGCCGCCGCCGGCCGCGGCCTCGGTGGTGAGCAGGCCCGCGGCGCCGCCGGAGGCGGTCACCGCCGCGTCCTGTCCGGGGAAGACGATCGAGGCCGGCTCGGGCAGGTTGTCGGTCAGGTTGACCACCACGGTCTGGCCCTGGGTCACGCACAGCACCGGGCCCGGGCTCTGGAAGTGCCCGCCCGCCTCGGCGTAGCTCCACATGAAGACGCTGTTGCCGTCCGGGGTGTCGATGTAGCCGGTCTGCGCCGTCAGGTTGAACGTGTGCGTCGAGCCGGCAACTGTGCCCGGCGTGCAGACCATGCCGGTCGGGGGCGCGTCGGGCGGGATGGCGGCGGCCCGGCCCGGCACGAACAGACAGCCGGCTGCGACGAGCAGCGATACGGCCGCGAACCTCATTCTGGCCCCCTCAGACATAGGTCTGGCTCACGACGGTCTGTGCGGGCAGGGGGCGGGCCGGGGCGTACACCCGGACCTCGGTCATCATGCCGCCCGGTCCCGGCGCCGGGGAGGCGAAGTTCTGCAGCCTGCGCCAGTCCCGGTTCTTGAAGAAATAGACGTTGTACGCACCCCAGGTGTCCGAGCCGGACGGTCGTGCGGGGTCGTAGGCGGGCGCGTCGAAGAGCACGTCGCGCGCCTCGCCGGGCCCGAGGTAGAGGGTGTTGGTCCAGTACGAGGCGGCCCGCAGCGGCGCCGCGTCCTGCCCGATCACGTGCAGCGGGATGCCCGGCAGCTGCATGCTGTGCTGCTGGTAGCCGAGGTTGGCCAGCCGCAGCAGCACCCGCTCCCCCGGGTTGACCTGGATCAGCGCCGAGTTCGGCTGGCTGTGGTCGACCGCGTCGTCGTAGTTCGGGTTCGGCGTGCCGATCCGCAGCGCCGCGGGCAGCGCCGGGTCGTCGTTGGGCAGCGTGGTCTGCGGATAGGTACGCCCGTTCAGCGTGAACCAGTGCGGGTCGTAGTCGGTCGGGATGGTCTCCTGGATGTCCCGGTCCCCGTCGTGGAAATCCCGCCACAGCTCGTTCAGCAGGATCGCGAAGTGCCGGTGGTAGCCGGTCGAGCCGTCGCCGTCGTTGTAGGCGAACCGGGTGAAGCCGCCGAACGCGGTCCCGTCCTGCCGCGGCCGGACGAAGACGACGCCGGTCATCCCCATCTGCACGTGCTCGACGTCCTCGAAGTGGCAGTGGTACATGTACGTGCCCTCGCGGTGCGGCCGGTAGAAGTAGGTGAACTGCTTGTTGACCGGCACCGCGACCGAGACCTCGGGCACGCCGTCGTTGAGCGGGGTCGGCAGGTCGAACCCGTGCCAGTGCACGGTGTGCGAGTCGACGAGGTCGGGCCGCTGCACGAAGCCGAGGTTGGTCAGCGTGATCTTGATGTCGTCGTCCTGCCGGAGGTCGAGGGTCGGCGCGGTGTGCTGCGCGTGGCCCTTGTAGGTGCTCTCCAGCTGAGCGACCGTCAGCGCCGGGTCGACCCGCACGAACCCGAAGACGTAGAGCGGGTTGCCCTCCCGGCCGGGCACCGAGATGTAGCCGTCGGTGGCGACCAGCGACACCCCGGTGGTGGCCGCCGCGGCCGACCCGGTGTCGCCGACGAGTACGCCGACGGCGAGCGTGCCGGCCACGCCGTAAAGGAAGTCCCGGCGAGTGGTCACTACGGCCTCCTCGGACTGACAGCCAGGTTGGGCAGCGGCACCGGCAGGCCGGGCCGCTCGTCCGCGCCGAGCTCCCACGGCGTGGTGAACCGGAACGAACTGAGGTTGGGCTGGGGCAGGTCGTCGATGTCGAGGGTGGGAGCCGCCACCGCGACGGCCCCGCAGGGCATCAGGTTGGCCGGTACCGGGGTGTTCGAGCAGCGCACGCCGCGGTCCACCACGGCCGAGCCGGCCGCGAGGTGGTAGTCGCCGGTGAGCCCGACCGGCGGGTCCTGCCCGGTGATGGTGACCGCCGCGGTCTGCGGGTCGAGCCGGGAGCCGGAGACGGTCAGCTCGTCCACGAACGGCGCCACGAAGCCCGGGTTGGCGCCGATCAGGTTGCCCTGGCCGCCGGGCACCGCCCGCAGCACGCCGTCCGGCCCGAGGTTCTGCCCGTTGGTCAGGTCGGAGTACCGCGGGGTGAAGGTGTCGGCGTTGCGCAGCGTCCCGTGCACCTCGAAGTCGATGAACCCGCGGTCGACCAGGGTCGCGCCCGGGCCGGTCGAGCTCAGCGTGAACGCGTCGTTGTTCCAGAAGATGTTGTTGAACAGCGCCGCCGGCCGGGAGAAGTCCGGCGCGCCGGCCGGCAGCGTGGCCTGGAACAGCGGGTCGTTGGCCTCGGAGACAAGCCCGGCGGAGTGCGGCTTGCCGTCCGAGTCCTCGGACGACCCGGTCGACACGTTGTTGGCCACCGTGTTGTTGACCAGGCGCACGTTGGAGGCGTCGTCGAGGGCGACCGCGCCGCCGAGGTCCGCCGCGCCGTTGTTGTCGATCAGGTTGCTCCGTACGTTGATCGCGGCGGTGAGCGCGTCCAGCACGAAGATGCCGCCGCCGTCGTCGCCCGAGTAGTTGCTCTGGATCAGGTTGCGGTCCACGTCGACCGGGCCGGTGCCGGCGCCGAGCGACCCGCCGCCGACCGGCAGCTCGCTCTCGATGGCCAGGCCGGCGCCCGAGTCGACCGAGTCGTTGTAGTAGATCTGGTTGTCGTGGATCCGGCCGCCGGGGCTGAGCCCGATGTGCGAGACGCCGGCGCCGTAGTTGACGCTGAAGTTCGAGCAGACGATGCTGCCGGCCACCTCGTACGCGTTGGCGCCGTTGAAGATCCCGACGCCGCCGGCCTGGGTGAGGCCGCCGTTGCCGATCAGCCGGTCGTTCGCGATCCGCACGTTGTAGTTGTGGTTGACCCCGTCGTCGTACGGCTGGCCGACCCCGATGCCGCCGGCGACCACGCCGCCGTTGTTCTCCAGCACGTTGTTGGTCAGCTGGATGTTGTTGATCGACGCCTGGAGCTGGATGCCGCCGGCGCCCTCGCCCTGCCCGGTGGTCAGGCCGACGCCGTCGATCCGGGCCTGGTTGAAGGAGGCGTTCGCGCCGCCGCCGAGGTCGTACGCCGTGGTGGTCTTGGCCAGCACGGTGATGTCGGCGCCGCGCAGCACCGGATGGGCGGTGCTCACCCCTGCGTACGGGGCGTGCGCGGCGACCGAGGCGTCGTAGGCGTCGGCGTTCTGCAGGAAGTACCGGCCGTCGATGACCGTGCCGGGGATGTTGAACCGCGGGTCCTCCGGGTCGCGCGACTGCAGCTCGTGCGAGGCGACGATCCCGCCCGGGCCGCGGCCCTGCAGCTTGAGCGGCTTCCAGAGCAGCAGGTTCTCGTTGTAGACGCCGGGCGAGAGCACCAGCAGGCTGCCGGCCGCCGCCGCGTCGATCGCGTTCTGCAGGGCGTGCGCGTTGGTCGCCGGCGCCGGGACGTTCACCACCGGCGGGTTGTAGGCGACCGTGCCGTTGGTGCCCAGTACGTGCAGGGTGAGGCCGTTGACGCTGGACACCCCGCCGCTGGCGTTGGCCGTGGTGATGGTCAGCTGCTTCGGCCCAGGCCGGAAGGTGGCGCTGAGCGCCGGGACGTTGAGCACGATGGTGTCCGGGGTGGCGCCGCTGCCCGGCGTCCAGCTCACGATGCCGCCGTTGGCCGGGGTGAGGGTCTGCACCTGCCCGGCGCGGTCGTCGGTCAGGGTCGCGCGTACGCCGGCGCCGGCCGCCCCGATGAAGTCCGCCTGCACGGTGATCCGCCGGCTGCCGGTCGCGGGCACCACCGGGCTGGAGACCTGCAGCAGCTCGGGCCGGGCCGGCACGGCCGGGTCCTCGCAGGCGGTCCCGGAGATCGGGTCGAGCGGCAGGTCGAGCTGGGTGGTCAGGCCCGGCCACGCCTCGGCCGGCGTGGTGGCGGTCAGCAGGTTCGGGTTGTACTTCGCGTTCGGGTGCGCCTTGCTGCCCGGGTCGTCCACCTTCACCAGGTACATGCCGGGGCACGGCCCTTGCGGGATCGGGCAGTTGAACGTCTCGGTGGACGGCAGCAGCGCCTCGAACGACCCGTCCGGGCTGGTCGTCACGGTGGTGAGCAGCCGCCAGTTGTTCTCGTCGTTGTCCACCCGGGCGTAGATGCCGACCGGGATGCCGGCGATCGGGCGCGGCTCGCCGTACCACGGCGATTTCGGGTTGCGCTCGAAGTAGATGTCGTCGAAGACCTGCCCGACGAAGCGACCGGGCACCGCCACGTCCCCGACCCGGTGGTCGGCGGGGTCGGCGCCGTTGGGGTCGGTCCGGTAGTTGGTCATCAGGTGGAAGTCGGCGTTGGCGTTCTGTCCGTTGGTGAGCACCACCAGGCGCTTGTCGCACAGCGGCGCGTGCGCGCCGGCCACGCCGTAGTAGATGCTGCGCGGGGTCAGGGTCGACTGGTCGATGACGTGGTCGTCGCCGGCGCACGGCGGCGGCGGGATCGCGGGGGTGAAGCTGTTGCCGAGGTCGACGTTGACGTCCTCCTCGCGGACCGGCCGGTAGAGGCAGCCGGCGCCGCCGCCGGGGATGCTGCCCTTGGCCGAGCTGACCGCCGTACCGCAGGCGCGATTGTCGGTTCCGTCGGTGGGCATCACGGCATGGGTCAGGTACGTGCCGGCCACCAGCGGCTGCGGGTCCCCGCCGCCGACGCAGGTACCGTTGTCGGCGGCCAGGTCGTAGCCGCCCGGGCAGTAGTCGCTGAACGCGTACCCGCCGTCGAAGGCGCCGTCCTTGGTGGGCTGGCCGGCCAGCGGCACCTCGAGGCAGTTCGGCCCGATCCGCGCGTTGAACTGGCCGGTGATGTCGGCGCCGGAGAAGTCCCGGATCGGGTTGCAGTTCTGGGTGAACGTGTTGCCGGCCGGCTGCTGCGGGTCCTGGCTCGCGTCCGGCTGCTGCCACTTGTCGGTCACGTACTTGTTGAGCACCACGTCGTCGGCGGTGTTCGGCACGCCGTCCGGGCCGGGCCCCTCCAGGTAGACCGTGACGCCGGGGATGGCCGGCTCGTAGTCCTCGTGGTTCTGGAAGCGGGCGTCGAACTCGTTGCGGGTGGTGGCGAAGTAGGTGATGCCGACGATCTGGCCGGGCGTGCCGGCCGGATAGTCCCGCTTGCCCCAGTCGACCGTGGCCCGGTGGCCCTCCAGCAGCTTCTGGTTGGTGAGCAGGCCGCCGCCCTGGTCGGTGGGGATGCACGGGTTCGCGGGCGGGGTGGCCGAGCAGGACGGCGTCACCGCGCCGGTGTGCTCGTCGTGCACCGACGGCCCCGGGTACGCGGAGAACCGCGCGAACCCCTGCTCGTTGATGAACCACCGGCCGAGCGGCCCGCCCTCGGCGGTCGGGTACTGGTAATACCCGTGTGCGTCGGTGAAGGTGGCCTCCTTGATCGAGCCGTCCCGCCAGCGCTGGTCCATGTCCGTGTTGGCGATCAGCGGCTCGCCGGGGTCCAGCTTGCCGTTGCCGTTGGTGTCCTTGTAGACGTGCCCGTCCAGCCAGCCGAACCAGCGGGACACCCCGATCCCGGTCTGCCCGTCGTCGCCGGTGTCGTTCACGTCGACGGTCTGCCCGGCGGCCACGGTCACCGGTTTGAACCGCATGATGTAGCTCAGCTGCTCGTCCCAGATGGCCAGGTTGTAGGTGCCGGCCGGGACGTTCTGGATGTCGAAGTTGCCCGCGCCGTCGCCCTGGCCGACGTAGACGGTCCGGTCGGTGGTCGAGTCGGAGAGCGCCACGAACGGGTTCTCCACCGGGTCGTTGTAGGTGCCGGTGGTGTAGGGCGCCCACTCCACCCAGTTCCGGGCCTGCCCGGTGATCTCGCCGGTCCCGCTCCCCGCGAACGGCTGCGGCGAACAGGCAAATCCAAACCAATATGCCGTACGTACGTTGGGCGGCTCCCACAGCTGCTCGCCGGGCGCGCCGGTGCCGTCGCTGCCCTCCTCGACCGGCGCCAGCAGTTGCAGGCCGCCGTCGATGGTGGTGGTCTGATGCCAGCGGCTGTCCGGGTCGGCGTTGCACGGCTTGTCCGGCGGGTGCACCTCGATGTAGTACGTGGCTGGGCCGAGGTCGTTGATCTGCGCGAACCCGTCGCCGTCGGTGCTGCAGTGCCCGCCGCACAACGGCTTGTTGTGGTAGTCCACCGTGACGTCGCTCTGGGTCTGCTCCTTGAGGTCCACGGTGAAGCCGTCGATGCCGGCCTCCTCGGTGTCCGGCGCCCCGTTGGTCCACGCGTTGTCGTCGAAGACGAAGACCCGGATCTTGCCGAGCGGCAGCGGGTGCTCGTCGCTGGCCACGGTGAGGTCGATGCGCGCGGTGGCCGAGCCGTCGGCGGTGGCCGGGTTCGGCAGCGTCAGGTAGGCGCCCCACATCTTGTGGTCCAGCGCCCGCGCCGAGATCAGGTAGCGGCCGGCCGGCAGGTGCACCGTGGTGCGGTCCTGGTTGCCCTCGGCCACGACCGGACTGTTGCTCTCGGTGCTGAGCGCGAGCGGATCACCGGGCAGCCTGGTGTTGTCCACGTTGATCAGGTAGTTGAAGTTGTCCAGCGGCTGGGCGGTCGGATAGTCCCGCACGTCGACCGTGACGGCGCAGCCGCCGGCGGGGCAGGCGGTCGCGGCCGCCGCGGGCCGGGCGAGCGCCACCGGAGGCAGCAGGGCGACGACGACCGCAATGACCGACATCCCGGCGATCCCGCGCCACCGTCGATCCCGCATCGGACCCCACCTCCCACGCGTGAAGCGCCGGCGGGACCGCCGGGCATCAGGCCGATGATGGGTCCGTCGATACGTTGCGTGACGCGGTCATGACAGGACTGTCATGTGACCGTCATGGATGTCCGCCTGCCGCGGGAACTCCATCCGGACCACCGTGCCGCCGGCGGGTGGCACGGTGATGTCCAGCCGGCCGTTCCACGAGCGGACCACGGCGCTGACCGTGGCCAGGCCCAGGCCGGTGCCCGAGGCGGTGACGCCCAGGCTGGCGGCGCCCAGCGCGGCGATCCGGGTGAGGCTGTCCGGCGAGATGCCCGGCCCCGAATCGGCGACGGTGATCGTCCAGGTGTCCGGCGTGCCGGTGCCCTCCACCGAGATCTCGTCGCCGAGGTCGGTGAACTTGATCGCGTTGTCCACCAGGCTGTCGACCGCGGCCTTGAGCCGCTCGGGGTTGAACGAGGCCCGGCCGATCGACGAGGACACCCGCCACTTCCGGTCGGCGGCCGGTTTCCAGCGCTCGACGATGGCGACCAGCGCGGCGTCGACGTCGTCGACCTGCCGTACGTCGGCACCCTCCAGCTGGACCAGCGTCACCAGCCGGTGGGTGATGCCGGCCAGCCGGTCGAGCTCCTCCAGCACGATCGAGCTGTCGGCGATCACCGTGGGGTCCACCGCGACCGAGCGCAGCAGCTCGGCGTAGCCGCGGGCGACCGTGATCGGGGTGCGCAGCTCGTGCGAGGCGAGCCGGACGAAATGGTCCCGCGCCTCCGCGCGCCGGCGCTCGGCCTCGGCCAGCCGGGCCATCTCCGCGGTCATCTGCTGACGGCGGCGGACGTGCCAGACCATGACCACGAACACCGCGGTCATCAGCGGGACCTCGGTGGTCTCCTCCCAGCCGATCGCCCCCGTCTCGGCGTGGTGGACCAGCACGAACCCGGTGGTCACCGCGACCAGCCCGAGCACCGCGAGCATCGGCCGCAGCGGCCAGGTGACCAGGCCGTACGCCACCGAGAGCCCGATCCAGACCAGGTGGAACGGGATGGTCTCGGCGCCCGGCAGCAGGTACATCAGCACCAGGTTGAGCAGCCCGGCGAGCACCAGGAGGGGGATCAGCAGCGGGTTAACTCGGGACGAAGCGGTAGCCGACATTGCGCACCGTCTCCACGCGATCGGGGTCGTCGAGCTTGCTGCGCAGCCGGCGCACGTAGACGTCGACGACGTTGCTGCCCGGGTCGAACATCATGCCCCACACGTCGGCCAGCAGCTCGGACCGCGTGCACGCCTGGCCGACCCGCTCCATCAGGTGCCGCAGCAGCAGGTACTCGCGCTGGGACAGGTCGATCTCGCGGCCGCCGACCAGCACCCGGTGCAGCCGCAGATCCAGCCGGACCAGGCCGATCGCCAGCCAGCGCCGATGCGCGCCGGGGGCGGGCGCCCGCATCCGGGTGCGCACCCGGGCCACCAGCTCGGCGACGGCGAACGGCTTGCCGAGGAAATCCGTTGCGCCGGCCTCCAGGCAGGCCACCCGGGCGCCGATCTCGGGCACCGCGGACAGGACGAACACCCGCTGCTCGGGCCGGGCGCGGACGACCTCGTCCAGGACCGCCGTGCCGTCGACGTCGGGCAGCATGAGATCCAGCAAGATCAGGTCGAAGTCGGTCGCGAGGGCCGCCTCGAGCGCGTCGCCGCCGGTCGCGGCCCGGTCGACGGCGTGCCCCTCGGCCCGCAGCGCCCGCGTCACCAGCCCGGCGATCCGGTCATCGTCTTCCACCACGAGCACCCGCCCCACGGGCCACCTCCGTTGGTGATAACGATGAAAATAGAGGGCCCATCGACACGAATGATTCGACCGTTCGGCCGCACCGGGCGGCCGAACGGCCTAGGGTCTGTGTCGAAGTGGGGGCCGGAGCGAGGCGAGGTCCAGGTGTCGTCTGGGCCACGCCGCAGCCCGTCTCCCACTTCGACACAGACCCTAGGAGTCACGCCGCGGCCAACGCTTCGGTGGGAGCCAGCCGGGCCGCCCGGATGGCCGGGTAAAGGCCGGCCACCGCTCCAATCACGACGGTCGCCCCGACGCCGCCGGCCAGCGCCCACAGCGGCACGACCGTGGGCCAGCCCTGCGTGGTCGAATAGGCACCGGTCACCAGATAGCCGAGCAGGACGCCGCCGGCACCGCCCAGCAGCGACAACAGCAGCGCCTCGGTGAGGAACTGCACCCGGATCTGTCCCTTCGTGGCCCCCAGCGAGCGCCGCAGGCCGATCTCGCCGCGCCGCTCGAGCACCGAGATGACCATCGTGTTGGCCACCCCGATGCCGCCGACCAGCAGCGCCACCGCGCCCAGCCCCAGCAGCAGGGCGGTGAAGGTCGCGTTGGTGGTCCGCTTCGCGGCCAGCGCGTCGGACGGCTTGGACACCTTGACCTCGTTCGGATTCTCCGGATTCGCGGTGGCGGCCAGCACGGCCCGGACCGCCTCTACCTGGGACTCGACCGACCGGGTGTAGAGCGTGGTCGGATGACCGTCGAACCCCAGGTAGGTGCCCGCGGCCGACCAGCCCACCAGAACGGCCGAGTCCAGTTCGGGCGCGAGCGGCACTTTGTTCAACACGCCGATCACCGTCCACCAGCGGCCCGCCAGCCAGACCGCCGGCACGTTCCCGAGCCGCCGCGCGGTGTCATAGCCGAGCACCACGGCGGGGTAGCGGGCGGTCGCCGCGTTCAGCCAGGTCCCGCTGCTCAGCTTCGCACCGACCGTCTTGAGCAGGTCGAGCTGCGCGGCCAGGACGCCGATCCCGCCGGTCTGCCCGGACGGGATCTTGTCGGTGCGGTACACGTGCACCCGGTCGAGCGAACCGGTCGCCGTGGCGGACAGCACCGGCCCGATCCGCCGGACCATCGCGACCGAGTCGTCCGGCAGCGTCGCGGTCTTGCCGAACATGGTCTGCCCCGGCGAGGCGGTCAGCATGTTGGTGCCGAGCGCGGCCAGCGCGCGATCCAGGTCGGCCTGGCTGGACGCGGAAATGCCGACCACCGCGGTCATCGCCGCGATCCCGATCGCGATGCCCAGGGCGGAGAGCACCGCGCGCAGCGGTCTCGCGCGCAGCCCTGTGCCGCCGAGCCGCAGCAGGTCCGGCCCGCGGAGTCGTGCCGATTTAAGCGACATATCCGACATCTCGTATCACCTCCCCGTCCCGCATCGGGACCTGTCGCGGCAGGCTGTCGGCGATCTCGTGATCGTGGGTGATGACCAGGACCGTTGTCCCGGCGTCGTTCAGTTCGCGCAGCAACTCGACCACCCCGGCCCCGGAGACCGAGTCGAGGTTGCCGGTCGGCTCGTCGGCGAGCAGCACGGCCGGGTCGCCGGCCACCGCGCGGGCGATGGCGACCCGCTGGCGCTCGCCGCCGGAGAGCTGGTGCGGGCGGTGCGTGAGCCGGTCACCCAGCCCGACCCGGACCAGGGCGGCCTCCGCGCGCCACTCCCGCTCCTTGCGCGGTACGCCGGCGTACAGCAGCCCGTCGGCCACGTTGGCGACCGCGCTCCGCCCCGGTGCCAGGTGGAACTGCTGGAAGACGAAGCCGATCCGGCGCGCCCGCAACGCCGACAGCTGCCGGTCGGAGAGCGTCGCCACGTCGTGCCCGTCGATCCGCACGGTCCCCCGGGACGGGCGGTCCAGCGTGCCGATCAGGTGCAGCATCGTGGACTTGCCCGACCCGGACGGGCCGACGATCGCGACCAGCTCGCCGTACTCGACGGCCAGGTCGACCGAGCGCACCGCGGTGACCCCGCCCGGATACATCTTGGTGACGCCGGAGAGCTCGATCACCTCGGTCATAGCGGCATCCCGACCTTCATCCCCGCGGCCAGGCCGTCCCCCGATATCTCGACCTTGCCGCCGGCGAAGAGCCCGGTCCGCACCGCGACGATCTTCGTAGTGGCGCCGTCGACGACCTGCACGCCGTAGCCGCCCTCGGCGAGCGCGAGCAGCGCCGCGACCGGCACGGTGAGCACGTCCCTGCGCTCGCCGGCGGTGAAGTCGACCGTGACCGCCGCGTCGTCCAGGCCCTTGGGCGCGCCGGCGAACGCGATCGTCACCTCGATCAGCGTGGTGTCCGGCTCGTCGCCCTGGCCCTTCTGCACCGTGGTGCCGACCTTGACGATCTTGCCGGGGACCGTCCGGCCGTCCGGCATCTCGATCCGTACGGCGGCGCCCTGGACGGCCAGCCGCTGCGCGTCCATGGTCAGGTCGACCGTGGCGACCAGCGCGGTGCCGGTGTACTTGAGGATCTCCACGCCGGGCTGGACGCTCGCGCCGTTCTCCGAGCTCACCGAGTCGACCCGGACCGCCGTCGGGGCGTACCAGATCTGGCTGGTGTCCACCGTGCCGGTCTCGCTCAGGCCGAGGTCGTCCTGCCAGTCCTTGACCGCGGCGGCGGTCGACGCGGTGTACTTGTCGTCGACCGTGAAGCCGCGGTAGCCGAGCGCCCACAGGTTCTTCTCGAACTGCCTGACGTCCGCGCCCTTCATCCCGCTCCGCAGCATCCGGTAGGCGGGCAGGCTGCCGTAGAGCAGCACCACCGGCTTGTTGTCGAGCTTGTAGAGCGCCTTGCCCCGGCTCACGGTCGCGCCGACGGCCGGCAGCCAGGTGACCGTGCCGCCGCCCTTCGAGCCGAGCGTGACGGTGGCGCCGTGGCCGAGGGTCCCGTCGTGCGACTCCCGGTCGATCAGCGTCTCCTTGGCGATGTCGGCTGTGTTCGTCACCCCCGTGCCGGTCGTGCCGCTGTTGCTGCCGCTCTCCGCGTCCGGCAGGTTGAAGACGGTGACCGCGGCCGCCACCGCCCCGGCCGTCACCACTCCGGCGATCACGCCGGCCGTGCGTCGCGCGCTCATCCGGCACGTCCCAGGTTCGTGGTGCCGCCGACGGCGCCCTGTTGCACGTGTCCCTTGGGCGCGTACTGCTCGCAGGCCTTCTCCGCCTTCTTCCAGAGCGGGTCGTCCGGCCCAGTGCCCAGCTTCTTCGGGTCGATCGAGATCCCGCCGTCCGGGTTGGGGTCGGGGAAGTTCGGTACGCCGTTCTCCCGCATGCACTTGGCCATGTCCCGGGCCTCCTGAAGCTCCTCGGCGCTCGGCTTGTGCATCTCGCCGCCATCCGGCATGTACTGCTTGCACGCCTCCTGGGCCGCCTCCAGCTTCTTCGCGTCCTGACCCTTCGGGATCATCACCGACATCTTGCCGTCGCTCGGGTCCGGGAACCACGAGATGCCGTGGTCCCGCATGCACTTCGAGAACTTCAGCGGGGCGTCCGGGTCGGGCGCCGCCGCACTGGCGCTCGCGCTGGTGGTGGCCTTGGGCTTGGCGGTCTGCGCGCTGGCCACCTGCGGGTCGTTCGTCCCGGAGCGCGCGCACGCGGCCGGCCCGAGGGCCAATGCCAGCAGGACCACCGCGACCGTACGGGTTCGCATCGGTTTCTCCTTCCTCAGCTGTCTCGGGGAGAAGTAGACCGATCGCCCTGTTTCCTGGCCGTCAGCGAAAAACGTGACGCCGAGGTGACACGCGCCCGGAGGAGGATGGGTGCATGCGGATCCTGGTGGTCGAGGACGAGCCGCTGCTCGCCGACGCGGTGGCGCAGGGCCTGCGCCACGAGGCACACGCGGTGGATATCGCGTACGACGGCGCGGCCGCCCTGGAACGCGTCGACGTCAACGACTACGACGTGGTGGTGCTCGACCGCGACCTGCCCGCCGTGCACGGCGACGACGTGTGCCGCCACCTGGCGAAACAGGGGTCGGAGACGCGCATCCTGATGCTCACGGCCGCGGCCGGCGTGGACGACCGGGTCGACGGCCTGGCCCTCGGCGCCGACGACTACCTGCCCAAGCCCTTCGCCTTCCGCGAGCTCTCCGCCCGGGTCACCGCGCTCGGCCGCCGCGCCCGCCCGGCGGTGCCGCCGGTGCTGCGCCGGGCCGGCATCAGCCTCGACCCGCACCGCCGCGAGGTGCACCGGGACGGCCGGTACGTGCCGCTGTCCCGCAAGGAGTTCGCCGTGCTGGCCGAGCTGCTGCGCGCCGACGGCACCGCGGTCTCCGCCGAGGCCCTGCTGGAGAAGGCCTGGGACGAGAACGCCGACCCGTTCACGCACGCCGTCCGCATGACGATCCTCAAGCTGCGCCGCAAGCTGGGCGACCCGCCCGTGGTGCTCACCGAGCCGGGAGTGGGGTATCGCATTCCATGAGACTCACCGTCCGCACCCGGCTCACCCTCGTCTACGGCGGCCTGTTCGTGCTGGCCGGCATGGTGCTGGTCGGCGCGACGTACATCCTGGTGCAGCAGCGCCTGCCGATCGCGGTGGCCGGCGAGGCGGGCACCGCCGGGCCGGAGTCGGCGCCGGACGTGGGCGGCGGAACCTTCGTGCAGCGGGTCGTCACCGGCACCCAGAACACCGCGCTGCACACCCTGCTCACCCAGGGCCTGATCGCGCTGGCCGTGGTGAGCGCGGCGGCGATCGCGCTGGGCTGGCTGATCGCCGGCCGCATGCTCCAGCCGCTGCACCAGATCACCGCGACCGCCCGCCGGATAGCCGAGGCCCCGCCCGACGCCGACCGCGGCCTGCACGAGCGGATAGCGCTGACCGGCCCGCAGGACGAGATCAAGGAGCTGGCCGACACCTTCGACGTCATGCTCGACCGGCTCGACCACTCCTTCGACGGGCAGCGCCGCTTCATCGCCAGCGCCTCGCACGAGCTGC
Source organism: Actinoplanes subtropicus (assembly GCF_000721705.1). GTDB lineage: Bacteria > Actinomycetota > Actinomycetes > Mycobacteriales > Micromonosporaceae > Actinoplanes > Actinoplanes subtropicus. Next base: position 127,928 of record NZ_JOJL01000023.1, read on the forward strand.
GCACCCCGCTCACGCTCAACCGCACGCTGCTGGAGGTCGCGCTGGCCGGGGAGGCGCCGTCCGAGGAGGTACGCCAGCTGGGCACCACGCTGCTGGCGATCAACGACCGGCACGGCCGCCTGATCGACGGCCTGCTGCTGCTCGCCCAGTCGGATCGCCCGGTCCGCGAGCGCTCGTACGTGGACCTGGCCGACATCGTCGACCACGTCGCGGTCTCCGACACGGTCAAGGTGATCGCCGAGCCGGCCGAGGCGACCGTGGCCGGCAACCCGGTGCTGCTCGAACGGCTGGTGCAGAATCTGGTGGAGAACGGCGTACGGCACAATCTCCCGTCGAACGGCTGGGTGCGGGTCCGCAGCTACACCCGCCCCGACGGCTGGGCGGTGGTCGAGGTCAGCAACTCCGGCCCGGTGATCCCCCGCTACGAGGTTCCCGGCCTGTTCGAGCCGTTCCGCCGATACAACGCCGAACGCCTCCACTCCCCCGGCGCCGGCCTGGGCCTCTCCATCGTCCGGGCGATCGCCAAGGCGCACGGCGGCGACGTCCAGGCGGAGGCCCGCGACGAGGGCGGCCTGATCGTGCGGGTCACCCTTCCCCGAGCCGTCTGACGGTCATACCGTACGCAGGTCCAGCGCGTGCCGGACGAACTCGTCCTGGTTGCCGGTCGACCACCAGAGCACCCCGGCGCGGTACATGACGTCCGTGGCGTCCGGGCTGATCTCCACGGTCGAGCGGGTGTCGATCTCGTACGCCAGCAGGTCGACGTGGCCGGTCAGCTCGGAGTTCGCGGTGGTCTGGGAGAACACCTCGAACCGGTCCAGCACCGCGGTGTCGGCGATCACCGTCCCGGCGGTGCCGGCGGCGATCAGGCGGCGGTCCGAGCCGTCCGGCTTCATCAGGGAGATCTGCGGGTAACCGTCCCGGTTGAAGGCGACCGTCTGGCACCACACCGGGCTGCACGCGGTGACGCCCCGGCCGTTGGTGACCACCGCCTTGTCCTGCCCGGTGGTCAGATTGCGCAGCCGGGTGGCGCCACCGGCCGCGGTCACCCCGTCGGTCAGCCACGGCCACGCCGACAGCGCCCAGGTCCCGGCCTCGGAGCGGATGTCGACCGGGCCGCCGCGCAGGTCGACCGAGCGCACCTCGGTGGAGTCCTGCGCCCCGGCCGCCACCCAGTGCACCCGGCCCTCGGCGAGCACCAGGTCGTACTGAGACTGGTAGAACCGCGCGTCGCCCATCTCGGCGGTCAGCTCGTGCGGCGGCGTCCCGGCGCGCAGGTCCATCGCCCACAGCTGCTGGCCGGCCTTGCTGCTCTCGGCCCAGACCAGCGACTGGCCGTCGGTCGTCGCGCTCTCGAAGGACGGGTTCAGCTTCATCGGCAGCGTCCGGATCACCCGCACCTTGCCGTCGGCCGCCCGCGACACGAGGCGCAGCGTGTGCCCGTCCCGGGTGGGCGCGGTGCCGATCGAGCGCTGAGCGTCGAGGAAGACCACGGGCGTGTACGCCGTCCCGTCGTCGAGCGTGGCCGCCAGCGCGGCCCGCTGCGCCCGCGGCCAGGCGACCCGCGCGTCCACCGGCGGCGCCGCCTTCTTCACCGCATCCGACGGCGCGAACAGCATCACCCCGGCGGCCAGCAGCGCGGCCCCGAGGCTCGTGTATCGCTTCCGCTGCTCCACAACCCGAAGATTAGCCCTAAAAATCGCCGACCCCCTGGAGCCGGTCACCGTGCGGAAAATCCAGCGACTCCGACTCCGACTCCGACTCCGACGCCGACGCGGAGACCGGCGAGGTCGTCCGGCGGGAGAGGCCGATCACGCCGAGGGTCATCACGACCGCGGCGACCGCGACCACCACCCGGCCGGCGAAGCCGAAGCGGAAGCTCTCGTCGAACAGCACGATGCCGGCGACGGCCGCCACGATCGGGTTGGCCACGCTCACCGTGGCCAGCGGCGTGGCCAGGCCGGCGCCCTTGTAGGAGAGCTGGCCCAGCAGGTAGCCGCCGGTCGAGAGCACCACCACCATGCCGGCCAGGAACATCGAGACCGTCCGGGCGCCGTCCTGGAGGAACGCGGTGAGCAGGGCCTTGGACAGCACCGACGAGATGCCGAAGGCGATGCCGGCCGCGGTGGCCAGCAGCATGGCCCGCCAGCGGGCGGAATGCGTGATCGCCGCCGCGGTGGTCAGCGCGCCCACGCCGGCCAGGGTCAGGAACGCGACATAGCGCCCGGTGTCCTCGGTCAGCAGGGCCGGGTCGGCCGACTCCACCGAGAGCGACATGATCAGGGCCAGGCCGGCCACCGTCAGCCCGGCGTCGATCCAGGCCGGCACGCTGATCCGTACGCGATAGCGCAGGGCCGAGATCGGCAGCGCGAACAGCAGGGTCAGCGTGCCCAGCGCCTGCACCACGGCGAGCGTGCCGAAGTTGAGCGCGAGCACGTGCAGCCCGACGCCGCTCGCGGTGAGCAGCAGGGCGACCGCCCAGCGGCCCACGCCGCGGTGCCCGTTCTCCGCCAGCCTCTCCTGGGCGACGGCCGCGCCCGCATAGCTCGCCGCGGACAGCACAGACAGCGCGACAGCCCAAGCAAGCGACCCCATGGACACCCCTCTTCGAGCTTGCCTCAGCGACCCACCGCCCAGCCTCGCGGATTCCCAGAATTCAGGCGTCCTCCTCCAGACGTAAAAGATCCGTATGTCAGATGTAGTACCCCGAAGGTACGACAAAACCGGTACGCCGATCTCTGCCTGGTCTGCCACCATCGGCCTCATGACGGAGACGAGAGTGCGCATCGGCTGGCGCGACCTGCCCGAGGCCGTCCGCTCCCGGGCCGAGGAGATCATCGGGGGCCGGGTGGTGTCGGCCGCGTCGCAGGCCGGGGGCTTCTCCCCGGGCACCGCCGACCGGGTGGTCACCGACTCCGGCCGGCGCGCCTTCGTCAAGGCGGTGAGCCCGGCGGTCAACACGCGCTCCGCCGAGCTCGCCCGGCAGGAGATGCACATCACCTCGGCGATGCCCGAGCACGCGCCGGTCCCCCGGATGCTGGGCGGCTTCGACGACGGCGAGTGGGTCGTGCTGATCCTCGAGGACGTCGAGGGCACCAACCCGCGTACGCCCTGGGTGGAGAGCGAGCTCGACGCGGCCGTGACCGCCCTCGCCGAGCTCGCCGCCGCGCTCACCCCGTCCCCGGTGCCCGGCGCGCCCGCCGCGATCGAGGTCGTCGCCGGCGACTTCGCCGGGTGGCACGACATCGCCGCCGATCCGCCGGCCGACCTCGACCCGTGGCTCGCCGAGCGCCTCGACGACCTGCGGGCCGCCGCTGACCGCGGGCTCGCCGCCGTCGCCACCGGCGACACGCTGGTGCATTTCGACATCCGGGCGGACAACCTGCTGATCCGGCCGGACGGGCGGGTCGTGATCGTCGACTGGCCGTGGGGCTGCGTCGGGCCGGCCTGGCTCGACCGGCTCCTGCTCGGGCTGGACGTGCTCGTCAAGGGCGGCGACCCGGCCCGGGCGTTCGAGGGCATCGACCCGGGCGTGGTCACCGACGTGATCGCCGGGATCGCCGGGATGTTCGAGCGCATCCACCGGCTTCCCCCGCCCCCGGGCATCCCCACGGTGCGCGCGTTCCAGCGGGCGACGGCCGAGGCCATCCGCCCGTGGCTGCGCGGGCGTCTCTGATCCGGTCACGGCCATCTCCCCAGATGGGAGGTCGGGCACACCCGCCCGGGCCCAGGGCCGCCGCACACTAGGCTGGTGGGTCTGGGCTCCGGCGTAGCGGCCCGGGACCGGCCACGAAACCTCACGGAACGGAAGATGATGATCGACCAGGCCAAGGTGCGAGTCCTGCTGTTGGAGAGCATCCACCGCGACGCGGTGTCCCGGCTCGAGGCCGAGGGGTACAGCGTCGAGTCCGTCCGCAACGCCCTCGACGAGTCCGAGCTGCTCGAGCGCATCCCGGGCGTACACCTGCTGGGAATCCGGTCCAAGACCAAGGTGACCGCCAAGGTCCTCGAGGCGGCCGACAGCCTGGTCGCGGTGGGCGCGTTCTGCATCGGCACCGACCAGATCGACCTGCACGCGGCGTCGGCGGCCGGCATCGCGGTGTTCAACGCGCCGTTCTCCAACACCCGCTCGGTGGTCGAGCTCGCCATCGCCGAGATCATCTCGATGACCCGCCGGCTCACCGAGAAGAACGCGCTCATGCACGAGGGCGTCTGGGACAAGTCGGCCGACGGCGCGCACGAGATCCGCGGCCGCCGGCTGGGCATCGTCGGCTACGGCAACATCGGCACCCAGCTCTCGGTGCTCGCCGAGAACCTCGGCATGCACGTCTCGTTCTACGACACGGCCGACAAGCTCGCGCTGAGCAACGCGCACCGCTGCGCCTCGATCGAGGAGCTGCTGGAGACGTCGGACGTGGTGACCCTGCACGTCGACGGCCGGCCGGGCAACGCCGGGTTCTTCGGTGCCGAGCAGTTCAAGCGGATGAAGCCGGGCGCGCTGTTCCTCAACCTGTCGCGCGGCATCGTGGTCGACCACGTCGCCCTGCGTGACGCGCTGACCAGCGGGCACATCGCCGGCGCGGCGGTGGACGTCTTCCCGAAGGAGCCGAAGGGCCGCGGCGACGAGTTCGTCTCCGAGCTGCGCGGCCTGCCGAACGTGATCCTCACCCCGCACATCGGCGGCTCGACCGAGGAGGCGCAGTCCGACATCGGCGACTTCGTGGCCAACAAGCTGGCCCACTTCGTCCAGGACGGCAACACCACGCTGAGCGTCAACCTGCCGGGGGTCGCGCTGCCCGAGCAGAGCGGCATGAGCCGGATCGTGCACGTCCACATCAACACCCCCGGGGTGCTGGCCCAGGTCAACAGCATCCTGGCCCAGCACCACGTCAACGTCGAGGGCCAGCTGCTGAGCACCCGCGGCGAGTACGGCTACCTGATCACCGACATCGGTGGCCCGTACGCCGACGACGTGCTCGAGCAGTTGCGCAGCATGGAGCAGACGGTCCGCCTGCGGGTCCTCTCCTAAGACCGGGAAACCGCCCGGGTCACGCGTTCTCCACGGTGAGCGCGGTGATCCGGGCGCCGGCCGTCACGTCGTACCGGTCGGTGGTGTTCCAGCCCTTCGGGGTCAGCGTCGAGCCGGCCGCCATGTCGTTGAGCGTGCGGCTGCCGGCCACCACGGTCCGCGCGCCGCCGCCCAGCTTGATCCGCATCGGGTTGTCGGCCGGGGACTTGAGCACCAGGTTGTCCACCGCGCCGTTGATCTTCAGGGGCACGGTGCCGGTCGGGCGGGCGAGCGTGAGCTCCACCTGCTTGGCGCCGGCGACCATCTCGATGCCGCTGACCTGACCGCCGCTGACGTCGATGACCTGCTTCTCGGCGTACCCGGCGAAGCGCAGCTGCCAGCGCACCTTGGCGGCCAGGACCACCTCGATCTCCCCGCCGGTGCCGTTGCCATCCTTGCTGACCTGCAGCGACACGGCGTCGTCGCGGATCGTCGGGCTGGGCAGGATGCCGGCGTCGTCCGGTGTGGAGATCCGGTAGAGGTCGTCGCCGAGCTCGCCGATGGTGACGTGCACCGAGGTCGCGCCGGCCAGCATCTCGAAGCTCGCCGTGTCGCGGTTGTCCAGCGGGGCGGAGACCGTACGGGCCTTGGCGCCCCCGGCCCCCAGTTGCAGCATGCTGTTGATGCTGTTGTCGTCGCCGGAGAAGTAGAGGACCCCGGCGATCGAGCCCAGCACCAGCACGAACAGGCCGAGCAGGACGATCCCGACGGTGACCGTAGGTGACTGTCGCGGCGGGTGCGTCTCGGCCGGCGGCCGCTGGGCGGTCCGGTGCTCACCGGACGGGGCCTTCAACGCGGAACGCTCGGCGACGCGATGCTCACCCGACGGAGCCCGCAACGGCGAGCGATCCGCGACCCGATGCTCACCCGACGGAGCCCGCAACGGCGAGCGGTCGGCGACCCGATGCTCACCCGACGGCCGGCGCAGCGCGCCGGAAGCCGGCTCGGGATCGAGGCGGGGCGGCGCCGGCGCGGGCGGCGCGGAGGTCGGTCCGTGCCGAACCGGGGAGATCGGACCCGCCGTGAAGCCGTACGATGCCCGGCTTGTCCCACTTGGAGTCGCCGGCCCGTACTCCGGGGCCGGGGGCGGCGGCGCGGCCTCGGAGAACACCGGCGGAAGCTCGGTACCCTCCGTGAACCACGAGCCACCGGTAGTAGCCTCGGCCGGCGGATTGGCGGCCGGCCGTCGATAAAGTGTGTCCCCACGCGAGTCGGCCACGGCCACATCGGACGCCGCGGCGTCAGCAGCTCGATCCACGGTTCTCCCCTGTCGCAAATTGCCACCGGCTACCCGGCTACCCCCGCGCAGAGGTACGTATTTGAAGTTCTTCCGGATGAGTGCGACCGAGAACTACTTAGCGTTATTGCCGGCCGGGCCGGATCAGGCCCCGGCGGGTGGCGATCGCGACCGCCTCCAACTGGCTGTGCGCACCGAGTTTCGCCAGCACAGCCTTCACATAGCCGCGGCACGTGTGCAGGCTGATGCCGAGCCGCCGGGCGATGGCGCGAGCGTCCAACCCGGCCGCCATCAGATGCAGCACCTCGTCCTCCCGGACGGTGAGTCCACTGCTACGCGGCGCGACCGCCGGCGAGGTGCTGCGCAGCAGCCGGGCGAGGATGTCGGTGGAGACGGTCATGCCGCCGCCGTGCGCGGTGCGCAGCGCGTTCAGCACGTCACCGAGCGCGCCGTTCTTGGAGAGGAAACCGGCCGCGCCGGCCGCGGTGGCCCGCCCGACGAGCGCGCCCTCATCGCTGGCAGTGAGTATCACCACACGGGTGTCGGGCTGGCGAACGCGAATCAGCTCGGCGATGGCTATTCCGTCCGCATCGGACAGATCGGGGTCGAGCAGAATCACGTCCGGGCGCAGCTGTGCCGAGAGCTGCAGCGCCTCCGCGCCGGTCCGCGCGTGCCCCACGTACTCGAGGTCCGGCTGGCCCGCCAGAGCGTGTCCGAGCAGCTCGGCGAACGTCTGGTGGCCGTCGACGACGAGGACGCTGATCGCTACGCCGTTGTTCATGCGCCACCTTTCAAACCGAACGGACCTCGGGAAGTCTAAGGAGTACCAGCACGGATATTTGCCGTACCAACAGGCTGCCGCGGCGACGGCCCGGATCCGTTCCGCCGGTACGCCCGACAGCAGGATGAGGCCAAGCGGCCGCGATCACCAGTCTTTCGGTTGAGTTGCCCCCTAGCATTGGGCCTTGCCGGTCAACTTTGCCAGACGCAGAGTTTCCATTCATGTTCGACATCCAGCTCTTCGGCCGCGTCGAGGTCCGTACCCGGGGCGTCCGCTTCTCGGGCGCCGACTTCGGCGGAGACCGGCCCCGCCACCTGCTGGCGCTGCTCGCGCTGCGGGGCGAGGTGTCCATCTCGGAGCTGGCCGAGCTGCTGGGTACGGGCAAGAAGTCCGTCGAGGCCGACTTGTCGGTTCTTCGGACGCATCTGGAGCCGAGCGTCAATCCGCGCGAATCAGTCATCCTCGCGCACCGCGGCCGCCTGCGGCTCGATCCCGAGCGGGTCCGGGTCGACGTGGCCCGGTTCGACGAGCTGATCGCCGCCGCCGCGGGCCGCCCGGCCGAGCGCGCGGTGAAGCCGCTCACCGCCGCCGCCTTCCTCGCCACCCGCCCGCTGCTCGAGGACGAGGACGAGCCGTGGGCCGCCGAGTTGCGCAACGAGTACCGCGCGAAGCTGGTGATGGCGCAGCACCCGGCCACCGAGGTCGCGGTCAAATAGGGACGTGCCGTTCCCGACCAAGCTGCTCCCGGTACCGCTCGCGCCCGAGATCTCGCTGCACCTGGTGGATCGCCCGGTCGGCCTGTTCGAGCTGATCGGGGAGGATTACCGCAGCGACCGGCCGCCGCCGTTCTGGGCGTTCGCCTGGGCCGGCGGCCAGGCCCTGGCCCGGTACGTGCTGGACCACCCGGAAACGGTCCGCGGTAAGACCGTCGAGGATCTCGCCACCGGCTCCGGCGTCGCCGCGATCGCCGCCGCCCTGGCCGGCGCCGCCGCGGTCAGCGCGACCGACGTCGACCCGGAAGCGGTCGCCGCCGCGCACCGCAACGCGGCCGCCAACCACGTCGCTCTGCGCCACAGCGGGGCCGACCCCGGCGTGATCCTGGCCGGTGACGTCTTCTACAGTCCCACCGTCGCCGAGCAGATGAGCCGTCGGCTGCGCCAGCACCGGCGGAAACAGCGGCTGGTCCTGGTTGGGGACCCCGGTCGAGGGTATTTCCCGGAACGGCTCTTCGAGCCCGTGGCGGAGTACACCGTGCCGGTCTCCGTCGCGCTGGAGGAAGCCGAGTCGCTCGCGACCACGGTGTGGCGGATGCGATAAGCGTCACTTTCCGCACGCCGCACGCCCGAATGGTTTCACCAGGCAACAAGTTGTAGGCTGCACGCATCAATCTACGGCCCAGACGTGAGGGCACGAATGTGAACGAAACCGCCCGTCTCGCCGACGAGCTCATGCGGTTCTTCCGGCTGGGAGCGCGAGCGAAGGGCATGCTCAACAGCGGAGACCTTGGTGCGGAGTTCTCCGCCTTGATGCTGTTGTTCCCGCTGCGGTTCTGCGGCCCGATGCGGGTCACCGACCTCGCCGAGGCGAAACGGGCCGACACGTCCACGGTCAGCCGCCAGGCCGCCCAGCTGGTGAAGGCCGGGCTGGCGCGGCGCGAGGCCGACCCGGAGGACGGGCGCGCCTCCCGCCTGGCGATCACCGAGGACGGCCTGGCCGCCTGCCGGAAGCTGCACGACGCCCGCGAGGCGTTCCTCGCCGAGGTGCTGAGCAGCTGGCCGGCCGACCGCGTCGAGGCGTTCGTCGAGCTCTTCATCGAATTCAACACCGCGGTCGAGGCGCGCCTGCGCATCCCGTCCGCGCCACCTCAACGGGAGAACGCGTGAGCAACCCCTCCACCGCCGCGCCGCCTGCGAAGGCCGGCTCCGCGGACTTCACCCATCGCCAGATTCTCACGGTGCTGGGCGGCCTGATGATGGGCATGTTCCTGGCCGCGCTGGATCAGACGATCATGGCGACCGCGACCCGGACCATCGCCGACGACCTGCACGGCTTCAACCTGCAGGCCTGGGCCACCACGGCGTTCCTCATCACGTCGACGATCAGCACGCCGCTGTACGGCAAGCTGTCCGACATCTACGGCCGGCGCCCGTTCTTCCTGTTCGCGATCGGCATCTTCATCGTCGGCTCGATGCTCTGCGGCCTGTCCCAGAACATGTACGAGCTGGCCGCGTTCCGGGCCATCCAGGGCGTCGGCGCCGGCGGCCTGATGTCGCTGGCGCTGGCCATCATCGGTGACATCGTGCCGCCCCGCGAGCGGGCCCGTTACCAGGGCTTCTTCCTCGCCGTCTTCGGTACGGCGAGCGTGATCGGCCCGATCCTGGGCGGCTTCTTCGCCGGCGCCGACACGATCCTGTGGGTGGACGGCTGGCGCTGGGTCTTCTACCTGAACGTGCCGATCGGCATCGCCGCCATGGCCGTGGTCGCCAGGGTGCTGCACCTGCCGCACCACCGGGTGAACCACCGGATCGACTGGCCCGGCGCGGTCGCCCTGATCGTCGGCCTGGTGCCGCTGCTGACCGTCGCCGAGCAGGGCCGCGACTGGGGCTGGGGCTCCGGCCGGGCCATCTTCTGCTACGTCATCGGCGCCGTCGGCATCGTCGGGTTCATCCTCGCCGAGCGCGCCTACAAGGACGAGGCGCTGCTGCCGCTGCGCCTGTTCTCCAACCGCACGGTGAGCATCGGCGCGATCTCCAGCTCGATCATCGGTATGGCGATGTTCGGCGGCCTGCTGACCGTCCCGCTGTACCTGCAGATCGTCAAGGGCTCCACGGCGACCCAGGCCGGCCTGCAGCTGATCCCGTTCGTGGTCGGCATCATGGCCGGCTCGATCACCGCCGGTCAACTGATCGCCCGCACCGGCCGGTACCGGATCTTCCCGATCGTCGGCAGCGTCCTCATGGTGGCGGCGCTCGGGCTGTTCGCCACGATCGGCGCCGACACCCCGCTCTGGAAGACCATGCTGATCATGGTGCTGATGGGCCTCGGCCTGGGCGGCAACATGCAGCCGATGATCACCGCGGTGCAGAACGCGGTGAACCCGCGGGAGATCGGCGTGGCCACCAGCTCGGTGACGTTCTTCCGCTCGATGGGCGGCACGCTCGGCACGGCGATCTTCCTGTCCGTGCTGTTCAACGTGCTCCCCGGCAAGATCAGGGCCGCGTTCACGTCGGCCGCCTCGACCCAGCAGTTCCAGGCCGCCTTGCAGAGCCACCCCGACCAGGCCAAACTCCTCAAGCAGGCGACCAGCGGTGGCGGCGGCGACCTGAGCGACACCTCATGGCTCAACAAGCTCACCGATGTGCTCGCCCACCCGTTCAAGGTCGGCTTCTCGGAGGGCACCCAGGTGGTCTTCCTGCTGGCGCTCGCGGTGATGGTGATCGGCCTGATCGTCGTCTTCTTCCTGCCGGAGATCCCGCTCGCCCAGCGCTCGGCCCAGGCCCAGCGCGAGGCCGACATCCTGGCCGCGGAGAACAGCGACGGCGTCCCGGGCGAGGTCGGCGCGGGCCCGCTCGCCGAGCTCCCCGACGACAAGCCGGTCGCGGTCGGCAAGGACGACAAACCCTAAAGATCAAATTCGGTTTCCCGTACGCCGGGAGCACCGTCACCAAGAAGCCCGGGCCGTTCCAGTGGCCCGGGCTTCTTGTTTCGTTCAGGCGTTTCGGACCGCCGCCTTGATCAGACGGTCGGCGACCGCCCGCCGGTCGAGGCCCAGCCGCTGGGCCGTCTCGCCGAGCACGTCGTAGGCCTCGCGGACGCCACAGCCGCGCTGCGCGATGATCACGCCGACCGCCCGGTCCACGGTCGCCGCGTCGGTGCTCATCCCGTCCCGCCGGCGCAGCTCACCGAGCAGCACCTCGGCCTGGTTGACCAGCGCCATCGCGGTCAGCAACGGATCCGGCCCGAGGCCGCCCGGCGCCGGCAGGTAGAGGCTGACCGCGCCCACCTCGGCCCGCGGCACGTCCAGCGGCACGGCCACCACCGACCGCACCCCGGTCGCCCGGGCCGGCTCGGCCAGGTGCGGCCAGCGTTCGTCGCCGGCCAGGTCGGCCACCGTGACCACGCTGCGGGTGCGCGCGGCGTCGAGCCCGGGACCGGCGCCCGACGCGTACTGGGCCTCGTCGACGGCCTCCCCGGACGGCCCGGCGGCGGTGCAGGTGAGCGGGCCGCCCTCGCCGATCAGCGCGACCGAGCTGCGAACCGTGCCCGGCACCGCGCCGGCGAGGAACTCCGCCAGCCGTTCGAGCGCCGAGGCGAAGCTCTCGGCGTTGAGGAGCCGCACCGACAACTCGTGCAGCAGGCCGGCGAGTTCGACCGCGTGCGGGCCGCTCGGGGCCGTCGCGCGCGGGCCACGGTTCCACACCGACCGGCTCACCAGGCGAGCGGGCCCGCGCTGCGGGGGAGAAACCCGGCGATTCGGGACAGGCACGCGGGGCATACTGCCATGACCGTCGACAGGCACGGAAGATCGATGCCCTATCGCGTGGTTTCGGCGGACGAAACGTCCCGATCATCGGTCACGGAAGATCGAATACCCGGGCCGGAAGGGCGATCAAACGCGTCGGCGCCCCCGGGATGACCCGGGGGCGCCGTACGAGATGTCGGTGTGCATGTCGCCTCTCGGCGAGTGGCACGACACGGCTCCAGCCGAACGGTATTCCGTGAAGGCATTAGTGGTGAGGCCCGGGGACACTGGACACACCGACATCCGTACTCAACCGTCGGTCCCCAGCCATGATTCCGTTAGTGACTGTGACCCACGCCACATCATCCGGCGTCGCCGGCGCCCTTCTTGGCCCGGTCGTAGGCGAGTTGCAGGAAGTCCGAGGCGGCCGTGGCGGTCAGCGCGGTGGCCGCGAGCCGGGTCAGCCGGGGCGCGAGCACCAGTCCCCCGGTCAGCCCGGTGGCCACCCACACCGCCAGGCAGAACGGGCAGGTGATCAGCTCGCCGAGGCCGTGCCGGACCGAGCTGCCCTGGTCGCGGACGTTCTCGTTGAGCTCGGCGGCCCCGGCCGGCCCGTCGTACCGGGCCAGCGGCGCGCGCAGCGGGCTGGCCACCGCGTCCTTGGCAAGCAGGCGGCTCAGCTTGTGCGTGGCGATCGAGATCAGCAGCACGTCGGTCGCGGCCGGCCGGGCGGGCGGGCGCCGGCCGGTGATCTTCGCGGCGGCGGCCAGGCCGGCCGCGAGCGCGCCGAACGCGCCCATCGCCACCAGGTATCCGTCCAGCGGGCGGTGCTCGTGCGGGGAGTACCGCTCGGCCAGCCGAGCGGTCGGTGCGCTCATCAGAAGTCCTGGGTGAGCCGGCTGGGGTCGACCTCGCGGCCCGGGTAGCGGGTCATGTACTCGGTCTCCAGGTCGGCCGTGCGGCGGAAGTGGTTGTCCAGGGCCGCGTTCGGGCCGTGCCGCAGGGTGGCGAGGCGGGCGCGGTAAAGGCTGGCCAGCTCGCGGAAGATGTCCTCGTCGTCGAGGGTGGCCGGATCCACCCCGAGTTCGGCGCCGGCGTTGGTCATCGTGGTCCCCTCCGTCGTCGGTCAACACCTGGTGGAACCCGCTTGCCCGGACCGCCGGCCACCAAACCTGCGCCGGTACTCTCGAAGGCATGAAGGGGCTGTGGACGCCGGCGTGGATCGCCCGCCACGTCCTCGCGCTCGCCGCCGTCGCGGGGTGCCTCGCGCTGGGCTGGTGGCAGTTCAGCCGGGCCAGCGGGGGAAACACGCTGAGCTGGGGCTACACGTTCGAGTGGCCGGTCTTCGCGGGCTTCTTCGCCTTCCTGTGGTGGCGCGAGGTGCAGCTCGCCCGGCGCCCGCCGCGGCCCCCGGCCGAGGAGCCCGCCGACGAGCCGGAACGGCTCCCAGGCGCGCCTGTTACCGTCGGCCGGCCGGTCCGGGTCGCCGTCCAGGCGCCCGCCGCCGAGGACGATCCCGAGCTGGCCGCCTACAACGACTACCTCGCCTGGCTGGCCGCCCACCCCGGCGCCCGCCCGGCGGATTACCAGAAATCCGCGGACTACCAGAAATAGGACGTGCATCGTGCAGGGAGCACTCACCCGTTACCGGATCATGGCGTGGACCGTCGGCGTGGGCCTGCTCGCCCTGGTGCTGGTCGGCATGCCGCTGAAGTACCTCGGCCACGACGACACCGTGGTCGCGATCATCGGCCCGATCCACGGCTTCCTCTTCATGATCTATCTGGTGCTGACCTTCGACCTGGCCCGTCGGGCGCACTGGCCGTTCCTCCGGATGATCCTGGTCATGGCGGCCGGAACCATCCCCTTCCTCTCCTTCTGGACCGAGCGTAAGGTCACCAACGTGTGGGCCCCGGCCCAGTTGGCGAAGAGTCCCGTTTAAGGGTCGAAATAACCCGCGGTCTTCGTCGAATGACAATGCGTTATCGGGATCAATGACGCATATCTGGCCTTTTCTTAATTCCCGTTAAGAGAACTTGATTTTGTTCGGCGCGCCGATAAGTTAATGCGGTTGGTCCGGTCCGCAGCCACAACCCTCCGGTGGCGCCGGCCAACGCCGCCGAATCGCGGTAGGGCCTTCTTCCCGGTTTGCGGCCGAAGCGGAAGAAGGGCCAGCCACCGGTGCCACACCCCCGTACGAGGCTTCGGGCGCTCCTGGTCGCGGCGATGGCGGTCGCGATCACCGGCACCTTGGCGACCGCGGCACAGGCGGCGCCCTCGACGAGCGACCTCAAGAAGCAGATCGACGCCGCGTCGAACCAGCTCGAGGGCATCACCGAGTCGTACAACAAGCTGAACATCGACCTGCAGAAGACGACCGCCGACGAGAAGGCCCTCGAGGCCTCGATCGGCCCGGCCAGGGCGAAGCTGCTGGTCGCCCAGCGGCAGGTCAACACCATCGCCAGCACGGCCTACATGCAGGGCCGGATCGGGCCGATGAGCGCGATGCTCGGCAGCGAGCCCGGCGGCCTGGTGGAGCGGCTGAGCTACCTCGCCGCGATCAACCGCGCGAACCAGCGGGACATCGACGACTACACCACCACCACGGCGACCTTCGCCGACCGACAGGCCGCGCTGAAGACGGCGGAGGCCAAGCAGGCGGCGCAGCTCAGCGCGCTCAACGCCCGCAAGGCGACGATCGAGGCGAACCTCAAGAAGCTGATGGCCATGCGCGTGCAGGCGTACGGCAGCGCGAACGACACCAGTTCGACGGCCGACGTCGGCGACCCGCCGGCCATCGCCGGCAAGGCCGGCATCGCTGTGGACTACGCGTACGCGGCGGCGAAGAGGAAGGCGATGTACGTCTACGCCACCGCCGGGCCCAAAACGTACGACTGCTCGGGCCTGACCATGGCCGCTTGGGCGGCGGCGGGTAAGTCGCTCCCGCACAACGCCGCCGCGCAGTACAGCGCCACGGCCCGGGTCACCCGGTCCGAACTCGAGGCGGGCGACCTGGTTTTCTACCACAACCTCGGCCACGTCGGCCTGTACGTCGGCGGCGGCCAGATCATCGACGCGTCCCAACCGGGCGAGCCGGTCTCGAAGAGGTCGATCGACTACAGCTCCCCGTACGGCTACGGGCGCGTGAAGTAACCCGGCGAGACACCAAGAAGGCCGGTACCCGACCGGGTACCGGCCTTTCGCGTTGTGGGTTCCGGGGAGAACTTCCTGGGTCAGGCGGCCGCGAGGCCCTCGGCCCGGGCCAGCTCACGCAGCCGGCCGAGCGCCTGGATCTCGAGCTGGCGGATGCGCTCGCGGCTGAGCGAGAAGCGCGAGGCCACCTCGGTCAGCGAGTGCTCCCGGCCGTCCTCGAGGCCGTACCGCGCCCGCATGATGCCGGCCGACCGGTCGTCCAGGTGGTTGAGCAGGCCCTCGATCCGCTGCCGCTCCAGCGCGGTCAGCACGATCTCCTCCGGCGACGGGGCGTCGCTGTCGGCCACCAGGTCGCCGAGGTTGGTGTCGCCGTCGTCGCCCACCGGGGTATCCAGAGAAACCGTGTCCTGGGCCCAGCGGGTCAGCTCGTTGACGCGCTCCACGGTCACGCCGAGCGCCTTCGCGATCTGCTCGGGCTCGGGGTCGGCACCGAGCTCGCGGACGAGCTGGCGGGTGACGTTGCGCATCCGGTTGACGTCCTCGACCAGGTGCACCGGAAGGCGCACGGTCCGCTCCTGCTGGGCGATGGCCCGGCTGATCGCCTGCCGCACCCACCACGTCGCGTACGTCGAGAACTTGTAGCCGCGCTCGTAGTCGAACTTCTCCACGGCGCGGACCAGGCCGGTGTTGCCCTCCTGGATCAGGTCGAGCATCGGCATGCCGGAGCGCACGTAGCGCCGGGCGATCGACACGACCAGCCGCAGGTTGGCCCGGATGAACAGATCCTTCGCCCGCTGACCCTCGTGCACGATCCGCTCGAGCTCCTCGCGGCTCACACCGCGCGGTGCCTCGCCCTCGTCGAGCAGGAACTCCGCGTAGAGGCCCGCCTCGATCTGCTTGGAGAGCTCGACCTCCTGGGCTGCGTCCAGCAGTGGCGTCCGGGAGATCTCGTGCAGGTACACGCCGACGAGGTCGCGCTCCTCGGCGACCTGGTCGGTCCGCATCACGGTGTTCTTCTCCACGTTGCCCACAGTCCCCTCATTGCCATCACTACTTACCCCGCTACGGGCAAACCCTGTGTCCATCAGTTCCTCCCGTAACGTCCGCAGTTCGCACATTGCGGTTAACTGGCATCTACACAACAAATGGCCGTGTGTCTTGATTCCGGCTGGTGGATCGAAAGTGTCACGAACGCCTGGGTGATTGCTGAGAGCCGCATGCGATGTTCCTGAGGAGCGTCCCCGAGCCGGCATTCACGCGCCGCAGCCGCCGTCGGTCGCGCAGCAGACCGCATACCCGCGTTGGTCTCCATGACACCATCGGCCCCTCATCCGTCGCAGCGACGGGCATCACCACTGAGCTTGGGATGCTCGTCACTACCCAGTACGGCCGTTCGGCTTCCCGGGTTCACGTGCAGCATCGACAGCTTCGCGACCGGTCTGAAACAAAAGCCTCGTCGAAAAGCTCCCGAGGCACCGGCCCGAACCGGACCACCTGCCACAATGCGGCACGTAGCGCCGTAGTTCACTCGCCCGCCCGGGTGACGCCCGGGCAGGTGACGCTCTGTCGGTACCCATTCGCCACCACCCGGCCATCGTCCGGCCGACGTGACGAAAAGCACACCGTCCCGGGCGGATGAGCGGGCAGCATGATCTCCATGGACAGCGGGCGGACGGTCTTCGTGACGGGCGGCGCGGGCGGGCTCGGCGCCGCCACGGTGGCGGCCTTCGTGGCCGACGGCTGGCGGGTGGTGGCCCCGGTACGCCCCGGACGGCCGGCCCCGGAGGGCACGGTGGGCGTCGAAGCCGATCTCTCCGATGAGACGGATGTCACTGCCGCGATGTCCGTGGCGGCCGGCGACGCCACGGCACCGCTACGCGCCGTAATCAACCTGGCCGGGGCGTACGCCGGCGGCCGGCTGATCGCCGAGACGCCGGTCGCCGACTTCGAGCAGATGCTCGCCCGCAATCTGCGACCGACCTATCTGGTGACCCGGGCCGCGCTGCCGCACCTGGTCGCGGCGGGCGGCGGCGGCATCGTCTGCGTCTCGTCCCGGGCGGCGCTGACGCCGTTCCCGGGCGCGGCCGGCTACCTGACGGCGAAGGCGGCGGTGCTGGCCTTCGCCGGCGCGGTGGCGGTCGAGTACCGGAAGCAGAACGTGCGGTGCAACACGATCGTGCCGAGCGTCATCGACACCCCCACCAACCGACGGGACATGCCGGACGCCGACTTCTCCCGCTGGGTCAAGCCGGCCGAGATCGCGCCGACCATCCTGTTCCTGGCCTCGGACGCGTCGGCGCCGACGACCGGCGCGACCATCCCGATCTACGGCCAGGCCTGACCGCTCCCCTAATGAGTGCACCACCCTTGCTCTGCGCACCACCCCTGCTCTGCGCACCACCCCTGCTCTGCGCACCACCCCTGCTCTGCGCACCACCCAGGGCTCGGGTCACAGGGCCTCGGCCAGCTGGTAGCCCAGGGCCGTGGCGCCGGCCAGCAGCGGGCCGCCGGCCAGGAGCAGCGTGCGCACCCGGGTGCGGGCCGGGGTGACCGGGGCGGGGATCGGCAGCCGGGCGCGGATCTCGGCGGCGACCCGGTCGGGGGCGGCGTTCGCGTCGATCACGATGAAGTCGCCGTACTCGGGGAGCGAGCGGTAGGCGGCCGCCGCGGCGGAGAGGTAGTCGACGGTCTCGTGGTCGTAGCCGCGGGCCTCGATGCGGTCGTGGGCGATCCCCGGGTCGACGGCCAGCAGGAAGGTCACGTCGGGACGCGGGAACGGGCGGTAGGCCCGGCGGGCGCGGCGTTCGGCGGCCGGGTGGGCGGCCCGGGCCCGCAGGCTCGCGTACTGGCAGACGGCGTGCCGGTCCATCACGGTGATCTCGCCGGTCAGGGCCCGGCGCAGCAGCGTACGCAGGATGGCCAGCCAGCGCAGCAGCGACTCGACGAACAACATCGCCCGGCGACCGAGCAGGTCCTCCGCGTCGTCGCCGCGGCCGAGCCGGGCGGACAGCCGGCCGAACCAGCGGCGGCCGCCGGCGTTGCGCCGGTACGCGGCGCTCAACCCCTCGGCGGCCAGGGCGTCGGCCAGGCGGTGGGCCTGCGTCGTCTTGCCGCTGCCATCGATGCCGACCAGCGCGATGGTGCGAGGTGGGTTCTCCATGCCCACCAACGGTAACCCGGGCCGCCCAGGGAGTTTCGGAGCGACGGGGCTCAAGCCGTACCAAAATGGGTACGGGTTCAGGGCACGCACCACAGCCGAACAGGGGGAGCCCATGCCGTACCACGTGGACGCCGGACTGGCCACCGCGCTCAAGCGGGTGGCCGCCGCCCTGAAGGCGGCCGACATCCCGTTCGCGCTCGGCGGCAGCTTCGCGGTCTACGCGCACGGCGGCCACTCCAGCGACCACGACGTGGACTTCCTGCTGCGCGAGCAGGACAAGGACGCGGCCCTCAAGGCGCTGGCCGAGGCCGGCTTCCGCACCGAGCAGCCGCCCGAGGACTGGCTGGTCAAGGTCTACGACGACGAGGACCGGATGGTGGACCTCATCTACCGGCCGATCGAGACGCCGGTCACCGACGAGACTCTCCGGGACACCGAGATGATCTCGGTCGAGGCGATCAACATGCCGGTGATCTCGGCGAGCCAGCTGATGATCCACAAGCTGCTCAGTTACAGCCAGCACTACTGCGACTTCGCCACCGGCTTCCCGGTGGCGCGCTCGCTGCGCGAGCAGATCGACTGGGCACGCGTACGCCGGGAGACCGCCCATTCGCCATACGCGGAAGCGTTCCTGATGCTGCTCGACCGGTTGGACGTCGTTCCTTCGACGGGGACGAATCGTTGAGGTAGGGGGACGAGATGAGTACCCAGATCGACGAATACCTGGAAGCCGAGATCCAGAGCCTGCTCACCGACGGCCGGGTCGCCGAACTCGGGATCACCGTGCACCGCCGGGAGCACCAGCTGGTGCTGGGCGGCGACGTGGAGTGCGAGAACCGGCGGGACGAGATCTGCCGGCAGATCTCGTCCCGGTTCCCGGACGTGGAGATCGTCTGCGACATCGGCATCATCCGGGCCCAGGCGCCCACCGAGGTGGAGGAAATTTCATGATCCGGATCGCCGCCGTGGGCGACGTCCACGTGGACTCCGACGTCCTGGGCCGGTTCCGGCCGGCCCTCGAGGAACTGCCCGACCAGGCCGACGTGCTGCTGGTGGCCGGCGACCTGACCCGGCACGGCACGGTCGAGGAGGCGCGCTGCTTCGCCACCGAGTTCGGCGGGCTGGGCGTGCCGGTGGTCACGGTGCTGGGCAACCACGACCACCAGAGCGACCAGCAGTCCCGCGTCGTCGACGTGCTCACCGCCTCGGACATCACCGTGCTCGAGGGCGAGGCGACCGTGCTCGAGCTGCATGGCACCCGGCTCGGCATCGCCGGGGTGAAGGGCTTCGGCGGCGGCTTCGCGGGCGCCTGCGCGAGCAACTTCGGCGAGCGCGAGATGAAGGACTTCGTCAGCACCACCGAGGTGCTCGCCGAGCGGCTGCAGGACGCGCTGCTGTCGGTGCAGGTGGACGCGCTGGTGGCGCTCACCCACTACGCCCCGGTGCCGGACACGCTGCTCGGCGAGCCGCTCGAGATCTACGCCTTCCTGGGGTGCTACCAGCTCGGCCGGGCGATCGACGCGGCGCCGACCACGCTGGCCCTGCACGGGCACGCGCACCACGGCTCGGAGCGCGGCCGGACGCCGGGCGGGGTGCCGGTGCGCAACGTGGCGCATCCCGTCATCAAGCAGGCGTACAACGTCTACCAGCTGCTTTCCGAGGAAGCCGACCTCGAATTGGTCGCCACATAGGCGGGTTTCCCTTTCCGGGGGTTCGGGTACCCGGACTGCATGAGTCTTCTCCTCTGGATCCTCGCAGTCATCCTGGTGGTCGCCGGCATCCTCGCGCTGTTCCGGCGGCAGCTCCTCTGGGGCATCGTGCTGATCATCGTGGGCCTTCTCGTGGGTCCCGGTGGTGTCAGCATCTTCACGTGATCCCACTCCCCCCGTCGAACGACCAGGACCGGGGCCGCCACGTCGGCGGCCCCGGTCTCTCGTTGTGATGGCCCCGCACACAGAGTGCGATGGGGGCGGCCAGATCCGGCCGTAAATACCTCGCGAACATGCGTCGATCTATCGCGAGGTTTCCGAAGTGACCGAGGTCCACAACTTCACGTACGGGGTCTTCAACCCGCTCGCCGCCTACCTGCTGGCGTTCCTCGGCTCGTTCTTCGGGCTGCTCTGCACGGCCCGGGCCCGGGACGCCCGCACCCGCAGCCGGCGCACCCGCTGGCTGGGCATCGCCGCGTTCTCCATCGGCGGCGGCGCGATCTGGCTGATGCACTTCGCCGCGATGCTCGGCTTCGACGTGCCGGCCAGCCCGGTGCGCTACGACGTCCTGATGACCGTGCTCAGCATGGTCGCGGCGGTGGCGGCCGTCGGGCTCGGCCTGCTGATCGTCGGGCACGGCCGGCGCAGCTTCCCCAAGGTGCTGGCGGCCGGCACGCTGACCGGCGGCGGGGTGCTGGCCATGCACTACTCCGGCATGGAGGGCATGCACGTGGCCGGGACCATGCACTACAACCTGTCGCTGGTCGTCGCCTCGGCGATCATCGCGGTGGTGGCCTCCACGGTCGCCCACTGGTTCGCGATCTCGGTACGCGGCTGGGCCAGGGTCAGCGGCGCCGCGGCGATCATGGCGGTGGCGGTCTGCGGTATGCACTACACCGGCATGGCGGCCATGTCGGTGCACCTCGACATGGACCGGGTCGACCAGGTGCGCGGCATCCGGCCGCTGACGCTGATCGTGCCGATCACGATCATCACCGCCGCCACGATCGTCGGGGTGGCGCTGAGCGCGCTGCAGGCGATGACCGAGGAGGAGTTCTCGGACGGGGCGCCCACCCCGAGGCGGGGCGTGCACGCCGAGCCCACCGCCAGCCCGTGGTCGCTCAAGCAGGCGAATCTGGCGCCCGCGTCCGCCCGCCGCCCGTCGCCGTCCCCCCGTCCCGTCCCGGTGCGGTCGACCAGCAACACGTGACCGTTAGGGTGTCGGCATGGCGACCCGGCTGCTGCTGTCCATGCCACTGCACGCGATCACCGAGGTCTACGGCGAGCAGGGGCTGCGCGAGAGGTTCCGGTACGAGGTGGAGGGCTTCCCGCCGGAGGAGGCCGGGCGGCTGCGCGCGGCCCTCGAGCTGGCCGGCACGCTGCACGCCGGCGACCGGCGGGGCCGCGAGCCGTACCTCAACCACCTGCTGCGGGTGGCCATCCGGATCGTCAAGTACTACGGGGTGCGCGACGTCGACGTGCTCACCGCCGCCCTGCTGCACGACGCGGTCGAGGACCACCCGGCCGAGCTGGGCGGGCTCGACCCGGCCGGGCACACGCACACGGAGCTGACCGAGGCGGCGATCGCCGAGCTGGCCCGGCGGTTCAACCCGCGGGTCGCCGAGCTGGTCCGGTCGGTCACCAACCCGGAGTACGACCCGGACCGCGACCGGCACGAGCAGTACCGCGAGCACGTGGCGGCCAACCTCGAGCGCGACCCGTGGGCCCGAGTGATCAAGGTGTCCGACTTCACCGACAACGGCGTCGGCGTGATCCACACAACCGCCGACAAGGCCATCTCCTCGGCCACGAAGTACCGCCCCTTGGTACCCAAGCTGCGCGAACTGGTCGGCCGCCCCGACACCCCGCTCTCCGTCGAGGCCAAGGACCACATCCTCGACCAACTCGACCTGGCCGAGGAGCGCTTCGCCGCCATCCTCGACGACTGACGGCGCTCTTCTGGTCTTGGGCCGGGCCCACCCGGCAGGCCGGGGTCGGGGCCGGTGTTGCAGGCAGCTGCCCGCTGCACCGGGGACTTGTCCTACCCGTACGGCCTAGGTCTGCATCTCTCAGGTCTTGGGCCCGCAAGCGCGACGGATATCTTGGGCGCATGGTCGAGCGGTGGTGGCGTGATGCCGTTATTTACCAGGTCTATCCGCGGTCGTTCGCGGACAGTGACGGGGACGGGATGGGTGATCTGCCGGGGATCACCGGGCGGTTGCCTCGGCTCAAGGAGCTCGGAGTCGACGCGGTGTGGTTGTCGCCCTTCTATCCGTCGCCGCAGAAGGACGGCGGGTATGACGTCGCCGACTATCGCGGGGTGGACGAGCGGTTCGGGGATCTCGGGGACGCCGACAAGCTGATCGGTGAGGCGCACGACCTCGGGCTGAAGGTCATCGTCGACCTGGTGCCGAACCACACCTCCAGCGAGCACGAGTGGTTCCGGGCAGCGCTGGCGGCCGGGCCGGGAAGTCCGGAGCGGGACCGGTACATCTTCCGGGAGGGGCGCGGGCCGGACGGGGCGTTGCCGCCGAACTCGTGGACCAGCATGTTCGGCGGGAGCGCCTGGCAGCGAGTGCCGGACGGGCAGTGGTATCTGCATCTCTTCGACGTCAGCCAGCCGGACCTCGACTGGGGCAACCGTTCGGTGCGGGACGAGTTCCTCGACATTCTGCGGTTCTGGCTCGACCGGGGCGTGGACGGCTTCCGGGTGGACGTGGCGCACGGGCTGGTCAAGGAGGAGGACCTGCCCGAGTGGGACGTGCCGTTGGCCATATTGGGCGGGCTCAGTCTGGGCGGGCTGGCGCCGGTCGGGCCGCCGCCGCCGATGTGGGACCAGGAGGGCGTGCACGAGATCTACCGGGAGTGGCGGCGGGTCCTCGACGAGTACGAGGGCGGGCGGATCCTGGTGGCCGAGGCGTGGGTGCAGCCGGCCGAGCGGCTCGCCCGGTACGTGCGGCCGGACGAGATGCACCAGGCGTTCAACTTCATGTACCTGAGCGCGCCCTGGCGGCCGGCCGACCTGCGCGCGGTGATCAACGAGTCGCTCGCGGCGAACGACGAGGTGGGCGCGCCGACCACCTGGGTGCTGTCCAACCACGACGTGATCCGGCACGCGACCCGGCTGGGCTATCCGGTCGAGCGGACCCGGCTGCACGGCATCGGGCCGGACGACCCGCAGCCGGACGTGGGGCTGGGCCTGCGCCGCGCCCGGGCGGCCACCCTGCAGATGCTGGCACTGCCCGGCTCGGCGTACCTCTACCAGGGCGAGGAGCTGGGGCTGCCGGAGCACACCACGATGCCGCACGAGTACCGGCGGGACCCGGCCCGGCCGCGCTCGGGGCACACCGTGGTGGGGCGGGACGGGTGCCGGGTGCCGATCCCGTGGGAGGCGGACGCGCCGTCGTACGGCTTCGGGCCGTCGGACCGCAGTTGGCTACCGCAGCCGGCGGTCTGGGCGGAATACGCGCTCGACCGCCAGCAGGGCGTGCCCGGCTCGACCTGGGAGCTGTACCGGGCCGCGCTGGCCTCTCGTCGCTCGCACGGGCTGGGCAGCGGCACGATCGCCTGGCAGCAGGCGCCGGACCACGCGCTGGCCTTCCGCAACGGGGACGTGCTGGTGCTGACCAACTTCGGCGCCGCGCCGGTCGACCTGCCGGCCGGTGCGACGGTGCTACTCGCGAGCGAGCCCCTCGACGCCGACGGGCGGGTCCCCACCGACGTCACCGTGTGGGCTCTCGGCTAGGTCGGAGGCGGCGGCCAGCAGGCTCGCGTGCGTGTCGGCCATGTCCTTCGCCACCGTCCTGCTGGCCAGCCAGAACATCACCCCGGTCGGGATCCAGAAGAACTGGAAGCCGGCCAGCCCGACCGCGTAGTTGAGCGGCGGCGGGAACGCCCCGGCCAGCCCGCCGAAGGCGACGCCGACCATCGCGTTGCCGCCGGCCCGGCCGAAGCCGTTCACCAGGTTGCCCATGCTGTAGACGGTGCCGCGGTGCTCGGGCGGGTTCACGTCGGCGATCAGGGCGAACCAGTTCGGCGAGTTGGCCGAGGTCAGCATCAGCGCGAAGACCGCGGTGATCAGGCAGAAGCCGACCGTGGGCTGGGTGAAGACGTCGGTCAGCACGGCCCGCACGACCCGGCCCGCGCTCGCGCCGTCGGGCACGTCGATGGTCATGGGCACGAAGAACAAAACCACATAGAAGGGTACGGCGGCCAGCACGCCGACAGACGCGACGAGGGCCCGCCCGCGCGGGGTGCGCCGCTGCAGCCTGTCCCCGGCGAGCCCGCCCAGGATGCTCAGCGCGCCGCCCATCTGGAACAGCGTCGCGAAGACGCTGCCGACCAGCACCGCGGTGCCGGCCGTGTAGCCCTGGGCCTCGGCCCGCGCCCGGAACAGGATCGGCAGCCAGACCAGCGAGCCGAGCGCGATCTGCGCGGTGAAGCCCTGGAAGATCAGCCAGGTGTTGGTGCGCCGGGCGAGGATCACCGGCAGGTCGTCCGGGTGGATCCGCTCGTCGTACTCGACGCCGGCCAGCTCGGGCTGGCTCTCGCCGCGCGGCACGTTGTAGGTGAACACGTACGCGACCGTGGCGATCACGCCGGCCACCGCGGCGACCAGGAACGGCTCACGCCAGTCGTTGTGCCCGAGCAGGCCGCCGACCAGGGTGCCGGCCAGCGTGCCGACGCCCTGGGACAGGCCCCAGAAGCTCATCACCAGGCCGCGGCGCTTGGGCGAGATCAGGTCGCTGACCACGGCGAAGCTGACCGAGGCGACGGCGCCCAGGCCGAACGCGGCGAGCACCTGGGCGAGCAGGAACTCGCCGTAGCCGGTGGAGAGGCCGGACCAGGCGGTGCCGGCGACCCAGATCCCGGTGCCGAGGATCAGCACCGGCTTGCGGTCGGTGCGGTCGCCGGCATACGCGAAACCGATCGCCGCCACCGCGCTGATCAGGAACATGATCGTGGTGGCCAGCGCGATGTGGCCCTCGCCGACCCCGAAGGTGTCGCCGATGCTGCCGTAGAGGGGCGGCACGAGGCCGATCGCGACGTTGTCCAGCGACGCCAGGATCACGAAGACCACGACGCTGTAGACGCGGTGCGCGGTGCCGCCCTTCCTCACCCGGCAAGGTTAACGGGGCCGATCGATCACGGCGTCCTGAGCGGCCTGGTACTGCTCGCGAATCAGCGGAACCGGCTTTGCCTCGTACGTCTGGGGAGTCTCCGCCGACCAGACCGGCGGCTCATTCTCACCCCGCGCTATCCATGCGGCCTGCCGTGCGGCGCCGTCGGCGACATACTCCCCCGGCGGCGGGACGAGCACCGGCAGGCCGAACAGCTCGGGGGCGATGCGGCGGACCGCCTCGCTGCGGGCGCCGCCGCCGACCAGCACGATGCGGTTGGCCGTGGCGCCCTGCCGGACGAGCGCGTCGAGCCCGTCGGCGAGGGCGCACAGCATGCCCTCGACCGCGGCCCGGGCCAGATGCGCCGGGTCGGAGGTCTTCAGCGTGAGGCCGTGGATGGCGCCGGTGGCGTCCGGCCGGTTCGGGGTGCGCTCCCCCTCTAGGTAGGGCACCAGGACCAGGCCGTCGGCGCCGGCCGGGGCCTGCAGGGCGAGCCGGGACAGCTGCTCGTGGTCGACGCTCAGCAGCTTGCCGGCGGCGTCGAGCACCCGGGCCGCGTTGAGGGTGACCACGATCGGCAGGAACCGGCCGGTGACGTCGGCGAAGGCCGCCACGGTGCCGCTCGGGTCGTCCGGCGAGACGTCCGAGCTGACGAAGACCGTGCCCGAGGTGCCGATCGAGACGATCACGTCGCCGGGGCCGGCGCCGGTACCGAAGGCGGCCGCCGCGTTGTCGCCGGCGCCCGGGCCGAGCGGGGCGCCGTTGGGCAGATGGCCGGCGACGCCGGTGGGACCGAGCACCTCCGGGGTTCCGATGACCCGCCCGAAACCCAGCTCCAGCAGGTCAGGGCGGTACTGGTTGGTCTTGGCCGACCAGTACAGGGTGCCGCTGGCGTCGCTGCGGTCGGTCTTGATCGTGGCGATGTCGGTCGAACCCGACAGCTTCCAGGTCAGCCAGTCGTGCGGGAGGCAGACGGCGGCCACCCGGGCGGCGTTGGCCGGCTCGTTGCGGACCAGCCAGCGCAGCTTGGTCAGCGTGAAGCTGGCCACCGGGACGATGCCGACCGCGTCGGCCCATTTGTCCCCTCCGCCTAGTTCGGCGATGAGGTCGGCGGCCGCGCCGGCGCTGCGGGTGTCGTTCCACAGCAGCGCCGGGCGGACCACCTCGCCGTTCTCGTCCAGCACCACCATGCCGTGCTGCTGGCCGGCGACCGAGGCGGCGGCCACGTCGTCCAGGCCGCCGGCCTCGGCGATCGCCGCTTGCAGCGCGGCCCACCAGGCGTCCGGGTGCACCTCGGTGCCGTCCGGATGAGTGGCGCGGCCCTGCCGTACGAGCTTGCCGGTCTCCGCGTCGCGGATGACCACCTTGCAGGACTGGGTGGAGCTGTCGATCCCGGCGACAAGCGTCATGTCAGTTGGCCTTCAAACTCAGTTGGCTTTAAGAACGTGATCGATCGCGAGCTGGTGCAGCTTGACGAAGCCGTAGCCGCGGTTGCCGGCCACCTCCGGGTTGAACTCCTCGAAGGCGCTGCGGTCGGCAAGGAGGTCCTGGTAGGTCTCGCCCTCGTTCAGCGTCGGCGTGTTCAGCTCGGCGACGCCGCTGGCCGCGAGGGCCTCCTGCACGGCCGGGTCGGCCCGGAACGCCGCGGCGCGCTCCTTGAGCAGCAGGTACATCCGGATGTTGGCGCGCGCACTTTCCCAGACGCCGTCGTAGTCCTCGGTGCGGGACGGTTTGTAGTCGAAGTGGCGCGGGCCGTCGTACGCCGGGGCGCCCTGCGGGCCGCCGAACTCCAGCAGGTCGACCAGGGCGAAGGCGTTGAGCAGGTCGCCGTGGCCGAACACCAGGTCCTGGTCGAACTTCGGGCCGTGCTGGCCGTTCAGGTCGATGTGGAACAGCTTCTTGTGCCAGAGCGCCTGGGCGATGCCCTGGGCGAAGTTGAGGTTCGACATCTGCTCGTGGCCGACCTCGGGGTTGATGCCGAACAGCTCGGGGCGCTCCAGGTCGTTCACGAACGCGATGGCGTGGCCGGCGGTTGGCAGCAGGATGTCGCCGCGGGGCTCGTTGGGCTTGGGCTCGATCGCGAAGCGGAGGCCGTAGCCGCGGTCCTCGGAGTACTGCGCGAGCAGGTTGAGGGCCTCGGCGTAGCGGTCGAGGGCGGCGCGGATGTCCTTGGCCACGTCGTACTCGGCGCCCTCGCGGCCGCCCCAGAGGACCAGGGTCTGCGCGCCCAGTTCGGCGCCGAGCTCCATCTGGCGCATGACCTTGCGCAGCGCGTAGCGCCGGACGGAGCGGTCGTTGCTGGTGAAGCCGCCGTCCTTGAACACCGGGTGGGTGAACAGGTTGGTGGTGACCATCGGGACGATCAGGCCGGTCTCGTCGAGCGCCTTCTTGAAGTTGGCGACGATGCCGTCCCGGGTGTGCGCGTCGGAGCCGAAGGGCACCAGGTCGTCGTCGTGGAACGTGAGGCCGTAGGCGCCGACCTCGGCCAGCTTGTGCACGGCCTCGATCGGGTCGAGCGGGGCGCGGGTCGCGTCGCCGAACGGGTCGCGGGCCTGCCAGCCGACGGTCCAGAGGCCGAAGGAGAACTTGTCTTCGCGTGTGGGTTGGACCGGCACGGTAACCTCCGCGTCACAGTTGGGATTTGTTTATTGGTTGAATTATTTGGAGCCGGTATGGCAATGTCAAGGGCGTGACGGCCCGGATCATGACTGCCTCCCGCGCCCCCGTGCGGCAATCGAGCGTGCGGGCCCATAATCTCGCGTTGGTCCTGCAAACCGTGGCGAACAGCGCAGATCGGCCATCCCGGGCGGCGATCGCGGCGGGGACGGGGCTCACCCGGGCGACCGTGTCGGCGCTGGTCGACGATCTGATCGCGGGTGGGCTGCTGACCGAGCACGACCCGGCGCCGCGCACGGGGGCGGGGCGGCCGGCGGCGGGGCTGGCGCTGAACGCGAACGGGCCGGCCGGGTTGGGGCTGGAGATCAACGTCGATTACCTGGCGGCGTGCGTGGTCGACCTCGCGGGGGTGGTGCGCTTCCGGATCGTGTCGCACGGCGATCAGAGGCCGCTGTCGGCGGCTGGCGGGCCGGGCTCTGTGGCCGGTGCTGGCGAGCCGGTCTCCGCGGCCGGTGCTGGCGAGCCGGGCTCTGTGGCCGGTGCTGACGGGCCGGTCTCCGCGGCCGGTGCTGGCGAGCCGGTCTCCGCGGCCGGTGCTGGCGAGCCGGGCTCTGTGGCCGGTGCTGGCGAGCCGGTCTCCGCAGCTGGGCGGCCGGGGTCGGCGGCCGACTCGCTGCGGGCCCTTGACGCTCTTGCGGCGCGGGCCCGGGCAGCCGCGGCGGCCGAAGGGCTGACTCTCGCCGGGGCGGCGCTCGCGGTGCCGGGTCTGGTCGCGGCGGACGGGTTGGTGCGGGTCGCGCCCAACCTCGGCTGGCAGGACGTGGCCGTGCCGGCGCTGCTGCCCGGGCTGGCCGACCTGCCGCTGATCGTCGACAACGAGGCGAACCTGGCCGCGCTCGCCTCGTCCGAGGGGGAACCCACCTATCTCTACGTGTCCGGCGAGATCGGCATCGGCGCCGGCATCGTGCTCGACGGCGAGCTCTACCGCGGCGTCCGGGGTTGGAGCGGCGAGATCGGGCACGTCACGGTCTTCCCCGACGGGCGGCCCTGCCGGTGCGGCGCCAACGGGTGCCTGGAGCAGTACGCGGGCCAGGAGCACGTCGAGGCGGACGCCGAGCTGGCCGCGTCGGCGCTCGGGATAGCGCTGGCGGCGGTGGTCAACCTGCTCGACATCGGGGTGATCGTGCTGGGTGGCGCCTACGCGCCGCAGTTCGCCCGGCTGCGCGGCGGGATCGAGGCCGAGCTCGGCCGCCGGGTGCTGACCTCGGGGCTGGCGCCGATCAAGCTGCGCGCCGCCGCGCTGGGCGCGGACGCCGCAATGCGCGGCGCCGCCGACGCCGTCATCCAGTCGGTACGCGATGACCCGGCGGCCTGGCTGAGCCGCTGAGGTGTGCGCCGGGCGCTACCGCTGAGC
This sequence comes from Actinoplanes subtropicus, assembly GCF_000721705.1. Taxonomy (GTDB): domain Bacteria; phylum Actinomycetota; class Actinomycetes; order Mycobacteriales; family Micromonosporaceae; genus Actinoplanes; species Actinoplanes subtropicus. The sequence goes on from NZ_JOJL01000023.1 coordinate 156,648, forward strand.
TGCGCGCTGGGCGGCTGCCGCTGAGGCGTGCCCTGGGCGGCGGCGGCTGAGCTGCACGCCAGGCGCTGGACGGCCGCCCCTGAGCTGCACGCCAGGCGCTGGACGGCCGCCCCTGAGCTGCACACTGGACGCGGGGCGGCTACCGCTGAGCTGCACACTGGACGCGGGGCGCAGGGCGGCTGCCCCTGAGCTGCACGCTGGACGCGGGGCGCTGGGCGGCTGCCCCTGAGCTGCACGCTGGGCGCTCCGGCTGAGGCGTGCTCTGGGGCGGCTGCCGCTGAGCCGCGCGCTGGGCACTGCCGCTGAGCCGCGCGCTGGGCACTGCCGCTGAGGCGTGCGCTGGGCGGCTATGAATCGTGCTGCTTGGGCGGCACTCTCCGACGGGACGGCGCGGGCGGCTGGATGACAATCTGTACGGGTTGACGTGTTGACGTGCATGTTGATGGCGTCAATATTCAATGTTGATTCAGTCAACATGTACATATTGCAGTCAACATGACTGCCGCCCCGGATCAGGCGGAGCGGGCCGCCGCGCCGGTGGTCTCGTCGGTGGCGGCCGCCGCGAACTCCGTCAGGCCTCGCAGCAGGGCCGCTCGGCCGGCCAGGGACATGCGCTCCAGCGTTTCCGACAGGGCCAGCCGGCGGATCCGGCGGAGCTCGGCCAGCAGCGCGCGGGACGAGGCGGTCAGGTACAGCGCGATCTCGCGGCGGTCGGCCCGGCCGGGGACCCGCTCGACCATGCCGTTGGCGACCAGGCGATCGCAGAGCCGGCTCGCCGAGGAGAGCAGCATGCCGAGCTCGGCGGCGAGGCCGCCCAGGTTGATGCCCTCGGCCCGCTCGACGGCGAGCAGAGCGTTCAGCTGGGGCCAGGACAGCCGCGGGGTCACCTGCTCGCGCGCCTGATCCCAGGCGAACAGCAGGGCTTGCGCGGCGTCGTCGATCGCCGCGGCGTGCATCGGGTCGGCCCCTTCGAGAAGCGCCATGGTGCAGCAGAGACTACCCTGCGGCGCGCGGCCGGTCGGCGAACCCGGCAGGGTGACGTTCCGGCGCGCCGGTGTCCCAGCCGGGCCGGCGCCGCCTCGACCGGCGCCCAGAGGCCAGCCCGGCGCCGCCTCGACCGGGGCGCGGAGGGCGGCTCAGCGCCGCCTCGACCGGCGTCAGGAGGGCCGGCCCGGGAGAGACGGCGGGGGCCGTCACCGCGGTTGGTGACGGCCCCCGCCCGTACGCAATCGGGAATTAATTGGCGCCGGTGCGGGTGGCGATCGCTTCCAGGAAGATGTCGCCGATCTTCGCCGGGTCGGGCGCGATGAACACGCCGCCGGCCGCCGTGGGCTTCACGATGGTCTCGAGTTCCTTCTGGTTGACCTCGGGACCGATACCGATGATGACCACGCGTACCGGGCGCTTCGGGTCGTTGAGCTGCTTGAGCCTGGCGACCAGGGTGGCCTGGGAGATGCCTTCGTCGTTCTCGTTCACGCCGTCGGTGAAGAGGATGACCGAGTTGACCTTGCCCGGCACCCAGGAGTTCTGCACCGTCTGGTACGCGGCGAGCAGGGTGTCGTAGAGACCGGTGTTGCCGTTCTTCTTCGGGACGATCTGGGCGATCGAGGCTTCCAGCGCCGAGCGAGCCGAGGAGAGCGGGCTGATCGGCGCTATCTGCTTGTACGGCTTCTTGCCGTCCATGTCGGTGGAGAACAGCCACACGCCGACGGCCCACCTGTCGTCGAACAGGTCCAGACCGCCACGCGCCGCCGCCTGGGTCACCGCGGCCCGGGTAGCGCCGCCCGCGGTCGGCACCGGCTTCAGCATCGAGCCGGAGACGTCGAAGACGGCCAGCGCCCGGCCGGGCAGCGTGATCGCGGCCCAGGAGCCCAGCGCCTGGCTGAGCGTGCTGGCGTCCAGCCCGGACGCGGCCGCGCCGCCGGCCGACTTGTCGTCGGCACCGGCACTGATCGACGGCGACGCCTCGGGGGCGCTGGTCGGCAGGCTGAAGCCGGAGCCGACCGAACCGTCCGGCGCCCGGAGGCCGGCGGCGGCCAGCGCGTTCTTGAAGGTCGCCGAGTTCAGCTGCTGGTGCAGCGCGGTCGCCGCAGCCGACTTCTGCAGTTCGACCTCGGGCAGGATCGCGTACGGGTAATCCAGCGGCAGCGGGCTCGGGTCGAGGTAGAGGGCCGCGAGCGGGACCGGCGGCTTCTGCGCGTTGTAGTTGATCACGTCGCCCTCGGACACCGGCGCCGCGCTCAGGCTGGTCGCGATGTCGTTGGCGTCGGCCGAGTGCGGGAACTTCTGCAGCAGGTCGTCGCGGAGCGCGGACGAGCTCTGCGCGAGCGCCTTGAGCACGCCGACCTTGACCGACTGCGCCTGCGGGCCGGTGCCGGCCGCCTGACCGAGCGCGAGCAGGCCGGACAGGCCGGTGGCGTCGCGGGTCGGGTCGGCGACGCCGGGCCGCAGCTGCGTGCTGGTGGTCAGCTGGCCGAGCAGGTCCTTCCAGCTGAGCTTCTTGTTCGGCCAGCCGAGTTGCTCGGCGACCGGCTGCGGCATGGCGACCACGACCGGGCTCTGCGCGACCGGCTTGCCGTCGGTCGGCACGAAACCGGGCGCCTCCTGCTTGAGCCGCAGCAGCCAGGTGGACGAATCGGGGATCCACACGTCGGGGACCTTCACCGACTCGGGCGCGGTACCGAGACCGTTCAGGAAGACCTTGTGCTCCCCGGCGACCGCGGCGGCCATGGTCGCCGAACTCACCGGGTTGACAGTCACCGCTACACACGTTCCGTTGACGTTCGCTCCGTGCTGGATCCAGCCCTGCGCCGTCTGTTCGACGGCAGGGGCGATCTCCGTCGCGGCGGCGACGGTCAGCCGGATCGAACCGGTGCATCCGGAGTCGGACAGTTGCTGATAGCCCAGGTAGGCACCGGCAAGGACAACGACGACTGCCATCGCTGCCCCAACGACGCCCGCTCCTCGGAAGTTGAAATTTCGACGATGGCGGCCTGACACGCGCTCTATAGTGCGCATCACAGAACCCGAATGCCATATACGTTCGGCGGAAAGTTACTCGGATCTGGTCATCTGGCCGACATTGCTACGGACTGTACTGACGCCCTTCCGCATCGTGCACAGCCGGGTGGCGTCTTTACCGACTCTCCGGACAATTCGGATTTGCCCTATCTCGCGGATTACCTGACCGCCATCGATGCCCAGCGCAGCAAGCATGTGGGGCTGGCCTCGGCGGTTGGCTCGCCCTGCGGCGCGGGGATGCCGGAGTCGGCATCGATCCTGAACGTTGTGACTGTGTGTGACAACTGATTGGCTACGTAGAGGTGATCCCCCAGCAGGATCATGTGGCGCGGCCAGTCACCGCCGGTAGGAATCTCGGCGATCGGGGTGGCTCGCTCACCGTCCCAGGCGAAGGTGGACACGGTGTTCGGCCCGCGGTTGGCCACGTAGACGAATCGCCCGTCCGGACCCATCGTGAGCTCGGCGGGATAATTCGGGCCCGCCTGGGTGCTCGCCGCGATCTCGCCGGCCAGATCGAGCGAGCCGTCGGCCGCCGGGCGGTACCAGGAGAGGTTCCCGGCCAGCTCGCCGACCAGCAGCATCGCGCCGTGCGGGGCCAGCCGCAGGTGCCGGGGGCCGGTGCCGGGCTTGGCGCTGACCGCCGGGGCCAGCATGGTGAGCCGGCCGCTCACCGGGTCGAGCCGGGCCCGCCACACCCGGTCGGCACCCAGGTCGGCGATCAGCACGCAGTCCCGGTCGGGCAGCACCATGTGCGCGTGCGGGCCCTCCTGACGCTCCGCATCGGGCCCGCTGCCGGCCAGGTCGAGCAGGTCGGACCGCTCCCCCGGCGCGCCCTCCGGGTCGAGCGGGTGCACCGACACCGAGCCGCTGGAGTAGTTGGCGACCAGCAGGAACCGGCCGTCCGGGGTGACCGAGAGGTGCGCCGGGTCGGAGCCGCCGGTGGGCTGGACCGAGAGCGGGGCCAGCTCACCGTCGGCGGCGACGGTGAAGGCGCTGATCGTGCCGTCGGCGTCGAGCTCGTTCACCGCGTACAGGATCGGCAGGGTGGGGTGCTGGGCCAGGAAGGACGGCGAGGGCGTACGAGCGGCCACGCCCAGCCGGGACAGGACGCCGGAGGCGGGGTCCCGGCGCAGCAGGGCGATGCCCTCGGCCGCACCACCCTTGTCCCCCGTGTAGCCGCCGACGTAGACGAATTCAGCTTTCGCACCCATACCCCGATCCCACCACATCCGAGGGCTACCAGGGAGTGCGCATCAGATGATGGGCGGCCCGGCGGCAGGACGGCGGGAGCGGCAGCGTGTGCCGGGCCGTCACCAGGCCGGCCGGGCCGCGGGTGACCGTGCCGGACAGGTGCGGGTAGCGGTCGGCCAGGTCCAGGGCGGTGACGACCGAGGTGAGGGGTACGGCCACGCCCTCCGCGTCCGTGCCCATCGCGGCGAGCAACGTCGCCGCGTGGGTGGTGCCGATCTCGGCCAGGTCGGTGGCGAGCCGCAGTGCGTTCGTCGCGGTGAGGATTGCGTACGGGAAGGAACTCAATCGCCCGTCGGAGCGCCACAGGTGGAATCGACGCGCGGAGCGGCTGCTGTGCAGCCGCCAGCGGATACCGGCGTCGACGCCGGCCAGCCAGAGGGGCCAGCGCTTGCAGTGGTACGCCTCGACGGCCGCCGCCCAGCTCGCCGCGCAGCCGAGGTCGTCGAGGCAGCGGACGTGGCAGGGGCCGGGGAGCACCCCGGTCGCCGGCGCCACCATCCAGGGGAGCACCGTCCAGTCGTGTCCGGCCAGGCCCAGCACCAACCGGTCGCAGAGGGTGCACCGGCTCGTCGTGTCGTGGCTCAACGTGGGTCCGTTCCGGGTGTGCCGACGGTGCGGTGGACGGCCGCGCGGACCCCCGTAGACCCGCGCGACCGCCCGGCTGATCAGCCCGCCATCAACTGGTAGACGACGCTGGTGGCCTTCTGCTGCTCGCCCGCGGCCGGCGCGGCCAGGGCCGCGGTGGTGCCGAAGCCGTCGTACTCGACGGAGTAGGTCTTGGCCTTGACCCCGCCGGCCGCCGGGATCTTGGCGATCAGGCTGGTCAGGTTGCCCTTGGCGTCGATCGTCGCGGTGAACGGCACGGCCTTGGCCTTGGCGCCCAGCTTCGCGAGGGTCGGCGCGTCGACGATCTCGGCTTCGGTCGCCTGGGTGAGGTCGGTGGTGCCGGTGAAGTGGCCGGGGCTGGTCTCCTTGACCCCGGTCGCCTTCTGCACGAGCAACTGGGCGTAGCCGGGGTCGGTGGACCCGTCGTACCCGATCATGCTCTTGTCCTTGACCTTCGCGGCGTCGAGCAGTTGCCAGTTCTTCGGGACCTTGGGCAGGCCGGGCAGGCCGGCCGGGGTGAACGCCATCTTCAGCCAGGTCTGCTTGTCGACCATCAGCGTGGTCATGGTCAGGCTGAAGCCGACCCCGGTCTCGTGCTGCACGATCTTGATCAGGGCCGCCTTGTGCGGGGCGTCCAGCACGCCCGACGTCGGCGTCTCGGCGCCGGCCACGTCGAACCGGTAGGCGGCGTCCCGCTCGTCGGGCACCGCGTCGATCAGCTTGAGCTTCGGGTCGAGGGGCGTGGTCGGGGTCGGCGCGGCGGCCGGGGTGTCACCGTTCACGTCCGACGCCAGGCCGCAGCCGGCGGTGGTGAGGGCCAGGATGGCAGCGAGTCCAGCAAGCTGCGCCTTACGTGCGCTCATGATCTTTCGTCTTTCTCCGGGTGGATGGGTGGCTCGCGGCCACCGACGGATCGAAGACTGCGCAACACCGCCGCCGTACCGCTGCGGTTATGCTGCTGCCCGCTGCCGTTTCGCTGCGGCCGAAGAAATGTGCTGGTCATGGGGGTGTCTGGTGGCGACCGAGCCGCTGCGGTTCGAGATCCTCGGTGAGGTGCGGGCGATCCGCGCCGGCGCGCCGATCGACCTCGGCCCGGCGAAGCAGCGGGCGGTTCTCGCCGTGCTGCTGCTCCAGGCGGGCCGGCCGGTGCCGACCCACCAGATCGTCGACGCGGTGTGGGGCGACGAGCCGCCGGAGAACGGGGCGAACGTCGTGCAGAAGTACGTCGCCGGCCTGCGCCGGGCCCTCGACCCCGACCGGGCGCCGCGCACGCCGGGCGAGTTGCTCGCGCTCACCGGCAGCGGGTACGTGTTGCGCACCGCCGAGGCCACCCTCGACACCGACGAGTTCCAGGCGGCGGTCAACCGGGCCGCGGCCGAGCGCGCGGCGGGCCGCCCGATGGAGGCGGCGGGCACCCTGCGGTCCGGGCTGGCGCTGTGGCGCGCGGAAGCGCTGTCCGGCCTGACCGGCTCGGTCTTCGAGGCGGCCCGCACCCGGCTCGCCGACGCCCGGGCCTCGGCCTGGGAGACGTGGGCCGAGATCGGGGTGGAGCAGGGCCGGGCCACCGCGCTCATCCCCGAGCTGACCCGGCTGACCGAGGAGTTCCCGCTGCGCGAGGGGCTGCGCACACAGCTGATGCTGGCGCTGCACCAGGCCGGCCGGCAGGCCGAGGCGCTGGCCGTGTTCCGGGACGCGCGGGAGTACTTCCTGGACGAGTTCGGCGCCGAGCCGGGCGAGCGGATGCAGGAGGCGCACCGCCGGATCCTGCGAACTGACCAGGTGCCGGCACCCAACCCCGTTCCGGTGTCGCCGCCGCCTCGGCCGCTGCCTCTGCCGCCGTCAGCCTTTCCGTTACCGGCCGCACCGATATTCCAGCCGCCCCGGCGCGGCCGGCGGGTCTCCGCGACCGAAGTGATCTTCGCCCTGGTGGCGCCGTTCGCGACGTGCCTGGTCGGCTGCTGGTTCTACTTCGCCTACACCGGCGCGCGCCGGCGCCAGGCGCGGTACTTCTTCATCACCGCCGGCTACATCGTCGTCTGGCTGGTCGCCGTGCTGCTCTTCTTTCTGGGCTTTTCAGGACCGGTGGACGCCGATACTTCCCCCGTTTCGGACACGGGAATGACGATCCTCTTCCTGCTGCCGTTTTTCGCGGCCGCGCACGGCTTGATAGTGGCGCTGTACGCCGGCGACTTCTACCACAAAAGGACCATGCGCGAGCAAGCCCGGCAATTCGTCCTGCTCGCGCCTGACCGCGCCCGCGAGATGGGGATCGGGCGGCCCGACCTGCCGCTGCGGGCGGTCGACGACGGAGGACTCGTCGATCTCAACCATGTCGACGGGTACGACCTCGCCAACGCCACCGGGCTACCGACGGCCCAGGCCCTCGAGATCGCGGCCCACCGGGTCGCCAACGGGCCGTTCACGCGGCCGGAAGAGCTGGTGACGCTGGGACTCGCCGACGAACGTACGGTCAAGAAGCTCGCGGCCCGGCTGGTCTGCATCCCGCCCGGGCCGCACCCGATGGCCTGGCCGCCGCGGTGAGGCGGCGGCCGGCCGGTCAGCGCGAGCCCGCCGACAGCAACTGACGGCGGGCCACGTACTCGACCAGTTCGATCAGGACGTTGCGGGCGCCGAGCGGCTCGCGGGCGTCGAAGAGCACGACCGGGACCCCCGGGTCGAGGTCGAGCGCCCGGCCCACCGCGTCGGCGGCGAAGCGCTGCTCGGCCTCGAAGCAGTTGACCGCGACCACGAACGGCGTGCCCCGCTGCTCGAAGTAGTCGATCGAGGGGAAGCAGTCGGCCAGGCGGCGGGTGTCGGCGAGCACCACCGCGCCGAGCGCACCCTGGGAGAGCTCGTCCCAGAGGAACCAGAAGCGGTCCTGCCCCGGCGTACCGAAGAGGTAGAGCTGCAGGTCCTCGGTGATGGTGATCCGGCCGAAGTCCATCGTCACGGTCGTGGTGGTCTTGCTCTCCACGCCGCCGATGTCGTCGGCGCCCTCCACCCCGGTGAGGATCTCCTCGGTCTGCAGCGGGCGGATCTCGCTCACCGACCCGACCATGGTGGTCTTGCCGGCGCCGAAGCCGCCCGCGATCAAGATCTTGAGCGCTACCGGAATGCGCGACGACGCGCCGTTGCGGTCAGAGCGCACGGAGTCCATTGACAACCGCCTTGAGTACGTCGACATCGTGCGGCCGTGATGCCGCCGGGGGTTCGTACATCGAAATGAGCCCTGCCGAGCGTAGATCACCGAGCAAAACCCGGACGACGCCGACCGACAGATCGAGGGTGGAGGCCAGCTCGACCACGGGGATCGGCTCCCACGCGGCGGCCAGGATCGCGTGGTGTTCCGGCTGCAGGCGGCCGGCCGGCTCGGTCTCGGCGGGGGTCGCCACGACGAACGCCATCATGTCGATCTCACCGCCGGTGGGCGCGACCCGGCCCTGGGTCACCGCATAGGGCCGGACCACCGGCCCGGCGTCCCGATCGAGCCAGCTGTTGCTCATGGAGTCAGCCGGCATCGGGCGCCGCCGCGCCACGTTCCGGTGCGTTCATGGTCTGGCCGACGCGGGTGACGAGCATGGCCATCTCGTACGCGATCAGGCCGAGGTCGGCGTCGCTGGCGGCGAGCACCGCCAGGCACGCGCCCTGCCCGGCGGCGGTCACGAAGAGGAAGGCGGACTCCATCTCGACCACCGTCTGGCGTACCGGGCCGGCCCGGAAATGCCGGCTCGCCCCCTTGGCCAGGCTCTGGAATCCGGCCGCCATGGCCGAGAGATGCTCGGCGTCCTCCCGCTTGAGCCCGGCCGAGGCGCCCATCAGCAGCCCGTCGGCCGACAGCACCACCGCCTGCTGCGCCGCTGGCACCCGTTCGACAAGGTCGTCGAGCAGCCAGGTGAGATTCGCGCCCTGCTTGGTCGTCTGGGTCACTCTGTGTCCTTTTCCGGCCTGGTCACATCGTTCTGTTCGGGGGTGGCGGCCCCCTCCTCCGTTGCGCTTTCGGCGAGCGCCAGACTCACGATCGCCGGGAAACTGACGGTAGCCGCATCCGCGAAGGACGTGCCGCCGGGTGCTGCCCCGTTGCCGTTTTCCGCCGGCTTCGGGTGATCTTCCGAGATCCGCTGTTTCGGGATCTCGAGCTGGGCCGCGTCGATCCGCCCGCGGGTGGTGCCCTGTTGCAGGGCGCTCATGATGCTGCGCATCTGCTCGGGGGAGCGTAGCGGCAGGGTCGGCTCGTCCGGCAGGTTTCCGGCCGGGCGGCGCAGTTGCGGCGCGAGGCTGGCCTGCCGCACCCGCTTCGGCAGACCGTCCTCGGTCTCCTGGCTTTCTCTTGGAAGATCAACTTCAACTTCCTGCTTGCGTACGCGACGCCGCTGCACCAGACCGTCGGAGTTGAGCCCGCCGGCCACCGAGGACGGCGCCGGGCCCCCCATCGTCTCGGCCGGGGTGGGCGGCGCCTCCAGAGTCGCCCGGCGGCCGGTGATCAAGATCTCTTCCAGCTTCTCGGCGCCCTGCCACTGCAACGCGGCCAGCGAGCTGCGGTCGGCGGTGCCGGAGCCGACCAGCGGCCGGTCCAGGGTGCCGCCGCCGGGCAGCGCGGCCTGCTCGGGCGCGCCGACCACGAGCTCGCCGGGGACCAGCACGACCGCGGCGACGCCGGCGTACGCGGACTGGCGCAGCGACACCCGGATGCCGTGCCGGCTCGCCAGCTGGGCCACCACGAACAGGCCGAGGCGGGCGCTGTCGGTCGGGTCGAATTCGGGCGGCTCGACCAGGCGGCGGTTGGCCTCGTCGATCGCCTCGTGGGTCATGCCGAGGCCGCGGTCCTCGATCTCGATCGCGTACCCGTTCGGCAGCACCTGCCCGGAGACCTGCACCCGGGTCTGCGGCGGGGAGAACGAGGTGGCGTTCTCGAACAGCTCGGCGAGCAGGTGGATGATGTCGCCGACCGCGCGGCCCAGGATCGCCGACGACTCGATCGAGCGGATGTCGATCCGCTTGTAGTCCTCGACCTCGCTGATCGCGCCGCGAATCACGTCGATCATCGGCACCGGGTTGCGCCAGCCCCGGCCGGGCGCGGCACCGGCCAGGATCACCAGGTCCTCGGCGTGCCGCCGCATCCGGGTGGCCAGGTGGTCGACCCGGTAGAGGTCCTCCAGCTCCTGCGGCTCGGTCTCCCGGCGCTCCATCCGGTCGAGCAGGGCGAGCTGGCGGTGCAGCAGCGTCTGGCTGCGCCGGGCGATGTTGAGGAACACCTCGTTGAGGCCGCGCCGGACGTTGGCCTCCTCGACCGCCGACTGCACGGCCGTCCGCTGCACGTCGTTGAAGGCGTGGCCGAGCTGGCCGATCTCGTCCCGGCCGTACTCCAGCGGCGGCGTCTCGACCTCGACGTCGACGTTCTCCCCGCGTTGCAGGCGACGGACCACGTTGGGCAGCCGCTCGGTGGCCATCTCGAGCGCCTCGCCGCGCAGGCGGCGCAGCCGGCCGACCATCGACCGGCCGACCCGCAGCGAGATCGCGACCGAGACGGCGAACGCGAACAGGCCGAGGATCGCGGCCAGCGCGAGCCGGAGCAGGATCGTGGCGGCCAGCGAGGAGCCACGGTCGGCCAACTGGCTGATCGCCTGGTCCTCGAAGTCGCGCAGCTGCTCCACGGTCTGTGCGTACGGCCCGTGCCAGCTGTCCGCGCCGACCGGCGAGAGCTGACCCGTCCGGCTCTGCGTGATCAGCCGGTCCATCATGTTGTTGAGCTGCGTGAACGCCGGACCGATCGACAGCTTCTCGTAGTCGGCGCGGCTCGCCTCGGGCAGGTCGTTGACGCCCTGGCCGAGCAGGAACCGGGCGGTGCCGATGTCCTGCATCATCGCCGAACGCATCGGGTCGGTGAACTTGCCGCTGACCGTGGCGCCGGCCAGCACCGAGTCGACCCGGCTCAGGTATTCCTGGCCGCGGCTGAGGGTGGCCAGCGCGCGGATCTGCCGGTCGATCTCGTCGTCCGGGAAGATCGCGGTGGCGGTGAACATGTCGAACGCGGCCGACACCATGCCGTTGAAGATGTTCTGCGCGCCGATCGGGTCGAGCTGGCGGTTGTCGATGTGCGCGCGCTGCCCCGGCAGCACGTCGAGCTCGGTGTAGAACTGGTTGATCCGCTCGCGCAGGGTGGCGCCGGCCGACCGCCACGCGTCGCCGCCGCGGGCGACCGCGCGGAAGTCCTGAATGGCACGATCGGTCGCGGCCCGCTGCGCGGAGATCATCGCGGTCGTGGCGCTGGGGTCGGACAGGAACTGCACCGAGAGGCGGCGCTCGCGCTGGAGCTCGGTGATCACGACCTCGGACGGGTTGGCCACGTCGGCGCCGAGCGTGCGCGCCGACATCAGGGTGAGCGCCGGGCCGGCGGTCAGCGCGGTCGCGAACAGCCACACCGCGAGCAGCGCCGCCAGCGGCACCGTGATCATCGTGATGATCTTCGAACGGATCGACCAGTTCCGCGTTCTCATCAGGCTCCGCCCGGGTTGACAGCGTCCAGCGGCACGCCGCCCCCCGATGACCGGCCCGGGTACCAACCGTCACCGTCCGCGTGCGCCTTCCGGAGAATACGTAAAACCTTCAGCCGCAGCTACCACCCGAGCGGCCGATATATGGGCGGTCTGCCCTAATTGTCCAGGGAACCCGTGAAGTCGGCCATGCGACAGCCCCGGTTGATCTCCCCATTTTCGACGGGTCATACCAAAGGGGATTGACGGACCACGGTGCGTGGGAATACCGGGAATGAAGAAGGAGGAGACCGATGTCCCCCACACTCACCATCGTCCTGATCATCGTCGTCCTGGTGATCATCGCCGCGATCGTGTACGGCGTGCAGGCCGGACGCCGTAAGAAGCTGCAGAGCACCTTCGGGCCCGAGTACGACCGCGTGGTGGCCGACACCGGCAACCGTACCGAGGCCGAGAAGGAACTGCGCGAGCGCGAGAAGAGGCACGCCGAGCTGGAGCTGAAGGAGCTCAGCCCAGAGTCCCAGCAGCGGTACCGCGCCGCCTGGGAGGAGGTGCAGATCCAGTTCGTGGACACCCCGGCCGAGGCGGTCGGCACCGCCGACGAGCTGGTCACCCGGCTGATCACCGAGCGCGGTTACCCCACCGCCGAGTACGACGAGCGGCTCGCCGACCTCTCCGTCGAGCACGCCAACACGCTGCAGCACTACCGTGAGGCGCACGCGATCAGCGAGCGCAACGCGGCCGGTCAGGCCAGCACCGAGGACCTGCGGCAGGCGCTCGTGCACTATCGGGCGCTGTTCGCCGATCTGCTGGGGACTGACCCCGTATCGACGACTCCTGGTACTACTACATCCGAGCCTGACGATGAGCCGGCGCCCGCTCCCCGTAGGGCGACCGACACCGACGCCGCCACCGATACCAGCCGCTGAGGGAGTCATCGACCATGAAGTTCTTCTCCAACGACGCCAAAGAGAACTCCGACGAGCCGTACGGCCGGGACCACAGCGATGTGGTGACCTCCGATCCGGTGACGGTGCCGCAGCAGCGGGCCGGCTCGCCGTGGAGCACCGAGCCGACTACCACCGAGCCGGCCAGCACCGAGACCGACGGGCCGCGGCATGCCGACCCGGCGTCCGGCACGGACACGTCGGCCCCCGACACTGCGTCCACCGGCACCGACACCGAGGCCGGCAGCCCGGATGACCAACTCGCCGACGAGGCGCGCCGGGACGGGACGGACGAGGAGCCGGCCAGTCGGCGCGACGAGCACGACTTGCCCGACGAGCCGGCGACCGTCACGACGTACCACCCGGACGGAACGGTCGAGACCGAGGACCGGGCGGACAGCCCGGTTCGGGACGAGGGCACCTTCGACAGCCCGCAGGCAGTCGAGCCGGCCACCGGCGAGCCCCTCGCCACCGGAACCGACGACTCTGACGAATCCGACAAATCCGATGAGTCGGAACCGGCGGCGCGGCGGGACGTGACCGACGAGCCGGTCGAGGAGCAGGCGGTCAAGGACGAGGGCACCTTCGACAGCCCGCAGGCGGTCGAGCCGGCCACCGGCGAGCCCCTCGCCACCGGGACGGACGACTCCGGCACGTCCGACGGGTCCGACGGGTCGGACCCGGCGGCGCGCCGGGGCGTGGCCGAGGCGCCGGTCGCGGCCGCCGCCCCCTCGGCGCCGGGGAGTGTGGACGCGCCGCCGCTCGATCGGCTCTTCACCGACGGCGACTCGTTCGCCGACCGGTTCCGGGATATCCAGCTGCGCTTCGTGGACAGCCCCAAGGAGGCGACCGCCGACGCCGCCGCCCTGGTCGGCGAGGCCGTGGACAAGGTGACCGAGGCGCTACGGGCGCAGAAGGACGCGCTCGGCGGCGACTCGGAGGACACCGAGCAGCTCCGGGTCCAGCTGCGTAGCTACCGCGATCTGCTCAACCGCCTGTCCGCGCTCTGACCAGCACGAACCACGAAAGGGGAGCCGTGGCGGCTCCCCTTTCGTCGTACCCGGCGGCTACCGTGCGGACATGCGCGCCGGACGTCTCGTCTCGCTCCTCCTGCTGCTGCAGACCCGGGGGCGGATGACCGCGCGCGAGCTGGCCGACGAGCTCGAGGTCTCGATCCGTACGGTGTATCGGGATGTCGAGTCGCTCGGCTCGGCAGGGGTGCCGATCTACGCCGACCGCGGGCCGGCCGGCGGCTATCAGCTGCTCGACGGCTACCGCACCCGGCTCACCGGGATGACCGGCGACGAGGCGGGCACGCTGTTCCTGGCCGGCATGCCGGGGCCGGCCGCCGAGCTGGGCCTCGGCTCGGTGCTGGCCGCCGCCGAGCTCAAGCTGCGCGCGTCGCTGCCGGGCGAGCTGGCCGACCGGGCCGATCGCGTACGGGAAAGGTTCCACCTCGACGCTCCCGGCTGGTTCCGCGGCGACGAGCCGACCCCCTACCTGTCCACGGTGGCCGAGGCGGTGTGGAGCGGCCGCCTGCTGGAGGTCCGGTACCGGCGGTGGAAGGCGCCGCGCGAGGTCACCCGCACGCTGCACCCGCTCGGCGTGGTGCTCAAGGCCGGCCGGTGGTATCTGGTGGCCACGTCCCGGGAGCGGGTCACGGCCTACCGGGTGTCGAACATTCTCGAGGCCGAGGTGCTGGCGGGGGCGGCCGAGCGACCCGCCGGCTTCGACCTGGCGGCCTTCTGGCAGGACTGGGCCGAGCGGTACGAGCGCAGCGTCTACACCTCGACCGCGACGGTACGGATGACCGAGTCGGCGCTGCGGATGATGGCGTTCGTCTTCCCGCCGGAGATGTCCCGCACCGCCCGCGAGCTGGCCGGACGACCCGATGAGGACGGCTGGCTGATCACCACCGTCCCCATCGAGTCCATCAAACAAGGACACATCGAACTGCTCAAGCTCGGCGACGAGGCCGAGGTGCTGGCGCCGGCCGAGCTGCGCGATCGCTTCGCCGCCACGGCCCGCGGGCTGGCCGCGACATATCTGTCCGCCCTCGCCGAGACACCGTGATTCCCGCGCCCGCGAGACCGCCCCGCCGCACGCCACACCGGGCCGCGCCCGCGAGACCGCCCCGCCGCACGCCACACCGGGCCGCTCCCGCGAGACCGCCCGGCCACGCGCCAGACCGGCGGCCGCGAGCAGACTTGTCCCGGCGCGCGTTCGAGACCGGCCCGACGCGCGTGGTCGGCGGTGCGGGCCGCCCTCGATGACGGGGCGCGCTGCGCCGACGCACACCTGACACGTCGGGTCGGGTCGCTGCGGGTGCTAGGCGGGGCCGCCTGCTGCGATGCCGCCGGTGTAGCCCGAGTCGCCGCTGGTCGTGCCGGTGGACGACCCGGTGCCCGGGGCCGTCGTGGTCGGCGGCGAGGGTGGTGGCGGGGTCGGCTGGGTGGTTGATTCGGTCGGCGGCGTCGACGGGCCGCCGGTGGACTCGGTCGGCGGGGTCGACGGGCCGCCGGTGCCGGACGGCGAGGCCGAGACCGTCGGCGTCGACGTGATCTGGGTGGGCGTCGGCGACGCCTTCCTGGTGTGTGCCCTCGGCGACGGCGACTCGGTCAGCCGCAGCACCGTGGCGCGCGGTGTGGCCTTGACGGTCTGGTCCCCGCCGAGCGGGCTGTCGCCGGCGCCCGAGCCGCCGACCAGTTGTTCCGGACCGGCCGTGTGCTCGCCCACGACCGGCGGCCGCGCCGGCGTGGTGTCGACCGCGCCGAGGCGAACCCCCAACCACATCGCCGGACCCAGTCCGACCGCGACGATCGCCCCGAAGAGCGCCGCGGGTCCCCGATCCATGGTGACCTCCCCCGTGTCAAGCCTGATCATCCGGCTGCGCCCCCGGCGTCTACTACCCATTTCCGGAAACGGCAAGCGAACAACCACTGAGGCTATTGTGACTCAAGGTGATCAGTCCGTAGCTCATTCGTCGCGGATGAGACGCACCTACTCTTGCTGACGGATCCGCAGGTCAGAGGGTTCACTACGACGAATGCCGGTTTACGCGCAGTATGCGTTCGTTCCCGAATCGTGGCCGAATCCGCAGCAACGACTCAGCCAGGGCCCAGTTCCGGGCGTGCCGGTGCTTCAGCGGGCGCTCGTTCAGGCGCGTGCCGCTTACTTCAGCGCGCACTCGTGAGGCGCATTCCGCTGCTTCAGCGGGCGCTCATGAGGCGCGTTCCACCGCTTCACCGGGCGCTCGTGAGGCGCGTTCCACCGCTTCACCGGGCGCTCGTGAGGCGGGTGCCGGTGCCTCAACGCGTGCCGGTGCCTCAGCGGGTGCTGCTGCGTCAGCGGGTGCTGGTGAGGAAGGACACGGCGTCGTCGAGCGCCGTCCAGCCGCCGGGCAACTCGTCGGAGTCGAGGGCGGTGCGGACGCTCAGCGTGCCGCCGTCGCGGAGGTTCATCTCCCAGGAGCGGCGCCCGTTGCGGCTCGCGGAGGCCCCGGCCACGTCGGTGAACGGAACGAACCGGCGCTCCCCCGGCCCGGCCGCTGCCGTGGGCGCCCCATCGGACTCCGGCCGAGCCGCCCGGCCGTCGGCGAGGATGCCGTCGGTGGCCAGCCGGTTCAGCCGGCGTTTCGCCTCGCCGGCCCGGGAGCGGGGCAGCCCGGGCATCAGCACCAGGCCGGTCTCCACCACCAGCAGATCGGTGCGTACGCCGTCGACCAGCACGTTGACCACCCCGCCGATCACCGGCACCCGGGTCGCGGGCCGGGCGGCGGCGGACGGGCCGGCGGCGGCCAGGTCGATACCGAGCGCCGCGAGCCGCTCGCGGGCCTCGCCGACCGTGGCCGGGTCGGCGGCGAGCTCGGCCGGCCCGACCACGTCGAGGTGGCTGCCGTCAATGGCGACCAGCTCGGCCGTGCCGGTCCAGCTGTGCCGCCAGCGGGCCACCCCACCGTGCAGCGCGGCCAGCGCCAGCAGCAGGGCGATCAGGTCGACGATCCGGGCGGTCGTCTCCTCGTCCGGCGTCCCCACAGCCAGCGCCACCTCGTCCGGCGCCGCCCCTGCCGGCGTCGCTCCCGCCCGCGTCGCAGCAGCCCGCGTCGCCCCGGCATGCGTCGCTGCCGCCACCGCCGCAACTTGCGTCGCCCCGGCCGACGCTGCCGCAGCCTGGGTCGGCGCGGCCGGCGTCTCCCGGGACGGGCGGGCGTCGAAGACCGTCTCGGCGATCTTGCGGAGCCGGCCGTCGGCGGCCAGGTCGAGCACCTCGGCGGGACCCGCTACCGGGACGCCGGCCACCCGGGAGATCGCTCGCAACGAGGCGTCGGCCTCCCGTTCCATTTCGGCCAGCCGGGCCGCGTCGAAGAACTGTTCCCAGGACAGCACCGTGCGCCCGGCCGGCGGGAACGCGACCGCCTGCAGCGCGCGCCCTAGGCCGGGCAGGTCGGGCACCAGGTCGCCGGCGGACGGCCGCTCGGCCGGCTCGGGCCCCTCGTCGGTCACCGCGATCAGGGCGGCGAGCCGCTCGGCGAGCGGGGGATGCGGATCCCACTCCCCCGGCGGCTCGGGCTCGCGGGCGCGCAGCAGCGCCATCTCCTCCGCCCGGGCGGCCAGCACCCGCAGGAAGCCGCCGAACACGTCATCCGGCACGTGGCCGGCCTGCCAGCCGGGGCTCAGGTATTCGGCGTGGAACAGCTGCTGCATGCCGTCGAGCGCGGGGGCGTCGCGCAGCACCTCGGCGGCGGCCCGGCCACCGGCGAACTCGGCGGCGACGCGGTCGGCGGCCCGCTCCTGCTCGGCGGCGAAGGGGGCATCGCGACGGCGATACCAGGCCGCATACGCCCGGAGGACCGGGCCGGCCGGGCTGCGCCGCGGGATGCGCGGCACGATGCGGGTCAGGGCGGCCCGCCCCCGGTACGCCATCGGGGCGAACCGGCCCAGCCGTGGCGTGCCGTGCGCCAACTCGTGCGCCACCGCGGCCCGCAGCCGCGGCTCGTCCCACGCCAGCAGCAGCGGCAGGCCGAGGAACAGCTCGCGACGGCCGCCGAGCAGCCCGGTCAGCCGGACCCGCTCGGTCAGCGCGACGGTCGCCCCGGCCACCACGGTCAGCCCATCGGGCGGGCGCACGCCGGCCGCCGCCGCGGCGGCATCGACCAGCTGCCAGAGGGCCGACGCATCCGCCCTGGTCACCGGCACGCCGGCCGGGGCCGGGCGGCGCAGCCGCAGGGCTCGCACGGTGGCCCACCACAGCAGGCCCGCGGTGGCGATCACCAGCGGGAACGCGACCCGGATGGCCGCCGGGCCGGGCAGCGCGGTCAGCACCGCGGCCACGACCAGCAACGCCACGACCACCTGCAGCCAGGCGACCAGCAGGAAGCCGGCGAACGTGGCGGCGGAGAACGCCGCGCGCTTGCCGTCGCGCACCGGGAAACCTCCGGCCCGAAGGGAACAGGACAGGGGGCAAGCGTAGAGCGGGCCACCGACAGAAAACCCAGACGCCGAGTCCGGTGGCGGGAAGAATTAAGGAAGTCTTGTTGCGCCGGTGTCGCGCAGTCACGAGAGGGAATACGGATGGCCATGACTCGGCGCGAACAATCCCTCGCCCTCGCGATCAAGGGGTACGCCTGGCTGCCGGATCTGCGCCGGCGCAGTCATGGGCAGCCGGTACCGATGCGGTTGCTGGGCCGGCCGGCGGTAGCGATCGGCGGCCCGACCGCGGCCCGTTTCTTCTACGAGGCCGGGACCGTCGAGCGGCACGACGCGATCCCCGGGCCGGTGCTCGACACGCTGTTCGGCCGGGGCGGGGTGCACACCCTCGACGGCCGGGCGCACGAGCTGCGCAAGGCACTCTTCGTGGCACTGCTGATGGGTGACGGCGTGGAGGGCCTGGCCAAGCTGGCCGGGGTGGCGTTCGACGAGGCGGCCGACCGCTGGCGGGGCGCCGGCGAGATCTCGCTGTTCGACGAGACGGCCTTGGTCCTGGCGGATTCGGCGGCCGAGTGGTGCGGCGTACCGCAAGAGCAGAGTGACCGGACCGCCCTGGCCATGGATCTCCTCGCCATGATCGACGGGTTCGGGGCGCTCGGCACGCGGCAGGTGTGGGCGCGGCTGGCTCGCGGGCGGCGCGAGCGTCGCCTGACACGGCTGATCGAGGAGGTACGCCGGGAGGACCCGGCGCCGAGCGCCTTGTCCGCGATCGCGCACCACACGGCCGACGGTCACCCGCTCGACGCGCACACCGCGGCGGTCGAGCTCATCAACATCATCCGGCCGGCGACCGCGGTGACCTGGCTGGTCTCGTTCGCGGCGCACGCCATGGAGAGGTGGCCGGAGACGCGCGCCAAGATCGCCGAGTCGGACGAGTACACCGCGGCGTTCGTGCACGAGGTGCGCCGGTTCTACCCGTTCGCGCCGTTCCTCGGCGGGCGCGCGGCGCGCGACCTGTTCTTCCAGCGCACCGACATCCCGCGGGGCACGACGGTGCTGCTCGACGTCTACGGCCAGCACCACGATCCGCGGGTCTGGCCGGAGCCGTACGAGTTCCGCCCGGAGCGCTTCCTGGGCCGGCCGATCGGCGAGTACGAGCTGATCCCGCAGGGCGGCGGCGACCCGCGGACCGGGCACCGCTGCCCGGGCGAGCAGATCACCGTCGCGGTGCTCGGCACGCTGGCGCAGCGGCTGGCCCGGCTCGAGTACTACCTGCCGCCGCAGGACCTGACGATCGACCTCGCCCGAATCCCCGCCCGGGTCGGCAGTGGCCCGCGCATCGTGGTGCCCTGAGTCACGCCCAGTCGATCTCCGGTGATCGATAATAGTTGATGCCCTGGGCGGTCCAGCGCGGCCCGAAGGCGGCCAGCCGCGCCCGGAACGAGCGCCACTCGCGGTCGGCGCGCGGGGTCCAGCCGATCTCGGCGATCGCGGCCAGCCGGGGGAAGGCCATGAACTGCACGTCGGCCAGCGAGCGCAGGGTTTCCGACCAGAGCGGGGCCTCGACGCCGAGCAGTGACTCCTCGCCGACGCCGGGCAGCCGGTCGGCCGGATCCCAGTCGTACGAGCGCTCGACGCCGACCACGCCGGCCCAGTCGAGGCCGAGCGGACTGTCCTGGTCGTACTTCATGTCCAGATAGGCGCGGTCGGCCGGCGACATGATCACCTGGTGGCCGGCCGCCGCCGCCTTGGCCACGCCGCCGTCGGCCGGCTCGATCCGCCAGTACTGCGGGATCGCGGTCGGCGGCAGGTCGACCGCGGCGATCTCGTGCCAGCCGATCGCCCGCTTGCCGTACTTGCCGGCCAGCGGGAGGACCCGGTTGAGGAACGTGCGGTAGTCCTCGGGCGGGGTGGAGAACGCCTCGTCGCCGCCGATGTGCAGGTAGGGGCCGGGGGTGAGGTCGCTGACCACGCGGATGACGTCCTCGACGAACGTGTACGTCTCCTCCTTGCCGGCCACCAGCGAGCTGTAGCCGACCTCGGCGTCGGTGCGCGGCGGCACCGGCTGCCCGTCGGCGGTGAGCTCGGGGTAGGCGACCTGCACGACGTTCACGTGGCCGGGCAGGTCGATCTCGGGGACGATCGTGATGTAGCGCGCGGCCGCGTAGGCGACCAGGTCGGCGTACTCCGGAATGGTCAGGAAGCCCGGCCCGGCGCCGTCCACACCGGTACCCGGCCCGCCGCCGATCTCGGTGAGCCGCGGCCAGCCGGGGATCTCCAGCCGCCAGCCCTGGTCGTCGGTCAGGTGCAGGTGCAGGTGGTTGATCTTCAGCTGGGCGATCGCGTCGATGAACGAGCGGATGTCGGCCGGCTCGAAGTAGTGCCGGGCCAGGTCGAGCATCGTGCCGCGGTAGGCGAATCGGGGCTCGTCCTCGATCCGGCCGCCGGGCAGGACGATCTCGTCCGCCGGCTCCTCCGGCAGGAGCTGCCGCAGCGTTTGCAACGCCGCGAAGAGACCCTGGTTGCTGCCGGCGCGCAGGGTCACGGTCTCCGAGTTGATTTCCAGCCCGTACGCCTCGGCGGCCGTGCCGTTCCGGTCGTCCGGGTTTTTGTCGTACCCGTCGAGGAGGATCCGGAACGAGGCCGCTTCCTCGTCCTCGCCGCTCGTTCGGGAGACCGGGCGGCCGGTGGCGTGCCGCAGCAGCTCGGCCAGCTGCTCGGCGATGTCCGCCGCCTCCGTGGGAGCGCTCACGGACAGATGGGTGGAGATGGGGAAATTCGCGGCGGGATCCGGCCGCACCGAGACCGGAAGGGGGATCACATCGCCGAGTTGCCTGGTGAGTGGCTGCACGCGAGAAACTCTAAACTGTCTTTCCATGTAGATCACGACCTCGCGGGTCGTACGTTCGGCTCGGCCTGCCCACCAGGAAACGATCTAGGCCGCCTCGATCGAGACCCAGTCCAGGTACTTGCCGGTGCGGGCGTCGCCGGACGAGTTGCCGCGCAGGCGCCGGTTGACCCAGGGCAGGACGTGCTCGCGGTAGTAGCGGGCCTCGGCCAGCACCTTGCGCGGCTCCTCCGGGCCCGGGTCGATCACGTGCGCCTCGGTCGGGTGGCCGAGCGCGGTCAGCACCAGGCCGGCGACCCGGCGGTGGCCGGCCGCGTTGAGGTGCAGGCGGTCCGGCGACCAGTACGCGCCCCGGCGGATCTCCCGGTCGTGGAAGACGTCGACGAAGGTCAGGTCGAAGCGGTCGGCGAACGGCCGGATCGCCTCGGTGAGCATCTCGCCGCGGCGGCGCATCATGCTGCCGAACGGCAGGCGCTCGGACGGGTCGGCGCCGCTGAGCAGCAGCACCCGCACGCCCGCGTCGGCGCACCGCCGCAGCGCCCGCTCGGTGAGCGTGACCAGGTGGGACATGTCGCTGCCCGGGCGCATCATGTCGTTGCCGCCGCCGTTCAGGGAGAGCAGCGTGGGCTTCGGGTCGAGCGAGAGCGCCGCGTCGAGCTGCTCGGTGACGATCGGCTCGAGCAGGCGGCCGCGGATGGCGAGATTGGCGTACTGGATGGTCTGCTTCTCGCTCGACGCCAAGCCGGCGGCGACGAGATCGGCCCAGCCCCGCTGCGTGCCGTCCGGCATCGGGTCGCCGAGGCCCTCGGTGAAGCTGTCCCCGATCGCCACGTACCGCATCACTTCGTTCCTCCTACCCGGTGCTCCCGGGCGAGGTTACCGAACGGTTGCGTTCGGGAAGGCATGGTCGTGACTCAGATCGCCCGGCCGCGCGATCAGGCGAACAATGGGCTGATCTCCTCGGCGACCTGGCGGACGAACCCGGCCGGGTCGGGATCGTCGGGGGTGGGCTGCAGAATCAGCTTGGTCGCACCGGCCTCGACGAACTCGCGCAGGCCGGCGGCCATCTCCGCGGGCGTGCCGGAGACGCCGGGCACGTCGATGCCGTACCGCTGCTGCTGTTCTCTCAGCCGCTCGGTGGCGCCCGGACCGAAGGCGGCCGGGACGAAGACGACCAGTTCGTGCGGGGCCTGGGCGGCGATGTGGGTCTTCGCCGCGGCGACCCCTTCGGGCGAGGTGCCGCCGGTGAGGATCGTGCCGTCGCCGACCTCGCCACCCAGGGCCAGCGTCTTCGGGCCGGTCGAGCCGACGTACAGGGGCGGGGCCTCGGCGGGCGGCCAGTCCAGCTTGACCGCGTCGAGGTTCACGTAGCGGCCCTTGGCGGTGACCTCCTCGCCGCGAAGCAGGGCACGCAGGGCGGTCGCGTACTCCCGGAGGAGCGTGAGCGGCGACGCCGCGCGACTTCCGACCTGACCCATCCATTCCGGTACGCCGTGTCCGATGCCCGGCAGCGCGCGGCCCCCGGAGATGCGGGCCAGGGTGGCGATTTCCATGGCGGTGAGCGCGACGTTCCGGAACGGGACCGGCATGATGCCGATGCCGACCTTCAGGCGGTCGGTCCAGGCCAGGGCCGCGGCGGCGGCCGAGACGCCGCCGGCGAGGAAGCAGTCCTCCCAGAGCCAGAGCTCCTCGAGGCCGGCCCGGTCGGCGGCGCGGGCGATGGTGCGCAGGCTCTCCGGCGGATTCTGGGGCAGCGAGATGG
Source organism: Actinoplanes subtropicus (assembly GCF_000721705.1). Taxonomy (GTDB): domain Bacteria; phylum Actinomycetota; class Actinomycetes; order Mycobacteriales; family Micromonosporaceae; genus Actinoplanes; species Actinoplanes subtropicus. The sequence goes on from NZ_JOJL01000023.1 coordinate 179,000, forward strand.
CGCCGATGGTGGTCATGGAAGCTCACTCTGCCATTCGTGGCGGGCGCGCATGAGGGCGAAGCCGAGCAGGTTGAGGCCGCGCCATCGGGCCGGGTCGGTGGCGCGCTCGTCGGTGGCGGCCAGGCCGATGCCCCAGACCCCGTCGGTCGGGCTCGCCTCGACCAGCACGCGGTCGCCGGTGCCGACGAGCCAGTCGCGGAGCGCGGGATTTTGCCCGAACTTGTGCCGGCTCGCGTCGGTGACGATCTCGAAGCGGTTGTCCACCCAGGCCTGCTCGTCGAAGTTCGTCACGCCGCGGCCCAGGATCTTGGCATCGCGCGGGTGGCCGGCGGCGACGATGCACTCGGCGGAGGCCCGGTCGCCGAAGAGCTCGGCCTTGCGCCACATCATGTAGTGCTCGGCGGAGCGGAACCGGACACCGTCCACGGTGAACTCGGCGGGCCACCACTGACTGAGGCAGCCGGCGCCGATGCTGCCGTCCCGCTGCGGCCGGTGGCCCCAGAACAGCAGGAACTTGTGGCGGCCGGGGGCGGCCAGGAGGTCGTTTGTCGAGCTCGGGGGCGGGTTCACGGCGTCCATTCTGCGGGTGGGGCGCGGGGTACGCAGCTCGGTTTCGGGGGCCGGAGAAATTCGCTGATTCTTATATAAGCAGCAGCTTAGAGAGCGGCCGAAAATGTCGTAGGCCACCGATAGCTTCTTCGTGCGGGTCGGCGCCACGGGGGCGCCGACCCGTCCAAAGGGCCGTGGGGCGGTCCTTCGCGACGCTGCCTTGGTGGTGCGGTCAGGCGGCGCCGCGCAGGAGTGCCTCGGCGGCGGCTCGGGCCTGGTCGCGTAGTTCGGGTGGGGACTCGATCGTGAAGGGGACGCCCATCACGCCGAGGATCATGACGGGCCAGGTGAGGTCGTCGACGCTCATGCGGAGGCGGCAGGCGGCCGGGTCGTCCGGCAGGGGCTCGACCGTGGCCCAGTGGCCGACCACCGACCGCACCCGGGCCGGCGGGGTCTGCAGCGTGACCGAGACGTCGTGGCGGTTGGGGATGGCGGCTATCCGGGAGCGCAGCCAGGCGACCGGGTCACCGCCGGGGATGTCGCGCGGGCGGAAGCGGGCGCCGGTCGGGGCCGGGTCGGCCAAGCGGTCGACCCGGAAGCTCCGCCAGTCGCCTCGGTCGAGGTCCCAGGCGATGAGGTACCAGCGACGGCCGAGCGGCACGAGCCGATGCGGCTCGACGTGCCGGGTCGAGGAGTCGCCGTCGCGCGGGGCGTAGGTGAAGCGGAGGCGTTCCTCGCCCCGGGTGGCCAGGGCAAGCGTCGTCAGGGCGCCGGCGTCGAGGGTGGGGCCGCCGCCGAAGACGCCCGGCGTGGTCACGGCTCGGAGGGCGTCGATGCGCTTGCGGAGCCGGGGCGGGAGCAGCTGGATGACCTTGGCGAGGGCGCGTACCGACGTCTCCTCGAAGCCGGCCACCGCGCCGGCCGCGGCGGTGCGCAGGCCCACCGCGATCGCCACCGCCTCGTCGTCGTCGAGCAGGAGCGGGGGCACCGCGGCGCCGGCCTGGAGCTGGTAGCCGCCGGCCACGCCGCGCGTGGCGTCGACCGGGTAGCCGAGGTCGCGCAGGCGGTCCACGTCGCGGCGGAGGGTTCGGGGGCTGACCTCCAGGCGGTCCGCCAGTTCGCCGCCGGGCCAGTAGCGGTGGGTCTGCAGGAGGGACAGCAGCCGCAGCATCCGGGCACTTGTGTTCGCCATGAAACTCAGACTCCGCCGCATTGAGGTCAGAAACTGTCCGCAACGAACTCTAGCGTGGAAGGCATGGAGATGATCGAGACGCGAGGACTGACCAAACACTTCAAGAACGTGCGGGCCGTCGACGGCATCGATCTCACGGTGGCGCGGGGCGAGCTCGTGGCGCTGCTCGGGCCGAACGGCGCGGGCAAGTCGACCACGCTGCGGATGCTCACCACGCTGATCCCGCCCACCGCCGGCACCGCCAGCGTGGCCGGCTTCGACGTGGTCCGCAGGCAGCGGGACGTGCGGCTGCGGATCGGGTACATCGGGCAGGGCAACGGCGCCGGGCACAGCCAGCGCGGGCGCGACGAACTGATCAGCCAGGGCCGGGCGTACGGGATGAACGTGCGCGACGCCCGGCGGCGGGCCGCGGAGCTGATCGACTCGCTCGACCTGGCCGAGGTGGCCGACCGGACGGTGGCGACGCTCTCCGGCGGGCAGCGGCGGCGGCTGGACATCGCGATGGGGCTGATCCACTCGCCGGCGCTCCTCTTCCTGGACGAGCCGTCCACCGGGCTCGATCCGCAGAACCGGGCCAACCTGCAGGAGCACATCCTGCGGCTGCGGGCCGAGCACGGCACCACCATCGTGCTGACCACGCACTACCTGGACGAGGCCGACTCGATGGCCGAGCGGGTGATCGTGGTGGATCACGGGCGGATCATCGCGGACGACACCCCGGCCCGGCTCAAGGCCGAGCACGTGGGGGACACGATCCGGTTCGGTTTCGACACCGAGGACGAGGCCGAAAAGGCCGCCATCGTGCTTTCGGGGCGCGGGGTCGCGTACGGCAAGGAATTGAGGATCCGCACGGAGGGTGGGCCGCGGCAGGCGCCCGGGATGCTCGAAGATCTGCGCTCCGCCGGCGTGCCGGCGGCATCGGTCGAGGTCACCCGCCCGACGCTCGACGACGTGTTTCTGCAGCTCACCGGCCGAAGCCTGCGAGAAGTTGGAGCCTGAGATGACCGGGATGATCACCGACACCGCTACCGTGTTCAGCCGCGAGCTGCGGCCCACCCTGCGCCAGCCGTTCACCATCGTGATCTCGATGGTGCAGCCGCTGGTGTTCCTGGCGCTGTTCGCGCCGCTGCTGCCCGGCACCGATTCGCTGCGCTGGTTCGTGCCCGGCATCGTGGTCATGTCCTGCCTGTTCGCGGCCTCGATGACCGGCTCGAACCTGCTGTTCGAGATGCAGACCGGTTCCCATGAGCGGATGCTGGTCACCCCGCTGCGCCGGCCCGCGCTGCTGATCGGGCGGGCGCTCAAGGAGATCGTGCCGATGGTCGCGCAGGCCGCCCTGATCGTGGTCGTCTGTCTGCCGTTCGGGTACCGGCTCGACGTCGGCGGCGCGCTGCTGGGGCTGGTCGTCCTGGCCGGGTTCTGCGTCGGGATCGGCGCGCTCTCGTACACTCTCGCGCTCGCCTCCAAGCACCAGGAGTGGCTGTTCTGGACGGTGCAGCAGACCGTGCTGTTCCCGATCCTGCTGCTGGCCGGGGTGCTGCTGCCGCTCGACGGCGGCCCGGGCTGGCTGCGGGCGCTCAGCGCGTGGAATCCGCTGCGGTACGTGGTGGCGGCCGAGCGCGCGCTGTTCACCGGCGACGTGTGGGCCTCGAGCACGATCAAGGGCTTGCTCGCCGCCGTCATCGTGGGAACCCTGGGCCTGCTGATCGGCGTGCGTGCGATGCGACGCTCCGCCTGACCGCTACGGTCGGTCCGGGCAGCGGTCGGATGCGGGACAGGGGTCGTGGATGTTCGGGTTGCGCAGGCGCGGGACGGTTCCGGTCACGGAGCGTCTGCCGCGGGCGATCGGGCGGCTCATCGAGGGCATTGCCCCACGCGCCGAGCGGGCCGCCCCGCAGCAGCGCCGGCACAACCCGGATGCCGTGGTCGACTGCGCGCTCTACGCGGCCGGCGTCCGGCGGCCCGGCGCGGTGCACTACGCGGAGGCGGCGCGCGCGGCTCGGCGGCGGCGGGGCACGTACGTCTGGCTGGGTCTGCACGAACCGGACCGGGCCACGATGCGCTCCATCGCCCAGGCGTTCGGCCTGCACGAACTCGTCGTCGAGCAGACCGTGGAGGCGGGGCACCGGCCGGCGCTGGACCCGACCGGCGAGGTGACCCGGCTGGTGGTACGCACCGCCCGCTACGTCGAGCACGAGGAGCTGACCGCCACCTCGGAGGTGGTCGACACCGGCGACGTGACCGTGCTGATCGGCCCCTGGTTCGTGATCAGCGTGCGGCACGGCGCGGCCGGCGCGCTCTGGCCGGTGCGCCGGGACCTGGAGAAACGCCCGGCGGTGCTGCGGGAGGGGCCGTGGGCGGTGGCGTACGCGATCGCCAACCGGATGGTCGACGAGTACCTGGCCGTCGCCGACGCGGTGGAGCGCGACCTGGAGCGGCTCGAGGAGGAGACCTTCGCCACCCACCCGTCCGCCGAGATCGCCCACTTCTACCAGCTCAAACGGGAGATGGTGGAGTTCAAGCGGGCGGTGCTGCCGCTGTCCGAGCCGCTGGGCCGGCTGATCGACCATCCGGACATGCCGGCCGGGCTGCTGCCCTACTTCGCGGACGTACGCGGACGTCTCGCCCGCGCGGTCGACCGGGTGGCCGGCTTCGACGACCTGCTCAACTCGATCCTGCAGGCGCGCCTCGCCCAGATCTCGATGAGCCAGAACAACGACATGCGGATGATCGCGGCGTGGGCGGCGATCGCGGCCGTGCCCACGGTCATCGCCGGCATCTACGGCATGAACTTCACCCACATGCCCGAGCTGGAATGGCGGTACGGCTTCTACGGCTCGGTCGCGCTGATGGGCGTGCTCTGCGCGGGCCTGTACTGGCGGTTCAAGCGCTCGGGCTGGCTGTGACTGCTTCGATCAACTTCACCCCAAACAACAAAGATCATCCGATCGTACGGGGTGAAGCACCGGCCGATCGTTCGTCCCCTCCGGACGGCGGTCACCGGCTCGACCGGTCCGCCGTAGCACGCCGTGACGACGAGTTACTAGCTTGGACCTCGTCCTACCAGCTTTGGATCTCGGCTCCGCCGGCGCCCGCGCGTCGCCGGCGGAAGAGGACCTGCGCCCGGCCGGTACTGCCCCCCAGCCGGCCGGGCGCATCCCTTTTATATGTGCGGCGACGGGATCGCCGGGTAGGCGCGCGGAACTTCTCAGAGACTAGAAGCCCCGGCGGCGAGGTGCGCCGTTTCCGCCGAATTCGGGCGGAGTTGGGGCGACCTCGCCGGGGGCCTTCCGGATCGGATCTCAGTGCTTGACGGGGCCGGCCGGCTTGGTGGGGCCGGCCGGCTTGGCGGGCTTGGCCGGCTTGTGCACGTTGGTCGTGTGGGTCTTGTGGGTCTTGTGGGTCTTGTGCGTCTTGTGGACCTTGTGGGTCTTGTGCGCCTTGTGGCCCTTGTGCTTGCCCGGCTTGTAGGACTCGGCCACGACGCTCTTCACGCCGGTCGCGCCCTGAGCGGCGACCGCGACAGCGGGGTGGGCCGGCAGACCCACCGGGTGGGCGGGCTGACCGGGGTGGCCCGGCTGACCGGGGTGGCCCGGGTTGCCCGGCAGGCCAGGGTGGCCCGGCAGGCCCGGGTGGCCCGGGTTGCCCGGCAGACCCGGGTGACCCGGGTGACCCGGCATGCCGTGTCCCGGCGGGGTCATGTTGCGCAGGACCGGGAGGGACAGCGTGAAGAGCCGAGTCTCCATGCGGGCCCGCTTGGAGCAGTCGTTGTACGAGATCGTCGTGCGCAGGCGGGCGACGCCGGCCTGGTCGTAGTGCGCGGTCAACTCGACCGGGGTGATGTCGGTGCGGCCCGGGCGGAGCGTGTCGCCGTTCGAGAACGTGGCGAAGCGACCCCGGCCGGAGTAGTCGACCTGGACATTGCGGGCGGCGACGCGGACCTGGACGTCGCAGACGCGCCGGTCGGTACGCCAGCTGATGTTGACCCAGTTGTCGGTGTGCGCCCGCACCGCGCGCAGCCACGTGGAGACCGGCTGCGGCCCGCGGATCTCGGCCGCGCTCGCGGGAGCGGTCGCGGTCACCGTGGCCAGGCCGACGGTCGCGGTGGCGAGGGCCATGATCGCGCCGATACGCCGACTGTTGTTCATCCATTCCTCCGGTGAGTGTCGAACGCCCTGCCACGCGGATGTCGCGCCGGGCAAAACGGACACTATGGGCAATGTGCCGCGCGGGTCGGCTTTTGGCGCGCGTTTCGGACTTTCCTTACCATTTCCGTACAAAGTGGTTAGATGGCGTTCGGCCGAAAAGACGATGTCAGCAGACATCCCGCGCCACGATGAAGGCGTACGCCAGAAGGGAGTCGGCATGTCGCTCAGCGGTGCTCACAAGGCGGCGTTCCGCCGGGAGGCGGCCCAGGAGGGCCAGGTGTTCGCGATCCGCGACCCGGCGGGGTTCCCCGCGCCGGCCGGCGAGGACGGGCGGCGCGCGGTGCCGTTCTGGTCCAAGCCGACCCGCGCCCAGCTGATCGTCAAACACGTCACCGCGTACGGCGGGTTCGAGGTCGTGCCGATCCCGGTCGAGGAGTGGCTGTCCACCTGGATGACCCGGCTCGAGCACGACAGCCTGCTGGTGGGGGTGAACTGGGCGGGGGCCCGGGCGACCGGCTACGACCTGACGCCCGGGCAGGTGCTGCGCTGGTTCGCCGAGCTGGAATCGGACGTCGCCGAGGACACGCGGATTCATACGGCCCGGCGGTAGTTGGGATCGACCCGGGCCCCTATGCTTGCGGCACCGCAAATACCTAGGGGGCGTTCGTGCGTAGCCTGCAGATCCTCGTCGTCGATGACGACGACGCGGACGCCCTCATGATCGAGGAGGCGCTGGCCGCCGCCGAGACGCACGCCCGGGTCGAGCGGGTCACCGACGGCCGGGAGGCGCTCGACTATCTGCGGCGCGAGGGGCGCTTCGCCGAGGCGAGCCGCCCCGACCTGATCCTGCTCGACCTCAACATGCCGCGGATGGACGGGCGCGAGACGCTCGCCGCCATCAAGACGGACGAGGACCTCAAGGCGATCCCGGTGGTCATCCTGACCACCTCGGGCGCGGCGCCGGACATCGCGGCGAGCTACCAGCAGCGGGCCAACGCGTACGTGACGAAGCCGTTCGGCCTGGATGACTTCGAGGCGACGGTACGGCAGATCGACCGGTTCTACCGCGAGGTCGCGAGCCTGCCGGACGCCGGCGACTGACGTCCCGTGTACCGGCGGCGGCCGCGGGGTACGTCCTCGGCATGACCGAGAAGGAACCACCCGAGGACCTCGGCGCGCCGGTGTCCTACCTCGTGCTCGCGGACGGCACGCCGGTGTTCGACCGGTCCGGCGACCGGGTCGGCACGGTCGAGCACGTGCTCGCCGACGAGGGCGCGGATGTCTTCCACGGGCTGCTGGTCAAGACCGCCGACGGGCACCGCTTCGCGCGGGCGAGCCTGGTCGACGGCCTGTACCAGCACGGGGTCATCGTCGCCGCGCCGGCGGCGGAGCTACCGGAGCCCAGCGCCGACCCGGCGGCTCAGCAGGCCGACGAGCTCCGGACCGGCCTCCGGAAGGCATGGGACTGGCTGACCCAGCCGCACTGACGCGGCGCCGCTCGTCAGCGGGATCGGTCGCGGTACGTCCAGTTGCCCGCACCGAGGGCGGACGCACCCCGCCTCGGCTGTTCGCCCTGGGCGGCCGGGGCCGAGACCGGCCGAGGGAGGGTGCCGGCGGCGGTGGAGCCGGGATCGATCCGGCCGGCCGCCTCGCGGCGGGCGGCCAAGTAGGCGGCCGCCTCGCGGTCCTCCTCGGTGGGCGCGGCCATCAGGGCGTACGCGAGGCCGAGGATGCAGAAGATCACGGTGGCGCCGATCGGCACGATCATGCCGGTCGCGGTGGCACCGCTGAGGTCGGCGGGCGCGTGCGTGGTGACCGACATCGCGAACATGCCGGTGAAGTGCATCGCGTTGACGGCGATGCCCATGACCAGCGCCGAGACGAAGATGGCGAGCGGCTTGTGCACCGTGACCGCCAGCCAGAGCGCGACCGAGGCGGCCACCACGGCGATGCCGATCGACATGCCGACCAGGGTCGCCGAGTAGGTGACCTCGCCGTTGAGGTGCATCGCGGCCATGCCGGTGTAGTGCATCGCGGCGACGCCGAGGCCGGAGATGATGCCGCCGGCCACGATCCGGACGTTCTGCCCCCTGGTGCCGAAGAGCGCGATCACCAGGCCGATGGCGACGGCGACGATGGCCAGGACGGCGCTGGCCGCGGTCAGGCCGACGTCGTACCGGATCGGCGTGCCGGAGACGCTGAAGCCCATCATCGCGACGAAGTGCATGCTCCAGATCGCCGTGCCGCCGATGGCGACCGACGCGAGGATGGTCCACAACACGCGCTCACCATTCGAGCGGGCCGACCGGAACCTCGCCGCGAGGGTGAGGCCGAGCAGTGAGCCCAACACGGACAGTAGGTAACTGATCGTGGGCGTGATCCACCCATGATCGAAGTGATGGATCTGCGCCATCGCGGTTCCCCTCTCACACCCCGGCTCCGCGCTGCATATTGCCTGCTTGATCGCGAACTTGTGAAGGAGTGTGACGAGGTCCTTTCACGTTTCGGATACAGATGTTGAAACAAGGCGCGAAGCTCACGTACCCGCAGGTCATCTCGGCATCGATCGGCATCGCTGAAATCATCCGACAATTTGCAGACCGCTCGCCACGCAAACTCCAGACATATCGGAAGCAGCCGTACCAACCGCCGCGATTCTGTCTGGTTCGTCAGGTTTGTTCTTGGAAGCGACCGCCGCCCGATAGGCGTCGCCAAGCCGCCTCGCGGCGTCGGCGAGCGGGGCGTCGGCAGACGCGCTCGCCGCGACGATTCCGTCAACCACTCCGGGGCTCATGAACGAGCCGGCCGCGACCGCCGCGGCGAGCCGGCCACAGGCGACCGATCCCGGCGGATCGTCGGCGCCGGAGCCAATCACGCTCGGTAGTGCGTCGCTCGGCGATGTGGCCGGTCGGTCGTTGCCCCTCCCGCCGTCGGCTCCGCCTCCGCCGCAGCCGGCGAGCAAGAGGCAGGCGAGCACGATCAAAAGCCGCACTTACCCAGATTAGGTCCTATTTGAGGTAGCTGAGCTTCTTCCACTCGGCATAGCTGACGTTGAAGTCCGTCCAGCCGTTGCCCTGCTTCAGCTTCTGCTCGGTGCCGCTGACCGTGATCGGGTCACCCATCATCGTGCGGCCGAACAGCCACGCACCCATCTTCTCCGACACATTGACGCAGCCGTGCGACACGTTGATGTGCCCCTGCTTGCCCTCGGACCAGGGCGCGGCGTGGATGAACTGGCCGCTCCAGGTGATCCGCTGGGCGAAGTCGATCGGGGTCTTGTAGCCGTTCACCGGGTCGGTGTCGGTGGTGTCGAAGACGGTGTGTCTCGCCTTCTCCATCACGATCATCGTGCCGCTCGACGACGGGGTGCTCGCCTTGCCCAGGCTCACCGGGATGGTCTTGATGACCTTGCCGTCCTGCTTGACGATCATCTGCTTGTTCTTGTTGTTGACCGTCATCACGAACGACCGGCCGATCTTCAGGTCGACGGTGAGGTCGCTCTTGCCGTAGTAGCCGTTGCCCAGCGGGACCCCGCCCAACTGCACCTTGTAGAAGACCTTCGAGTTGGCCTGCCAGAACTGTTTCGGCCGGAAGTGCACCTCGGTCGGGCTGATCCAGCCCCAGGAGCCCTCCTGCGCCGGGGTCGCGGTGACCGTCATGCGGCGCTCGACGTCGTCCCGGTAGCTCGCCGGGATCGCGCGGCTGAACTTGACGATCAGCGGCATGCCCACGCCCACGGTCTGGTTGTCGGCCAGGAAGCTGGTCACCCGCACGATCTTCGACGGCTTGGCCATCGTGGTGAACGTACTGCTGGTCGTGCCGCCCTTGCCCGCGGCGGCGGTGCCGTTGACGGTCACCGTGTACTTGGTGCCGTAGGCGAGCGCCTTGTCGGGGCGCCAGGTCTTCTCGTCCTTGTCCAGCGTGCCCTTGATCTCGGCGCCGCCGGCGTCGGTCACCGTGACCGAGGTGTTCTCCGGGTCGTCGCTGGTGAATTTCACCTCGGTGGCGGCGGCCACGTCCGTCGCGTTCGCGGCCGGCGAGACGACCGCGACGGTGCTGAGGGTCGGCGACGGCGAGGGCGCGGCGCTGCCACCGGCGGCTGCTGTCTGCTTGTCGCCGCCGCCCTGCCACGAGGGGGACTTGTCGCCGCGACCGCAGCCCGAGCCGAGCAGGACGGCGCCCGCGATCACCGCGACCCCGACGGATCGCCACGGCCGGCCAACTCGACTGATTTTCATGGTCCCATTTTGCCCGCGCGGCGCCGGGTCACCCATCCCGGAATCGTGCCGCGAGTACAACAGTCACCTATGTCATAGGGACAAGTCGCTTGTTTAGGGAGTTATCACTTCAGCGAGGTGGGGGACCGGTAGGGCGCTCCCCTTGACGAACTCGTCCCAGCTCACGTTCCACGGGGTCCAGCCGTCGCCGTACGCCAGCTTGGTGCCGGTGCCCTTGACCACCACGGGGTCGCCGATCAGCGACCTGTTGAACAGCCAGACCGCGTTGGACGGGGAGACGTTGACGCAGCCGTGCGAGACGTTCCGGTGGCCCTGGGCGCCGACCGACCAGGGCGCCGAGTGGACGAACTGGCCGCTCCAGGTCAGGCGCTGCGCGTACTGGATGTTGACGCGGTAGCCGGCCGAGCCCGCGGTGTCGGTGGTGTCGAAGACCGTCTGGGTCTGCTTGTCCATGATCACCATGGTGCCGCTGACCGAGGGCTTGCTCGGCCGGCCCAGGCTGACCGGCATCGTCTTGACCACCTGACCGTCCTGCAGGACGGTCATCTTCTTGGTCGCATTGTCGACATTCATCTCGAGCTTGCGGCCGATCTTCGCAACGGCCGACCGGTCCCGATCGCCGTAGCGCCCGCCGCCCGTGGCCAGGCCGCCCACCGCGATCCGCACGGTCAGCCTGGTTCCCGGCTGCCAGTACTCGGGCGCCCGGTAGTACGCCTGGGTGCCGCTGGAGGTCCAGGACCAGACGCCCGGCTGAGGCGGGTCGGTCCGCACGAACATCCGCTTCTGCACGGCGGCCCGGTCGGCCTTCTTGATACCCGGGTTGAACTCGGCCACGACCGGCATGGCGACGCCGTACGTGTGGTCGTCGAAGAGGTAGAGCCCGGTGCCCGTCCGGTGGGCCGGCGCGCCCATCGTGGTGAAGGAGGTACGCACGGTCTTGGTCAGGCCGCGGTCCGAGGTGGCGACGACGCTCGCCGCGTACGTCTCCTTGGTCTTGAGGGTCTTGCCCGGCACCCAACTGGAACCGTCGTCGCGCAGCGCGCCCGAGACGGCCTTGCCCTTGCTGTCGGTCAGCGTGACCGAGGTGACCTTGGCGCCGGAGACTTGGAAGCCGACCTCGGCGCTGGTCGGGACGTCGGTCTTGCCACTCGCCGGCGTCACCGAGAGCGTGATCGGCACAGTCGCGGACTCGGCGCTGGGCGCGGAACTGGCGCCGGCACTGGCCGCGGGCGTCGCGGCGGCGGCCGCTTTCTGCTTGTCACCACAGCCGGCCAGCGCCATCGGCGCGATCACCGCGGCGACCACGACCGTCATCAGCGAGCGCCGCATGCCGACCATCCCCGTAGGTCAAAATTTTGCAGTCCGCGGGCACATACTGCCCCATGCAGGCAAGGGCCCGGGTCATCCTTGAGGCTGATTCAAGCCATGCGGGCGGGGATGCCGGGCCGATTTCAAGGATCTCGGTGGTGCGTGCTAACGTTTCCGTCGTTGCCAGCGAGCGCCGCTAGCTCAACTGGCAGAGCAGCGGACTCTTAATCCGCGGGTTGTAGGTTCGAGTCCTACGCGGCGCACCACACGCGGCCAGGGCGTATGTCGATCGGTCGATCGGCTGCTCTGGGACGTGAGTCAGTTGTGAGTCCAGTATCGGGCTCACAATTAATTCCTTGTGGCCTCGTTTGACCACCGTGCGACGAGCGTCTATCTTGCCGCAGTGGCTCGGGTGAAGATCCCTCGCCGGGGCGGCGCTGTGCGCACCGCCCGGAGACGGCGCGGTGCTGCGCGGCGCAGGCCTCGGCTTGACGTGTGCGGTCCGCGGCCGGATCCTGGAGTGCCATCGATTGCGGGAATGCCTTACCGACGTTGTGGCTGCCGGGACCCTTTGACGGGTCGGCAGTGGGGTGCGCGGTGCCGCATCTTGGAAGATCCGTCCCATGGCCGCTGGTACTACTGGATCAAGGTGACTGACGCCTCGGGTCTTCGCAGAAGGGTCTGTCGCGGGAGCTTCGCGTCCGAACAGGCCGCGATAGCGGCACGGGACGAAGCGGTCGCGGAGCCCAGCCCGCGGGTACTCGCACAGGTGTGGACGGTGCGCAAGTGGCTGCTCGACTGGCTGGACCAGGTGCAGGTGCGCCCGTCGAGCTGCGCGGCTACACGACGATCGTCCACTGCCATCTGATTCCGGCGTTGGGGTCCCGCCGGTTGTCCGAGCTGGAAACCGCGCAGGTGCAGCAGGCGATGGACACGATCGCCCGAAAGCCGGCCCAGCGCGGCGGCGTCCTGGCCGCGTCGACGGTCGCGGGTGTGCTAGCGGTGTTGCGCAGCGCGTTGGGCTTGGCTCACGCGCGTGGCTACGTCCGGTTCAATGCCGCGGTTGGTGTGCTCAAGCCCCGCGGCACGCGGGTGACCGGGGTGGTGTGGACGCCCGAGCGGATCGCGGTGTGGCGTCAGACCGGACAACGGCCACCCGTGGCGGTGTGGGATCCCGACGGCGCGGCGAGGTTCCTGGCTGCGGTCGCGGACGATCCGCTACTGCCGTTGTGGCAGCTGGCGACGTTGTGCGGGCTACGGCGCGGTGAGATCGCCGGCCTACGTGGCGACGATTTCGACTTCGACAACGGGTACGTACGGGTCACCAAGCAGTTGCACGTCAACGGGTCACGGCGGTGGCTGGGACCACCCAAGTCGGCTGCCGGGATGCGGGCCGTGCCGCTGGATGACGTGACCAACGAGTTGTGCCGCCGGTATTGGCTGGAGGTGGCTGGCGATCCGCGGCGGGAGACGTCGAACGCGGATGGGGCGATGTTCCTCAAACCGGACGGCAGTCCGGTGACCCCGGACTATCTGACCCGCCGACTCGTCCGGCTGGTCGGACTTCATGATCTGCCACCGATCCGGTTCCACGATCTACGGCATCAGGCGGCCAGTCTGATGGGCGCCGCTGGAGTGGATCTGCAGGTGATCCGCAAGGTGCTGGGCCATTCCAGCGTGGTGACCACGGCGGACACATATTGGCAGGTGTTCCGAGAGACGGCGGTCGCGGCGGTCAACGCTGCCGCCGAGCTGGCGCGCCGCCGACGCAGGCTGGGCGCCGCGATCCTCGCGTGACGCGGTATCGGCGAACGGACCAGTGCGGAGATACGCAAAGGCATGTGGGACGCGAAAGCTCCCGGACGCCCGAAGTCGGCCAGCCGACGCCCCAGGTCTACCACTCACGATGAGTCACCCGAGGACGTGGGCTGAAGGCCCTGGGGGTAGGGACCGATTTCGGCCGGTGGTATCCGCAGCGGGTGGCGAGCGTGCGTCGCACGACGTCGAGCAGGGTGGTCGCTCGCTGCTGGCGCGTTCGTAATCGGTCATGCCCCGGGCACGGCTCCAGTCGCGCCGGCGGCCGACCGGGTCGTCGTTGGCCCGTTCGAGGCTCGGGGCGAGCGCGGTGCGCAGCGCGCCGGGGGTGTACATGTTGCGGGCGGTCGCGCCGATGTGGGCGACGACATCGGCGATGCGCCATCCTTTCGCGGCCCTGGGTGCCGCCGTTCGCCGTAGCTAACAGAGGCGCCCTGTACCGCGCCCTTTGTTGCGAATGCCCTCGATCGTCTGGAGTAAGCAGCGTGGCGGGCTGGCGCATCAGACCCCGGCCAAGGCCGGGAATAGATCCAACTTGCCCAGCTCTCGAGTTCACCGGCGCCGACGGTAAGCCGAGAACATGCACGGCGCGATCATCCGCGCCCGGCGACCGGCGAAAGTCGGGTGGCGCTAGGGGCGTTGTGGCCACGTGAGATGGATGACCCGCCGGGTAATGCGCCAGCCGTCGTCGGTGCGTCGCAGGTCGTCGGTGTAGACGACGCTGGCGACACCGCCGCCCTCCAGCAGGCTCAGACCTTTGGATCGGGCCCGCACCTCGTCGCCCGGGCCTTCCGACACGACGATGTTCGTCGTGTGGTGGGCTTTCGCGTGTCCGGGGACGTTCAGGACGGTCGCGATCGCGTCCAGCCCGACGACCGGGTCGAAGCCGAAGACGCTCCCGTCCCAGATCGCGTCTTCGGTGAGGCATTCGCCGAGACGGTCCAGTTCCTGGTCGTCCATGATGTGCGCCCACAGCGCCAGGGCCCTGCTGATTTCGACGATGTCTTCATTCGTGGGTTTCACGTTCGGGTCTCCATTCTGTGTGTTGCTGGACCAGGCCTTGGCGCCGCTCAGCATGGCCAGCACCTGGTCGTAGGCGCCGTTGGCCTCGGCGATTCTCACCTTCGTCGCAGGGGCCGGGCACGCCCGGCACTCTCGACTATGGAGGTGTAGCGGCCGGGGCGGGAGAGGATCACTTATCCCGTCACGCCTTGGGGATCAAGCCAAGGCGTGACCGTTGAAGGTGATCTTGACGTCGACGTTGCCGCGACTGGCGTTCGAGTACGGGCAGACGCCGTGCGCCGCCGCCATCATGCGGGTGGCATGCTCACGATCGGGAAACCTGCGGCACGGTCATCCCGCCACCCGCCACGACATCCACATCGCCACAAGGACAACACCGGATGGTTGGTGAGTTGGCCAAGGCGGACGACCCGCCTGATCCTGTGCAGGCGGCACAGTTGGCGGCCGGCAGCACCCCCACGTCGGTGCCGGCCCGTAGGCGCTTGAGGCCGTAGACGGGGCCCGCCAGCACAAAGACGCGACCTCACCGGTCTCACCACCCGGCCGCCTTCGCGGCCAGCGAGGCCCCGATCTGCCGCCCCTCCGGCGACGTCTGCCTGGTCACCAGCGGCCACCGCGAGATTCGAGTGTTGTCCACAACACCCAGACGATCACGCGACGGCCGCCCTACAACCTTGGCCTGAACCAAAATCTAGAACATGGTGTTGTCGTTCGCGGAGGTCTCCGGCACGGCCTGGATCACATCCCAGTGCTCCACGACCTTCCCGTTGCGCACCCGGAAGAGATCCATGAACGCCTGGCCCGGCTCACCGGGGGCGGTCACAGCGTGGCTGTGGACCACGACGAGGTCGCCCTCGGCGATCACCCGCTTCCGGGAGAATTGCACCTCCGGGAACGCCGCGAGGTACGCAGCGAGGCCCGCCTTCGCGCCCTCCAGCCCGTCGGTGGCGAACGGGTTGTGCTGGTGGTATTCGGGCCCGAAGTAGCGGTCGATCGCCGACAGGTTCTTCCGCACGACGATCTCGTCGAAGGCCTCGGTGACCACCTTCTTGCTGGACGCCGTGAGCCACGCAGGCCCCGGCTGCTGCGTGCGCGGCAAACTCTCCGTCGAGAACATGTCGTTGCCGTTCGCGGAGGTCTCCGGCACGTTCTGGCTCACGTCCCAGTGCTCGGCGATCTTCCCGTCCTGGAAGCGGAAGATGTCGAACACCGCCGCGCCCCGCGTACCCGGCGTCGTCACCACGTTCGAGTGGACCACCACCAGGTCGCCCTCGGCGATCACCCGCTTGACGTCGTACTCGGCGTGCGGGAACTGCTGGTGAAAGCCGACGCCCAGCTTCTTCAGCGCCTCGGCGCCGTCCGGTGCGAACGGGTCGTGCTGGATGTAGTCGCGGCGGACGTAACGGTCGACGACACCGGTGTCGCCCTGCTCGAACACGCCCTTGAGGACGCGGACGGCGACGGCCTTCTGGTAGCCGAGGCGGGCGAAGGAGTCGTAACCGGCGTGGTCGGCGGAGGCGGTCGGCGGTGCCGCGGCGGCGGGCAGGCCGGCGGCACTCAGCAGGGCGGTTGAGGCGAGGACTGCGACAAGTGCGCTGCGAGCACGCGTGGTAGGGGTCACGGGGGCGCTCCTTAAGGAGAGTGGGACAGAAGGCCGGGACGCTTTGAGACGGTTGCCCGGTTGGTGCTGCGGCCGGTTCAGGCTGCCTTGACCGCGGCGGCGACGACGTCGGTGAGCGGCGTATTCGGGCGTCCGATGAGTCGTTGCAGGTCGGTGCTGGCGGTGAAGAGGTCGCCGCAGCTCACGCCGAGGTCGGAGTCGACCTGGAGGGCGGCAAACGGCGCGGGCAGTCCGGCGTCGAGCAGCATCTGGGTGTACGCGTCGGCGGGCAGGCTCTGGCAGGTCACCGGCCTGCCGCTCTGGGCGGCGACCTCGGCGGCGAATTCGGCCATGGTGAAGGGTGTGCCGCCCAGTTCGTACGCGTGCCGTCATGACCGTCGCTGGTAAGGACGGAGGCAGCGGCGGCGAAGTCGGCACGGGTGGCTCACCCGATCGGGCGCGGCCTCCGCCGTAGGTGCGACCGGCGGCGGATTGCTTTGCGTCCGGCCGACCGGTTCCTCGTGTGTTCCGGGTCAGGCTTTGAAGCTGCTGAGCATGGTCAGGACCTGGTCGTAGGTGCCGTTGGCCTCGGCGTAGCGGAGGAACTTGGCGCCTTCCACGACGATTTCCTTGGCGTCGGGTTGGGCGTCCAGCAGGGTCAGGGCCTCGGTCAGGAAATCGTCCAGCGGCATGGACTGCTCGTTGTCCTGCTGGCCCATCAGGGCGGTCCGGACCGGTGGCGGGGCTACCTCGATCACCTGGACTCCGGTGTCGGCCAGTTGCACGCGCAGGCTCTCGGTGAACGAGTGCAGGGCGGCCTTGGTCGCGTTGTAGGTCGGGGTGACCGGCAACGGCACGAACGCCAGTGCCGAGGTGACGTTCAGGACGGCGGCGTCGTCCTGGGTCACCAGGTGCGGCAGGAAGGCATACGTCATCCGGATCGGGCCGAGCAGGTTGGTGGTGATGTGGTCCTCGGCGGTCGGCAGGTCGGCCGGGTCGAGCAGGTTCTCGGGCCGCTGGATGCCGGCGTTGTTGATCAGCACGTTGAGGTGCGGGTGGCTCGCCGTCAGGGTTTCCGCGGCGTGGGTGATCGACGCGGGGTCCGCCACATCCAGGACGAGCGTGTCGATGCCGGGGTGCTCGGTGGCGATCTGGTCGAGCAGGTCCTTACGCCGGCCGGCCACGATCACCGTGTTGCCGGCCTCGTGCAGGCGCAGGGCCAGTCCGAGCCCGATGCCCGAGGTGCCGCCGGTGATCAGGATCGTGTTGTTTCCGTTGCTCTTCATGAGGTGTGCTCTCCTTCGCTACGGCAAGGACCGAGGCGCGCCCCGGCAGCTCCGACTATGCGGGCGTCTCGGCCGGGGCGGGAGAGGACGGCTTGTCCATGGACCGGCGATCCTCCCTACGGCTCGCCTGGTTTGATCAGCCCACGGGGGCTCGCCCGGTTTGATCAGCGGAACGGCTCAGCCAGGGATTGCCGATCCCTGGCTGGAACGTCCAGCGGCGGTCACCATGGAGATCATGCAGAAGAAGGAGCTGGCGGAGTTCCTGCGCCGGCGGCGCGAAACGCTGCAACCCGGCGACGTCGGCCTGTTGTCCGGCCCGCGTCGGCGTACCGGAGGGCTACGCCGCGAGGAGGTCGCGCAGCTCGCCGGCATGTCCACCGACTACTACGCCCGGCTCGAACAGCAGCGCGGCCCGCAGCCCTCCGTCCAGATCGCCACCGCCCTCGCCCGCGCATTGCGCCTGACCCTGGACGAACGCGACCACCTCTTCGGCCTCATCGGCCACAACGCCCCCGCCCGTTTCCACAATTGCGAGCACGTCAGCCCCACCCTGCTGCGGGTCCTCGACCGGCTCGACGACACCCCCGCCCTGGTGCTCTCCGACCTGGCCGACGTCCTGGCGCAGAACCCGGTCTCTGTCGCCCTGACCAGGGATCAGACCCGCCATACCGGCCTGGCCCGCAGCGCCTACTACCGCTGGTTCACCGACCCGACCGAACGCCTGTTCTATCCCGAAGAAGACCACCTGGACCTCGGCCGCACCCATGTGGCCCTGCTGCGCGCGGCGCTGACCACCGGCAGTGACACCCACCGAGCCGCCCGGATCGTCGCCGAACTCCAGCAACACAGCCCCGAGTTCGTCAGCCTCTGGCAACGGCAGGAGGTCGCCCAGCGCTACGACGACCACAAGAGCTTCGTGCATCCCGAACTCGGCCGCATCGACCTCGACTGCGAGTTCCTGTACGCCGAGAACCGCGCTCAGACTCTCATCGTGCTGACCGCACGCCCTGGCACGGAGAGCCACACCAAACTCCAACTACTGTCCGTAATCGGGCACGAGCAGCTCACTTCCTGACCGCCGGGTCACGATCACGCGCCCACCCATCGGGGGGCGGTACCCGCCGTACACCTCGGCGCGGTCCTGCTCCATCAATCCATGAGTTAGGAAACAGACATGCCCACCCTCGGGATCATCGGAAGCGGAAACATCGGCGCAGCCGTCGCGCGTCTCGCGGTAGCGGCCGGTATTCCCGTCGTGGTGTCGAACTCCCGCGGCCCGCAGAGCCTCGCCGGCCTCATCGCCGAGCTGGGCCCGCTGGCCTCGGCCGGCACCGTCGAGCAGGCGGCCCAGGCCGGTGACCTCGTCGTGCTGTCGGTACCGCTCACCGCGCACACCGCCGTCCCGGCAGCACCGCTGGCGGGCAAGATCGTGCTGGACACCAGCAACTACTACCCGTTCCGTGACGGCCGGATCGCCGAGCTGGACGAAGGCAAGCTCACCACCAGCGAGCTGGTGCACCGGCACCTCGACGCAGCGCGGCTGGTCAAAGCGTTCAACAACATCCTGGCCCACCACATCCCCCAGCTGGCCCGCCCCTCCGGCGCGGCCGACCGCACCGCACTGCCGGTCGCCGGTGACGATGCTGGAGCGAACGCCGACGCGGCGACGCTGATCGACCGGCTCGGCTTCGACACCGTGGACGCCGGCCCGCTGGCGCAGAGCTGGCGCTTCGAACCGGAAGCCGCAGCCTACACACGCCTCTACCTCGCCGATCCGGCCACGCCCGCTGAAGAGATGCTCCAGGCGCCCGGCCGGCTCGTGCCCGCCGCGGAACTGCGACGGGCTCTGCAAGCAGCCCGGCGGGTATCGGTAGCCGACCGGACCTTCTGACAGACGCCACGACGGCACCCCCACGAGGTCCTGCCGCCGGTTACGGCCGAGTGTGGCGGTTCGGCTGTCGATGCGACTCAGGGATGGCACCACGCGGGCGGCTGAGCTGAAATTCTGCCGCCTGCGGCTGTCGCGCGCTATCCCACGGTTCCGCATGGTAGGTGTGACCGCCCGCCGATGCGGTGTCAGCCGTGGAAGCAACGCCGGTCGTGTCCGTGCCGGCGTCCGGTCGGTTGTGTACGGTGCGTTGCGGCAGGACGCCCCCGCTGGGCGACCGGACGCTCGCCGCCGCGGCCAGATCGCCCGGTACGTCCGCCTCGTTGACGAGTTCCCCATCACCGTCAACGGCAAGGTTCGCAAAAGTCGACATGAGCGCCGCGGTCGCTCGAACTCCTCGGGCTACGCCACCCGAGCGGGACGCCTGACTGCGAGCCGGTGAGTCCACCGTCCCAGGGAGCCGGTCAGGATCGGCGTATCGAGGCGGCGTGTGGGCGCCACTGCACCGGGCCCCCTGCCCTGCCGGGACGTCAGGGGGTGAGCTGCTGGTGCCCGATGACGGAGAGCAGTTCGAGTTTGCTGTGGCTGTCTGTGCCGGGGCGGGTGGTCAGCACTACCAGAGTTTGGGCGCGGTTCTCGGTGTACAGCAGCTGGGCGTCGACGTCGATGCGGCCGAGTTGGGGATGGAGGATGGTCTTGCAATCGCCGTAGCGGGCGACCTCCTGAAGTTCCCACATGCGGACGAACTCGGGGCTGTGTTCCTGGAGTTCGGCGAGGATTCGGGCGGCTCGGGGGGTGTCGCTGCCGGCTGTCAGCGCGGCCCGCAGGCGTGCCGCCTGGGCGCGGCCGTGTTGTTCGTGGGTGTCCTCGGGATACACCAGGCGTTCGGCGGGGTCCATGAACCAGCGGTAGTAGCCGCTGCGGGCCAGACCGGTGTGGCGGGTCTGGTCGCCGAGTAGCGCGACGGCCAAGGGGTTCATGGCGAGGGTGTCGACCAGGTCGGTCGTTACCAGGGCCGGGGTGTCGTTCAGGCGGTCCAGGACCCGCAGCAGCGTCGGGCTGACATGGTCGCAGCGCTGAAAGCGGGCCGGGGCGTTGTGGCCGACGAGGACGAACAGATGGTCGCGTTCGTCCAGGGTCAGCCGCAGCGCCCGGGCGAGAGCCGTGGTGATCTGGACCGAGGGCTGCGGAGCGCGCTGCTGTTCCAGCCGGGCGTAGTAGTCGGTGGACATGCCGGCGAGCTGCGCGACCTCCTCGCGGCGCAGTCCCTGCGTACGCCGCCGCGGCCCCTCGACCAGCCCGACGTCGCGGGGGCACAGAATCTCACGCCGATGCCGCAGGAATTCCGCCAGTTCCTTGCTGTCCATGCCGCCATCCTCGCCGCATCCCGCCCGGCTATCCAGAGACCGCCGATCCATGGATCAGCGGTCCTCTCCCACCCGCGCGAATCCGGTGATTACCTGAGGCCATGCCACTCGAAGGCGACTATGAACCCAGCCCCAGCCAGTGGGTACGCGACCAGGTAGATCTCTACGAGAGCTCCGGCGGCACCGAAGGCACCCACCCTCGCGGCAGGCCGACGATCCTGCTGACCACCCGCGGCGCAAAGACCGGAAAGCTCCGCAAGACTCCCGTGATGCGGGTCGAGCACGAGGGCACGTACGCCGCCGTGGCCTCGCTCGCCGGCGCCCCGAAACACCCGCTCTGGTATTTCAACATGGTCGCCAACCCACTGGTCGAACTCCGCGACGCCACGCAGACCTGGGACATGAAAGCTCGGGAGATCCACGGCGAGGAGAAGGCCCTGTGGTGGCAGCGTTGCTTGGCTGCGTACCCGGATTATGCGGACCATCAGAAGAAGACCGAGCGGGAGATTCCGGTCTTCCTCCTGGAGCCGGTCGAGAACTGACTCGCCCCCGGGCCCGGCCTGTCGCGCTTCGATGCGGTCAGGTCGGGTTGGGTCAGTCCGACGCCGATCATCTCGGCCAGGTGGCGCATCTGATGGTCGAAGTACTCCCATGCCGCGGTCAACCTGGAGGCGCTGGCCTGGATCGCGGCCAGCGGGCAGCACCATTACCGAGCCGCCACCTTGCTCGGCGCCGCCGACGCCCTGTGGACGGAGATCGGCACACCCGCGCCGTGCGCGCCGACATGGTTGGCCACCACCGGGCATGCGAGGGGCAGACCCGCGCCGGCTTCGGGGAGGCGGCATTCGCTGACGTCGTCGCTCGCGGCCGGTCGCTGTCTTACCACGACGCCATCACGTACGCCCTCAACGAGCGGAGCGGGCCGCCGGTACCGCCCCGTCGGAGGCTGCGAATCCGCTGACCCGCCGGGAGTGCGAGGTCGCCGACCTTATCGCCCAGGGACTGAGCAACAAGGACATCGCCACCAGACTGGTCATCTCCCAGCGCACAGCCGAGAGCCACGTCGAGCACATCCTGACCAAGCTCGGCGTGACGAACCGAGCCCAGGTCGCCGCCTGGAAGGCGACCCAACAGTCACACAGCACGTCGGTGCCGGCGGAGATGAGGTCGACGTGCGAGGTGTCGGGCCAGCGTGGTGGCGAGTTGTTCTGCCACGTCGGGAGTGCAGCGCAGCCGGACGATCCAGCTCTGGCGGCCCCGCAGCCTCTCGTCGGTCATGCCGACGATCCTGAATCCGGCGGTGGTGCGCAGTTTGCGAAGCTGCGGGCGACGGTCTGGTCGGACACTTCGAGGATCTCGACGATACAGCTGAACGGCGCCCGCCCGTCCACCTGGAGCGCGTGCAGCAGCTTCGATCAAGCGCGTCGGTCGAAGAAGGCTGCATCGATGGCTCGCGTTTCGAGCGGGTGATGTTCACGTCATGTCCTACGACAGCGCTGGGTGTCCTGGGACCGGAAGGGTCCGGTCCAGGCCGCTGCGTGGCGCTGTGCCCGTCCCTACGGTCGGCGCGTGTGCCGGCGCTGGCTATCCGGCTGCTGAGTCGTGCCGGTACGTCGGGTGTTGCCTCGGCGCGGGGCCGGCGCTCAGGAGGGGCGGCTGCCTGCGGGCGGTACCGTCCGAGTGTCGGCGGTGGGCAGGTCGGGGTTGCGTTGGCCTTGGACGGAGGAAGCCGGGCCTGCGGCCGGCGGGGCCGGCAGCTGGGGCCGGCGCAGCAGGACGAATCCCACTACGGCGACCAGCAGGGTCAGGACGGCCGCGACGACCAGACAGAGGTGAAGACCGTCGATGAACGCCTGCGACAGGGCGCCGAGGACACGCGGGGCGTCCGCGCCCAGGCGAAGCCCGCCGACCGCACGCAGTCCGCCGGAGTCCGCGGCCTCGGTGACGCGCCGGACCGTCGCCCCGCCCAGCCCCGCGTCGGTGAGGTGTCCGGGCAGAGCGTCCACGGCCCGAGAGGACAGCAGCGCGCCCAGGACAGCCGGGCCGAGGGCGGCGCCGAGCTGACGGAAGGCGTTGTTGGCGGCGGCGGCCATACCGGCCTGGTGGAACGGCACCGAACTGACGGCGGTGGCGGTCATCGGGGTCATGACGAAAGACACGCCCAGGCCGAGCAGGGCCAGTCGCCAGGCTAGTGAACCGAACGAGGTGCCGGCTCCGATCGTGGTCAGCGATAGCATCCCGACCGCCGTGACCAGCAGGCCGCCGGGAATCAGCACCCGAGCAGACACCCGGTGCACCAGGCGCCCCATGGGGACACCGAGGACCAGCGGCACCAGGCACGCCACCAGCAGCCGCCAGCCCGATTCGAGGGTTCTGAGGTGCTGGACCATGCCGAAGTAGAGGCTGAGGGCGAAGAAAGACCCGATGAGCCCGAGGAAACTGATCAGGGCGATCAGTGCGGTGGCGGTGAAGGAGGGGCTGCGGAACAGTGTCAGGTCCAGCATCGGGCTCGGGCTGCGCCGCTCCACCAGGACGAAAGCGACCGATGCGACAACGGCGGTGGACAGGGCAAGCATCACCTTCGTACCGGTGAAGGAGTCGGCGCCGGCCTCGATGATCCCGTAGACCAGAGCGGTGATGGCCAGCGCGGCGGTGAGCTGGCCGGGCCAGTCCAGTCGGCGCGTGCCTGGGGCACGGGAGTCGGTGAGCAGCTTCGTCGAGACGACCAGCGCGAGCCATGAGACGGGGATGGGCAGCAGGAAGAGCCAGCGCCACGCGAAGTGCTCGAGGATCACGCCCGCGATGACGGGGCCGAATGCGAGGGCGGCCATCAGGGAGGTCGCCCACACGCCGATGAACCTCCCGCGCTCGCGCGGGTCGGGAACTGCGTGGCTGATCAGAGCCAGGGTCGTGGGCAGCAATGCGGCCGCGCCCAGGCCGGCGAGGGCCTGCCCGGCCCAGACGACCTCGATCGACTGGGCGCACAGTGCGATCAGGGCACCCAGACCGCTGAAGGCCAGGCCTGCCTGGAAGACCTTCTTACGGCCGTGCACATCACCGAAGACGCCCGCGGTGAGGATGAGCGCGGCCATGGGCAGCACGAACGCGACGCTCACCCAGGACAACTGCGAGGTCGATGTGTCCAGCGCCCGCTGAATGGCGGGCAAGCTCGCCGAGACGGCGGTCACCGGCAGATAGGCGACGAACACGCCGACGCAGGCCATGACGAGCGTGGCCGCCCGCCGGTCCTGCGGCGCGTTCGCCGTGGTCGTGACGTTCACGAAAGACTCTCTCCCGGGAGACGCGCCGGCGAGGGCGCGGGCGAAGGTGGTCATGATCAGTCCTTGTGCGGGAAGGGGGTGCTCTGTCACGGCGTCAGTAGCGGGCCTTGCGGGGCACGACGCTCGTCGACTGCCTGGTCACCCAGCCGGTGGATCGGGCCGGTGCCCAGGGTCAAGGACCGGCCCGTGCCCTGGTTGGCGTGGGCGATGATCTCCGCGGTGATGGAGATCGCCGTCTCCTCAGGCGTGCGCGCACCGAGGTCGAGACCGATCGGGGAGCGCAGCCGAGCCAATCGGTCCGGCGCGACGCCCGCCTCGCGCAGGAGACGTAGGCGTTCATCGTGCGTCCGCCGGGATCCCATCGCGCCCACGTAACCGACGGGCAGATCGAGTGCCAGCTGCAGCAGGGGAATGTCGAACTTGGAGTCGTGGGTGAGGACGCAGACGGCGGTACGGCCGTCCACCTCGGTGCGCTCCAGGTAGCGGTGCGGCCAGTCGACCACGACCTCGTCCGCGTGCGGGAAGCGGGCCGCGGTGGCGAAGACGGGGCGGGCGTCGCACACGGTGACCCGATAGCCGAGGAAGCGGCCGGCCTGGCTGAGCGCGGCGGCGAAGTCGACCGCGCCGAAGATCAGCATGCAGGGGCGGGTTGCGGCCACGTGGACAAGGACGGACAGCCGATCGGGGCAGGTGCCCGCGTCCCCGCCGAGCGAGACGAGCACGGTGCGTCCCGCCCGCAGCTGGGCGGCGGCCCGGTCCGCCACCGCCTGGCCTGTTGGCCCTGCGGCCATCGTCGCGTCGGCGATCCAGCTGTCACCGAGAACGCTCAGGGTGGCGCCGATCAGTCGGTCGGGCCCGTCGACGACTTGTGCCACGGCGGCGGGTCGGCCTCCGGCGATCTCGGCCAGGGCCGCGCCGAGATGCGGCCGGGTCGCGGGGTTGATGCGCTGGACGAGGACGTCGAGTTCGCCGCCGCAGGTCAGGCCCACGGCGAAGGCGTCGTCGTCGGAGTAGCCGAACCAGGCGCGCCGGGGAGGACTCTGGTCGAGGAGCACCTCTTGGCACAGTTCGTAGACCGTGCCCTCGACACAGCCGCCGGAGATGCTGCCGACGGCGTTGCCGTCCTCGTCTACGGCGAGCGACGTACCGACGGGCAGGGGTGCGCTTCCGGTGACGTTGACGACGGTGGCCAGGGCGAAGGGGCGTTTCTCGCGGCACCAGCGGTGCAGTGTGTCCGCGATATTCAGCATGGTCGTCCTCCGGAATCGCCGTGGGCAGGGGTGGGGCGGGCGTTCCTGCCCGGAATGGTCCCGACGAGTTGACGGCCTACATCACGTCTTCGATCCGGATGGGCAGCCGGTTCTGTCGCTGTCCGGTGGCGTGGAAGACCGCGTTGGCGACAGCGGCTGCCACGCCGATCATCGTGAGCTCGCCGAGGCCCTTGACCCCGACCTCGCTCAGGAGCAGGTCGGGCTCGTCGATGAAGTCGAAGTCGATCTCCGCTATGTCGGCGTTGACCGCGACGGGGTATTCCTCCAGCGTGGTGTTGAGGAATCCGCCGAAGCGCGGGTCGACCTCGCTCGACTCCCGCAGCGCCTCGCTGATGCCCCAGATCACGCCACCGCGGACCTGACTGGCCGCGGTGACCGGGCTGGCGACCCGGCCGCAGTCGGCCACGCAGAGCGCCCTGGGCACTCGGATGCGTCGTGTCGTGGCCTCGATGCGGACCTCGACGAAGTGAGCGGCCCAGCTGAAGGCGGTGAAGTCCGGGAAGACCGGACCCGCAGCGGAGAACAGGCCGGCCCGGGAACGGTCGAGCATTTCGGGGGGCTGGCCCGGTCCCACAGAGGTCACCTCCACCTCCGGCGACCCGTGCCCGGTGGCTCGAACCGCGGCTGCCACCTCCACTGTCCCGGTGTCACCCGCGCCGAGCCGCTTGCGCAGCTCGCGCAGTGCCTTGTGCACCGCGGGCAACGCGGTCGCGGTGCCCCACGCGCCGGCGGTGAGATGCTGCGGCGCGACGCGCGTGTCACCGACCCGGACGACGACGTCCTGGACGGGAACACCGAGGTCCTGCGCGACCAGCAGAGCGATGGCAGAGCGGATGCCCTGCCCCATCTCGTGGCCGTCGACGCCGACGGTCACCCGGCCGTCGGCTCCCGCGGACATCCGGGCCACGGCCGGAGCGACCAGGACCGGGTGAGCGCCGACAGCGACGCCCAGGCCCACCAACGATCCGTCAGCGGCACGCATCGACCCCGGCCGCGGATCCCGCTTCTGCCATCCGAACCGCTCCGCACCCCGCGTCAGACACTGCGCCAGGTGGCGGGAGGAGAAAGGCAGACCGGTGACCGGGTCCGTGGCGGTGTCGTTGGCCAACCGCAGCTCGACGGGGTCCTGGCCGGTCGCGTAGGCCAGTACGTCGACGGCCGACTCGAACGCGAAGCTGGCCGGGCCCTCGTTCGGGGCCCTCATGAATCCCGGCGTCTGGACGTCGGTCTGCACCAGGCGCTGACGTCCCCCGAAGTTGGGTACCGCGTACAGCCGCGACGTTATCTCCGTGTACATGGCGGGGTACAGGTCATGGCGCGACGTCTGGTGATCCGCGTCATGCAGGGCGGCCAGGAGCCGCCCCGATGGGTCGGCGCCGAGCCGGATGCGATGCCGACTGACCGGCCGGAAGCTGCCGGTGTGGAACGTCTGCCGGCGCGGAATGACCAGCTTGACCGGACGCCTCAGCCGGCGTGCGGCGAGCGCCAGCGGCCCGATGTGCGGCTGCAGCGCGTTCCGGGATCCGAATCCGCCGCCGATGTACGGCGAGATCACGTCGACGTCGGCCGGATCCAGGTTCAGTTGCGCGGCGACTCCGTGCCGCAGCGCGCCGGCGTTCTGGGTGCTCTCGTGCACGACGAGCCGGTCGCCCTTCCATTGCACGACTGAACTGATCAGTTCCATCGGGACCTGGTGCTGGGCCGGGTGCAGGTAGGTCTCGTCGATCTGCACCGGACTCGCCGCGTACGCGGTCTCGGCGTCGCCCACCTTGACGTCGGGAAACCAGGGCAGGGCTTCTTCCTGCAGGACGGAGGTGGCGCCTTCGTCGTCGATTCCGACGGCGAACGGCTCGATCTCGTAGCGGGCCCGGACAAGGTCCGCCGCCTCGGTGGCGGCGACCAGGGTGTCGGCGACGATCAACGCGATCGGCTGGCCTCGATAGGCGACGACATCGCTGAGCAGCGGCTGCAGGCTCTGAAAGGCGAAACCTCCACCCATCAGGAACCCGGGGCCGCGCAGTTCGTCCTCGTCGAACCGGGTCAGGACCAGACGGACACCGGGTACCGCCTCGGCCGCTGCGGTGTCGATGGACACCGTGCGGCCCTTGCCGATCGTGGCCACGGCGAACATGGCATACGCCAGGTCGTCCGGGACCCGGTCGGCGCCGTAGCTGGCGGTGCCGGTGACCTTCTCGTGGGCGTCGACGCGACCCAGGTCCGGGGTCTTCATCGGGCGGCCTGCTTCCCCGCGGTGAGCAGTGCGTCAGTAACGGTGCGGATGCCCAGTTCGACGCGGAACGCGCCGGTGCGAACAGGACGGGCATCGGCGAAGGCGACTTCCCCCGCGTGACGGGCGGTCCCCATGGTGAGTTGTTCGCCGAGCAGCGAGCGTTCCGCTGCCGTCGCCCGCCAGGGGCGCGTGGCGACCCCACCCAAACCGATCCGGCAGTCCGTGACCGTTCCCTGGGCGTCCAGCGTCACGGCGGCGGCGGCCGAGGTGAGGGCGAAGGCGTAGGACTCCCGGTCACGGATCTTGTGGTAGGTGGAGCCGCGACCGGCGGGTGTCGCGGGAACGCGGATCCGCAGGATCAACTCATCGGCAGCCAGGGTGTGTTCGAGCACGGGGTTGTCTCCCGGCTCGACGTGCAAGTCGCCGAGTGGTAGCGTCCGCTCGCCCCGTGGGCCTACCACGTCGAGTTCGGCGTCGAACGCGATCAGGGCTACGGCCCAGTCGCCCGGGTAGGTGGCGATGCAGGCATCGCTGGCGCCCAGCAGCGCGTGGGTGCGGTCCAGTCCCTCGAGCGCCGCACAGCCGCTGCCCGGATCCCTCTTGTTGCAACCGAATTCCGCTCCGCCGCGGAAGTAGCCGCATCGCGTGCGTTGCAGCAGGTTCCCGCCGACCGTCGCCATGTTGCGCAGTTGCTGGGACGCCGCCCGCCACAAGGATTCCGACAGCGCCGGATAGTCGCGGCGTACGACCGGATGGTCGGCGACCTCGGCCATTTTCGCTCCCGCCCCGAACGACAGTTCGCCCTCGCCCGTGCTGATCTCGGTCAGCTCAGCGAGACGGTGAATGTCGATGACGGCCGGCGGAGCCTCGACGCCGAGCTTCATCAGGTCGTACAGGGTCGTGCCACCGGCCAGGATCTTGGTCCCCGGCTCCGCGGCGGCCAGGGCATCGACGGCCCCGGCAACGCTGTCGGGCACGACATAGGCGAATGAGCGCACCGTCTACACCTCGGTCTGCTTGGTCTGGTCGGCCACCCGGCGGATGGCCGCGGTGATGCCGATATACGCGCCGCATCGGCACAGGTTGCCGCTCATGTACTCACGGATGTCGCCGTCCGTCTCGGTGTGGCCCTCGGCCAGGCAGGCCAGGCCGGACATCACCTGCCCAGGTGTGCAGTAGCCGCACTGCAGGGCATCACAGTCGACGAACGCCTGCTGCAACGGGTGCAGCGTGCCGTCCGGCGCCGCGACGCCTTCGATGGTTGTCACGTCCCGTCCCGCGACCTGGACCGCCGGAGTCAGACAGGACACGACACGCCGGCCGTCGATGTGCACCGTGCAGGCGCCGCAGTGCCCCTGATCGCACCCCTTCTTGGTTCCGGTCAGCACGAGACGCTCGCGCAGCACATCGAGCAGAGACTCGCGAGGATCCAACTCGAAGCGCACCTGCTCGCCGTTGACGGTGAACGCCGTCTCGACAAGGCCAGCCGGCCGTCCGGCGGTCGGCGATGTCTTCATCATGGCTTCCCAATCCTTGGTGACAGGGCCCCGACAAAAGAGGGGGCAGCGGAGACCGGCAACCGCCTTCTCGGCCGACTACCAGCGACGCTCGTGGCAGTTCTCTAAGCAGCGGCTGTCGATTTGACGACCGAGGTGAGCGGGTGGCTCTTTCGTTGCGGCGGGCTGGTGAACACGCTGCGGTTCCCGCCGGGCGTAGTAGTCGGTGGACATGCCAG
The DNA here is from genome assembly GCF_000721705.1 of Actinoplanes subtropicus. Classification (GTDB taxonomy): domain Bacteria; phylum Actinomycetota; class Actinomycetes; order Mycobacteriales; family Micromonosporaceae; genus Actinoplanes; species Actinoplanes subtropicus. The sequence goes on from NZ_JOJL01000023.1 coordinate 207,931, forward strand.
CGAGCTGCGCGACCTCCTCGCGGCGCAGTCCCTGCGTACGCGCGCGGCCCCTCGGCCAGCCCGACGTCGCGGGGCGCAGAATCACATGTCGGTGCCGCAGGAATTCCACCAGTTCCTTGCTGACCGTGCCGCCAGCCTCGCCGCACCGAGCCCGGCTATCCAGAGACCGCCGATCCATGCCTGAGCCTTCCTCCCCACCCCCGGCGAAGCCGCCCGCGCGGCCCGGCGCCAAGGGCGCTCGCAGCGAGACGACCCGATGGTCACCTGTCCTGCATGACTCGCTGGGAAATCGCCAGCTGTCGGCGGTGCGCCGCAGACCGCCTTCCAGGCCGACGGCCAGCGGCGATGGTCCTGGGCCGATGCCGCCCAATGCCTTGCCTGCATTTCAGGTCGGTCAGCTGCCGCTGATCATGGCGAGGACGTTGTCGTAGGAGCCGTTGGCCAACGCGTCGCGGATAAACCGGGCGGGCTCGACGACCAGTTCCTTCGCGTCGGGCTTCTCGCGCAGCAGGTCGAGGGTCTCGGTGAGGAAGTCGTCCAACGGCATCGACTGCTCGCTGTTCTCCTGGCCCATCAGGGTCGTGCGCACGCCCGACGGGACCACCTCGATCACCTGGACGCCGGTGTCAGCACCGGCGAGCTGGATGCGCAGGCTCTCGGAGAAGGAGTGCAGCGCGGCCTTGGTCGCGCTGTAGGTCGGGGTACTCGGGTACGGGACGAACGCCAGCGCGGAGGTGACATTCATGACGACCGCGTCGTCCTTGCCCACCAGCAGCGGCAGGAAGGCGTACGTCATCCGGATCGGGCCGAGCAGATTGGTCGCGACGTGATCCTCGGCGACCGGGAGCCCCGCCGGATCGAGAAGATTTTCCGGCAGCATGATGCCGGCGTTGTTGACCAGCACGTTCAGCCCCGGGTGGCTCGCCGCCACGGTCTCCTGGGCCTGGGCGATCGAGTCGGCGTCCGCCACATCGAGGACGAGCGCGTCGATGCCCGGGTGCTCGGCCGTGATCTCGTCGAGGAGTTCCTTGCGCCGCCCGGCGACGATCACCTTGTTGCCGGCCTCGTGCAGACGCACGGCCAGACCGAGGCCGATGCCCGAGGTTCCGCCGGTGATCAGGATCGTGTTGCCGGTCATCTTCATGCGGGTCTCGCTCCTTCGTTACGGCGGGCCGGTGAGCGCCCGCAGCCTCGACCATAGGGGCGCCCGCGCAGCGGCAGGAGAGGACGGCTTATCCATGGATCGGCGGTCTCTGCCTCGTGAAACGGCCCTGCGCAGCGGATCCGGTGTCATGGGCGGCGATGGTGACGTGGCTCGGTTACGCCGACCGTTTCCGCAGTTCAGCTCGGGGCTTCACGGTGACGCCGGCGAGCGGGGCTTGACGAAGCCGCGCTCGGCGTACCTCGGCCCGATGCTGCAGCACGTCCACAGGTCTGGTCTGTCGCATGGCCGCGAGGATGGTCGCGGCAGTACTCCTCGCCTCAGCCCGTGCCAGCGCGTCCGGGACGGTGCCGTAGACGTCGGCAGTGAAGGCGTGGCTGGAGTGCCCGAGCAGATGTTGCACGGTGTGCAGGCTGGCCGAGCCGTGCAGCGCGTTCATCGCGGTCCCATGCCGCAAATCGTGCAGCCGGACCGGTGGCAAACCGTGGTCGGTCACCAAGAAGGTGAACCGGTGGGTGAGCCAGCCGGGCCGGATCGGCCGCCCATTCGGCCAGGCGAACACGAAGCCGGCCTCTCCTGCGATCGTTGCGTGCTCGTCGTACACGCGCTGTTGCCGCCGCCGGTGATCGGCGAGGATCTCGACGGTGGCGGGGTCGAGGGTGATGGTCCGGTTGCCGGCGGCGGTCTTGGGTTCGGACTCGGCGACGACGCCGGGCAACTCGACCAGGGTCTGGGTCACCGTGAGGGTGGCGTCGGCCAGGTCGACGTCGATCCAGCGCAGTCCGACGAGTTCGCCGCGGCGTAGCCCGCGTAGGCCGGCCAGCCACCACAGGGCGTACAGGTCGTCGGCGACCTTGGTCAGGAACTCGGCCAGTTGTTGGGGTGTCCAGACGGCGATCTTCGGCCGGGTGCCGTCACGTAGCCAGGCCGCGACCCGCGGCTGTGACCAGGTCACCGGCCGGGTCCGCCGCGGCGAGGGCAGTTCGAGCATCCGGGCCGGATTATCGGTCAGGTAGCCGTGGGCGGCTGCCGCGTTCAGGGCCCGGCGCAGGGTGGCCCGGACCCGCTGCACGGTCGCCGCGGTGATCTTCACGTGATACCGGTTCCTATGGCTGGCGAGCTCGTCAAACACCGCCTGCACGTGTGCCCGGATCAACGCACCGAGCCGGTGATGGCCCAGTGCGGGCCGCAGCACGTTGACCACGTGCGCGGTGTAGGCGGTGGCGGTCGAGGGCCGAACCCGTTTGGGCAACGAAGCGACCCAGGTGTCGAGCCAGGCGCCGACAGTGAGCCCTGCATCGGGAGCGGGTTCGGGCGTTTGGCCGACGAGTTCTTGGCGGGCCTGCTCGGTGGCCTGTGCGGTGCGGAATCCACCGCGGCGCACGCGTTGACCGCCGATGCGGATCGAGAAGTACCAGGAGCCGTGATCGGGATCGTCGGCCAGCCGCGGGCAGGTGTCGCCGTAACGGCGGCGGCCGGTGGTGGGGTCGGTGCAGCCGCACCGACGGTAGACGGGAGAGTAATCGTTCATGGCGGGTGTTCCATACCTATCTGCGCTTCTTGCGCGACAGCCGGAACAGCGGGACATCGACCTGCGATTCCGCACACCAGCAACGATCACCCGATCGTGGTTCACGCTCGACGGCTTCACCGATCAGCCGTGACGAGCACCCGCCTTCACCAAGCATCGAACCGCTGCAAATACCCAGCCATCGTCGGCAGACGAACCGGTCTCCCGCCGCGCACGCAACGCCCCAAGCTCCCCCAGCTCGCTCGCGGCCAACACCGCCTCACCGCGCAGCGGTCAGACCGACCACAGTGGAGGGCTTGGGGGAACCTTGGGGGACGACCCAGTCCCGTAACGGGGCGTCAGCCGGTGGCATGCCGCGGCATGCCACCAGCCTCCTGAGCTGCCAAAACTGACACCTGGCGGCACGCCGCGAGAGCCCGCAACATTCAAGATCGCAGACTCTTAATCCGCGGGTTGTAGGTTCAAGTCCTACGCGGCGCACAGATGATCATGGCTCTGACCAGGTGTTTTACATCTGGTCGGGGCCATTTTTTCGTCCCTTGTGGACGAATGCGTGATCCATGCGTGATCTGGAGACGCTGACACTGGCTGGCACCAGCCGAAATCGACCCCCAGCAAGACCTGTGAGTGACGGCGATCACGCCCGGCCGGGTTCTGATGCCGCCAGCATCAGCCGTGCGGGTGCCGAAAACCTCATCCGCCCTGGTAGCAGCTTTCTCGGTCGCTGCCGTGTGCAGTCAGGCGCCCCGGTGGATGCCCGGGGTCGGACCCGCGACGGTGCTCTCTGCGGAGCACTCCGCGAGGATGTTCTGTCGTGCTGCTTCGACTGGCCTACCTCGGCGTGACCAACGCGCTGGCTCTGCTACGGCTGTTGCCGATGAGCGACCGCGACAAGGACGCCGAGATCCTCGCGTTACGGCATCAGATCATGGTTCTCGAGCGGCAGTTGCACGGCGACCGGATCCGGTTCACCCCAGCCGACCGGGCCTGGCTTGCCGCCCTGCTGCACTCCCTGCCGCGACCCGTGCTCCGTCACCTGCGGTTACCGGTGCGCCCCGAGACCGTGTTGCGCTGGCACCGGGACCTGATCGCCCGCCGGCACGCCCGACGTTCCCGGCCCAGACGGCCGGGGCGGCCACCCACGATCCGATCGATCCGCAGGCTGGTCCTGCGTCTGGCCCGAGAGAACAGCAGTTGGGGATACCGCCGTATCCATGGTGAACTGCTCGTTCTGGGTGTGAAGGTCGCCGCCTCGACCGTCTGGGAGATCCTGAAAGACGCGGGCGTCGATCCGGCGCCCGAACGCGGCAGCAGCACCTGGTCGGCGTTCCTGCGTTCCCAGGCCCAGGCGCTGATCGCTGCGGACTTCTTCGAGACGGTGACGCTGACCGGCGCCCGGCTGTACGTCCTCGCGGTGATCGAGCACGCCTCCCGGCGGATCAGGGTTCTCGGTGTCACCGCGCAGCCGACCGCCAGCTGGGTGGCACAAGCCGCCCGGAACCTGGTCATGGACATCGAGGACACCAGCAGTCAGGTGAAATACCTGATCCGCGACCGCGACGGCAAGTACCCGGCCCTGTTCGACACGATCCTGGCCGACGCCGGGATCGAGACCGTGCTCAGCGGCGTCCGGGTACCCCGCATGAACTCGATCATGGAACGCTGGATCCAAGCCTGCCGCCACGAGATGCTCGACCGGACCCTGATCTTCAACCAGGCCCACCTGCTGCACGCCCTACGCGAGTACGAACACCACCACAACGATCATCGACCCCACCCGGGCATCGCCAACGCCCGACCGCGACAGCCGCTGCCCGACCCGATCACCGAACCCGCGGCCCTCGCACAGCCACGCATCCGCCGACACGACCGACTCGGCGGCGTCCTCCATGAATATGAAAATGCTGCTTGACCAGCACGGATGACATTGTCGGCACCCGCAGGGCCAGCGGCACCAACAACAAATAACCACAAACCCCGACTAGGCGGGCCGCCCCCGCGGCCCGCCTCCACCAACCCAAAGAACGAGGGAAGGCCATCTGGCTCGGCTGTTCACGCGTAGCGCCGACGGCCAAGATGACCGCGCGCCGCGGCGGCCGACATCAACCCCCGTTTACTACCCGACGGGCGACGAGGACGCACCGTCATTGGCTGTTTTCGCGAGCCGTGCCGCCAAACGACCGTCACGCTCCGTGGCGAGCAACTCGCGGCAAGTGAAATAACGGGAGCTCGAGGTTGCATCCCTTCTCCGAGCACTTCGCGCCCCCCGTACGCGATCGGTAAAAGTCACCATGAGGAATGTGGCGGTCTCGTCGAAAGGTGGAAGGTCTGTGGCGGTCGGAGTTCGGATTCCAGCTGCTTTTATATCGTCGGGGTGGGGCACTCCCACAGTGTGCGCCCGGCACGGCGAGCCGGCCGTGGCGCGCAAACGTGTGAAGTTCGGGTCGGGCGTTTCGCCATGGAGCTATTTGCTGGTCCTGCTGGGTGTCGTCGGGCTGGTCATCTTGGCGGTCCTCATCGGGGCAAATCGGAAACGGGCCGTGGCGACGGCCTGGCCGTTCTGTCGACGATGCCTGGGCCGGCACGCGACGATGCTGTATTCCGGCGCCGGGTTGATCGTCGGTGGGGGCGCCCTCGGTGTCGTGTCGGCCTCGATTTCGGAGGAGGCGATCAGCCCTGGCCTGCTCTGGGGAATCCTGATCCTCATCGCAGGCGCGATCATGCTGGCCCAGTCGGGCTGGTCGGTCGTCGCCGGCGGCCGAGTGATCGACGACGGGCAGACGGTCGAGTTCCGGCGAGCACACGACGCCTTCGTGGCGCAGGCTGTGGCCGCCCAGCAGGCGGCTGCTCAGCACTACGCGGCCCAGCGCGCGGCTTACGCCGCCGGGCCGGTCCCGGGCGGGCAGCAGGACGCCGCCCGTGATGGGGTGCCGTCCGGCGCGCCGCAGCAGGCTTGTACTTCGCCGTCGCTGACGGACCCTTTTGCTGCCGCCGATTTTCCGCAACCGACGCCGACCGCGTCGCCCGAGGTCCTGTCCATGCCAGCCGTCGACCCGCCGGGTGTCGACCAGGCCTGATCCTGCCGTCTCATGCCGATCTGGGGCCACGTTGCGTGCTGACCGCGCACTGGAGCCGTGACGGCTCGCACCGCGCCCGGACGCCCTACGACAGGAGGGCGGCAGAGCCGCCCTCCTTGCCGATTACTGCAGGTTGATCGGCGAGCCCTTTGCCTTGATCTTGGCGGTCCCGGTGGTGGATAGACCGCTGATTTGGTAGGCCGTGACCACACCGGCCCGGGTCACGGCCCACACGTCCGGCACACCGTCGGCGTTGAAGTCGGTGAGGCGCAGCGTGGTGCCGGTAGCGGCGGCGAGGAAGTGCGCCGAAACCCGGAATTGTGTGTAGGTCAGCTGCCCGCTGTTGACGTCGAACTTGACGCCTTCCCACAGGTAGAGCGCTCCGGTGGCCGGGTTCCACAAGCTGATCGCCGTACCGCTGGGCAGCAGCTTCGACGACAGCTGCCAGTTCTGCCAGTCGCGGCCGCCGTCAGGGGTGGCTACACCGGTGTCGACCGGCCCGGGATACGCGCCCGTCACGAACCCGGCCGGGTAGTACTCGAAGTGGTACCCGTCGGTGGCGCTACCGGCGATGCCGACCAGGTCGACGATCGGGTTGCCCTGCGCGCTGCTGTCGTACGCGGTGGCCAGCTGGATCGGGTTGTTGCCGTCGATGTCACTGAGGAAGTCGCCGAACGAGACTCCTGCGGTCAGCAGCAGCCTCGGGTGCGTCTTGTCCAGCGCGCCGAGCCCAGAGTAGGCGATGGCAACGCCGTTGGACGGATTGTAGGCGACGTAGTCCTCGAAGGAGCCGCCGGAGAACTTGCCCGTGATGACCTGATATCCGGTGAAATCCTCGCTGATGGCGTTGCCGTCGGAGCTGAGGGTGGTGGCCGGTACGCGCACCTTGCCGGCCGTTCCCTTGCCGTCGGCCTCCAGCAGCTTGTCGCCGACGACCACGGCCAGGTCGGGCTTGCCGTCGCCGGTGAGGTCCTGGTCCGCGTACGGTGCGGCGCCGGCGGCGAAGAAGCTGAAGTGGGCGGAGTCGCTGAAGGTGCCGTCCGCGCCATCGGAATAGACCTCGAGCGTGTTGCTGAATCGCAGCGCTGGGATCTTGACGGTGGCCTGCCCGTGTGACGCGGTGGCGGTGCCGGTCAGCTCGTCGCCGTCGATGTCCCAGCTGTAGCTGACCGGTTGGCTGCCGTCGGGCTCGGTAAACTTGAACGTCACCATCTGCCCGACCGTGGCCGAGCCGCTGATCTGGGTGACAGTCGGTGCGGCCGGCGCTGCCGCGAACGCAGGAACGGCGGTAATAGCCGGGGCAAGCAGCGCGACGGCCGCCGGAACAGCGGCGCGGAGCAGGTTCTTACGTTTCATGTGACTTCCCCGTCGATGCGTGTCGATCTAGAGACGAGTCGATCTTAAGGCAATGGTGCACAGAGTTACTCGGGTGTCTACGGGCCTCGGTCCGTCGCGTGTACAACAGACGGGACGTCTGTCGCACACTGTGGGCACCGGAGCCGTGTGGGCTGAACTCGGCGGATTCGCACGCAGGGAGCGGGACTGCCCGGCAGAGGTAAGCCCTACATCGGAGTCGCCCTCGACGCCCCCTCACCAATGCCGAGGATTCGATTCCCCCTACGCCCAGCCGAAACCGCCGTGCTTCGCGACTGGCTCCAGCAACTCGCACCTTGAACGCCGACACCGACTCGAGACCTCGACCGAGCATCCGCCCATCAAGCAAATCCGTGCACGCGAGCATCATCGCGGCGGGCACTGACAGTGACCGCCGTGCCGAAGGTCGCGCGATGCATGCGGCAATCCGGGGGTCTTGCCGCAGGCCCGGGAGGAGGGCAGCGAGCCGGTCTCGGCCTCGGCGAGTGACGCCCGATGCGGCGCCGACTACTGGTAGCAGCCAGCCAACCCAAGGCCACCGGTAGCTCTGCAATCCAAACCGCCTCGCCCAGCACCTCAGCCATGTACGACGGCGCCGAGCCGCCGGCCGGCACAGCGACGATCTCGGCAGTGGTTCACCCACCATGGTGTTGCCGGAACCCATGTCCCGGGGGTGGGGTCTACGGCCGCGATGCCACCAATCGCGCGATCGATGCGTGATCCATGCGTGATCGACAGCCCTGGCTCAGGGCGTCACTCGACAGCATTAACGGACATTCGAAAATTACGTACGCGCAGGTGAGGTGGCATAGCTCGACACCAGTAAGCAATTCAAACATTGGCCGACACGAATAGCAGCGGACTCTTAATCCGCGGGTTGTAGGTTCAAGTCCTACGCGGCGCACAGGTGATCATGGCCCTGACCAGGCATTTTACGTTCGGTCAGGGCCATTTTTCTGTCCCTTGTGGACGAGTGCGTGATCCATGCGTGATCTGGAGACGCTGACACCCCCCGGCGCAGCCCGTCATCGGCTGTCATCGCCGCCGTTCCGTGACCCTGATCACGTGCCACATCAGGCCCGCCACTAGTACGGCAGCCGCCGTTCGTGATCATGGCTGAGGCCGGCGGGAACAGGGCGGCCACCGCGTGATCTTGAGTCTGTTGTGGACAAACATCGAAATC
>NZ_JOJL01000024.1 GCF_000721705.1 Actinoplanes subtropicus
GGCCACATCCAACACCGGGATGCGACCGCTTCGCGGCCGACGCCAGCCACCACCTGGACCTCGCCTCGCTCCCACGTGATCCACCAGATAGGCCCTAGGCCGATAAGTCCAGCCACATGGAGATTTCGTCGCGGTCGTCGCCGGGTCCGATGCGCAGCGCGCCCGGCAGCCGGCCGACCTCCCGATAGCCGAGCTTGGCGTAGAAGGTCTCGATTCCCATCCCGCCCCGCACGGTCACCTGCAGTCCCGCCAGCCCCGCCTTACGCCCGAGCGCCTCGGCCGTACGCATCAGCGCCGAGCCCAGCCCGCGCTCGCGACCGTGCGGCGTCACCATGACCCGCATGAGTACCCGCCAGTGGTCCTTGAACCCGAACCGGTTGTCCACGACGAACAGCAGCGCCACCACCTCGTCGCCGTCCAGCCCCAGGATCACCCGGTCGATCCCGGCCGCGACCCCGTTGAACGCCCGCTCGGCGACCGGCCACACCTCCTCGGCGCGAACTGGCGCCACGAACCCCACGGCACCGCCGGCGTTGGTCACCTCCACCCAGAGCGCGACGATCCGTGCCCGCAGGTCATCGGTCAGTTCGGGGTCCACCACGAATTCCACGGCCATGCCGCCATCATGCCGAGCGCCGGAACCCGCGTCCCGGGGGCCCGCCGGGACCCGAATCGGCCGGTCCCGGCGGGCCGCTTGGGTCACGACGTCGCGAGCTGGGTGATCAGGCTCGGCGAGACGACGCCCTGGTAGACCTTGACGGCGTCGAGGTCACCGGCGAACCGGTCGGCCTTGATGCCGTCCCACAGCGTGCGGCCGGCCGTGAACGCGCCGTCCGACGCCCAGCCCGCGGGCACCGCGGTGGAGGGCATGGCGACCCCGTTCACATAGAGCGTGATCGTCCCGGCCGACGCGTCGTACACGCCGACCAGGTGGGTCCACTTGTTCAGGGTGACGCCGGCCGGACTCGCCGAGTAGTCCGTCGCCGCCTCGTCCGTGTCGCTCCGCGTGGTCATGAACCGCCAGCAGTCGCACGAGTCGCGGTACTGGAGCATGAACCGGCCGACGTGGGCGCCGTCCTGCGAGACCGCGGTGTAGACCGCGGACTTGCTGGTGAGGTTGACCCACGCCGCCACCGAGAAGGACTGGTCGGTGCGCAGCATGGGCTGGGCGATGCTCACCCATGCGTCGGTGCCGTTCAGATGGACCGCGTCCGGGTCGGTGTCGTTGTGCCCCGCCCCCGTGTCGGTGGCGCCGCCGACGAGATTGCCGGGGTGTTCGCCCCACGAGTCGTCCGCGACCGCCAGCGAGCTGTTGAAGTCGAGCTCCCAGTCCATGACCGGCAGCGCCGTCCCCAGGATGTCGACCTCGTCGCTGCCCAGCGGCCGGGCCCACACCGCCGTCTCGGTGATGTCTCCGGCGAACCACTCGCTCGGGCCGCGCCCGATCCAGGTGGGACCGTCGACGTCGTTGTACGGGACGACCTGGTCGATGCTGACGCCGCTGCCGTTGACGTAGAGCGTCAGCGTCTGCAACTCGGCGTCGTAGGTCACCGCCAGGTGGGTCCAGACCCCGGTCTGCGCGGGGTTCTCGGACACCGCGCTGTACCAGGCCACCCCGCTGCCCGACGCCGCCGACGGCATCTCCGCCTGCCATCTGTCCTGGGCCTGGTTGTATCGGAGGGTGAACGGGCCGAAGCCGCCCGAGCTGGAGCCGCGGGCGAAGACGGTCCGGTTCGCCGACTTGTCGGTCAGCCGGACCCAGGCCGACACCGAGAAGCTCTTCGCCGTGTTCGGCTTGTAGTCGGTGCCGGCGTACGCGCTGGAACCGTTGAACCTCCCGGCGTGGCCGTCGTGCAGCCGCCCCTGGACCCAGCTCACGTTGGTCAGCGTCGCGTCGTGCATGGTGGGCGAGCTGCTCGAGCCGGTGCCCGACCCGGTGTCCAGGACGGTGGCGCCGGTGCCCTCGGCGAATTTCCACTCCGCGACCGGGATGTCGCCGGGCTCCGTGCCCGCCTCCGGCGCGGCGATCCAGTCGCCGGCGTCGCTGGCGTTCAGGTACTCCTCCGCCAGCCTCGCGTAGTACGAGTCGTTCGGATAGGTGCCCGTGCCGACGGTGGCGGTGTAGGCGGGATCGGTGGTGTCCGAGACCTCGTCCCCGCCGGTGGAGACGGCGCCCGCGAAGTTGATCGCGCCGTCCGCGTACCCCAGCAGGTTGTTGGCCAGGATCTCGCCGTTGACCAGCTCGCGGGCCGCCTCCTGGTTCGCGGTGTGGCTCGCGGTGAACGGTGGCACCGTGGCCACGTAGACCTTGAGCGCCCCGCTCGCGGTCGGCAGCTTCGCCGCCGGGTCGGAGGCGCCGTCGGACTTGACGGCATGCGCCTGCGACGCCAGCGCCTTCAGCCGGGTGGTCACCCCGGTCGCGCAGGCGTCCGGGGTACCGGTGCAGGCCAGCAGGTCGGTGGAGCCGGCCGAGATCAGCACCGTCCGCACGTTGGGCTGGCCGAGGATCTCCCGGTCGACCAGGGCGCCGGCCGACGACGCCCGGCCGGGGTCGCCGGCGGGCAGCGTGAACCCGCCGCCGGTGTTGCTGCTCGCCTGGTTGAGCACCCCGAACGGCACGGTCCCGTCGCCCCGGCCGTCCGCGGCGAACGCGTCGGACAGCTGGTCGCTGAACTGCTCGCCGGAGTAACCGGCCCGATCCGGGTTGATGGTCTGGTCGCCGAAGAGGACCAGGGCGCCGTCCGGGTCGGCGGCCGGCGTGGTGACGTCGACGCCGGCGAGATACGGCAGGCCGGTGAGAGCCGACTTGGTGAAGCCGGAGCCGTCCCGGTCGGTGGTGTGGTTGACGCCGTCGGAGGCGCTCAGGTACAGCGCGGACGCGGCGTCCCGGTGCCCCGGCATCGCCGGGCGACTGCCGTGGACCTGCAGGCTGACCAGCAGCGTCGTACGGTCCCCGGCGCTCAGCGTGACCGGATCGCCGGCCACGTCGCCGCCGGCCGCCAGGGTCGTCGCGGCCGATCCGCCGAAGGTCAGCGGGATCGGCGCGGCGGCCGCGGTGGCGCCGCCCGCGGTGCTGTCCTGCACCGCGATCGACGCCGCGTCGAAGGTGACCGGGGTGGTGCCCAGGCTGTTCGACAGATGCACCCGGACCTGCGTGGTGGCGCCCTTCGTGCCGATGCTGAGCCGGACCGGCATCCGGACCGTCTGGTTGGTCAGCGGCGTGGCGCCGGAGGCGGAGATCGCGGTCAGGGCCGCGGTGTCCTGGGCCGCGGACCAGCTGCCGACCCAGTGGGCCGAGCCGGTCACCGCGATCGGCCGGATCCCGAGGCCGAGGACGTGCATCGCCGGCACCCCGCCCTGCACCACGTTGGTCTGCACCGGCAGCGTGATGCTGTCCACCACCGCGCCGGGGCACAGCAGCGGCACGCTGACCGCGAAGAAGCTGGTCGGTACGGCGCTGCGGGTGGCGACGGCGTTGTTGCGGCGGGGCAGGGTCAGCGCGGCCTCGGCGGGCGGGGTGTAGGCCCAGTCACTGAGCGTGCCGACGGTGAACTGCTGGCTCCGGATGCCGCAGCTGGTGGCCGCGTACGTGATCCGGCCGCTCAGGTCGGCGGCCGGGCCCCAGGTGGCCAGCCCGACGAACACCACCGCGTTGCCGCGGTTCACGACGCCGGTGGCCGGCACCCGGACGACCTGCCCGTTGGCGAGGATGTTGTCGTCGGCGCCGTTGCCGAACGCCGCGGGCAGCTTGATCGCCGCGCCGTTCACGGTGACGGTGGCGCCCTGGGTCCAGCCCGCCGCCTCGAGGTCGGCGGCCTCCAGGCTGGTGCCGCCGCCGTCCGCGTCGGCCTTGGTGATCGTCGACGACGTGCCGTTCGTGGTGAGCCGGCTGATCGCGGTGTTGTTCCGGCACTTCGTGGTGTCGTTGATCCAGCAGGTGGGCAGCGGCGACAACCGGATCATGTCGACCCCGACCCGGTTCTGGGTGGCGTTGGGGTCCTCGCCGGTTATCGCCCAGGTGAGGGTGTGCACTCCCTTGTCGAGCGTCATCGGCACGTCGTTGCCGTCGGTCAGCGCGCCGAAGCTCCGGTAATCCGTGGCCGTCTCGGCCGGGCTGTAGCCGTTGTAGCCGGTGAGCAGGGTCCTGGCGGTGGGCCTGCCCTGGTCGAAGGTGAGGTCGAAGATGCCGTACATCTGGCCCTTGACCAGGTTGGCGCCGAGCTCCCAGGCGCCGGTCTCCGGCACGTCGAAGGAGACCGTCATCGACGGGGCGGCGGAGCCGGGAAGGTGCGGGCCGTCGATGAGCATCGCCTGGTAGCCGTCGCCGAAGTAGACCGGCGGGGTGGCGGCCTGCGCCACGACGTGGCCGGTGCCGGTCCTGGTCGCGGCCGGCACGGTCGTCGTGGTGCCGTCGGTGTTCGTGGCGGTCCAGCCCGAGACCAGCTGCGACCCGTACGCGATGGTCGGCGTCCACCGGCCGGCCAGGAAGGTGTACGTGGTCTGCGGCGAGGTGGAGCCCGCCTGGTCGACGGCCTTCACGAAGAGCCGGTGCGGGCCCGAGGTGATCGGGGTGAACGAGACGCCGGCGCTACCGTTGATCACCACGGCGCCGGTCCCGTTGCCGTTGTCCGCCTTGGCGAAGTAGATCGTCTGAGCGGCCAGGGTCGTGGTCGAGGTCCACTGAGTGCCCTTGGTCGACGAGTAGCCGACGTCGGCCAGGTCGTGGTCCAGCGCGAACAGGTATCCGGTGACGTTGTTCGTCTTGTCGTTGCCCAGCTGGAACAGGCCCTTGTCGGTGTACGAGCCGCCCTCCACGCCCGGCGGGAACTGGCTGGACCGGACCGTCGGCGCGTGCGGGGCCAGCGTGTCGACGACCATCGTCTGGGTCGCCGTGTAGACGCCGGCCCACAGGCCCGAGGCGTTCTGCACGGTGGCCTTCCAGGTGTACGTCCCGTCCGCCAGCGACGGCACGGTCCAGCTGCTGCCGTTCAGGCTGTATCCGCTGTATCCCAGTTGGACCCGGCTGCCGGCGGAGTTGAAGACCTGGTACTGGATCCGGACGTTCTCCTGGTAGCCGTTCGCCTTCGGGTTGACGCCCTTGGCCGAGATCGTCGGGGTGTGCGTCGTGGTGACGTTGCGGCCCTGGTCCACGACGCTGGGCGTGGTGGTCGGGGTGCCGGTGCCGTTCAGGAGCACGGGCTTGTAGCTGTACCGCACCGACAGCGTGGCGCCGCCGCCGTAGCCGAGCTGCTTCCAGCTGTACTTGTCGTTCATGTCCTTGGCCTCGACCAGGAACGTGGCGGTGCTCTTGCTGTGGCCGGCGATCGCGGTGATGAAGCTGCGCACGTCGAACTTGAGGTCCGGCGGGCTCACTGCGACGTTCGACGTTCCGCAGTTCAGTTCCTTGCTGCTGGCGGTGGACAGCACCCCGGTCGCCTTGCCCGGCTCGTGTCCCCAGTAGAGCGTGGACGGGCCCCAGCCGCTCGGCGCGCCCATGCCGTAGACCACTGCGTCGGTGTTGTAGCAGGACGCCGCCCAGCGTTCGACCACGTACAGGGTCGCGTCGAAGATCTGGGCGCCGCGGATGCCGGCGGTGTTCATCTGGTAGTACGTGCGGGCCCGCTCGGCCGCGCCGGTGGGCCAGTCGTCGTACCCGATCCGGGCGCTGGTCGCGCCGGTCTTCGAGGTCGAGTTGTAGACGTCCCAGCCGTTGCTCGAGATCCGCGCCCAGTTGACCTGGCTCGGGTTGCCCGACCAGTACGGGTCGACGTAGACCGGGTAGCGCGTGGTCTTGGCGGTCAGCAGTTTCCGGTCCAGGGCGAGGGTCTGCCGGCCCGCGGCAAGTCGCACGGTCAGCTTCGACCGGTGGCCGCCGAGCCGCTCGGCCGCGGCGCGCGTCTCCTGCGGCGTGGTCGCGGGCGGTAGCGCCTTTTCGCCGGTGGCCGGGGTGCTGTCCCACATGGCCGCGGTGCCGGTCTGGAAGACCCGCGCGCCGGTGCGGCTGTCGATCGCCTCGGCTCCGCCGTCGCGGGTTTCGGCGAGCCGCAGGCCGCTCGCCTTGATGCCGAGATCGAGCTTGGCGAGCGCGGGATTGGCGGCCGCCTGCGCGGTCTTGACGACCAGCATCGAGGAGTATCCGGTGGCGTCGGCGATGACCTGCAGATCGACGCCGGGATAGACCTCGGGGTACGTGGCGGTGTCGCCGTGCACGACCGGCGCCGGCAAGGCCGCGGCCCAGCTGAACGCCAGCGCCCGCGAACCGTCCTTCATGGTCAGCAAGCCGGTCTTTCCCCCGCCGGAGACCGACAGCTGGGAGAGCGCCGCCCTGGGCGCGTAGGTGCCGTCCTTCTGCCGGACCAGCGTGGTGTCGATCGGCACCCATGTGCCGCCCTGCCGGACCCGCTGCGGGTTGGTCGACGATCTCCGGGTCAGGGTGCCGTCCGGGTTCGCCGAGGTGGTGCTGTACTCGTCGGTCAGGGACGCGATCGTGACCGGCTGCCGGGTCGCCTCGGCCTTCTTGATCGCGGCCGGCACGGGGTCGGTGGGTGTCTTCGCCGGGGTGTGCGCGGTTGGTGTCCCGGCCCGGGGCGTGGCCGCCCGGGCAGGTGTTCCGACCCCCGCTGAACCCGCGGCGAGCAACGCGACGACCGTGGCGGCCACGGTCGTGCGGAGTTGGCTCGTTCGCGACATGTGTCCTCGAAACCTCTCTGTTCGCAGACGATCTTGGATCGTGCGTCGGTCATTGTGCGTGTCCGGCCAGGACTCGCACGACCCCGTTCGCTGCGGCGCGCCCCGAATGTCATTGAAAGGCGCGAAAACATCGATGTGACGAAGGGTGATAACTCGCGTACGTACCGGTGTCCCCGGGCCGTTCAGGCTTTGGCCGCCGTGCCGCCGGCGGTCACCGACCCCGCCGGTTCGCCCGGCGGGGTCGGTGAGTGGCCGGCTCGGGTCAGTGCAAGGCCCACCGCTGGTTGGCGCTTCCGAAGCCGTTCCAGATCACGACCGGGGATCCGTCGGCGGTCCGGCCGCCGAACACGTCGAGCACCTGACCGGTGGCCCGATTGACCACGGCGCCACCCGCGGTCAGGGTCCATTGCTGGCCGGTGCCGCCGGTGCACGCCGAGATCCGGACCTTGGTGCCCCGGGCCGCGCCGGCCGGCACGCCGAGGCACCGGTTGCCGTAGATGGTGAGCGTTCTGGCGGAGGTCAGCGTCCACCGCTCACCGGCGGACCCGTTGCAGGAGTAGATCGTGGCCGCGGTACCGGCGGCCGGGCTCGCGGCCCGCAGGCATCGACCCGATCCGGCGCCGCGCAGGGCACCGGTCCGGCCGCTGCCGGTCGGGGTGGCGGTCGGGGTGGCCGGCGCCGGCTTGGTCGGGGTGGGGGTGGGCGTGGTGGCGGTCGGGGTGCTGGCGCTGGGGGCGGGCGAGGGCCGGCTGCCCGCGGTGGTCTCGAGCAGCGTGATCGAGTACGGCGGGACGGTGAGGGAGCCGGCGGAGCTCGCGGTGGCGGTGGTGATGCCGGTCGCGCCCTTGACCCACTGCTGGACGGTCGGCGCGGCCGCCGGGGTGTAGCCGGTGTAGCTCAGCGCCACGGTGGCGGAGTTGTTCAGATCCTCGTTGATCAGCAACACGTTCACCGCGCCCGACGCGGTCCGGACGGCGTGCACCTTCAGCCTGCCGTCGCTGGAGGTCGCGGAGACGAGAGTGTCGCCGGGGCTGCCGGCCCGCGCGGCCATGCTGAGCCCGAAGTAGCTCGGGTACGGCGTGTTCAGCGCCGGTGTCCCGGTGCCGCCGGGGGAGACGATCCCGCCCTCGCCGTAGTCGATGGTCCCGTCGCCGTTGGTGCTGGTCTTGCCGTCGCTGCCGTTGCGCAGGGTCCACCAGTCGGTGTTGAAGACACCGTTCTCCCACCAGCTGAGGTAGCTGTCGGCGGCGAACAGGCCGGCCGTGGCGGAGTCGTTCTGGTACGCGGCGTCGAGCTCGGTGATCGCGGTGGCCATGTTCGGCGCGTTGTACTTGGCGTACAGGCCGCGCAGGGTGCCCATGATGGCCGGGATCTCCTTGGTGGGCTTGGCCAGGTTGTCGGTGGGCGAGGTGGAATTGGGATACCAGTGGACGATCCCGAAGTCGGCCTTGGCGCCCACGATCGACAGCACGGTGTTGTTCCAGTCCGCAGTGTCCCCGCTGGCCACCTGCCCGTCCGGCCAGCTGCCCGGGGTGCACAGCACGATGCCGATCTTGATCGACGGGTCGACCGCCTTCATGGCGGAGATGTACTGCAGCGCGTTGGTGGCGTAGGCCTTGGGGCTCTTGTCCGCGTGGTTGTCGGTCTCCCACTTCGACCCGTAGTGGCCGTTGCCGGGGATCTCGTTGCCGATCTCCCAGTACTTGACCCCGTATCCCTTGGTCTTGTTGGCGTAGGTGACCCAGTCGGCGGCTTCCTGTGGCGTACCGGAACCGTAGTTGGCGATCAGGACGGGCTGTGCCCCGACGGCCTTCGCGGTGGTCATGAACTGGTCGAACGAGGTGTTCGGGGCGACATACCCGCCGTTGGCCGTGTTGTCCTTCCAATCGAAGTTGTCGCCGTAGGACCCGCCCGGGTAGCGCAGCGCCCTGATCCCCGCCGCCTTGAGCAGCGCGGGCTGGTCGGCGTCGTTCATGTGCGCGTCCCAGACCGCCTCGTTCAGGCCCTGCCCGGCCGTGGGGATCGTGGCCTTCGCGACGGCCGGGTCGACCGTGACGGTGATCGATGCGGCGGCCTGGCTGGTGGACGCGGTGACCGTGGCGAACCCCGCCGCCGCCAGCGTCACCGCGCCGACCACCGCGATGGTGCGGGTCCGCCCTGGCCGCGGGCGTTCTCCGCCGATCTGGCTGTCGGTCACACCGTGTTGTCTCACGAACCCTCCCTGGATGACGTCCCGCCGGTGCGGGACCCACCAGGAAGAGAGAGCGGTACGGGCCCGGATGGTTGCCCGCACCCGAACACCTTTTGGTGAACGGATCAATGGCAGGTCGAGTTCGTCTGGGTGAGCAGCCCCAGCTGGAAGGTCCGATTGTCCTGGTAGCGGCGGTCCAGGCCGAGATAGAGCAACCGCAGCTGGCAGGGGTTGACGGTCAGCCGCTGGTCGACTCCGTCGCGGATCAGTTCGCCCCGCACGATGTCGCTGGTCCAGGCGCCGGCCGGGAAGGTGATGTTGCCGGCGCCGGCGAAGGGTGCGGCCGGAGTGTCGGCCAGCGGCGTCCAGGGCCCGGCGATGCTGGTGGCGGTCCACGAGCGCAGGTACCCGTGCCCGTCGCCGCCGAAGGCCTGGCTCAGCAGGAGGTATTGACCGGTTCCGGCGACCTGGTACACCCGGCTGGCCGCGAACGTGGTGCCCTGCCCGGAGTCCTGGGCGGCGATGACCGGCTGGCTCATTCCGTTGGGGAAACTCGCCTTCGCCGTCTGCGAGCGGAACAGGTGACCGCGGTTGTCGGAGGAGAACAGGTGGCAGGTGGTGTCGTCGCAGATGACCCAGCTGTCGACCCAGTATCCGCCGCCGTCGAGGTTCCTCTGGATGAGGTCGGGAACCCCGTCGTAGAAGTCCTTCGGAGCGCTCCAACCGTTCGGGTTGTTCAGGTCGGGGTTGGTGGAATAGGAGAGGTTGCCGGACTGGTAGATCAGGTACCACAGCTTCTGCGGGGCGAAGTAGAAGACCTGTGGCGCCGCGCGGAACCCGGCGCCGATCGGCGAGGACGCCAGGCTGTGCAGCGGGGCCGAATTCGCCTCCGACCAGCGGCTGAAACTGAGGTACCCCAAGCCGTAGCCCGCGGAGCTGACCGTGGTGACGAACACATGCCAACGGCCACCGTCGTACACCACGCTCGCATCCTTGAGACCGGTGACCCCGCTGGCATCGACCCGCGGCGAGATCACCGGAGCCCCGGAACGCCACTGGAAGCTCGTGGGAAGCCGGCGAGCGTTGTTTCCGGCCGGGGGAAGAGGTGCCTTCGAGGGCGGGACCGCCGACGGGCGTGGGGTGTCCGGCCGCGTCGCCGCGCTCGGGCTCGGGCTCGGCGACGCCTCGAGCACCGCTGCCCGATTGTCGCGGCCTCGCCAATAGGCGACGGCGGACACGCTCGACGCGGCGACCACGACGGCGAGCGCCGCCGCCGCGGCGACCAGCGCGGGCATCAGTCGCCGCCGCTTCGGCGCGATCCGGGGCGAACCGGCGGCCGGCTCGGCGGGACCGCCCGGCAAGGCGTCGGCCTGGGCCATGACGCGGTCGACGAAGGCGTCGAGATCCAGCTCGCGCCGATCGGCGTGCTGGGAGAGCAGCGGGCCGATCCAGCTCTCGTCCTGCCTCTCAACCGGCATGGCTTCCCTTCCTCTGCCTCTCGGCCGCCCGCGCCTCGGCCTGCAGCACTTCCGCGACGCGGATGCGGCGTCGCCGAGTTGCTGCCGGAACTGCACCACCGCCTTCGAGGTCTGGCTCTTCACCGTTCCCACGCTCACCCCGAGCGTCTCGGCCACCTCGTACTCGGTGAGCTGGAAGCAGTGGCGCAGCACGAGGCAGGCGCGCCGCCGCGGCGGCAGGCGGAGCAGCGCTGAGCGGACGTCGATCACGACCGCGGTGTCCGGGTCGTGGGTGTCGTGGGTGGTCAGGAATTTGAGCCGGTCGAGCAGCGTCACCTCGCGGGCCCGGCGACGGTAATGTCCCGATGCCTCGTTGACCAGAATCCGCCGGACGTACGCCAGCGGGTGGTCGGCCTGCCGCACCCGGTCCCAGTGCTGCCAGGCCGCCAGCAGGGCGTCGGCGGCGAGATCCTCGGCATCGTGCTCGTCGCCCAGCATGAGGTAGGCGAGCCGATCCAGACCGCGAGCGTGCTGGGTGACGAAGGCGGCGAAGCCCTGCCTGCCCGCCCCGGCCTCGCCGGGCTGTCCGCCTTCTCGCACGTCTCACCTCCAGGTGATCCGGGAGCATACGCCGGTCCGGAAACGACCCGGCACGCCGGATATCCGCAGGTCCCGGGCCTGACGGGCAAGATCTGTGGGGTACGTCACAAACCGAGTCCGCGGGCAACCCTGCGGGGCCGAAGGCCGCTCTCGGGTATCGGCGCGTGCCTCTACGGCGTGCGGAAAGCCAGGAAAGGGAAGGGTGGAATGTCAGCAATGCACCAGAGTGGACGGCGTCGGCGCGTGTGGCAGATCGTGGGCGTCGCGACCGCCGTGATCGTTGCGGGCCTTCTCGCCCACCCCGCGGTGTCGGCGGCGCTCGCCGCCCGGCCGAGCGGAACGGCATCGACGTTTCAGCCGGCGGCCGCCATCTCGTTCCCCGCCGCGCCGCCGAGTCCGATCTCTCCCAGCCCGTACGCCACGAGCCCGGCCGCCACCCCGCGGTCCGCCACCACCGTGGCGGCCTCCCCGGCCCAGCAGGGAGCGGCCGCGGCGCCCACCGGCGCGCCCTTGGCCGGGCGGATCAAGCCGGGCGTGGCCCATACCGGGGTGGCGACCTTCTACCAGGGCGCCCAGAACTCCGGTGCGTGCTTGTTCGATCGCAGCCCGGACCACTTCACGGCGGCCATGAACGAGAAGGACTTCGAAGGGTCCAAGGCCTGCGGCGCCTACGTCCAGGTCCGCGGTTCGAACGGCGCCACGATCACCGTACGGATCACCAACCTGTGCCCGTACCCGTGCCGGGTGGGGCAGCTCGACCTCGACCCCGAGGCGTACAAACTGCTGGCCCCGCCGCAGACCGGCGAGACCCCGATCACCTGGAAACTGGTGAGCCCGGCCATCTCGGGCGGGATCGCCATTCGGTACAAGTCCGGTTCCAGCCAGTGGTGGTGCGGCATCCAGGTGATCAACCACCGGAACCCGGTGGCCCGGCTGGAGGTCAGGACGGCGGGTCGCTGGAAGGCCTTGCCCCGCAGCTCGTACAACTATTTCCTCTCCGCGAACGGGGCGGGCTGCGGCGCGGACCTCCGGGTCACCGACATCTACGGACAGGCGCTCGTGGTCCGCGGGCTGCCGGTCAAGGCCAACGTGACGCAACCGACGAACCAGCAGTTCGCCAAGCACTGAGGGCGCAAGGCGGAGGAATCAGGCCGGGACGTGGCCGGCGGCTTGCCGGAAAGCCTCGTTCTCCCGCTGGATCACCCGGGCGATCATGCCGCCGAAGAGGGCCCCGAAGAGCCCGGCGCCGGGGCCGGTGACCTCGATCGACAGTGTGTTCCGGGTGCCAGCGGCGGCGGGCGCCAGGACATGCTTGCCGATCATGCGCAGGCCCAGCCGCCGGGTCTCCCAGGTGAACTCGGTCTCCGGTGCGATCGCCGACACGGTCCACACCGCGGCGGTCTGGCCCGGCTGCTTGACCCGGGCCGAGCTGCCCACCCGCAGCGGCCCGGGCTCGAGGCGCTCGACGGCCTGCATGGTCGGCATGAAGGACGGCCACCGCTCGACGTCGGTGGTGAGGCGCCAGACCACCGGCGGCGGCGCGCTGATGACGGTGCTGTGCTCTCGGTACATACCGGCACTGTACCATTTGGTACATGCCCGTAGAAGCCCGCGAAGCCCTGTTGGCCAAGGTCATGGCGGCGGTGGCCCAGGAGGGTCTGGCCGACCGCAGCCTGCGCGAGATCGCCGCGAGCGCCGGCACCAGCCATCGCATGCTGATCTACCACTTCGGCTCGCGGGAGGGGCTGCTCGCGGCGATCGTGGGCGCGATGGAGGCCCAGCAGCGGGCGGCGCTGGCGGCGCTGGCCGGCGGCACCCCGCGCGAGGTGATGACGGCCCTCTGGGCGCAGGTGTCCAGCGACGAGCTGCGTCCCTTCGTACGCCTCTTCTTCGAGGTCTTCGCCCTTGCCCATCGCGGCGAGGCCGATCCGCCCGACGCGGTGACCGGGCCCTGGCTGGACGCCGCTTCGGCGATGGCCGAGCGCATGGGCATACCGGTGGAGCGGGCCGCGCTGCGGCTGGGTGTCGCGGTCTCCCGCGGCCTGCTGCTCGACCTGCTGGCCGGGGCGCCGCGGGAAGAGGTCGACGAGGCGTACGAGTTCTTCGTCCGGCTCTACGAGGGCTCTTCCTGAATCCAGTGGGAAATGTCGGTCACCACGGCCGGGTCCACATGCTGGGCCCGTTCGTACTCGGCCGGCTTTGACGGGCCGCTCCCGGCGAAGAAGAAGTGATTGTCGGCGTCGTGGATGCGGATCGTCACGCCCGGGTGGTCGCCGAGGGCGGCCCGCCAGCGGGCGAGGTCGTCGTCGACCGTCGCCTGATAGTCGCGGCCGCCCTGCAGGATCAGCATCGGCTTGCCGAGCGCCGCGGCGGCCGCGGCCGGGTCATAGCCGCGCAGGTCCAGCCAGTACGAGGCGGGCACGCCGAACGGCAGGTCGGCGACCGGCGTGGCGGGGGAGAGATCGGGACTGTCCACCGCCTCGGCCTGCCGGGTGACCGAGTCGAGGAGCTGTTGAGGCGAGCCGAGGTAGCGGAACTGCCGGACCGCCGACCAGTGCATCGGCTGCGCCCCGCCGCCGAGAATAACCAGCCCGGCGACGGCCCGATCGGCGGCGGCGACCCGCGGCGCGACGCTGCCGCCGAGGCTGTGGCCGAGCACGAAGATCCGCGCCGGGTCGACGCCGGGCCGGTGGCGCAGCAGGTCGACGGCTGCGAGGGCGTGGTGCAGGTACTCGTCGTCGACCGTGAAACCGGCGATCTTGGCGACCCCGGCCGGCTTCGCGAAGGTGACCTTGTCGAATCGCACGGTGGCGATGCCCCGGGTGGCCAGCCCCCAGGCGAGGTCCTTGAACGGTTTGTTCCGGCCGATGGTCTCGTCCCGGTCCAGCGGCCCGGACCCGGCGAGCAGCACGACGGCGGCGACGATCGCCGGCCCGGCGGGCAAGGTCAGCGTGCCGGGCACGGCGAGCGGGCCGTCGCCGATCAGCACGTCCTCTTCGGACAGTGCGGCGGGATCGGCATACTCGGGCGGCTGCCACTCCTGGGTGGGCTGCGCGGCCTCCGGGCCGGCGATCTGCAGCGAGGTCACCCGGTCGCCGGCGATCGTGGCCAGCACGGTCGCGGCGCCGCCGGCGAAGGTCACCGGCACCCGGACCAGCGTGCCCGCGGCGCCGGCCGGCTCGCTCAGCGGCGCACCGAACGCGCTGACCGCGCCCTGCCGGTCGATCTCGGCCTGCCACGCGGCCCGGATCGCCTCGGGCGGCACCAGAGATTGCAGGTTGGGCGGGAACATGCCCGAAATTTCGGCAAATTGCCCGGCGCGGAGCCGGTCGATGAGGAGGGTGACGATGTCCATCAGGAACTCGCTTCCTCGCCGGGGAGCAGCACGGTGGCCAGGATCCGGCGTTTTCGGCCCGCGCGGGGCGGGTTGGCGGCGGCCGGTTGCAGCACGCGCAGCAGATCGCGAAGCAGGGTGGCGAACTCGTCGTCGTCGAGCCACAGGCCGGCCAGCCGGAAGCTCGCCTGATCGCGGATCGGGTCGATCTCGTCGCGGGCGAGATAGCGGTCGACGTCGCCGAGCAGGCTCGCCACGAACGCGAGAAACGCCTGCCGCATATCCGCGCGGCTCATCGTCGCGACCTGGTCGGCCGTGATCTGGGCGGCGCTCGTCCGCAGCACGTACGTGCGCTCGGTCGCCCCGCGGACCGACTGCTCCGCGACCACCTGCAGCACGCCGGCCTCGACCAGGCGGGCCACCTGCCGATACAGCGTGGCATGCGGCACGTCGGCGAGCTCGGCGGCCAACTGCCCGGTGGTCAGCGCCCGGTCGCCGAGGAACGCCTGGACGATCCGCAGCCGTACGGGATGAAGCAAGAGGTCTGCCGAGGCCATGCCGTCTCCCTACCCAACCGGTATCAGCGACGATATCATTATCGCTGTTGAGATTGGTAGGAGGCGCGATGACCGCGACAGACCTCGTCATGGCCCTGATCGGCGTGCTGGCGATCGGCGCGCTGATCATCTGGTTCGACCTGCGATGCCTGGCCGACCTGCGCCAGACCAGCGACTGGCGGCTGCGCCACTTCAACCGCGACGCGTGGGCGCTCCTGATCATCTTCGCGTTCCCGTTCGGTCCCCTGCTCTACCTGACCTGCGGCAAGCAGCAATGATTCGGTCGGCGGCGGCTCTGAAGATCTGCCGCGCCCTCAACGCCGGGGCCTGCCTTCGATCAACTTGATGACGAGTTGGCTGGCATTTCTGGTCGCGGAGATGGATCTTGAAGGTCTAGACCTACCCTCCTGTCGTCCGATATAGATCACTGAACGACGCGGACGCCGAGGCCGGAGAGCTGGCGGCGGAATCGGCCGGGTGGACGAGCTCCGCGTGAACGGGATCCATAAATACGGCCGCCCTCGCGAGGTATTCATCGCAATTGGGTTTGGTAGGGTCCGTGATGGCGGGCGGGATGCCGAGTCTGATCGATATGTACCCTCGACTATGTTGCCCAGCGTCATTGCGGCTCGGAAATCTGGAGGTTCTCGTGCAGCCTGCCGGTAACGGAGGCCACGCCAGGGACCTGCGCGAAGGACTGTTCAGCGCGTCGCTCAAGATCTCCCTGCTCGATTCCATTGAGGATCGTCGTCTCCTGCTGAGTCTGATCCGCCGAGATGCGAATCTGTCGGACATCGAGGAACATGCCGAGTTGAGAGGGCACGTTTTGCGTATCGTCCTGGCCTGTCTCGAGCGGCCGGCAAGGCTCTGGGCCGTGCGCGGGGCGCTGCCGGTGATGGCGCCGGACGAGAACGGGACGCACCAGGTCTGCCGATTGGTGGAGTCGGCGAGCATGGCCGGCCCGCTGCCCGGAAAGGATCTGTGGGCGGGTCGAGAACTGCTCCGTCGGTCGGCAGGCCTGCCCGCCGTGGTCGACCGGGCGTTCCGCGGTCGAGGGTATCGACCCGCAGGTCGCGGCTCAGAACACCGGCCCGGCCAGCGCATTCGACCGGCTGGTCGGCTGGGGCGACGGCATGGAGCATAGGCGCCCCGCGTTGGCCCCGATGGAGTGGACGGCCCCAACGGCGGCCGACCCGATCGGCCAAGATATCCGTATTTGGCTGCGTAGGCCGCTCGACCGGCTGGGCCTCCGCACGGAGTCAGCGGTGTCCTCCGCGCCCGGAGTGGTGACAGGCTCATGCGCCGGCGAGAAGCCAGAACAAGCACTCGACCGCTTTTATCTCGACAAGTAACGAAACTAACGGCAAGTTGGACCTAATAGACAAACCGAGTGACGGCGAAACCGGAGACCACGACATGCAAACGGTCATCCCGACTACGGCCAGTTCAGTACGGTTGCCGCGCGTCTGGGGCGGAGTTCCGCCGAGGAACCCGAACTTCACGGGCCGTGATCTCATACTCGAGCGCTTGCACAAGGAACTGCTGGAAGCGCGGGAGACGGCGGTACTTCCGCAGGCCCTGCACGGCATGGGCGGCGTCGGCAAGTCCCAGGTCGCCATCGAGTACGTCCATCGCCACAGCAGCGACTACGACCTCGTCTGGTGGATACCCGCCGAGCAGGACAGTCAGGTGCTGGCTTCGCTGACGCGCCTCGCTCAGCGGCTCCATCTCGAGGTCAGCCCTGAGGCGGACAGCGCCGTGCCAGCCGTACAGGATGCGCTGAACACGGGCGAGATCGAATACAAGCGGTGGCTGCTCGTCTTCGACAACGCGGAGTCCATGCAGGATGTCCGCCCCTACTTCCCGACCGGTGGGGCTGGAAAGATCCTGGTCACCTCGCGGAATCCGGAGTGGTCCGCCGTAGCGCGGTCACTGGAGGTAGATGTCTTCACCCGCGAGGAAAGCCGCAAGTTCCTCAGGAGCCGGACACCAGAGCTGTCCGACAAAGACGCCGGCCGGCTGGCTGAGGCGTTGGGTGACCTGCCGCTCGCCGTCGAGCAGGCCGCCGCCTGGCACACGACGACCGGGATGCCGGTCGGTGAGTATCTCGAGCTGCTCAGCGAGAAATCGCTTGAGCTGCTCAACGAGAACGCGCCGCCGGATTACCCCCGTTCGGTCGCCGCCGCGTGGAACGTTTCCCTCGACCGACTGGAGAAGACCGACAACGCCGCTCTCCAACTCCTGCAAGTGTGTTCGTTCTTCTCGCCGGAGCCGATCTCGCGCGAGCTCTTCGGCGAGGCGTTGCCTTCCGGGATCGTCGAACCCCTGGACGAGACGCTCAAGGATCCGATCAAGCTGGCCCGCGCCATCCGGGCTATTTCGCGATCCGCACTGGCCAAGTTCAACCACGAGAGCAACTCTCTTCAGATTCACCGTCTGATCCAGGCGGTCCTGGTCAGACGGATGGACGAGGATCAACGGGATCTGATGCGCTCGGGCGCGCAGGCGCTCCTCGCCGCCGCAAATCCGCACAGCCCGGGTCGTCGCAGCACGTGGGACAGGTACCAGGCGCTGCTGCCGCACGTTCGAATGTCCGACGCCATCGCATCCAACAACCCGAGTGTTCTTCGCCTGGTCCTGGAAATGGTGGAGTTCCTCTACCACTGGGGCGACCACCGCGGCTGTCTCGAACTTGCCGAAGAAGCCCACCGAAACTGGCTCAGCAAGTTGGGCGAGGACGACCCGCACACCCTGCGTCTGGCGAAATTCCTCGGCTACATCAAGGCGTTGATGGGTCAGTACGCGCAAGCCGGCCAATTGTTCGAGCGAAGCCTCGAGCTCTACCGCGAGACGGTCGGCGATGACGACGAGGGCACCTTGGACGCCAAGCTTCTGGTGGCCTACTCGCTGCGCCTGCGAGGTGACTTCGCCGAGGCCAGAAAGCTGGATGAGGAGACGTTCCTGACCTGTCGCCGGATTTTCGGCGAGGACGACCCGGTCACTCTTCGCGCCGCCCACAACCTAGGGCTCAGCCTGCGACTGGTCGGCGAGTTCGGGCAGGCGGAAAGGCGGGACAGGGACACCTACGAACGTCGCCGGGCAATCCTCGGTGCCGACGATTCCGAGTCACTTCGCACGCTGCGCAACTGGCTGGTCGATCGTCGCGAGAGTGGGGACTTCGTCAATGCCGCACGGGAGCTGGAGGCGGCGCTCAAGCGGACGCTTGCGGCAACTGACCAGAGAAACCCGCAGGTCATGCAGGCCACTCGCGATCTGGCGGTGGCGCGGCGGAAGGCCGGCGATCACCAGAGGGCACTCGAGTGCTCCGCTGATGCGCTGGAACGCTTCCGGCGCCGCTACGGGGACGATTTCCCGGACACCATGGCGGCGGCGCTCAGCCACGCCGTCGATCTCCGCCAGACCGGCAAGCTGGAAGACGCCCGTAGGCTAGGCGAACAAACGCTGCAGCGATATCGGGCAAGCCTGGGCGAGCTTCATCCGCACACCCTCTCCGCCCAGGTCAACCTGGCAATCGTCGATCGTCGGCTCGGTTTCCCGCAAAAGGCGTACCGGGCCGACAAGGAGAGCCTGGAGAGCCTGACAGCCCGGCTGGGCAAGAACCATCCGACCTCGCTCGCGTGCGCCACCAACCTGGCGAGCGACCTGTTCGCGATGGGCGACGTCGACGCCGCCCACGAGCTGGACACGGACACGCTCGCCCGCTCGGAGAAGGTGCTCGGCGTGGAGCATCCGTCGACCCTGGCAATCGGTGTGAACCTGGCGCTGGATCTCCGGGCGCTGGGCCGGGAGCAGGAGGCGGACCTTCTGCACACCGACACCATGGCTCGCTTCCGGCGGTCCCTTGGGGATCAGCACCCAGCGACCTTGAACGCGCTGCGCAGCCTGCGGGCGGACTGCGATCTGGATCCGATGCCGCTCTGATCATCGCCGGGGCCGCGGCAGGCTCGGTTCCGACCGAAACTGATGTCCGCGGCCCCGGCCCACGTCCGGCCATGCGGCGCCGGCGAGCGGCCGTTCGGTCCGGACCGTCGCCGACGGCCACCGCCAGCCCCGCCCACGCAGCCGCCAAGGTCGCCCGATGTAGCAGGCGATCAAGCTTGATGTGCTGAAGTTCGTGGACCAGAGCGAGCGCCAAGGCAAGAGGATCGGACAAGCTCGACACCAGAGCGGACCCGGGAGTTCGGCATCGCCCCCGGCGAGGCCGCTAGTTGCGCCGCATCGAGCCTGAGCCGGCGGCGGCCGGTGCGTTGCGCGGCCGCCCGGACAGAACCCTCGGTGCGGAAGAGGGGACTCGAACCCCTACGTCCTCTCGGACACTGGGACCTAAACCCAGCGCGGCTGCCAATTACGCCACTCCCGCCCGAACAGCCTCCAGGGCTGCTCGTGAGCAGAGTGTAAACCGTCCCAGGTCAATCCACGGTCACCGCCGGTGCGGGTGCCGGGGATCGCCCGGCACGGCGGCCGCCTTGCGGGTTGGTGCCGCATGACGGCCGCCGTGGGACGGGGGACCGGAACCTGTCGGTCGAAGTGACTTGTCGTAATGATCGGCAGGGTGGGGGCGGATCTGCGGGAAAATCAGTCGATTCCCAGGTCGCGGCGCAGCTTGGCGACGTGGCCGGTGGCCTTCACGTTGTAGAGGGCGCGCTCGATCTTGCCGTCCTCGTCGATCACGAAGGTGGAGCGGATCACGCCCATGACCGTCTTGCCGTAGTTCTTCTTCTCGCCGAACGCTCCGTACGCCGTCAGGACGCTCTTGTCCTCGTCGCTGACCAGGGGGAACGTGATGGCGTCGCGCTCGCGGAACTTGGCCAGCTTGGCCGGCTTGTCGGGCGAGATGCCGACCACCTCGTAGCCCGCGGCCTGCAGCGACGCCAGCGAGTCGCGGAAGTCGCAGGCCTGGGTGGTGCAGCCGGGGGTCATCGCGGCGGGATACGCATACAGCACGACCTTGCGGCCGCGCAGGTCCTTCAGGGTCAGCCGGTCGCCGTTGTCGGTGGGCAGCGAGAACTCGGGCGCGTCGTCGCCGGCGGAGAGTCGGGCGGTCTCAGTCATGCGACGACCATAGTCCGGTCCTCCGACACTTCCGGGCGTGCCGGGGGAAGGGCCGCACGCAGGCGCATCACCCCGGTGACGGCCATCGCGACGCCGACGCCGAGGGCCATCGCCACGAAGGCGCGGGACAGCTCGGGCGGCCCGGCCGTGGGCAGCACCGCGGCGCCGAAAGCGGCGGTTTGGGTGATCCCGGCGAAGAGCGCCAGGCAGGTGCCGGAGAGGGCCAGGTAGAACGGCGGGTGGCGGACGACGGCGGCCAGCGGGAGCAGGCCCGCCACCACGAGCACGGGCGAGGGGGTGCCGCCGTCGAGGGTGGTGCTCACGGCGTACGCAAGCGGGGAAAGACCACCGATGAGCGCAACCGGCCGCAGCCCCCTCGGCCACCGTCTGAGCAGGGCGAATGCGGTTATGGCGCAGAGCGCCGCGAAGGTCCACCAGAGGCCGGCGCGGGGCGGCGCTTCCCAGGCGACCGTGCCGGTCAGGGGGAAGACGCGAGTCTGCTCGCGCAGCGGGACGGTCCAATTCTGGGGGCGATGCAGCAGACCCGGGCCGAGCCAGCGGACGCGGTCGTCATGCCAGCGCACGGTCGTCGCGGAGGAGACCTTTCGCCAGCTGGGTGGGGCGGTGGGATCGGCGGGGGAATTGATGTTCTGCCAGGTGCCGTCCGGCCGGACGTCGAGGTAGGGCTCGCCGGAGTAGCCGAGCACCTCGACCGAGTGCCCCGTCTCGTTCTCGAGCTCGAGCCGCGCGCCGGCCTCGACCGTGCGGATCGTCAGGCCCGGCTCGGGTGGGCTGATGCCGGTGATCCGGATGCGATAGGCGGTCGGGTCGGGGACGTCGCCGCCGTGCGCGAACGCGGGCGTGGCCGGCGCGAGGAGCGCGCCGGCCACGATCACCAGAAGGGCGAGGCGGTTCACCCCGCGGCCGCCGCCACGGTCTTCGCCAGCAGGTCGTGGGTGGGCGGGTTGCCGTTCGCGTCGGTCAGCTGCTTGCCGTTGACGACGACCGTCGGCGTGCCGTTGAAGCCGCGGGCCGAGAAGGTGTCGGTGACCGTGGCGACCCACGCGTCATAGGTCTTGTTGTTGACCGCGTTGGCGAACGTGTCGCCGAGCCCGACCGACTTGCCCAGCTCGATCAGCTTGGCGTCGCTGAGGCCGGTGCTGTTCTCCTCCGGCTGGTTCGCGTAGAGGACGTCGAAGTACTCCTGGAACTTGCCCTCCTGGGCCGCCTCGGCCGCCGCGCCGGCCGCCCGGGTCGAGTACTTCGTGCCCTGCGACCGGTCGTCGAGGATCGCGACCATGTGGTACCGCACGGTCACCTTCTTGTCCGCGACCAGCTGTTTGATCGTCGCGGCCGAGTCGGTCTCGAACTCGTGGCAGATCGGGCACATGAAGTCCTCGTAGAGGTCGAGCGTGACCGGGCCGGTGCCGACGGCGAACGCGGTGCCGCTGTCGACCGCGACGCTCGGCGTGACGACCTTGCTGCTGGTCGTCTTGGTCTGGTTGCTGTACACCACGAACCCGATCAGGCCGGCGATCACCAGCACGGCCACCACGGCCACCGACGTCCAGATGGTCACCTGGCGGCGCTTGGCGGCCGCCTTCTGCTGCTCGACGATCCGGCGGGCCGCGGCGCGGTCCCGTTGCGACTTGCTCATCGTTCCCCCATCAAAAGACCGTCCAGCGAGAACCGGGTGCGCGGCTTCACCAGCAGGATCCCGGCGAGGATCAGGAATCCGACGTCGCGCAGGACCTCCCGGCCGTACTCCGCGCTGCGCCCGGCGGCCAGGTCGCCGCCCTTGCTGAAGCAGCCGCAGTCGATCTGCAGCCCGCGGGCCCACGCCGACACGATCCCGGCGATGAAGATCACCAGCAGCAGGGCCGCGATCGCCGCGCTGAGGCGGACCGCCAGGCCGATCAGCAGCAGCAGGCCGAGCGCGATCTCCAGGAATGGCTGGACCGCGCCGATCACCTTGGCCGTGTCGTAGGAGAACAGCCGGTACGCGTTCACCGCGCGCCCGGACGCGGCCAGGTCATCCACCTTGAGCAGGCCGGCGGTCAGGAACACGGCGGCCAGGCCGAGCCGGGCGAGCGTGGAGACCCACGGCCAGGCAGCCGTCATCCGGGCAGACAACTGCCTCGTTTCCATCGTCACGCCCTATTGGTCGAAGTTCTCGGCCCCTAGGTTCCCTCGCTGGGCTGTGCTTTGTCTGAAGAAACCCTGAGGGTTGTCAGACGGCGCGCGCCCGGGCGACGGCGGTGACGAGCTCGTCGCGGGCCCGGGCCACCCGGGAGCGGATGGTGCCGACCGGCACCTCCTCGACCGCGGCCGCCTCGGCGTAGGAGAGGCCGAGCACCTGGGTGAGCACGAACGCGGTGCGCCGCTCCTCGCTGAGCCGGCCGAGCAGGTCGGCGGTGCCCAGGCGGTGGGCCGGGTCGGGGACCGGCAGCTCGGTGGCGGCCTGGGCGGCGAGCCGCGCGTCGAGCCGCCGGCGGCGGACGACGGAGCGGAGGTGGTCGGCGCAGGTGCGGCGGGCGATTCCCAGCAGCCACGTACGCGCGGAGGAGCGCCCCTCGAACCCGGGCAGGGACTTGAACGCCCGCAGGTATGTCTCCTGGGTGAGGTCGTCGGCGGCGCCCGGGTCGACCAGGGCGGCGGTGAAGCGCCACACCTCGGCCTGGGTGGCCCGGACGAACTCGGCCAGCGCGTCGCCGTCGCCGGCCCCGGCGGCCAGCGCGAGCTCCGTGGTGCCCTCACCCTCCATCATGCCGGGCAATGGTACGGGAAGCGGAATTGTCGGTGGCCTCTGGAACCATGTGGGGCGCACCGGCGACTACCCCGCCGGTGGGCAGTTCTGACCGGATCGAGGAACATGGCGCGCATGACCTTTGATCGTCGCCGGGCCCTGGCGGGGGCGGCCGGCCTGTTGCTCGGGCTCTTCGGGGTGCTGCTCGCGGCCGCGCCGGCCAGCGCGCACGCCGCTCTGGTGGCCACCGACCCGGGCAACGGCACGATCGTGCCCGACGCCCCGAACAAGGTGACCCTGACGTTCAGCGAGTCGGTGCAGCTGATCAGCGGCAAGATCCAGGTGCTCGGGCCGGACAACTCGCGCGCCGACCAGGGCGAGCCGACGGTGAACGGCGGCACCGTGACGATCCCGCTGCGCTCGGGTGGCGGCCGGGGGACGTACCTGGTCAGCTATCGGGTGATCTCGGCGGACAGTCACCCGGTCGGCGGCAGCATCACCTATTCGGTGGGCGCCGCGTCGACGCCACCGTCCGCGGCGGTCAACGACACCAAGGTCGATCCGGTGGTCCGCGGGCTCATCCCCGTGGGCAAGTACCTGGGGTATGCCGGGCTCGTGCTCCTGGTCGGGCCGGCGCTGGTGCTGGCCCTGCTCTGGCCGCACCGGCTGAGTCGCCGCGGGCCGGCCCGGCTGATCTGGACCGGCATGGGGCTGGTGACGGTCAGCACCCTGACGGCGATCTGGCTGCAGGTGCCCTACACCCTCGGGACCAAGCTTTTCGACGTACGCATCGGGGATCTGCGCGACGTGCTCGGCAGTACGTTCGGCGCGGTGATGCTGGTCCGCCTGGGTGTGCTGTGTGCGGCCGCCTTCCTGCTCCGGCCCTTGCTACGGGGCTCGGGCTCGGAGTCGAAGACGGATCTCGCCCTGCTCGGCGTCCTCGGCGTGGCCGCGCTGGCCACCTGGCCGCTCACCGGGCACCCGACCGCGTCCCCGGTGGCCGGCGTCTCGGTGGTGATCGACGCGATCCACCTGGCCGCCATGTCGGTGTGGCTGGGCGGCCTGGTCATGCTGGTGGGCTTCCTGCTGCGCCAGGCGAACGAACGGGAGCTCGCGGCGATCCTGCCGATCTGGTCGCGCTGGGCGGCGACAGCGGTGAGCGCGCTGATCCTGGCCGGCGTGGTGCAGGCGCTGATCGAGGTGTCCTCGATCAGCGGGCTGGTCGACAGCACGTACGGGCGGCTGATCCTGGTCAAGGTCGCGCTCGCGGCCGGCGTGCTGGTGGTGGCCTGGTTCTCCCGGCGGATCGTGCGGTCGCGCACGGCCGAGAAGAAACCGCGCGGCCTGCGCCGGCTGGTCGGGGTCGAGCTGGCGATCACGGCGGTGGTGCTGGGCGTGACCGCGGCGCTGGTGCAGATCGCGCCGCCGCGCACCGCCGAGGCGGCCGGCACCGGCTCCACCACCTCGACCGTGAGCCAGACGCTGACCAGCAGCACGATGGCCATGCAGGTGGACATCTTCCCGGCGACGGTCGGGAACAATTCCCTTCACCTGTACGCGTACACGCCGGACAACAAGCCGCTCACGGTCGTGGAATGGACCGGGACGGCGGCTCTGCCGGCCAAGGGGATCGAGCCCATCCCGATCCCGTTGCTGCGGATCACCGACTTCCATGCGGTCGGCGACATAGCGCTGCCGCAGGCGGGCCAGTGGACGTTCAAGTTCACCGCGCGAACGAGCGACGTCGATGAGCAGACGCTCACGATGACCGCCAACATCTCCTGATTTCCGGCACGGTACGGCCCGGTCCTCGCACGAGGTCCGGGCCGTTCTCACATCTATCAGCGATTTAGCGGCTATTTGACCACTTTGGGGTTATTTGGATCTGTATGGTCGGCGCAGTACGGCCTGAGAAGGGGGAGAAGCTGATGCGGGTGCTCCGCACCATCCTCGGAATGCTGCTGCTGACCATCGGCCTGCCGTCGCTGCTGGCCGGCGCGGGGCTGTGGGCGGCCATGCAGCACCGCGACCAGGGCGGCGCGTTCAGCGGCGACCTGCAGCGGCTGATCACCCCCGGGTACGCCCTGGTCGTCCCGGACGTCGACCACCTGCTGCGGTCGGACGCCCCGTTCACCCGGCTCACCCACACCCAGCTGCGGATCACCGTGCGCAGCCAGGACGGGCCGGCCTTCGTCGGCATCGCGCCGACCGCCGCCGTCGACGAATACCTGTACGGCGTCCCGCACAGCACGGTGGAGTCGGTCGACATCGGTACCGGCGCGCTGCCGGTGGCCACCCGGATCGTCGGCGGCCGGCAGGCCCCGGCCGAGATCCCGGCGCGCGCGTCGTTCTGGCTGCGTACCGGGGACGGGGCGCTGGCCTGGTCGCCGGGGGAGGTCACCGGCGGGCCGTACAGCCTGGTCGTGATGAGCCCCGGGGCCAAGCCCGGTCTGCAGTTGACCACGACGGCGGAGTTGCGGCCGGGGTGGCTCGACTCGGGCACATGGGGGCTGCTGACCCTGGGGACGCTGCTGGTGATGGGCGGGCTGATCGTGCTGGCCTGGCCGGCGCGGCGGCGCGAGGTCGTGTACGTGGTCGAGCCGAGCCAGGTGCCGGACCTGATGGCGGCGATCGGTGCGCCGTTGCCGCTTTCGCTTGGGTCTTCGTCTTCGACGGATCGGGGTGCGGGGGCGCACCGGCCGCGAACGCTTGCGGAGGCGCAGCGGGCCGGTGCGCTGCCGTCGGGGGCGTTGCAGTTCACCTGGCCGCCGGTGGGGAGTCCGGCGCTTGCCGGGCCGGAGGCGGTGGCGATGCGGGGGGCGCCCAGCGCGGCCGAGTATGCGGCGGCTACGGCAATTCCCGGCAGTTCGGCTCCCCAGGTCATCGCCGGCCATCTCGTGGATTCCGAGGCCGGGTGTGTTGCCGCTTCGGCGGTTTCGGGTGGTTCTGCGTTTTCTGATGCTTCCGCTGTTTCGGGCGGTTCAGTTGTTACGCCCGCTCCCGTTGCGCCGGCTCCCGTTTCGCCTTCTTCCACTTCGTCCGTCGCGGTTTCGACCGGTTCGGCTTTGAACGGCTCGTCCGCTTCGCTTTCGTCCGTTTCGCTTTCGTCCGTTTCGCCGGCTCCCGTTTCGCCGGCTTCGGGTTCGCCGGCGCCAGGGGAGCCGCTCAGCTTCATTCGGCCGAAGTCGGCCGGTGGGCCGGTGTCGTTGCCGCTCGGCGATCCGCCGTCGGCGCCCGATCCGCTGTTCGGGCGGCGGAGCGAGCGTGGCCGGCGGAATCCGTCGACGCCGGCCGATCTGCCGATGTTTCATGCTTCCGCGGTCGACGCCTGGGTGGCGGAGACCGCCGCCGAGCGAGCCCGGGAAACCGAAGCGGCCGCCGCTGCCCGGTTGGCCGAGGTGGCCCGTAGGAAGGCGTCGACCGAGGAGGAACCGACTTCGCCCTCGTCGCCGGAATCGCGCCGGACCGGGCCGAGGCCGGGCGTCGACCGGCCCGGATCGGGTGGCGGACGGGTGCCGTCCGGGGACCGGGCCGTCGCCGCGGCCTACGAGGCGGGGGCCGCGGATGCGCGGGCCGCGCGCGGTGACTTCACGCCGGCGTCACCCGCCGAGCGGGAAACGGTGGCGGCATCGACGGCCGGTCGGGAGTCGATGATGGCTTCGGCCGGGCGTGACCCCCGCGCGGCCGCCCAGCGGGTCTCCGTGATCACCGGTCCGAACGCGACCGACTGGGCCGCGACCGGCTTGACGCGCGCGGATTCGCGCCGCGTCGGGCGTCAGCCGTCGCCGGGCGTCGGGCAGGGATCGCCCTCGCGCGTCCCGGTTCCCGCCGCCGGGCCGACCTCAAAGACCTCGACCGCGCCGACCTCGACCGCGCCGACCTCGACCGCGCCGACCTCGACCGCGCCGACCTCGACCGCACCGGCTGCGGCCGCGTCTACCGGGATCAAGCCGGCCCAGAACAAGCCGGTTGCGGCCAAGACGGTCCAAGGCGGCGGCACTACCACCGCTGATCCCAGGGCATCGGCGAAGGCGGGACCGACGAGCGTGCCGACTAGGGCCGAGGGGGAGCGGCCGACTCCGTTCCCCAAGGTCTTCGGGCTGGGGCGGCCCTCGGTGGCAGCGGCCGAGCGGGCCGCCGGTGACGCAGAACTCGGTCGAGCAATGGTGAGCGCGGGGCCCGCAGGCGCTACCGTGCAACGCGAAGAATTCTCGGTTAGTTCCGAGGGTGTGGGCTCCCTCCAGCGCGCCACTCCGGGCGCCCCCGCCGAGTCGTCGAATTCCGCGACGACCGCGAGCGCCGGCGCCGAGCCGCCCCTAACCGCCAGTAGGGCGCGGCAGGCCGCGGGAGCGGACACCGGGACCGGTCACCACGACCGCACTCCGGTGTCCGCTCCCCAGCCGAACTCGATCATCGCATCCTCCGGCGCCGCCCCCGACGAGCCCGACCGGCCCGCGGAGCCGAAGGGCGCCCCCCATCGCCCGTCGCCGCGCCAGTCGCCCGCGGGCAGTCCGGCGCCCGACCGAGCGGCCACGTCGCCGGCACCCGGCCGAGCGGCCACGCCGCCAGCGCCCGACCGAGCGGCCACGCCGCCGACAGCCGACCGAGCGGCCACGTCGCCGGCACTCGGCCGAGCGGCCACGCCGCCCGCGCCCGGCCGAACGGCCGCGCCGACTCAGCCCGCCGACCAGGACCGCGCTCCGACCGACGGGAGCGCACCGGCCTCGGCCCGAACGACCGACTCGGCCGCCGCAGGGGTGGGGCGGACGTCCGATGCCGCTCGAGCCGACAAGACGCCCGGCGGCCCGGCGGACGTCCCGGCTGGGGAAACTGGGGCGGCCCGAGCGGCGAACGGCGGTCCGGAAGTATCCGCCGTGATGCACGCGATGGCACGCGGCGAGCGGATCGCCGGCCCGGGCGCTGTCCCGCCGGCGGCGAACGGGTCGGTCGCGGCCGAGTTCACCCCCGATGGGCCGCCCGAAGTCCTCCCGAACACGCGGCCAACCCAGCCCGAGGAGGGCATCGGCGTCGCGGGCCGGCTGCCCGGACTCGGTGGCCGTCCGACGCCGGCCGCCTGGCGCCGGGCCGCGGAGTCGGTAGCCGCCCGAGCCGCGGCCGCCCAAGCGCAGCCCGAACCCGCGGCCGATGTCGCCGACCCGCCCGCCGAGCCGGGGGCAAAACCGGCCAAGACCACTCGAGCACGTGCCACCAAGGCCACCAAGGCGGCCGCCCCCAAGAAAGCGGCCGCGACCAAGGCGTCCCCGACGACGGCTTCCCCAGCAAAGGCGTCCTCGACCACGGCCGCGTCGGCAAAGACGACCCCGGCTAAGGCAGCCCCGGCCAAGGCAACGTCGACTGCTGCCAAGGCGACGCCGGCCGCGACGAAGTCCACCGCGGCGGACAAACCCGCCGTCACCCGCTCGACATCGACAACCGCCGCCAAGTCGGCCACCCGGGCCGCGGCGTCGAGCGCAAGCAGGGTGACCCCAGCCGCCGCGAGCGAGACGACGGCGGCGGGCTCCGGGAATGCGACGCCAGGCGTCGCGGCACCCGCGACCTCGGCGAATCCTGGGCATCCGGTATCGGCCGCGGCGGGCCGGATGTCGGATTACCAGCGGGAAGCGGCCGAACTCCTCGCCGCCTCGGCGCTGCGCCGGCGCCGCCGAACCGTTACGAACCCCGCGGCGATCGAGCCGGCCTCGCCCGAGCCGGTGCGCCGCCGCCGGGCCGCCCCGACCCCTCCCGAGGACGACTGACCACCCTGCTGAGCTGGGCAAAGGAAGAACGAAAGGGCCCTCCGCGCTGCCGACGCGGAGGGCCCTTTACCGGGGGAACGGAGTAACCGAAGGGGGGCTTCGTCCGTTAAGACCAGTTTATCCCGCGAAGCACCCAACTGGGAAGTCCCGCCCCGAAAGCGGGCAAAACGCGTCCCCGGGCGGGTCGTGCCCGGACGGGTGGGCCGTTGGGACGTACCGCCGACACGCCGTACGCGGGCGTAGGCTGTCGGCGTGGCTGATCTTCTGGTGTGGATCGACTGTGAGATGACCGGTCTCGACCTCGGTAAGGACAAGCTCATCGAGGTCGCGGCTCTGGTCACCGACCCCGAGCTCAACGTGCTGGGCGAGGGCGTCGACCTGGTGATCCACGCCGACGACGCGGCGCTGGACGCGATGCCCCCGGTGGTGCGCGACATGCACGCCAAATCCGGGCTCACCGAGGAGGTCCGGCGCTCGGCCATCACGCTCGCCGAGGCGGAGGAGCAGGTCCTCGCGTACGTGCAGGAATTTGTCCCGAATCCCCGCACCGCCCCGCTCTGCGGCAATTCGATCGCCACCGACCGCGGCTTCCTCGCCCGGGACATGCCGACGCTCGACGCGTTCCTCCACTATCGGATGATCGACGTCTCCTCGATCAAGGAGTTGTGCCGCCGCTGGTACCCGCGGGTGTACTTCGGCCAGCCGCCCAAGGGCCTCGCCCACCGGGCCCTCGCCGACATCCGCGAAAGCATCCGTGAGCTGGAGTATTACCGCCGTACGATCTTCGTCCCGCTGCCCGGCCCGGACGTCGAGGCGGCCAAGGCCATCGCCGCCGAGTTGTAGGTCACCCGCCCGCGCCGGTAACCCGCTCGACGACCCCCGCGGGGATGCCGCTATGATTGGCGCGCACCACGGGGCAAGTTCCTCGTGCGCGATGGTGGTCGTAGCTCAGCTGGTAGAGCACCGGGTTGTGGTCCCGGGTGTCGCGGGTTCAAGTCCCGTCGATCACCCCATCGAAAGTCCAGGTCAAAGGGCCTGACTGCGAAAGCGGTCAGGCCCTTTGCCGTTCAGGTGTCCGAATTTGGGAGCAGATTGGGAGCGGAGCCTCCCAACGGGAGCCGCCGGGGCGGGTCGGCCAGCGCCATCAGAGCCGCGTTCAGCGCCGGAACGGCCGACGTGGGAGACAGGGCCGCGCGGGCACGCAGCGACGCCTCCCAGCGCCGCTGAAGTGCGTCACGGATCTCGCTGAGCATCCGGTCGGTGACGTGGCTGTAGATCCCGCGCATGCCCGGCACCTCATGCCCCATCTGCTGCGACTGCGCGACGTACGGAATGCCGTCCTCATCCATCCAGGTCTGATAGCCGTGCCGCTGGCCATGCGGCGTCAGACCGGACAGGATCGGTTGCCACGACGCAATCCGCGAATCGTCCGTGACCCGCGGACGGCCCCGACCCTGCGGCGCCGTATAGGGCTGCCCCGCTTGTGCTGCCGGCCAGGGCGGCAACGGTTTGCCCGGCCACGGATATTGGTGGTCGACCAAAACCGGCATTCGCGGGCGGCTCGCGGAGCGCTGCGGATACCACCCATCAGCGGCCGGCCGGAAAATCCTCTCGCTGAAATTCGACCGCCGATAGTGGCTCGCCTGTGCGGTGAGGAAAGCGTACGAGTCTCCCGCGCACCACGGAATGTGGTTCTTCTCGTCGAGTACAGGAACACACGAACACTTCAGCGATACGTCCGATAGCAGGTGCCGCCTCAACATGCCGTTCAGGAACGGAGGCGTTGCCACCGTCCGCATGGACCCGTCCTTGGGGCGGCCACGATAGAACCGCCCATTGAGTTCGTACAGCTTCCAATGCAGGTCGATCGCGTCGGAATAGATCAGATCTGGCGGGAGGCCGAGAAGCTCGCTCCAGCGGCATCCCGTGTACGCCACCGTGATATCGGCGATAAAAGTAGCGTCCAGCCCTGAAATGGTCGCCGCTCGTTCGGCGATCAGGAGCACTTGCAGGGGGGACGCCCAGACTTTCGCCTCTTTCTCGATGCGTTCGATCCGGCTCCCGCCTTTTCGCCCCTTCCCCTTGCTCTTGGCCGCTGGGTTGAGCGGAATGTACCGAGGGACCGCGTCCGCAAGCGCCGTCGAAAGAGCGCCACGGGCGTTGGCTGCCGTCTTCTTCGAGTATCCAGCGGCGAACAGCCCCTTCTCCCACTTCGAGATTCCCTCGTTCGTCAGCGCCAACAGGGTGCGCTCACCGAGATCGGGGAGGACGATCACCTCGAACAGGTAGCGGTAGCTGTCCAGTGTGCTCGGTTCGAGGTCGAGGGCAGGGAACCAGATATTGACCCACTCGGTCAACGTCATCCGGCCGCCGCGAGGATCGACATACCGATGTGCACGGATCGCCGCTTCCTGATCCCGCGCGTAAGTCTCAGCCGCTGTCTTGGTGGTAAAGCCTGGCTCGGACTCCAGCGCTCCACCTGGTCCCCGCCAGCGGGCGCGCCACAGATTGCCGCGCTTTTCTGCATACCCCATGAACGAAGATTCCTTTCCGGTCGCGATTAGGCGGCAGACTGGCTCAGTCGGCGAGAGGTACGGGGACGCGGTTGAAGCGGAACAACTCGCGGATCGGTGACCTCGACAGGCGAACGACGCTTACGCCGAACCGCAGGAATGACCTGTGATGTCGGCTGAGCGGGAACGTTCGGGGTCTCCTCGTATTCCGCGACGATCCGATGTAGGTGATCCGGCAAGAAGTGGTAACTGCCGCCGAGCATCGTGAACGGAATGCGACGGGCGGCAGCCCTTCTCTCCAGCCAGCTCTTTTTCACCCGCAGGATCACTGCGGCCTCATCGATGGTGAAGACTTCAGGGACCAATCCGGTGATTTCCCGGGCTGGCGTGGTCATGCAGCCTCCTTGGAACGTGCATCGGGCCGCCTGGAACGGCCCGACAGCGCCCGTTCCACGCATGAGGGGTGTAGTCGGGACAGTCAGGGGTGGTGGTTCGTGACCGAGCCGTACAGCGGGCCGCTGAGAGTCACGCTGAGCCAAGATCTCGACGTGGTCGGTATGAAGGGATGCACCGATGTGTGTGCGTGGCTCTCAGGCGGTTCGGGTTTCGCGCCGTCTTGGATCGGGCTGGATTGGCTGAAACATCTCCGCATCTCCGCAGCAGGGGGTCTGACCTGCTGTTTTGTGCTGCGGAGATGGCCGGAAACCATCTCCGCGCATCTCCGCATCTCCGCATGATCTTGGGACGGGTTGGGTTGCGGAGATGCGGAGATGCGCGGAGATCCGATCTGTCGCATCTCCGCAGCGTGTTTTCCCTGGTAGAGGGACGTTTCTTCGGTGGCTTGCGGAGATGCGGAGATGTTTCAGCGGGGTTGGGGGTTACCCGCGGTGGTGCTCGACGTGGAAAACAGATCGGTCGCCGCGTTCGGAGGGTTCGGCGCGGAGGACCCATTCGCCGCGCCACCTGCCGTTTTGGCCGGTGAGCATGCGCCCGAGCGGGACCGCGTTGGGCAAACGGCCGTTCTTGCTGGTGATGAACAAGCCGTCCCACGGGTCGTGCAGGTCCCCGCCGATCTGCACGGGGTCGGCGCTGCGGCGTAGCTCGGCCGCAGTGACCGGAGAGCTTCCGTGCCGTTCGTGCCATGCCGACAGGAAGCCGCGCCAGCGGATTTCGTCCTCATCGACGCTGCGGACCTCGGCGATGTTGGTCAGGAACCCGTCGATGCCGTGGTGGGCGAGGAACCCGCCGAGGGCTTGCGCCCATGGGGTGAACTGCCGCATCGAGATCCCGACCGCGCGGGGCGCGCCGGCGCGGGTCCAGTCCAGGACCAGGATCAGGACGTGCCAGAGCACGGTCATCTGGTTGGCCGGAATGGTGATCCACTGGTCGAGGTGCGGGATACCGAACCCGGTCTGGTCCCGCGATTCGGGGTGCGGCATGTCCGGATCGAGGTGGACCCGCACCGTACGGGAGGCCATGTCCCCGCCGACCTGGAGATTGTTCCCGGTCGCCATCCACAGCCGGTCATTGACCGACGCGACGTTGCGGGAGGTGCCCAACTGCCGGTCGGACCATTCCCGCTGAGTGATCAACTGGGCTAGTACGGCCGAGTCGATGACGGTGCCTTCTTCCAGGTTGTCCCAGATGACCACGCCGATCTGATCGGCGAATACCGCCGTGATCGACTTGCGCAGTTCGCCGTCCTCATCGGGCCAGGTGAGGATTTTCTGCCCGTAGAGCATGCCCGGCCCGCCGGTCAGGATGCTCTTGCCGGAGGCGGGCATGGTCGCGTCGATCAGCCCGAACGGGGTCAGGCTGCGGGTGAAGTGCCGCAGGATTGGCGTGGCCAGCAGCGCCACATAGTTGGCCCGGTCGGCCGGCGATGACCAGGGGAAGTCGCGCAGGAACCGGCCGAGCAGGAACGCCCGCGCCTCGCCCACCTGCTGCGAGCTCGGCTTGTCCGGAACGGGCGGTAGGTCGACCTTGGAGGCTAGGTAGAGGCCTGTCGCGGGGTCGTAGCCGGGGGCCTGCAACAGGGTGCCGTCCCGGCGCAGCACCGGCGCCCCGATGATCGCTCGCAGGGCGGGGACGCCGGGCCAGGTCTTACCGGCCAGCACGGCCGCCATCACCTCGCGCGACGGGGTGCATTCCTCGTCGTAGGGTTCCATCTCACCGTCCTTGTCCTTGCGGTATTTGGTGCGGTACACGTGCGCGTGTTGCGCGAGCAGCCCGGCCAGGCCGGCCGGGTTGACCGGGCTCGCCGTGACCGGCAGCGGGGAGTCCTCATCGGCGGCGCCGGCCAGCCCACCGGAGACGGTCTCCATGTGGGTGAGCGCCCCGTCGGACACGTACGTGTCGGGCAGCAGACCCGTGGTCAGTTCCTTCTTGAGGGTGCGGATCGTCTCCGGCCCGGTGCCGACCTTGACCCGCCGCGCGCCGTCCACGGCGTCCGGGCCGCCGTCGTGTGCCTGACCGCGGGTCATGCCGCTACTCCTTCCGTGCAAGCCAGCCGGGCAATCGCAGGCGTCGCGCCCCGATCGCGACGCGACGCGTCGGCCCGGGCGGGATCCGACGCGTCGTCCAGGACCTCGAGCGACGCGTCGTGTCTCGCGGCCGCTGGACGCGACGCGTCGGGTTCATCTGGATCCGACGCGTCGCGTACGGCCGCGGGCGACGGCTGGCCTGCGGTGTAGGCGGCCCACGCGCGGCCGACGGCGCCGGAGCCGGGGAACAGGTCGTCGAACTGGTCGCCGGGAGCGGCGCCGAGTAGGTCGAACAGCCACCGGCAGAACGCGGCCGGTTTCGCGCCGATCACCCGTCCCGGGAGGGTGGTCATCGGTGCGATCCCGTGCACGAGGGAGTCGACGCGTCGCGTCTGCAGCGGCTGGTCGACGCGCGACGGCTCGGCCGGCCGGCCGCCGTGGTAGATGACCGGTTCCCACGCGTTGAGCGGCCACCGGCTCACGGTGGGTCGCTCGCCGCGGTGCCACGCCGCGACGCGTACCCCGGCTGGGCAGAGCGCCAGCACGGCCGGCAGCGCCGCGGCGGAGGTGGACAGCGCCCACCCGTCGTAGCCGGTCAGCCGAGCGATCAGCGCTGCGTGGTCCACCTCCCCCGCGTAGTCCGGGTGCCCGCGGTACAGCCACGCCTTGCCCGGATACGGCGGATCGGCGTACGCCAGCCGCAACGGCCCACCGGCGTCCGTGACCGCCGGACTTCCGGCCGCCCGGGTGAACCGATGCCGGGCCTGCCGGCACCGTTTCGAGCAGCACACCGCATCGCGCCGCGCCCTGTCTGGGATCGGCTGCTCACACCATGCGCACAGCCGTCGCGTCTCGCCGGCGGCACGCGACGCGTCGGGTGCCACCACGGCGGGACGCGACGCGTCGTTCCCGCCGGCGAACGCGACGGCTGTCATGCCACCCTCCTCGGGTTGTCCGCTCCGTAGCGCAGGCCGGAGCGGATGGTGCGGGCGGTCTCCCCCTCGCCGAGTCCGATCGCCAACGCGGTCGGGGTCAGCGCTTCGATCACCTCCTGTTCCGTCAGGGCGCCCCCGGCCGCGAGCTGGCCGAGGGACACCGCCCCGCCGAGTAGCGCGGCGTTGCGCTCCCCGGTGGGCGCTGCGGCAAGGTGGTCGAGGGTCCGCCGGACCGCGCCGCGCACGTACGCACTCCGCCTGAATGCGGAGAAATCGCCCAGCACCTTGCGTGGCCCGGCCGGCTCGGCCGGGCGGAGCAGAGCGGCGAGCCATGCGGGCAGTGGCATTGGCGGCCGGTCGAGCAGTAGCCGGTACGCCCGCCCGCCGACGGTCGAACCGGCGGCGACGACGTAGCCGCCGTGCGCCCGGGTGTCGATCAGATATCCGAGGCCGCCCCGCTCGCCTTGGGTGTTGCGTAGCGGCGGCCCGGCCGGGTGCTCGAAGAACAGGTGCCGGCCACCGGTGCCGGTCCCCACCGTGTAGGTGTCGTCCGGTACGGGCTGCCCGTGCTCGCGGCACAGGTCGGTGAACACTTCCCGGCCGTGCCCGTAGTGGTCACGGCCGGCCGGCGGGCGGGCGTCGGGCTTGCGGACGTCGAGGTCGATCACCACAAGGCGGGAGGGTCCGCAGGCGATGCCGATGTTGTACGGCGTGCGCGCCCACGCCCGGCCGATGCGGGCCGGGTCGGTGGTGGCGCGGGGTTCCCACCCGGTGTGCCCGTCGCGGCAACGCGGGTCCGTGCCGGGACATCGTTCGATGTCGTGGTCCGGGAAGGCGGGCCGCTTGGGGTGGTCCGGGTCGCGCGGCCGGTTGTCACAGCGGAGCGGGAAGACGTGCCAGCCGAGGGCGG
Organism: Actinoplanes subtropicus; assembly: GCF_000721705.1. Lineage (GTDB taxonomy): Bacteria > Actinomycetota > Actinomycetes > Mycobacteriales > Micromonosporaceae > Actinoplanes > Actinoplanes subtropicus. The sequence goes on from NZ_JOJL01000024.1 coordinate 35,246, forward strand.
CGTGGCCGAGGGCGGCGGCCCGCAGCGGGCCGGGGTCGAGCATGAGGAGTCCCCTCCTTGGTCGGAAAGGCGGAAGGCCGTATCGGCGTTGCCGGGTCGCGGGATACGGCCGGCGGTGATGTCGGCCAGGAACTTGGCTTCGGCGCACGCCTTGTGACAGGGCCGGCCGGAGCAGTCCCGGAGTTGGGTGCGGCGCCGGCAAATGCGGCACGGCCCGAACGGCGTGTACCAGGGGTCGAACCGGTGCTCTGACCAGTCGAAACCGGCCTGTTCGGCCCCGAACCGGTCGCGGTAGACCATCGGGGGCAGGTGCCCGCCCCCGAACACGCAGTCCTCCGGCGACACGTGCGCCGCGCTCATCACGCCGCCAGCGGCCCGCCGGAGACGCCGGCGTTGGCGAGGTCGAGCAGCACGTCGGCGTGGCACGCCTCGCCGGGCGGGCACCAGCACGCCAGGTCACGGCCGGCCAGGTCGGGCAGGCCGTCGAGGATCGCCCGGCGGCGCTGGTCGGCGTCGGTGTAGCCGAGGTGGTCGGCGCCGGCCAGCCACTCGCGGTAGAGCTGCACGGCCTGTTCGCGGCCGAAGTAGCCGGCCGGGAACGGGTTGCCGAACCGGGTCGGGCGTCCGACGTAGACGGTGCCCGCGGGCATCCGCCATCCGGCCGAGCGCCGCCGCTGTATCCGGGCCGCCGTCACCGGCGCCGCCGGGCTGAGGGTGATCTCGGCGTCGAGGTAGATGCGCATCCGGCCGTCGCCGCCGCGCGCCGTGTACGGCCGGGAGACGTTGGTGACGTGCAGGCCGGGCAGGGTTTCCAGGAGGGCGACGGCGGCGGCCACCTGGTCGCCGTCGCCCATCAGGCGGATGTTCATGCGGCGCCTCCGTAGCATGCGGCCTGGTCGCAGGGGCGGCCCCCGCGGGCCAGCGCGTACGGCACGGACAGTTCGTAGAACTTCTCGGCCGGTTTGCTGTCGGGCCGGCAGGCGGGCCGGATCTCGGTCCACGCCCGGGTGATGATCCGGCTGGTCGAATCGCCGGGATCGGCGTGCACGGCCGGGTGGTAGACGCGCTCGATGCGGTGCGCGCCGTTGTGGTCGGGGAAGGCGATCGGCACGGCGGTGAAGCCGACGCCGTGCTCGTCAGCGGGGATGGTCATGCGGCCACCGCCACGGGCGCGGCGGCCTCGGCCGGGGCCTGGCGCCGGTCGCAGTTGGTGACGATCTCGACGTGCTTCCAGCCGAGGCCGGTCACGTCGGTCACCTCGCCGTCCCACGGCTGTTCGGCCTTGACGTTGACCCAGTGGGAGCCGCTGTAGTCGACCTCGCGGCACTCGACGGGCAGGCCGAGATAGGCCGCCCATCGGGTCACACCGTCGGCCTGGTCGTCGGCCAGCCGCAGCCGTAGCGTGCCCCCGCCGGTGTAGCCGATGAAGTCCTCGGGCAGCGGCAGGCCGTGCTCGGTGTGCACGTCGAGCAGCCACCGCAGGGTGGCGGCCTGCCGCTGGCGGCCTGGGTCGGCGCCCGGCCCGGCCGTCTCGGCGACCTGTTCGACGTCCGGGGCGCCGGAGGCCGCGGCGCGGCGGGCGAGGTGGTCGAGGCGACCGGCGAGCCGGTCGGCCAGGGCGTATTCGAGGTGTTCGCGGGTGACGGTCTCGGCGAACACGAGAGCCGACATGACAACGTCGATGGCCTCGGCCACCACGTCATCCCAGTTGTGGGTGATGCCTTTGCGGGGGTTCTGGCCGAGCACGCCGATGACGGCTTGGGCCATCTCGCCGGCCTCTTCCTGCACCTTCAGGGCGCGGCACAGGGTTTCGGGCAGGCCGGTCAGGTCGGGGTTGCCGCGCTTGTCGAGCTGGGCGGTGATGCGCCGGGCGGCGTCGATGATGGTCGGGGTGGTCATGCTGCGGGCCTCCGGTCGAGGGCGGGACGCGTCGGGCGGGTGGGCAGGGTTTCGGGCCGCAGTGCGGCGACGGCGGCGAACAGGCGGCGGATCAGGTGCAGGGTGAGGCCGAGTTGCCGGTGCGCGGTCGGCTCGGCCGGGGTCAGGGGGACGCGGGCGCGGATGTCGGCGTACTCGACGTCACCGGCCTTGACGCGGGTGATGACGGCCCGGCCGCCGAGGGTGTCGGCGATGATCGGCGGGGATTGGTGAAGTGCCCCGGTGCACCGGTGATCGCGGGCGCACCAACCGGTGTGCGGGGTCGGCGGCGGGAGTTTCGCGGCGCGGGCGAAGACGCTGCGGCTCATCGGGTGCCTTTGTCGTGCAGTTCGCGGAGGCTGTTGAGGATCCGGCGGCCGACCCGCAGCCGGCGGCCGTCGCCGTGACATTTGCGGCACAGGGCGAACGAGCGGCCGAACGGTGAGCGGCGTTTGCCGCTGCCTTTGCAGCGTCGGCAGTTGCCGAACGGGTAGAGCCAGCAGCCGAGCAGGTACCCGGCCGTGACGATGGCGAGGATGATGAAAATCAGTCCGAGCGCGGCGACGCTGTTCGTGGCGTTGTCGGTGACGGTAACGGCGAGCAGGGGCACGGTTTTGCCTCCAGCAGGGGTTTTCGCAGGTAGAGGGGTTGCCGCCGTTACCCGTTACCGGCCCTCATACGTGCTGACCAGGCCGGTAACGGGTGGGGTAACGCTGGCGTTACCGGTGACGGCAGGGCCGTTACCGGTCAGGCGGTCTTGCGGCGGTCGATCGCGTCATCAATATCGGACAGTCGGCAGCCGCGGGCGCCGTCGCCTTTGACCTTCACGACGACGCTCGGGACGTGCTCGCGTAGCAGCGCCGAGGCCGCGTCGGGGGTGACGTCGGCGTAGTGCTCTGGGAACTGGTCGGCCAGCCGCTGCGCGACCGTGGCCCAGTGCAGGCCCGGCTCACCGGGCAGGAACACGCCGCGCACGTCGGCGAGGGTGTCGCGGACGTCGCGGGCGACCTGCTCACCAGCCGCGGCACCGGTCAACAGGCCGAGCCGCTCGCGCTCCTTGCGGGCGGCCGTGAGGATCCGCTCGGCGTCGGTGTGATCGGCGAGGTAGGTCCGCACGGTGGCCGTGTCGTCGGAGTGGCCGTAGAGGATGCCCACGCCCCGATACGGGCTACCGGTCGGGAGCGCGGACGCGTCGTAGCCTTCCTGGTAGGCGTCGCCGCCGAGGATGGCCTCCGACACGGTGCGGTTGCCGCACTTGAGCGCGAACCGCACGGCGTGGTTGTCGCGGTAGCGGTTGAACAGCCGCTGCACGTCACCCGCGCCGACCCCGGATGGTTTCTGCGAGCTGGACAGGATGATCACACCCGCGCTCGGGCCGACGGCCATGATGAACGACAGCAGCGCGGCGACCTTCTTGTTGATCTCCTGGTCGTCGGTCTCGAAGTAGTTCTGGAACTCCTCCATGACCAGCATCCACACCCGGAGCTGCGGGTACTTGCGGGACAACTCGCGGGTGATCTTCCCCTCGGGGCACTCCGAGGTCGGCAGCCCGGCGAGGAAGTCGTTGACCTCCTCGATGTGCTTCTTGACCTCGCGCAGCATCTCCAGGAAGTGCGTGATCGGGTCGTTGTCGCGGGAGTTGGGGACCACCCCGCACACGTAGCGGTGGGCGATGAGCCGGAACTTGTCCCAGTCCGGGGACATCTTCCCGTCCACCACCAGCAACCTGACGTACGGGTCGAGGGCGGCGAACAGGGCGAGCAGCCGGGTGGAGAACGTCTTGCCCTTACGCGGCTGGGCGCCGACCAGGATGGACACCCACATCAGCAGCAGCCCGACCTTGCGCCCGCGCTCATCGAGGCCGAACGGGGCTTCGGTCCAGATGTCACGGGGCTTGCCGTCCAGCAGCGGCGTGCGGCCCGCCGGGATGGCCAGGGGGTCGCGGTCGGCGACGAACAGCAGGTGCCGCCGGTGGCTGGACGGGTCGCGGGTCAGGAAGATCTGGTTGACCGAGACGTCCATGCCTGCGGCGATCGCGGACTTGGCCTTCAGGACGTCTTCCCAGGTCTTGCCGTTGAACGGCAGATCGATGATGACCTGCGAGCCGGTGTCGGTGACGTCGCGGGCCATCGGCCCACCGAACGAGATTTGCTGGTTCGGCTTGTCCGGGTTGCCGAGTCCGGCCGCGTAGTAGGCGCGCAGCACCACATCCGGGTTGATCCGCCGGAACCGGCCGGTGACCACGGCGGCCGACACGATCGGCCGGTCCACCGGCCGGCCGAGCCGCGCCAGCCCCGCGACCGCAGCCGCGAGGGCGGGGTAGAGCACCCACCACGGCGCGGTGACCCACACGAATGGGCCAAGTAGGACCAGGGCGAGCAGTTCCCCGGCCAGGACGGTGAACCGCCACGCGCGGGTGGCCTTGACCTCGCGGTGCAGCTTGTGCCAGGCCTGCCAGTCCTGATCGTCGGCGGCCCGCTGCCGCAGCCCGGTCTGTTCGGTCAGCCACCACCACTTGATCTGCCGGCCGGCGAGTTTGACCAGCCCGTACGTGCCCCAGAACGCGACCTGAATCAGGTACCAGGGTGAGCGCACGGCGTGGAACCGGGCGTGATACCAGCCGACCCCGGTGTGGTACTTGATCGTGGACTTGATCGCGCCCCAGGTCGACAGGCCGAGCGGCACGATCGGCTGGCGGCCCCGTACGTCCGAGGGCGGCGGGTCGACGGGCATGCCGCCCGGGGTCGGCTCGTCGTCGATCGTGTGGTCGAAGTGGGTGTCGGCCGCGTCGGTTGTGCCGGCCCGGCGGGTGCGGGCCGCGTTCAGGTCGAGCACGTCGGCCGTACCGGTCTCGGCCGTGTCGTTCACGGTGGGGTCGTTCTGGATGTCGTCCGGGTCGATGTTCTCCGGGTTGTCGTGGGGGGTGGTGCTCACGAACGGGCCTCCTGTCGGGCGGTCGTGCCCGGGTCTGCGGCAGGGTTGGGCTGGGCGGACGCGTCGAGCCGGGGGAAGTAGTTCTGGTCGAACAGCGACACGAACTCGCTGACCTCGTCCGAGGCCGGGACCGTGAGTTCGGTGCCGGCCTCGGTGCGGATCTCGATGACGCCGTCGAGCACGTTGACGGCATGCAGCGACGGGTTCACCCGGCGCAGGTAGTTGGCGATCGGGCAGCGGTCGGACTCGTCGCGGTGCCCAGTGATGCCGAGCGCGGCAAGCCGCCGCCCGATCGCGCCAGGAGTCGCGCCGAGGTCGGCGAGCAGCCCGGCGACGTGGTCGGTGATTTCTTCGGGGAGCAGGCCCTGACCGGCCACGTCGATCGGCACGATCACGGCCGGGTCAGCGGTCATGGCTGGTCCTCCCACGGGCGAGCAGCACGCCGGTCGTGAACGCGAACGACACGGCGCACAAGGTGCGCAGCGTCGTCGGCGCGGCGAGCGCGGCGAACACGTTGAGACCGGCGGCGGCGTAGGTGCACGCGCGGGCGTACGGGACCATGAGGTCCCCTCTCCTTGTGTCGTTGGGCAGGGGGGTGAGGGCCGGCGGCGCGGCCGTGGTTGTCGAGGCCGAGAAGGCCGCGCCGCCGGGCGGGTTCAGTTCTGGTCCGCCTTACGGCGCTGGGCGATCGAGGCCAGCCGGCGGCGGGTCGCCGCGTCGGACAACACATCCGGGTTGGCCTTCTGGGCACGGCGACCCAAGGCCGCCCACTGCTGGTCAGTGATCGTGTTCGGGACCCGGCCTGCCATCAGTCGAGGCCGACGTTCTTGCGGATCCACTTGTTGCCGTTGCGGACCTGACGCTGTTCGTGCCGGTTGGCGATCCGGTCGGCCTGCCGGTCGCCCATGCCGGACGCCTTGAGGTCCTGGCGAATCTTGTTGGCGTCCGCCTTGGCGTTCTTCTCGACGTGGTACATCGGGAACTTCTCCTGTCCTGGCGCGCCTATCTGGCGGCCACCGCACGCGGAACCTGTTGTGTGGCAACGGGTTCCGCGACGGTGACGGTCAGCGTCGGGTGCGGGTCAGCCCCACAGCGCGCGGGCCAGCCGCTGGCCGGGGGTCTGCGGCCCGGCCGTCCAGCGGATCTCGCCGAGGCTCTTGCGCTGCGCGCGGGTCATCCGGGTCGTGGACATCAGGTCGACATCCGGGTCCGATCGCAGGGCGGCGAGCAGTTGCTGCGGGTTAGAGGTCTTCTTCGCCATCAGGTCGTCCTTCACTTCGGCTGGTTCGGCGTGCCGCTCTGGCAGCCACCGCACGCGAAAACCGTTGCACCACAACAGGTTTCGCGCACGGCGGCGGTCAGCGGTCGGCGGCCTCACGGCGGAGTCGGACGGCCATCTTTGCGTGCAGCTCCCGGCGGGAGGCCTCCCGGGCCGCCAGCCGCGCGGCGAGCGCGGCCGGCGGCGGGCAGGCACACGGGATGCGCCCACAGCCGGGGCAGGCGGTCACGGTGCGGGCGGTGTGCGCCCGGCTCATGACGCGATCACCAGCGCTGCGACGAATAGCCACGCGTAGTGGAAGGACTGATCGAGCGCGTACGCACCGGTGCCGAGGCACGGCTTGTCGCCGCTGTCGCGGCAGGCACCAAGCTGGTAGAACCGGGCCGCGCCGAGCCGCTCGGCCAACCACCGCAGCGGGCTCCGCCGGTCGGCGATGTAGTGCGTGACCGCCGAGACGGTCAGCCCGGCCGCCACCCGCCACGGGTCGAGCGGCACGTGCAGCGTGTACCGCAGAGCGGCCAGCGCGACCAGCGCCGTCGCGGTGTAGGAGGCGACGTGCGCGGCGCAGGCGATCCGGCCGGGCCAACCGGGCGCGCCCTTCGTGCACGCCTGATGGTCGGTTTGCACCCAGTGGTCGGCGACCTGATGCGCGACGTACAAGGCGACGAACACCGCCGCGAACACGGCCGGGGCGGTCACCGGCCGAACGCCTTACGGGACACGCCGATCGCCCGGCTGTCGCGGCCGGCGGCGTGCGCGGCCCGCCGCTGCCGGGAGTCAGCCGCCATCGCGGCGAGCCGGGCGGCGGCCTGCCGCTCCTTTCGGGCGAGGTTCTCGACCGGGTCCATGGAGCGGTTCTGGTTGTTTGCCATGATGGGGGTCTCTCCTTGAGGTCTTACGGGACCGAAGGGGTGGAGACCGGCGGCACAGCACTTGCTTGCAGGCTGTGGGCTGTGCCGCCGGGCGGAACTACCGGCGACGCCCGTGCACCTTGTTGATCAGGGCGAGGTAGGCGTCACTGCCGAACGGCGGGCAGTTGCACGGGCTGTGCTGGCAGAGCACGCAGCGCACCTGGTCGGCGCGGATGCGGCCGGACGCGTAGGCGTCGAAGTCGGGCGACCACTTGGCGCCGAGCTTGTTGACGGTTTTCACGGGGTTCGTCTTGCGGGCCATCGGGGGCATCTCCTCGGGGTAAGCAGGGACGGTCAGTGCTTGTGCATCAGGTGCGCGAGCGCGGCGCCCATGCCGAGCACGGCGACCGGGATGCAGGAGACGATCGCGGTGATCCACCACGGGGCCGAGGTCCAGCCGGCCGCGTTCATCAGGTGGTAGGCGATCTGGCCGAGGGCACCGACGATCAGCGAGGCGATCGCGGACCGCTTGGCGAACCGGCGGGCGTCGCCGGCTGCCCGGCCGGACAGCCACACGAACAGGGCGTACGCGGCGTAGGTCTCCACCCCGATGGGCAGCGTGATCGCCGTGTTGAGCTGGAAGTCGGAGATCCCCGGTAGCAGCGTGACTTTCCCGAAGCCGGTCAGCCGGCCCATCTCCACCCAGCCGCCCCAGATCGCGACGAACGCGGGCAGGCACAGCAGCAGCACCGGCCACGTGACGGGGGACCGCTCCGGCCGGACCGCAGCAGCCGGAGTGTCCGGTACGGCCGGGGCCGCCGGGGCGGGGTCCGGCTCGACGTCCGTGGACTCGGGCTCGGCGTGCTCGCCGGTCGGCTCGGGGAGCTCCGGCAGGGGGTCCGGGGTCGGCTCCGGCTCGGCCGGCAGGGTCGGCGGGTCGGCCGGGGCGGTGGTCAGCGCGGCGAGCAGTTCCTTGGCCTTCGGGGCGCCTACCTTGAACGTGGTCATCAGCTTGTTGCGCGAGGGCAGCTCGCCGAGGGACGCGGCGAGGTCACGGGCGTGCGGGATGAGATCGGCGACCTCGCGCGGGTAGGCGCTGCGGTTCGCGGTAGCCGTGGACATGGGCGTATACCCCTCTTTTCGCTGGTCAGCGGGTGGTGACGCGGCCGGACACGGTCCGCGCGTCGAGGTCGATGTCCGGGCCGGTCGCCCGGATGTCACCGGACACCGACCGGGCGCTCACGGTGGCGCCGGACTGCGTGGCGGTGATCCGGATGTCACCGGAGACGGTCTTGACGACGGCGCGGGAGCCGGTGAGCTGGGCAACCCTGATGTCACCGGAGGTCGAGCGCAGCCGCGGCATGCGGGCCGCGCCGATGCGGATGTCGCCGGACACCGTCGTGACCTCGGCGTCCACCAGCTCGCCGGTCGTGTCGAGGTCACCGGAGGTGGTCTGGCAGGTCAGCGACGAACGCAGCGGGAGGCGAGCCTCGATGACGATCGGCGCGCCGCTGCCCGTCACGGCAGCGTTACCACCGATGACCAGGCCACCGCCGCTGATGTTGAGATCGCCGCCGATGATGTTCCCGCCGACCTGGATGACCGATCCGCCGGACACGATGCCGACCTGGGTGATGGTGGCCCTGCCGTACCGGTTGACGACCGTGGTCGACCCGGTGGCGCCGGTCGGCTCCTGCACCCGGACCGACACCCCGCCGGGGCGGTCGGCGAACCGGGCGTTGCGGACCGCGTCGGCGGCCGGCCCGCTGTCGGCCGACGTGGTGACCGTGACCAGGGCGGCCGGGCGGTCCTCCACGATGACGATGACGTCGGCGGCGACCGTGGTGACGTCGAAGACGACCGGGCCGGCCGGGGCGGTGTGCTCGCGGATCGTGGCCATCAGGCGGCCACCTTCCGGGTGACGGCGGCGCGGGTGATCCGGGCCGTCTGGCGGCGCTGCCGGCGGCGGTCCGTCTCGGACCGGCCGACGCGTTCCACGGCGTCGATGGCGTCGACCAGGGCGTCGACATAGTCGGGGTCGGCCAGGGCGTCGATGTCCGCCTGAATGGCGGGCCACTCGGCCTCGATCGCGGCCAACTCGGCCCGCGTCGGGCCGGTGGAGTCGAAGTTGCGCGGCATGACGGAAGGAAGGTCCTCTCGGATCAGGCGGCCCGCGCCGCGCCGCGCGTCACGCGCTGCGGCACTGACTGGCACACCCGGCATTTGGTCTGGTTACGCGGCAGCGGGCGGGTCTTGCCGCACCCGGCGCACGCGGTGTAGCTGGTGCTCTGAGCTGCGGAAATGATCACGATCGATGCGAGGGACGCCATGATGCAATCTCCTTGTCGCTTGATCGGAAAAGTAGAGAATTCGGTACGGAGAACGCCCGGAGGGCCAGCGGCATCACAGCGGCCGACCCGCCCGGAACGTCAAGAAAGCTCGGCCTTCACCAGGCCGTTCGAATCAAGCTAGGTCTGCTGTCCGCCTTAGTGCGCTCATGTGCTTTCCATGGCACATGACTCACGCGCCCCCTCCGCCGGTGACGACGGTTGCAGGGGTCCCGGTGTCATGCCGGGCACGGGCGGGGCCTAGACCTGTCGCTCACTGCTGGCGCCGCCCGACTCGCCGCTTCCCAGCGGGAGAGGTAGGGCACCTGACCGGTTCAACGTGCGCGGTTCGGTCACTCCGCCTCTGTTGAGTTTTGCCAGGCCAGAAGCCTGTTTACCCCCCTACACTTGCGTGTCCAGCGGGGTACATCAACAGAACACCATGCGGCGCCGGGGCCTGTCAACCCCTCTTAACAAGGGAGTTCGTCCGGCTACACATCGCCCCAGCTAGTAGCCCCTATGAACGCGCTGAGATAGTGTTAGCCCCCTTGACAGCGGTATGGGAGGGAGCGCCGTGATGGACCTTGCGGCCGTCGAAGCTCTGACAGACGCACGCGAACGCGCACTGACGGCGCACAAGCTCATCGACGACTACCAAGTGGCAATCGGCGAGCTGTCGCGTGTTCGTCGGGCCGCTCTTGAGGAGTTGCTAAACGGCAAGATGACGCAGTCGCAGATTGCCGACATGCTTGACATGTCGCGTTCCCGCGTCTCTCAGCTGCTTTCGGCCGGCACGCGGCCGGAGCGCGCGTTCCTGGGCGGTGGGCGGCTAACAATGGCCATCGGCGGAAAGTTCGAGGTCGGTCGTACGGACCCCGGGGCTGTGCTATCGGCCGAATCGTTTGGTGCCTACGAGATTCTTGCCGAGCTTGCCCGCTCGGTAGGGCTCGACGCTGCATATGAGATCGTTCCCCCTCCGGGGCTTGTGCATCTCAATCGCCCGAATTTGATTGTTTTGACGAACCCTCGTCTCCTTCCATTCCTTAGCCAGGTCATGGAAGCCGACCCGCACCTCCGGTACGTCGAAGACGAGAAGGGCTGGTTCATCAAAGAGCCAGATACTGGCAAGGAGTATCGATCTCCGCGTGATGATGGGGAGTGCGCTGACTACGGCTATATCGGCAGACTTCCGCGACCGGACGGAAAGGGATCGTTTCTGTATCTGGCCGGCACGCACGCGCAAGGAACGCTCGGGGCGGCGCGCTACGTTGCAGACAATCTCCAGGAGTTGCACAGAGAGCTGAAGACGCGACGGTTCTCAACCGTCATTCTTTGCCACTACGACCCGAAAGACCGTCGGCGTGTGACCTCCGTCGAACGGGTTTCGCCTTTGTTCAAACATGAGGGTTGAGGACCATAGATGCGAACGGCCGTCGCTTCGCTGCCATCCGGCCAACAGCACGACAACGAGGATTGGTTTTCTGCGTCGCCCCACCTCGTTGTTGTCCTGGATGGCGCCACCGCCAGAACGAATACCGGTTGCATACACGGCATTTCCTGGTACGCGGCGCACCTGGGCTCAGCATTGTCCCAGGGTGCGGCCGACGCCAACCTGTCGCTCAGCGATGTGCTGGCTACAGGCATCGAACACGTGGCGGCTCTGCATCCTCAATGCGACCTAACTCATGAAGGGACACCATCCGCAGCGGTTGCTATGGTCCGCCTCCGGGAGGGCTGGGCTGACTACCTTGTCTTGGGGGACGTCTCGATCGTTCTCGACACAAGTGCCGGAATTAGCGCGGTGTCAGACGAACGGGTGAGTCAAACTGCGCCAATTGAGCGCCGAATAGCGGACGGATACCCAATCGGATCGGTTGAGAAAGGCGATGCATTGGTGCGCATGAAGCATGCCGAGCTTGCGATGCGAAATCGACCCGGCGGTTTCTGGATCGCCGCAGCGGATCCGTCTGCCGCGAGCCAAGCGCTTGCCGGACGAATTGCCACAGAAGGCCTGCGACGCTTTGCGGTGTTGACCGACGGTGCGGCCCGAATCGTCAACGTGTTCGGCGAGCTTTCGTGGCCCGAGCTTCTCGATCTGGCAGAAAAGGACGGTCCCGAGACGGTCTTGCGCCGGGTGCGGGCTGCGGAAGAGTCGGACCCCAAGGGCGTCCGTTGGCCACGGAACAAGCGGAGTGATGACGCTACTCTCGCACTGGCGGTGGCCGAGCCATCGATCGCAGTCGGTTAGCCGCTACCGACAAGGGCCGTGCGTTGGGAGCGGAGTGGGAGCGGGGCCGGGAGCGGGAGCTGCGGTCAGGTGCGGTCAGCCGATGCGATCCGCGCCCTGTTGCTCGGCCTTGACCTGGTAGAACAGCTAGATCAGCTACGCCTGATTGACCATGACCTTGGTTGTGGTCCCGGGTGTCGCGGGTTCAAGTCCCGTCGATCACCCCATCGGAAACTTCAGGGTCTGGTCGTATCGACCGGGCCCTGAAGTCTGTTTGCTGACCGTGTGGTCCGATCTTCGCGATTAGCCTGCGGGTCATGGATTTTCTGCAGCCGTTCGTGCTTCCGGTCGCCACCCGTACGGCGGAGCGGCACGGCCCCATCGACCTCTACCCGCCGGACGACACCGACCGCGCCCGGCCGGCGGTTCTGATCGTGCACGGCGGACCCATGCCGGCTCAGGTGCGGCCCACCCCGCGCGACTGGCCGGTCTACCAGGCGTACGCCTCACTGGTCGCCGCCCGCGGCGTGGTCGGCGCGACCGTCGACCACCGGTTGCACACCCCGGCCGCCTACCCGGACGCCGCCGGCGACGTGCGGGCCGCGGTCGATGCCGTGCGGGCCGACCCGCGGGTGGACGGTGAGCGGATCGCCCTGTGGTTCTTCTCCGGGGGCGGCCTGCTCGCCGCGGACTGGCTGCGCGAGCCGCCGTCCTGGTTGCGGTGCGTGGCCCTGACGTACCCCGTGCTGGTGCCCTTGCATGGTTGGCCGGTGCTGGACCGCTTCCGTCCGGTCGACGCGGTGGCGCTCGCCGGCGACCTGCCGATCGTGCTCACCCGGGTCGGGCGGGAGAACCCGGCGGTGGCCGAGGGAGTGAGCGCCTTCCTCGACGCCGCCAAGACCCGTCCGGACGTCGTCGAGGTGCCGCACGGCCGGCACGGCTTCGACTACCTCGATGACGACGACGCGTCCCGGGCGGCCATCCTCCGCGCGATCGACCTGGTCCTGGCGACCATGATTTAGTGACTACGATGCCCGGATGATCGGACACCGCAGCCTGCCCGCGATCTGTGCCGACCTGGCCGCCGCCGTGCTGCGCCTGGACGGGCCCGCGTCCACCAGGAACCAGCGCGCCGTCGTCGATCGGGTGCCGCTCGCCGACCAGGCCGAGCTCGGCGCCGGCCTGGTCAAGCTCCGGCCGGCGCTGGCCGACGTGGCGCTCGGTAACGGCGGCTTCCTGGCCACCCTCGCGGCCGGCCTGATCGAGATGGGCGCCGACCCGCTGCCGGTGCTGGACGTGCTGGTCGACCGGGTCGCCGGCGGGCTCGAGGCGGCCGCCCAGTTCGGCCTGCTCGCCGACCAGCTCGGCGACGATGTGGCCGCGCCCACCAGCGTGGACGAGTACCGGGCGCTGCGCGAGCGGCTCGTCGCCGCGGCGCCGTCGGCCGGGCTCAGCGTCGAGGAGGCCGGCGCGATCACCCAGGCGTGGTTCTCGGTGAACGACTGGATTCCCAGCCTGCTGGTCCCGTTGCAGCAGAAGCGGTGCCGCCGGGCGCTGCCCGAGCGGGACCGGCTGACCGCCGCGACGATCGCGATGGCCGAGCACGCCGAGGACGCGCCGTGGCTGCTGGGCCTGCTGCGGGTGCTCGACGACGAGCCGCTGCGGGTCGTGCACCGGGAAAGCGGCCGGGTGTTCGAGATGACGATGAGCGGCGTCGGCGACAACATCCAGCTGCACATCTTGCTGGCCGACGTGCTGATCGGCGAGGGCCGGGTGGACGGCGAGGCGCCCGACCCGGCCTGGGTGGCCGCGGCCCGGGACGGCCTGATGATCCCCGAGGGCGGCGTACGCACGCAGTTCGACCTGACCGACGCCGCCGGCGACCCGATCTGGGGCGAGGGCCGCCCGGCCGACATCCCGGTCGCCGACGGCCGCCGGGTGATCGTGGTGAGCGCGCCGTCCTATTCGCGCAGCTACAACATCGGCCGGCAGTACCCGATGATGGTCCCGGAACTCGCCGTCGATCGGGAACTGCCGGAGGATGAGGCGAAGGCCTGGACGACCCGACTGTCCTGAGTGCACGATGCCGGGGTGGACCTGCACACGGACCGCCCGCATCCCGCCCGCGTCTACAACTATCTGCTCGGCGGCGACGTCTACTTCGACGCCGACCGGGACGCCGCCGAACAGGGCATGAAGTCCAACCCGCACAGCCGCGTGCCACCCCGGGAAAATCGCGCGTTCCTCCGTCGCGCGGTGCGTTTCCTGGCCGCCGAGCGCGGCATCGACCAGTTCCTCGACATCGGCACCGGCATCCCCAGCCCGCCGAACGTGCATCACGTCGCCCAGTCGGTGCACCCCGGCGCCCGGGTGGTCTATGTCGACCACGACCCGATCGTGCTGGCCCATGCCGAGGGCCTGCTGGACGGCACCGGCGTGACCCGCTTCCTGAAGGCGGACCTGCTCGAACCGCGGGCCATCCTGGAGTCGCCCGAGGTGCGCGAAACCCTCGACCTCGACCGCCCGGTGGGCCTGTTGCTGATCGCGGTGCTGCATTTCGCCGGGGACGACCAGGATCCGTACGCCCTGGTGGCGGAGCTGCTCGCGGCCCTGCCGCCGGGCAGCTATCTCGCGCTGTCCCATCTGACCGGGGATTTCGCGCCGGAGGCGTGGGCCGCGGTGACCGAGATCTACCGCCGCCAGGGCGTCACCATGCGCGTGCGCGCGAAGCCGGAGATCGCCCGCTTCTTTGCCGGCCTCGAGCTGGTCGAGCCGGGCCTGCAGGTGTTGCCGCATTGGCATCCGGAAACCGACGAGCCGCCGCCCCCGGACGGGGCGGTCTCGGTCTACGGCGCGGTCGCCCGCAAGCCCTGAGCCGCCACGAGCGCCTCGCGGCAGCGCAGCAGGCGGCTGGTGATCTCGTCGAACAGGGCCGGGTCGGTGCGGCCGCCGCGCCAGATCGCGCGCAGGGCGGCCTGGCTCTGCACGAGCTGGGTGGCCGAGCCGTCGATCCAGTGCCGGATGTCGTCGGCACGCGGAGGCGACGCGTCGCGGGCGGCGCGCAACGCGGCGCCCGGCTCGGCGAACAGCGCGGCCGGCGAGTCGGCGAGCGAAGCCAGCGCGTATTCGAGGTCGGTCGCGGCCACGGTCATCCGCCCGATCGCGGCGAGCGTCGCCTCGGAGAGCTTCTGCACGCGAAAAACGTACCGCAGGGAAAGGTGGTCCGCGGCCGGCGCGTGGCGACCCGTCCGGCGATGCCGGGGGCAGCGGAGCGAGCCAGCGTCGGGGTCACCGTCACCGTCTCGCCGCCGGGCGGGAGCGTTTCCTCATGGACCGCGTACGCGAGACCGCCGCCGACCGCGACCGTGGTGACCGCCGCGACTGTCAGCGTCTTCTGCTGCAGCAGCCCGAGCAGGGTCAGCTTCACCGGCTTGAGCCCGACCAACAGCCCGGCCGGCGCCGGCAGCGCGGCCATGCCCAGCAGCAGTTCCTCGGGCACGATCAGACCGCCGCGCATCGTGCCGCAGACCGGGCGGTCGCGCAGGTGCCGGACCAGCCGCTTGCGCCACAGCGGATCGGCGATCCCGTTCCACCGCGCAGTTGCTCGCTCAGCGCGGCCGGGCCCGCAGCGCGCGCACCACCCCGCGGGCGACGTCCAGCTGGGCCTTCATCCGCTGCACCCGGACCGCGGCGTGCTTGGGCTGGACGCGGAGCGCGTCGGCCAGCTCGCCGCTGGCCTCCTGCCACCAGAGGGCGAGCAGCCGCCGGTCGCCGGCGTCCAGCCAGCGGGCCGCCTCGACCAGCTCGCGGCGCTGGCCCGCGACGACGATTACTCGGGACCGCAGGCGAACACGGGCCTGTGAGGGGCGTGGGCCCGGTCCGCCGCTGTCTTGGGCTTGGCCCGACCGCTGCCCGGCATGTCGCGACGCACCATGACCTCGTATCTGCGGGGTGCCCCGTATCCGGGAACGGCGGGCGAGCACAGCCTTCAACTGCGGTACACGTGGCGGTCTCCTTGGGCGGCTAGCCTGCGGAAAGTGCCTTCAGCCCGCACTTACGGCTCGACGGCGACCTCCAGCCTGCTGGTTGCCGGCGCCCTCGGCTCTCTTCTGCTGCAGCTTTACGTGATCCCGCTGGCGTCGCTGCCCGGCTGGTTGCTGATTCCGCTGGTGCTGACCAGCACTCACCTGTGGTCGATCCTGCACGAGTCGATCCACGGCTCGCTGTTGCGCGACCGCGCCTGGAACGATCGGCTCGGCCGGGCGCTCGCGGTCGGCTATGGGGCGCCGTTCATTCTGCTGAAGTCCGGTCACCTGCTGCACCACCGATTCAGCCGTACGCCGCGGGAGCGCACCGAGGTCTACGACACCGGCAGTTGGGGGTCGCACGCGCCGGGCTACTACCTGCGCCTGGTCGGCGGGCTCTACCTGGCCGAGGTCGCGTCGGTGCTGCTCGCGGTCGCGCCGAAGCCGCTCTGGTACCGGCTGCGTCGCCTGCTGGACAGGCCGGACACGGTGACCGCGCTGCTGTTCGACGCGATCACCGGGCGCCGGCTGGGGCAGTTCCGGCCGGACGCCGCGCTGATCGTCCTGGTTTATGCGGGGGCTTTCCTCGCGTACGGCCGGAATTGGTGGATTTTGATGGTGGTGTTGGCGGGGCGGGCGTTTCTGGTGTCGGTGGCCGACAACGCCTACCACTACGGCACGGCGCTGGATGAGCCGCTCGAGGCGATGAACCTCGAACTGCCGCGGCCGCTCGAGTCGTTCGTGCTCGCGTTCAACCTGCACGGCATCCACCACAAGTATCCGGGGCTGGCCTGGCACAGCCTGCGTGGCGTTTTCCTGGCCGACGGCGGCCGCTTCGACCTGGGCTGGTGGCGGGCGGTCGCGCGGCAGGTCAAGGGGCCGATCGCGGCCGGGTCACTGGAAACGCCCGTGGTAGAAGTACTGCCCGAGCCCGACCGTGAGGATCGTGATGCCGTACAGAGCATGCTCCACTGACACCATGAGCAGCGACTGCGTGCGCTGGTAGCGACGGGCGAACAGCCAGCCGCCGAGGATCGTGGCCACCACCGCGAGCACGTTGCCGAACAGCAGATGGGCCGCCGCGGCGAGCGCGGCGGCCTTTCTGCCGGAACCGAAGACCGGCGAGTAGCGGTGCAGCAGGAACGCCCGGAACAGCAACTCCTGCGGATACACCGAGACCAGCGGGTAGAGGACGCAGATCGCCAGCCAGAGCCACGGCTGGTGGCGGGGCAGGTCGAAGAGATGTGCGCGGTCGAAGACGGCGACCGCCGCCACGGTGAGAACCGTGACGGCGGCCCACAGCAGCAGGACGCCGCGCAGTGACCCGCGCCGCCAGAAGGTCGCCCGGTCGAAGCCGGTGGCCCGCCGCAGGTAGAACACGATCGCGACGGCGGCCACCAGCAGGACCGGGATCGGCCCGCCCGGAACGTGGACAGCGATGTGGACGCCGACCAGCCCGAAGAAGAGCAGCAGATATTCGACGAGCCGCACTCGACGGGACGCTACGGGTCGAAGGTAATGTCAGGATGACGTGGAGCAGAGCGTTCCGTTGAGGGTGAACGCCGCCGGCAAAACGTTCGGCCCGGAGTAGGCGCCGACGAAGCCGACCGAGGTGCTGCCGCCGTTCGCGGCGAGCGTCCCGTCGCTGGTCACCCGCACGTCGGTGCCGTTCTGCGTCCAGGTCGCGTTCCACCCGCTGCTCACGCTCTGCCACGTGGTCGGCCAGGTGAAGTTGAGCGTCCAGCCGTTCAGCGGCGCGGCGCCGGTGTTGGTGATGTCGACCTGCCCGACGTAGCCGCTGGCCCAGTCGTTGACGTCGGCGAACTTCACCGTACAGGTGCTGGTGGCGGGCGCGCCGGTGGTGAAGGTGAGCGGCGGCGACGACCAGGAGAGGTGGCCGGCCGCGTCCCGGGCGAGCACGTTGACCGTGTAGCGCTTTCCGGGCTGCAGGTTACCCACCGTGAACGAGGTGCCGGTGGTCTCGCCGAGTTGCTCGCTGATCGCGCCGTTCGCCCGGTAGATCTCGTACTTCGCGGCGCGGCTGACGGCCGGCCAGGCGATCGTCGCGCTCCGGTCGGTCACCGCCGAGGCGGTCGGGGTGCCCGGTGCGGCCGGTGCCGCCGCGTTGCTCGCGCTCGGGTGCAAGGTCAAGAGCGTGATCGAGTACGGCGGAAGCGTGCTCGCGCTGCCCGCGTGCGCGGCCGTGTCGCCGTTGCCGTAGGTCAGCACCGTGGGCGCCGCGGCCGAGGGCGTGTAGCCCCGGTAGTCCAGGGCGACGTCGTGCGCCGCGTCCGGGTCCTTGTTGATCAGCAGAACCCCGAGGTCGCCGTTCGGCCGGCGCGCCGCGTGGACGGTGACCAGCGGGTTGTCGGCCGAGGCCTGGACCATCTGGTCGCCCGGATGCAGGAAGGAGGACATCATCTTGAGCGCGTGGTACGGGGCGAACGGCGTGTTCAGCGGCGGCTCGCAGACCGTGTCGTCGCTCGTGCACGTCCCGCTGGAGAGCAGCCCGAAGTCGTTGTAGTCCTGCTGCCCGGCCACGGTCGAGGGCGTGCCGATCCCGTTGTGCACGTTCCACCACTGCACGGTGAAGACGCCGTTGGCGATCAGGCTGCTGTACGCGTCGGCCAGGAAGATCGCGCCCGGCTGGGTGTTCTGCCCGACCCCGACGTTCGTCTCGGTGAGACTGATCCCGAGCCGGCTCGCGTTCGCGCCGCCGTACTTGTTGATCTGAGTGCGCAGCAGGTACATCGCGTCGTCCACGTACTGCGTCTTGCCGATCGCCTCGGCCGCGCTGCCCCCGCCCGGGTACCAGTGCACGTCGACGAAGTCGATGTGCGGGCCGGCGGCCTGCAGCACCACCTGGTTCCAGGTACCCGCGTCGCCCGAGCCGACCAGCGCGTCGGGCCAGTTCGCCGGCATGGTGAGCACCGCGCCCACCTTGATCGTCGGGTCGACCGCCTTCATCGCGTCGGCGTAGGCGATGACCTCGGCCGCGTACTGGGCCGGGCTCTTGTCGGCGTGGTCGTCGGCCTCCCAGGAGGAGCCGTAGTGGCCGTTGCCGTAGTTCTCGTTGCCGATCGTCCAGTACTTCGCGCCGTACCCCTTGGTGACGTTCGCGTACCGGACCCAGCCGGCGGCCTCGTCCGGCGAGCCGGTGCCGTAGTTCGCGATGATCATCGGCTCGGCGCCCGTCCGGCGCGCCGAGGCCATGAACGTGTCGAAGTCGGTGTTCGGGGCCACGTAGCCGCCGGGGGCGGTGTGCGTCTCCCAGTGGTAGATGTCGCCGTACGACCCGCCGGGGTAGCGGATCATCTGGACGCCGGCCGAGCCGAGCAGGTCGGCGACCGCGTCGGTGCCGAGCGTGCTGTCCCAGATGGCGTCGTTGGCGCCGAGCGCGGTGGCCGGGACGGTGGCCAGACCGGCGCGGGCGTTGACGGTGACGGTGACGGGGGTCGTGGCGGCGTAGGCGCCCGAGGCCGGCGGCGCGGCCAGGGCGGTGGCGGCGAGCAGGGCGGAGCCCAGCGCGACGCGACGGGGGATTTTGGATCGCATGGCTCTCCAGGGGACGGAATTGGGCTATGGGAGCGCTCCCAATTTTGCGTCCAGCAACGAAGTGTGTCAATGCGAATTGCCTTTGTTAATGCGCGGCGGGGCCGCCCCCGGAAAGGAGACGGCCCCGCGTGGTGCGATAGATCAGTGCTTGCTCCAGCCGCCCGGGTGGTGCGGGAAGCCGGGGCCGTCGTGGTCGTGACCCGGGAAGCCGGGGCCGTCGTGGTCGTGACCCGGGAAGCCGGGGCCGTCGTGGTCGTGACCCGGGAAGCCGGGGCCACCGTGGTCGTGACCCCAGCGGTCCCAGCTCACCCGCAGCGCCCAGTCCCCACGGTGGAAGCCGAACGGCACGCGGAAGCAGTTGTAGTCGTCCCAGCTGTTCCGCCACTCGCCGCTGCGCCCGACCCGGTTGCAGATGAACGGGTTGCTGTAGTACCCGATGATCCGCGACCGGTCGTGGCCCCAGTCCTTGGTGGCCTGGGTCGTGGTCTTGCTGGGGCTCGGAGCCGGCGAGGCCGAGGCGGCCGACGCCGGGCCCGCGCTGAAAGTCGCTCCCGCGACGATCGCCATTCCGGTCATGACCAGCATACGAGTTGCTTTATTCATCGATTCACCTCTTCGTGTCCGGATATTGCCGATGTGAAGATCATAGGAAAAATGCGGCATTTGTCCGGTCGAAAACGCAAACACGATTAGGTGAAATGAGTGGGTGACATTTCGATTTACGGAAATGTAGTCCGGCGACAAAATGCCGCCGGACCTGCGGTGATTCGTCCGTTCGGACGGGTCAGGCTGCCGGTTTGGTCAGAAGACAGCCCGAGATGGTCAGATCGATCGTACGAGCCGAGTTCAGACATGTGGTGAACCAGTACGTCTCTTCGCCGTAGCTCTGTCCCTGGTACGCGTGGGTGGTCCCGTTCGCGTCCACCTCGCACGGGTTGTCCAGCGTGCACATCTCGCCGTCGTCGTTGCCGGTGTTGTTGATCCCGACGATCTGGCCGGAGGACGAGTCCACGATCGGCGAGCCCGAGGTGCCGTGGATCGTGTCGCAGTTCGCGTCGTACCGGATCGAGTCGTGCCAGGTCCACTGGTCCTCGCGGAGCGTGCTCACGAACTTGTCGATCTTGCAGTTCCAGATCTCTTTCCAGTAGCCCGACGGGATGTCGATGCTCGCCCCGGCGGCCGGGTGGGAGGCCGAGATGGTCAGCGCGGTGGCGCCGTAACGGCTGCTCAGCGTGGCGTAGGTGGAGGTCAGGCGGTACAGGGTGACGTCGGTGCCGGTCATCGTCGCGTACAGGACGCGGTCGGCGCGGACCGTGCCCAGCGATCGGCCGCCGGCGTTCAGCAGCGTGCCCGACCGGCTGCTGGACCGGTTCTGCAGCACCTGGCCGGCGCTGAGGAAGCCGCCCTCGTAGCAGTGCCCGTTGGTGAGCATCATGGCCCGGTCGCTGCTGACCGAGCTGGGGTAGCGCACGAGCGACGCCGAGCAGTTGCTCAGCGCGATGGTCGAAGCGAGTGTGGTGGCCGCCAGCCTGGGTATTCCTTGAGCTGGTGCGGCCTCGGCCGGGGCCGAGCCGGCGATGACGCCGGTGGCGGCCGCGAGCGCGGCGGCGCCGAGGGCGAGTGCCCGACGGAGACGCATGGGGGATCCCTTCTGCTGGGTGGCGGCAGGGGATCGCCCCGCCGCCGTGTGGGGTGGCCGGGCGTGCCGGGTCGGCGACACGCGTACACCGGTGCCCGTACCCTCGCATCGGTTTTCATCGATGTCAACGCTTAAGAATCCCGACCACCCGGTCGATAAGGGGGTAGGGGTGATTCGACTTGGATCTGCGGCAGGTGGGTGACTGGCTCGACGACGAGCTGCCCCGGCTGAACCGGGCGATCCTCTCCGGTGACGCCCCGCCCGGCACGCTCGCCGACCAGGCCCGCGACGTTCTTCCGCACCTCCCGGTGGTGGACCGGCTGACCACCGAGCAGGCGCGGCGGTTCGTGGTCCGGCTGGGCTTCGTCGGCGCCTCGGTGGCCCGCCACTATCAGGAGTGGAATCCGGGCGGCAAGGCCACGCCCGAGCGGGCCTTCGACGGCCTGTCCGCCGACGGGCGGCCGTTCCGCGACTATTTCGCGGCGCTGGCCGACCGCACCGGGCTCGGGCACTACAGCCGGGACAGTTACGCCTCGCTGGTGCGCTGGAACGTGGGCACGGTCGAGGTACGCCGCCGCGACGAGCTGATGTCCGTGCTGCCCGGCGTGTTCGACGACGGCCGGATCCGCAGCTACACCGGCACCCCCGGGGAGGAGCGCTTCTTCCTGCTGATCAAGCAGAGCGAGGCGATCGAGCTCGCGGTCAACGACGTGCTCGACCCGCTCGGCCGGGCCGGGAACGGCCTGCTCACCGAGGCGGCGATCGAGCGGGTACGGATCGCCACCGACCTGATCGACGCGATGCGCCGGCTGTTCCTCGCCTTCGCGTCGCTGCCCCCGGAGCAGACCATGCCGGCCGACCACTTCCTCGACGTGTTCCGGCAGTTCGCCGTGCACTGGACCCGCGACGACATCCCGCCCAGCGGCGCGCTCGACCCCGAGGCGCTCAAGCGTGACTTCCTGCTCGGCGTCGGCCTGCCCGGCTATGACCGGCACGTACGCCGGCTGTTCCCGGCCCTGCTGCGCCACGAGCGCGCCGCGCTGGAGGAGCTGATGACCCAGCCGACGCTGCCCGAACGGCTGCTCGCTGGCCTCGGCCGGGACGCCGCCGAACTGCGCGCGGACGCGGCCGGCGGCGGCGCCGAGCTGCGTCGGCTGATCGGGCAGCACCCGGCCCTCATCGACTGGTACCGGCTGCTGAACGCGCACGCCCGGGCGGCCGGCGCGCACCTGATGCTGAGCAAGAAGTTCCTGTTCAAGCCACAGCGGAGGCGCGACGAGGCCGGACAGGGCGACCAGCCGCTGGTGTCCAACCGGCGGGGCACCACCGGGATGAACGAGCTGTTCCTGGAGAGGCTGACCCGGGCCCG
Organism: Actinoplanes subtropicus; assembly: GCF_000721705.1. Classification (GTDB taxonomy): domain Bacteria; phylum Actinomycetota; class Actinomycetes; order Mycobacteriales; family Micromonosporaceae; genus Actinoplanes; species Actinoplanes subtropicus. The sequence goes on from NZ_JOJL01000024.1 coordinate 57,369, forward strand.
GCAGGAGCACGTGCTGGCGCCGCTGCGCGGGGTCCTCTCCGGCGAAACAGCCGAAAAGGTACCCGATGCGGAGGTACCGTCGGCCGCACTGGTCTCTGTCTCACTGATCGGGTGACGGGAGAGGAGTCGCGGGTGAGCACCGGCACCCGGCCGCCCGTTCGGGTCGGCCACGAGCAGCTGATGGCGCTGATCGACCACACCTCGGCGGTCATCTACATGCGCGACGTCGACGGCCACTACCTGCTGGTCAACCGCGAGTACGAGCGGCTGTTCGACCTGCACCGGGAGGACATCGTCGGGCTCACCGACCACGACCTGTTCGACGGGCCGATCGCCGACGAGTTCCGGGCCAACGACCTGGCGGCCATCGCCCGGGGCATCCCGCTGCAGGTCGAGGAGCAGGCGCCCGGCGAGGACGGCATGCACACGTACGTGACGGTGAAGTTCCCGCTGCACGACGAGGCCGGCCACGCGTACGCGATCTGCGGCATCTCCACCGACATCACCGCGCGCAAGCGGGCCGAGGAGGAGGTGCGCCGGCTCAACGACGAGCTGGAGCTGCGGGTCCGGCAGCGCACCGCCGAGCTGGAGGCGTCGACCCGGGAGCTGGACGCGTTCGCCTACTCGGTCTCGCACGACCTGCGCGCCCCGCTGCGCTCGCTGGAGGGCTTCAGCCAGGTGCTGCTCGAGGACTACGCCGGCGACCTGGCCGAGGAGGCGCAGGGCTACCTGCGGCGGATCCAGGCGAACACCGGCCGGATGGCGCAGATGATCGACGACCTGCTGCACCTGTCCCGGGCGACGCGCTCGCAGCTGCGGCGGGACCGGTTCGACCTGAGCGCGCTGGCCCGGGAGGTGGTCGCCGAGATCGCCGATCCCGAAAGATCGGTTACCTGGAACATTTCGGACAATATGGCGGCGCAGGGCGATCCGCATCTGGTGCGGCTCGTGCTGCAGAACCTGCTGGGGAACGCCTGGAAGTTCACCGCGCACACCCCGGAGCCGGTGATCACGGTGAGCGTGCACCCGCAGTCCGGGGTCGATGTCTTCGAGGTGCGCGACAACGGTGCCGGTTTCGATATGAAATATGCGGACAAGATGTTCGATCCGTTCCAGCGGCTGCACTCGGCCGGCGAGTTCGAGGGCACCGGGATCGGGCTGGCCATCGTGCACCGCGTGATCACCCGGCACGGCGGCCGGATCGTCGCCGAGGGAACGGTCGGCGAGGGCGCGGCGTTCCGGTTCAGCCTCACCCCGGCCCCGGCGGATTGGGAGCTGAGATGACCGAGCGGCCGATCCTGCTGGTCGAGGACAACCCGGACGACGCGCTGCTGACCGTCCGGGCCTTCACCAAGAACCGGATCCGCAACGAGATCGTCGTCGCCACCGACGGCGAGCAGGCACTCCTGCGCTTGCTGCCGGCCGAGGGCGAGGCGCTGCGGCCGGCGCTGATCCTGCTGGACATCAAGCTGCCCAAGATCGACGGACTGGAGGTGCTGCGCCGGATCCGCGACGACGAGCGCACCCGGAACCTGCCGGTGGTCGTGCTCACCACCTCCAACGAGGAGCGCGACGTCGTGACCAGCTACACGCTCGGGGCCAACAGCTTCGTCCGCAAGCCGGTGGTGTTCGAGGAGTTCGTCGCCGCGGTCAACGCCCTCGGCGTGTACTGGCTCATCGTCAACGAACCAGCCCCATTGGGGTGACTGCGATGCATCTGCTGATCATCGATGACAGCGATGACGATGCCGTGCTCATCGTGCGGCAGCTGATCAAGGCTGGCCTGCAGGTCAGCCACGTCCGGGCCGACACGCCGAGCGGCGTCGCCGAGGAACTCGCCCGCCGCGCGCCGGACATGGTCATCTGCGACTACAACATGCCGGTGTTCCGTGCCGAGGAGGCCCTCGACCAGGTCCGCGAGCACGACGCCGACATCCCGTTCGTGCTGGTCAGCGGCCAGGTCGGCGAGGAGGCCGCGGCCGCGATGATGCGGGCCGGGGTGCGCGACTTCGTGCTCAAGGACCGGCTCGCCCGGCTCGCCCCGGCCGTGCAGCGGGAACTGCACGAGGCGGCCGAGCGGCGGCAGCGGCGCCGGGCCGAGGCCGCGCTGCGGGAGAGCGAGGAACGGTTCCGGCTGATCGCCGAGCACGCCCAGGACGTCATCTTCCGCTACCGGCTGGCACCCGACCCGGCGATGGAGTACCTGAGCCCGGCGATCGAGGAGATCACCGGACGCCGGCCGGACGAGTTCTACGCCGACCCCGAGCTGATCTTCCGGACCGTCGACACCGAGGACCGGGCCACGCTCGAGGCGTCCTGGCGCTCCCACGAGCCCGGCACCTTGATCATTCATGTCCGCCACCAGGCCGGCCGGGCCACCTGGGTGGAGCAGCGGGCCAGCTCGATCTGCGACGACGCCGGCCGGGTGGTGGCGGTCGAGGGCATCCTGCGCGACATCACCGAGCGCACCCGGCTCGAGCAGCAGCTGCGCCAGGCCGAACGGCTCGACTCGCTGGGCCGGCTGGCCGGCGGCATCGCGCACGACTTCAACAACATCCTGGCGATCATCTCCGGGTACGCCGACATCCTCGGCGAGGAGCTCGCCGAGCACCCGTGCCGGCCCGACGTGCAGGCCATCGAGCAGGCGGCGGCGCGCGGCAGCGGGCTCACCCGGCAACTGCTGATCTTCAGCCGGCTCGAACCGTCCCGCCCCGAGACGCTCGACCTCAACACGGTCGCCGCGGACATGCAGCGGCTGCTCGCCCGTACGCTCGGCGAGGACATCGAGCTGACCACGATGCTCGCCCCCGACCTGCCGCCGATCACGATGGACCGCAGCAAGCTCGAACAGGTCCTGATGAACGCGGTGATGAACTCGCGGGCCGCGATGCCCTCCGGCGGCCGGCTGGCGATCGCGACCGGGGTCGAGCCGGGCGGCGACTTCGTCGGGCTGAGCATCACCGACACCGGCGTGGGGATGGCGCCCGAGGTGGCGGCCCGCGCGTTCGAGCCGTTCTTCACGACCAAGGGGCGGGGCAAGGGAACCGGGCTCGGGCTGGCGACGGCGTACGGGGTGGTCACCGACGTGGGCGGGACGATCACGCTGGAGTCGCAGCCCGGGCAGGGCACGACGGTCCGGGTACGGCTGCCGGTCAGCAGCGAGGCGCCGGCCGTGCCGGTCGCGGCCGGGTCGCGCGTCTCCTCCGACGGCGCCGGGCGGCGCATCCTCGTGGTCGAGGACGAGGACGGCGTACGGGACATCGTCTGCCGGATCCTCACCAAGGCCGGCTTCGAGGTGCACGCGGCCGGCGACCCGCAGGAGGCGCTCAAGCTGGTGCTGGACCGGGATCTCCAGGTGGACGCGCTGCTCAGCGACGTCATCATGCCCGGCATGTCGGGCACCCAGCTGGCGGTCGAGCTGCGCCGCAGCCGGCCGGACCTGCCGGTGCTGTTCATGTCCGGCTACACGAGCGGGCCGGCGCCGGGCGGGCAGGAGCTGCCGCCCGACGCGCCGCTGCTGCACAAGCCGTTCCAGAACGACCAGCTCCTGCAGGCGATGAGTCAGCTGCTCGACCGCTCGCGGGACGCTTGACGGGAGTTGCTCTCGCGCATCAGCATGTGTCGATGCGCTTGAACAGGGTAAGGGCTTTCCTAGGGGCTTGCGCCCTCGGGCTCGGCCTCGCCGCGGTCGTGCCCGCCGGGCCGGCCGCCGCGGCCGCACCGCGGCACACCATCGCCTTCGACCAGTACTCGATGATCATCGACGGGCAGCGGACCTACGTCTGGTCCGGCGAGATGCACCCGTTCCGCCTCCCCAGCCCCGCCCTGTGGCGCGACGTCCTGCAGAAGATGAAGGCGATCGGCTTCAACACCGTCTCCGTCTACTTCGACTGGGGCTACCACTCCCCGGCGCAAGGCGTCTACGACTTCACCGGCGTACGCGACATGGACCAGCTCCTCGACATCGCCGACGAGGTCGGGCTCTACGTGATCGCCCGGCCCGGCCCGTACATCAACGCCGAGACCGACGGCGGCGGCTTCCCGGGATGGCTCACCACGCAGGCCGGCCGGGCCCGCAGCGACGCAGCCGACTACCTGGCCGCCACCGACGAGTGGCAGTCGGCGATCGACGCGATCATCGCCCGGCACCAGCTCAGCAACGGCACCGGCTCGGTGATCCTCTACCAGATCGAGAACGAGCTCGCCGCGACCGGCACCGCGCAGCGCAACTATCTCCAGCACCTGCGCGACAAGGCTCGCGCGGACGGCATCCAGGTCCCGATCTTCCACAACGACCGGGGCCGCAACGGCTACTGGGTGCCCGCCTCGTCGACCGTGCCCGGCACCGTACCCGGCCCGGTCGACCTGTACGCCTTCGACGGCTACCCGGGCGGCAGCTGCCACACCGACGGCAGCGTCGGCTCGCCCAGCAACGCGCCCGACTGGGGCATCCAGGGCGCCGGCGGGGCGAAGGGCGGCGCCTCCGCGTCCAACACCACGCCCGGCTTCGCGGCCGAGTTCGGCGGCGGCTGGTTCGACTACTGGGGGAGCGTCGGGACCTACCCGTGCACCGCGGTCCGCGAGGGCCCCGGCTACGAGCGGGTCTTCTACGGCACCAACATCGCCAACCGGCTGACCATCCAGAACATCTACATGGTCTCCGGCGGCACCTCCTGGGGCTGGCTGCCGGCGCCGGTGGTGTACAGCTCGTACGACTACGGCGCGGCGATCGACGAGGGGCGGCAGCTGCGGCCCAAGGCGCAGACGCTGAAGACGCTCGGCTACTTCGTGCAGAGCGTGGCGCCGCTGACCAAGGTGGACAAGGGCGCCGACGTGGCGGCCTCGTCGCCGGCCGTACGGATCGAGCACACGGTCAACGCCGACACCGGCACCAACTTCTACCTGGCCGTGCACAACCCGTCGAGCGCGACCACCGACGACAGCTTCACCTTCCCGATCACGACCGCGGACGGGTCGTACACCGTGCCGCTGCGGCTCACCGGGCAGGACGCCAAGACCCTGGTCGCCGACTACGACCTGGAGGGCAACCACCTCGTCTACTCCACCTCGGAGATCGAGACGCACCTGCCCGGGGTGGCGCTGCTGCACGGGCGGGACGGCGAGGCGGGCGAGACGGTGCTGCGCTACCCGGCCGAGCCGGCGGTCCGCTTCCTCGCCGGGTCGGGGGAGTCCGCGTACGACCCGGCGACCGGGGACCTTCGGCTCACCTACACCCATCATGGGCTGATCAAAATCCAGATCACCGCTCCGGACGGCCCGGCGCTGACCCTGCTGATCGCCGACGAGGACACCGCGGCCCAGTTCTGGCGGGTCGACGACCTGCTGGTCCGGGGGCCGGAGCTGGTGCGGACCGCGAAGGTGCGCGGCGGGCGGCTGGCGCTCACCGGGGACACCAAGGCGGCCGCACCGCTGGAGATCTGGGGCGCGCCGGCCGTGCACCGGGTCACCTGGAACGACCGGCCGGTGGCGGTCCGGCCGGCGGTCGGGGGCTCGCTGGTCGCCGTACGGGATCTGGCCGGGGCGCGGCAGATCACCCTGCCGGAGCTGACCACCTGGCGGTATGCGGCCGAGTCGCCGGAGGCGACGCCCGGGTTCGACGACAGCGGCTGGCGCACGGCCGACCAGACCGTCACCAACAGCACCACCAAGCCGCCCGCCGGGCAGGTCGTGCTCACCGCCGACGACTACGGCTTCCACCACGGGGACGTCTGGTATCGCGGGCACTTCGACGGCGCCGCGCCGACCACCGCGAGCGTGACCTGGGGAGGCGGCGGCGCCGGCCTGATGCAGGCCTGGCTGGACGGCACCTACCTGGGGCAGAAGGTCCTGCCGAACGCCGTCGCCACGCCACCGACCCGCGCCACCGACACCTTCGCGATCCCGCCCGAGCTGCAGGTGACCGGCTCGCACGTGCTCTCGATCATGGTGCGGAACAACGGGCACAACGAGGACGGCGGGGTCAACGACGCGCACAAGGAGGGGCGCGGGGTGATCGGGGCGACCTTCGACGGGGTCGTACCGTCCTCGGTGACCTGGCGGATTCAGGGCGCGGCCGGGGTGGACCCGGTTCGTGGCCCGCTCAACAACGGTGGCCTCTACGGCGAGCGGAACGGGTGGTCACTGCCCGGCTTCAAGGATCGCTCCTGGTCGACCCGCTCGCTTCCCGACAACTCCGCTATTTCCGGCACGGCGTGGTATCGGACGACCTTCGGGCTGAAGATCCCGGCGGACATCGACGCGTCGCTCGGGCTGACCATCGGCGACCCGGCCGTGCCGCACAACGCCAGGCACTACCGTGTATTGATCTTCGTGAACGGCTGGAACATGGGCCAGTACATCGCCGACGTCGGCCCGCAACACACCTTCGCGCTGCCCACCGGCGTGCTCAACCCGCGCGGCCGCAACACCATCGCCCTCGCGGTGACCAGCGACGGCGGCGAGGCGAACGCGCTGGAGACGGTCCACCTCACCACGCTGGGGGTGGCCCGCCGCTAAGGGATCATCCAGCTCAGCACCGGGGTGCCCTGCAGCGTGACCAGCACGCACATGGCGGCCAGGAGGACGGCGCTCCACCCGATCACGCGGCGGAAGATGTCGCCCTCCCGGCCGGCCATCCCCACCGCGGCCGCGGCGATCGCCAGGTTCTGCGGGCTGATCATCTTGCCGAGCACGCCGCCCGACGAGTTCGCGGCGGCGAGCAGCAGCGGATCGAGCCCGGCCTTCGTCGCGGTCTGCACCTGCAGGGCCCCGAACAGCGCGTTGGACGAGGTGTCCGACCCGGTCACGGCCACCCCGATCCAGCCGAGGATCGACGACAGGAAGACGAAGAAGCCGCCCGCCTGCGCCAGGAACCCGCCGAGCGTGTTGGTCTGCCCGGACTGGTTCATGACGTAGGCGAGCGCCAGCACGGCCATCACCGTCACGATCGCGTGCCGCAGCGACCAGTAGGTCTCGCGGTACGCCTTGATCGCCCGCCCCGGCCGCACCCGCAACACGATCGCGGTCAGAATCCCGGCAATGATCATCAGGGTGCCGGCCGCGGGCAGCCACCCGAACGTGAAGGTGGTCGACGAGACCGGCTTGCCGGTGGCGCCCAGCACGTGCAGCCCCGGCCAGGCGAAGACGACGGTCCACGGCTCCTTCGCCAGGGCGGTCTTGATCGGCCCAAGATTCACGATCGAGAACAACAAGATCACGATCAAATACGGGGCGTAGGCGCGGAGGATCTCCGCGGGCCGGTCGCGCTGGTCGAGCATTCCACCACTTCGGCCGTACGTATCGAAGCCCTCCCCAACCGCAGGCTGTTCCGCCTCACCCCCACCCAACATTCCCGATTTATCCCCATTTTGCGGCGCGGTGTCGTCAGTGCCTCCGGCACCCTTACGCCCATTCCCCTCGACGGTCCGCCCGTCTCCGGTCGCCACCGTGCCGACCGTCGCCGCCGCCGGCTCGTGCAGCGGCGGCACCTCGCTCGGCCGCCAGACCCGCAGCAGCAACACCACGGCCGCCGCCGACGCGAGTGACGCGACGATGTCGGTCAGCGGCACCGAGATGTAGTTGGACGCGGTGAACTGCGCCCCCGCGAACACCACCCCCGCCACCGCCGCCGCCGGCCAGGTCTGCCGCATCCCCCGCCGCCCGTCGATGACCGCCACCAGCACCAGCGGCACGATCAACGCCAGCACCGGCGTCTGCCGCCCGACCATCGCCCCGATCGTCTCGGTGTTCAGCCGCGGATCCTCCGCCGCCCCCGACGCGACCGTCCCCAACGTCACGATCGGCGTGGCCAGCGCCCCGAACGCGACCGGCGCCGTATTGGCGATCAGCGCCACCGCCGCCGCCCGCACCGGCGGAAACCCGAGCGCCATCAACATCACCACGGTGACCGCCACCGGCGTCCCGAACCCGGCCAGCGCCTCGAGCAACGCCCCGAAACAGAACGCCACGATGATCGCCTGAATCCGCATGTCCGGACTGACCCGAGCCATCGACCGCCGCAGCACGTCGAAGTGCCCGCTCACCACCGTCAGGTTGTAGACCCAGATCGCATTGAGCACGATCCACAGAATCGGGAAGAAACCGAACGCCGCCCCCTCGGTCGCCGACAGCAGCGCCTGCCCCACCGGCATCGAGTACCCGATGATCGCCACCGCCAGGCTGACCACCAGCGAGATGACGCCGGCGAGCCACGCCCGCATGCGCAACACCCCGAGCAGCACGAACAACGTAAGAAGCGGCAACACCGCAAAAATGGCCGACAACGCCAGCGACCCACCCACCGGGTCAGTCACGATCCTGAACTGCTCAGCAAGCACAACAGCCACCCACTCAGCCACGCCTCAATCGATCACCTTCCATGAACCTAGCCCGCCCCCGGCACCACCGCACCCGCTGCGGCGATCGCACCGCCACAGAGCTCAGTAGACCAGCCGGAAGTTCGGAATCCTGGGCAGTCTCTCCTCGCGCGGGAGATGGATGTCCCGCGCGACCGCACCGTCGGGAATCGGGGCCTGCGAGATGCCGATTCCCAGCAGGCAGGTGTCGCACCAGAACGAGGCGTAGCCCACCGCGCGGTCGAGGTCACCGGTGAAGACCAGCCTCAACGTGTGATGCCCGCAGTTGGGGCAAGCGAGGTCGGCATCCCGCGGAATCGCCTCGTAGGCCTCCTCGTAGACGTCGAGCCATTCGTCAAAGGTCGCCATCACTTCGTCCTCGGCTCCGGCCGGATCGGCTGCCTGTCCCACCATTCGTTCTCGTAGGCGTAGGCCCGAGTCTCCCACTCTTCCCGTTCGTTTTCGTCGTACGGGAACGGCGCTCCGGCCGCGAGTTCGTCGTGGTGCAGCTTCTCGTGGACGAGGGTCCGGGCCAGGAGTTCCTCGCTCTGGAATCCCGGCGAGAACAGGACGATGCGCCCGTCCGGGAGAGTGTTCCCGCAGACGCCGCGCAGTCTGGTGGAGCCCAGCGTGATGGTCAGGCCGGAGATGTCGATGCCATATTTTTGGGCGATCGCCCGCACCGACTCGAGGCGGAAGAACTGCGGTTTGCCGGCGCCGCGTCCCTTGGCTCGTTCGAGGGCCACCTCCGCGGGCCGGTTCTGGAGGCGGCGGAGCAGGGCTTTGATCGCGTCGAGGGACTCGCGGAGGCGGTCGCCCAGGGCGCCCAGTCGCCGCAGGCTGGTCAGTAGGTCGCGGACCCAGTGGGAGATGCGCTGCGACCAGATTGAGCACAGGACTGCCGCCTGGTTGGCTACCACCGCTGTTGCGGCGCCGAGGCTGGCCAGTTCCTCGATCGCGTAGTCGATCAGGTGGGCGACCACGGTGGCGATGGCGTCGCGGACCATTTGGCGTACGCCGGCGATCAGGGAGGCGGCGGCGTCGGCCATCACGGCCATCGTGTCGGCGGCCTGGGCCAGGGCCGTGATGGTGTGCTGCTGGTTGGTGGACCAGGCGCGGTAGGCGTCGCCGGCCTCGCCCTCCCAGTCGGTGGTGTCCCAGCGGACCGCGCGGATCAGGGTGTCGGTGTTGTCGCGCAGGGCGGCGGCGATGTTGCGCCAGGTCTGCGTCTGGGCGGCGATCGCGTCCGGGTCGCCGGCCAGCCAGTCGAGCGCCTGGGCGAGCGGGCGCACGTGCTCCATCAGCCAGGCGACGCCGTACTGCAGCAGCGAGCCGAACGGGTCGGCCACGAATGAGAGCACGTCCATGCTCGCCGACGCGCCGGCCACCGAGAACTCCACCCAGCTGCGGTCCTGGACGGCGCTCCGGATCGACTCCACGTCCTCGGCCAGCCAGACACCCGCCCACGGGCTGACCGGGGAGTCCACGGTCGGTGCCACCAGCGGGTTGGTCATGCTCCCCAAACGACGCCGAAGCGTGTTGGGTTCAGCTCGCGGGAAGCCGCCATAAGCTGGCCATACAGCCGAAACACCGGGTGGTTAGCGTCGTGCCCTCTCCAGGGAAAGTGAGTCCACGCGTGACCCCCTACATAGATCGACGTTCCTTGCTTCGTGGCGGCGCCGCCCTCGGGCTGTTCGGGGCGACCTCCGCCGTGCTTGCCGCGTGCGGCGGCGGTGATGACAAACCGGCCACGTCGGCCAGCACGAGCAAGAGTTTCGGCGCGCTCAGCTATCAGCTCTCCTGGGTCAAGAACGTGGAGTTCGCCGGGGCCTATATCGCGGACACCAAGGGCTACTACACCGCCGCCGGGTTCGGCAGCGTCAACCTCATGGCGGGCGGCCCGAACGTCAGCCAGGACGCCGTGGTCGCCTCGGGCAAGGCGCTGCTGGGCATCTCGTCGCCGGACATCACCGCGGCCGCCGTTCTCAAGGGCGCCGATCTGGTCATCGTGGGTGCGCAGTACCAGAAGAACCCGTTCTGCATCATGAGCCTGGCGAGCGCGCCGATCAGCACGCCGCAGGAGATGATCGGCAAGAAGATCGGCGTGCAGGCGGTGAACGAGCCGGTGTGGAACGCGTTCCTCAAGGCCAACAGCATCGATCCGGCCAAGGTCACCAAGGTTCCGGCCCAGTTCGACCCGTCGCCGCTGGTATCGAAGGAGGTGGACGGCTGGTTCTCGTTCTTCACCAACGAGCCGAACCTGCTCAAGACCAAGGGCGTCGACACCACGATCATGCTGCTGAACGATCACGGCTATCCGATGGTCTCCGAGACGTACGCGGTGAAGAGGAGCACACTGACCGGCGACCGGGACAAGCTCAAGGCCGCCCTGATCGGCGACATCAAGGGCTGGACCGACTCGATCGCCGACCCGAAGCTCGGTGCCGGCCTCGCCGTCACCAAGTACGGCAAGGACCTCGGCCTGGACGAGGCGGAGCAGACGCTCGAGTCGACCGCGCAGAACACCGTGGTCTCGACCGCCGACACCAAGGCGAACGGGTTGTTCACGATCACCGATGAACTGATCGACGAGACGATCAAGACGCTGGCGCTGGGCGGCACGACGATCACCAAGGACAAGCTGTTCGACCTGTCCGTTCTCAAAGAGGTCTACGCCGAGAACCCGACCCTCAAGGGGGTGGCCTGACCGTGCCGGACCGGGGGATCGTCCTGAGCCGGGTGACCAAGCAGTTCACGATCCGCCGGTCCACCGTCACCGCGCTCGAACGGGTCGACCTGGACACCCCGGCCGGCGCGTTCGTCGCACTGCTCGGCCCGTCCGGCTGCGGCAAGTCGACGATCCTGCGCATCCTCGCCGATCTCGACAAGCCGACGAGCGGCGAAGCGTACATCCACGGCGAGGCGCCCGAGGTCACCCGTCGCAACCACCACCTCGGCATCGCCTTCCAGGACGCGGCGCTGTTGCCCTGGCGCTCGGTGACCGCCAACATCCGCCTCCCGTTGGAGGTCGGCGGGATCGAGGTGGACGACGCCGCGATCACCGAGCTGATCCGCCTGGTCGGCCTCGAGGGCTTCGAGCAGGCCCGCCCGGCGCAGCTGTCCGGCGGCATGCGGCAGCGGGTGGCGATCGCTCGTGCGCTCGTGGTGGAGCCACGCATCCTGCTGCTCGACGAGCCGTTCGGCGCCCTCGACGAGATGACCCGGCAACGGCTCAACCTGGAGCTGCAGCGGATCTGGACCGAGCGCTCCACCACGACGCTGCTGGTCACCCACTCGATCGCGGAGGCGGTGTTCCTCGCCGACACGGTCGCGGTGATGAGCGCGCGCCCGGGCCGGATCGTCGCCCGGGTGGAGATCGACCTGCCGCGTCCGCGTACGCCAGAGATGATGCGTACGGCTCGTTTCCACGAGCTCGAGGACGAGCTGAGCGCGCTCCTGTTCAGCAGCGAGCGGGAGACGGTCGGGTGAGGCGCGGCGCGATCGGCATCCTCGCCCTGCTCGTGCTCTGGGAGGTCCTGGGCCGTACGGTCTTCGCCGGTACCCGTGCCGTTCCGCCACCCACCGCGATCGTCCAGCAGCTGACCCGGGACGGCTTCGCGTTCTACTGGCCGAATGTGCGCACAACGCTGCGCGAGGCCGGCGAGGGCTGGCTGTGGGGCAACGCCATTGCGGTCGTGCTGGCCCTCGTGCTGATCCAGTTCCCGCTGATCGAGCGGGCCGGCATGCGGCTCGCCCTGGTCAGCTACTGCCTGCCGGTGATCGCGATCGGCCCGGTGCTGGCCGTGCTGTTCAGCGGCGACGCGTCCAAGGTGATCCTGGCTGCGATCTCGGTCATCTTCACCACCCTGGTCGGCGCGCTGGTCGGCCTGCGCAGCGCCGACCGCACCAGCCTCGACCTGGTCCGCGCGTACGGCGGCGGCAGGTGGACCCAACTGTGGCGGGTCCGTCTGCGGTTCAGCCTGCCCAGCCTCTTCGCCGGCCTGCGCATCGCCGCGCCGGCCGCGATGCTCGGCGCCATCATCGGCGAGTACCTCGGCGCCGAGTCCGGCCTGGGAGTGGCGATGATCAATTCGCAGCAGAGCCTGGCCGTCGAGCGCACCTGGGGAATCGCCCTGGTCGCCACGGCCCTCTCCGGCGCGGCGTACGGCCTGACCGCGCTGGTCGGGCGCGTGCTCACCCCGTGGGCCCCGCGAGCGTCCCGATGAGGGCGGCGTGGCGCCTGGCCAAAGGGATCGGTGGCGCGCTGCTCTCGGTGGCGGTGATCTGCGGCGTGTGGCAGTTGCTGGTCAAGGGCTTCCACCTGGATCCGTTCCTGACCCGCGGGCCGCTGGACGTGTGGCGTTACCTGACCGACCCCACGCACGGCGCCGAGCGCACGGTGCTCTGGCAGGCGAGCCGCACGACGGCCGTCGACGCCACGATCGGTCTGCTGGGCGGCACAGTGGCGGCGCTGGTCACGGCCGTGTCCTTCGCCCTCTGGCGCGGTGTCGAGCAGACCCTGCTGCCGATCGCCATGGCCCTGCGCGCCGTCCCGCTGGTGGCGATGACCCCGCTGATCGCCCTGATCTTCGGCCGCGGCCTGCTGGCGGTGACCGTCATCGCCGGCATCGTCACCTTCTTCCCTGTGCTGGTCAACGTCTCGCTGGCGCTCCGTGCCGTCCCACGCTCCTCGATGGACCTGATGCGCGCCTACGGTTCCTCGCCCTACTCCACCCTGCGCCGGGTGCAGCTGCCCGGTGCGTTTCCGGCTCTGTTCGCCGCGATGCGCGTCGCCGCGCCGTTGGCACTGGTCGGCGCGCTGCTGGCCGAGTGGCTGGCCACCGGCAAGGGCCTCGGCTACCTGATGCTCGCCTCGGTGACCACCTTCGAGCTGGACCGCATGTGGGCCGGCGTGACCATCGTGACCGTGGCGTCGATCCTGCTCTACACCCTGATCAGCTTCGTGGAGCAGCTCACCCTGGCCCGCTTTGCCCCCGAACAGACCCGCGCTCTTTGACCGCTTCAGGGTTTGAAGTCGATGTCGGCGGCGGTGACGAGACCGGCGGTGCGGCCGGGTGCGGTCGTGAACTCCCAATACATGTTGGTGTGGGCGATCACCTCGGCGGGGGCGGGCGCGCCGTACGGCCGGAGGTCTTCGGTGGTGTGCGCGTCGGAGACGAGGGTCGTGTCGTAGCCGCGGGTCAGCGCACCGTGCAGCGTGGCCCGGATGCAGGCGTCGGACTGGGCGCCCGACACATACAGATGCCCGACCTGCCGTGCGGCCAGCACCGCCTCGAGGTCGGTCGCCTCGAACGAATCACCATACGTCTTGCGAACCACCGGCTCGTCGACGGAGCGGCGGAGCTCGGGCACGATCTGCCAGCCCTCGCTGTCGATGGTCATGTGGTCGTCGCTGTGCTGCACCCAGACGACGTCGACCTCGGCGGCGCGGGCCTTGTCGATCACTTCGGCGATGGTGGCGACGATCCGGTCGCGGTCGTGCGCCTGGCCGACGACCGAATTCTGCACATCGATGACCAGCAGGGCGGACTTGGTGCGGCCTTCGAGAGTTGTCATGGCCCAGACGCTAGACCGGAGGTACGACACTTTCCGGCGAGGGAAACGACGCCCGCAGCTGCCGCTCCTCGAGCGCCTCGATCCGCCCCGCCTGGGCTGCGGTGATCACGTCGCAGACCCAGTCCCAATGCAGCGCGACCAGGTCGCCGGGGGAGAGGCCGGCCAGCAACGACCGCCCGCCCGCCGACCAGGCCACGCTCTCTTCCCGAGGAGGTCCCGGCGCCAGCGCCGAGCCATCCCAGACCAGGGGTCGCGACGTCACCCGGGCCGTCTCTCCCGCGACCGAAACCACTTTCCCCGTACGAATCCGGCAGCGATCAAGCACAGAGACGGCCGTCGGATTCCCGGTCCGCCGCAGCATCGCCGCCCACGGATAGACCTCGAAGACGTGAAAACTGTGGTGCGGCAACGCCCGCCCACCCGCCGATTCCCAGGTTCCGCCTCGCTGCCCCACGAACCGCGTCCCGAGAAATCCCAATAAATCCGAAAAATCGGACGTGGCGAGCAGATCGTTCCCGACCCAGTAAGCCTCCACAACCGCGGGGTCAAGCGGGTCACCAGGACTCAGATACTCGAGATACGCCCACGCCCCGGAAAACCCCCGAGCCCGCCGCGCGATCTCCCCCGGAAGATCCGCTCGCAACAGCTCCGCCGCGCCGGACGGCCCGCAATACCCCAGCTCATTGGGCGGATACGCATATCGGGCAAACAGCAACGCCCCCGAATCCGACATGACTTCAGCAGATCCGCGGAAGCTGCTCACCGATCGGCATGTTCACGATCCGCGTCCCGCCGAGCGCCGTCCGCGCCACCACCATCCCCGGATGCTCCGCCACACACCTGCCGATCACCCGAGCTCCACCGCCGAACGGATGCGCCCGCATCGCCGCCAGCACCGCATCGGCGTCGCCCGGCGGCACGAAGGCCAGCAACTTCCCCTCGTTGGCCACCTGCAACGGATCCAGCCCCAGCAAACTGCACGCGTCCGCCACCGGCTCCGGAATCGGCAACGACGGCTCGTCCACCGCGATCCCCACCTTCGCCGTCCGCGCGATCTCGTTCAGCGACGCCGCCACCCCGCCCCGAGTCGGGTCCCGCAGCGTGTGCACGTCCGCCCCGGTCGCCAGCATGGCCGCCACCAGCCCGTGCAGCGGCGCGCTGTCGCTCTTCACCGTCGTCTCGAACTCCATCCCCGCCCGCACGCTCATCACCGCGACCCCGTGCACCCCGATGTCCCCGCTGATGATCAGCACATCGCCGGCCGCCGCCCGCGCCGGCCCGATCTCCACGCCGTCGGGCACCACCCCCACGCCCGCCGTGTTGAGGTAGACCCCGTCCCCGCTCCCGTTGTCCACCACCTTGGTGTCCCCGGTGACCACCGAGACCCCCGCCGCGGCGGCGGCGGCACCCACCGCGTGCGCGATCCGCCCGACCGTCGCCAGCGGCGTCCCCTCCTGCAGGATGAAGGCGATCGTCAGGTACCGCGGCGTCGCCCCGGACATGGCCAGGTCGTTGATCGTCCCGTTGACCGCCAGGTCCCCGATCGAGCCGCCCGGAAAGACCATCGGCTTGACCACGTACGAGTCGGTGGTGAGCGCGATCCGCCCGCCGAGCAGCGGCACCACGGCGCTGTCCGCCGGTGACACCGCCGACCCGTACGCGGGCAGGAAAAGGTGCTCGACCAGCTCGCCCGACATCGCCCCGCCGCCGCCGTGCCCCATCACCACCTGCGGCGTGTCCCGGAGCGGAACCGGGCAGCTCCAGTTGTCGAAATCGATCATGAGAGTTGCACCAGGTCGAGCCGCCGGTACGCGTAGTAGGCAGCGCACGCGCCCTCGGCGGACACCATCGTCGCGCCCAGCGGGTTCCGCGGCGTGCACTGCTTGCCGAACGCCGCGCACTCGTGCGGCTTGATCAGGCCCTGCAGCACCTCGCCCGAGCGGCACAACGGCGATTCGTTCGTCTGAATGCCGGTGACCGCGAACCGGCGTTCCGCGTCGAATTCCCGGTACCGCGAGGAGAGCCGCCACCCGCTGCCGGGAATCATCCCGATCCCGCGCCACGTCCGGTCGGTCACCTCGAAGACGTCCTGCAGCATCGCCATCGCCGCCGGATTGCCCTCGTCGCGCACCGCCCGCGGATACGCGTTCTCCACGTCGTGCCGCCCCGCCTCGAGTTGCACGACCGTCCGTCGAATGCCTTCCAGGATGTCGAGCGGCTCGAATCCCGTCACCACGATCGGCACGCCGTAGCGGGCGGCGAGCGGCGGATATTCGCGGATTCCCATCACGCTGCACACGTGCCCGGCCGCGAGGAACGCCTGCACCCGGCAGGCCGGCGACTCCATGATGGCCGCGATCGCCGGCGGCACCAGCACGTGCGACACCAGCAGCGAGAAGTTCGTGACCCCGAGCCGCTTCGCCTGATAAACCGTCATCGCATTGGCCGGCGCCGTGGTCTCGAACCCTATTCCGAAGAACACCACCTGCCGGTCCGGGTTCTCCCGGGCGATCTTCAACGCGTCCAGCGGCGAATACACCACGCGGACGTCACCGCCCGCGCTCTTCACCCCGAACAGATCCTGCCCGCTGCCCGGCACCCGCAGCATGTCGCCGAACGAGCAGAAGATGACGCCCGGCTCGGCGGCGATCGCGAGCGCCTTGTCGATGATTTCCAGCGGCGTCACGCAGACCGGGCAGCCCGGCCCGTGAATCATCTCCACCCCGTCCGGCAGCAATTGGTCGATGCCGTGCCGGATGATGGAATGCGTCTGCCCGCCGCAGACCTCCATCATCGCCCACGGCCGGGTGGTCGCCGCGTGGATCTGCTCGACCAGGCGCTTGGCCAGCACCGGATTGCCGAATTCATCGAGGTACTTCACCGAACTCCTCCTCGAGGATGCCCATCTTCTCGAAGTTGGCCAGGGTCTGCCGTGCCGACTCCTCGTCGAGTACCTGAATGGCGAACCCGACGTGCACGACGACGTATTCGCCGGCCGTCGCGTCCGGCACGTACTGCAGGCAGACGTCCTTCCGCACGCCGCCGAAATCGACCTCCGCCATCGGCACGCCGTCGGCCTCGGCGATGCTGACAATGCGCCCGGGAACAGCCAGACACATGTGACCTCCTAAAACGATCCGACCATCAGCTGGCCCAGCGCGATACCGCCGTCGTTCGGCGGCAGCAATCGCGGGCGCAGCACGGTGAAGCCTCGTTCGCCCAGCTCGCGCACCGCCGCCGCGAGCAGCAGCGCATTCTGGAAAACGCCGCCGCCGAGCGCGACCACATCGAGCCCGGTCATTTCCCGGCCACGCTCGGCGAGCTCCCCGATCAGCGCGGCGACGGTGGCGTGGAACCGGGCCGCCACCGTCGGCGCCGGCACTCCGCCGAGCACGTCCCGCGCGATCTGGCGGATCAGCGGGCCGGCGTCGGCGACCTCCGGGCCGTCCTGGCTCGGGCACAATTCCAGCGCGTACGGGTGATCCAGCCCCGCCGACGCCGATCGCGCCAGTCCTTCGAGCACGATGGCCGCTTCCGCCTCGTATTCGACGGTCTGCCGCACCCCGCACAGCGCGGACACCGCGTCGAACAGCCGGCCCATGCTCGAGGTAGGCACGCACCCGGCCCCGCTTCCGAACTGCCGCGCGAGCAGCTCCCGCTCGGCCGGCGGGCAGGCGGCGACCGCGGGCAGGTCCGGGTGCCAGGGCACGCCCGCGGCGTGCAGATGCGCCAGGGCCATCCGGTACGGGCGCAGCACGCTCGCATCGCCCCCGGCCAGCGGCACGTACCCGAGCCGGGCCGCCCGCGTGTAGTCCCGATAGCCGGCGATCAGCATCTCGCCGCCCCACACCGCGCCGTCCGGCCCGTAGCCGGTGCCGTCGAACGCGATGCCGAGGACCCGCTCCTCCGCCCCGAGCCCGTGCTCGGCCATCACCGACGCGACGTGCGCATGGTGATGCTGCACCCGTTTGACGATCCGCCCGCCCGCGTGCCGCCGCGCCCACTCGCTCGACCGGTACCCCGGGTGCAGATCGGCGACGACGATCTCCGGTCGTACGCCGGTCAGTTCTTCCAGATGTTGTTCGGTACGGGTCAGCGCATCCACCGTGGACAGATCGTCCATGTCCCCGATGTGCTGGCTCAGCCACGCATACCGGCCGCTCGCCACCGCGCAGGTGTTCTTGAGATCCGCCCCGGCCGCGAGCATCGGCGGCACCTCGAACGGCAGCGCCAGCGGCAGCGGCGCATACCCCCGGGACCGCCGGATCGGCAGTTCGGCCCCCGCCACGTGCCGGCTCACCGAGTCGTCGCACGGTACCCGGATCGCCCGGTCGTGCCGCAGCCACGCGTCCGCCAGCGCCCCCAGCCGCTCGACCGCCTCCTCGTCCCCGGTCACGATCGGCTCTCCGGAGAGGTTCCCCGACGTCATCACCAGCACGTCCGGCCCGGCGGCATCGCCCGGAAGACCAAAGAGCAGGAAATGCAGAGGTGTGTACGGCAAGAGGACGCCCAAGTCGGGATTGTCCGGCGCGACCTCGTCGGCGATCGTCGCCCCGGCCCGCCGCGGCACCAGCACGATCGGCCGCCGGATGTCGGTCAGCAGCCGCTCGTCGTCCTCGCTCAGGTCGGCGAGCCCGCGGGCCGTCTCGACATCGGCCACCATCACCGCGAACGGTTTACCCCCACGCCGCTTCCGCCGCCGCAACTCGGCCACGGCCGCCGGGTTCCGGGCGTCGCACGCGAGGTGATAGCCGCCCAGCCCCTTGACCGCCACGATCTTCCCGTCGGCCAGCAGCCGCCGGCACTCCGCGACCGCATCCCCGTCGGCAGGTGGCTGGAGTTCCAGCGTCGGGCCGCAGCCGGGGCAGGCGATCGGCTGGGCGTGGAAGCGCCGATTCGACGGATCCAGGTACTCCGCCCGGCAGGCCGGGCACATCGGGAACTCCGCCATCGTCGTCGCCGCGCGGTCGTAGGGGAGCGACTCGATGATGGTGAATCGCGGCCCGCAGTTGGTGCAGGTGATGAAGGGGTGCCGATAGCGCCGGTCGGCCGGGTCGCGCAGGTCACGCAGGCAGTCGGCGCAGATGGCGACGTCCGGCGAGGCCAGGGTCCGGGCCTCGGCGCCGTCCTTGGACGCCTCGATCGTGAAGCCGGTGCCGCCTTGCAGCGGCACCTCCTCCGACTCGACCGCGATCACCATCGCCAGCGGCGGCGCGTCCGCCCGCAGCCGCCGGCCGTACTCGTCGACCGCCTCGGCCTCGCCCTCCACCTCGACCACCACGCCGTCGGGAGTGTTCGCCACCGACCCGGAGAGGGCGAGGGCGGCGGCCGTCGCGTACGCGAAAGGACGGAAGCCCACCCCCTGCACCAGGCCCGACACGGTGTACCGGCGGCGCAGCCGGCGGGCCTGACCGACCAGTTCGAGCCCGCTCATCGCCCGCGACGCCTCCCGCGCGTCGATGATCTCGACCGCGAAGCCCAGGTGGATCAGCACCCACGCGCCCGGGTCCGGCGGATCGTCGAGCATGCCGATGTTGACCCGCCGCCGGGCCCCCTCGACGTCGACCAGCGCGAGGTGGCCCGCATACCCGTCGACGATCTCGACGACCTGGCCGGGGATCCCGAGGCACATGTCAGGATCCCTCGAGGCTCAGGTCGATCAGTTTGTGCACCGCGTCGATCGCTCCGGGGACCGCCGCCTCGACCCGCGGGGTCAGGCCGATCTCCTCGAACGTGGTGTCGATCCGGCAGCCGACCAGGTACGTGGGCGGCAGCGGCTCGCCGATCCGCTCGAGCGTGCCGAGGATGGCGCCCGGGCTCATCTGGTGCGCGTCGAAGGGCGTGGGCTCGATGTCGCCCGGGCCGATCTCGAGCACCACCAACTCGCCCGGAGCGTTCTCGGTCGGCAGGGCGTCGACCAGGATCAGCCGGTCGGAGCCGTACATGTCGTAGGCGAGGTGCACGCCGCGGATCCCATAGTCGATGATGCGTACCCCGTCGGGCGGCGGCCCCTCGGCGAGCAGCCGCTTGATCACCTCGGGACCGAAGCCGTCGTCCCCGAGGAATATGTTGCCGATGCCGGCGACCAGGATTTTCACATCGATCGGATTCGCAGGTACCGCTGGATGTCGGGGAGCGACTCGACCACGAGCGTCGCGGCGTAGGCGGCGGCCGCCGCGGCCGCGATCGTGGTCACGGCGCCGATGAATCTGAGCATTCAGACCTCCTTGTCGATGGGCTCGAGTTCGTCGGGGGCGAAGTAGAAGTACCGGCCGTACCAGTCGTGCAGGTCGGCGGCCGGGTCGTCGACCAGCACCAGGGCCACGTGTGTCCCGCCGTCCACGTCGGACATGACGGCGGTCACCCGGGCCACCTGGCCGGCGAAGAACAGGTCCTGCGCGTCGGCCCGGCGGTTCGGGTGCACCCGCACCAGGCTGCCCTGGCCGACCCGGACCCCGTTGATCAGCACCGAGTCGGGGCCGGGGTCGTCGGTGGCCGGGTCCCACCAGGGCGAGTCGTCGAGCCGGGTGCCGTGCAGCCGCTGCAGCTCGCCGGGGGTGAGCGTGTCGCACCGGTCGACGATCGCGCCGGCCCGCGGGTCGGTGGCGCGGGCCTCGGCCTTTTCCTGGTCGGTCATTGTCATGACCCGCAGGGTGAGGATCTCGTCGATCTCGGTGGCGTCGAACAGGGCGCCCGGGCTCTGCGCGGCGACCGCCGGATTGTCGTACAGGATGATCGGCGCGCCGAGCAGCACCGTCTCCGACCCGGCGAGCACCGGCCAGCAGCGTTCCTGGTGGCAGCGGGCGGCGGCAGCGGCCGCGGCGGGCGGCGGGTCCTGCATGGAGACGAAGGTCGCGTCGTGCGCCTCGAGCAGCAGGTGCGCGCCCAGCAGGGAATGCCGGATCGCCTGGTCCTTGCTGGTCACCTCGTCCGGATGCTCGTTGGTCACCTCGATGCTGAGCCGGCGGAAGTCGTCGGCTTCCACCCGCACCCGTACCCGTGCGGTCAGCGGCCAGCGGCGACGCACGATCAGACCGTCGTCGCCCAGCGGCTCCTCGTCGACGCCCCCGGGGATGAAAACCGGAAAGTCGGATCTGTCGGATGCAAGCGACAGGCCGAACGTCAGCTCGTGCTCGACCGCCTCGTCCCAGCTCAGGACCGTCTCGTCGCGGTGGCGCAGGGAGGTGACCGCGCGGCAGTCCGCGTCCAGGACCTGGCGCGCCTGCAACTGGAGGAACCGCAGATGGATGGTGACGCTCCCCGGACGTACGGCCGAAGGAAGCAGGCACCGCATCGCCATGCGCGGGTCCTCGGCGAAGGCCGGCGAGGCCGCCGCCGGCGGGCCGAGCACGCCGAACTGCCAGCGCGACCGGTTCTTGGCCGCGCTCGCCCGATAGGGATAGAGCAGATAGCCCTCGTAGAGCACCGCATCGGCGACCGCCCGGGCCGCCTCGACCGTCATCGCCCCGCCAGCAGGCGGCGCATCGTCTCGTCCCAGCCGATCAGATCGTGCCGGGCGCGGTAGGCCGCCAGCTCCTTCAGGACGTCGCCGCTCACCCGGACGTAGCCGCTGTTCGGGAAAAACGCGTCGATCATCTCGCGCCAGACCCGCACCGGCAGGTGCCAGCGCGCCTCGCACGCCCACGGCACCTGCTCGACCTCGAAGCCGGTCGCGCCCTTCGTGAAGACCGTGCCGGAGAACAGCAGGTTGAGCGGCACGTCACCGGCGTCGAGCGCGTGCAGGTAGCGGGCGCCGATCACCTCGAGGTCGTACGTGCAGGGCAGCGCCAGCTCGGCCTCGGTCTCCCCGGTGAAGCCCTGCACGGTCGCGTTGGCCTGCATCCACTGGAACGCCTTGAGCGTCTCGCCCCAGCGCTCCGGCTCGCCGAACAACCCGCGCAGCGCGTCCTGCTCGGCCGGCTCGTACCGGCGGCGCTGCGGCTCTATCCGCACCTGGCAGCGCAGCGCGATCGCGTGCACCCGCCGGCCGGTGCTCTCCTCGATCCGCAGACGCGCGGTGAGCTGCGGCGACGCCGCGTACGGCTCGGCCGTCACGTCCAGCACGGAGAAGGTGTACGCACTCATCTCGCCCTCGCCCGGACCCGATCGAAGAGTTCCTCGACGGCGGCGTGCGCCTGCTGCCCGCCGTCGAAACCGCGCCAGAGGGTGCGCAGCCGCCCGACCAGCTCGTAGCAGACATCGATCGGCACCAGATAGCCGTCCTGGCCGCGCCGCAGCAGCAGCGCCTCGACATCCGGCCGCAGCTCCGCGGCGATCGGCAGATCCAACTCGGACTCGGTGGCCCCCGCCGGTCCGGGATAGAGGGCGACCATCCGGCCGAGCGCCGAGTTGTGGAACAGGAACGCCAGGCCGACGGGAATCTGGAGCTCGTCCCATGTCCTCTCGTCGAGGAAATTCCCGATACGTGCATATCGGTCGGGAATGGCCCTATAACGCAGATGTGCCTCGTCGTTCGTGAACAAGAGATAGCAGGGCCTGCAGGCGCACAACAGTTGCCGGGACTGCACGTCGACCACGTGCCCGTGGCCGGGCGCGATCTCTTCCGCGCACATCTCGCAGCGCTCGGGCCGTGGCCCGGTCGGCCGGTTGCGGACGACCCGCCGCAGAGTGGCCAGCGAGTCGCTCATGACGCGGGCCGGGTGAACAAAGCGGACACCGGGATGAGAGGCGTCGGCGCCTCCACGGAGACACCGGTGATCTCCGGGGCGGCCGCCTCGATCAACTGCTCGAGGCCGTGCGGTCGGCGACCCCGCAGCCGGCACAGGCCGTCCTCGGTGATCTCGATCAGCTCCACGCCGGTGCCCTTGATCGCGAGGGCGACCCGGGTGGCCGTGTCGTGCGGGTGCAGGCCGTGCACCAGCAGCAGGCCGGCGACCAGGTCGTCGCCGGCCAGCGCCTCGAGCGCCGCGTCGGTGAGCGCACCCCGCTCGTACAGCAGGTCGAGCATCCGCTCCAGGCCGGCGCCGTACAGGTCGGCCACGGTGCGGACCAGCTCCTCGCCGGTGTCGCCCGCGGCTGCCAGCAGCGTGTCGATGCGCGCGGCGGATTCCCGCCAGTCGGTGCCGGCCACGCTCACTCGGCCCCGGCGGACTGGGTGGGGGAGTGCAGCAACTCCAGCTTCTTGCCGCCGCCGAGATACATGTGCACGCCGCACGGCAGGCAGGGATCGAAGCTGCGCACCGTACGCATGATGTCGATGCCCTTGAAGTGCTCCCGGTCGTTCTCCTCGAAGATCGGCTGGCCCTGCACCGCGTCCTCATACGGGCCGGGCGTGCCGTAGCTGTCCCGCGGGTTCGCGTTCCACGGCGTCGGCGGGTACGGGTGGTAGTTCGCGATCTTGCCGTCCCGGATGACCATGTGGTGCGACAGCACGCCCCGGACCGCCTCGGTGAAGCCGCACCCGATGCCCTCGTCCGGCACCTCGAACGACTCCCAGGTCTTGGTGCGCCCGGCCCGGATCTCGGCCAGCGCCTTCTCCGCGAAATGCAGAGCACAACCGGCCGCGTACGCCTGGAAGTAGGTCCTTGCCCGGTTCCGCTCGATCGTGTTGCTCCACCGCGGGATCTTCCACTCGAACTCGACCGCGGGCTTTAGCGCCGTCTTCGGCAGGTTGATCTTGACACTGCTGCCGGTGGATTTGACGTAGCCGATGTCGACCAGGCCGGCCAGCGCGGTCGACCAGAGCCGGGCCAGCGGGCCGCCGCCGGTGTCCAGCGCCAGGTAGTTCTGCCCGTCGTACCAGCGCGGCGACATCACCCAGCTGTACTTGCCGTCGAGGTCGCGCTTCTGCGGGCGCGGGTTGGTGTGCTGGTTCCAGGGGTGCCGGCGGTCGACCGGGTTGCCCAGCGGGTCGCGGGTCACGAACATCTCCTGGCCGTCCCAGTCCTCGTAGTAGGACGAGCCGAGCAGGATCCGGATGCCCAGGTTGATCTCGACGAGGTCGGTGGTGATCAGGTTGCCGTCCACCACGATGCCCGGGGTCACGTACATCTTGCGGCCCCAGTCGGTCATGTCCTCGTACTTGAAGGTGCAGGCGTCCGGGTCCTGGAAGGAGCCCCAGCAGCCGAGCAGGACCCGCCGGTTGCCGACCTGCTCGTAGCCGGGCAGCGCCTCGTAGAAGAAGTCGAAGAGGTCGTCGTGCATCGGGACGACCTTCTTCATGAACTCGACGTACCGCATCAGCCGGGTGAGGTAGTCGGTCATCAGCTGGATCGTGGCGACCGTGCCGACGCCGCCCGGGTAGAGCGTCGACGGGTGGACGTGCCGGCCCTCCATCAGGCAGAACATCTCCCGCGTCATCCGGCTGACCTGCAGCGCCTCGCGGTAGAACTCGCCGGTGAACGGGTTCAGCGAGCGCATGATGTCGCCGATCGTGCGGTAGCCGTGCATCCCGGCGTGCGGCGCCTCGGTGCGGTTGGCCCGCTCGAGCACGCCCGGGTTCGTCTCGCCGACCATCTTCTCGCAGTAGTCGACCCCGACCAGGTTCTCCTGGAAGATGTTGTGGTCGAACATGTACTCGGCCGCCTCGCCGAGATTCACGATCCACTCACCCAGGTGCGGCGGCTTCACCCCGTACGCCATGTTCTGCGCGTAGCAGGAGCAGGTGGCGTGGTTGTCGCCGCAGATGCCGCAGATCCGGCTGGTGATGAAGTGGGCGTCCCGCGGGTCCTTGCCCTTCATGAAGATGGAGTACCCGCGGAAGATCGAACTGGTGCTCTTGCACTCGGCGACGACCTTGTTCGCGAAGTCGATTTTCGTGTAGATGCCGAGGCTGCCGACGATCCGGGTGATGGGATCCCATGACATTTCCACTAAATCGGTCATGCCCGGACCCTTCTGCGCCGCCACTTGGGTTCTTGATCAAGGGTGTGCGTGGTGATCTTTCTTAACCTGGAGATCGTCGTGCCGTACCAGCCGACGGCGGTGGTGGACAGCCGGCCGCCGGGCGGCTCGTCCATGAACGGCATGAACTTGTCGGGGAAGCCGGGCATCGTGCAGCCGATGCAGATGCCGCCCACGTTCGGGCAGCCGCCGACGCCGTTGAGCCAGCCGCGCTTGGGCACGTTGCACTTCACGACCGGGCCCCAGCAGCCGAGCTTCACGATGCACTGCGGCTCGCCGTACGCGGTGGCGAAGTTCGCCTGCTCGTAGTAGCCGGCCCGGTCGCAGCCCTCGTGCACGGTGCTGCCGAACAGCCAGGCCGGGCGCAGCGCGTCGTCCAGCGGGATCGCCGGCGCCTGGCCGGTCGCCTGGTAGAGCAGGTAGGTCAGCGTCTCGGCGAGGTTGTCCGGCTGGATCGGGCAGCCCGGCACGCACACGATCGGGATGCCCGCCTTCGACTTCCACTGCCAGCCCAGGTAGTCGGGGACGCCCATGGCACCGGTCGGATTCCCGGCCATCGCGTGGATGCCGCCGTACGTCGCGCAGGTCCCCACCGCCACCACCGCGGTCGCCTTGGGCGCCAGCCGATCCAGCCACTCGCTCGTGGTCATCGGCTGCCCGGTCGCCGGGTCGTTGCCGAAGCCGCACCAATACCCCTCGGCGTGCAGCGACTCGTCCGGGATCGACCCCTCCACCACCAGCACGAACGGCTCCAGCTCACCGCGGTCGGCCTTGCGGAACCACTCCAGGAAGTCGTCGGCGCCGCCGGTCGGCCCGCACTCGAAGTCGATCAGCGGCCAGTGCACGGCAATCCGCGGCAGGCCGGGCAGGGCGCCGAGCGCGATCTCCTCGACGCTGGGCTGGGTGGCCGCCGTCAACGCGACCGAATCGCCGTCGCAGCTGAGGCCCGCATTGATCCACAGGACATGGATGAGGGGATCGTCCGGCATGACGGACCCACCTTTCCGGGGTCGTCCGTGACCCCTGCGGCGGAGGGGTCGGCGCTCGGCCCTTCGGGTGAGGCAGATAACACAGTAGTCCTGCGCTGTGTGACAATGTCAATCCATTCAGTAGATCCGGGGCCTCTCCCATGCACGAGTTGGCGATCGCGGAAGACATCGTGGACGCGGTGTGCGCACGCGCCGACGGACGCGTTGTGCGACGCGTGACGGTCCGAATCGGAAAGTTGACCGCGGTCGTCCCGGCGGCGATGAGATTCTGCTTCGATCTCGCGGTCGAGGGCACCGTGGCCGAGGGCGCCCGGCTCGACATCGAGGAACGGGCCGGCGCGGCGCACTGCAACGAGTGCGGCGCCGAGGTCGAGCTCGCCGACCCGATTCTGCTCTGCCCCTGCGGCAGTGCGGACCTGGCCGTCACGGCCGGTCGCGAGCTGCAGATCGTCTCGATGGAGGTGGGCTGATGTGTGCGACCTGCGGCTGTGGGCACAGCCACGAGGTGATCACCCTGGAGCAGCGGGTGCTCGCCAAGAACGACGAGCTCGCCGCGACGAACCGGTCATTTCTCGAAATGAACGAGATAACGGCGATCAATGTGATGAGCTCGCCGGGCTCGGGCAAGACCACGCTGCTGGAACGCAGCATTCGCGATCTGCCCGGAAAGAGGATCGCGGTGATCGAGGGCGATCAGGAAACGACGCTGGATGCCGAAAGGATCAGGAGCACCGGCTGCCCGGTGGTGCAGATCAACACCGGGGCGGGCTGCCACTTGGACGCGGCCATGTTGCGCGACGCGATCGACCGGCTCCAGCCGGAGAGGCGGGCGCTGCTGTTCGTCGAGAACGTGGGTAACCTGGTCTGTCCGGCGTTGTTCGACTTGGGAGAGCGAGGGAAGGTCGTGGTCATCTCGGTGACCGAGGGGACCGACAAACCGTTGAAGTATCCATACATGTTCGCTACTGCCGATCTTGTGGTGGTGAACAAGGTGGACCTGATGCCCTACGTCGACTTCGACCTCGGCGCCTGCCGTGCGCAGGTCGCCTCGGTGAATCCGAAGGCGGAGGTCCTGGCTGTTTCCGCGACCCGGGGGGACAACCTCGACTCCTGGTACGACTGGCTCGCCGCCGCCTGACACCTAGTTCAGGCTCGGCTCGCGGCGGCGCTGCCAGACCTGGCACAGATCGGCGCCCTCGAGGGTGCGCAGCACCCGCAGCACCCGATCGGCCCGCAGGTAGCTGGCGATCTCCGCGGTCACGTCGAGCAGCGCCGCCACCGGGGTGACCACCACCGGCAGGCTGCCGGCGTCGAGCAGCCGCTCCACGATCGCCGCGTCCCGCAGCATCTCGCCGTGCCGGTGCCGCACCCGCATGGCGACGACCTCCTGCCGGGGAAGGCGGGCGCGCAGGCCGGCGGCCATCGAGTGCTGCACCGAGCGGACGTTCGAACCGAAGACCACCAACAGCTCCCGGTCGGCGGCGAGCGCGGCGAGCCGGGACATCACCATCTCCGGGTGCCACGCCGCGTCGCGCTCGCGGACCGCCGCCACGGTCACGCTCGACCCGGCCTGCCGGGTGCCGGCCTGCTGGGCCGCCCACCAGCCGGCCTCGGGCTCGCGAACCACCAGGGGGACGTGCGAGCGGGTCGCCGTGCCGCGGGTGCATTCCACCGGTATCGCCGTCAGCGCGCGTCGCGCCGTGAATCGTTGCCAGAGCAAGGCAGTCCCACCTCTTGAGTCGTCGGGGCCGGCGCGCCGGGTCGTCACGCCACGTAGCCGGGGGTGTCCGGCCCGGTCACCAGGCTGCATGACGGCGTGTCACCGGCACCAGACCCACTGCTGTCTACCCAGATGTGGTTCGGATCCGCTACCGGGTGATCATGCGAAGAGCCTGGTCACTGTGGTGACCGGACACTTGTGTCCGGGAGGTTGGCGCCGACTTCGTGCTTCTGGGGGATTCCCTGGTGCCTAGTGTCCATGCGTCGCGACCCGCAGCGTGAAACCACGAAGCGTACGAATCAATGGGGCATATCCGGCAGACGGCACGGCCTCGGCGGGGTTCGATTCCATGAACGGCATGAACTTGTCCGGGAAGCCGGGCATCGTGCACGCGATGCAGATGCCGCCCACGTTCGGGCAACCGCCCACCCCGTTGATCCAGCCGCGCTTGGCCACGTTGCACCGCACCACCTGGCCCCAGCAGCCGACCTTCACCAGGCAGTTGGTCGCGCCGTACTCGACGGCGAAGTCGCTCTGATCGTAGAAGGATGCCCGGTCGCAGCCGGAGTGCACGGTCGACTCGAACAGCCAGCGCGGGCGCAGCGACTCGTCCAGCGCCATCTCCGGCGACTGGCCGGAGACCTGGAAGAGCAGCTGCAACAGGGTCTCGGCGAGATTGTCGGGATGCGTCGGGCAGCCCGGCACGCAGACGATCGGCAGGCCGGCCTTCGACGTCCAGTCCCAGCCCAGGTAGTCGGGGACGCCCATGGCGCCGGTCGGGTTCCCGGCCATCGCGTGCACCCCGCCATACGCCGCGCAGGTGCCGACCGCCATCACCGCCGTGGCCTTCGGCGCCAGCCGGTTCAGCCACTCGCTCGCGGTGATCGGCTGCCCGGTCAGCGGGTCGTTGCCGAACCCGCTCCAGTAGCCGTCGACCTTGTTGTTCTCGTCGGCCACCGAGCCCTCGACGATCAGGATGAACGGGTCGAGCTCGCCCCGGTCGGCGCGGTGCCACCACTCGATGAAGCTGCTCGCGCCGCCGTCCGGGCCGCTGTCGAAGTCGAAATACGGCCAGTGCAGGGCGATCGGCGGCAGCCCGGGCAGGGCGCTGGCCACGATCTCCTCGATGCTGGGCTGGGTCGCCGCGGTCAGGGCCACCGACTCGCCGTCGCAGCTGAGGCCGCCATTCATCCAGAGGATGTGCAGCACCCGCTCATCCACGTTCGCGGGCGGGGTGTCCACCGGCCGTCACCATCCGATCAGCGCCGAGATGCGGGCGATGTTATGCAACTTGCGCGTGAGACGAAAGGCCTTCATCACTCGATCGAGTGTGTCCGGTCACCGTAAGCTCGCCATGATGGCATTGTCTCCCGCGGAGGCCGGATGGTGGAGCACATCGAGATCCTGCCCATCGAGGTGGTGGCGCAGGCCTTTCCCGCGCGTCCGGCCGCACTGCCCGACGTGCGCGACTTCGTACGCCGGCAGCTGATCGACACCCGGGTGTCCGACGACGACATCCGCATCCTCTGCGAGCGCGTCGCCGAGGTGCTGCTCGACGGCGCGGGCTCGGCCGGGAACATCCAGGTCTCCCTGCGGATCTTCCCGGACGCGGCCGAGGTCGACGTGCTCTTCGCGCCCGAGACGGCGCCGGTCCGGGTCCGCAGCACCGCGGCCGCGCCGCTGCCGATATCGGCGCCCCGGCAGCTCGCGGTGCCGATGTCGCCGGTGCCGGTCGAGCGCACCTCGTTCGCCACCTGGCTGGCCGGCCGGCTCCGCGAGGAGGGGCTGACCATGGAGGCGGCCGCCCGCAAGCTCGACGTCTCCACCAAGACGATCAGCCGGTGGGTGGCCGGCAGCACCGAACCGCGGATGCGTGACCTCTACCGCATCCGGGAGACCTTCGGCGAGCCGTTGCCCTGATCGAGCTGCCCTGATCGAGCTGCCCTGATGGAGTTGCCCTGATGGACACGCCATACCTGCTCATCGACATCGCGGTCGCGGCCGACCAGTACCGCCGGATCGCCGCGGCCTTTCCCGGCGTGCCGGTGTATTACGCGGTCAAGGCCAATCCCGAGCCACTGCTGGTGCGCGAGCTGGTCGAGGCCGGCTGCCACTTCGACGTCGCCAGCCGCAACGAGGTCGACCTCTGCCTGTCCGCGGGGGCCGATCCGTCCGTGTTGTCGTTCGGAAACACCATAAAAAAGGCCGAGGACATTGCGTACGCGTACGGCAAGGGTGTTCGGATTTTCGCCTTCGACAGCCTCGGCGAGGTGGAGAAGCTGGCCGAGCACGCGCCCGGGTCGACCGTGATCTGCCGGGTGCTCGCCTCGAGCCAGGGCGCGCGCTGGCCGCTGAGCCGCAAGTTCGGCTGCGCCCCCGAGATGGCCGCCGACCTGATCCGCTGGGCCGCCCGCAACGGCCTCGACCCGGCCGGGATCTGTTTCCACGTCGGATCGCAGCAGCTCGACCCGGGGCGCTGGGAGCCGAGCATCGCCGAGGCGGCCGCCCTGTATGCCCGGCTGCGCGCGGAGGGGATCGCGTTGCGGCTGCTCAACTGCGGCGGCGGCTTCCCGGTGGACTATCTCGCGCCGGCGCTGCCGATCCCGGCGTACGCGTCGGCGATCACCACCGCCGTCGACCGGCACTTCCCGGCTGCCCGGCCGAGCCTGATGATCGAGCCGGGCCGCTACATCGCGGCGCCCTGCGGGGTGCTGCACACCGAGGTGGTGCTGGTCTCCCGCAAGTCGTACGCCGACGAGCCGCGCTGGGTCTACCTAGACGTCGGGCGCTTCGGCGGCCTGGCCGAGACCGAGGACGAGGCGATCCGCTACCGGCTGACGACCCCGCACGACGGCGCCCGCACCGGCCCGGTCGTGCTGGCCGGCCCGACCTGCGACAGCGTCGACATCCTCTACCAGAACACGACCTACGACCTGCCGATGGCACTGCGCCCCGGCGACCTGGTGCAGATCCACGGCACCGGCGCCTACACCGCCACGTATGCCTCGGTCGGCTTCAACGGCTTCCCGCCGCTGCGCACGGTCGTGCTGCCGCCTACAGATCGCTCCGAACCCGGCGAATCTCCCTGATCGCCGCGTCCTTCGTCAGGCCCGAGTCGATCAGCGTGTCGGCGGCGTCGTGATAGCCGGCGATCACGTCCTTGTCGCGGATCAGCACGTTCCGCACCGGGGACTCGACGAAGACCACGTCCGGATCCTCCGCGCCGGCGAATTCCAGCAGCTCGAAGCCGCCGCCCGGGCCGGGCATCAGGCCGTGCCGCAACGGCACCACGACCAGCCGCACCTGCTGGTCGGCGACCACCTGCAGGAGCCGGTCGAGCTGCCCGCGCATCACCGCGGCGCCACCGATCCGGCGTTCCAGCACGGCGCCGTCGAGCACCGCGGTCAGCCGCACCCGCTTGTCCAGCTCGGTCTGGCGCCGCATGACCAGTTCCAGCGCGCTCTGCACCCGCGGGTCGTCGGGCTTCTTCCCGGCGGCGGCGGTGAGCGCCATCCGCGCGTACGCCTCGGTCTGCAGCAGGTCGGGAATGTGCAGCGCCTGGTACGCGGTGATCCGCGCGGCCGTGCTCTCGTACGCGACGAAATCCCGGACCTCGCTCTCCAGCTGGAACCCGCTCCACCACTGCCGGCGCCGGGCGGCGATCGCGAGATCGGTGAGCGCCGCGACCTCCCCCGGATCGTGGATCCCGTAGATCTGCAGCAGCGCCTGGGCATCCAGCGGCTGAACGGTGACCGCGCCGGTCTCGATCCGGTTCAACTTGGACAGCGACCAGTGCGTCCGCGAGGTGACCGCGTCGGGCGTCAGCCCGCTCAGCCGGCGCAACTCGACGAGCCGCGACCGCAGACGCTCCCGGGCGACCGCCTGGCCGACCTCATCCGGCATGGTGTCCGCCCCCGTCCGCCCACCCGACGCTCCCGGTTCGAACCACGTTACCCCGCCGTTCCCACCACGGCGCCGGCCGGCGTGGTCAACTTCCGATCTCGCCTTGAATCCGCCGCACCAGCGCGACGGCGTCGGCGCCGCGCAAGCCGGTCGCGAGCAAGGAGTCCAGGATGGGCCGGTAGACGTCGTGCACGTGGATGCCGCGCACGATCTGGTCGCGGATCGTCGACTCGAGCAGCACGGTGGTCAGACTCGGGTCGTTGCCGAACTCGAGCAGTTCGAAGATGCCGCCCAGGCCGGGATGTCCGCCCTCGCTGGTCGGCATGACCACCAGGGTCACCTTTCCGTTCTCCGCGGCGGAGGCGAGGTGGCCCAACTGTTCGGTCATCAGCTCCGGACCGCCGATCACGCGGCGTAGGACGATCTCGTCCACGATCGCCAAGAACTGGACGTCCGGCCGAGCCGCGATCCGGCTCCGCCGTTCGGCGCGCACCCGGACTCGTGCCACCACGACCGGATCGTCCTCGGGCCGGCCCAGGATGACCGCGGTCGCCGCTCGCGCGTACCGCGGGGTCTGCAGCGGACCGGGGACGACCAGGGGCTCGTAGATGCTGATTCGGGTGGCCTCGGCCTCGTAGGCGACGTAGTCCTGGTACTCGTCGGTCAGCCCGTGCAGCGCCCACCACGGACGCGACCAGGCGACCTGAGCGAGCAGCAGGAGCCGTTCCGCCTCGGGCCCGCTCACCTCGTACACGCCCAGCAGCGCGTCCACCTCGAGCGGCGGGAGCGGGAGGAGGCCGGACTCCACCTCGTCGATGGTCGACGCCGACCAGTTCAGTCGCTGCCCCACCTCGGCGGGTGCGAGGCCGCGGGATTCGCGGAGCTCCCGCAAACGTGCGCGGAGCCGATCGCGGGCGGCCGCCGGTCCGATGATCTCTGGCATGACGAGCCTCTCTGCGAGCGAGGTCCGACTTCGGCGTCGTCCTGAGGCGGGCTATGGATATGGAAGGAGAGGGGCTCCTCTCGAGGGATCAACAGCGAGTGACAACAACGATACCGAGAACGTTTCGAGCGGGAAGAGAAGCTCGACTGTCCTGGCCGGAAATGGACCATGACCGGTTTCGCGATGCGTGAAATCGGGTCGTTACTGTCGGAGGGCCTGCACGGCGTTGGCCACCGCACGGTCGAGGCTGTCGCCGGCCGCGTCGGTGGCGAGCAGTTCGTCCATGATCTCACGAAACGGCTCTGTTTCCTCCGCGTCGGCGAGGAGGAAATCGGCAGCGGGAGTCTCGATGAAGACCACGTCCAGGTCGTCGTCCTCGGAGAAGGTGAGCAGTTCGAAGGAGCCGCCGAGTCCGGGATGGACGCCGAGGCGGAAGGGCGTCACGACGATCTCGATGTTCGCCTGGGCGCTCATCGCCACCAGGTGGTCGAGCTGGGCGGCCATCACCTGATCGCCACCGACCGGCCGCAGCAGGACACCCTCGTCGATCACCTGGCTGACGTGTGGCGGGTTGTCGCCGGCCAGCCTCGCCCGCAACGTCTCCTGCCGCTTCAGCCGGACGTCGACGATCTTGCGCACCCGCGGGTCGCGGGCGGGCTTGCGGAGGATCGACGAGGTGAGGGCCATGGCGTACTCCGCCGTCTGCAGCGCGGCCGGGACGAAGGTGGCCTGGTAGCCGTAGAGGTGCGAGGCGTCGTTCTCGAAGGCGATGAAGTTCAGGAAGTCCTCACCGAGGTGCTCGTGCTCGTCCCGCCACCACATGCGCCGGCGGGAGGCCACCGAGAGCTCGACCAGCCGGCCGACCTCGGCCGGGTTGGTGAGGCCGTAGTGGCGGGCGAGCGCCTCCACCTCGATCGGCTGGATCGTGACCTTGTTGTTCTCGATCCGGTTCAGCTTGGAGAGCGACCAGTGCATCGCCCGGGCGACCTCGGCCGCCGGCCGGTCCTCGCGCATCTCCCGCAGCTGGTTGGAGAGCCGCATGCGAGCCAGCGCCGGTCCCACGCCTTCGGTCATGAGCCCTCCCTCCGTGATCGTCCCTAAACGTTAACTCAGGACCGGCCGCTGGATCTGCAAAGTGCAGTTAGGAAATTTCCTGGGGGTGGACTACCATCGCTGAGGTTCCCGTCCGGCTATGCTAAACCGGTCATAACGGGCATACTTCTCCCGGCCGCGTGCAACGGCGCCTCCGGCCGGTCTAGATAGGTGGTGAACTGGCCGTGGACGGTCACGAGGAAACGCCACGCTGGCGGACGAGCACGCGAAGCAGCGGTGGCGCCTGTGTCGAGGTGGCTCCCCAGCGGAAAACCATCCTGGTCCGTGACTCCAAGGACCGCGGCGGGCCGGTTCTCGCCTTTGACCGGGCCGTCTTCGCCGCCTTCATCGACGGCGTGACGCACGGCGAGTTCGACCTGCGGTCCTGACCGCGATGACCTCCGCCACGGACCTGTCCGGCGCGGTCTGGCGCCGCAGCCGCCGCTCGGCCGGTGACCAGGATTTCGTCGAGGTCGCCGACAACATCCCGGGCATCGTCGCCGTCCGCGACTCCCGAAACCCGGACGGCCCCGCCCTGGTCTTCAACCTGCGCGAGTGGGAGGCCTTCGTCGGCGGCGCCAAGGACGGCGAGTTCGACCTGTAGATTGGCCGCCGATGGAGGCCGTCGAGATCGGCGAGCCGTCCGCGCGCTTCCCGGACACCTGGTCGGTCAACCGGTGGGTGGCCGGGGTGGCGGCCGACCAGGAACCGATCAGCCGGCCGGATGCGGCCGACCGCCTCGCCGGCTTCCTGCGGGCGCTGCATCGCCCGGCGCCGGCGGAGGTGCCCACCAGCCCCACCCACGGCGGTCCGCTGACCGCGCACGCCGACGGCATCGAGAATTGGCTGTCCGTTCTCGACGGCGGGGAGCGCGCCGCGGCACGACGGGTCTGGGAGGACGCCGTGGGGGCGCCGGAGTGGGATCGCCCGCCGTTGTGGGTGCACGGTGACCTCCATCCGGCCAACGTCGTCGTCGCGGACGGGACGCTGAGCGGCGTGGTCGACTTCGGCGAGCTGAGCGCGGGGGACCCGGCCGCGGATCTCTCCGCCGCCTGGGTGCTGCTGCCCACCGGCGCGGCGCCGCGGTTCCTCGAGGCGTACGGCGTGGCCGACGACGCGACGATCCGGCGCGCCGGCGGCTGGGCGGTGCTGCGCGCCCTGGTCCTCATCAGCATCGGGCGGATGGGCGAGCGGGGCCTGCCCGGCGGCAAGCCGGCCTGGCTCCCGGCCGGCCGGGCGGCGCTGCGGCGGGTGCTCGCCGCAGCGCCGTGACGGGTTACTGGACGGGGTTCCAGCCGTCGGAGCCGGCCAGGTACTTCTGGGCGGTGTAGTTGGCCGCCGTGGCGGAGCTCATCTGCGGGCGGTCCGAGGTGCCCTGGGAGGCGCCGGCGCCCGAGTTGTTGTATTCGTTGAAGCGGCACGTCTTCCAGGAGAAGCCGCTCATGTCCTGCCACGCGCCGGCCTGGCGGATGTGGCCGCCCAGCGCGGAGTCGCGAACCAGGACCTGGCCGATCGAGTCGGCGGCGCCGCCGGCGTGCCAGCAGCGGCCCAGGGCGACCGTCTTGGCGGCGGCGCTGGACGACAGGGTCGAGCGGGTGATCAGGATGCCGTACGGGTTGGACGCGTTGGTCGCGGCGGCGGTGATGTAGCCGTTGTTGCTGCTGTTGAGGTTGAGCGAGTGGATCGTCGAGCTGTCGATCACCAGCGCCCCGTTGCCGTAGATGAAGTCGACCGCGCCCTCGATGTAGCTCTTGTAGACGTACTGCCGGACCTGCTTGCTGCCGGTCCCGCCCCAGGACAGGAAGGTGTCCTGGTAGCCGAGCAGCCGGACGTTGCGGTAGGTCTGCCGGTCGCCGCCGGCGTAGAGGGCGAGGGCCTGGCTGCCCGACCCGTACGTGTTGGCGATCGTCACCCCGGTGATGGTGGTGTTGGCCGCGAGGTTGAGCACCGTGGCGCTGACCGTCGGGCCGCCGCTGGACTGCGGGGTGTTCCCGGTGATGACGATGTCGGTGGCGGTGCCGGTGGCGCCCTTGATGGTGATGCCCGACTTGGCCGACGCGATCGAGACCTGGCCGTGGTACGTGCCGGCCTTCACCGAGATGGTGTCGCCGGACTTCGCGGCGGACAGCGCGGCCTGGATCGTTGTGTAGTTCCCGGAGCCGTCGGCGGCGACCGTGATGGTGGTGGCCGCGTGGGCCGGGGCCGCCGGCGCGAGGATCAGCGCGGCGGCGGCGAGCAGGGGGATCGTGGGGCGACGCATGGGGGACCTCCTCCACACCGGAGGTGTTCCCACGACATCACCCCGGTGATCGTTGTTGTCGTTGACGCGGGACGATAGCGATCGAGAGCGATCGATGCAATCAGGCGGCGATCGACCCCACCGGCTCCAGCCCGAGCCAGTCCGCGAGCTCGGCCAGCTCGGCGCCCACCGCGGCCTCGTCGAAGGCGATGTCCTCGTGGATCGCGTCCACCCGCAGCACGCCCGCCTTCCGGTCGGCCGTCGCGTCCACCTTGCCGACCAGCTGGTCGCCGACCAGGATCGGCAGGGCCCAGTAGCCCCATCGCCGTTGCTTGGCCGGCTTGTACATCTCCAGCTGGTAGTCGAACTCGAACAGGTCGGTCATCCGCTTGCGGTCGAAGACGAGCCGGTCCAGCGGGGACAGCAGCGCGACCCGCCCCTCGAAGGGCCGGTCCAGCTGGGCCGGATCGAGCCGCCACGTTCCCCGTACGCCGTCGACCACGGCCGGCTCGCCGACGAACGGCTCGACCTGGGTGGACCGCCCGCGGACCAGGCCCATCGAGGCCAGCTCCCGCTCGTCGCGGCGGCGCAGCGCCTCCTCGAGCGGGACCGCCGGCTCGTCCGGGTAGACCCGCTCGGCCAGGTCCCAGATCCGGTCGCCGCGCCGCCGGCCGGCCAGCGCCACCTCGCCGCGCTGCACCATCAGGTCGAGCAGCCGATCCAGGTTGCGATTGTTGTTCCAGCCGCTCGACCGCCACGGCACCGTGCACGTGTCCGGCAGCTCGCGCGTGGTCAGCGGGCCCTCCGCGTCGAGCCGGGCCAGGATGTCCCGGCGGCAGCCGTCGTTCGCCCGTACCCAATCCAGAAGGTTTTCCTGCCAGCGGAGGAGCTTGCCGCGGCCGGGCCAGGCGGCCATCTCGGCGCGGTAGAGCGCGATGTCCTCGGCCGGGCGGATCATGCCGCGCAGCTCGATCAGCGTGCGTTCGGCGAGCGCCGCGGTGAGATCGGCGGGGGAGTACGCCGAACCGATCCGGCTCCAGGCGACCAGGTGGGCGCTCGGCGCGACGGCGGCGGTCGGGTCGGCCTGCAGCAGGGTCAGCCCATGGACGGCGTCGAGCAGACTGTCGGGGCGCGCGGCGTCGAGCAGCTGGGCCCGGACCGCGATGCGCCTCGCCTCCGCCCGGGAGAGCTTGTGCATGGTCAACGAGCCTAACGGCCGGGGACCGCCGGGACGGCCAGGCCGATCGCGCGGTCCTCGTCGAGGAAGAGCAGGCCACGGGCCGCGAGCTCGGCAATGGCATTTTGTCCCATCTTCTCGGATACGCCGGCCTCGCGGGCGATCGCGGCAACGGAGCGTGGCCGCTCGTCGCAGGCGAGATAGATGGCCGCGACCGGGTCGGGAAAGGTATAGGTGCCACGGGGGAAAGCGGGGCGGCGGTCCTGGATCTGCAGCAGGCCGGGAATGGCGCGGTAGGTCAGCGTCGGCCGTTCGAGGGAAGCCCAATTGCTGTTCCAGAGGCCGACCGCGGAACGGACGCCGGTATACACCGCATCGTCGAGCGGGGACGGCCATTCGAAGAAATACGCGGCCCTCGAGAGGTCCACCGAGGACGGGTAGACGTAGCGGTAACTCGGCTCCGGCTCGGGCGAGACCGCCTCGGCGAAGAGCGGGCTGAAGCGTTCGAGCCAGATGCGGTCGGCCGAGCCGGGCGGTTGGAGGTGGGCGAGGCTCGGGATGGCGGCGGCCTGGGCGGAGTAGTCGTCGGCCGTCTCACCGGGAAAGCCCCAGAGCAGATTCCAGGCGATGTCGATGTCGTAGTAGCGGGCCCACTTCAGGAGGCAGACGTTCTGCGCGGCGCGTACGCCCTTGCGCATGAGCCGTAGCACCCGCGAGCTGAGCGATTCCAGCCCGGGTTGCAGCCGCCGGACGCCCGCCCGGGCCAGCAGGCGCAGATCGGCCCGGCTCAGGTTGGCCTTGACCTCGTAGAACAGGTCGTAGCCGGCCGAGGTGAGCGCGGGCATGACGGTGGTCAGATAGCGCGGGTCGAGGATGTTGTCGACCGCCTCGAAGCGGAAGGTCCGATAGCGCCGGGCCAGCGTGTCCAATTCGGCGAGGACCTGTTCCGGCGGCTTGCTTCGATAGCGCATGGTCTCGCCGTTGAGGCCGCAGAACGTGCAATGGTGTTTCTCGCCCCACCAGCAGCCGCGGCTCGACTCGTACGGGAGCAGCACGCTTTCCCGATCGAGCAGGCCGAGCCGCTCCGCCCGCTCGAAGTACTCATCGAAATCGGGAATCCCGGAAATGTCCGAAGGGGGCGCCCCGAGCAGCAACGGCAGAGCGGCCTCTCCCGGCCCGGAGACGAAGTGATCCACGCAGGACAGAGCACGGTGATACTCGGCCCCCATCACCCCGTCGAAGTTCGCCCCACCGAAGACAGTGACGATCCCCGGATACCGCTCCTTGAGCCGCCGTGCCAGCGCAAACGAGGCGACATTCTGCTGAAATGTCGTGGTAAACCCGACAAATTGCGCGGCGCGCCAAGCGGGATCACCGGCCAACGAGTCGAGAAAGGATGGCACCACCCGATCCCGCAGCTCCAGCAGATCGAGCGGCGGCACCTCGGAACCGAAATCCGCCACGATCGAGCCGGCCGGATCGGGCGCGCCGCGGCCGAATGCGGCAACCGAGAAGAGCCAGTCCCCGAACTGCCGCCCCCGGTGGGCCGCCAGCATCCGATACGCCGACATCCCGACCAAGGATGCGAAATCCAGAGAAGCGTGCATCGTTCGTACGGCAAATCCCGCTTTTTCCACCGCGACCTTGAGCAGGCCCAGCTGCAGCGACGGCCGATCGGCATCCGCGAACGGCATCGAGACCAGCACCACCGAGGCGCCGGCCGGGCTCACCGCCCGATCTTCCCCAGCTGCACCTTGACCGTGTCGTCCGACCCGCCGCCGCCCCCGTCCGCGGTCAGCGCCGGCGCGAACGCCTGGTCGAAGATGGTGGACAGGTCGGGCAGCTCCGCACCGTGGGCGACCGTCACCCCCGGCACGCTGCGAACGACCCGGGTGTCGGGCAGGGTGCGGCCGAGCGCGTCGGCCGCGATCGCGAAGAGGGCCAGCAGCACCGTCTGCTCCTGCTCGCTGAGCTGGACGGTGGCGAGCTTCTCGGCCAGGGAGTCGAGGTCTTGCCGGGTAATGGTCGTGGTCGTCATCGTGACCTCCGGCCACCCATGCTCGGCGCGCCCGGCCGCCCGGGTCAAGGCGCCGTCAGCAATCGGTCACGCACCGCCGCCGTCTCCGGATGCTCCAGGAACTCGAAGATCTCCAGCGCCTCCCGCCAGCAGTCCCGGGCCGCGCCGAGCCGCCCGTCCTCCCGGCACGTGTCGCCGAGCGAGACCAGCGTGTCCGCCTCGTTGAACCGGTCGCCGAACTCGCGGTAGAGCCCGGCCGCCCGCCGGTAGTGCACCTCGGCCGCCGGGTACGACCCGAGCCGCCGATGGATGTACCCGAGGCTGTCCAGCGTCTCCGCCTCGCCGAACCGGTCGCCGATGCGCCGCTGCCGGTCGAGCGCCGCCGCGCACCGGGCGAGGGCCCGCCGATGGTCGCCGAGCCGGGCGTGGAACCAGCCGACCGCGTTGAGCGCCCGGCCCACGCCCGCGTCGTTCCCGGCCTCCCGATGCGACGCCAGGGCCAGCCGGGCGCGGTCGAGGGCTTCCCGGTCGCGGCCCTGTCGTTCCAAAACCCAGGCGGCCGTACGGTGCACCCGAGCCCGGCCGCCCGGATCCCCGAGCCGCGCGAAGAGCGCCAGCGCCGACTCCAGCTCCGCGGCCGCCTCGCCGAACCGCCCGAGCCGCACCAGCGCCGAGCCCAGCATCCGGCGCGTCTCGGCCCGCAGCGACGGGTCGTCCAGCCGGGTCGCCGCCGCCAGCGCCGAGGTCAGCACGTCCACCTTGTCCTGCCAGTGCCCGGCGTAGTCCAGGAACGACACCATGGTCCAGGCCAGCCGCACCACCTTGTCCTCGTGGCCTCGGTGCCGGGCCATCGCCAGCAGTACCGGGCGCTCGCCGGCCAGCCACCCCGCGGCCTCCCGCCGGTCCGCGAAGGCCGCGACCGTCACCCCGGCCGCCGCCCCTT
This sequence comes from Actinoplanes subtropicus, assembly GCF_000721705.1. Lineage (GTDB taxonomy): Bacteria > Actinomycetota > Actinomycetes > Mycobacteriales > Micromonosporaceae > Actinoplanes > Actinoplanes subtropicus. The sequence goes on from NZ_JOJL01000024.1 coordinate 97,186, forward strand.
CCACCGGGGAACGGTCGTCGCGATGCGGCTTGAGCAGCATGTCCGCCTCGTGCGCCGAGTGCAGGTAATGATCGAGCAGGCGGATGCTCGCGGCCTCGCGGTCCGCCACCGGGTCCTCGTCGCGGTGACGGCCGATCGCGTACGCCCGAAGCAGGTCGTGCAGCTCGAACCGCCCGCCGGCCCGCTCCCCGATCAGGTGTGCCCCGGCCAGCTCGGCCAGCGCCCGCCGGGTCGCGGCCACCGGCTGGGCGGCCAGGCTGGCCGCGGCCGCCACCCCGAAACCCGGCCCGGGATGCGGCCCGAGCAGCCGGAACAACCGGGCCGTCGGCGGGCTCAGCTGGCGGTACGACCAGTCGAACGCGGCCCGCACGTCGGCCGACCGGTCCTCGACCGAGGCCACGAAGGCCGGCGCCGCGAAGCCCTCCCGCACCTCCTCGGCCACCTGGCCGAGCGACAGCCCCGGCCGGGTCACCGCGCGCGCCGCCACCACCGCGAGGGCCAGCGGCAGCCGCGCGCACGCCCCGATCAGCGTGGTCACCGCGCCGGGCTCGGCCGCGACCCGCTCGGCGCCGAGCCGGGCGCGCAGCAACAGCCGGGCCGCGGCGTACCCGGGCAGGTCGAGCGCGACCGGCCGGGCGCCCTCGGCCACCACCAGGCCGGTCAGGTCGTTGCGGCTGGTCACCAGCGTCAGGCAGCCGGGGGTGCCGGGCAGCAGCGGGCGCACCTGTTCGCTGCTGCGCGCGTTGTCCAGCAGCACCAGCATCCGGCGGCCGGCGAGCAGGCTGCGGTAGAGGGCGGTCTGGCCGGTCAGCGCGGGCGGCACGGCGTGCGCGGGGACGGCCAGCGCGATGAGGAAGTCGCGGACCACCTCGCCGGGGTCGGCCTGCTCGCCGTCCGGGTCGAAGCCGCGGAGGTCGGCGTAGAGCTGCCCGTCCGGGAAACGGGCCCGGACGCCGTGCGCCCACCGTACGGCCAAACTGGTCTTGCCCACGCCCGCGGTGCCGGCCAGCACCGCCACGGTCGCCCTGTCCCGCCCGTCGACCAGCGCGTCCAGCCGGTCCAGCTCGTCCGCCCGGTTGACGAACTCGGGCAGCCCCGGCGGCAGCTGCGCGGGCGCGACCCGGGCCGCCGCCGGCGCGTCGAGGCCGGGATCGGCGTCCAGCATCCGGCGGTGCAGGCGTTGCAGGGCGGCGGTCGGCTCCACCCCGAGCTCGTCCCGCAGCAGCCGGGTCAGCCGGCGGAACTCCGCCAGCGCCGCCTCCCGCCGGCCGTCCCGGTAGAGCGCGAGCATCAGCAGCCCGCGCAGCCGCTCGTCGGCCGGGTGCTCGGCCACGATCGGGCGCAACTCGTCGATCTCCACCCGGCCGTGCAGCTCCAGTTCGGTCTCGACCCGGTCGGCCGCCAGCGCGAGCCGCAGCTCGTCCAGCCGGTGTCGCTCGGCCGCCAGGTACAGTCCGGGCAGACCGTCGCAGAACGGCCCGCGCCACACGTCGAGGGCGGCGCGCCAGGCGGCGAGTGCGCCGGCCAGGTCGCCGTCGCGGCGCAGCGCCCGGCCGGCCGCGACCTGGCGTTCGAACTCGTCGAGGTCCCGGCGCCCGGGCGGGACGGCCAGCACGTAGCCGTGCTCGGTCCAGCTCAGCAGGCGGTCCGGAGCCAGGGCCGAGCGCAGCGCGGAGACGTGTTTCTGCAGCTGGTTCACGGCGTACGCGGGAGGCTCCTCGCCCCAGACGGCCCGGATCAACCGATCCCGGCCGAACGGCCGGTTGGGCCGCAGCAGCAGCGTGGCGAGCACCGCCTGGCGCTGCGCCGAACCGAGCCGGACGACGCTCTCGCCCCGACGGGCCCGCAGCGGCCCGAGCAGCTCGAAGCGCAGGGCCACGTCCATCCGGCCTCCCGTGGGGCGTCGCGCTCAGATTAGCCCGGTCCAGGCCGCGTTCCAGCGGTCGTTCCAGCGGGCCGGGCGACGCTCGGGACAGCAAGCCAACGAAACGAGGAGGACCAATGCCCAACCTGACCGATTACGCCGTCGTCCAGGACACCTCGGTGAAGCTGCCGAAGTCCAACGGGGACATCGACCACGACTACCCGAAGTTCGGCGCGGCCGGCCTGGCCGCCGGGCGCTCGATCCTGATGTTCAAGATCAACCCGGAGGGCACCGCCGAGCTGAAGGTGACCCTGAACAACTCCGACGTGCTGACCTCGACCTTCAGCACCGACCCGACCCGCACCTGGCATGAGATCATCGACGACGGCGTGCTCAAGGAGAGCGACAACGTCCTGACCATCACCCGCAACGACGGCGACGGCTCGCTGGAGGTCTCCGACGTCCTGGTGATGTACCAGCACGAGGTCTGATCGGGGCGGCCCGCCGGTCAGTGTGTCCAGCGGATGAACCGGTCGAACATCTCGGCCGGCGGGCCGGTCGGCTGGTCGCCGAAAGCGTCGTCCAGCTGCGCCCACATGTGGGTGGCAAGGGCCGCCTTGTCCAGCCGCGCCGCCAAGTGGTGGCGCGCCGGTGCGCAGGGCCACGGGTTGCCGCAGGAGCGGCAGCGCCACGACGGCCGGTCGGGGATGTGGTCGGTCGCCACGGCGTCAGTTTGCGCGCGCACTTTTACCCGGTCAACTACGCAACCACGGGTACGTCACCGCAAAGAGTGAACCCTCCGCATCGATCAGGCACAATGCGGCCGTGGACAGTCCCACGTTCGTGAGGTTCCAGCTCGGCGCCCAGCTGCGCCGGCTGCGCGACGAGGCCAAGATGCCGACCGAGCGCGCCGCCGACGTCATCGAGGTGTCCGCGAGCACGCTGCGCCGGATCGAATCGGGCCGGGTCGGCATCAAGGGCCCGGCGCTGACCGCGCTTCTCGACGAGTACGGCGTGCGGGACGCCGCGCTGCGCGAGACGCTGCTGTCGATGGCCCGGGAGGGCAAGCGCCGCGGCTGGTGGGCCAAGTTCGGCGACCTGCCGCCGGCGTACCGGCAGTACATCGGCCTCGAATCGGCGGCCGACCAGATGCAGAACTTCGAGACCATCGTGGTGCCCGGCCTGCTGCAGACCGAGGCGTACGCCCGGGCGATGACGAACTCCGACGCGTTCAAGCCGACCCCGTCCGCGATCGAGCAGCGCGTGACGGTCCGGATGGAGCGGCAGAAGCTGATCAAGGAGGACCGCTTGCAGCTCATCGCGGTCATGGACGAGGCGGTGCTGCATCGCCAGATCGGCGGCCCGCGGGTGATGCACGACCAGCTCACCGCGCTGCTGGAGGCGGCCGAGCTGTGGAACGTCACGCTCCAGGTGATCCCGTTCCGGGAGGGGGCGTACGCCTCGATGCTCTCGTCCTTCGCGATCCTCAGCTTTCCCGACCACGAAGGAGTGGTTTACATCGAGGGTCTGACCGGAGACCTTTACGCTGAGGGTGTTGACGTCAACCGATGCACGACCGTCTTCAACGACCTCCGGTCGTCCGCGTTGTCGCCGTCCGAGTCGATCGCGATGATCACGCAGATTCGCGATGCCCAGCAGGCTTAGGAGTCAGGGATGCTCGACCAGAGTTGGCGCAAGAGCACGCGCAGTGGCAGCAACGGCCAGTGCGTCGAGGCCCGCCGGATGGGCGACACGATCGAGCTGCGCGACAGCAAGGACCGCTCGGGCCCGGTGCTCTCCTTCACGCTCGGCCAGTGGACCGCGTTCACCGCCGGCGTGAAGGGCGCCGAGTTCGACCGCTAGTCGTAGGGGCTCAGCTGACGGTTGTCCTCGACCGCGCGGACCAGCGCGCGCCAGACGAACCCGAAGATCCGATGGTCCCGCGTGCCGAACAGCACGACCCGTCGGCCGCGCAGCGTCGCGTGGATCTCCTGATATCGCGGGTTCTGGTGGAAGTCGTTGAGCGCACCCACCGCCATCCCGCACGCGGAGAGCAGCCCCACCCCGATCATCAGGGCCGACCCGTAGAAGACCGCGAACGGCGCCGCGATCGCCACTTCCAGCCCCGCGGTGATCGCCGCAACCCGGACCGTCGGGTAGCTGTAGGTCAGATGCCGCTCCGCGGCCCACAGCTCCGAGACGTTGATCCGCAGCCCGTCCACGTGGATGTGCCAGCTCGTGATGGTGATCTCGTCACTCTGATAGAGGACCCGAAAGACCGGTTTCGGCCGGCTCGCGCTGCTGGTGGACATCTGTGACCCCTTCGTGACCCCGTCCCTCCATTAGACGCGGCGCACGCTACTTGCAGGTAGCCAAAAGTCAACAGCGAATCACGATGTGCGAAAACCAATCTGCAAAGTGCAGATAGCCGATGGCGGCTACGCGAGGTGGACCTTGCCTCCGTTCTACCCGAAACCCGAAATTCACCACATCACGTGTACGCGTGACCCAGTCCCGAACCGCAGCCGGGACCGCCCCGCCTCATCAGGCGGCCTGGCTGCAACGACAGCCTTTGCCGCCCGCGCCGGGCTGAGCTGCCACTCCCGCCGCCCCGCCGACACAGCGGCCCCACCACGCCCCCCGCCCCGCCGGCCAACGGCCCGCCCCGCCCCGGGCGGCTGCTGCTTCGGCCGGCTGCTGCTTCGGCCGGCTGCTGCTTCGGCCGGCTGCTGCTTCGGCCGGCTGCTGCTTCGGCCGGCTGCTGCTTCGCCGGACCCCGCTGCGGCGCCGACCGTCCGGGCGACCGCCGCGCGCCGTGTCGGTAGCCCGGCCGATCTTGAAGACGCGGCGTTCGGCGCGAACGGAAACTCTTCGTCGTTGCGTTCGCCCAGCTGAAGAGTGGTGGTTTCCGTTGGCTGTGAACGCCGCGTCCTCAAGATCTAACTGGCACGCGACCGGCGGCCCTAGGCGGCGCGGCACGGCGCCCTGTCTTGCTCTGCGCACTGTGGCGGGCCCCGCTCTGCGCACTGTGGCGGGCCCCGCTCTGCGCACTGTGGCGGGCCCCGCTCTGCGCACTGTGGCGCGGCCCGCTCTGCGCACTGTGGCGCGGCCCGCTCTGCGCACTGTGGCGCGGCCCGCTCTGCGCACTGTGGCGGGCCCCGCTCTGCGCACTGTGGCGCGGCCCGCTCTGCGCACTGTGGCGCACCCCCGGGTTCGGCCCGACGGCGGGCGCGGGCGCGGCGGGAGCGCCAGGAGAGGTGGCTGCGGGAGAGCTTCCGCGCTTTCGTCAGGGGAGGGTCCAGCTTTGGGCGGTCGCGCCGGTGCACCTGGTCGTCTTGGCGGTTGCGCCGGCCGTGCCCGGGTCGGTCAGGCACTCGTTGGTGGACGGGTTGACCAGCGTGTGCGACGGGCCCGCTCGCCACTGCTGCGTCGCCGTGCTGCCGCAGCCCTCGATGTGGACGGTGGCGTCGCCGGTCACCTGGGCGCAGCGGCCCGATACCCGCAGCGTGCCGTCGGGCGTCAGGGTGAAGCTCTGGGCCGGCAGGTTTACGCAACCGGTCACCACCAGCGGGCTGCCGTCCACGCCCAGCAGTCCACCCAGCGCCAGGCAGCGGCCGCTCGCCGCGGTCATCTTGCCGGTCCGGTCGGCGGACGGCGGCGCGGCCAGCGTCGACGAGGGGGAGGGCGACGCGGTGGCCGAGGCCGATTCGCTGGCCGAAGCCGACGGGGAGGCACTCGACGAACTCGGCGACGGCGAGGCGCTGTGCGACGCCGACGGCCGGGCCGAGGCCTTGACCGGGTCCGCCGGCAGCGTCGTGGTGAACTTCGGCAGCACCGCGCCCGGCTGGCTCGTGTGCTTCTCCGGGGCGAAGACCAGCCACCCGACGATCGTCAGCGCCACGGCCAGCCCGCCGGCCAGGATCAGCAGGCGCAGCGGCACCCCGAGGCGGGGCCGGCGCGGCGGCGCGGGTGGCGGCGTCGCCGGCTCGTCGACGATCACGGACTGGATCAGCACCGTGGGCGCATCCGCGGGCCCCCGGCTCGGCTGGTCCGGCACCGGTCCGATGTAGGGCCGGACCAGGACCGGGTCGGGCCGCTCGGACCTCGACACAGCCGTGTCGGGCCGCACCCGGTCGGCGCGGCCGGTGGCGGGCTGGCCGGTCGGGGGCTGGCTGGTGGCGGACCGGGCGGTGGCGGGCTGGCCGGTCGGGGGCTGGCCGGTGGCGGGCTGGCCGGTGGCGGACCGGGCGGCGGCGGGCTGGCCGCTCGGGGGCTGGCCGGTGGCGGACCGGGCGGCGGCGGGCTGGCCGCTCGGGGGCTGGCTGGTGGCTGGTTGAGCCGTGGCGGGCTGGGCGGTGGCGGGCCGGTCGTCGTTCATGTCGGTCATGTCGGGCCTCGGTCGACGGGGAGGACAAGCAGGTGACCATACGCGAAAAGGGACTCGAAGGGATCAACGGCGGCCGCCCGCATCGTAAGGTAAGCGCTTTCCGCATCATGAGCGCGATCACCAAAACATCGATTGACATGGATCACTGCGACCGCGTACCGGTAGGCCCATGACACCACCGCTGACCCGCCGGACCCTGCTCGCCGGCTCGCTGGCCGCCGCCGCCCCGCTTCCCACCCTGCACTTCGAGGAGGACGCATTGCCCGAGGCCGAGCTGCACTGGCTCGACGGCCCGCCGCGGGAGACGACCGGCAGCGCCTGGGGTGTCCCGTGGCCGCGCGGCCGCCTGGCCCGCGACACCGAACTCGCGCTCACCACCGCCGATGGCACCCCGGTCCCGGTCCAGTCCTGGCCGCTCGCCTACTGGCCCGACGGCACCCTCAAGTGGACCGGTCACGCGATCGCCCCCGGCGCCGAGGCCGCCGCGTACCGCCTGACCCCCGGAAACCCCGCAAATCCCGAAACCCCGATTGCCGTACGCCGGGACGGCAGCGACCTGATCCTCACCAACGGCGTCCTCGAGGTGCGCCTGGCGACCCGCGGCGACGTCCCGATCCGCGCGATAACCCGGGCCGGCCGGAGCACGGCGACGGGCGGCCGCCTGGTGCTCGACCTGCAGGACCGGCCCGACGACGACGCCGGCACGCCGGTGCGGACGGCCTACCGCGCGACCATCGAGAAGGCCACCGTCGAGCAGTCCGGTCCGGTCCGAGCCGTCGTCAAGCTCACCGGCGCGTACCACCGCGGCGGCCGGCGCATCCTGCCCTGGACGCTGCGGGTCTACCTCGCCGCCGGCGCCGAGGCGATCCGCCTGGTGCACAGCTTCACCTGGGACGCCGACCCGGCCCGTGACTTCATCCGCGGCCTCGGCCTGCGCTTCGACGTCCCGATGACCGACGCCACCCACGACCGGCACATCCGCTATGGCGTCGCCGGGGGCGGCGTCTGGGGCGAGCCGGTCCGGGTGCTCACCGGCCTGCGCCGCGACCCCGGCGCCGCAGTCGACGCCGCCCAGGTGGCGGGCACCCCGACCCCGCCGGTCGCCGAGTGGAACACCCAGGTCAGCGCCGGCTACCAGCAACTGGCCGAGTGGAACGACTTCCGGCTCACCCAGGATTCCGCCGACCACTTCACCGTCGCCAAGCGCACCTCGGCCGCCGGCAGCTGGCTACGGCACGCCGGCCGGGGCAAGCGGGCCAGCGGCTTCGGCTACTGCGGCGGCGTCTCCGGCGGGCTGGGCTTCGGGCTCACCGACTTCTGGCAGCGGTTCCCGCGGGCGCTCGACATCCGCGGCGCGGCCGGCGCCACCGCCGAGGTGACGCTCTGGTCGTGGTCGCCGTACGCGCCGGCGATGGACCTGCGGCACTACGACACCGGCGCGCACGGCCTGGACCTGGCCTACGAGGACGTGCAAGCGGGCTTCAGCACCCCGGAGGGGATCGTCGGGTCCACCGAGATCATCGTGTGGGGCTTCGACCGTACGCCCGCAAGGAATCGCATCGCGGCGCTCGAGGCCGCACTCACCGCAACCCCGCAGGTGGTCGCCGCCCCGCAGTGGTATCACGCGGCCGCCGTCTTCGGCCGGTGGAGCCTGCCCGACCGCACCACCCCGGCCCGGGTGACGCTGGAGAACGCGCTGGACAACGAGATCGCCTTCTACGCCGGCCAGGTCGACCAGCGGCAGTGGTACGGCTACTGGAACTACGGCGACGTGATGCACACCTACGACCTGGACCGGCACGAGTGGCGGTACGACGTCGGCGGCTACGCCTGGGACAACGGCGAGCTCGGCACGGACGCCCTGCTCTGGTACGCGTTCCTGCGCTCCGGCAGGTCTGATTTCTTCCGCTCGGCCCGGGCGATGACCCGGCACATCAGCGAGGTCGACACCCACCACGCCGGACGGTTCGCCGGGCTCGGCTCCCGGCACAACGTCTCGCACTGGGGCGACGGCGCGAAGGAGGCCCGGATCGGCGAGTCGTTCACCAAGCGGTTCGCCTACTACCTGACCGCCGACGAGCTGCTCGGCGAGCTGATCCGCACCTCGCTGCGGGCGGACCGGACGCTGCTGACGGTGGAGCCGCTGCGCGAGGTGCTGCCGCCGCAGACGCTGGCGCCGACCCGGCTGCGGATCGGGCCGGACTGGTATGCGTTGGTCAGCAACTGGCTCACCGAGTGGGAGCGGACCGGCGACACCCGCTGGCGGGATCGGATCGTCACCGGCATGACCGACATTTCGGCATTTCCCGCCGGGCTGTTCACCGGCGAGGCCGGGGGAGCGGTCGGCTTCGACCCCGCGACCGGCCATCTCACCAACTTCAACAAGGGCGACTACACCGGCGGCTACAACCTGGCGATGGCCTTCGGCGGCGAGCAGATCCTGTGGGAGGCGCTGGACCTTGTCGACGTGCCCGCCTTTAAAGCGAAATTTCTGGAATACGCCCGATACGTGCAGGCGCCGAGCGCGGAGAAGATCGCCCACTTCGGCTTCGACTTCAACCCCGGAGTCTTCCCGACGATCTACTCACGAGTGACGGCCTGGGCCGGCGAGCAAACAGACGACGCCGTGGTGAAAAAGCGCGGCTGGACCCAGTTCCTCAACGACCCATCCGGCAAACCCTGGCCGGCCCCCATCACCGTCGACGGCGTCCAGGAGATCCCGACCGCCGCCGACTTCGCCACCAACGACTTCGCCCAGCGCGGCCTGGCCATCATCTCGCTACTGGCGATCGCTCCCGGCGAGGCCCCGTGACAGCTGCGCGCGGGTTTCGCACCCGAGCTTCTGGAACACATGCGTGAGATGGGTCTCGACGGTGCGCCGCGTGACGTACAGCTGCTGGGCGATCTCCCGATTGCTCAGCCCGCGCGCGGCCATCGTCGCAACCCGGTGCTCGGCCGGGGTCAGCGCCAGCGAGTCCGCCGACCGCGGCCGGGCCCCCGCCGCCCGCAGTTCCTCGCGGCAGCGCCGGGCCAGCAGCCGCATCCCGCCCGGCTCGGCCAGTCCCAACGCCTTCGCGAGCGGCTCCCGGGCGGCGGCCCGATGGTTGGCCCGCCGCAGCGTCGCCCCCAACGTGACCAGCACCCGCACGTACTCCAGCCGGCACGGCGAATCGGCCAGCAACAGAGCCGCCTCCCGCAACACTTTGATTGCCTCGTCGTGCCCGAGCGTCCCGGCCAGCGCCCGCAACCCCGCCCCGCGCGGCCCCGGCAGCCCGAGCCGCTCGGCCAGCTCCAGATGCTCCTCGGCGAGCAGCCGCGCCGCCCGCACGTCGCCGAGCTGAACCAGCGCCCGCGAGTCGTCCACCCGCCACGCCGCCATCCCCGGGTGGCTCGCCTCCAGCTGCTTCCACGTCTCGGCCGCCGCGGTCAGATCCGCGTGCGCGTCGGCCGGCCGGTGCTGGGCCAGCCGCAGCCGGGCCCGGCGTTCCAGCAGCAGGCCGGTCGCGATCCAGCCCTCCGGCGGCGACGGGTTGGCCGCCAGCACCGCCTCCGCCTCGGCCGGCTCGTCCAGCTCGGTGAGCGCCTCGACCAGCGGAAAGATCGACCAGAGCAGCGCCGCGGGCGGGCTGTTGGCCTTCTTGAAGTCGTACGCGATCCGCGCGTCCGCCTCCGCGTCCCGGATCCGTCCCGCCTGCAGGTGCGCCATGGCCCGCAGGAAGCTGCCGTGCGCCAGCGCTATCCGCCAGCCGCGCGGCCGGGCCAGGTCGATCAGCGCCGTGCACCGCTCCCGGGCCGCCTCCGGCTCGCCGTAGACGATCAGTGAGAACTTCGCCAGGGTGGCCACGATCGAGTCGTTGTCGTCGGGCTCGATCGGCGTGGCCAGCCAGGCGCGCGGCTCCGCGGCCGGCCGGCCGTCGCAGAGCGCCTCCCAGGCCAGGCAGATCGGCCGCAGCGGCAGCTCCGGCGGCAGCCTTCGGACCAGGTCGTGCGCCTCGGCCGCGCCGCCCGCGCGCAGGCAGACCTCGCCGATCAGCTCGGCCTCGAGCCGGGCCAGCACCTCGGGGTCGGCGCCGGACGGCTGGGCCAGGCCGAGCCGGCACATCCGCACCGCCTCCTCGAAGTAGCCGGCCAGCCCGAGCGCCCGGCCGCCGGCCAGCGCGAGCCGGGCCCGCTGCCGCGGGTCGGCGGCCATCTCGACGGCCGAGCGGAGCAGGCCGGGCGCGTCCGGGCCGGCCTGGGCGGCGAGCACCAGCCCGAGTCGGCTGCGTACGTCGGCCTCGTCGGCGCGCTCCGGCGGCGGCTCGGCGAGCGCCCGGCGCAGGAAGGCGGCCGCGCTCTCCGGCGCTCCCCGGCGACCGGCGCCCTGGGCGGCCTCGCGCAGCGTCCGCACCGTCTCGGCGTCCCGGGCCGGCTCGCTGTGCAGCAGGTGCAGGGCGACCGCCTCCGGGTCGGCCCGCTCCCGGGCGAGGATCGCCGCCGCCCGGCCGTGCCACTGCGCCCGCTGGCTGGCCGGCAGCCCCTGGTAGAGCGCGGCCGCCGCCATCGGGTGCACCAGCTCGCGGTAGTTGAGCAGCCCGGCCGTCCGCAGCCGGTCGGCCAGCCGGGCCGCGACCGGCGTCTCCAAGCCGGCCAGCTCGGCGGCGTGCCGCAGCGGCGCGCCCCGGCCGAGCACGGCGAACGCCCGGGCCAGCGTCTCGGCGCCGGCCGGCAACCGGCACAGCTGGCGCTCGATCGCCCGGGCGACCTGTTCCGGGCCGAACGAGCTGAGCCGGGCGGCGACCTGCTCGGTCGGGTCGATCCGCTCGGCTCGCAGGTGGGCGAGCAGGGCCCCGAGCAGGAACGGGTTCCCGGCCGTCGCGGCGTGGCAGGACTCGGCGAAGCCGGGCGCGGCGCCGGGCAGCCGGTCGTCGACCACCGCCGCCACCGCGGCCGGGCCGAGCGGGGCCGGCCGCACGGGCGGCTCGGCGGTCGCCGCGAGCAGGTCGGCCACCAGCGCGGGCTCGGCCGGTGGCTCGCCGGAGCGGGCCGCGCACAGGATGCCCAGCGGCAGGTCGGCGGACTGCCGGACGAGCTGGATCAGCCAGCGCAGCGAGGGCGCGTCGGCCCAGTGCACGTCGTCGACCACGAGCAGCGCCGGGCCGCGCTCGGCCAGCCCGCAGGCGAGCCAGACCAGGCCGTGCGACGCGGCGTGCATGGCCTCGCCGTCCAGCGCCGGCTCGGCGCCCGCGCCGTCCAGGGCGCGGCGGGCCAGGGCGGCCGCGCCGACGGCCAGCGACTCCCACTCGGCGCCGACGCGCAGCGGGGCGAACAGCTGGCGGGCGATGCCCCAGCCGGCGTCGTGCTCGAGGGGACCGCCCCAGGCCCGCAGCACCCGCATCCCGGCCGCGGCGGCGGCCCGCGCCGCGGCGGCGATCAGGCTGGACTTGCCGATGCCGGCCGGACCCTCGACGAGGATCAGCCGGCCGGCGCCCGCGCGCACGTCGCCGAGCTGGGAGTCGAGGGCGGCCATCTCGGCGTCGCGCTGCAGCAGCAGGCGAGGCATGGTCCGACGGTAGGCCCGGCGGGGGCACCGCGAAACCTCGTGGTCGGATCCACGATTCAGCAATCGTCCAGGCAACCGAGCATCGTGGTCATGACTACCACCGAGAGCACCGCCTATTACGCGCTCCGCCGGACGCCGGAGGAGTACGAGCGACTGCGTCTCCAGGCCCGCGTGTGGGAGGAGGCGACCGGCCGGCTGCTGGACCGGGTCGGGCTGGCCGCCGGTGCCCGATGTCTGGACGCCGGGTGCGGGCCGGGCGAGACGATGCGGCTGATGGCGCTGCGGGTCGGCCCGGCCGGCCGGGTCACCGGGATCGACGCCGACGCGCCGCTGGCCGCGCGGACCGAGCGGATGCTGCACGACGGCGGGCATCGCCAGTGCCGGGTGATCGCGCACGACCTCACCGCGTACGAATCGGTCCCGGGCGGCCCGGCCCGTACGACCTGGTCTTCGCTCGTCTGTTGTTGTTCCACCTGCCCGAGCGGGTCGCCGTGCTGCGCCGGCTGTGGCAGTCGGTCGCCCCGGGCGGTCACCTGCTGGTGCAGGACTACGACCTGGACACGGTCGGGGTGCTGCCGCCGTCGGCCGCGCTCGACGAGGCCGGCCGGCTGATCATGGACACCTTCGGCGCGGTCGGCTGCGACGTGCGGGTGGGCGCCACGCTGCCGGCCCTGTTCGCCCGGGCCGGGGTGGGTGTGCCGGACGGCACCGACGTGGCCGGGCGGATCGAGCCGTACGGCAGCGGCCGCCGGATGATCTCGAGCGTGCTGCGCAGCCTGCTTCCGGCCGCGCTCGGGCACGGCGTCGCGACCGCCGGCGAGATGGAGGCCGCGATGGCCGCGCTGGAGGCCGACGCGACCCGGCACCCGGACCGGCCGATGACCTGGCCGCTGATGATCGGCGCCTGGAAACGGCGATGAACGCCCTCGATGTCGACCGCATCCGCGCGCACTTCGACTTCCCGGCCGCCCAGCGGGTGGTCACCAACAACGCGGCCAGCACCCAGCCGCCGCGCGAGCTGATCAAGCTGATGGAAACCCTCGCCCCCGGGTACGAGAACGTCCACCGGGGCCAGTCGGCGGCGTCCCGGCACACCACCGCGCTGTTCGAGGCCTCCTTCGCCACCATCGCGGCCTGGCTGAACGCGCCCAGCCGCCGCTGCGTGGCCACCTACCGCAACACCACCGAGGCGATCAACGCGGTGATGTACTCGCTGCTCACCGACTTCCGCGACGGCGACAACGTGGTCACCACGATGCTCGAGCACAACTCGAACTACGTGCCCTGGCACGCGCTGTGCCGGGAGATCCTGCCCCGCCTCGGCCGCCGGGTGGAGTGCCGGCTGGCCCGCTTCGACGACTCGGGCCGGCTCGATCTCGACCACCTCGCGTCCCTCGTGGACCGTCGCACCAAGCTGGTCTGCTGCACGGGCGCCTCCAACTTCTTCGGCAGCAAGCCCGACCTGGCCCGGGTGCGAGCGATCGCCGACGCCGGCGGCTACCCCCAGCCGACCGGCGAGCGCCGCGCGTTGCTGCTGGTGGACGCCGCCCAGCTGGCCCCCACCAGCGCGCTCGACGTGCGGGCGATGGATGTCGACTATCTGGCCTTCTCGTTCCACAAGATGCTCGCGCCGTTCGGCGTCGGCGTCCTCTACGCCAAGGAACACCTGCTCGAGCACGCGCTGCCGTTCCTCTACGGCGGCGACATGATCGCCGAGGGCCGGGTCACCCCGGAGACCGTCGACTGGAACAGCCTCCCCTGGAAATACACCGCCGGCACCCCGAACATCCTCGGCACGATCGTCTCGGCCCAGGCCCTGCGCCTGCTGATCGACCTCGTCATGCCGACGACCTTCTTCGGCAGATCCGGCCCGATCCCGCGGATCGCGATCGAGGAGGCGATGGCCCGCATCGGCCGGCACACCGCGAATCTGACGGCTCGCTGCCTGGCCGGCCTCTCTCAGATCAAAACCTTGCGGGTGTACGGGCCGGAGCACCGCACTCCCCTGATTGCCTTCAACGTCCCCGGATTCAGCCCGTTCGCCCTGGCCGAGTCCCTGGACCGGCGCGGCGTCGAGTCCCGGGCCGGCTGCCATTGCGCGACCCTGGCCCACCATGCGCTCGGCCTCGACCCACCGGCGAGTTGCCGCCTGAGCTTCGCCCTCTACAACACCGTCGAGGAGGTGGACCGCGCCGTCGAGGCGGTCGCCGAGATCGTGGCCGGCGACCGGATCCTATTGACATCGATCGATCATGAGCTAGCGTAGGAAAGCCCTTTCCTGCAGGAGGCTCCGATGAACATCGCGGTGGTCGCGACCATGCTCGCGCTCTCGATGGCCGCCCCTGGCACGGCCACCCGACCGGTCCTGTCCGCCGCCGAGGCCACCCCCTATGTCGCGGCCAACTACCTGGGCTATTCCGGTGCGTATGCGGCCCCGGTCGCCGACCCGTGGCACCCCGCCCCGATCGCCACCCCGCGCCGCCCCGACCTGCTCGTCGGCGGCCGCCACGGCTTCACCACCGTGCAGCAGGCGGTCAACGCGGCGTACCGGGCCGGCGGCACGAAACGGCAGTACGTCGGTGTCCTCCCCGGCGTCTACCAGGGCACCGTCTTCATCCCGGCCGGCTCGCCGCCGCTGACCCTCTACGGCCTGGGCCGCCCCGCCGACGTACGCCTGGAATTCAGCGTCGACGCCACGATCACCCCCGCCGCGTGGGCCGCCCTGGTCAACGCCGACGGCCGCTACGCCGAGGGCGACCCGGCCTGGCCGATGTTCCAGTCCTGCGCCACCAAGACCACCGCCACCGCCGCCCTGTGCGCCACCGTGGTCTGGGCGCAGAGCACCGACCTGCAGCTCAAGGGCGTGACCATCACCAACACGCTGCTCGACACGGTCGACAAGGGCACCCACCAGGCGCTCGCCCTGCGCACCGACGACGACCGCACCCAGCTCGAGGACATGCGCCTGATCGGCCGCCAGGACACCTTCATGGCCAACGCGAACGACGTGAACCGCATCGCCCGCGTCTTCGTCCGCGACAGCTACATCGAGGGCGACACCGACTTCGTCTTCGGCCGGGCGGCCGCCGTCTTCACCGCCACCAACTTCCACCTGGTCTCCACCCGCAAGCCCGCCGGCGGCGTCATCTTCGCCCCGAACACCGCACCGGCCTACCCGTACGGCTTCCTGGTCACCCACTGCCTGATCACCGCCGACCAGGGCTATGTCACCGCCCCGACCCCGACCGGCTACCTCGGCCGCTCCTGGGACCAGGGCGCGAGCGCCACCGGCTACCTCCCCGGCCGCACCCCGAACGGCCAACTCCTGATCCGCGACTCCCTGATCGGCCCCGGCTTCAACCCCACCACCCCGTGGGCCCCGGCCGCGACGACATCCCGCCCCTACCTCGCCCGCATCGGCGAGGGCCGAGACCTCAACGACATCAACTTCAACCGCCTCTTCGAGTACGCGAACCACACCCTCCCGGCCCTCCCCACCTCAGCCCCGGTCGCCGGGTAGGCGGAGGCCGTACCGCAGGTAGACCACGCCGCTGTCGAACCGGCGCTCGTCCACCGTCCGCAGATCGAGGCGAAGCCCGTCCGGCAGGAAGCGGGTGCCCCCACCCACCACGACCGGCGTGACGAAGAGGCGGACCTCGTCGATCAGCCCCGCGCGGAACGCGTGCGCCGCCAGCCCCGCCCCGCCGACGCTGAGATCCCGGCCGGCCGAGTCCTTCAACGCCCGCACGGCCTCCGGGTCGAAGGCGCGCGAAATCCGGGTGCGCTCGCTGCGCGCCGCCAGCAGGGTGGTCGAGTACACCACCTTGTCGGCGGCCCGCCACAGGGCGGCGTAATCCCGGACGGCCGGAGGCTCGTCCGGCGAGGCGCCCTCGGTCTCCCAGTAGACCATCGTGTCGTACAGGCGGCGGCCGTACAGATACGTTCCGATCGACCGTTCCTGGTCGTTGATGAAGGCGTGCACCTCCGCGTCCGGCGCCGCCCAGTCGAAGGTGCCCTTCTCGTCGGCGATGTAGCCGTCGAGCGAGGTAATTGCGGTACAGATCAGCTTGGCCATTCCTAGAGCTTGACGCCTCGCGGCCGCCCATGCTTATTTGGGTCCGAACGATCTGGGGGAGACGACGTGGATCTGAGCAGGTGGCTGGCCGCCGCGGCCGCGGCGAACGCCGAGTGGGCCGAGTCGTACGGGCCCTTCGAGCCGCATCCCGCGCTGGCCGTCGACGACGAGCGGTTCGCCGCCGCGTTCGGGCGGCTCACCGAGCGGCTCACCGACAACTATCCGTTCTTCCATCCGCGGTACGCCGGCCAGATGCTCAAGCCGCCGCACCCGGCCGCGGTGGTCGGCTACCTGACCGCGATGCTGATCAACCCGAACAACCACGCCCTCGACGGCGGCCCGGCCACCGCCGCGATGGAGCGTGAGGTGGTCGGGCAGCTGGCCACGATGTTCGGCTACGACACCCACCTCGGGCACCTGACCACCAGCGGCACCATCGCCAACCTGGAAGCCCTCTACGTGGCCCGCGAGCTGCACCCGGGCAAGGGCATCGCGTACAGCACGGAGGCGCATTACACGCACGGCCGGATGTGCCGGGTGCTGGGCGTGGCCGGCCACGCCGTGCCGGTCGACGACCGGGGGCGGATGGATCTCGACGCGCTCGAGGCGTTGCTGCGGCGCGAGGACATCGGCACGGTCGTGCTCACCGCGGGCACCACCGGGCTCGGCGCGATCGAGCCGGTGCACGAGGCGTTGGCGCTGCGGGAGCGGTACGGCGTACGGATACACGTCGACGCCGCGTACGGCGGATTCTTCACGCTGCTCGCCGGCGACCTGGGGATCCCGGCGGAGCCGTGGCGGGCCGTCGCGCGGGCCGATTCGATCGTGGTGGACCCGCACAAGCACGGGCTTCAGCCGTACGGCTGCGGTGCGGTTTTGTTCCAAGACCCCGCGGTCGGGCGCTTCTACCTGCACGATTCGCCCTACACCTACTTCACCTCGGAGGAGCTGCACCTGGGCGAGATCAGCCTGGAGTGCTCGCGGGCGGGTGCGTCGGCGGCCGGGCTGTGGCTCACCTTCCAGCTGCTGCCGCCGACCGCCGACGGGCTGGGCCGGGTGCTCGCGGCCGGGCGGCGGGCGGCGCTGCGCTGGGCCGAGCTGATCGAGGAGTCCGACCGGCTGCGCCTCTTCCAGCCGCCGGAGCTCGACATCGTCGCCTACTTCGCCGGCGACTCGCTCGCCGGCATCGACGAGGCCAGCAACCGGATCATGCACGCCGGCATGACCGACGCCGACGACCCGGTCTTCCTCAGCACGCTCCGGGTCGGCGCCGAACGGTTCGCCCGCCGGCACCCGAAGGTCACCGGGGGCGCCGACGGCGCGCGGATCCTGCGCAGCGTGCTGATGAAACCCGAGGCCGAGACGTACGTCGAAAATCTGCACCGCCGGATCGAGCGGCTCGCGACCCAGAGTATAGGTTGATACGAATATGGTGGCTCCCATGGAGCCACTCCTGAGCCTGCGCACCTTCCTGTCCGATGTGGAGAAGATCGGTGAGCTGCGCGACGTGCGCGGCGCCGACTGGGATCTGGAGATCGGCGCGATCGCCGAGCTCAGCTACCGCTCGCCGGAGCCGAAGGCGCTGCTCTTCTCCGAGGTGCCCGGCTACCGGACCGGCCGGGTGCTGACCGGCAGCACCGGCTCGGCCCGGCGGCTCGGCCTCACCCTGCGGCTGGGCGCCGACCACACCGACGAGTCGCTGGTCGACGCGTTGCGCGGCAAGCCGTCGGCGTGGGCCGCCGCGGCCGCCGACTTCCCGGTGCTGCCGGTGACCGACGCGCCGCTGCTGGCGAACCAGGTGGCCGGCGACATCAACCTGCTCGACTTCCCGGTGCCGCGCTGGCACCAGCACGACGGCGGCCGGTTCATCGGCACCGGCTGCCTGGTGGTCACCAGCGACCCGGAGACCGGGGTGCACAACGGCGGCTGCTACCGGATGGAGGTGCAGGACGACGGCCGGTCGGTCACCATCGCCGCCGTCCCCGGCAAGCACGGCGCCCAGCACATCGCCGCCTGGTTCGCGCGCGAGGGCAGGGCCCCGGTCACCGTGTCGTTCGGGCACGACCCGCTGCTGCTCGCGCTGGGTGGGACCGAGGTTCCGCTGGGCGTCTCCGAGTTGGCGTACGCCGGAGCCGTCGCCGGCGAACGCGTCCCGGTCATCATCGCCCCGGACACCGGCCTGCCCATCCCGGCCGGCAGCGAGCTCGCCATCGAG
This sequence comes from Actinoplanes subtropicus, assembly GCF_000721705.1. Classification (GTDB taxonomy): domain Bacteria; phylum Actinomycetota; class Actinomycetes; order Mycobacteriales; family Micromonosporaceae; genus Actinoplanes; species Actinoplanes subtropicus. The sequence goes on from NZ_JOJL01000024.1 coordinate 115,269, forward strand.
GGATGGCTGCGCCCCGGTTACACCCGGGAGGAGGGCCCGTTCGGCGAGTGGACCGGGTACTACTCGGGCAGCCGCCGCGCCGACCTGGCCATGGAGATCGTCCGGCTCTACCACCGGGACGACCCGATCCTGCTCGGCGCCCCGCCCGGCCGCCCGCCGCACGACTACTCCTACATGCGTACGGTGATGAAGTCCGCGATGATCCACGACGAGCTGGTCGCGACCGGGGTGCCCGGGATCGTCAAGGCGTGGGCGCACGAGGCCGGCGGCGGCCGGCTGTTCGTCGGCGTCGCGATCGAGCAGCGCTACGCCGGGCACGCCCGCCAGGTCGGCCACCTCGCCGCGCAGCTGCCGGCCGCGGCCTACATGAACCGGTACGTCGTGGTGGTCGACGCCGACATCGACCCGGCCGACCTGGACCAGCTGATCTGGGCGATCTCCACCCGCACCGACCCGGCCGAGGACGTCGAGATCCAGCGCCGCACCCGGGGCAGCCGGCTCGACCCGATGCTGCCCGACGGGGCGACGCCGTACAACAGCCGCGCGGTGATCGACGCCTGCCGCCCCTGGGAGCGGCTGCGCTCGTTCCCGCGGGTGGCCGAGAGCGACCCGGCCTACCTCGCCGCGGTGCGGGAACGCTGGGGAGCCGTCCTGGACTGAGCGGGACCGCGGTTCCACCACAGCGACAGCCCGGCACCGGCCAGCACCAGCAAGGTGCCGAGCAGCACGAACCAGACCGTGAGCTCCATCTTCTCCTTGTGCAGGCCGATCTCCCGGGGCAGGTCGTTGAGCACGCCGACGAGCTGGTCGGCGTCCTGGGCCCGGAAGTAGCGGCCGCCGGTGGTGTCCGCGACCTGCTGCAGCGCGTCCTCGTCGATCTCCTGGCTGCGGAAGCCGCCGCCACCGCGGCCGCCGAAGCCGCCGCCCGGGAAGCCGCCTGGGCCGCCGAACTGGTCGGCGCCCACCTGGCCGGGAGTGCACACCATCGGCGCCGGGTCGGTGGTGCCGAAGCCGATCGTGAAGATCCGCACCCGGCGGGCGGCGGCCTGGTGGGCGGCGGTGACCGGGTCGACGCCGGTGGTGTTCGAGCCGTCGGTGAGCACCACGATGGTGTCCGGCTGGTACTCGCCGAGCGTGTTCGGCGCGGCGTCGCCGAGGTCCACGCCGGTCTTCGCGACGTTCGGGTTGTGCTCGGCGATCGCGTCGATCGAGGTGAGGATCGCCTGGCCGATCGCGGTGCCGCGGGCCGTCTTCAGCCCGTCGATCGCGTCCAGCAGCGCGTCCTTGTCGGTGGTCGGCGGCACCAGCAGACCGGCGATCCCGGAGAAGGCGACCAGCCCGATCCGGGTGCCGTCCCTCTGCGCCTTGACGAACTTGCGGGCCGCCTCGCTGGCCACGGTCAGCCGGTTGGGCGGTACGTCGGTGCTGCACATCGAGCCGGAGACGTCGATGGCCAGCAGGATCGAGGTGTTGTTGGAGGGCACCTGCACGGTCGCCTGCGGCCGGGTCACCGCGGCGCCGACCGCGACCAGCCCGGCCAGGAACAGCCAGACCGGCACCCGGCGCCGCCACGAGCTGCGGCCGGGCAGCGCGGCCCGGATCAGCGCCACGCTGGAGACGGTCAGCGCCGAGCGCTTCCGCCGGCGGTTCATCCACCAGCGCAGGAGCAGCAGCACGGGCACGACGAGCAGGGCGAGCAGCGCCCACGGCCAGCTGATCGACATCAGATGAACCTCCCGTGCCAGCGGGTGCCGAGGAACGCGCCCAGCGCGAGCAGCAGCAGCGCGGCCCCGGCGAACGGCGCGGTCAGCTCGACCGGCTCCTTCTTGCTGGTCAGCCGCAGGTCGATCGACTTGGTCGTGGCGGCCAGCGCGGCGGCGTCGCCGGCCTGGTGGTACGCGCCGCCGGTGACGTGCGCGACGTTGGTGAGCAGCGTCTCGTCCAGGGTGGTGGCCAGCTGGTAGCCGTCCACCTCGACCGTGCCGCCCTTCGCGGTGCCGACGCCGACGGTCTGGATGCGGACGCCCGCGGCCGCCGCGAGCTCGGCCGCGGCCTCGGTGTCCGGCCCGCCGGTGTCCTGCCCGTCGGAGAAGAGCACGATCGTCGCCGACGGCCAGTAGCCGAGCGTCTTGGTGTCCGGGGAGGCGCCGTTGGCCGGCAGCGCCACCGGCTTGCCGGTGATCGTGCCGAGGGCGACCAGGATGGCCTGCCCGATCGAGGTGCCGCCGCTGGCGGTGGCCCGCCGGATCGCGGCCTCGGCCAGGCCGTGGTCGTCGGTCGGGGCCTGGGTGAGCAGCGCCTGGTCGCCGAAGACGACCACGCCGACGTCGACCGACTCGGGCTGGTCCTCGACGAAGCCGGTCGCCGCCTCCTGCGCGGCGGCCAGCCGGGACGGGGCCACGTCGGTCGCCTTCATGCTGTTCGAGACGTCGAACACCAGCAGGACGGTGCCGGCGACCCGGGGCACCTCGAGCTCGGCCGCGGGGCGGGCCAGACCCGTGATCAGGATGGGCACGGCGGCGAGCAGCAACGCGTACGGCAAATGTCGTCTGATGGACGCCCGGCGTGACGTGACCGGGGCGAAGCCGGACGCGGTCAGGGCGGCGGCGCGTCTCTTCTGGACGGCGACATAGCCGGCGATCGCCAGGGCCGTGACCACGGCGGCGATCCCGAGCACGAGCGGGTAGTCGAAGCTCATCGGCGTCCCCGTCTCGACTGCTGAACCATGGCGACCAGCGCGGCCAGCAGGTCCTGGTCGGTGGTGATCCGGTGCGCGGCCACCCCGGCGGTACGCATCGCCGCGGCCACCGCGTCCTCACGCGCGCCGACCTGGGTGGCCAGCCGGGAGCGCAGCAGCGGATCGCTGGTGTCGACCAGCAACTGCTCGCCGGTCTCCGCGTCCTCGACCAGGATCACGCCGAGGTCGGGCAGGTCGAGCTCGGCCGGGTCGACCACCCGGATCACCACGACCTCGTGCCGGTGGGTGAGCCGGGCCAGGTCACGCTCCCAGCCCGGGTCGCCGATGAAGTCGGACATCACGAAGATCAGGCTGCGGCGGCGGATCGTGGTGGCGGCGGCCAGGCTGAACATTTTTGACAAATCGGTAGTTTTACCGGTTTTTGCCGAGTAAGGCGGCTTGATCAGCTCGCGGGTGATCCGGAGGACCTGGTCGCGGCCGGTGCGCGGCGGGATCACCTGCTGGCGGTCGTTGTCGAAGAGGATCGCGCCGACCCGGTTGCCGCCCTGCGAGACCACCCGGCCCAGGGCGACCGCCAGATCGGTGGCCACCGACTCCTTACCCTGGGCGCCGAACCGCATCGACGCCGACCGGTCGATCACCAGCCAGCAGGTCAGCTCCCGGTCCTCGGTGTACAGCCGGACGTACGGCTCGTCGACCCGGGCGGTGACGTTCCAGTCGATGTGCCGCACGTCGTCCTCGGGCAGGTAGACGCGCAGGTCGGTGAAGTCGATGCCGGCGCCGTGCCACACCGTGCGGTAGGCGCCCTGCAGCCGCCCGTCGAGGCGGCGGCCGAGCCGCCACTCCAGGCGCCGCAGCAGCCGTTCCGGCGTGGTCGTCACGACTATCGCCCCTCTCAGCGGCCCCGCCCCGCCGGCTCCGGGACCGGCAGGTTCGCCATGATCTTGGAGAGGATCAGGTCGGGGCTGACCTCGTCGGAGAGCGCCTCGTAGGAGAGCACCAGCCGGTGCCGTAGCACGTCCAGGGCCAGATCGGTGAGGTCCTCGGGCACCACGTATTCCCGGCCGCGGACGTAGGCGAGCGCCCGCGCGGCCAGCACCAGGCTGATCGACGACCGTGGGCTGGCGCCGAAGGTGACGTACCGGGCCAGGTCGCTCAGGCCGATCCGGGCCGGCTCCCGGGTGGCATGGGCGAGCTGCACGGCGAACTCGATCAGCGACGGGTCCACGTACACCTGATCGGCCTGGTTCTGCAGCCCGACCAGGGTCTCCGGATCGATGATGCGCTGGATGACCGCGGCGGGCGTCAGCGCCCGCTCGACGACCACGAACTCCTCGGTCGCGCTCGGGTAGCCGACCAGCACCTTCATCATGAAGCGGTCGGTCTGCGCCTCGGGCAGCGGATAGACGCCCTCGTTCTCGATCGGGTTCTGGGTGGCCATCACCAGGAACGGGTCGGGCACCGGGTGCGTCTCGCGGCCGATGGTGACCTGCCGCTCCTGCATCACCTCGAGCAGCGCGCTCTGCACCTTCGCCGGCGCCCGGTTGATCTCGTCGGCCAGCAGCAGGTTGGTGAAGACCGGGCCGAGCTGCACCTGGAACTCGCCGGTCGGCTGGTGGTAGACCCGGGTGCCGACGATGTCCGCCGGCACCAGGTCGGGGGTGAACTGCACCCGGTGGAAGTCGCCGCCGATGGCCTGCGCGAGCGACTTCACGGCGAGCGTCTTGGCCAGGCCGGGCACGCCCTCGACCAGCACGTGGCCGCGGGCCAGCAGCGCCACGACGAGCCGCTCGAGCAGGGCGTCCTGCCCCACGATGGTCTTCTTGACCTCGTAGAGCACCTTCTCGATCGGGCCGGCCGAGGCGGCGGGGGCCGTGGTGTCGCTCCAGCTCATGCAGTCTGCCCTCTTTCTACAGTGGCGGGTTGCGGCCGTTGCCCTGACCGCCGCCGAGCGCCGCGCCGATGGGTACGGCGAAGCCGATGCCGATGAAGGTGCCCGCGTCGGTCGGGTTGGCCAGCGCCACCACGATCCCGGCGACCTGCCCGCGGTCGTTGAGCAGCGGCCCGCCCGAGGAGCCCGGGTTGACCGCCGCGTCGAACTGGATGAGCCCGGTGATGTCGCCGCCCTGCGCGCGGGCCATCGTGCGGTCGAGCCCGGAGACCACGCCGCTGGTGGTGCTGGCGGTCAGCCCGAGCGGGTTGCCCATCGCCACCACGTCGTCGCCGACGTTGACCGCGCCGCCCAGGGTGGCCGGCACCAGCGTCTCGGGCCCCTTGGCCGGGGTCAGCGTGGCGACGTCGTGCGCCGGGTCGGTGCCCTTCACCTCGGCGGCCGAGGTGGTGCCGTCGGTGTAGGTGACCTGGATCGCGACGGCGCCGGCGATGACGTGGTTGGCGGTGAGGATCGTGCCGTCCGCGTTGGCGATGATGCCGGTGCCGGTGGACGACTCGGTCATGCTCTTGGCCGCCGACGCGGCCGGCCCGGCCTTCCCGGTCGACCGGATCGAGACCAGCGACGGCAGCACGAGCTGATAGACCTGCGCGACGGTCAGCGGCGCGTCCGACGCGGACGGCGAGGCGCTCGGCCGGGCGGCGGCCTTCGATGTGTCGGCCCCGTTGCCCCGGAAGACCACGATGCCGGTGATCGCCACCGCCCAGACCACGACGGCGACGACCAGGGCCTTTTTGCGCAGCTGCGGGGTATTCCACTCCCGCCTGGGCTTTTCCTCTGGTTTGTCGGCGACGTCGGCCGCGAGCACCGTCATCTCCGGACGATCGCCGACGCTCCGCATTTCTCGACTGTAGGAGCGTTTTCTCAAAATTGGTTCGGAGCTACCTCAGGGTTCTTGGTCCGCGAGATCACCCACCGTCCGCGTACCCTTGCATTCCGGTCACGTCAAGCGCCGAAAACGACGCACCGCCAGCGGCCCGAAGACGGCGAGCAGGACCAGTGGCCAGACGACCGCCGGCCACACCGGACCGCTCCGGCCGGGGTTGCCGAAGAGCTCCCGGGTCGCGCCCGCGGTGGCCGACAGCGGGTTCCACGCCGCGATCGTGCCCAGCCAGGCCGGCATCGTCTCGGGCGCGGTGAAGACGCTGGAGAGGAACGCCAGCGGCCACACCAGGATCTGCACCGCCATCAGCGTCTCGGGGCGGCCCGCCGCCAGCGCCAGCCAGATGCCGAACCACAGCAGGGCGTACCGGAGCAGCAACAACAGCGCCACGGCCAACAGCGCGTCGCCGGCACCGTGATGCCAGCGCCAGCCGACCGCGAGCCCGCAGCCGACCAGCACGGCCAGGCTCACCGCCGCGTTCAGCATGTCGGCCACGCTGCGCCCGGTCACCACCGCGGCCGCCGAGATCGGCATGGTGCGGAACCGGTCGGTCACCCCGCGCTGCGCGTCCGTCGCCACCGCCGTATACGTGTTCTCCAGGCCGAACGCCATGGTCAGCGCGAACATCCCGGGCAGCAGGTACTCCCGGTAGTCGCCGCCGCCCGGCACCGCCATCGCCCCGCCGAACAGATAGGCGAACATCAGCAGCACCATCACCGGGAACAAAAGGCCCAGGATCAACTGCCCCGGTTGGTTGCGCCAGTGCAGAAGCGTGCGCCGGGTGAGGATCCAGCTGTCCGAGACCATCCAGTACGCCGTCACGCGGCACTCCGCACGGTGAGGGCGAGGAAGACCTCGTCCAGGGTGGGCCGGCGCACGCCGAGGTCCTCGGCCTCCAGCCCGCGGTCGGCCAGCTGTCGCGCGACCTCGGTCAGGGCGGCGACCCGGTCGTGGACCGGCACGCTGGCCAGCCGCCGGTCCGGGTCGAGTCGTGGCTCGCCGGCGCCGGCCCGGGCCAGCAGTGCGGCCGCCTCGCCGAGCCGGTCGGGGTCGCGCACCACGACGTCGAGGTGGTCGTCGCCGAGCCGGCCCTTGAGCTCGTCGGCGGTGCCGGCCGCGACGACCCGCCCGTGGTCGATCACGGTCAGCGCGTCGGCGAGCTGATCGGCCTCCTCGAGGTACTGCGTGGTGAGCAGCACCGTGGTGCCACCGGCGGCGAGTGCCCGGATGGTGCGCCACACCTCGGTGCGGGCCCGCGGGTCGAGCCCGGTGGTCGGCTCGTCGAGGAAGAGCACGGCCGGATCGGTGAGCAGGCCGGTCGCCAGGTCGAGCCGCCGGCGCATGCCGCCCGAATACCGCGCGGCCGGTCGCTCGCCGGCCTCGGCCAGGCCGAAGCGGTCGAGCAGTTCGGCGGCCCGGCGGCGGGCCGCGGCGGCGGCCAGGTGGTGCAGCCGGCCGAACATCTCGAGGTTCTGCCGGCCGGAGAGCTGCTCGTCGACCGCGGCCTGTTGGCCGACCAGCCCGATCCGGGCGCGCACCCGGTCGGCCTCGCGGACGGCGTCGTGGCCGGCGACCCGGGCCCGGCCGGAGCCGGGTCGCAGCAGCGTGGTGAGGATCCGCACCGCGGTGGTCTTGCCGGCGCCGTTCGGGCCCAGCAGCCCGTGCACGGTGCCGGCCGGCACGTCGAGGTCGAATCCGTCGAGAGCGGTGGTGGAGCCGAAATGCCGGGTGAGCCCCTCGGCAGTGATCATGACATCTCCTTACGGTGTACGGAGATGGCCGAGTATAGCCGACTCCGTACGCTGTATGGGGTGACCGTCGATTTCACCGGCGGGGGCGACCCGAAACGCAGCATCGAGCTGCTCTGGGGCCTCCGCGAGGGCCCGCGCCCCGGCCCCAAGCCGCGCTTCACCGTCGCCGAGGTGGCCGCCGCCGCGGTCGCGATCGCCGACGCCGAGGGGCTGGCGGCGCTCTCCATGCGCCGGGTCGCCGAGCGGCTCGGGGTCAAGGCGATGTCGCTCTACACGTACGTGCCGGGCAAGGCCGAACTGATCGACCTGATGTTCGACTCGGTGCTCGCCGAGGTGTCCGCCGCGGACGAGTCCGGCGGGGACTGGCGGGCCCGTCTCGAAGGCGTGGCCCGCGACAACTTCGCGCTCTATCTGCGCCACCCGTGGCTGCTCCAGGTGGCGACCAGCCGGCCGCCGCTCGGCCCGAACGTGGTCGCCAAGTACGACCGCGACCTGCGCGCCGTCGACGGCATCGGGCTCGGCGACGTCGAGATGGACCTGGTCGTGCAGATGGTCGGCGACTTCGTGCACGGCGCCGCGCGTACCGCGGTGGCCGCCGGCCAGGTCGCCCGGCGCACCGGCCTCACCGACGAGCAGTGGTGGGAGCGGGCCGGGCCGGTGCTGGCCCAGGTGCTCGACCCGGCCGCGCACCCCACCGCGACCCGCGTCGGCGCGGCGGCCGGCGCCGAGTACAACGCGGCCGTCGACCCGGCGCGGGCCTTTGAGTTCGGCCTCGCGCGCCTGCTCGATGGGGTCGCATCTTTGATCGAATAGATGCCAATCTTGCCCGCAGGGTTACGCTGACAAGCACCGTCACTGCATGATGATCGCGGGGACACCATGAGTGATCTAGGCCTGCCGACACAGGTGACGACCGAGATCGACAGCCCGATCCGGGAGACTCGTCTGACCGCGGTGGACGAGCTGTCCCGGCTCGCCGGCGAAGCCGATCTCGCCATGGCCGCTGCCGCGCGCCGGGCCCTCGAAACGCTCACCCAGGACGACAGCCGGACCGTCTCGGCCGCGGCCGCCGCCGCACTGGAACGCACGGCCATCCGGCTGCGCCCCGACCGCGTCGACTTCGGACAGGTCCCGCCCGGCACCCCGCGGGTGGTGGCCGACGTGCTGGTCGACGGGCCGCCGCTGGCCGCCGCGACGGCCACGGTCACCGTCTCCGGCCCCGGGCTGCGGGCCATGCTGGCCGGCCGTCAACTGCGCATCCTCTGGCAGCCCCGGTCCGAGTGGCTGGACGGGTCGGTCACCGTGCGCGGGCCGGCCGGCTGGGCCGACGTGCGGGTGACCGGGCAGGTGCCGGCGGCCGTGCCGCCGCCGATGACCCGCAGCGGGGTCGAGGCGCAGATGCGGGCGGTCGACGGGCTCAGCACGTACGGGCCGCCGCGGGTGACCGTGCTGCCGCCGCCGCGCCCGCGCCGCCGCAGCCGGGTCGGTGCGGTCGCGCTGATCGGCGGGCTGACCGCGCTGGTGCTGCTCGGCGGCGTCGGCGTGGCCTGGGCCCTGGTGAACGACCAGCCGAACGGCGACGGCCTCCTCGCCGCGCCGCCGCCTACCTCGGCCCCGGCGTTCGTAGCCGGCACCGCCCAGGCTGGCAACGCGCCCACCCCCGTCGCCACGCTCAACGCGGAACCGCTCGCGCACCGGGTGGTCAGCGTCGCCAAGCCCACCGTCATCGGCACGATCAAGGTCGGCAACGAGCCGGAGGGGATGGCGGTCTCACCGGACAGCCGCACCCTCTACGTGGCCGACCAGAGCTCCCACGTGCTCTCCATCGTGGACACCGGCACCCGCCAGGTGTCGAGCGTGACCCTGCGGGACACTCCGCGCTTCGTCGCCGTCTCCCGGGACGGCCGCCAGGTCTTCGTGTCGATGTACGAGAACGACAAGTCCGGCAGCGGGGTGGCCGTGCTCGACGCGGCCGGCCGCGACGTCGACCATTACCTCAACACCGGCAAGCAGCCGTACGCGTTGTCGGTCAGCCCGGACGGCCAGGTCTGGGTGCCGATCCACTCGGCCGGCCGGATCGAGATCTACACGGCCGGCCAGCAGCAGCAGGTCGGCCGGATCACGGTGCCGCCCAACCCGCACGCGATCGGCTACGCCGGCGACCTGCAGCGCGCGTTCACCGCCAACCACGAGTCCAACGTGGTCGCGGTCATCGACATGCGCTCCGACCAGCTGCTCGGGTCGGTGCCGGTGAGCAAGTCGCCGCACAGCCTCGCGGTCTCGCCGGACGGCCGCCGGGTGCTGGTGGCCGGCTACGACGCCGACGCGGCCGACCTGATCGACACCGTGACGCTGCAGCGCACCGGCCCGTTCAAGGTCGGTCACCAGCCGCAGAGCGTGGCCTGGGCGGCCGACGGCGCGCACGGCTACATCGTCAACGAGGGCGACAACACGATTTCGGTGCTGGACGGGCACACCGGTCAGGTGACCGCCACCGTCAAGGTCGGAAAGAGCCCGCGTACGGTCTCGGTCGCCCCGGACGGCCGGCTCGCCTACGTCTCGAACGGCGACGACGACACCGTCTCGGTCCTCCAGGTGGGTGAGTGAAGAGCCGCGGGCGCGCCGACGAGGTACTGATCCGTCGGGTCTGCGAGGAGCACGGGGCCGCCCTGCTCGCGTACGCGTCGAGGCTGGTCGGCGATCCGGCGCGCGGGCACGCGGTGGCCCGGGAGGCGCTGGTGGCCGCCTGGCGCGACCCCGAGGTGCTGGACGGCCCGGCCCGTACCCGGCTCTTCGCGATCGTCCGGGAGATCGCGGGCGCCGGCCCGGCCCCGGACATCGCCCTGCTCGGCGCGATGGAGGCGCTCGCGCCGGAGGAGCGGGACGTGCTGCGGGCGCTCTACTTCCAGGGGCGGGACGTGGCCGAGGCGGCCGAGTCGCTCGGGGTGCCGGCCGGGGCGGTCAAGATGCGCAGCTATCACGCGCTGCGGCGGCTGCGGGAGGCGGTGGCGGCCGGATGAGCGAGCACGAGACGGAGCTGCTCGGGGCGTACGTCCTCGGGGTTCTGGAGCATGGTGAGCAGGCGGCGGTGCGGGCCCACCTCGACGGCTGCGCGCCGTGCCGGCGCGAGGTCGAGGATCTCCGCGGGATGGAGGCGGCACTGGGCGAGTTGCCGCCGGAGGCGTTCCTGGACGGGCCGCCGCCGGATGGCGACTTCCTCCTGCAGAACACCCTTCGGGAGGTACGCCGGATCAGCTCCCGGCAAGCATGGCGGAACAGGGCCCTGGCGGCCGCCGCGGCCGTGGTCGCCGTGGTCGTGGCGCTCGGTGCCGGCGCGGTGGTCGGCCGGGGGACAGCCAGGCCGGTGGCCGTCGCGCCGACCGTTCCCGGCGCCCGTACCGGAGCGGGCGCCGACGCGGAGACCGGGGTGTCGATGAGCGCCACGGTCCGGCCGGCGGCCGGCTGGGTGCGGGTCAGCGCCACGGTGACCGGGGTGCCGGCGGGGGAGCAGTGCCGCCTCTTCGTGGTCGCGCGCGACGGATCCCGCGAGCCGGCCGGCAGTTGGCTGTCCTCGGCGTCCGGTTCGACCACGTTGGACGGCGCCGCCCTGATGGCCCCGGCCGACGTCGCCGCCGTGCAGGCCGAAACCTATGCGGGACAGATCCTCGTAGCGGTTCCGATCTAGGACGTTCGATGCATATCATCAGAGTGTGACTGCTCAATACACCCAGAGTTATCACGGCAGGTGGCTGCCATGACCGTCACCGGCTGGGTCATGTTGGCGATCACCATCTTCGGCGCGTTCGCGTACGCGGCTGCCTCGATCTTCCAGGCTCTCGGCGCGCGCCGCGCCACCAGCACGGTCAAGGCCTTCGGCCACCCCCTGTACATCATCGGCACGGTGCTCGACCTGCTCGCCTGGGCCGGGTCGATGGTCGCCCTCAGCGAGCTCGCGGTCTACGTGGTCGAGTCGGTGCTGGCCGGCTCGCTCGCGGTCACCGTGGTCGCCGCCCGGGTCATCCTCAAGTCCCGCCTCCGCGCGATCGACGTCATCGCGGTCGGCGTCTCGGTGGCCGCCCTGACCGTGCTCGCCCTCTCCGCCGGCGAGCAGGAGAGCGTCGCCGCCTCCGACCAGCTACGCCTGTGGTTCTGCGGCGCGGCGCTGCTGGTCGCGCTGCTCGGCTGGGGCGCCACGAAGGTCGCCCCGCCCGGCGTGGTGGCCGCGCTGGCCGGCCTCTGCCTCGGCGGCGCGGCCCTGGTCGGCCGCGCGCTGACCCTGCCCGACGGCGCGATGACCAGCGTCAAGACCGCCACCCTGGCGATCGTCACCGAGCCGCTGGTCGCGGCCCTGCTGGTGTTCGGCGTGACCGGCATGATGCTGTACGCGAACGCCCTCCAGCGCGGCCAGGTCGGCCCGGTCACCGCGGTCCTCTGGATCGCCGAGGTGATCGCACCCTCGGCCGTGGCCGTCCTGTTCCTCGGCGACACCGTCCGTCCCGGGTGGAACGTGGCCGCCCTGGCCGCCGGCGGCGTCACCGTGCTGATGGCCGTCCTCCTGGCCACCGCCCCGGCGAACAAGGCGACCGCGCTGCCCCCGACCCCCGCCCAACCCGCACTGCCCGCCGCCCCCGTTCCCACCCATGCCGGCGCGTCCGTTCCCGGCCTTGCCGGCGCGCCCGTTCCCGGCCTTGCCGGCGCCCCGGTCCCTGCCCTTGCCGGCGCGCCCGTTCCCGCCCTTGCCGCGGCGGCCGCCCCCGCCGGCCGCCCGGCCCCGCCTCGCCGCGCGCCGCGCAGCCCCGCGCCCCGTAGCCCCGCGCCCCGCAGCCCCGCGCCGCGCAGCCCCGCGCCCCCGCTGGTCGCGGCCAGCCGCGGGGAGCGCGTCGTGTGGTGGGGCCCGCCGCCGATCTGGGTCCCCCCGCAACGGGTCAGCCGAGCCCTGGCCGGCGCCGCCCAGCCGGCCCTGACCTGGGCCCCGCCCGAGCGCCGCCCACAGTGGGCCCAGCCCCGACCGTCCGACGCCGACGCAATCCCGGTGATCGCCCCACGCGACGACTTCGACCAGTTCGACCTCTTCGACGAGCCAACCACCCAGCCGGTCCGCCAACGCCCCTGGCACGACCTGTCCGCCTGACACCCGCCGTCTGCCGTGCTGCCCGCGGTCTGCCGTGCTGCTCGCGGTCTGCCGCCCGCCGCGCTGTCCGCCGGCTGTCCGTCGTCCTGCCCGCTGCCCGTTGCCGGCCCGCTGGCCGTTGCCGCCCGCTGGCCGTTGCCTGCCGCGCTGACCGCTGTCCGCCGGCTGTCCGTCGTCCTGCCCGCTGCCTGCCGCGCTGACCCGTTGCCCGCTGGCTGTCCGTCGTGCTGCCCGCTGCCCGTTGCTCGCCCGTTGGCTGTCGCGCCGCCCGTTGGCTGTCGGGTGTACGGCAGCAGACGGACCGGCCGCTGGCATTCCGACCCGCTTGCCGGCAGACGGCGGCGGCGTCCGAAAGGACCTCGGCCACCGATCTCAGCCCGGCGGTCGCCTCGCGGGCTTGGCCACCGACTGGGTCGCGTTGCGCCAGCCGCCGGAGGCGGAGTTCACCGCGCCTGCGGTTGGCCCGCCCCTCCGGCGTACGTCCGCATGGTTTTCTACATGCGCGGAACCGGCACAGTCCCGCGCGCCGCAGCGGAGGAGGGCGTGGAGCAGACCTGATGATGCGACCGTGGCGATCAGCCCGAGCAGGCCGAACGCCCGCGTCGTGATCGCGCGGTGAGCAGGCCCATGACCGCCGCGGCGACGAGCAGGAACACGCCGCCGGTCAGGATGAGCACCGCGAAGGTGACCATGGGCCCGACGGTAGAGCCACCGTGCTCACCCGGGTATCGGTGAATGCGTGGACTGTGTGGTTTCGGGGTCGCCGGTCATCTGCCGGCCTCCCAAGCTTTGTCCAACGGTCAGCCTCTCGGCCGGGCCGGCTCGGCCGCCGGAAACCTCGATGGGGCCCAGTCCGTGCGGATCGGGCCCCATCTACATACCGGTGAGGGTCAGTGCCGACGCAGCTGGTTCAGGTCGAAGGACCAGATGCCGCGGCCGTGGGTCGCCGCGTACAGGTACCGCCCGGTCGGGTCGGTCCGGAGCTCCATCGTCGTCGTGGTCGGGATCCCCCGGCCGAGCACGTACCAGGTGCGCGAGTGCGCCGCCCGGTAGAACACCGCGTTGTCGGTGGCGGCCACCAGGCCGCCGCCCGCGACGTACTTCACCGAGTCGGCCGGGATGTCCGGCAGGTTGGTGGAGATGTCGGTCCAGGTGGCGCCGCCGTCGCGGGACTCGAAGACGTGCCCGATGCCCGCGCCGGGGCCCTCGGTCCAGCGCCGGGAGAAGCCGTTGATCGCGACGACCAGGTGGTTCGGGTTCGCCGAGTCGACGTCGAACCCGGCGACGTACCGGTTGGGCAGCGTCCCGTCCACGGGCAGGGTGAGCTGGTGCCAGCCGGTCCCGTCGGTGCGGCCGACCGCGATGCCCCGGGTGAAGCCCTGATTGTTGCAGGGCCCGCACCAGCCGGCGTAGACGGTGCCGCCGGAGACGGCCACGGCCGTGGCGGTGTGCCCGGCGCCGAGGTCGAAGAGGCTGGTCCAGTCGGCGCCGGAGCGGATCGCGTAGCCCTTGGTGTTGAGCCAGACGTGCCTGCCACCGGCGATCCACAGCTTGCTGTTGCGGGGGTCCTGGGTGAGCGGGGCGATGAAGCGTGCCTCGCTGGTCGCGTTGTCCGCCGGCGCGACGCTGTAGGTGGTCGCCTTGCTGGGGTCGGTGCTCCAGGCGCCGTCGTTGACCGCGCAGTTGTTGGTCACCGAGACGGCCAGGTAGACGTATTCGGCCGCGACGTTGCAGCCGTTGGCCGGGTCGACGATGGTGTCGCCGCCGTCGCCGCCGAAGTTGGAGCCCATCACCTTGTCGCCCGGGCGCAGGACGGACTGGCCGTTGTCCTGCAGGCCGCCGGAGACCGCGGCGCCGTTGCGGTCGCGTCCCACGCCGACCGAGTAGTACTGCAGGACGTCCATGGAGCCGTCGTTGAGCGAGGTCCAGTCCCGCGCGTGCCCACCGGTGTCCACGATGCCGCGCAGCGGACGCCGGTAGGCGCCGCCGTCGTCGCCGACCACGACGTACTTCTGGCCGTGGTACGAGCCGATCGCCACCGCGTGCTGGTCGGCGTGCGTGGTCTGGAAGCAGTCACCGGTCTGCTTGCTCGGGTCGATGCTCCAGCACGGGAAACCGAAGTTCCAGTACGGGCCGGGCACCCGCCAGCTGGTGCCGCCGTTGACCGACTCGAAGACCTCCTCGAGCCCCAGGTACACGTGGTTGGGGTCGGTCGGGTCCACCTGCAGGAACTGGTTGTACCAGGCCTGGATGCCCGGCATGTAGCCCGGATCGGTCAGCGCGGAGCCGGAGGCGGCCAGCTTCTTGTAGTCCGCCGACAGCGTCCACGGCCCGAACGGCGACCCGGACTTGGACACGTAGATGCCCTGCAGGGCGCTGTCCGGGTTGGTGGCCAGCTGCGTCGGGGACTGCTCGATGGCGTAGTACTTCGAGCCGTCGGCGGCGGCCGCGAAGGTCACGGCGCCCACGTCGGCGGCGTCCGAGGCGATGTCGCCGGCCAGCGTCGTACGCTGCCAGGCCCCACCCACGCGGGTGTAGAAGCCGTTGTACGTGTCACCGCTGCGCCAGCCGGCCGCGATGATCACCTTCGACGGGTCCTTCGGGTCCGCGGCGAAGTCGTTGATGATGTTCTTGTACGGGGCGTTCGGGTCGGCCGCCTGCGCACCACCCGGCAGGAAGTCCGGGTTGGGGGCGAACTCCCGCTTCCACGGCCCGGACAGGTTCGTCACCGAGTGGCTGTACGCGCCATGGTTGGTGGCAGCCCACACCGTGCCGCCGAAGATGCGCAGCGACCGGATGACCGTGCTCTCCAGCTCGGTGCCGCCGACCCGGTCCCGGGTCGAGAAGCTGCCGTGCCGCGGGTCGCGCAACACGTAGACGCCGCTGCCCACGAACCCGGTGGCACCGGTGTTGGCCTCGCCGGTGGCGTACCAGAGCCGGCCCTTGCCATCCAGGCGCAGGTCCCCGGTGGACGGCGAGGGCAGCTTGTCGGCGATCGGCTGCCAGTGGCCGCCGCCCACGCTCGAGCGCCACACGCCGCCGTTGGCGGCCCCGGCGTACACGTAGCCGGAGTTGTCCGCCGCGAGACCGGTGATGCGGCCGGTCACCCGTCCGGCGCCGCCGGAGGAGTTGCTGTTGATGTCGCGGTACCGCGGGTCATCCGAGTCGTACGGCCGGTTCGTCGTGTGCTGCCAGCCGCCCGCGGTGACGGGCATGCTCTGCAGCGCCTGCCAAGCGGCGGTATAGGCGCCCGGCGCGACGACACCCGGTGCGCTACGCGCCTCGGCGTACTGCTCCGCCTGCTCGGCGATCTCCTCGGGATCCTCCCCGCCGTCGTCGTCCGCGGCGGCGACGCTGAACGCCTTCACGCCGGCACCCTTGTGCGCGGCGCGCTGCTGCGCGATCTCCACGTGCCGCTGGTACGGCAACGGGCGAGGCTTTCCCGCCGGGGCGGCTACCGATGCGCCCGGGATGAGTCCGATCGCGGCCAATGTGGCCGCTCCCGCCGCCCAGAAAAGGCGTGATTTGACGAATTTGAAATCAGGCGACAACGCCGTGATCCTCCCCCTTGAATGCGTGCCACGAGGGGTGGTGGGCACGCTGGAAGAGAATCTTCATCAACGGCACTGAATGCGCAACATCACATGGCATCTATACCGTCGGCGTCACATCACTGGACGTTGTCACGCAGTACCCGAATCCGGATGGTGAAGGCGTCTACCGCCGAGAAGGACGGCCCGGCCGGCACCAGCGAGATGCGTCCCTGGCCGACCGCAATGGCATCAAAACTGTGGCTGGTCGCCGCCGCGCCGCTGCCGTCGAGCCGGAGGATGTCCGCCGGGTATTCGGTCACCCGCCAGCCACCCATCCCGCCGGGCGGCGTCACCTTGAGGCGGTCCCCGTAACGGAGCACGACCTCGCCGTCCGGGCGCCCGGGCCCGACCTGTCGAAGATGCGGCATGACCGTCACCTCCGCGCTGGAGATGATCCGCGGCGGCTCGGTCGTCCGCTCAGCACTCGCGCAAGCCGACAAACCTAAAAGAAAACCCATCATTGCGTACGCCGGGGCCCGCCCCCAAGACGGTGAATGTCGCCGTTCGTTCATACCTCTTTGACGCCGCCACGGCGCGCGAGTTCCACGAAGGTGCCGGCGCGTGCTCAACCGTGGGTTGCCTCGAGGTCGGTGGAACTAATCCGGTCGCCCGCCCGACCATCCACGCAACCTTCCCGATGCCCGTGGACCCGAGCGAGGAGCCCATGACCGCTGTCGTCACCCCCACCCCCGAGAAGGCCATCCCCGGCAACGCGCCAACAGCGGATTCGAGCCGCTGCTCCGGCGACTGCACTTCTACGCGGGCGTGCTGGTGGCGCCGTTCCTGCTCGTGGCCGCGCTGACCGGCCTCGCGTACACCTTCACCCCGCAGCTGGAGAGGATCGTCTACGCGCACGAGCTCACCGTCCCGAACCCGGGCGGGACCGCGTTGCCGCTCGCCCGGCAGATCGCGGTCGCCCGCGCGACGCACCCGGGCGGCGCGCTCGCCTCGGTCCGGCCGGGCACCGGCGACGCCACCACGCAGGTCGATTTCACCTCCCCGCAACTGGACGAGGAACACCTGCACACCGTCTACGTCAACCCGTACACCGGCGAGGTCACCGGCCGGCTGACCACCTGGTGGGCGACCACCCCGCTCAAGACCTGGTTCGACGACCTGCACCGCAACCTGCACCTTGGCGTGCTGGGCCGGTACTACACCGAATTCGCCGCGAGCTGGCTGTGGATCCTCACCCTGGGCGGCGTCATCCTCTGGTGGCGCCGCCGGCGCGGCAACCGCACCGCCCGCCGCCTGCTCACTCCCGACCTCGCCGCCAAGAAGGGGGTCCGGCGCACCCGCGGCTGGCACGCCGCCACCGGCCTCTGGCTCGCCCTCGGCCTGCTCATCCTCTCCGGAACGGGCCTGACCTGGTCCCGCTACGCGGGCGCCAACTTCACCGCCGCCCTCGACACGCTGAACTCGCACACGCCCGCGGTGTCGACCGCCCTCACCGGCACACCAACGACCGCGACCGGTGGCCACCACGCCGGCATGACCACGCCGGCCACCTCGTCGAGCGTCGACCCGGCCGCCGTCGACGCCGTCCTGGCCACGGCCCGCAAGGCCGGCATCACCGGCCCCGTGCAGATCGGCGTCCCGCCGGACACCGCGACCGCCTGGACCGTCTCGCAGACCCGCAACCTGTGGCCGGTCGGACGCGACAGCATCGCCGTCGACCCCACCACCGGCACCGTGGTCGACCGCGTCAACTTCGCCGACTGGCCACTGCTGGCCAAACTCACCCGCTGGGGCATCAACGCCCACATGGGCACCCTGTTCGGCCTCGTCAACCAGCTTCTGCTCGCCGCCCTGGCCATCGGCCTGATCTGCGTCATCGTCTGGGGTTACCGGATGTGGTGGCAGCGCCGGCCCACGCGCGCCGACCGCAGCGCCATCGTGGGTGCGCCGCCGGTCGGCCGTGGCGCCTGGCAGCAGCTGCCGCCATGGGGGATCGCCGCCGGCGTACCGGCCGTCGTCGCGATCGGCTGGGTCCTGCCGCTGCTCGGCCTCCCGCTCCTCGCGTTCCTGCTGTTCGACGTCGTCATCGGCACCGTCGACGACCGGCGCCACAGGTCACGGATTCCGGTCTCGCCCGCCCCCGCAGGAAGCTGACGGCCCCGACGGCACGCCCGCGACGAGCGGCGACCTCGAGGGCCCCGAGGAACGAGTACGCGAAACTCGCCCGCCTGCAAAGGAGCCGCTGCGGTTGCGAGGAGCCCGGCCACCGAGCTCAGCCCGGCGGTCGCCTCGCGGGCTTGGCCACCGACTGGGTCGCGTTGCGTCAGCCGCCGGAGGCGGGGTTCGGGTCGACTGCGGTTGTCGCGGTCGCCGGGCGTACGGCCGCATGGTTTTGAATGTCTTGCAACCTTTTCGGGGGGCGGCTACGACGTTGTTTCGGAGTGGAGCGCGGGGGGAGCGGGATGCGGGCCGAGCTGGAACGGGAGTACGTCGAGTACGTGTCGGGGCGATTGCCGCGGTTGCATCGGATCGCCTACCTGCTCTGCTCGGACGCGCATCAGGCCGACGACATCGTTCAGGCGGCGCTCACCTCGCTTTACCTGAACTGGAAGAGCGCCTCGCGCGCCGACAACCTGGACGCGTACGTGCATCGCATCGTCGTGCGGCGTTATCTGGACGAGCGGCGGCGTCGCTGGTCGAGCGTGCTGCTCGGGGACGCGGTGCCGGAGCAGGTGGCCCGGGACGAGCACGGCATCGAGGAGCGGGACGCGGTGCAGGCGGCCCTGCGGCAACTGCCGAAGGGGCAGCGGGCGGTGCTGGTGCTGCGCTTCCTCGGGGACATGTCGATCGAGGAGACGGCCGAGGTGCTCGGCTGCTCGGTCGGCAACGTCAAGAGCCAGTCGTCGCGGGGGCTGGCCACGCTGCGTGAGGTGCTCGGCCGAGTCTGGATCGCGGAAGGGGAGTCATGGACGAGCGGGAACTGAGGGACCGGCTGCGAACGGTGAACGTGCCGGCCAGCCGGCTCGAGGTGGAGACGCTGGTCCACACCGGGCGGCAGCGGGTCGTGCGGCGCCGGACCTGGCGGGCGGCGGTGGGGGCGGCGCTGGCCGTCGGGGTGCTGGTGGCGCTGCCGTCGCTGCTGGCCCGGCCGGAGAAGCGGGCGATCGTGGTGGACACCGCGCCGTCGATCTCGGCGAAGCCGCCATCGCGGACGCCATCCCAGGCGCCATCCCAGACGCCGTCCCAGACGCCGGCCCGCGCGGTTTGTGCGATGACCGCCCTGCCGGTCCCGGCCGGGCTCGAGGACGTGCAGGTCGCGGGCGTCGATCCGACCGGCCGCTACATCGTCGGCAACGCGACCCGGGGCAACAACTGGAAGCCGGTGCTGTGGACCGGCGGGCAGGCGCGGGCGCTGGCGGTCCTCGGGCCGTCGATGCAGCTCACCGGGGTCAACGCGGCGGGCGTCGTGGTCGGGCAGCTGGGGCTCGGGTCGCATGAGCAGACTTTCCGCTACCAGAACGGGAAGTACACCCGGCTGACGACGCCGGCCGGTTCCTGGCACGCGTTCCCGCAGCCGGTCATCAACACGGCCGGCGACATCGTGGTCAACGTGGAGCCGTCCGGAAACTCCGGCGGCGAGGGCAGCATCGTGCTGTTCTGGCCGGCCGGCGAGGCCGCGGCGCGGAAGCTGCCGCTGCCCGCCGGGGCGAACGTGCTGGCCATTTTGGACGACGGGACGCTGGTCGGTGCGCTGTACAAGAACGGCTCGGCGATCGCCGCGTACACCTGGGACCAGCAGGGCCACGGCACCAAGCTGGCCACGCCGAAGGGCCAGACCTCGGCCGCGTATGCCGCCCGCGGCGACTGGGCGACCGGCGGCTTCTGGCCGGCGATGTCCACGGCCCGGTGGAACCTGCGAACCGGCGAGTTCGCCGAACTGCCCACGCCGCCGGGTACGGATCTGCCGCCGGCGCTGACGAGCCTGGGCGCGGGCTCGCAGGTCAACGCGAACGGCTGGGTGGTCGCGGACGGCTACGCGGTGCACGACGGCGGCGCCGCGCACCTGCCGGTGCCCAAGGGGCAGCGGGCCTCGGCGGTCGCGGTCGCCGACGACAACCTGGTGGTGGGGCAGGCGCTGTCGACGTCCGGGACTCTGCTGGGCCCGCGCATGTGGCGCTGCTAGCGGGTCACGCAGTCGGGTAATTGATGAAATCTTCAAGTTCGGCGATCCTGAACCGGGGCAACGTTGGGTAGGTGATCACCGGGCGAAGGAGCCGGTCATGACCGACGCGTCGATGCTCTGTCAGCGTTTCCCCGTGGTCCGGTCGTGGCACGACAACGACCGTGACCGCCGGCGGCCATCTCGCCGCCGCGCACCGTTTGGTCGTCGGGTTGCCGGCCGACTGCCGCACCGGCGACCGCATCGATTGACTCCCCGGAATGAACGCAGGGGATATAGCCGGTTGGTTATATCCCCTACGAGGCGTTCACTTCGCTAGTTCGTCAGGCCGCGCCGCCGCCCCGGTGGTAGCCGTAGGCGCTTCCGCCGCCGGCCCCGTTGTCGGCGGGCGCCGGCTTGTCGTGATGGTGGTGCGTCGAGGAAACGACGACGATGATCGTCCCGGGGTCGCGCTGCCAGTAGTCGCGTAGCGGGAAACCGAAACCGTCGTCGAAGAAGTCGAGGCCGTCCCCGAAAAACGCATCGCCGAATCCCGGCCCATTGCACGGGTGGTGCCTCGTCGCCGCCTGGGCCGCGCCGGCCGGCAGGAATAGCGCGCCGGCGGCAATCGCGCCGGCGAACGCCGCCTTGAACAACGTTGACGACATGGTTCTCCTTCGATCATTCGGTGAGTGAACGGTGCACTGCTGGACCGTTCACGCCGCTCAACGGCCATGATCGTCAAGAGATACGCAATGAATTCGTCGCCGCCGCGACGAGGATTAGACGGTGGTCACTCATCCGGGTGTGGTTCCGGAAAACCGTCGCGGGGCCCGGAAAAAACGGTACCGCCGGGCGCGGCGTGAGCCCGGCGGTACCAGATATGACCACAGATCCCTATAGAAACGGCAGCGTCAATATACCTCCGGATTCATCGTCGTCGCGTTCGAGATGATCAGTGCCGCGGGCCGCCGGGCTGACCGGCGCCCGGGCCGGCGTGACCAGCGCCCGGGCCGGCCTGACCTGCGCCCGGGCCGGGCTGACCGGCACCCGGACCAGGCTGGCCGGCGCCCGGACCGGCGTGGACGATCACCGGGCCGGGGTGAACGATCACCGGGCCGCCGTGGCCGAAGCCCGGGCCCCCGTGGCCGAAGCCCGGGCCGCCGAAGCCCCCCGTGGCCGAAGACCGGACCCGGCACACCGGGCCGGAACACGCCCGGCCAGACGGGGCGGAACCGGACCGGGAAGCCGTGAATGGCGCGGAACGGCACGCCGGAGGCGGCCGGAATCCGCCCGGACCATTCCCGCGCTCCCCACGGCGATCGCGGCCGCCGAGAGCGAGTTGTTCGGGCGCCTGCGGCGATCCCCCACGGTTGGCGAGGTCGCGGGCCACCTGGGGGTGGCCGAGCACCAGGTCATCGCCGGGCTGGCGGCCGGATGGAGTTTGCCGGCGGCCGCTTGACCGCCGACGTGAACGGTCGGCAGATCGGTCAGCAACGGCGGACTGCGCGTCCGAAGTCCCCTGTTGTCGGATACGAGTTTCTCAAACGCAACAAGCGGTTCGCGACGCGCTGGTCATCCCGAAAGCAATGGCCACTCTCAACCGGCAGCAATGCCGGCGGTGTGCCGGCGGGATCGCGACGCGAACCAGCCGGGGATTTCCGGATCCGCATTACGGAAATCCCCGGCCCTCACCCACGAGCCCACCGGCCCACCAGCCCACGAACGAGGACGGAACGATGACCGCCCCTGGACATGATCTCCTCTTCCTCGCCCTCACCTTCAGCATCCTCATGTCCAGCTCATATGCGCTCGGCCGGATCCACCAGTGGCACAAGCACGGCCACGAACAGGATGAGGAATACCGCCGCGGCTACGACCGGGCCTCCCTGGCGATCCTCAGCCTGATGAACCAGCACGGTCCGGCCGGCACCAGGCAGCGGGCCACCGGCATGCCGGTCGCCGGCGGTCCGGGTCCCCGGCTCCGCGGGCGGCACGCACGCAACCGGGTACGCACCTGAACCTCCGCCGCAGGCCCGGACGTCAAAAGGGTGGCCCTCCCCCGCGAACCGGGAGGGCCACCCTTTTCGCGTCGCACGCGAACCCCGGAACATTGGGATGATCGGCGGAAAGCGTCACACGAAAGTCCGGGGCGGTTGCCTTTGACGGCATTTCACCACGTCGTTTCCCGGTGCCGACCCTGCAACACCTGCTGCGGGCGCGCGGCAAGACGGTGACGGTCGATGGCATCGTCGGCCCCATGACGTGGCAGGCGCTCGTCAGCGGGATGCTGTCGTTCTGACCGGACCGAAGATGATGACCGTTCTGGTATGGGCCCCGGCGCGCGCCGGGGCCCGTACTTTTAGTGTTCATCGATAAATTCATGCCGTTCAGATCTTGTCCGCTCTCCGTCGGACCGGGACGCCTAGCGTCCGTTCGTTGACCCTTTTCACCTGGAGGTCGGGGTCGTGTCCCGTGCTCTCATCCGGCGCGTCGCCATCGGGGCGTTGTCGCTGTCCACCCTGGGCGTCGCCAGTTCGCTGACCGGCTCGCCGGCGCTCGCCAACCCGGCCGGCACCGGGCTGGTCATCAGCGAGGCGTACGTCAATGGCGGCTCCGCCGGTGCCAGTTACCTGAATAAGTTCGTCGAGCTGTACAACCCGACCGGCGACGCCATCGCGCTCTCCGGCGATACCTTGCAGTACCGCGCCCCCACCAGCACCGTGACCCCGAGCGGGTCGCAGGTGTTCGCCCTGTCCGGGTCGGTGGCGGCGAAGAGTCACTTCCTGATCCAGCTGCCGAGCAACGGTGCGAACGGGGCGGCCCTGCCGACGCCGGACCTGTCGACCGGCAGCAGCGTCAACCCGGGCGCGGGCGGCGGCACGCTGTACATCGCCGCCAGCACGACCGGCGTGCTGCCCACCGACGGCACGGTGATCGACAAGGTCGGCTATGGCACCAGCAACTCGCCCGAGGGCGCCGCGGCTTCCGGCAACTCGGTCGTGCTCAGCTATCAACGGTCCGCCGACGGCGCCGACACCGACAACAACCTCGCCGACTTCCCGGTCGCCACGCCGACGCCGACGGCCGCCACCCCGGTTTCCGACATTTCCGTCGTCAACCCGGGCGCCCAGAACGCGACCGCCGGCACCGCGATCGCGCCGATCACCCTCAGTGCCAGCGGCGGCACCCCGCCCTACGCCTGGACGGCTACCGGCCTTCCAGCCGGTCTGGATATTTCCGATTCGGGGGTCATTTCGGGCACGCCGAGTACCGCCGGAACGTCGACCGTAGTCGTCACCGCCGCTGACAATTCGGGCAAATCAGCGTTGGTGACCTTCAGCTTCGTCGTCGTGGCCCCGGCGGTGAACCTGACGATCGCCCAGATCCAGGGCACGGACACCGACACCTCCCCGTACGTCAATCAGCTGGTGACCACCCAGGGCGTGGTAACCGCGGCCTACCCGACCGGCGGCTTCAGCGGCTTCTTCGTCGAGACCCCGGGCCCCGACATCACCCCCGGCGCCTCCGACGGCGTCTTCGTCTTCGGCTCCGCGGCCGCCGCCCAGGTGGCCGTCGGCGACAGCGTCCAGGTCACCGGCAAGGTGCAGGAGTTCTCCGGCGAGACGGAGATCACCAGCCCCGCCGTGACCAAGCTGGACACCCCGCTCCCGGCCGTCGAGCCGCGCGCGATCCCGTGGTCCGACCTGGACACCAGCGCCGAGAAGGAGGCCCACGAGGGCGAACTCGTCGCGCCGCAGGGCACCTTCACCGTCACCGACAACTACGACGCCAACTTCTACGGCTCGTTCACCCTGGCCGCCGGCGACACCCCGCTGCGCCAGCCGACCGACGCCGGCCCCGCGGGCAGCGCCGCCGCGCAGGCCGTCGCCGCCGACAACGCCGCCCGGATGGTCACCCTGGACGACGGCTCGAGCCTCAACTACTCGACCGCCGCCAACTCCGGCAAGCCGCTGCCCTGGCTGACCCCGGCCGAAGCGGTCACCGTCGGCTCGAAGGTCACCTTCCACCAGCCGGTCGTCCTCGAGTACCGGTTCTCGCTGTGGAACTTCCAGCCGCAGCACCAGGTCACCGACGACGGCTCGGCGGTCGCCACGTTCAGCGACCTGCGCACCGGCAACCAGCACCCGCGCTCGTTCGGCAGCCCGATCCTGGCCACCTTCAACGTGGAGAACTACTTCCCGACCACCGGGGAGAAGTACGAGGCGGCCGGCCTGGGCACCTGCACCTACTACAACGACCGAGACGGCAACCACAACACGGTCAACACCTGCACCGGCACCGGACCGCGCGGCGCTGCGAACGACGCCAGCTTCGCCCGCCAGCAGTCGAAGATCGTCACCGGCATCAACCGGCTCGGCGCCTCGATCGTCTCGCTCGAGGAGGTCGAGAACTCGGCCTGGTTCAACCAGCCCCGGGACAGCGCGCTGGCCGGCCTGGTCGACGCGCTCAACACCGCCGCCGGCTCGCCGGTCTGGGCGTACGTCCCGTCGCCCCCGGCCGACAAGCTGCCGCCGCTCGCCGACCAGGACGTGATCCGCACCGCGTTCATCTACAAGCCGGCTGCGGTCGCGCTGGTCGGCCAGTCCCAGGTGCTGACCACCGCGTCCGGCCCCGGGCAGTCCTTCTCGATCGCCCGGGAGCCGCTGGCCCAGGGCTTCAAGAAGATCGGCGCCACCGACGACAACGCGTTCGTGGTGGTCGCCAACCACTGGAAGTCGAAGGGCTCGGGCACCCCGCTCTACCCCGGCGACACGGAGGACACCTCCTCCCCGGCCGTCGACCAGGGTGCGTTCAACGCCACCCGGGTACACGAGGCCGCAGATGCCATGGCGTTCGCCTCGTCGGTGGCCGCCGGCCTGAACACCAACCGGATCTTCCTGGTCGGCGACTTCAACGCGTACACCCACGAGGACCCGATGGAGGCCCTCTACACGGCCGGCTACACCGACATGGGATCCACCCTGAACCCGACCGAGCAGACCTATTCGTACAACGGTCTCGAGGGCTCGCTCGACCACGTGGTCGCCAACCCCGGCGCGAGGGCCATGGTCAACGGCGCGGACACCTGGCAGATCAACGCGCAGGAAGCGGTCGCCTACGCGTACAGCCGCTACAACTACAACGTCACCCAGCTCTTCAACGGCAGCGACCCGTTCGCCGCCTCCGACCACGACCCGGAGCTCGTCGGCCTGACCCTCCCGTCGGCCCCCGACTGGAACAACTCGAAGATCTACAACTCCGGCGACCTGGTCTACTACAACGGCTCCACCTGGCGCGCCCTCTGGTGGACCCTGAACCAGAAACCCGGCGACGCCTACGGCCCCTGGGAGCAGATCCTCACCACCCAGGACGGCACCGCCGTGTGGACCCCGTCCCGCATCTTCAACCTCGGCGATGTGGCCTCCTACCAGGGCAAGCTCTACAAGGCCCAGTGGTGGACCCGCAACCAGAAGCCCGGTGACCCCTGGAGCCCCTGGAAACCGATCAGCTGACGTAGCTGTTGGACAGGGCCGTCCGAGCGTCCAGCTTGGGCGGCCCTTCCGCTTTGGAAAATCCCGACATCGTACGGTTGAGCCAAGTCCCCGGTGCGGCGCCGAGCTGGCTGCAACTCACCCCCCGACCGCGGCCGCCGGGCTGTCCCGGCCCAAGACCTACGAGCGGAGGGCGCGGGTGATGCCCTGGGCGGTGGCGCGCACCGCCGGCGTCAGGGCCGCCGGCAGGGCTGTTCCGGCGGCTACCACGATCGAGACGGCGGCCACCACCGAGCCGTCGGGGGAGCGGATCGGGGCGGCCACCGACAGGGAGTCCATGGTTACCTGGCGGTCGTTCACGGCGAAGCCGTGGGCCCGGACGTCGGCGAGGATTTTGCGTAGTTCGTCCGGGTCGGTGACGGTCAGTGGGGTGAAGCGGGCCAGCGGCGCGGCGAGCACCGCTTCCTGGATGTCGGCCGGGGCGTGGGCCAGCAGCACCCGGCCGACGCCGGTCGGGTGCAGCGGGAAGCGGCCGCCGACCCGGGTCAGGACGGGGACCGCGGTCCGGCCGGCGAGTCGTTCCACGTACACCGATTCGATGCCCTCGCGGACCGCCAGCTGCACGTTCTCCCGGGTGACCGCGAACAGGTCTTCCATGTACGGCAGGGCCCGCTCGCGCAGGCCGAGGCCGCGCGGGGCCAGCGAGGCGATCTCCCAGAGCCGCAGGCCGACCCGGTACTCGCCGTCGGCGTCGCGTTCCAGCAGGCCGCAGTGCACCAGCTCGGCCACCAGGCGGTGGGCGGTGGTCAGCGGCAGCCCGGTGCGGCGGGCCAGCTGGGTCAGCGTCAGCGCCGGCTGGTCCGGCGTGAACGCGGTCAGCAGCTGGGTGGCCCGCCGCAGCACCGGACCGGTCTCGCCCCTCGCCGTCACAGGTCCAGGATGAGGCGTGGACCGGCCGCGCGGGACACGCAGACGAACATCGTGTCGTTCTTCGCCCGTTCCTCGGGGGTCAGCAGGCTGTCCCGATGGTCGACCTCCCCGCCGAGCACGGCCGTCTCACAGGTGCCGCAGGTGCCCTCGGTGCACGACCAGAGCACCTCGACCCCGGCCTCCTCGACGGCCCGCAGGATCGACGTGCCGGGCGGCACGGTCAGCGTACGGCCGCTGCGGGCCAGCTCCACCTCGAAGGACTCGGCGCGGACCGGCTCGCCCTGCTCCTTCGGGGCGAAGCGCTCCACGTGCAGTGGGCGGCCGGCGCAGCGCTGCTCGACCGCCGCCAGCAGCGGTTCCGGCCCGCAGCAGTAGACCGGGGTGTCGGCCGGCTCGCCGGCCAGGATCGCGTCGAGGTCGAGCAGGCCGGTCTCGTCCTGCGGGTGAAGGAAAACCCGGCTGCCGTACGCGGCGCGGAGCTCGTCGCGGAACGCCATCGAGCCCAGGGTGCGGCCGCCGTAATGGAGGCGCCATTCCGCGGCGGCGGCCATCATCGGCAGCAGCGGGGTGATGCCGATGCCACCGGCGATGAAGAGGTGGCGGGGCGCGGGCACGAGCGGGAAGTGGTTGCGCGGGCCGTCCACCTCGACCAGGTCGCCCTCGCGGAGCTTGTCGTGCACCGCCTGCGAGCCGCCGCGGCCGTCGGGTTCGCGGAGCACGGCGATCCGCCAGACCGAGCGGTCGGCCGGGTCGCCGCAGAGCGAGTACTGCCGCACGACGCCCGGAGCCGGCGTCAGGTCGATGTGTGCGCCGGGCGCCCACTCCGGCAGGTCGGACCCGGCCGGGTCGCGCAGTTCGAGGACGACGACGCCGTCGGCCGCGGCCTCGTGCCGACTGATGGCTAGCCGTTTCACGCTGCTTCCTCGCGTACCGGGGAATGGTCTTGATGGTTGGGGTGGGCCAGCAGCCACTGCCACATGGCGACCGGGTCCTCCGCGATCGTCTCGGCGCCGCAGTGGCAGCGCCCGCGCAGCTGGTCGGAGCCCGGCACCCAGTCGACCTGCAGCATTTTCCGGGCGGTCATCGGAGCTTGGCCATCATCCGGCGGGCGGCGAGACCGCCGGTGTCGATGTTGATCGAGAGCTCCTGGTAGCCGTCCGGCTCGGTGGCGATGACCTGCTCGAGAACGTTGAGCGCGGTCACGTCCTGCAGCACGACGGTCCGGTTGTTCTCCGCCAGGAAGTCGGAGACGCCCTGGTCCTCGAGGGCGAAGTCGCGGGCGACCGCCCAGAAGTCGTGTGTCGAGGTCTCCGTCTCCGGGGTGAGCGCGTAGACCACCTCGACGTGGAACCCGTCGGGATCGGTGCCGTCCGCGTTGGGCAGCACCCCGGCCGGCGCGATCCGGCTGTGCAGCAGGTAGAGGCAGGGCGGCGTGAACTCGATGTCCTGCCAGCGGGTGATCCGGCCGGTGATGCCGGTGCTCTTCTGGTAGAAGGGCGGGCAGGCGGCGTCCGCCATGTGCCGGGAGACGTGGACGACGCCGGCCTCCTCGTCGACCCGGGTGACGATCGGCGTCTCGGCGACCTCGGGCGTGCCGATGTATCCGCCGTGCAGGTACGTCTCGTGCGACAGGTCGAGCAGGTTGTCCATCAGCAGGCTGTGCCGGGCGGCCAGCGGCTCCATCCCGGAGACCGTGGTCCAGCCCGGCATGTCGAGCCACGGCGCCCGGGGGATCCGGGTCTTCTCGGCGTTGTCCGGCTCGCCGATGAAGACCCAGACGAAGCCGTCCAGCTCGGTCACCGGGTAGGAGGTGAGCCGGGCGGTCCGCGGGATCCGGGTCTGGCCCGGCACGGCCACGCAGGCGCCGCCCTGGTCGTAGGTGAAGCCGTGGTAGCCGCAGACCACGGTGTCGCCGACCAGGTGGCTGGGCGCCTGGGAGAGCGGGAATCGCCGGTGTACGCAGCGGTCGCTCATCGCGGCGACCGCACCCGCCTCGGTCCGCCAGAAAAGGATGGACTCGCCGCAGACGGTCCGGCTGAACAGCTCCCGGCCGATCTCCCGGCCGTAGGCCGCCACGTACCACTGGTTCCGCACGAATTCGCTCATGCGGCCCAGCGTGACGGCAGTCACCGGGCGGCCGGTCCGCCTCTTCCGCATTTCGGAAGAGACGAACCGGCGGCCAACCTGCGGATCAGTGCCGTTCGAGGATCAGCGGGGTGCCGGTCACCACCGCGGCCCGATTGCCGACGGCCCAGGTGTGCGTGGTGCCGGGCCGGGCCGACACCGCCCAGAGGTCCGGCGCGCCGTCGGCCGGCGCGGCGACCTGGGTCCACTGTGTACCGTTCCAGTGCTCGGTGAGCGGCGCGACGTACGGGATGTCGCTCAGCGCTTGCGGGCCGACCGCCCAGACGTCGCCGCTCGCCCGGGCGCTCACGCCCCGCAGGTAACCGCCGTTGCCGGGGATCGCGGGACCGGCCACCACCGACCACGCGGTGCCGTTCCAGTGCACCGTCGCCGGTTGGATCGTGTCCTGCACCGTGGGCGGGTTGATCTGCCCGACGACCCACGCGTCGGTGGCGCTGACCGAGGTCACCGACCACACCTGCAGGCCGGTCGGCATCGGCACGAGCGACCACGCGGTGCCGTCGTAGTGGATCGCGAAGGCGGCGGTGACGTGCCGGCGCGGCGAGTAGCTGCCCACCGCCCAGATGTCGTTCGCCGAGCGGGCCGTGATGGCCGTGAACGAGCCGGCACCCACCCCGCCCGGGTTCGGCGACGGCGTGGTCACGCTGGTCCAGGCGGTGCCGTCCCAGTGCTTGACGGTGTCGCCGACCGCCCAGGCGTTGTTCGGGCCGAGGGCGGCGACGCCGAACAGGGTGCCGCCGCCGGGCACGGAGACCGGACTCCACGCGGTGCCGTTCCAGTGCATCGCGATCGGCGACACGACGATGTGGTAGCCCGGCGGGTGGGTGCTCACCGAGCCGACCGCCCACGCGTCGTCGGCGGCGCCGGCGCTGACGCCCCACAGGAGGGTGCCGATGCCCTGCAGCGGTACGGGCACGTCGGTCCAGGCCGTGCCGTTCCAGTGCAGCGAGATCGGGTAGGTCGGCGAGGCGGTCGGCGGCTGGACGTAGCCGACGGCCCACGCGTCGGTGTCGGTCCGCCCGTCGACGGCCTGCAGGCTGGTGAACTGGACGTCGGGGTGGGGCGCCGGCACCGCGCTCCAGGCGCCCGCGGCGGCGACCGCCGGCCCGGTCGCGGCGACGACGGCGGTGATCGTTGCGGTGGCGGTGAGGGTGAGTGCGCGCGGCAGACGTCTTGGTCGCATCGGCTTTCCTCTCTCGGCGGAGCCGCCAGGTCCGCCGTCGAGTCTGACCAGCGACGCTGACGCGACCCTGAAGCGCGCCTGAAACCGCTCAGTCGCGGAACTGGATGGCGAGCGGCGCCCGGTCGTTGGTGTCGTTCGGGTCGTTGTAGCCGTCCAGCGGGATCACGTTGGTGTCCGGGACGTAGGTGAGCTGATAGCGCCGCGGCGAGTCGATCTTCAAGGTGACCTTGCGGGTCGCGCCGCCGGAGAGCTTGGCCGCGGTGCACACGACGTCGATCATCCCGCCGCCGGCGGTCGACGGATCCAGGGCGCAACCGTGCGGCGGACCGACCAGCCGCATGCCGTACGAGATGACGGTCTCCGTCTTGTACGGGATGGCCGAGGCGCCGGTGTTGTGCACGGTCAGCGTCATCGAACCGCCGTAGTGGCCGTTCGGCTGCTTGGTCAGCACGAGAGCGGTGCTGGTCAGTTCGAGGTCCGTGGCGTACGCGTTGGTCGGGTGTGCCGTCGTGCCCTGCTGGACGAAGGCCGACCCGCTCCAGGTGAAGGTCAACCACTGCCGGGTGACATACCGTTGGTTGGCCGAGCTGGGGTCGGCGCACCGCCAGGGTACCGGGAAATCGGCGATCTCGACCTGGACCGCGCCGTTCGGGCCGGCGCGCAGGCCGCAGATGGACATGAGCTTGCCGGTCTGCGCGAGGACCGGGCCGATCGTGCGGACCCGATCGCCATCCGCCGGTGCGAACGCGACGACCTGCGACGCGATGTCGTTCTGGTACATGCAGAAGATCCGGGCGAAGGTTTCCGCCCGGCCGTCCCCGTCGACGTCGGCGTAGGCGACCCCGGCTATCCAGTAGGCGACGTCGTCGGTCTGCCAGTCGCCGTTGTGGAACGGGATCGGGCCGGTCCCGCATTTCGCGCTACTCGTCTCGGCCGGCCACGCGGGCAGGTCGAGGGCGGCCGAGTAGAGGGCCGCCTCGGTGATGCCGCCGGCCGGAGCCGTCCTCGACGGGTGGGTGGTCTCGCCCGGTCCGACGAAGTAGGGCTCGCCGGAAGCGGAGGCGGACGGCTTCCGGACGACCGGCTTCGAGTCCGGCGAAGAGCCGCGCGGATCGCCGGTCAGCAGGACTCCAGCCGTCAACGGGATCGCCACGACCAGGGCCGAGAGCGTCGCGAGCGTGACGTTCCGGTTGCGCTTGCGGGTGCGGACCTCTTGGCGCGTACGGTCGGCGCCGGCCGGTTTCACCAGGGCAGCCGCCTGGCCGCGGAACTCGTCGAACGCCGCGGTCAGCGGATCGTGGTCGAGGTTGGTCATGATTCGTCCTCTTCC
The DNA here is from genome assembly GCF_000721705.1 of Actinoplanes subtropicus. Classification (GTDB taxonomy): domain Bacteria; phylum Actinomycetota; class Actinomycetes; order Mycobacteriales; family Micromonosporaceae; genus Actinoplanes; species Actinoplanes subtropicus. The sequence goes on from NZ_JOJL01000024.1 coordinate 146,476, forward strand.
TCGGCGAGGCGGGCGGCCAGCGCCGCGCGGCCACGGTGCAGCCACGCCTTGACGGTTCCCTCGGGCGCGCCGACCTGGTCCGCGATCTCCCGTACCGACTGATCGGCGAGGTAGTGCAGGATCAGCACCCGGCGGTGCTGGGCGGGCAGGGTCGCGAGCGCGCCGGCCAGCGCCACCCGGTCCGGGCCGGGGGCGGGCACGTTCTCCACGCGGTGCTTGCGCAGGAAAGCCGCGGCGGTACGCGCGCGGCGCCACTGGCTGGTCGCCAGGTTCCACGCGACCCGGCGCACCCACGCCTGCGGATCGTCCAGTGCGGACACCCGTTTCCAGCGGGTCAGGGCGCGGCAGAACGCCTCCTGCACCACGTCCTGGGCGCTGGGCAGGTCACCGGTGTACGCGTACAGCTGGATCGTCAGCGGCTGGAAGTGGGCCGCGTAGAAGCCGTCGAAATCCAGGCCGACCTCGCGAGCTTGGCGCACATCGACCACGGTGCCCTCTCTTCTCCGCGGCGCCGGTCGGCCCGGCCGCTCAGCGGTAACACGCGCGGTGGCCGGCCTCGGTTACAGCTTCGTTCACACCGCGGCCGGCGGATTTCGCGCTCAGGGCACCCGCGCGACCGTGACCAGTTCGACCGCGTTGGCGACGAGGCCATCGGCGCGCCCGGCGAACAGCGGCTCCACCAGATGGGGTGCGCCGACCTCGCCGGCCGGCCGCAGCCCGCTCCCGGTAATCAGATCCCCGGTTGCTCGGCGGGTGAGGCGGGTGAGCCACGGTTCGCCGCCGGCCTCCACTATCGACGCGACCAGCCGGACGGACTCGAGATCGTCCGCGGCCACGTCGGCGTCCGGGATGAGCGTGGTGAGGACGATCTCGGTGCCGGACGGGGCGGTGGCCAGTCCGGCCAACGACGCGCCGACCGCGTCCGGGGTGAGGTACTGGGTCACGCCGAGCCAGGAGATCACGGTCGCCCGGCCGCCGTCCCCGGGGGCCGCCCGCTTCAGCACGTCGGCCAGCGGCTCGGTGGTCAGATCGCACGGAAGCTGCCGCCAGTTGCCGGGGATCCCCAGCCCGGCGGCGCGGACCCGGCGAAGCTTGTCGGCCGCGCTGTCGGGCTGGTCGATCTCGACCACCTCGAGGTCGAGATCGGTATGCCGCCAGGCCACACTGTCCAGGCCCGCGCCCAACGACACGTACCGAGCCGGCCCGGCCGCGGCGACGGCCCGCAACCGGTCCTCGGCGACGCGCGAGCGTCCCACGATCGTCGAGCGCAGCACCAGCAGCGCCTGCCGGGGCAACTCCCGGACGACGGCGGCCAGGGCAGCGGCATCCGCGCCGAGGAGAACCTCGGCAAACGGATCATCAAGCACCGGCGGTGAATCGTCATCCGACCGGTGCGTCATCCGCAGTGCGGCGGCGATCAACGCCGTACGGCTCGCGGCCATGCGCTTCACCCTAAGTCTGTCCACTTTCGCCGCCGGTCCCGAGTCGCCGATCGGACTGCGGGCGGGGGCGTAGCCCGTCGATGAGGTATCCGACCACGCGACGAGCGTCGTACTGCGGGTCCCGGCCCGCCCCGATGCACAGGTTGCCGATACCGCGCATCAACTCGTACGCCTGCACGCCGGGCCGGACCTCGCCGGCGGCGGTGGCGGCCGCCAGCAGGTGGGCGCAGGCCGGGACGAGGCGGTCGAGGAAGTAGACGTGCAGGGTCTGGTAGGTGGCGTCGTCGGACTGCAGGGCCTCGGCCAGGCCGTGCTTGGTGACCAGGAAGTCGACGAAGAGGTCGATCCACCGGGCCAGCGCCTCGTGCGCGCCGGCGGCACTCTCGAGCAGGGCCGGCGCGGCCTCGGCGCACGCCTCGACCTGGTGCCGGTAGACGGCCACGACCAGGTCGGCGCGGGTCGGGAAGTGGCGGTAGATGGTGCCGACGCCGACGCCGGCCCGCGCGGCGATGTCGCGTACGGGCACGTCGACGCCGGCGGCAACAAAGGCCGCACCGGCCGCGTCGAGCAGGGTCTGCTCGTTGCGGCGCGCGTCCGCCCGTTTGCGCGGTGCTGCCATCGAGCCGTTACCTCCGTCACAGTGCTGGATAAGCGGAACCGTGTTCCGTATCGTTTTAACGGAACTTGGTTCCGCTTGTTCGATGATGTCACCCCACAAGGAGAAAGACCATGCCTCATTCCCCGGTCGTCTCGGTTGCCCCGGTCGTGCTGCCGGCCCCCGATCGCGGCACGGACCTGCAACTGCGGGTCTCGGCCCCGGTCACCGGAGACGCGCTGCCCGTCATCGTCTTCTCGCACGGCTTCGGCTGGTCGATGAACGGCTACGCGCCGCTGGCCGACTTCTGGGCGGCACACGGCTTCGTGGTCGTCCAGCCGACCCACCTCGACTCGAGGACCCTGAACGTCACGCCCGACGATCCCCGCTACCCCGACATCTGGCGCATCCGGGTCGCGGACCTCCGGCTTTCGCTCGATCGGCTCGACCTCGTCGAAGCCGCCGTGCCCGGCCTGCGCGGACGGCTCGACCGCGACCGCATCGCGGTGGCCGGGCACTCCTGGGGCGGCCAGACGGCGAGCATGCTGCTGGGCGCCCGGGTCCTCGACGCCGCCGGCGTCCCCGGCGAGGACCTCTCCGACCCCCGGGTGCGGGCGGGCGTCCTGCTGGCCACCACCGGGACGGGCGGCGCCGACCTGAGCCCGTTCGCCGCCGAGCACTTCCCGTTCATGAGCCCGAGCTTCGCCGGCATGACCACCCCGGCGCTGGTGATCGCGGGGGACAAGGACGATTCGCCGCTGTCGCTGCGCGGGCCCGACTGGTTCACCGACGCCTACCACCTGAGCCCGGGACCCAAAAACCTCCTCTTGCTGTACGGGGCGGAGCACTCACTCGGCGGGATCGTCGGCCACTCGGTCACCGAGACGACCGACGAGAACCCCGAGCGGGTCGCTCTTGTTCAGCGACTGACCACGGCGTACCTGCGAAGCGCCCTTGATCTGGAGAACTCGGGCTGGGCCTCGGCGACCGCCGGTGCTCTGGGCCGGATCGACGCCAAGTAAGAGCCCTCGGCCGAAGTGCCACCATCCGGGCCTATCGGTGCCGCCGGCGCCCGGCCGCGCCCGGCTGGCGCCGCACCGCCGGCCACCGCCGGGGGCCGACCGGGCGGCCCTTGCCGGGCCGGCGGCACGGGACCTGCCGGGTGCCGGGCCGATTTCCGCAGCCGACCGCCGTCGATCGCGTCGGCGGCGACCTGCGCATCCTGCGGTGACAATCTTTGGTAACGCATAAGCCTGCCCGCCATGGTTCGCCGCGGGCGGTTTCACCCGCTACGGTATGCGCCGTGACGTCGGCCCCCGCAGTCAGCGACCGCCTCGTGCGGCTGTTGCTGCTGGCCTTGACCACGCTCGGCATCGCCGCATTGCACACCATCGGCCACGCGACGCCCACCGGCCCGTCACACCAAGCCGCCCCGCTCGGCGTCTCGCAGGCCGTCTCGTACGACGTCTCGCAGGCCGTCTCGCCGGCGGGGACCACCGTGGTGGCCGGCGCCCCGATCCCCGATGACCGGGACGGCTGCGACGGTGACGGCTGCACCCATGAGGCCGCCATGCCGGCGGGCACCGGCGACAGGTCGCGCTGGTGGGATGTGTGCGTGGCGGTCCTGGCCGTCTTGGCCCTCGCCACGCTCGCGCCGGCCATGCGGTGCCGCGGCGGCGAGTCGACCACGACCGCGTCCGGTCGGCGACGACCAGCGCCGCATCCGGTGGCCCTCCCGAGGCTGGGCCTGACGTTGGCGAGCGACGCGGTTCTGCGCACATAGCTACCCCCGGCTCGCCGTGCGCAGTTCTCGCCATCCCCGATGCTTCACGCGTATCCGCGTCCCTCGCGCCCCCTCGGGCAGCGAGCGGGCCTGTCGTGGAGCGCGACGAAAGGACCCCCCCGTTCGTGTCTCACCGCACCCGTACCGCCCGGTTCCGTGCCTGGACCGTCGCCGCTCTGACCGTGGCCATGAGCCTGGGTATCGCGGCCGCCCCGGCGTACGCCGCGCCCTCCCCGGCGCAGGTCGAGAAGCAGCTCGACACCGCCTGGAACCAGCTCGAACCGGTGATCGAGCAGTACAACCACACCCACGCCCTGCTCCAGGACAACCAGTCCCAGCAGCGGAAGCTCGCCAGTCAACTGCAACCGCTGCAGATCCGGGTCGACGTCGCCCTGTCCCAGGTCGGTGGCCTGGCCAGCCAGGCGTACCTGCAGGGCGGCCCGCCCGGGCTGGGTAACCTGCTGGTCAGCGGCAGCCCCACCGACCTGACCGACAAGCTCACGTACCTGGAATTCATGGCCCGTTCGCGGCGCGCCCAGGTCAGCGACGTCATCACCCTGCGCGACAAGTACGCCGCCAGCAAACGGCAGCTCGACACCGTCACCGCCGATCTCGCCGCCCGCGACAAGGACCTGGCGGGCAAGAAGGCGACGATCCAGAAGCAGATCGACGCACTGCAGAAACTGCGGATCAGGGCGTACGGTGCATCCGGCGGCAGCACCGGAGCGTTGCGTACCGGCCCCTGCCCCGCGACGTACAGCAACGACGCCGGCGGTAAAGCGGCGGCCAAGGCGTGCAGCCTCATCGGCAAGCCGTACATCTTCGGCGACGCCGGGCCCGGCGGCTACGACTGCTCGGGCCTCACCCTCGTGGCCTGGGCGGCGGCCGGGGTGAGCCTGCGCCACTACACGAAGTGGCAGTGGTCGGACAACAAGCCGGTCAGCCGCGGCGATCTCAAACCCGGTGATCTGGTCTTCTGGTACAGCGACCTGCACCACATGGGCATCTACGTCGGGAACGACACCGTCGTGCACGCCCCGCACACCGGCGACTTCGTGCGGATGGCCAACATCGACAAGGTCGGCCCGATCGCCGGCTACCGGCGGCCCGCGTAACCACGGTGGCGTTCGACCAGCGGGTGGGTTCCCGGCCATGGCCGGGAACCCACCGTCGTCCCCATCGTGGCCCCGTGCTGAACCATTCGCGTCCGGCGCCCGTACTGTCCGGGGTGAGGGCTGAACGCCGCGGCGCCCGCCGCGCCACGCTGCGGCCCTTGCTGCTGATCATCGCGGTGGTGGCCGGGCTGGTGGCCATGCACACCAACGCCTTCGTGGCAGACCCGGTGACACCCGCGAGCGCCGTGGTCGCGGTGCACGCGGGCCCGGCCGGCCCGGGCGACGACCCCGCGGGGTGCCCGTGCGCGGCCGGCTGCGCCGACATGTCGGCCTGCCAGGCGTTGACCGTCGCCCCCTGGGCGCCGGCCGAGCCCGCGCCGGCCGAGTTCGTCGAGATCACTACGGGCTACGGACCGGCCGTTCAGGGCGGGTCGTCGTGGGGGCGGGCACCGGCCCGGCCGCCGATCGGCTTGCGGGTGACAGCGGTGACGGTGACACGGATCTAGACCGGCCGGCTCTTCCTGGTCGTCCATATCCGTCACCCGAATGCAGGGAAGTCACCCATCATGAAATCCATCCGTCCCGGCTGCCGCGTGCTCATCGCCGCCGCGGCCGCACTGACCACCCTCACCCTGGCCGCCTGCGGCACCGACACCACCGGGGGCCAGAACACGCCGGCCGCGAACACCGGCAACATGGCCGGCATGTCGTCGGCGGCGCCGACGGGACGCGGCTTCAACGCCGCGGACGTCGCGTTCGCGCAGATGATGATTCCGGATCACCGGATGGTCGCCGACATGGCCAAGCTCGCCGAGACCAAGGCCAGCAGCAAGGACCTGAAGACGCTGGCCGCGCAGATGGCCAAGGACAACACCGCCGCGGTCGGCACCATGCGGGGCTGGCTGAGGAAGTGGGGCGAGCCGGCCTCCGGCGACATGGCCGGCATGACCATGCCCGGCGCGATGACCAGCAAAGACATGGACATGCTCAAGTCCATGAGCGGCATGCAATTCGACATGATGTTCGCCCAGATGATGGTCAAGCACCACCAGGGATCGGCGCAGATGGCCCGCGACGAGGCCAGCAAGGGCGCCAGCAGCGACGCCAAGGCGATGGCCACCGACCTGGTCACCAGCCTCGCCGCCCAGGCCAAGCAGCTGCAGGCGCTCACCAAGATGTAGTCGGCCCGGCGCGGGGGCCGGCTGCCGACCGGCCCGGCCTCCGCGCGCCATCTTCGCGTACAGAAAGCCCCGAATTTTTATGGTTTCCCTGCCTTTTTCCGCCCTGTCCCGGCGGCAGTTGCTGCGCACCGGTGTCGTCGCCGGTGCCGCGGGAGTGCTTGCCGGCTGCCGGAGCCCCCGGCGCGATGCGACGTTCGTCACGCCGGACGGGCCGCAGGTCCGCGCCGCCGAGGCCGCTCGCCACCCGGGCACCGTCCGCGAGGTGCGGCTGACCGCGTCCGCGGACACCGTCGACATCGGCGGCCGGACCGTGGCGACCTGGACCTACGGCGGCCGGCTGCCCGGCTCACCGATCCGGCTGACGGCCGGCGAGGTGCTGCGCGCCACCCTCGACAACCGGCTGCCCGGCCCGACCAGCATTCACTGGCACGGCCTGGCGTTGCGCAACGACGCCGACGGTGTCCCCGACGTCACCCAGCCCGCCGTCGCCGCCGGGGGCGAGAAGATGTACGAATTCACCGCGTCCCAGCCGGGCACCTACTGGTTTCATCCGCACCAGGGCGTACAGCTCGACCGCGGCCTGTACGCGCCGCTGATCGTCGAGGACCCGCACGAACCCCTTGGCTATGACGACGAATGGGTCGTGGTGCTCGACGACTGGCTCGACGGCGTCGACGGCACTCCGGACGACGTGCTGGCCGAGCTCGAGCACGGCATGCCCTCGGGCGGCGCCATGCCCAGCATGTCCGGCATGGACATGGGCGGCATGGACATGGGCGGGCACACGCTGATGGGCGCCGGCAGCGACCTGCTCGGCGGCGACGCGGGCGACGTGAAATACCCGTACTTCCTGATCAATGGCCGGCGCGCCGACGCCCCGGCCGGCTACCACGGCAAACCGGGCACGCGGCTGCGGCTGCGGATCATCAACGCCGGCGCCGACACCGCCTTCCGCGTCGCGCTCGGCGGTCACCGGCTCACCGTCACCCACACCGACGGCTACCCCGTGCAGCCGGTGCAGGCCGATGCGCTGCTGATCGGCATGGGCGAACGCTACGACGCGATCGTCACCCTGGAGCACGGGGTGTTTCCCCTCGTCGCCGCCGCCGAGGGCAAGAACGCCATCGCGATGGCGGTGATCCGTACCGGCTCCGGCACCGCACCCGCCGCGACCACCCGGCCGAAGGAACTCCACGGCAACGTCGTCGGCGCCGGCGACCTGCACCCCGACGAGGCGGTGCGTCTTCCGGACAGGCCGGCCGACCGGACCATAAAACTGGAACTGACCGGCGGCATGGACCGCTACAACTGGGCCGTCAACGGCAAACCCTACGACCCGGCCACCATCACGCCGGTCCGCGCCGGCGAACGCGTGCGCATCGACTACGTCAACACCACCACCATGTGGCACCCGATGCACCTGCACGGGCACACCTTCGCCGCCGGGCCGGCCGGCGTGCGCAAGGACACCGCCATCGTCCTGCCGAAACAGACCCTGACCACCGTCTTCGACGCCGTCAACCCCGGCATCTGGATGATCCACTGCCACAACGTCTACCACGCCGAGGCCGGCATGATGACCCTGCTCGGCTACCTGACCTAATTCGGGGCGGCCGCCAGCCGATTGAGGATCTCCTTGCCCTGGGCCAGTTGGGCGTGCAGCAGGTTGGCCAACTCCTCGACCTCCGCCTCGGCGCGCTGGTTGACCAGGTAGTCGTTGTGCGCCTGGGCGCGGTCGACGGCGGCCTGCCGGTTGGCGCTCATCAGCAGGACCGGCGCGGCGTACGCGGCCTGGAACGACAGCATCAGGTTGAGCAGGATGAACGGGTACGGGTCCCAGTGCTTTCCCCAGGCGACCGCATTGAGCAGGACCCACCCGCCGAGGATGACACTCTGCGCGATCAGGAACCGCCAGGATCCCATCGTCGCCGCGACCGCGTCCGCGGCCCGCTGACCGCGGGTGGCCCGGCCCGCCTCGGCGGCGGTGACTTGCTGCTGGCGCAGATCGCGCCGTCGGGCGGCCGCGGCACGGGCGGCTTCCAGGTGCTGTTCGGCTGCCCGCAGATGCTGCGACGTGGCGTCGGTCGGTTCCATAGTCAGTTTCCTACCGGACGGCGACTCACCATCCCAGGACCGGACGGTCCGCCGATCTGTGACGTCACACTCCGGGACTGTCACGGACGGGAACGCTGCGGGTCACCCTGTCGCCGGGCGACCCCGGCGCGCCGCCGCACCGGCATCCCGGGCCGCTGTTCGGCTACGTGACCGAGGGCGAGATCCTGTTCGAGCTGGAGGGGGAGCCGCCCCGCGTACTCAAGGCCGGCGACGCGGTCTTCGAGCCCGGCGGCGACGTGATCCACCACCAGGGCGCCTACAACCTTCCGGACGCGCGCAGTCGCAGCTGGTCGTGACCATGTTCGCGCCGCCCGGCACGCCGGTGCCGACCCTGGTCGGCCCACAGGAACTGGCCGAGCGGCGACATCGGCGATTCGCCCAGCCGTGACAACGTGACCGGGGCGTCTCGCCGTGGCCGACCGGCACGCCGGACCCGCCAGGTGGTCTTTCCCACTCCGTTGCGGCATCCTCCCGCCGTGCGCCGCCCGAAGATCGGCAATACGGTCGGGAGGAGCGCAGGATTTCGCCCGGCCGGCGTGGAGGGGACCGCGATGTCGATGTTCGTGCTGCTGATCATCGGTGCGATCCAGATCACCCTGGTGCTGGCCCTCGTGCTGCTCGGCATTCTTGCCCGCCGCCAGCGCGAGCGCGCCGACCCGCACTCGGAGCAGGACTGGGGCGTACCGATCACCGACGAGGTGGAGGTCGTGGCGGCCTACGCCGAGGAGGCGGTCGCGGCGGCGGAACGCGCCCTCGAGGAGGCCGACCAAGCCCACGACCGGGCGGTACGGGCCGCCGCGACCCGCGACATGGCGGAGCGCCGCTACCGGTTCGCCCGCAAGCACGCCGAGGCGGCCGGCGAACCCTACCGGCTGGTGCAACGGGCGGCCCTGGACGCGTATCAGCGGCGGCAGCTGTCGGTGACCGAGCTGAACCGGATCTGGCAGCACACGCAGGTGATGGTCGAACCCGCGCCGCGCCCCGCCGCGGTACCGCTCGGCTGGGAACTGCGGGTGCACGAGGCCCAACTGCGCTACGAGCAGGCCGCGGCGGACGCGGCGCGGGCGCAGGAGGACGCGCGTCTCCGGGCCGCCACCGCCGCCGCCCTGGCCGAGGAAGCCGAAGCCGCCCGGTCCCATCTCTCGGCGGCGATGCACTCGGCGAACACGGGTCTGGTCGGCCTCCTCCGGGCCAACTGGGCCGCGTAGTGATGCTGACCGGTCCGGTGGGTACAGACCGATCACGACGGAGGCTTCGGGGAGTGTGATCATGAATGACACGGCGATTGTCACCGGCGGCGGTGCCGGTTTGGGACGTGAGATCGCGCTCGGCCTGGCTCACGCCGGCTACGGCGTTGTTGTCGCCGACATCGATGAGCGGGCTGCGCGGGCATGCGCCGGCTTGCTTGAGGCGTACGGAACGCCGGCTCGAGCATTGCGTGCCGACGTGCGGGAGCGCGACGACCTGAATCGCATCCTGGAAGTCGCGCAGGCGCTCGGTGGCCCGCACGTACTCGTCAACAATGCCGGCGGCTGGACCGCCCGGCGGCAGTACCCGCAGGCGACCGCCACCGAATGGGCCGCGACGATCAACCTGAACCTCATCGCGCCCATGGTGCTCAGCCAACTCGTTCTCGATCCCATGCGCGCGCACGGCGGAGGCGCGATCGTCAATATCGCCTCGAGCGCTGGAATCGGTTTCGAGTCGTACGGCTCGCCCGAGTACGGTGCGGCCAAGGCGGGCCTGATTCGCTTCACCGCGAGCTTGGGCAGCCTGGCGGAGACCGACGGAATCCGGGTGATGTGCGTAGTACCGGACTGGATCGGGCTGAGCCGGGCCCAAGCCGAATGGCGTCGCATGAGCGCCGAGGAGCGCGCGGCATCACGCCCGTTGATTCCGCCGGCCGAGATCGTCGCCGTCGTCCTGCGCCTCGTCGAACAGGGAACCGGCGGAACGGTGGTAGAGATGTGGGGTGGCGCCCCGCCCCTCGTCCATGCCCCGGCGTAAAACCGGTTCCACTGTTCGCCGGAGCCTCGGCCGACCCGCGCCATGGGGGATCGGCGCCCATACGGGTTCAGGCTCCGGGCAGGTCGGCGAACGCCTTCTTCGTCTCGCGGTACCACCCCATGGCCCGAAGCGGGTGCCGCCAGCGACCCTTCATGTCCTCATGCGCCGGCCCGTGGGCGACGTCGCCGCCACGGACGGCCTCGCGTAGGTGCCGGTCCTGCGCCTTGATGATGTCATCGGCGGTCTCGCCGGTGAGCGCCAGATCGCACGGGCCGCCCAACTGGCGACAGGTCAAAGTCTTCATCGGGACCTCCTGGTAAGCGGTACGGAGTGCCTTGGCCGCACTCTCACCTTGATGACGGACCAGAGCCGCACGGTGTGACAGCCGACCGAGGCTACGCCCATGAGACCGAAGCGATTGTTCGCCGCCGCCGCGATTGCCGGCGGCCTCGTCCTGGCGCAGGCCGCCGTCGTCACGCCCGCCATCGCGGACGCCTTCGACATGGCCTGCAACTACGACTCGGTCCGGCTCGGCCGCGCGTCCGCGACATGATCGTTGATCGGGTGGCCCCTTCGGTTGGGGTGCGGCCGCTCGGCCTCATTGGGCGGCCCGTGGTCGCCGCTGCACCAAAGCGTTGTCGAACGCGAGTTCCCTACACCTCCCCGGACGGTCACCGACCACACACGGCAGCCCTACCCGGAATGGTTCACTGTTTCGACACCATGGCACGCCGGTCGTCGCGCCGGCGCTGCCAGCTGCGCGCGAGCGATCCGCCGAATCGGCGCGTGGCCGCGAATGATCGTCCGCTGTTTGCGACCAGCGGCACGAGGCTGGGCCGGTAATTGCTCGGTGATGATGAGCTTCGCCAAGTCATTGACCGCATGACCGAACGCGTCATCGAAATTCGAAAGCGTTCCGAGGTCGCCTTTGTCGCGGCCGAACGGGCGTTTCCGCGCTACGGCGATGTTGTCATGCGGAATTCCTCCGAAAGGACGCGCATGATTGCCAGACGCTCTGCCCTGCTGGCCGCCCTGGTGGTGGGCGTGCTTGCCGTACCGGCCGCAGCCTCCGCGGTCCCGGCCGGCGACCGGTCGTGCGGTCGGATCACGTGGATCCACAAGAAGGAGAGGTTCACCGTCGAATCGGGCGCGGTGAACAACGTCGACATACCGTTCAAGGCCGTCGCGCCGCCGAAACCCGTGTCTGGCAAGATCGAGGTACGCATCACCTCGAAACTGAACTCTGTGCTGCGCGTCGACATCGCCGCGGTGCGCCCGCGGCCGGACGGGACCTACGTATTGCCGGCGACCGTTACGGGCACGGCCGTTTCAAGATCATGATGTGATTCCGAGGATGGCGAAGGGTCTGGTCATGTTCCGGCCGGCCCATCGGGTGGCTTCGGTGATGTCGCGGCGTC
>NZ_JOJL01000025.1 GCF_000721705.1 Actinoplanes subtropicus
GTGGCTCAGCACCGGCGACACCTATATCCGCACCCCGACCGGCCACTACACCTGCCTGGGCCGCAGCAACGACCTGCTCAAGGCGGGCGGCATCTGGGTCTCCCCGGCCGAGGTCGAGGCCCGCCTGCTGCAGCACCCCGCGGTCGCGGAGGCCGCCGTCGTCGGGCTGCCCGACAAGAACGGACTCGACAAGCCGGTCGCCGCCGTGGTCGTCCGCGACACTGCCACCGAGGACGAACTCATCCGCTGGTGCCGGGACGGCCTCGCGGCGTTCAAACGGCCCCGGCACGTCCTGTTCGTCGAGGAACTCCCGAAGACCGCGACCGGCAAGATGCAGCGCTACCGGGTCCGGGAACTCGTCGCCCGGCTGGCGGAGGCGCCATGACCATCGTGGACACCGATCTGCTCATCGTCGGGGCCGGGCCGGTGGGCCTGTTCGGCGCCTACTACGCCGGCGTCCGGGGGCTGCGCACCGCCGTCGTCGACTCCCTCGGCCAGGTGGGTGGCCAGGTGAGCGCCATGTACCCGGAGAAGCAGATCTTCGACATCGCCGGTTTCCCCGCCGTTGCCGGCCGCGACCTGGTCGCCGGCCTCGTCGAGCAGGCGGCGCCGTACCGGCCCAAATACCTGCTCGGCCAGGAGGCACAGGACCTGCACCACGAACCGGAACTGCTGCGCGTGCGGACCAGCGCGGGCACCGAGATCACTTGCCGGGCGATCGTCGTGACCGGCGGGATCGGCACGTTCACCCCGCGCCGGTTGCCGGCGGGTGAGGAGTACCTGGGGCGGGGCCTCGACTACTTCGTGCCATCGGCCCGCCCGTACGAGGGTAAGGATGTCGTCGTCGTGGGCGGCGGCGACAGTGCCGTCGACTGGGCGCTGATGCTGCACCCGGTCGCGCGCACGGTGACGCTGGTTCACCGTCGCCAGCAGTTCCGTGCTCACCACGGCTCGCTGCGGCAGTTGGAAGAATCCCCGGTCGCGGTGATCCGCGAGGCGCAGGTCACCGTCACCGGCGGCAACGGCGTGCTGGAACACGTCGAGGTCACCGTCGCCGGTGAGGAGGCGCCACGGCGGCTGGACTGCCAGCGACTGGTCGCCGCGCTGGGCTTCACGGCCGCGCTCGGCCCGCTGCGGGGCTGGGGCGTCGAATTGCACGACAACCGGCATCTGGTCGTGGACAGCGCCATGCGTACGAACGTGCCGGGTGTCTTCGCCGCCGGCGACATCGTCCATTACGACGGCAAGGTACGGCTCATCGCGGTCGGATTCGGCGAGGTCGCCACCGCGGTCAACAACGCCGCCGTGCACATCGACCCCGGCGCGCAGCTGTTCCCGGGCCACTCGACCGACAACCCGGCGCCAGTGCCCTGACCGCCGATGCCTCGCTCAGTGAGTATCTCGCCCCGCGAGTATCTCGCCCCGCGAGTATCTCGCCCAGCTAGGGAGTCAAGGAGGAACGCATGCCGTACGTCATCGCCGGGCCCTGCATCGACGTCATGGACAAGTCGTGCATCGAGGAGTGCCCGGTCGACTGCATCTACGAGGGCGACCGGAAGCTCTACATCAACCCCAAGGAATGCATCGACTGCGGCGCCTGCGAACCGGTCTGCCCGGTCGAGGCCATCAGCCAGGACCGGCGCGTCGCCGCCGAATACCAGGAGTTCGTCGAGGACAACCGCCGGTTCTTCACCGAGCTGCTGCGCGGCCGGGACGATCCGCTGGGCGCGCCCGGCGGCGCCCACAAGACCGGACCGATCGGCGTCGACACGCCGCTGGTGGCGAGGATGGCGACCGCATGACCGCGGTGGTGGAGTACGAGCTCGCCGACGGCATCGCGACCATCACGCTCAACCGGCCGGACGACCTGAACGCGGTCGACCTCGCGGTGTGCGACGCGATGGCGGAGACCCTCTCCGCGTTCGAGAACGACCCGCGGGCGCGCGTCGCCGTCCTGACCGGCCGGGGCCGGGTCTTCTGCGCCGGCGCCGACCTCAAGGCGTTCGCCGCGGGCGACGGGCCGAAGATCGCCGGACACCGGGCCGGCTTCGGTGGCTTCGTACGCTTCCCGCGCACCAAGCCGATCATCGCGGCGGTCAACGGCCACGCGCTGGCCGAGCCGGACCTGGTGTACGAAACGGCGCGGACCCTAGCCGAGCAGATCCGCGCCCCCGCCCCGCTGGCCGTCGCCGCGACCCTGCGCGTCGCCCGGGCGGCAGCCGAAGGCGTCGGGGAAGAGACCGCCTGGCGGCTGAACGACGAACTCCTCGCCGATTTGTTCGACACCGCCGACGCCGGCGAGGGCCAGCGGGCATTCGTCGAGAAGCGGCGGCCGGCCTGGACCGGTCGGTGAGTCACGCCCTCCGGATGGCGTCGCGGCGGGCCGCGGAGGGGTTGACGCCGTAGCGCGCGTGGAACGCGCGGGTGAAATGCGCCTGGCCGGGGAAGCACCATCGGGCCGCGATCGCGGCGATGCTGCGGTGCGCCAGCAGCGGGTCGGTGAGGTCGCGCATCGCCGCCTCGAGGCGCCAGGCACGGATGTGGTCGGTGACCGTGCACGGTTCGTGTTCGAAGAGGCGGTGCAGCGTACGGGCGGCCATGTGGTGGACCGCCGCGACGCGGGCGTGGGTCAGCTCGGGGTCGGCCAGATGGGCGCGCACGTAGTCGAGGACCTGCAACCGCTGCGCGTCCGCGGCACCGTCGCCGAGCGGGGTCGCGGCCTCGGTGAAGGTGCCGGCCAGCAGGTGCAGGCCCGCCTCGCCGAGCCGGTCCGCGGAGGCGCCGCCGATCGCGTCGCGCTGGTCGACCGCCGACGAGACGAAGCTGGCCAGCACGGCGGCCGGGCCGCCGGTGAGCGGCCAGGCCCGGCTCATCGACGCCAGGACGAGATGCTCGGGCAGGTGCAGCGCCGCCCGCGGGAACGCGATCACCGCGCAGGTCCACTGCTGTTCCAGGCGCAGTTGGTACGGCCGCCCGGTGTCGTAGACGGCCATCTGGCCCGGGGCGATGGCGATCTCCCGGTCGTCCTGGTGGACGACGGCCCGGCCGGCCAGCGGCAGGCAGATCTTCAGCAGTTCGAAGGGCACCCGCCGGACCGCGCCGCGGGATCGCAGCACCACCTGCGGGGTGCCGCTGACCTGGTAGGCCATCAGCGCGCCGAGCCGGGTGCCGGCGAGCCGGCCGACCGGCGCCGCGCTGTCGAGGGCCGAGGGGGTCAGCTGCCCGAAGGCACTGCCCAGCTGCTCGCGCCAACCGTCGGCGGCGAGGTTTGTCATTTTTGTCGTCGTCACCGGGGCACCTCCCCACGCGACTTGTCGCTGCACGACAAGGGCCGTGGCGCTAATAGTCAACAGCGACGCCGCCGCCCTGACAAGAGTGCGTAGCAAGTCGGAAACATGGAGGTGGGCGATGTCGCTCGGCTACGACTACGTGGTGATCGGTGCCGGCTCGGCGGGCAGCGTGCTCGCCGCCCGGCTGTCGGAGGATCCCGACCGGCGGGTCCTGTTGCTGGAGGCGGGCCCCGCCGACACCCGCCCCGAGATCGCGGTGCCGCCGGCCTGGCCGGCCCTGTGGGGCACCGAGGTCGACTACTCGTACGACACCGTCCCGCAGGCGGGCACCGGCGGGTCGGTGCACAACTGGCCGCGCGGCCGCACCCTCGGCGGGTCGAGCAGCATCAACGCGATGGTGTACCTGCGCGGGCACCCGGCCGACTTCGACGGCTGGGCCAAGGCGGGCTGCCACGGCTGGGACTACGAGTCGGTGCTGCCGTACTTCCGGCGGATGGAGACCGCGGCCGGCGACCCGCGCTACCGCGGCGACTCCGGCCCGATGCGGCCGGCGCCGTCGGTCACGCCGAACCCGCTGTCGGCGGTGTTCCTCGACGCCGCCGCGGAGGCCGGACACCCGAGCACGGCCGACCTCAACGGTGCCGTGGCCGAGGGGGCAGGCTGGCACGACCTGTCCATCGCGGGCGGCGCCCGGCAGAGCACGGCGGTGGCCTACCTGCATCCGGTACGCGCGGAGCGCCCCAACCTCACCGTCGTCACCGGGGCCCGGGTGCGGCGGCTGCTCGTCGCGGACGGCCGGTGCACCGGCGTGGAGTACGACCTGGCCGGCGAGCTCGTCACCGCGTACGCCGACGGCGAAGTGATCCTCAGCGCCGGCGCCGTCGACTCGCCCCGCCTGCTGTTGCTCTCCGGCGTGGGCGCGGCCGCCGACCTCGAGCGGGCCGGCGTGGCGGTGACCCACGACCTGCCCGGCGTCGGCCGCAACCTGCACGACCACCCGCTGCTCAGCGTGGTCTTCGAGGCCACCCGGCCGATCCCGCCCGGAACCGCCAACCACGCCGAGGTGTCGATGCTGTGGCGCAGCGACGCGTCCCGGCCCGGTCCCGACATGCAACTGATGTTCATCCACCTGCCGTTCCACCAGCCCAGCCTGCAGGCGCCGGAGAACAGCTTCACGTTCGGCATCGCCACGATCCCCGAGGCGCGCGGGTCGATCCGGCTGGCCGGCCCCGACCCCGACGCCCGGCCGCTGATCGACCCGAACTATCTCGGCGCCGAGGAGGACATACGGCGGCTGCGCGAGGGCATCGAGGTCGCCCGGCAGATCGCGGCGGCCGGGGCGTTCGACGGGTGGCGCGGCCGCGAGGTGCTGCCCGGTGACCTCGACCCGCGCCTGTGCACCGGCACCTACTACCACCCGGTCGGCAGCTGCGCGATGGGCACCGGCCCGGACGCGGTCGTCGGCCCCGACCTTCGCGTGCACGGCCTCACCGGCCTGCGCGTGGCGGACGCCTCGGTGATGCCGACGGTCGTCTGCGGGAACACCAACGCCGCCACGATCATGATCGGCGAGAAGGCCGCCGACCTGGTCCGGGGCACGATCGAGGGAGCGTGACGATGGGACTTCTCGACGACGGCACCGCGTGGAGCGGGCGCGTCTTCAGCGACGGGTGGCGGGCCGCGCACGGCGGCGTCCTGGCCGCGACCGAGCCGGCCACCGGGGCCGTCCTCGCCGAGGTCGGCCTCGCCGACGCCGACGACGTGGCCGCGGCGACCGTCCGCGCCGCGCAGGCGCAGCCGGGGTGGGCCGCCACGATCGGCCCGGCCCGCGCGGCCGTGCTGCGCGAGGCCGCCGCGGTGCTGTCCGCCAACCGGGCCGAGTTCGAGCAGTGGCTCGTCCGGGAGGGCGGTGCCGTACCCGGCAAGGCCGCCTTCGAGGTCGACCTCGCCCTCGGTGAGCTGTGGGAGGCGGCGGCGCTGCCCACCCAGCCGTGCGGGCACCTGCTGCCCAGCAGCGAACCGGGCCGGGAGAGCGTGGCCCGCCGGGTGCCGCTCGGCGTGGTCGGCGTGATCAGCCCGTGGAACTTCCCGCTGATCCTCTCCATCCGGGCGGTCGCGCCGGCCCTGGCCCTGGGCAACGCCGTGGTCCTCAAGCCGGACACGCAGACCGCGGTCTCCGGCGGGACGCTGGTGGCCCGGCTGTTCGAGGCCGCCGGGCTACCCTCGGGCCTGTTGCACGTGCTCCCGGGCGATGCGGTGCCCGGCGCGGCCCTGGTCGCCGACCCGCACGTCGCGATGATCGCCTTCACCGGGTCGACCGCGGTCGGCCGGGAGGTGGGTGCCACCGCCGGTCGTACCCTCAAACGGGTCTCCCTGGAGCTCGGCGGCAACAATGCGCTGCTCGTGCTCGACGACGCCGACCTCGAGATCGCCAGCTCGGCCGGGGCGTGGGGCGCGTTCCTGCACCAGGGCCAGGTCTGCATGACCGCCGGCCGGCACATCGTGCACGAGTCGGTCGCCGACGAGTATCTCGAGCGCCTGGCCAAACGGGCCCAGTCGCTGCCGGTCGGCGACCCGTTCACCGGCCAGGTCGCCCTCGGCCCGCTGATCAACAGCCGGCAGCGCGACAACGTGCACCGCATCGTCGAGCAGACGGTCGAGGCCGGCGCCGAGATCCGCACCGGCGGCACGTACGAGGACCTCTTCTATCGCCCCACCGTGCTGGCCGGCGTGACCGCCGCGATGCCGGCGTTCCGCGAGGAGATCTTCGGGCCGGTCGCCCCGGTCGTCGTGGTCCGCGACGACGACGAGGCGGTCGCGGTCGCCAACGACACCGAGTACGGCCTGGTCGCCGCCGTGCAGACCGGCTCGGTGGACCGGGGCCGGCAGATCGCCGCCCGGCTGCGCACCGGCATCGTGCACATCAACGACCAGACCCTCAACAACGACGCCTACGCCCCCTTCGGCGGCACCGGCGCCTCCGGCAACGGCAGCCGGTTCGGCTCGCAGAGCAGCTGGGACGAATTCACCCAGTGGCAGTGGGTCACCGCCCGCGACCAGGCGCACGGTTTCCCCTTCTGAGAACCTCCGGAAATACGGCCCCCGGGCGGCGGGTCACCCCGCCGCCCGGGCACCTCCGCTCAGACCTGGGTGAAGGTCCACATCAGGTTGGTGCTGTTGGTCCAGGTCCACTGCTTGACGTTGGAGCCGGTGGAGACATTGCCGCCGCCGTCGAGGCACAGGCCGGTGGTGCGGTTGGCGATGGAGTAGCGGCCGTCGCCGCGGTGGGTGATCAGCCATTGCTGGTTGGTGCCGCCGTTCCAGGTGTACTGGCGGGCGGGCTGGCCGTCGATGGTGTAGCCCCAGCCGTCGGCGACCATGCCGCTGGTGCGGTTGACCAGCTTGTAGTAGCCGTTGCCGAGCTCGACGGGCTGCCACTGCAGGTTGGTGCTGCCGTCCCAGCTCCACTGTTTGAGATTGGAGCCGGCGGCCACGGTGCCGCCGCTGTCGAGGACCAGGCCGTCGGTGACGTTGGTGAGCCGGAACCAGCCGGACTGGCTGAACATCACCTTCAGCGAGGTGATCTGGTCGTTGCCGCCGGTGACCCGCAGGTCGGTGCTGTCCGCGGTGAGCGTCCACGCCGTACCGGTGAAATTGTCGCCGGGGTAACCGACCAGCTGGCAGCCGGGCGCGAGCTCGACCGACGAGATGCTCAGCGGGACGATCCCGGCGAGCGTCAGCTGGTCGGCGGTGTAGCTGCCGACCGGCAGCACGGCGCTCGCGCCGGCGTAGCCGACATCCCCGAAGACCACGGCGCCGGTCAGCGGCCGCAGCGTGGGTATCTGGCCGGAGAAGATCAATTTCAGCACGTACGCGTCGGAAGTGAACGGCGCGGCCGAGGGCAACGTGACGGTCAGGCCGGAGGCGTTCCGCACAAAGGTGGGTGCCACGGTCGAGGCCAGCAACTGCACCGAGGCGAGGCTGCCGAGGTCGATACGGTCCGAGGCGAGCGTCGTGATCGTCAGCGAGCTGCCGGGCCAGCCCAGCACCGTCGCGTACAGGATGGTGTTGTCCTTGGTCCTGGTGAACCGGATGTCCGCGGCGGTGCCGACCTTCGGCGTGGTGAACGAGCCGCCGCCCATCTTGGTCGGGCCTTCGCCGTAGGCGGTCCAGGCCCGGGTCGAGTAGATCGACTCGCCGAACCGGCCCAGGTAGTCGCCGATGCCCAGCAGCAGGTCCTGCTGCGCCTGCGGGATCGAGCCGTCGACCATCGGGGCGATGTTGAGCAGCATGGTGCCGCCCTTGCTGACCCGATCGATCAGCGCGTGCAGCAGCTGCTGCCGGGAGTAGTAGCCGATCCCGACCGTGTAGCACCAGCTGGAGCTGGACACGCTGTCGTCGGTGAGCCAGTACGGCGCGGTGAGGTCGTCCGGGCCGCCGCGCTCGAAGTCATACATCTCGCCGTGGCTGTTGTATCCATCCTTGTACGTGGTGACGACCTCGCGGCCCCAGGTCTGGGCCTGGTTGAAGTAGTACGACAGGAACTCGAGGCTCTTGGTCTCGTCGACCGCGTCGAGCTTGAAATCCTGGTAGATGATGTCCGGCTGGGCCAGGTCGATGACCTCTTTGAGCTTGTCGTACCAGAGCTGGTTCTGCGCCGTCGTGCCGAGCTGGCCGTACAGCTTCTTGAGGCTCGCGTCGGTCTGCGCCGGTACGTGGTCGTAGTAGCCGTTGAAGTGGTACGCGTGGTGCATCGCGACCAGCAGCTTCAGGTTCTTCTTCCGGATCGCGTCGGCGAACAGCTTCAGCAGGTCGAGGCCGGGCCCCTTGCCGACCGAGTTCCACTCGTTGACCTGGCTGTCCCACATCGAGAAACCGTCGTGGTGCTCGGACACCGGGCCGGCGAACCGGGCGCCGGCGTCCACGTACAGCTGCGCCCACTCGTCCGGGTCGAACCCGCCACCCTGCGACTTGAGCTTCGGGGCGAACTCGACGTAGTTGCCGGCCAGGTCCCGGGCACCGTTGATGAAGTTGTGGAACGGCCACACCGACGGGTCACCGTAGGTGGCGATGTGGTGCGTGTTGGCCTCGCTGCCCGAGATGTACATGTTGCGCGGGTACCACTCGCTGTCGTGCGCCGGCACGCTGAACACGCCCCAGTGGGCGTAGATCCCGAACTTCGCGTCCCGGAACCACTCCGGAGCGGCCGGATGCTGATTGACCGAATCCCACGACGCCGTGTATGCCGCCGACGCCGCCTGCGCACCCCGCGCACCGAACACGCTGCTCACCACCGCACCCGCCGCTACTCCGCCCGCCCGGCCAGAAACTGGCGCCTACCGATCCCGGCCATGGGATGAATTTATTAACCGTTGATGCCCGTTGCTGTCCAGAAACACCGGGAAGCCCGGTCAATCCTGCCAGACATGGGATTACCGCGCGCCGCTCGGCCACAGAATCTCGTACTGGCCCTTGCCGCGAACCTTGGCCGCGTACATCGCGCGATCGGGGCTCGAGGAGCGCGTCACCGTCGAATTCGCCGATCGATCCAACGACGATGCCTACGCTGGCGCCGACCCCTCCCCAACTCGACCGATCGGCATGGACCGGCCCCGCATGAGGAAGGCCGGAGGTCCCGAGCAGGGAGAACAACGCCTGGTTCTGGGCGATGGACAGGATCTGGCCGTTCGCGCGCGTGCCGCACCTTCACCCTGAACAACCACCGCAGATGCAAACCTCGGCTCTTTCAGGGCCGCGTCAGCCGTGTTTCAGGGGCCGGTGGGACGGTGCGGGTGGTCATTCGGTCCAGAACCAGACGGGAGATCCATCCGAAATGAATCGCCTCTCGACAAACCTGCCGCGCGTGTGGCGCGTGCTTGCCGCGGTCGTGGTGGCGGTCGCGGCGTCCGTGACCCTGCTCGGCGCCGGTCCGGCGCGGGCGGCGGCCGACACGAAGCCGCCGACCGTGCCGACCGGGCTGACCGCGTCCAATGTGTCGTTCACCTTCGCGACAGTGACCTGGAACGCCTCGACCGACAACTCGGGCTCGCTCTACTACGAGGTCACGATCAACCAGACGACCGGGCCATACACGCAGATCGTGTCGGACCCGACGGTGGCGTTCGGCGGGCTGACGGCCGGCCAGACGTACACCGTGTCGGTGCGCGCGGTCGACTTCGCCGGCAACGCCTCGGCGTCCGCGTCGACCCAGTTCACGACGCTGGCGCGCACCGGTCCGCCGCCCACGGCGCCGGCCAACTTGCGCGGCGTATTCACCAGCGGCGCCCTCACCGGCATCGCCTGGGACGCCTCGGTCTTCAACGGCCACGTCTCCTACCAGCTCTTCGCCAACGGCACCTGGGCGTGGGCCACGTCGAAGACCAGCGTGACCGTGCGGGAACTCGTCGTCTCCGAGGGGGTCAAGGCGGGAAACACCTACACCTTCACCGTTCAAGCCATCGGCACCGACAACTACCTCTCCGATCTGAGCGCGCCGGTGACGCTCACGATCCCGTCAAGCTGAACAGCGACGACCGCTTGGCGTTGGAGGCCTGCGACCTCCAGCGCCAAGCGGCGGCCTGGTACCCCACGCCCATGGGGTTCGGGGGCTCGGGTGGCGTCCTGACCGCCACGGCGACCGAGGGCGGCCGAGATCGGTCCCACTGCGGGGCTCTCGATGAAGGATCTGGCCCGGTCCAGCCGCCGATGGGCGCGGGAGCCCGCGACGACCGCGGGCCGCGGGCACGCCGGTCGTCTACTCCGGGGACAGAACCTGTAATTGGTGGCCGGCTACAAGCAGGCCGTCGCCGCCTATGAGGGTGGGGCATTCCTGCGGCGCGCCACTAGAATGGTGCGGGTCCACGGCCTGCCAGCGACATCAGAACCTGAGTGGCGAGGAGCTTGCGCATGCCCGTGACGGCGACTGTCCCCGCCCGGTCGTAAGGCAGCTCCAACTGAAGCCCTTCGCCTGCGTCGCGAAGGTCTGTCGTGATCTTGTCGGGACGGAACGTGCCGCTCCAGCCGTCGATCCCTCCGCGCTGGTTGGTGCTGAGCGAGGCCATGCCGGAGATGCATGCGCCGTCGGCCAGGATCAGCTTCGCCGGGCCCGAGTACGTTGTTGTCATTGTCATCTCCTTCAAGATGTCGCGCGGTGTGCTCCGGCGTTGGGTTGCCGCACTTCATCGCGAGCGCGAGGCGTCGAGTCGGGTGCGTGCCGTGCTTACCTGAGCCGCGACCATACGTCCATGCTCCCCCGGGATGGGTGGCGACGACGCGAGTTCGGCCGGTCGCCGATCGAGGCAAAGCACCCGGGCGCGTCTAGCCATACCCCCGAGGAGGGTCCTGGCCTCGGCCGACCCGACCTTCACGATGCTGCGAAGAACCAGGAGGCACGGCCGGCGCCGAGACGCCGAAACGACGGCCCGCTGAATCAGTCAGACCGCCGTTCGCGAAGCGTGGATCAGAGCGGGCGGATGTTCTCCGCCTGCGGGCCCTTCTGGCCCTGCGTAATGTCGAACTCCACCTTCTGGTTCTCGTCGAGGCTGCGGAAGCCGCTCGCCGAGATGGCGGAGAAGTGGGCGAAGACATCGGCGCCGCCGTCGTCCGGGGCGATGAAGCCGAAGCCCTTATCCGCGTTGAACCACTTCACGGTACCTGTAGTCATGTCTGCTCCTTAGCAGGCTGTTAGAGACCGCACTGTGCGAACCCCTACGCCGCCGCGTTGATCACCCGCGCCGAAACGACACGAAAACGAAAAAGCGCCGGACGGGTTTCGGATGAGACCCATCAGGCGCTGAAAACGTCTACGGAAATCAAAACTGCAACTGGGTCACCATAGCACGGAATCGGTCTCCCGCCAGCCGATGTGCGCGGCCGCGTCACAGCACAGCGCCACGAGGCGCCACCTCGATCGCCGCGATGCCCCTGCCGTAGAGCACCACGAGACGATCACCGTGCCTGGCGCGCAGCACCCCCGACTCCTGCGCCAGCGTCGAGATCACATGCTCCACAAGCTCGGCCGGGTCGGAGACGTCGGGACTGTCGTATGTGATGTCCATGCGGTCGCCGCTGATGAGCCGGACGCGTAGCACCGTGGTCGCCATGTCGTAGACGCTAGTCGCGTGAGACCGTCCGAAGGTGCCCCACCGCGCGGGTGAACAGTAGTGCCGCCCGCACCACAGGATCGGGCAGCCGCGATAGCGCCGCGTATTCGGCAGCCGGCCCGTGCGCCGTCACCACCGCGGGCTCCGGCGCGAAGCGGGGATCCGAAGACCAGAAAATCTACGTGGGCCCCGGTGCTTCACCGGGGCCCTCGTTCGTGCAGGCGGCATGGGCCAACCCGACCCATCACGACTCCGGGAGCGACCGCCGAGACGTCTCCCAACCGCCACCCGGTCCCGGCCTTCGCAGGCAGGGACCGCTGTCGTTGGTGGCCGCGGTGTCCCAGCCGGACGGCCCGGGTGGTGAGGTGGGATGAGATGGACGACGAAAAACGCGGTCACCGCCCGCGACACAACCGTCGTGGTGCACAGTGAATCCGTGCCCAACGATCACCTCACCGCCGAGATGGCCGCGTCGCTGGAGCGGCTGCGGACGGTCAGCGATGAGCACCAGGCCGACCGGGAACAGCAGCAACCCACCGCCAGTCCGCTCGACGCCGCACCCGGTCCAGGTGAGGCATTGGACTGGCGCGCCGAGGCCGCCGACCGCCGCGACGAAACACAAGCGCGGCGGGAATCCATGCTCGACGAGCGAGAAGCGGCCCTTGAGCAGCGGGCACACCTGCTCGACAGACGAGAGAACGAAGACTGACACGAAGCCCGTCGTCCCGTCTCCGCCCTCCACGGAACTGATCGACCCGCGCCGCTCGACCGCGGCCACCGCCGCTGCTCCCGTAGCCAGCTACACCTGGCCGACCGCGCCCACCAACCCCGCACCACCCACCGACCAGCTTCCTGACCCCGCGACGACGCCTTAGCGTCACAGACCGCCACGGGGTCCTGCCTTTCCAGACAGGGACCGTTTGCGGTTGCAGTCCGATGGCGTCCCGGACAGGGCTGGACGCCGCTTGGTCCTCGACGCTGCACGCAGCCGCCGCGTGTCCTTCCCGGCGGGGCTGGCCGGCTGCGCCGGGCCGGCATTTCGCCGTCCCGGGCCCGGCCATGGCGAGCACGGAGACCCGGCTGATCTTCGCGTCCATGGCCGCGCCGAGGCCGGACACGCAGTACCTGCTCAACACCTCAAGCCACCGGACCGGCAGATGTCCGCGATCGGGATCGCCGATCAGGACCAGCGCGCCGCGGGGCTGCGCACGCTGCAGGAAGCCCTGCATTCGCGCGGCCAGGTCGGTCGCCACGGCCACGAGTGCATACGGGCCGATGTCGTTCGCGGTCACCGCGGAGGCGCCCGCTTTGGCTGCGGCGATGGCGGCCACTCCGCGGCCGGTGGCCACATCGAGAACGCGCCGATCAGCCACGACCCTCGGGTGATCCAGCACATACCGGGCCAACGCTTGACCGCCGGCCCCAGGCGTTGGCCCAGAATCACATCAATGATCTGCTTGACAGTACGTAAGCGCGGGTCAGCGGCGGCGGAACCCCGTCCGCTACCGCCGGACCACGAAGGATGACATCGTCCACGCCGGCACCACCGGAGCGTGCCCGGCAAGGCCGTGATCAGCAGAAGAGGCCGAGGCGAGTCTCGCCTTGTCGAGCACGACGGTGATGACCGCTTCTCCAGATCGTCGCCGACAACCTTCACGGACGGAGGCATGGCCTTGACTCGGTGTAACGGCGTAGCGTCACTCCAGGCTTGACTGTACGAGCGCGTCGCCAGATGCCGCGGCGGTCATTCCTCCCATCGCCGTGAGGGTCGCATGAAAAGATCGTCGACGGCGGCCGGAACTGGCCCTCTGGAATCTGCGCGACGAAAGGGGGTCGGTTTTCAGGCTTCTTGACAAAGATCGCTCGGGAAGCAGGAAAGCGCCTGCTGCGCTCGCCCACTACTTTCGAACTCTTCCCGGGCGAGCGAACTACCTGACCCGCCTGAGTACCTGTTCGGAACATACTCTCTTGCTTCGATCCGGTTCGACCTGGCTCGCTACTGACGAGCTGGTCGAGCCGCAAAGCCGGACCGACGTCCGGCAATATCTATACGTTCATGGAAAGGGCGTCTGCTCGTGCGCTATCTCAGCGATGTCAATCTCCGCGCCGTGCTGGCGGTCCTCATCAGCCGTGCCGGCGGAACAGTCGAAATCGCGAACGCCGAACTCTACGACGCGATGTTGCCCGACCAGGGACGCACCGAGACGTTCCTCGTCGAAGAGACCTCCGCCGGCCTCCGCCTGTCGCTCGTACCCCAGACCGGGGAGAACACCCGGAGCAAAGAGTAGGGGGCTGACCGATGGCTTCGTCATCGGTGTCGGCAGCAGCCGGCGCCCGCGGCCTCCGCGGCCACGGCCACGTGCGCCTCGGAGTGCTACGTCCTGATCAGATCCTCGGGCTCGCGGTGGTGGCCGCTCATGCCCGCGACCACGACCCGGCCGACACGCAGTGGCACGCCGAGCTGATGTTGTGGACCGGCGCGGGCCGCATCGTCGGCGCCGTCGACGGCCTGCGACTGCCCATCGCCCACGGTGACCACGACCGGGCCGCAACATTTGCGGTGCTGCACGGCCCCCGCGATGAGACTCTGGACTGGTTGCATGCCGGCGAAGCCCTCTCGGCCGGCTCGCTGGTCGCCGCCGAACTCGGAGTGTCAGTGCTACCGTTCAGCGCACCGATACCGCACGCCGAAGCCCGCAGCTCCCTACGAACTGTGGTGCCCGAGTTGGCCCATCTTTACCTGATGATCCGTCTGGGGCGCCATGCCACCGGAGCGGTCGCACCGCGCACCACGCGACGCCCGGTCGCCAAGCTGATCGAGTGAGATCAGGCTGACGGCCCGGCTCGGCGAGACGGCGAGGACGGCTCAGACACACGCGCCATCGGCACGTTCGTGATCCACCGCCCCCTGCATGAGTTCAACGCACCCTGCTCGCGCCCTTCTCGGCGATCGCGACGTCCGGCTTCCACAGCCTCGCGGAGAATCAGCGGTCGAATTCGATATCGAGCAGGGCAACAATCGCCTGTAGGCGACGAGCATCCCGCCGTTTTGGAAATGTGGCCCGGCGTCTGCTCGCAGGAGTCGCCGGGCATGGTGGCGGCAGAGTCTCTGGGCAGCTGCGTTATCCGCCGAGAACGGCCGCCCGGCCTGGCGGCCTACCTGACCAGTGCCCAAGCGGGGCCGCCGGCGGACTCGTCCGTTGCCGGCGGACGTGCGCGCCGGCCAAGTAGCGGGCCTTGCGGCGCATCCCTCGCCCTGGGCAGTGCGGTAGCCGGCGGCTTCCGCGGTGAGCAGGCGGCGGGCGGCGCTAACCCGGGCCGGCACGGTGAGTCGGCGGAAGGCGGATGAGTGTGATCGCGGCAAGGAGTGCAGCGGTGGCACACACCGACCATACGATCATGTATCCGGAGAGGGGTGCGTGTCCGGCGGCGGGGTCGTCGAGGGAACCGGTGGCGGTCAGCGCGATCGCGAAGATCGATGATGCGATCGCGCCGCCGACGGTTTTCGTGGCGTTCGTCATCCCGGTTGCCAGGCCGGTTGCGGCGGGCGGTGCGCCGGCGGCGGCCGAGGCCGGCAGCGCGGCGACCAGGGCGCCCGAGCCGATCCCGGCGATCACCATATTGATCACGGCTTGCAGCGGGGTGGCGTGGAACGGCAACCAGAGTGCGTAGCCGACGGCGACGAGCAGGCAGTACAGGACGTACGCCGCGCGGGTGCCCAGCAGCCGCGAGACCGCAGGGAGGGTGAACGCCCCGATCGCCAGGCTGATGACATATACGCCGATGAGCGCGGAGACGAATGACGCGTCGGCACCGAGCCCGTATCCGGCAGTGTCCGGATCGGTCCGCGCGAACGTGGACAGCGGGATCTGCGCCCCGAGCACCGACATGCCGAAAAGAAACGCGGTCAACTGCACCGGCCACTGCGTGGGCAAGGCGAGCAGGCGCACGTCGACGAACGGGTGCCGGCGCCCGGCCTCGAATCGGGTGAACACGACGAGCGCGGCGAGGCCGAGGACGATCAGGCCCCAGGCCAGGATGCTCGCCGGGCCTTGCAGGCGGATGGTGATGAGCCCGGCCATGACGAGGCCGAGGGTGAGGGTCAGTAGGCAGAATCCGGGCAGGTCGGGGTCGGTCATTCCGTGGCCTGGCACATGCTCGATGCCGCCGGCGACGAGGACCAGCACGAGCGTGACAGCGATCGCGGGCAGCGCGAGGACGACCGACATGGACGTGGACCCGACGAGCGCACCGCTGGTCAGCGCGCCGACGATCACGGCGAGTTCGAGGGCGCCGACAAGGATTGCCGCCGCGTTGCGGGTGAGCGCGTGCTGGCGTGGGCTGCCGGCCGTACGCCGGTAAATGATCGAGATTTCCATCGGCAGCCAGACGACGTACGCGCCCTGCAGCGCGAAGCCGATGAGGAAGGTCACGAAGGTGGGCGAGAACACCAAAATCCACGAGCCGAGCGCTGTGACGGCTGTCGAGGCGACGAGCACGCGCTTGTGCCCGGCCATGTCGCCGAGCCTGGCCATCGGCGGCACGGCGAGCGCCGCCACGATCAGCTGCGCGGCCTCGAACCAGTTGACGTCGGCGTCGCTCATCGCGAGGTGACCGGCGATGTCTTTCCAGATCGGGGTGTAGTAGCCCTGCAGGATGCCGCTGGCTACCTCTACGCAGACGAGGAACCCGACAATGCGCACGAGTCCCGGTACACGGGAACTCGCGGGCGCGCCGCCGAGGGCGATGGGGTCGCTGATCGACTCGGGTTGGCCCATCGCCGGCTCCTCTCCAACAACGCGTGTTCAGGCGAGATTCTGGAGCAGACGCCGGTACCACGTCACCCCGTCGTGAAAGTCCTTGACGCCCACGCGTTCATCGTAGGAATGGATCGCGGCGCGTTGATCCTTCGACATCCGCAGCGGCGCGAAACGGTAGATGCGCGGGCAGATCGGGGTGAAGTGCCGGGAGTCGGTCGCGGCCATCATGATGTAGGGAACCGTGACAGCCTCGGGGAACACCGTGCCGACGGTCGTCTCCAGCAGCCGGAAGGCGTCGTCGTCGATCGGGGAGAGTGGGCACGGTTCATTGTGGTCGACGACCTCGAAGGTCACTTGATCG
The DNA here is from genome assembly GCF_000721705.1 of Actinoplanes subtropicus. Lineage (GTDB taxonomy): Bacteria > Actinomycetota > Actinomycetes > Mycobacteriales > Micromonosporaceae > Actinoplanes > Actinoplanes subtropicus. Next base: position 16,514 of record NZ_JOJL01000025.1, read on the forward strand.
TCGGCGACGGCTCGGCGCATGCGCATCAGGACGTCGTCCACGCTGTCGCCGACCATGACCCGGACGTTGACCCCGGCCACTGCGGCCGTCGCCACGACGTTGAGGGCAGGGGAGCCCGACAGCGTCGTGGCCACCGCGGTCGTGCGGGTCATCGATGACACTTCCGGCCCAAGCCTGCCGAGGACGCTCGCCAGCAGCGGGCGCAGCCGCCCGGCATGCTTCACCAGCGGGCGCACGATCACCGGGGCGTACGGCGTGAGCCGGCGGAAGAACTCCACCGTGGCGTCCGGCACGTACCCGGGGTGCTTGATCGCGTCGATCCTGGTGACCGCTCTGGCCAGGCGTGCGGTCGGGCCCAGCCGGGCGGGTACCGAGGCGTGGCCGCCGCGGCCCTCGACGCGCAGCTCGACATTTGTCACGCCCTTCTCGGCGACACCGATGACTGCCAGCGGCACGGCGATGCCGGGGACCACGCCCGACGCGACCGCGCCGCCTTCGTCGAGCACGAACCACGGTTCAACGCCGCGCCGGCGCAGTTCTTCGACGGCCGCCAAGGCCGAGCCGCCGCTGACCTCCTCGTCGCAGCCGAAGAAGAGCCAGACGTCCTGGGCTGGGGTGAAACCGGCGGCGAGCAGGCTCTCGACCGCTGCGCACACCGCGACGAGCGGGCCCTTGTCGTCGAGGGTGCCACGGCCCCAGACGTAGCCGTCGACGAGCTCGGCGCCGAACGGATCATGTTGCCACGGGTCGCCCGGCTCGACCGGCACGACGTCCTGATGGGCCATGAGCACGACCGGCCGGTGAGCGCCGTTGTTCGAGAGGCCGGCCCAGCGGAAGAGCAGACCGGCCGAGCCGACACGGGTCAGCTCGAGGTGCTCGTGCAGCAGGGGAAACCGCGTCCGTAGCTCGGTGTGGAAGCGTTCGAAGACGCCCTCTTCGACGTCCTCGGCCTGCCGGCGGCTCACGGTGGGGATCCGCACCAGCGCGCGCAACGCATCGAGCGCGGCGTCCTCCGCCGCGTCGGGGGACGCGGCACCCGCGGAATCCAGCACGCGATGACCTTACCGGGCGAGGCGCCGACGTCGTTGTCCCGGCGGTGTTGATGCTCAGGTAGAACGACAGTTTCGCGGTGGTGCAGGTCGAGTTGATCGTCCCGAAGCCGTGACCTGGCGTGGGTGTCCTTGTCCGCCCAGCATCAACACGGCGCCCGCTGCCAATGCGACTGCCAGCACCGCGCCGTTGTACACCGGACGACGAGATCTCGGCCGGACGGCGCGATCCTGCTCGGCGGGAACCGTCACGGCGACACCTTCTCCATCCCGTGGTCGCCTGCCGATCAGTGGTGCTGTGCAGCGACAGGCGTGGAGACACGGGCGTCGTCGGCGCCGGGTCGCGGGGCGGACCAGCCGTGCCGGCTGCGGCGGTTGCCGATCAGCCGGCAGGTCAGGTAGATGGCGAACGAGATGGTGGTGACGTAGGGGCTGATCGGGATGCTGCTGCCGAGGGCGAGCAGGATGCCGCCGACCACGGAGCAGACGGCGAACAGCACGCTGAGCGTGGTGACCAGGCGCGGGGCGGCGGTGATCCGCATGGCGGCGGCGGCCGGTGTGCAGATGATGCTGAGTACGAGCAGGGCGCCGACGATCTGGATGGACATCGCGACGGTCAGGCCGAGCAGCAGCATGAAGGCCGGGGAGAGGGCGTCGACCGGCACGCCCCGGGCGGCGGCCACCTCGGGATCGGTGCTGGCGAAGGTGAGCGGGCGCCAGATCAGCAGGAGGCAGAGCAGGACGACCGCGGAGGTGGCGAGCAGCCAGGACAGCTGTGGGGTGTCGACGGCGACGATCTGCCCGGTGAGCAGGCCGAACTTGTTCGCAGAGCGTCCCTTGTAGAGTGACAGGAACAGGACGCCGAGGCCCAGCCCGAACGGCATCAGCACGCCGATGATGGAGTTGCGGTCGCGGGCCCGCCGGCCGAGTGCGCCGATGGTCAGGGCGGCGATGATGGAGCCGGCCAGCGACCCGGCGACGACGTTGACGCCGAGCAGCAGGGCGGCCGACGCGCCGGCGAAGGAGAGCTCGCTGATCCCGTGTACGGCGAAGGGCAGGTCGCGCATCATGACGAAGGTGCTGATCAGGCCGCCGACCACGCCGAGGACGAGGCCGGCGAGGATCGAGTTGTGCACCAGCGCGAGCAGCTGGCCGTAGTCGGCGAAGTTGAAGATCTGCCGCCAGAGGCTCACTGCGCGGCCACCGCGTCGAGTGTTTGGTGGCCGGCGTGTCCGTGGGTCTCGGGCAGGCCGGCGACCAGGATCCGGCCGCCGGAGCGGATGACCTCGACCGGGGTGCGGTACATCTCGCTGAGCGTCCGCGAGGTGAGGACCTCGTCGACCGTGCCGATGCGGAACCGGCCGCCGGCCAGGTAGAGCACGCGATCGGCGTACGGGAGCACGGGGTTGATCTCGTGGGTCACGAAGAGGACCGCGGTGTCGCCGGTGCGCCGGCTGTGGTCCACCAGCGCGGTGGTGGTGCTCTGACTCTGCGGGTCGAGCGACAGCAACGGCTCGTCGCACAGCAGCAACTTCGGGCCGGCGACCAGGGCCTGCGCGATCCGGACCCGTTGCTGCTCACCCCCGGACAGCAGGCCGACCGGCCGGTCGGCGTAGGCCCCCGCGCCGACCTGGTCGAGGATCGCGTCGACGCGGCGGCGCCGGCCGGCGTTGCGCCATCCGATGCCCCAGCGGTGCCCGTCGAGACCCAGGCCGACCAGGTCGCGGGCACGCAACGGGGTGAGCGGGTCGACCCGGCGCTGCTGCGGGACGTAGCCGATGTCCCGGCCGCCCCGGCGGGCCGGATGCCCGGCGATGGTGACGGTGCCGCTGGTGAGGCGCTGCTGGCCCAGGATGACCCGGAGCAGGCTGGTCTTACCGGATCCGTTGGCGCCGAGCACGGCGAGGAACTCGCCCGGCTGAACGAGCAGATCCAGATGCGACCAGAGCCGGCGGACGCCGAAGCTGAAGGAGGCGTCGTGGATCTCGAGCGCCGGTCTGGTTGAGCGTGGTGACATGTCCGCCCTATCCGAGTGCCGTCTGGATCGCCGACAGGTTGCCGGTCATCCAGCTCACGTAGTCCTTGCCAGCCGGCAGGGTCTCGGTGACCGGGACGACCGCCACGCCGGCGGCTTGCGCCGCGTTCTTGACCTTCTCCGTCTCGGGGCCGGAGGTCTGCTCGTTGTAGGCCAGCAGCGAAACCTCCTTGCGGGCGAACAGGCCCAGCGTCTCGGCGAGGACACCGGCGGACACGTCGGTCCCTTCCTCGATCGCCTCGCTGAACTCCTTCGGCGTCTTGTTGACCAGCCCACACGCTTCGAGCAGGTACAGCGGGACCGGCTCGGTGATCGCGACGCCCGCACCCGAGTGCGCGGCCTTGATCGACGCCTCGGTGCTCTCCATCTGCTTCAGCTTCTGGGTGAAGGCGGCACCGCCGGCCTGGAACGCCGACGCGTCCGCCGGGTCCTTGGCCGACAGGGTGCCCACCAGCTGGGTCACCAGCTTCTCAACCGTCGGGAAGTCGTACCAGACGTGCTCGTTGAGCTCGCCGCCGCTCGGTGCCGTCTTGCCGGAGATACGAACCACGTTGAGAACCGTCGCATCGGAGTTGTTGGCCGCCTTCAGCATGGTGTCCAAGAAGTCGTCGTAGCCGCCGCCGTTCTCGATCACCACGTCGGCCTTCGAGAGTTGCAACTGGGTCCGGCTGTTCGCCTCGTAGGAGTGCGGATCGGCGTCGGGGTCGCTGATGATCGACGTCACGTCCACCCGGTCGCCGGCGATCTGCTTGACCACGTCGCCGTAGACGTTCGTCGCCGCCACCACCGACAGCGCCGTGCCGCCACCGGAACTGGCACCGCCCGGCCCCGGGCTGCCATCCGCCGACGAGCCGCAGGCTGACGCCGCCATCACCAGCGCTAGCACGCCGGTGCCCAACAGTCCGGTGCTCCGACGCGTCATCACGATGTTCACCCTCCGTGAGGCCTTCCTGGAAATGATTTCCATGTCGGTTAGACCGTAGGGTCGTTCTCGCCCGTCGCGCAACCCGCGCGAAGTGATTCTCCTCTCGCACCCCAGAATGCCGCACGGAATGGGTCGTGTCGAAGGCACGCATGCGGCTGAATGCACATTTACATATGCTGGTTCCGCCATGCCGATCAGGCCACGCTTATTCATTCCTCCGGGCGTCTCTTGGCGCGAACTGCCGCCCTCGGTTCCGTTGAGGCAGGCCGTCGATACGCAGCGTTCTCGACGCGGAGAGCTGCTTGTTCCTTGCCCCCGGCGGCTCGTTGGGAGTCGCTTTGTCGCTCTTTCTCGCGCCCAGAGTCGATCCGACAACGGCCTCCGCTCCGGCGGAAAAGGTCTGCTGAGCCGATTGATCGATGCGTTGGGGTCGCCGCTCAACATCGTTCTGCCGGGACGGCTCGCGGACAACGTGGCGGCATTCCGTGCGGTCTATTCGCGGCATCGCCTGGCCGGGAAAATCTATTATGTGGACAAGGCCAATCGGTCGAGCGCGCTGCTGCGGGAGCTGGCCGCGACGGCGGCCGGCGTGGATGTCGCTCATCCCGGTTCCCTCTCGCCGTCGCCGGCTCTGCGGCGCCAGCCCTCGCCCAAGTCGTCCGTGAGATTGGTGTAGCCGTTGGCCGAGGAGTGGGGCTGTAGCCCGGACATCCCGCCGCCGAGATCCTCGCGGATGGCGGCCAGGACGGAGTTGACCACCGACGCGTCGTGCGTGATGGCGAAGAAGCCGAGCACCGCAGCACCCAGCGCGGCTCTCGTGGCCCGGTCCTGCCAGGAGTCGACAACCGCGACCCTTCCTTCGCTGGCAAGTTGACTCCGGTCGGTGCGGGTCACGGCTTCCCAGGGTCGTTCTCGAAGACGTCCTTGGCGACGGTCATCGCGGTCATCGCCCTGGGCCAGCCGGCGTAGAACGCCAGGTGGGTGATGACCTCGATCAGTTCCTGCCTGGTCACGCCGTTGTCCTGAGCGCGGCCGAGGTGGTGGACGAGTTGCTCGGTGGCGCCGCTGGTGACCAGCCCGGCCACGGTGATCGGGCTGCGATCGCGCGGCGAGAGCTCCGACCGTTCCCACACCTGCCCGAACAACACGTCGTCGGTGAAGCCCACCAACGCCGACGCGAAGTCCCCGAACATTTGTTGGGCACCCGACGGTTCAGTGTCGTCTGCCATCCGATGGTCTCCTCTCCGAATCAGTGCCTGTCGGTGTGGTCACAACGATCATGGGGTGCCTCCGCCTGTCGGGGTCGCGGTCAGCCGAACGGTTTCCAGCCGCACGAGCCCTATCCAGGGAGGAAACAGTCCCCCCTTTCACCGGCCGGCTCCGTCCGGAGTCAGGGCCACGGCGCGCCCACGAGCGCTGGGTCACCGGTTGCTGTCCTTTCGTCTGCGACCACGGAATACACAAAGGCCCGTCACCTATGTGGGTGACGGGCCTTTGACCTGCACTTTCTTTGTAGCGGGGACAGGATTTGAACCTGCGACCTCTGGGTTATGAGCCCAGCGAGAGGTTGCCAGATCGTGCTGCCTCATGATGTTTCCGGCCGCCGCTGGCGGATATTTGTTGGTATTTCCGATCTTCAGTCCGGTTCTTTGAGTCCACAAGTGAGCCTGGTCGGGGCGATGCCGGAACAAAGACGTCCTCGATCGGCCCGGCCGCAAGTTCTATCCCCAGGCATTACTCGATCTTGACAATCTGCTCCGGCAGCGCAGGAACGATAAGTTGGCAGTCGAACAGCGCCACCTATTCGAGCCGGCCATTCAACTCGTCGGCAATATTTATGAGCTGCTGAATCTGTTCCGAGGGTAGTGGGCTAGCGAGAGCAACCAGTCGACCGATCTCCGCCTGCACATCTTGGCGAAGCCGTGGAGCAAGCGGCTCACGTGATGGCAATCCCGCGATAACCAGCAGGTCAGCTAAGGATATCTGTAGCACTGGAGCGATGTCTTGGATAAGGTCGGCGCGCGGCTCTAGATCACCAGCGAGAAGGCGCCGTATGGTCGACTCCGCCCGCGCCGAGGCTCGGCTCAACGATGAAGGCGAAAGGTTCCTATTTTCCATAAGACCTCGCAAAACACTGCCGAAGTCAGGGGGCATGCCTGTGTCATCTCCAATAAAGTCAGCGGCCAGCAGGGCTCACCGCAGCGCTACATGGCAGCAAAGTGGGCAACGAGCCCCGCGCCAGGAGAGCCTTGGCTAGATTTCCCTGCCGCTCCTACCCCGCCCATTTCCAGGGAGTCGAACTTACGTCGAATCCGTTACCCATTAACGCAGCCGTAGCTATCTCCTTGAGCCCTTTCCTATCACCATCATGCCCAGGCGCCAAATGTCCTGAGTAATTGTCATACTCGTCAATGACACCAAAATCGTTCACATGGAATGTTCCCGCCATTATCACAGCTTGATCTAGCGCGGGGGGTCTCGCCGGCTTGCGTCCAGCACCGGCCGCGAGACTAGTATGTCCAGCCCAAATCTGATTGTCATACACGTCGTCGTTTCTAAACGCGCGTACTGATCGATCTGGCATTACGACGTAGTGGTAGTCACCCTTCTCGAGGTTGTCACCCGACGTGATCATATATTCCGCCGGGAGGGGAGCCTGCTCATCAGTATCAAGCCCCTCGTGATTATTCCAAAGGCGGTGCCCATCCGGTGTTCTTGGGTGCCCCCCGCAGTCCCACGCGGTGGCCGTGCTTGATTGTCCGTCGCGTTTGAGGCCGAGGACGGTGCAGCCGTCTTCTTCCCACCAGGTGTGCTGGGGATTCGGTACGGTGCCGGCGTCCGGGTCTTCCTGTGGTGCTTGGGCACCCTGGGGTAGGTCGGAGGCTGCCTGTTTTGCCTGTCCGGTCGATCCGGTCGCCTCCGCGGGTCCCTTCGAGCGGGCAGGCGCCGTGTCCTTAGGTTTGGCAGGGGCGTTGCCAGGGGTGCATTGGGTGGTGTCCGCTGCTGCTAGCTCGTACGCCGCTGCCGGGATGTACGAGATTGAGCCGGCCAGGATAAATGTTGCGGCAAGGCCGTATCCGGCGTAGGTGATCCATTTGCTCTGGTACCAGGGTTTCGATGCGGTCTTTGATCCACCGTTTGTAGGGATATTGACCGGTGCCCCTGATTGTCCGGTGAGATCGTCGTAGCCGGAGTAGAGCGAGCCTCCCGAGCCGACTGTGGTTTGCCACCCTCCGGTGTTGCCGCCGGAACCGGAGCCGGAGCCGCCTCCGCCGGGGGCTTGGCGTTCGTGAAGTTCCTCGAGCTGCCGGGCTTTTTCTTCGCGTTCCTTTTGGAGGCGGTCGGCTTCGGCTTTGGCGCGCTGGTACCACTTGGCGCCGGCTGCTGCTGCGGCGGCGGCTTGGGCTTTCAGTTTTGCGGTTGCCTGGAGGTTGGCGCTGCAGGCGTCATGGCCGCTGGGGTCGTTGTTGCCGAGGGGGTCGTCGTTGCCGTAGGCGTAGGGGTTGGCGTTGACGGCGGGTTCGGGTTGGTTCTGTTGGGTGTCGGCGCTGGTGAAGTTTCCGGTGGTGGGGCTGTACCAGCGGGATGCAGCGTTGACGAAGCTGGTGGCGGGGTCGGTCCAGCCACCTTGGTAGCCGAGGTCGGCTTGGGTGCCGGTGGACGCCAGGATGTTGCCGTAGGGGTCGTAGCTGCTGGAGCTGGTCAGGCTGGACCCGGTGGTGGTGAAGGTGCCGGTGACGTCCCCGTGCTGGTCGACGTCGAGGAACGCTCCGGTGCCGTTGATGTTGGCGGAGAGCAGGTCGCCGCCTGCGGTGCGGGCGAAGGTCTGCGTGCCGTCGGACGTGACGCCGTTGGACAGGTCGCCGTAGGTGAGGGATCGGCTCGTGCCGCCGGCGGTGACGGTGGCGAGGCGGCCGAGCGCGTCGTAGGTGTAGCTGGTGTTGCCGTTGGTTGTCTGCTGGTCGTAGGCGTCGGAGGTGACCGTGGTTGTGCTGGCGCCGGTCGTGATCGCTGCGGTGGTGCCCCGGCTGGTGTAGGTGTATCCGGTGGTGGTGCTGCCGTTGGTGGCGGCGGTGACCTGGGAGCGGGCGTTGTAGGTGTAGGTGGCCGGTCCGGCGCGGGTGCGGTTGCCGGCCGGGTCGTAGCTGTACGGCGTGGTGACGGAGCCTGCGGTCCAGGTGGACAGGCGGCCCGCGTCGTCGTAGGTGTAGGTGTTGCTGCCGGCTCCCGCGACGCCGCTGGTGGTCTTCGACGTGACGTGCCCGGCCGGGTCGTAGTCGTAGGCGACCGATGCCTGTACGGCTCCGGCTGGGTTCTTGATGACGTCGGCGACCAGTTGGTGCAGGTCGTCGTAGCCGTACGCGCGGGTGGGTCCGCCGGTGCCGTAGGCCACGGTGGTGGGCTGGTCGACTTTGTTGTATCCGACGGTGATGTTTGCGCCGGTCAGCGGGTCGTGTTGGCTGGTTTGCCGGCCGGCGGCGTCATAGCCGTAGCCGGTGGTGCCGGTAGCGTCGGTCTGGGTGGTGAGCTGCCCTGCGGCGTCGTAGCCGAAGGTGGTGTTCCAGCCGGGCATGGTGGAGGTCGTGAGCAGGCCGCGGTCGTCGTAGGTGAACTGTTCGGTGCCGTTGGCGCCGGTGGCGGTCAGCAGCCGGTTGGCGGCGTCATAGGTGAAGCCGCGATTGGCGGTGGCGGCCTCCGCACCGCTGCCCGATTGGCCGGTGAGCCGCCCGGTGTCGTCGTAGGTGTTCGTGATGGTGACGTTGCCAGGCCTGGTGGTGCTGGTAGCTCGGCCGGCGGCGTCGTAGCGCTGCCAGGTGGTGCGGTCGGCCGCCGCGGTCTGCCCGGCGACCGGCGGCACGACGGTGGATTCCAGCATTCCGAGTGCGTTGTAGGTGTAGGTGGTGGCGTTGGTGTTCGGGTCGGTGTAGCGGGTGGTCCGGCCGTCCGCGTCGTACCCGAAGGAGGTGGTGATCGTCTGGCCGCTGGCGCCGGGCTGGCTCTGGCTGGTGGTGCGGTTCAGCGCGTCGTACACAGCGGTGATCGTCTTGCTGCGCGGGTCCGTAGCGGAGGTGCGGTTGCCGGCAGCGTCGTAGCCGAAGGAGTAGCTGCGCAGCGTCGTGCCGGCGGCGTTCTGGTCGGTAACCGCGGTGAGCCGGCCGGCCGGGTCGTAGCTGGCGACCGAGGCGGTTCCGTCCGGGGCGGTTTGTTTGAGCAGTTGGCTCGCCAGGTTGTACGCGTAGCCGGTGGTGTTGCTCAGCGGATCGGTCTGGCCGGTCAACCGGTTCAGGTGGTCGAAGGATTGCGTGGTGGCGTGGCCGAGGGGATCCGTGATCGTGGAGAGGTTCCCGGCCGCGTCATACCCGTACGTGGTGGTATAGGCCGCGGGGGTGGTGCCGCGCACGATCGCGGTGGAGGTGATCTGCTGGCCAAGGGCGTTGTAGGTGGCTTCGGTGCGTGCGCCGGTCGCATCGGTCGTGGACAGGGCCTCGCCGACGGTGTCGTAGGAGGTGCGGGTGGTCCGTCCATCCTGCAAGGTCTGGTTGACCTGGTTGCCGAGTTGGTCGTAGGTGTAGGTGATGTCTTTACCGAGCGGGTCGGTCAGTTTGGTCAGCTGGGCGAGCTTGTCGTACTGGTAGCGGACGACAGGGGTGAGCGCGGCGCTGGTGCCGGGTGGGGTGTAGGCGGGCCACGCGGTGGCCGTCAGCCTGCCGCCGAGGTCGTAGGTGTTGGTCTGGATCCGTCCGGTGGGGCTCTGTTGCTCGCCGATCTCGCCGTAGGTGTTGTATCCGGTCAGCGTGGTGGCAACGGCCTTGACGGCGGTTCCGCCGACGTTCTCCGTCTGCACCGGTGGCGTGGTGACGGCGACCGGCCGGTCGGCCTCATCGTACCGGAAGGTGGTGGTGTAGTCGGCGGCGGTCGCGCCCGACACGTTCCCGCGCGGATCGGTCTGCGAGGTCAGCACGTTGCGCTGGTCGTAGGTCATGGTGGTGGTCAGCGTGCTCGACCCGTCGGCGACGGCCTGCGAGGTGAGCCGGCCCACCGGATCGTATTGGAAGGTCGTGGTCCTGGTGTCACCGCCGCCGGTGGCAGTCTGGGTCAGGACGTTGTCACCGGCGTCGTAGGTCAGGGCGACAGCGATGTTGGCGCCAGACGGGTCGGCGACGGTCTGGGTGACCCTGTTTCCCGCGTCGATCGCCCACTGGAGCTGTTTGCCGCATCCCTTGGTGGCGGTCCAGTTGTCGCACTCGCCGACCTTGTTGCCGGCAGCGTCGTAGGTGAAGCTCGCCGTGACGGTCGCGTCGGGGCTGCCTGCGGCGTCGGTGACCGACTGCAGCCGGTTGTCGTCGAAGTAGGTGTACGCGGCCGTGCGGCCCATCGCGTCGGTGACCGAGGCGAGACGTCCGGCCGGATCGTAGGCGCGAGAATCGAGAACCAGGTCGGCCGGCGCGCTTGGCGCGGCCGGATCGCCGGTCCAGCCCTGGAGTGTGGTGGTCAGCAGGTCACCCGCCGACGAGTAGTCGTATCGGTAGACCAGCCCGTCCGCGGCTGTGCTGCTGGTGTTCCAGCCGAAGGCGTTGTAGGTGTAGCTGGTCGTGTTGCCGAGCGGGTCGGTCACCGACGCGAGGCGGTTGCCGGCGTTGTACGTGTACGAGGTGGACCGGGTGGCGTCGAGCCCGGTCTGCCCGGCGATTGACGCCTTGCGGGAGATGAAGGAGGAGGTGCTGCTCTCGTCCGGGTTCTGGATCAGCTGGTCGTACAGCTGCCCCCAGTCGGTGACGTCGCGCTTGCTGACGTTGCCGTCGTCGTCGTACTGGGTGGTGGTGACCAGGCTGTGTGTCTTGCCGGTCACGGCGTCGGTGGTGGGCGGATCCACCTCGCTGACGACCCGGTCCAGGTCGTCGTACTGGAACTGGGTCTGCAGGCCGTCCGGGTATGCCGTCGTCTTGACGTACATGTTGGTGAGGTAGTTGCGGTAGTAGTTGTAGCCGTACTCGGTGATCCGGCCGGAAGGCTCGGTCAGCCGGCAGATCAGACCGCTTTCGCAGTACTCGTACTTCGTGACGGCGCCGCGTGGGTCGGTCACCGAGGCGAGCAGGCCCGCCGGTGCGAACGCGGTATTGCTGAAGGCGGACGGTGTCGTGGCGGTGGTATAGGCGTAGGTCGTGGTGCGGCCGTTCGGCGACTCCGCCGTTGGTGGCGTGACGGCGGTCGCGATGTCCCCGGTGTTGGTATAGGTGTAGGTGGTCTGGTAGGCGGTTCCCCCGCGGCCGTCGGTCGCGCTGAGAACCTTGCCGTTGCGCGGGTCGGCCGGGTCGGTGGAGTTCCAGTAGTACGTGTACGAGTTGGTCTGGCAGGAGCTCGGGGTCTGGCAGGTGGTCCGCTGGACCGGGTTGCGGTTGGCGTCGAACACCAGGCTCAAGCTATGCGCGTCGGCGTCGGTGATGCCCACCCGGTTGCCTGCGGTGTCATAGGTGAAGTAGGTGGTCTGCCCGAGCGGGTTGGTGACCGCGGTGGTCCGCCCGCCATTGCCCGGGTCCATGGTGATGACCGACGTGCTACCGCCGGGCTCGGTGACCGTCACCGTGGTGGTCGGCGTGGGCGTCATCGACGATCCCTTGGCCTGGTAGAGGTAGGCCGCCGCATTCGGGGTGAGTTGGTCGATGTTCAGCGCGTACACGGTGGCCTGAGCGATCTGGCCGGTGAAGTAGCCCTGCGGGTTGCTGGTCTGGATGGACGGCCAGAGGCCGCCGACGTAACCAGCGCCGACGGTGACGTTCGTCATCGCGTAATAAGAGGCGTACCCGCTGATCGCCTTGCCGGTGTGGGTAGCCTGCTTGACGCCATCGATCCACAGCGTCTGAGTTGTACCGGAGGCGGCCATCAGCACCATGTGCCAGACACCGTTGTTGACCGCTGCGGCCGACGTCATCGGCGACAGTGAGTTGTCCCAGAACTGCCCGCGCAGCTTGCCGTCGGTGCCGATGTACAGCGCCGGAACGTAGCCGCTGGAAGGTACGGTTCCGATCGGCGTCGACTGGTACGAGAACAGGGTGCCGCCCGCGGTCGTCGTACGGAACCACAGCGCCACCGCGGCGTTGCCGGTGCCGTCGTCCATCGCGCCGGACGGCAGCGACAGGTAGGCCGACGTGCCGTCGAAGGAGCCGGCCGGGTCGCCGGTGTCGCCGAACGGGCCGGGCGTGCCGAGAACGACGTTGTTGTAGACGCCGTCGCGCGGATTGTCAGTGGTCGGGTTGAGCCCGAGCAGGTTCCGCGCGACCGTCCCGGAGCTCTCGTTCATCGGGTAGCCGTACGTGGGCCGGGTGCTCAGCACGGCGCCGCGGTAGTAGTTCGTCGATCCGGTCGTGGCGGGCGCGCTGAATCCGAAGGTCCCGCCGTCGCCGGTGGTGACGGACGTGACCCGGTCGGCGACGGCGTCGTAGGCGAGGCCGGCGGTGGTCTTCCCGGACGGCAGCTTGCTGGTCACCAGTTCCCGGGCGGCAAGCGTGCCTGCCGCGTACTCCTGCTGAACGGCGGGCAGGCCGAGTGGCTTGTTGAGGAGGAAGACGTCCTGGATCTGACCGGCGAACCAGCCCAGGGCGTTGTTGGCCGGCAGGGCCGGCCACGTGCCGCTGAGCTGCCCGGCGCCCACCGTCACGTACGGCATGCCGGCCGCCGGAGGCGCGATGTTGCCGGCGGTGAGCGGGGTGCCGATCTGCGCGCCGTCGAGGTAGAGGTTCTGGTTGACGGAGTAGCCGGAGAGCACCACGTGGTGCCACTTGCCGTCGTTGACCGCCGTGCTGGAGGTCATCGGCGCGACCTTGCCGTTCCAGAACTGGCCACGGAGCTTGCCGTCCGAGCCGATGTAGAGGGCGGGCGTGTAGTTGGAGGTGACCGCTGTTCCGCCCGGCGCGCTCTGATAGCTGAGCAGTACCCCGCCGGCCTGGCTGGTCTTGAACCACATCCCGGCGGCCATCGCGTTGCCGTCCAGCAGATGATCGGGCAGCGCCATCTTGGAGCTGTTTCCGTTGAACAACGCCGACGTGGCCGGCGTTCCGGCCAGGGCACCGGGCCGGCCGAGGGTGACATTGGTCAGCGTCGCGTCGTAGGTGCCGACATTCACGGCGACCTGATCGGCGGCGCGGGTGGCGCCGGCCATGTCGCCGAGCCGCCAGTAGGCGCGCGGGTTGGAGTCGACCACCATCGACGCGAAATGCGAGCCGGAGTTCGCCCCCGAGGTGTAACTGTAGGTGGCGCACGCGGTCGTCGACGTCGGCGGACACATCGACGTGAGGTTGTTCGCGTCGTCGTAGGTGTACGTCCAGTCCCGTTCGCGGTAGGCGTGGATCTGCCGCACGCCTACCTGAGTGACGTGCGGAACGGTCACCGTCGCGCCGGCCGCGTTCACCACGCTGCCTGCACCCCACGTGAACCAGATGCCCCGGTCGAACGGCAAAGTATTCGGGAAACGGACGAACTCGGTCTCCATGTAGGCGGGCCGGTTGAACGTCTTCGCGACCCCGTCAGCGCCGGTCACCGCGACGTTCTGCCAGGTGAGCGCGACATTGTGGCCGTTGGGGTCGAGCAGCCACCGGAGCCCGACGAACGACTGCCCGGTCACCGGGTCGACACCGGTGTAGGCGAACTCGTACCGTAGCCCGGACGGATCCCGCAGCTGGTACTGCGAGTTCGGGTCGGAGGCGGTCAGCACTTGCCGCATGCCAGGAGGTGAGGCGAACGAGCCGTCCGCGTTCTTGCCGAACCGTTCCTGCCTGCCGTCCGGCAACACCACGACGACGCTGCCCGAGCCATCCGAGTCCGGGATGACGCGGGTGTCCAGCAGCGACGCCCAGCCCGCCCCGAACGCGTTGGACAGGCTCGGGTCGACACTGTTGTAGGTGCGACGGATCTCGGCGCGCGGGCCGGACTGGTCAGGCGCCGGCGACGCGTCGACGACCTGCGTCGAGTAATTACCGGCCGCCGGGTTGACGCCACCGATCGTCGCGTCTCCCGAGACGGCGCCGAGATGGCTGGTGAGCAGCGGCTGTGCGGGCGACGGGACGCCGAAGTAGCCGGGCTCCGACCACGCCGACGCCTTGTTCGTGTCGCTGACTTGTGCCTGCCAGTAGTAGGTGCTGCCCCAGGACAACTTCCCGGCGGGTACCGTCCAACTGTTCGCGGTGGTCGAGCCGGAGGTTGCCAGCACGGTGGTCGAACCGGCGGCGTACAGGTTGAACGTGTAGGTCAGCGCGGCGCCGGCCGGGTACGCGTCGACGTCGTGCGCGGTCATCGACAGCGTCGGCGTCAGGCTGTACTGCGTCGAGTTGTTGTACGGGTACAGCGAATCCATCACGGGCGGGTTGTTGACCACGTCGACCGCGTAGCAGGCTTGCGGAATACCCAGGCCGGAAAAGTATTGGCCACTGTGCACCATGTCCCAGCAGACCTGGTACGTCTTGCCGACCGGCAATGCGGGCAACGTCGCGGTGACCGTGGCCGACTTGTTCGGCGCCACATTGCCCGGCATCGGAGTCAGGTAGTTCGAGGTCGAGTAGAGCGTACGAACGCCGTTGGCGACCGTGTAGATCTCGTAGCCCAGCTGATACCCGTTGGTCGGCGTCCACGTCGCCGAGCCCTCGTTCTGCACGGTGACCTTCGCCCAGCCGGTCTTGTTGTTCCACGGAGACATGTAGAGCGTCTCGGCGTACGACGCACCAGCACCATCCGCGGCATACTCGATCGACAGGTAAGCGTCGTCCGGGTTGAACTCCTTCCACGCGGTCTCGTCGTTCGGCGCGGTCACCGCCAGCCCCTGATTCGCCGCCCAGCCGTGCGCCCAGTTCGTGAACGTACGCGGCGCCAGCGGAACCGCGCCCCACACCCGGCCCTGCGAGCAGTTGACGCCGCCGGTCCAGGACGCGGTGCCGATGACCGGGCCCGTCGCCGGACCGGGATACGTCTTGAGCGTGGCGGGATTCCACGAGCCGGTAACCGGGGCGACGCTCACGGAGTTGGCTGAGCAGACGCTGGCGGAGTACTCGGTGTCCAGGTACAGGTTCGCGCTGATCACGTACGCGTTGCTGAGCTGGCCGGCGAAGCCGTCGAACTTCAGGAACGAGTTGTACTTCACGCCGGACTTCGTGCCGACGTAAAGCGCGTTATCGCTACTGAAGTTCTGCTGGACATCCGACCGGACATAAGTGCTGTCGTTCGTAGTCCGTTGCCCGATCGGATTCGACACCGCGGCAGCCGTCAACGGCGCCGAAGCGATAGCGGCCGCCGCGTTAGGATCGGCCACCCACGAGCCGTCCGCGGCCTTGCGGTTCACCGGCACCCGGTGGATCTGCGCGGTGTACGTACCGTCGCTGTTCTGGAACACGCTCGTCGTCGCCGTGCTCAGATCCGGGCGGCGCACGCTCGTACGCTCGTTGAACCCCCGAACCTTCGACGACGGCGCAGGCTTCGACACCGGGGCAGTGTGGACGCTCGACCCCGACGACCGGGCCTTGTGCGAGACCGCGTGCGGGGCGTACTCGGCGACCGCACCCTTCGGGCGCTTCACCTTGGATGCCGGCGCGGCCTTGGTCCTCTTCGTGGCCTCGGTGGCCGAGGACGGCACCGTATGTTTCTTGCCCGCAGCGCTTCCCCGAGCCTGCCGCGGCGTCGACGGACTCGGCGGTGTTCTATTCGGTGGCGCCGCGAGCGCCTGGGCCGGCTGCAACCCGGCCGTCACCGCAAGCGCCAGCAGCACCGCCAATACCGGTCGTCCCCAACGCATGGTGATCACGCGACCCACTCCCCCGCACAGCCGAATGCCAATCAGATCGCTGCGCCCAGAGCCGACGACGTCACCGTGACGCAATCCAGAATGGACGCTGTGTCACCATCCCATCACGAGATCAACGAAGACAGATTGAAGCAAGTGATCTACGCCACACCTATTCGACGACAGGCTGCATATCGTCCTCCCGTGCGACTGCCATCCAACCCAGCGACGGGCGCCATCGTGCTCGCCCTCGCAGCCCCGTTCGCCGCCACCCCCGCACTTGCGGCTCCCCGCGCTCCGAGCGCACAGCAATGGGCCCTGGATGCGAAGCATTTCGACAGCGCACGCCTCTGGTCCCTCAGCACCGGCAAGGGAGTCACCGTGGCCGTCGTGGACAGCGGTGTCGACGACCACCATCCCGACCTCACCGGCCGAGTCCTGCCCGGCGCCGATTTCACCGGCAACGCAGCCGACGGCCGCGTCGACCTCTCGACCGACGCCCACGGCACCGCCGTCGCCGGGATCATCGCCGGCACCGGCACCGGACCGGACCACATCACCGGCCTCGCGCCGGACGCCACCATCCTGCCCGTACGGATCTCCGACACCCTCACCAGCGACCCCGCCGTCCTGGCCCAAGGCATCAACTACGCCACCACCCACGGCGCCAAAATCATCAACATCTCGATCTGCGCCCGCATCCTCAATCCCCAAATACGCACGGCGGTCGAAACAGCCATCGAGCACGACATCGTCGTCGTGGCCGCAGCCGGCAACGACAGATTGACCGGAAACCCAGCCCAATACCCGGCCGCGCTGCCTGGTGTCATCGCCGTCGCCGCCACCGACGCCGAGGACCGCCTGTGGCCGAAAAGCGAATCAGGCCCATATCTCGGAGTGACCGCGCCGGGCGTCGACATCTACACCACCGGAGCGGAAGGCAGCCACCAGCAAGCCACCGGCACCAGCTTCGCCGCCCCTCACGTCGCCGCCGCAGCAGCACTACTACGCGCCCGCTACCCCGCCGAAACCGCCGCCCAAATCATCAGCCGGCTCACCAGCACCGCCCACCACCCGCGCCAGGGCCGCGACGACACATCCGGATACGGGTTCATCGACCCCTACCAAGCGCTCGTGGCGCCGGCGCCTCCCGCCGAACCCAACCCGCTTCTGCAACCGATCGCCGAGCCGCACCCGAAAAGCACCGGGCACGCTTTCCGCACCGCATCGATCATCGCCGGCCTCGGCGCCACCCTGGCCGCCGTAGCCGCGCTCACGCTGCTGTTCATCCGCCGGCGTGGCCGCCGATCCAGCCGCTAACGGCGGCCGCATCCGCCACCACCTCGACATTGCCGGCCGCGGAACCGCCACCCACGACAAGGAAACGTTGCCGCTGCGCCTTTGCCGCCACCTTCTCGACCACCGGAACAAACCCCGGCTCGGCAACAACGACAACGTCACAGCCGACCCCGACAACCCCGTTCAGGTAGGGAACCCCCGGCGGGCCGGGGGGCGCCACGAACGTCTGCGCATTGACACGGCCGCCCGCCGCCTTCCGCAACGCCTCCCACACGGCCGTGGACACCGGGGAACCGGCCGAGGAACGCACCAGACAAGCCCGGAAATTGCCGGCCACACTGTTGACCGCAGGCGGAGCACCCTCGTCGGATCCGCTGCGGAGCGCGACAGCAACCACCACGCCCACAGCGACCACCGCTCCTGCCACGATCACCGACACGCGAGAGACACGCATGAATCCCCTCTCAGGACGGCCGTCGATCGCCTACCGTACCGACCGTGGCTCGACAAGCCGCCACCGCGGCCTGTGGGCCTCGCGAAATGGCTGGACGCCGCACGCAAGATCTCATCCGGCACGATCAGCGAGCTTTACCAGCAGATCCCGCCATGCTTCTCCCGACCACGGCGGCTTGCGCGCGAAAGACGGCTGCCCCGCCCTGCCCACACGGCCGCCAAGTCGGCCGCGACCGGGAGGCTGGCGTAGGTGATCGGGCTCGACCACCAGCTCACCGCTGACCACCTGGCCTGCAGGGCGTGAACACTACGCCAGCCACCGAGCCGCAGCCGCCATCCGGCTTCGAACGGTAACCCGGTGTAGCCAGAACTAGTGACCTACACCGTAGGCGACACCTCGGCACCTGCTCGTTCCACCGGACCCTTCGTCGCCTCGTGCCGGGTCATACCAGGAACTGCTTCCCTCGTTTGCCCGGACAGTGCCCGAACGGAGACGCAAATCGGGGCCCCTCGATGATCGAGAGACCCCATCTGACCTGCGGTTTTGCTAGTAGCGGGGACAGGATTTGAACCTGCGACCTCTGGGTTATGAGCCCAGCGAGCTACCGAGCTGCTCCACCCCGCGTCGGTGTCTTCAGTCTAGCGCGGGCCGGGGACTGGGGACGACCCGGGTCCCGCGGGCCCCACCCCTCGCCATGACGCGGCCGGCGGCTCCCGCTCGGCCGGCGTGCCGGATCGACTGGGCCCGCCGCCTCCCGGCCGATGGGTGCGCCGCGCGGGTAGGCGACGCTCGACCAGCGCGGGCGGGGTTCGCCGTTCCGGTCCGCGGACGGCCCGGCCTGATTAGCCTCAGGCCGAGGAGGCAACGCTGGTGGTCAGCCGACGGAACATTCTGGGCGTGGGTGCGGCCGCGCTGGCCGCCTGTGCGGGCTGCTCGCGCGGTGCGGCCACGCAGGCCACCGACGGTGAGATGCGGCTGTGGTGCTGGCCGGGCGGCCTCAGCGACAAGGTGCTGGCCGCGGCCAAGGAGCACTTCGCCGGGCAGGCCCGGCTGACCGTCAAAATCATCGACGGCGACTACAAGCAGCAGATGGTCAGCGCTCTGGACCAAGGCCACGACATACCCGCGATCGCCGGCATCAAGGGTGAGGACATCGCTTCCTTGCTGCCCCGGGCGGACCGCTTCACCGACCTGAACACGCTCGGCGCCGCCGACGTCCGGGGTGATTACCTGCCGTGGAAGTGGCAGCAGGGCAGCACGATCGACGGCCAGCTGATCGGCTTCCCGATCGACATCGGTCCCAATGCGATGTTCTACCGGCCGGGCCTGTTCAAGAAGGCCGGCCTGCCCACGGCTCCGGCCGCGGTCAGCGAGGCGATCCCGGACTGGCCCGCGTTCCTCGAGGTCGGCAGCCGGTTCGTGAAGGCGGTGCCCGGTGTGGCCTTCGTGGCCAGCGGGACGCAGGTGTTCAGTGTCTGCCTGGGGCAGGGCACCAAGCGTTTCGTGGACGAGGGGAACCACTTCATCGGCGACGAGGCGCACATCCGCCGCGCCTGGGACTTCGCCGTCGGGGTCTCCCGGAAGGGCCTGGGCGCGGCGATTCAGAGCGACAACCCGAAGTGGGGCAGCGGGATCGCGCAGGGCAAGTTCGCCGTCGATCTGGGCGCCGCATGGCACGCGCTGGACATCGAGCAGGCGGCACCCGCGACCAGGACGGCGTGGCGGGTCGCCGCGGCGTCGGCGGCCGGGGCCAACTCGGGCGGCTCGTTCCTTGCCATTCCCGCCGCGGCGACCCGCAAGGACCTGGCGATGACCGTGATCAAGTGGTTGCTGTCGCCGGCGAACCAGGCGGCCGCCTTCGGCGATGTCTGCCTCTTCCCGTCGACGCCCGCCGCGTACGGGATGCCGGCCCTGACCGCCCCGGATGCCTTCTTCGGCAATCAGCGCACGATCGACGTCTTCGGCCCGTCGGCGCAGAAGGTGCACCACGTGTACGAGGCTCCCGCCGACGCCGCCCTGGCCGATCTGTACCTCAAGCAGCTGATTCTGGTCGAAGCCGGCAAGGACCCGAAGGCGGGGTGGCACGACGCGGTCGCCGCGGCTCAGGCGATGGCGGTCCGGCTGGGAGTCAACTGACGGGCGCCGGGAAGGAGCGCCGAGAGGAGGGCGGAGTGAAGTTGCCGGGGATGAGCCGGCGCGTCGTGGCCCGGGTGGCCGTGGCCGCCCTCACGACCGGGGCTGGCGCTCCTGGCCGCCCTCGCCGTGGTGAGCACGCGGGTGACGGCCCGGTCGGCGACGCAGGTCGCCGAGATGGAGCAGATCAGCCAGCGCTGGAGCGACGTCTACCTGCGGATCAGCGTCGAGTACGAGCACCTGGTCGACTTCCTGGGCACCGCCGACGACGCCAGCCGGACCGCGCTGGTCGACTCGATCGGCTCGGCCGAGGAAATCCTGCGCTGGCTCAACGCGCACGGCAGCCCGGTCGACTCGGAGCACGCCCGCGCCTTGCAGAACACCTACGGCGGCTACAGCTACACCCTGCGCAGCCTCGTCGATGCCCAGGGCGTGCACGACCGCGCCGAGGTGAGCCTCGATGCCAAGCAGGCCGCGCGCAGTGCGTCGGCGCTGCGCAAGCAGGCGGCGGTGAATGTGGCCCGCAAGAGCCAGGAGATGGGCGCCGCCCTGCGGCAGGCACAGGATCGAAGCCATAAGCTCCTGCTCGGCGTCGAGGTCATCTCGGGTGTCGACCTTGCCCTGGTCACCCTGTGCGCGCTGGTTCTGCTCGCCTACCAGAGGCACACGGAGTGGCAGGCGGCCCAGAGCCGGCACCGCGCCACGCACGACACGCTCACCGGGGCCGCGAACCGGGCGCTGCTCGGCGAGCGGGTCGACGCCGCGCTGGCGGGCGCCGCGCGCGACGGGTCGAAGGTCGGCCTGCTGCTGCTGGACCTCAACCGGTTCAAGGAGGTGAACGACACCCTCGGCCACCACACCGGGGACCTGCTGCTCCGGGAGGTGGCGGGCCGGCTGCGGCAGAGCGCCCGGCAGAGCGACACGGTGGCCCGGCTGGGCGGCGACGAGTTCGCCGTGGTCCTGTCCCACCTGGCCGGGCCGGAGGATCTGCTGGCCGTGGGGAGGCGCGTGCTGGACACCGTGTGCGGCCCGGCCGACCTGGAGGGCGTGGCGGTGGACGTCAGCGCCAGCATCGGCGGCGCCCTTTACCCGGACCCCGGCACCAACGCCACGGAGCTGATGCAGTTCGCCGATATCGCGATGTATACGGCGAAGCGCAGCCGCTGCGGCATCACGATCTACAACCCCGGCGCGGACGGTGACCACCCGGATCGGCCGGCCACCCCGGGCGAGTTGCGGCACGCCATCCAGAACGACGAGCTGGAGCTGTTGTTCCAGCCCCAGGTGGACTCCGGCACGAGGCGGCTGGCCGGGGTGGAGGCGCTGGTCCGCTGGCGCCACCCGGCCTGCGGCCTGCTCGAGCCCGAGAAGTTCGTCCCGGTCGCCGAGCAGGGCGGCCTGATGACCGTCATGACCGACCTGATCCTGGCCGACGTCGTGGAGTACTACCACACGTGGCGGAGCCAGGACCTCAGGTTGCCGGCGGCGGTCGACATCGGCGGCCCCTGCCTGCTCGACAAGGGGTTCCCGGCGCGGGTCGCGAAGTTGCTGCGCCGGCACGACATGCCGGCCGGCGACCTCACCTTGGAGGTCACCGAGGCCGCGCTGGCCGCCGACCCGGCATCGACCGCGGCCACCTTGGCGGCCCTGCGCGACCTGGGCGTGCGGATTTCCCTCGACGGCTTCGGCACCGGCGCGTCGGCCCTGTGCCACCTGCAGACCATGCCCCTGGACGAGCTGAAGATCGACGGCCGGATCACCGCCCGCACCTTCACCACCGACAACGGCCAGGCCATGCTGACCGCGATGATCCAGCTCGCCCACGCCGCGTCCCTGCGGGTCGTGGTCGAGGGCGTCGAGGACGAACGCACCCTGGGCCTCGTCGACCTCACCGGTGGCGATCTGGCCCAGGGCCGCCACATCTGCGGGCCGCTGGCCGCCGCCGACGTCCCCGCCTGGGCGGCGACGTGGCAGCAGCCCTCCATCGCGGTCTGACGACTCGCGATCGACAGCCCGGGGGATCAGGCCTCCCGGGTGCGGGCGGCCCGTGCGGCGAGCGGGATCACGTTGAGCAGGAGACCGGCCACGGCGACACCGGTGATGAGGTTGAGACCGGGGTGGAACTGGCCGAAATCGGTGGCCGCGCCGGCTCCCGTGGAAACCAGGGCGGTGACCACGGCCAGCACCAGGGCGGCGCCCACCTGGCCCGAGGACTGGACCAGGCCGGAGGCCAGGCCCTGCTCCGAGTCGGGGATCCCGTCCGTGGCCTGGGCCATGATCGAACTGAAGCCGAAGCCGAAGCCGCCGCCGAGCAGCAGCATCGTGGGCATGACGGTGAGCAGGTAGTGGGGCTGGGTGCCGGCAGTTGCCAGGAACCACACGTACCCGAGGCTGAGCGACACCATCGCGGTGACGATCAGCGGCGCGGTGCCGTACCGGGTGATCAGCCGGCCGACGAACGGGGAGCCGAAGGCCACCAGCAGGCCGGCGGGCAGCAGCGCCAGCGCCATCCGCAGCGGCGCCCAGTGCAGCACGTCCTGCAGGTACAGGGTCATCATGAACTGGAAGCTCACGTACGAGCCGAGCAGCGCGATCATGCTGGCATTGGCCCGGACGATCGAGCCGATCCGCAGGATGCCGAGGCGGACCAGCGGGTGCGGCACCCGGTTCTCGATGAACACGAAGGCGGCCAGCAGGGCGACCGCCAGCGCGAACAGGCCGACGGTCACCGGGTCGAGCCAGCCGCGGGCGGGGGCCGAGACGACCGAGTAGACGACGAGCAGCATGCCGGCGATGAGGGTGGCCGCGCCGGGCAGGTCGTGGCCGCCGCGAGCCGCGGGCCGGTCCCGGGCGATCAGGGCGAAACCGCCGGCCAGGGCAAGCAGCGCGAGCGGCACCGGCACCAGGAAGTTCCACCGCCAGCCGAGGCTGGTGAGCAGGCCGCCGAGGATCAGGCCGGACGAGTAGCCGCTCGCCCCGAAGACCGTGAAGATCGACAGCGCCCGGTTGCGGGCCGGCCCCTCCGGGAACGTGGTGGTCAGGATCGACATCGCGGTCGGCGCGGTGAACGCGGCGGCCAGGCCCTTGACGAACCGGGTGGCGATCAGCAGGCCGCCGTCGTCGACCAGGCCGCCGACCAGCGAGGCGACGGTGAAGACGGCGAGCGCGCCGAGGAACACCCGGCGCCGGCCGAGCAGGTCGGCGGTGCGCCCGCCGAGCAGCAGCAGGCCGCCGTAGCCGAGCACGTAGCCGTTGACGATCCACTGCAGCGAGGTGGTGGACAGGCCCAGTTCGGTACCGATGGACGGCAGGGCCACGCCGACCATGGAGACGTCGAGACCGTCCAGGAACAGGACGGCGCAGAGGACCGCGAGCACTCCCCACAACCGGGGGCTCCAGCGGACTTCTGCGGGTGCCGCGACCGGCGGCAAGGATTCCGTGATAGTCACGGCGGCGACGCTATATGCGTACGCATAGAATGACAACGCAATAGAGTCGTACGCAACAAATGCTGGTGCATCCATGATGCGTGACGAGTAAGATGCAGCGACATGGAGGCCGAATCCCTGCTCGTCGACCGGTGGCGATCGCTGCTGACGAGCTACAACGCCGTCGCCGCGCAGTTGGAGCGCGCCCTGCAGGAGGCGCACGGCCTCACCCTGAGCGACTTCGAAACCCTGGATCGTCTCACCACCAGGGAGTGTGACAAGCGACGCATGCAAGATCTCGCCGCCGCCATGTACCTGAGCCAGAGCGCCCTGTCCCGGACGGTCGCGCGCCTGGAGAAGGGCGGCCTGGTCTCCCGTACGCATTGCGAGGACGACCGGCGCGGCGTCTTCGTCGAGCTCACCGAGGCGGGGCTGCGCCGGCACGCCGAGGCCCGCCAGACCCAGGTCGCCGTCCTTGCCGAGCACCTGGCGGTGGCGGCCGGGTAGGAGGTAGGCCGACCCGGCCGCCGGCTCCCCCCGGAGTTACGACCCTTCCTGCACCTGGTAGATCTCGTCGGCCACCAGCCCGTGGGCCTCCCGGTGCACGTCCGCCGCGGCCTCCGCGGACGGCGCCTCGACCAGGCAGAATATCTTGCCCTGCGCCTCGTCCACCCAGTACCGCAGGTAGCTCACGTCGTGCCCGCCCTGCGTCTGCAGGTCGGCCAGGTGCGCCTTGGCGACATCGTCCATCGCCACCCGGCCGTCCATCGTGTGCACATCCATATAAATCGGCATCTGTCGCCCCTTCCGCTTACGTCAGCGAAGGCAACCGTACGGCCGCAAGGGGTGCACCCAGATCGGTACGACTACCCAGTTTTCGGCGACGGCCTACCCATCTATCGACGACACGAGACCGCGCCGGCCGCGCACCGTGGCCAGGGCGAGAAGCGGGCTGATCCGGTTGATCGGCGACGCGTCGTAGCGGGTGAGCAGCCGGCCGGCCAGCGCCGCCGACTCGTCCCACCGATCGGTACGGGCCAGGGTCACCGCATGCTCGCCGCGCATGCTCGTCCCGTACGTCGGCATGTCGTGCTCGTCGCAGTAGGTGAGGCCGTCCCGATAGACCACCTCCGCCTCCGGATAGCGCCGCTCGCAGGACAGCGACCCGTAGAGATTGTGATAGGCGCGGGCGGCCTGCTCCGCGAGCCGGTGGTCGAGCGCGACCGCGAGGGCCCGGCGCATCCCGTCCTGCCACGGCTGCCCGTTCGCGGCGGCCACGCACGCCTCGGTGTTCAACGCGTCGCTGACCACCTCGTGCAGCCCGAGAGGGGCCGCCACCTCGCGCGCCGACGCGGCCAGCCGGGCGGTGTCGGCCTGCCGGTTGGCGAGCATCCGCTGGCCGGCCAGCTGGGCATAGGCGCGCGCCAGCTCCGGGGTCGGGCCAATCGGCTCGAGCAGGGCGACCGCCTCCTCCGCGGAGGCCATCCCCTCCGATCCCCGGCACTGGCTCACCATCGCGGCCGAGCGCCGGCGGAGCGCATCCCCCTCGCGTACGCGATCACCGGCCGAACGCCACAGCTCGCGCGCGCGTTCCGCCGCCCGGACCGAGTCGTCTCCCCGGTCGACGAGCGAAAGCTCGTCACTCAGCCGGTCGTAGAGTTCGGCGCGCTCGGCCGGCGGCAGCCCCGCGGCGAACCGCAACGCGCGCTCGTACTGCGCCGCCGCCTCCCGGTGCGAGGCCAGTTCGGCCGCCCGGCGGGCCGCCCGCACCGCGTAGTGCAGCACCGCCGGCTCGTCCCGGGCACCCTCGGCGTGATAGGCCATCCGCGCGTCGTCGTCGCCGGCCAGCGCCCGCAGCCCGGCCAGGATCGCGGCGTGGAGGCGGCCGGTGCGGTGCGCCGGGATCGACTGCTCGACCGCGAGGCGGGTCAGCTCGTGCCGGAACCGCAGGCCCGGCCCGTCGCCGACGAGCAGCCCGGCGGTGACCACCTCGTCGACCGCGGCGTCCAGCAGCCGCGGGTCGATCCGGCCGGCGACCAGCGCGGCCGCCTCCAGCGCGCGCCGGGCCTCGGCGGAGAGCCCGGCCGCCCGGGCGAGCACCGCGTCCCGCGCCGTGGCCGGCACCTCGCCGGTCAGCCCGGCGCGCAACACCTCGGTGACGAAGAACGGGTTGCCGCCGGTCAGCTCGTAGAGCCCGTCGGGCGCCGCGTCGCCGGCCAGCGCGCGCACGGCCGCCGGCGTGAGCGGACTCAGCCCCACCCGCCGGGTCGAGCGCAGCGTGCCGAGCTCACCGACCGCGACCCGCAGAGGGTGACCCGGCGCGAGCCCGTCGTCCCGGTAGGTCACGATGAGTAGCACGGCGAGATTACGCAGGCGCCGGGCCAGGAACCGGACGAGATCGATGGTCGCCTCGTCGGCCCAGTGCAGGTCCTCGATCACCAGGACGTCCAGCGAGGGTCCGTTCACCGCGCGAAGCAGCGCTTCGAACAAATCGCCTCGACCGGACACCTCGGAGAAATCCGAGAGTCCCATGTCGAAGAGCGGTCCGAGCGGCCGCGGCGTGGACAAGCCATCACAAAGCCCCCACGCCCAGCGCGCCTCGACCACCGTCGCCAGCTCCTCGACGAGCGCCGACTTGCCGATCCCGGCCTCACCCGGGACCAGCACCAGCCGCCCGTCGCCACCCCGCGCCTGCGCCGCGTACTCGGCCAGCGAGGCCAGCGCCGCCTCCCGCTCCACCAGGGCCATACGGTTCAGTCTGCCGCGAAACTTCAAATTCCCTTGCGCGTACGCGTGGGCACGAGTCCCCGGTGAGCCGGACCGGCCAGGCGGTCCGTCACCCCCGTCACCCGGCTGCCGGGCTGTTCCCGTGCCGTCGCCGTCAAGGCTGGCGGGCTGCGCCCGCTCAGGGCCGGCGGAGCATCAAGTTGACGGCCACCAGGCTGAGGACGATCTGATCCTCCTGGTTGAGCAGTTGGGCGCGGGTGCGGACGATCCCCCGGTCGGGCTTCGATCGGGACGGCCGGGTCTCCACGATCCGGACGCGCAGCCGCAGCCGGTCGTCCGGGCGGACCGGATGCGGCCACCGCAGCTCGTCCACCCCGGGCGAGGCGAGGCTGGCCACTGTCGACAGAAAGTTGTCGGCGAACAGGCGCATGAAGATGCCCGACGTGTGCCACCCGCTGGCGATCAGGCCGTGGAACGGGCCGCCGGCCGCGAACTCCCGATCGGTGTGGATCGGCTGCGGGTCGAACCGCCGGGCGAACTCGAGGATCTCCTCCTCGGTGATCGTGACGTCGCCGAACTCGTAGACCGCGCCGGTCTTGTAGTCCTCGAACCAGCGGTCGTCACTCGGAGTGGGAAACTGCGCCATACCGGACAGCGTCGCACGAAGATCGCCGGTTTCCGCACTCGCACCGACAAAATCACGACGCGTCACTCAGTGACGTGTGTCAATATGACCGATGGATAAGGAGGTCATCACGGTGCGCAAATATCGTCGTCCGACGGCGGCCCTGATCCTCGGACTGGCCGCCGCCACCACCTTCGGCTCGACCGGACCGTCCGACGCGGCGGCCGGACCGCATCCCGCCGCCGCGCCCGCCGGCATCTGGTCGGCGTCCCTGGAGGGCGTGCACGGCGTCGCTCCCGACGCGACCGTGCGGCAGATCGCCCGGGTCTCGGTGGCCGGCGCCGGCCTCCGGGTACGCCTCGGCAATCCCTTCGGCGCGTCCCCGGTCGTGATCCGGGAAGCCTGGCTGGGCCGCCCGATCGCGCCCGGCTCGGCCCGCCTGGCGCCCGGCTCCAACCAGCGCGTCACCTTCCACGGTGCACGGACGGTCACCATCCCGCCCGGCCAGGAGACGGTCAGTGACCCGGTGCCGATCACCGTGGCCGCCCAGCAGGACGTGGCGGTCAGCCTCTACGCGCCCGGCAGCCCGGTCGACGACCACACCTTCCCGCCGTTCGCCTACGACCCGCCCGCCTCGTACATCGGCACCGGCGGCAACACCGCGTCGGCGACCTCGGACGACGCCTTCCCCGGCCACCCGGTGATCCCGGGCGGCACCGGCAGCACCGCGGCCGGCTACCACCCGGGCCAGACCTGGTGGATGGACCTGGTCACCGCCGACCGCCCGGCGGCCCGCGGCACCCTGGTCACCCTCGGCGACTCGATCACCGACGGCTACAACGCGGTCGGCCCGCCCGGCCAGCGCTGGACCGACGTGCTCGCCGACCGGCTCGACGCGCTGCCCGCCGAGGCCCGGCTGTCCGTGGCCAACGCCGGCATCTCCGGCAACACGGTCAGCGTGCAGCCCAACCCGTACGACCCGACCGGCCAGTGCTGCGGCCCGCCGGCGCCGCAGCGCCTCGACCGCGACGTCCTCGCCGTCCCCGGCCTGCGAACGGTCCTGCTGCTGGAGGGCACCAACGACATCGGTGGCGGCGACAACGCCCCGCCGGCCTCCGCCACCCAGGTGATCGACGCCATGCGCGCCATCGCCGCCCGGGTCCACGCCCGGCACGCCCGCATCGTCGGCGCCACCATCCTGCCGATGTGCAACCCGGCCGGCAGCGCCAAGGAACAGACCCGTCTGGCCGTCAACCAGTGGATCCGTACCACCGATGTCTTCGACGACGTCGTCGACTTCGACGCGGTGCTCCGCGACCCGGCCGACCCGACGGTGATGATCGCCGATCTCCGCAACGACTGCTACCACCCCAACGCCGCGGGCGACCAGCTCCTGGGCCGCAGCATCCCGCTACCGGCCGTCCTCGGCTGACCGGCCACTGCCCGGACGATCCGAACCGTGCGACCCTGGCCATGGTCATTCCCAACCTCCGGAGGTCGAAAGTGGAGTTCCCCGAGGCAGTCGAGGTAGCCGTGGTGGACAGCCGCATCGAGGCGGAGGTGATCGCCGGCCTGCTCCGGAGCAACGGCATCAAGGTCGGGATCAATGCGGACGACGCCGGCGGCCAGGATCCGGCCCTGCAGCTGGAGGGCGTCCAGGTCCTCGTCTCCCCCGAGGACGCCCCGGCCGCCCGCAAGCTGCTCGCCGCCCGGCTCGCCTAGCGAGCCGGGCCGGCTTGCCGCTCAGGCCGACCGGCCGGCGTGCTCGGCGCGGCGGGCTTGGTCGGCCCGGAGCGCGATCTCCAGCTCGAACCGCAGGTCGCTGTCGCGGAGCTGGTCGCCGAAGAGCCGGTCCAGCTGGCGCAGCCGCCGCCGGACGGTCTGCGGGTGCAGGTGCAGGCTGGCGGCGACCGCGTTGGCGTTCATGTTCTGCTGAAGCCAGGAGAAGAGCGTGTCGGCGAGCCGATCGCGCTGGCTCTGCCGAGCCCCGGCCAGCGGGCGCAGGCGCCGCTCGGCCACCGAGGCGAGCAGCGCCTCGTCCTGGAAGATGGCCAGCGTGCCCAGGTGGTTCTCGCACCAGGTCGGGCCGCTGCCGTCGATGATGCCGCGG
Organism: Actinoplanes subtropicus; assembly: GCF_000721705.1. GTDB lineage: Bacteria > Actinomycetota > Actinomycetes > Mycobacteriales > Micromonosporaceae > Actinoplanes > Actinoplanes subtropicus. Next base: position 45,063 of record NZ_JOJL01000025.1, read on the forward strand.
CCGGCGAGGCTCAAGGCGTGGCTGGCCCAGCGCAGCGAGTCACCGGCCGCGGCGGGTGGCACGGCCGGGCCGACGGCCACCCGGTAGCGGCGCAGGCTGTTGACGATGAGGCGGACCTGGGCGGGGCTGCCCGGGTCGGGCACGATCAGCGCCGGCTCCGGGCGATCCAGGTCGGCGAGCAGGTCCGGAGCGAGGACCGGCGGCGTGGCCCGGACGTCCTCCGCCTCCAGCACGACGACCGCCAGCCGCTGCGGCAGCGGCCAGCGGGCGATCGTGGCCGCGGCGGACAGGACCTCGTCCCCGGCTGGCGGGTCGGCCACGAGCAGGTTGAACAGCCGGCGCCGGCGACGGTCGCGTTCGCCGCGCTCGGCGGCGCGGGCCACGGCGTGCCCCTGGGCCGCCGCCTCGGCGAGGTCGTCGACGTGTTTCCAGACGGCGTCGGCCAGCACGCCGAGGTCGGTGGCGGAGAGCGACTCGCGCTCGGCGAAGGCGACGAGGTGCCGCATGCCGATCCGGGCGCCGATCCGGATGGCCTGCTGCAGCGCGTCCAGGTCGCGGCCCTCGCGTACCTCGCCCGCGCCGATCGCCCGGAAGGACTCGCGCCAGGAGGTGTCGTCGCGCCCCTCGAGAATGCCGAGGAAGCCGGCCAGGGCCCGTTCGACGCCGGTCCGGAGGGTGCGCCGGTACGTCTCGTCGGCCGCTCGCGCGTACTCCGGGATCGCCGCCTCGACCGCGGAAATCGTCTCCTCGGTGAGGCCGGGGGCGACCAGGCGAAAGGCCTCGGCGGCCCGCCCCAGAACACCCATCGCGCGCTCCTTTCCTCGGTGAAGCGGCGAAGCAGGCGAAAATCGCGCACGGATTGTAGGCACAGGATCTACGGTCTAAGCAACCGCTTAGTAACTTAAGTGTCCTTATGGGCCTCCACAGAAGCGGTAAATAGGACCGGGGCTACCATCCCAGAACGCGAACGGGAGGGTAGGAGCGAGGGTGACAGGCGGAGGATCGGTTCACATGGCGCCCGACGGGCCGGCCGCGCCGGGCGTGGGCGGCGGTGCGACCGGGCCGCTCGCCCGCCGGCTCGAGGAGTACCGCTTCCCGGAGGGCTACCGGCGGATGTTCCTGTCCGCCGCGTACGCGTTCGCGGAGAAGGGCTTCCACGGGACCACCACGCGCGACATCGCGGCCCGCGCGGGGATGAGCCCGGCGGCCATGTACGCGTTCTTCCGCTCCAAGGAGGACGCGCTCTACCAGATCGCGATCGCGGCACTGGACCTCACGGTGGAGATGCTGTCGGCGGAGGGCGCCCGCTCCCGGCGGCCGGCCGACCGGCTTCGCGACGTGGTGAAGATCCTCTCCATCTGGTACGCCAACAACAGCCCCGTCGCCAGCGTCGTGCTCCATCAGCTCGGCGCCCTGACCCCGGAGCACCAGGCCGAGGTGCTGAGCCGGAAGCGGGCCATCGACCAGGTCGTCCGGGGCGTCATCACCGACGGCGTGGCCTCCGGGGACTTCGTGATCTGCGACGTCACCGCCATCGAGACCGCCATCATGTCCCTGTGCGTCGACGTGGCCCGCTGGTATCGAGCCGGCGGGCGGCGCACCCCCGAGGCCATCGGCGAGCTGAACGCCGACCTGGCCCTGCGGCTCGTCCAGCCGGCGCCCGACCCGGTCCGATAGCAGCATCCGAGCATCTTTCGCGTACCCGGACGTGAATTAAGGTGTTCTTAAGCTACTAACCAGTCACCTAGGGTTCCGCACAAAGCGACCGCTTAGTAGCGTCGGCCTCCCGACCAGCACTGCGAGGCCGCGACGATGACCAGCACACTCCACCCTGCTCGGCCGGGAACCACGCTGAACCTGGTCGTCGACGGCCGCGAGTATCGGCTCGAACCCGGTACCCGATGGCTGATCGGGCGGACCCGCCTGGCCCACCTCCGGCTGGCCGATCCCCTGGTCAGCCGTCGGCACGCCGCCGTGCACCACTGCGCCGACGGATGGCGGGTCACCGACCTCAAGAGCTCCAACGGGACCTGGCGGGACGGCGAGCGGATCACGCACACGACCATCGGGGACAGTCCCGCGCTCATCCGGCTGGGCGGGCCCGACGGTCCCGCGTTCCTGCTGATGTCGACGCCCGCGGCGGAGGCCGAGACCCCGGCCCCGGAGCCACCCGGGTCCACCGCGGACGGCCCGTCGCCGCGGGTCCTGGCCTCGCACGACATCGCCGGGCGCATGCTGCGGATCGGGCGCGCCCGCGACAACCCGGTCGTCCTGACCGACCTGCTGGTGTCCCGGGAGCACGCCTGCCTCTGGCCCGACGGCGAGGGCGCCTTCCTCGCCGACCTGGGCAGCGACAACGGCACGTACGTCAATGGGCACCGGATCCGTCGCGTACGGCTGCGGCCCGGCGATCTGATCGGGATCGGCGCCCACCAGTTCCGCTTCCGGGACGGTCACCTCGACGAGCTGGACACCTCCGGCCCGGCCTTCGCCGCCGCCGGGCTCGGCGTCACGTTGCCGGACGGCCGGCCGCTCGTCCGCGACGTGTCGTTCTCGCTGCCGCCGCGGACGATGATGGCGATCGTCGGGCCGAGCGGCGCCGGCAAGTCCACGCTGCTGCACGCGCTCTCCGGGCTCGAGCCGGCGACCTCCGGGCGGGTCTACTTCGGCGGCCGCGACCTCTATCGGGAGCGTGCCGAGCTGGTCCGGCGGATCGGCTTCGTGCCGCAGGACGACATCCTGCACCGGGTGCTCACCGTCGAACGGGCGCTCGAGTTCGGCGCCCGCCTGCGGTTCCCCACGGACACCACCGACGAGGAACGCGCCGAGCGGATCCGGGAGGTCGTCGCCGAACTGCGCCTCACCGACCGGCTGGGCACGAAGATCAGTCGGCTCTCCGGTGGCGAGCGCAAGCGGGCGAGCACGGCCTTGGAGCTGCTGTCCCGCCCGAGCCTGCTGTTCCTTGACGAGCCGACCGGCGGGCTGGACATCGACCTCGACCGAGAGGTGATGGAGCAGCTGCGAGGGCTGGCCGACGGCGGGCGTACGGTCGTCCTGGTCACCCACAACCTCGACCACCTGGACCGCTGCGACGTCATTCTGGTCCTCACCACCGGGGGCCAGGTCGCGTACTGCGGGTCGCCGGCCGGGGTGTTCGCGCATTTCGGGGTGTCCACCTGGGCCGATGTCTACGCCGCCCTGAAGACCAAGGAACCGCGGGAGTGGGCCACGGCCTTCGCGGAGAGTCCGAGCCGGGACCCCCGGTCGTTTCCGCCGCCGGACATCCCGGGAACGCCGACGCCGGATCGGGTGGCCGGCGAGCGTGGGCCGGGCCGCCGGCGGTTCGCCCGGCAGAGCGGCACGCTGATCCGCCGCCAGCTCGCGGTGGCCGCCGGGGACCGGACGCTGCTCGCGATGCTCACCCTGCTGCCGGCCGTGCTCGCCCTGCTGTCCCGCGGCGCCCCCGACCGAGGCGGGTTCGCCCGGATCGCCGGGAACAACGACGCACCGCAGCTGATGCTCACCATGATCATCGGGGCCGCCCTGATGGGCCTCGCCGGCACGATCCGGGAGCTGGTCAAGGAGCGGGCGATCTATGACCGCGAGTGTGCGGTAGGGCTGTCCCCACTCGCGTACCTCTGCTCGAAGGTCTTGTTCTGCACGGTCGTCGCCGCGGTCCAGGGCCTGGCGCTGGCCCTGCTCGCCCAGGCCGGACGGGTGCGGCCGGACGACCCGCTGGTGCTGCACGCGCCCTACCTCGAGATGGCGGTGGTGGTCGTCGCGATGACCGTCGTCTCCGCGCTGATGGGGCTGCTGGTCTCGGCCGTGGTGCGGGAGGAGGGCCAGATGATGCCGCCGCTGGTGTTGCTGAGCATGGCCCAGATCGTCGCCAGCGGCGGCGTGGTGCCGGTCGCCGACAGCGCGGTCCTGAGCTACCTGAGCTGGTTCTTCCCGGCCCGGTGGGCGTTCGCCGCGACGGCCTCGACGGTGGATCTGCACTTCCTGCATCCGGAGTTGCCGCACGACACGATGTGGGTCCACTCGGCCTCGGTGTGGCGGTGGGACGTCAGCGGGCTGGCCTGCCTGGCGGTGGTCATGGTCGGCCTCACCTACGCGCTGCTGCGGCGCCGGCAGCCGCGTCCTTCGCGCGGCAAAGCCGGGCGCAATAGACACGGAGGATGACTTGCACACGGAACGCCTGGGCTCGCGCTACACGCTGTCGGACCGGCTCGGCCAGGGATCGATGGGCGAGGTCCATCTCGCCCGTACGGACGAGGAAGGCGGCCGGCCGGTCGCGGTGAAGCTGCTGCGCCCCGAGCTGGCCGAGGACCTCGACCTGGTCTCCCGGTTCCTGCAGGAGGCGCGGCTGCTGCGCACCGTCGAGCACCCGAACGTGGTCCGGGTGCTCGACCTCGTGGCCGAGGGGGACCGGCTCGCCATCGTGATGGAGTACGTCTCCGGGGGCGACCTGCGACGCGCCATTTCCCGGCCGTGCCCGGCGCCGCTCGCACGGGACATCCTCGTTCAGATCGCCGAGGGGCTGGCCGCGATCCACGCCGCCGGGATCGTGCACCGTGACCTAAAACCGGAGAACGTCCTGATCGAACGGGGCTCGGACGACTCCTACCGGGCCCGGGTCACCGACTTCGGGGTCGCCCAGCACGCCGGGACCGGCTCCAGCGGCCGCCAGGACCTGGTCGGGACGGCGGCCTACCTGTCCCCGGAGTGCGTCCACGGGCGGCCCGTCGGCCCCGAGTCCGATGTCTACGCGCTCGGCGTGATGGCGCACGAGCTGATCACGGGCGGCCGGCCGGTCACCGCGAAACCCGTCGAGCGGCCGGCCGCGATGACGGGCCCGTGGTGGGAGCTGGTCTCCCGGATGCTGGCGAAGGAGCCGGACCGGCGTCCCCGCGCGGCGGAGGTCGCCCGGACGCTCCGCGGATTGCCCGGTGCGCCGCAGGGCGTCGCGCCACCGGCGGAGCTGGCGGCGAATCCGGCCGCGGAGACGGCCACCCTGCTGCGCGGCTCCGTCGAACTGGCCGTGCTTCGCGCCGATCGCGGCTGCGACACCATGCTTCCCGCGCCGAAGACACCGGCCGGCCGCCTCCGGCGCCTGCCGCGCGGGCCGCTCATTACCGCGACCGCGGCGGCAGTGGTGGTCCTGGTCGCCGCGGTCGGGATGCACCTCGCCCCGGCGTCCACCGCCATGCCGACGCCGAGCGCCACGCCGGCCGGGCCCCGATCCGCCCCCAGCGGCGCGACTCCGGCCCCGGCCGTACCGCGCGCTGTCCCGTCGACATCGACATCGACGACGGCCGCGACGCCGTCGGCGCCCGCCGTCGCACACCCGGACATCCGGGCCCCGCAGGTCCCCGTCCTGGTCGCCGATGTCGCCGGCGACACGGCGCTCGCCTCCGACTCGCAGGCGTCCCTGCGCATCGACGGCGTCGTCGCGGGCAGCGGGCGGGTCGCCAAGATTCTGGTGAATTACGACGACGGCAGCCGGCAGGTGCAGCCCACCGCGAAATTCACCGGCCCCTATCGCACCACGATCACGGGATTGGTGAACGGCCGCAAATACGCCTTTTCCGTACGCGTGTGCAACTCCTTCGGCAAATGCAACACATCCAGGACGCTTGCCTTCACGCCGTTCGGCCTGCCGCGTCTCAACGATCTGGATATCGAGGCCGAGGGGCTCCAGCACACCCTCGTGATACCGCCGGTCGATCTCAACGGCAACCCGCAATCCTGGACGTGCACCGTGACCGCCCTCGCGAATCTTCCGGACCGTAACGCGCCCACCGATCAGGCGGTGTCCACCGGCGGCGGGCAGATCACCTGGTTCGCGCCCCTGTTTCACCGCTACACGGCCCGGCAGACATGCACGAACGGCACCGCCACTCTCACCGGGCCCGCTCTTTCCTTCCAGACATAGACCCTTGCCGACCGCATCGCCGGGTAGGGTGTCGCGCAACGAGGTGACCTCAACTTTTCCGGAGAGACATTTTCGCGGTGCACGACGACCAGGCCAGCACGCACCCCGCCAAGAGCGCCCTCGCCCGCCGGATGGAGGAATACCGTTTTCCCCCGGGCTACCGCACCATGTTCCTGGCCACCGTCGACGCCTTCGCCGAGAAGGGTTTCCACGGCACCTCGACCCGGGACATCGCGGCCCGCGCCGGGATGAGTCCGGCGGCGCTGTACGCCTTCTTCAGCTCCAAGGAGGAGGCGCTCTTCAAGATCGCGATCTCGGCGATGGACCTCACCGTCGACCTGCTCACGGCCGAGGCGGAGCACGGCGACGACCCCGCCGAACGGCTCCACCACGTGGTGAAGACCTTCACCGCCTGGCACGCGTCGAACAATCCGGTCAGCCGCGTCGTGCTCTATCAACTGGACGCGCTGACCCCCGAGCACATGGCCGAGGTGGCCGACCGGGCGCGCGGCATCGACCGGATCTTCCGGGCCATCCTCCAACAGGGCGTCGACGCCGGTGATTTCACCGCCTCCGACACCCGGGCCGCCGCCACCGCCATCATGTCGCTCTGCCTGGACGTCACCCGGTGGTACCGGCCCGGCAACCGGCGCAGCCCGGAGGAGATCTGCGACCTGAACGCGCGGCTGGCGCTGAGCATCGCCCGTACGGCCTGACCGGCCACATCCCGGCTGGTAGGTCAGCCCACCGACGCCAGGCCCCCGGTGAGCGGGGCGTCGGACGGTACCCGGAAGCTCAGGTCGGCCGTGGTCAGCGTGCGCGAGGCGGCCGTCCGGGCCAGCGTCGCGGCCAGGCCGTGCGCGCCCCGCGCCGTAGGCTCGGCCAGGCCCTTGGCCAGACCGGCGATGGCCGCGCGAACCTCGTCCGGCACCTCGTGTCCGCGGTCCAGCAAATACCGGACGGCGATCTGGGCGAGCTCCTCGTCCGAGTAGTCGGCGACCTCGCAGCGGCGCGGGAAGCACTCGGTCAGCCCGGGCGCCGCGGCCAGCAGGTCGCGCAGCCGGGCCGGCTCGCCCAGCAGCACGACCACCGGCCGGTCGCCACCCTCGCGCAGCCGCTCGACCAGGGCCTCGGCGACCTCGCCGGACCGGTCGTCGCCGTCCCAGTCGATGACCAGGGTGCCGCCCGCGGCGTCCCGCAGCGCCTTGCCGACCAGGCTGCGTGCCTGGCCCGGCCACTGCACGTCCCAGTCGCCGGTCAGCGCGACCCGGATCTGCTGGCCGATCGGGACCAGGTCCAGTTCGGACAGGGTCTCGCCGTACAGCCGGGCCAGCTCGTGCCGGCCGTTGCCGGTACGCCCGGAGAGCAGCACGTTGCCCTGCTTGCCGAGCGGCCGGCGAGGACCGGCCGCGGCCAGCGCCAGCACGGTCTCGCCCAGCGCCTGCCGCGCCCGGGCCACCCCGGCCAGCTCGCCCAGGCGGCGCCAGCTGCGGGACGCCTCGATCGCGGCCCGCGGGTCGGTGGCCACGTCCGGGCGGCCACCGGCCGGGCCGGCCGGCAACGCCTCGAGCTCGGACAGCTCGGGGGCCATGTCGGCGGCGGTGAGCCGGTTCAGCTCGGTGTCCCGGGTCGGCGGGGCGAGGGCGAGCCGGGACGCCTGGTTGTTCACCATCGACTCGAACAGCTTCCGGGCCACCCGGCCGTTGCCGAAGGTCGAGCCCTTGGGCACGCGCGTGTAGTACTCGGTGACCGCGTCCACGGCCTCGTCGGTCAACTCGTAGTAGTGCTTGCGGCACAGGTTCGTGGTGATCGTGACCAGCTCGTTCACCGTGTAGTTGGGGAACTCGATGGTCCGGGTGAACCGGGAGGCGAGGCCGGGGTTCGACTCGAGGAACTTCTCCATCAGGTCGGAGTAGCCGGCCACCACGACCACCAGTTCGTCGCGGTGGTCCTCCATCATCTTCATCAGCGCGTCGATCGCCTCCTGCCCGAAGTCCGGGCCGGAGCCGCCGGTGCCGGCGGTCAGCGTGTACGCCTCGTCGATGAACAGCACCCCGCCCATCGCCTTGGTGACCAGCTCGGTGGTCTTGATGGCGGTGGAGCCGATGTACTGGCCGACCAGGTCGGCCCGGGCCGCCTCGATGACGTGGCCCTTGGACAGCACGCCCAGCTCGGCCAGGACCGAGCCGTAGAGCCGGGCGACCGTGGTCTTACCGGTGCCGGGCGGGCCGGCGAAGACCAGGTGCCGGCTCATCGGCGGCATCGGCAGGCCCATCTGCTTGCGCAGCTGGGACATCTTGATCAGGTTGATCAGGCCGGTGATCTCGCGCTTCACGCCGTCCAGGCCGATCATATTGTCCAGCTCGGCCAGCGAGCCGGTGAGCGCGACCGCCTCGGCCTGGGCCGGCGCCTCGAGGGCGGAGGGCGTCGCCACCGGCGCGGCCTGCTTCGGGGTGGCCGGCCGGCCCGGTCGCACCGCCGGCGCACCCTCATCGAGGTCCTCGGTGACCAGCTGGTTCGTCTCCGGTCTGAACACCGCCACGCCGCCGCTGTCCCGGACCGTGCACCGGATCAGCTCGACCGGTTCCCCGGTGTCGGCGTGCACGCCGTCGCCGCCGCTGCCGAGCACCTCGCACTCGGTGAGCGCGGCCCGGCCGCCGGCCTCGATGGCCACGCCGTGCCCGCGGGCGCCCCGGACCCGGCAGCGGCCCCCGGTGAGCCGGCCGCCGGCGGCGACCCGGATGCCGTCCCCGCGGGCGCCGGACACCTCGCTGTCCCGCACGGTCAGGTCGGACTCGCCGCCGACCAGCAGGCCGCCGGCCGCGGCGACCACCGCGGTCAGGGTGGCCCGGGAGCCCTCGGTGACCGACAGCGCGGCGTCCTCGGTGGTGCTCAGCCGGGCATCCTGCACGGTGGCCCGGGAGGCGCCGGTCAGCTCGACCGCCGCGGCGCCGTGCACCTCGAGGCGTACGTCGCTGAGCTCGAGCTGGCTCTCGCCCTCGGCGCGGATCCCCGCCCCGGGCGCGTCGACCGCGGTCAGCCCGGTGAAGGTGCCGGTGGAGCCGCCGGTGATCACCGCGACCCGGTCGCCGGCCGCGCGTACGGTCAGGCCCTCGAACGCCGGGGCGCTCGCGCCCTCGGCCCGGACCCCGACCTTGGTCTCCGAGATCGTGCAGCCGGCGAACCGGGGCTTCGCGTCGGCGATCTGCACCGCGACGTGCCCGGCGGAGATGAACGAGCAGTCCTTGAACACCGCCGCGCAGCCGTCCGAGATGTGCGCGGACTGGACGGCGGCGCCGGTGAACGTGGAGTCGGCCACCGCCACCTCGCCGTCGCCGCGCAGGTACAGGTCGACGCTCTTGCTGTCGTGCACGCTGAGCCGGCTGATCCGGGCGCTGCCGTGCGCCTCGACCGCCACCGCCGGCTTGGCCGCCTCGACGATCTGGCCACCGTCCACGATGCACCGGCCGTTGCCGTTGATGCCGACGCCGTTGCCGCCGGGCCGGTTGATCCGGGCCTGGCGCAGGGTGAGCGCACCCGACTCGGCCACCACCACGGCCGAGGAGGCGACGTCGTTGATGGTGGTGTTCTCGACCGTGCTCGGCCGGGCCGAGGTCACCACGATGCCGGCGCCGGCCGGGTTGACCACCTCGCCGCCGCGCATGGCCAGCGAGCCGTCCAGCCGGGACAGGACGGCGGTCCAGGAGGCGCCGACGATGCGGCAGTCGTCCAGGGCGAGCTCGCCGCGGTGCACGTCGACCGCCGCCAGCTTGGGGTCGGGGCTGCTCAACGTGAGGCCGCGCAGCGCCGCGCCGGGGCCGTTGACCACCAGGACACTGCCCTCGGCCACCCGGACCTCGACCGTGCCCGGGCCGTCCTCGGCGCTGATCGTCACCCGCTTGGTCACGCTGAGCCGCTCGGTGTACTGCCCGGGCTGCACCGTGACGGTCGCGCCGTTCTCGGCCCGGGCCAGCGCGGACCCGATCGTCGGGTAGGCGCCGGGCGTACCGGGCGCCACCACCAGGACCTGTCGGTTCACGATTGCCTCACTCTCAGACCAGGCCCGGGAGGGCACCGAAGCGGTCGACCGACGCGGCGCCGACCCGGGCGGTCGGCGGGTGGGTGGTCCAGCTCTCCGCGTACCGTTCGAGGGAACGGGTGGCCAGCTCGTCGAAGGAGACCCGGTCGCCGCGTACCCGTCCGTCCGATTCGATCTCGTCGGCGGTCAGCTCGCGAATCAGCACCCGGCCGCGCGTCCCCTCGCCCGGGGCGGCCACGTCGAGCACCTTGAAGCTGGTGCCGGGCAGGAACAGGACACGGTCCTCGGCGCGCTGGTCGCCGTCCGGCTCGAGCAGCCGGGTGCGGCGCGCGGTCATCGACCAGATCAGCACGTCGGTGTCGCCGGTCAGGTCGGGCGAGGGCTCGGTCAGCGCGCCCAGGAAGCCCCACTCGGTCAGCAGCCGGCGCCCGGTCAGCAGATCCCAGGCCGCGGCGCTGGGCGTGGCCTGGATGACGGTCGCGCCGCGGTGCGAGGGCAGCCGGCCCAGACCGGCGGCGACACACCGGGCGAACGGCACGTGCGGGCCCTTGGCCGCGTGCCGCAGCCCGGTGTCGATCGCGGTGCCCTGCGGGGTCAGGTAGAGCCGGACGGCGACCGAGTCGACCAGGATGTCGTTGCTGTCCCGGGCGTCGGTGCCCTGCAGGCCGGGGTGCTCGGAGAGGATCCGCGAGATGGTGCTGGCGACCGAGTCGAACTCGCGGTTGAGCGTGCGGCGCAGCCAGGTCCGCTCGTCGTCCAGGGCCTTGCCGCGCAGCACCGCGCTGGCGGCGGGCTGGGGGGTGGGCTGCGGCTGGGTGATTTCCGTTCGGCTTTCTTCGGTACGCGCGTCCGCGGGCTCGTCGGGTTGTTCCGCCGCCGTCTCGGCCGGCGTTTCCACGGCCGCCGCGACCACGATTTCCACCGGCGGCGTGAAGACGGGCTCGGCCGCCAGGTGCTCGACCGGGGCGACCGGCGCGTCGGGCGCGACCGGGGCGTCCGCGGCGGACGCGAAGGCGGGCTCGGCGGCGGCCGGGACGATGGGGTCGGCATCAACCGGCGGGAAGGCAGGGACTTCGTTCATCGTCGGGGCCGGAACGTCGGACGGCGGAGCCCAAGGCGAGGCAGGCTCCGCTACCGGCGGGGCAACCATTTCGACGGGCGGCGGCTCGACCGCGGCCGGGTCGGCCGCCCGTTGCAGGGCCGGCGCCAGGGACGCCAGCGAGAACGCCATGGTCGGCTCCTCCTCTTCCGGCGGGCCGAAGCGCGGCCGAACGGGCGGCTGGTCTGGCAGCTGAACGGGCGGCTGGTCTGGCAGCTGAACGGGCGGCTGGGCGGGCAGCTGGGCCGGCGGCTGGGCGGGCAGCTGGGCCGGCGGCTCCGGGATCGGGGGCGATACCGGCGCGGCGGGGATCGCGACCTGCTCGCCGACCTGGAACTCACCCTCGAGGGCCGCGTCCGGGGCGTACTGCAGCTGCGGGAAGGCCTCGATCTGGTACTGCTGCTGATCCGCCGCCGGGGCCGCGACCGGCAGCAGCGTCCGCGGCGCCTCGGCCTGATAGACCGGCAGCTCGGCGGTGGTCGAGCGGACCGCCTCGGCGTGCGGCCGGCCGCCGGCCGTCACCGTCGCCGGAGCGGCGGCCGAGGTGGACGTCTGGTAGCTGTGCCGGCCCCCGGCCAGGTTGCCGTTGCCGGCCTCCGCGATCGCGATCGAGGCCGGCAGCAGCGCGCTGCGTTCCCGGGTGCGGTCGTCCAGGCGGGCGATGACGTCCTCGGCCAGCGCCCGCATCCGGACCGCCTTGGCCGCGGTGCTGTCGTCGAAGATCAGGGTGTGGTGCTCGGCGCTGGCCATGGTGGCCCGCACGTGCTCGGCGCCGCGCGGCTCCTCGGCCGGGCGCACCCACAGCCCGGACTGCACGACCTCGATCACGGCGTCGTTGGCGTACCAGTAGACCAGCGGCGCGATCGGGTCGCCGAGCATGGCCGGCACGCGGTGGCTGAGCACCCGCGGGGTCTTGGCCGGCTCGCTGGCCCGGGAGCGCGGCTCGTAACCGAGTTCCTTGGCGAAGACCTCCCAGCCGAGCGTGCCGTCGCCGGTCACGGTGTGCATCTGCGGTCCCTCGGGCGGACCGACCGGGATGCCGGCGAAGCAGATCACCGGCGTACCCAGGAGGTCGGCGATGGTCTGGCCGAGGGCCTCGCCGCGCGGCATCTGCACCGGGCCGTACTGCACGAAGCGGGCCCGGGCCCGGCTGTCCTCGTCCAGGCCGCGCCAGAAGCGGGCGATGTCGTCCAGCGGCAGCGGCGGCGTGCCCGGGCAGCCGAGCACGATCGGCAGCTCCTCGACCAGGCAGGGCAGCGACCGGACCAGCCACTGCCAGTGTTTGGTGAGGTTGCCGGCGTCGTGCGTATCGCGGATCCAGACGCCGCCCGGGAGCGGCTCGGCCACCCCGGCCGAGCTCGTCATGACCAGGTCGGCCGCGGCGGCGTCCCACTCCGGGCGGGGGAACCGCTTGGCGTCCCAGGACGGCGACTTGCCCGGGCGGTACCGGACCCAGCCGGTGCCCTTGACGTTGCCGTCGTGCACGAACAGCAGCCCGGCCGCGCCGCGGATGAGATAGCCGTACGGGGCCAGCACCGAGCGGTTGAGCCGGTCGGACAGCCACTGCCCGGCCAGCACCGCGGTCTCCTGGCGCGGGCCGCAGACCACCAGCCGGATGCCCTTGCGCCGCTTGGTCATCGCGCCGGCCACCGATTCCCAGATGCCGACCGGCATGTCGCCGTGCAGGTCGAGGACGACCACGTCGTTCTCGGCGTCCTGGTGCACGGCCAGGGCCAGCGCTTGCGCCTCGGCGCTGATGTGGTCGTCGGTGTGCAGGACGGTGGCGTTCCCGACGATGTGCCGGGTGACCAGGTCGTCGCCGGTGCGGCGGCGGCCGAGCGGTGATCTCATGGTCAACCCTCCAGATTGGTGGTCACGGCGGCACGGCTGAGCGCGGGTCCGGACTTGACTTCGTCGAGGAACGCGGCCGGGAACGGGACTTCCGGGCCACCCAGACCGAGCGACGAGAGCGCGTTGTCGGCGCTGACGTCGTACTTGATCCCGTCGTCGGTGATGAGGAACGGCACCGGGGTGCCGCTGTTCGAGGCGAGCGGGACGGCGTACGCGATCATGCCGGTCCCGGCCTTGACCACCGCCACCGGTGCGCCCGGGGAATACCCGCGCCGGCCGAGAACGACCTCGCTGCGGACCGACTTGGCGCCGCTCGGCGACTGACGCAGGCAGAGCGAGAGGCCGGCCGGGTCGCGGTACTTGGCCGAGGCGAGCGCGGGCAGGAACGAGGCGAGCGAGTGGTCGGGCGAGAGCCGCGCGCCCACGAGGTTGCCGGCGGTCAGCGTCACCGGGTCCTTGCCGACCGCGTGCAGCAGCGTGAACGCGGTCTGGTCGACCGGCGCCAGGCCGTCCTCGAGCAGCGCGAACCGCTGCTCGGTGCCGTCCTGGACGAACAACTGCCCGATCTTGTACGGGTGCCCCGCCACGGTCGGCCCGTCCTCGCCGAGCCGCTTGATCGGGGGCAGCCCGATCGGGTCGCCCTGGGGCACCTGGTCCAGCCAGTCCGACGGGGCGTCCGGCGGCTGGGCGGCGGTGGCGCCCAGCGTGATCGGCACCGCCGCCGAGGTCACCTCGTGCCTCTGGTTCTGCCACAGCAGGTAGGTCTTGCCGTTGTGGGCGACCAGGCTGAACTCATTGCCACCCAGCGGCAGCGCGGGGGCGGTCGGATCCAGATCCAGCCGTACGCCGTGCGCCGCCCCCGGCGAGAGACACGCCAGCCACGGCCCGGCCAGGAGGCTGCCGGCCGCGGGCAGCACCTGCGGCGCCGCGGACAGCCCGATCGACGAGCCGTGCGGAACGCCCTTCAGCGACTCCCGGGAGACCAGCTTGATGCTCGAGCCCGGGCCCTCCAGCAGCATTGCCGAGGCGAGGTTGCGGGTCTGATGCAGCGCGCCGCCCAGGTAGACGTACCGGTTGCCGGTCTCCTTCTCCACGATGATCACGCCCGGGCTGCGCCAGGTGGTGTTGCCGCCCGGCTTGAGCCAGCCGTAGACCAGGAACCCGGCCATCACCAGGATCGCGATGACGATCCCGGTGAGCAGGCCCACGATCGGCCGCTGGAACGGGTTGTCGGCGCTCGTCGTCTCGCCGATGACCAGGGCGTTGCTCATCCGGGTCATCTGGAACTGGTGCGCGTGGACGTGGTCGCGCTGGGTCTGCATCGGGCGCCCCTAACCGAACAACCCGCGGGCCCAGCTGTACGCGCTGAGCAGTTCGAGCACGAGCGGGATCACGGCCAGGCCGGTGACCACGTCGAACACGGTGGCCAGGAACTCCCAGATCGGCAGCAGCCGGCGCGGCCACGGCCGGACGGCCGCCATCACCATCACCCCGAGCAGCACGATCAGGCCGGCCAGCAGGCTCACCCGCTCGGTGTCGCCGGCGGCGTGCGAGGCCGAGACGAGCACCATGAGGAAGCCGATGGCGCCGGCCGCGGCCAGAGCGACCCGCTGGGCGACCCCGTAGAACGCCCGGGACCGCAGCGCCAGCGCGCTCGACAGCACGATCACCGTGGTGTACCCGGGCCAGCCGTCCGCCCGCATGATCTCCGACATCAGGTACGGCATCAGCAGGCACACGCTGACCACGGCGGCGGTCAGGTAGTTGTCCGCCTCGGCGGTCTGCTCGGCCAGCTCGGCGGCCGGCCGCGGCTGGTTGTCGAACTGCAGCTCCTCGCCGGTCTTCGGCAGCTGCAGGCCGCGCAGCCGGGCCAGCCGCAGCGCGGCCTTGGGCGAGAACACGATGAGCGCGAACCCGGCCGCGGCCAGGCACCCGGCCACCGCCTGCCGGGACATCCCGACGTGGGTGCGCAGCCACAGCATGCTCAGCGCGGCGAGCGCGATCACGGCGATGACCAGCAGCGGCTGGTGGATGAAGCGCCGGGCCCAGAGCCGGGCGCTGACCAGCAGCAGCGCGGCCGCGCCGAAGGTCGCGCCGGCCCCGACGCCGAGCGACGTGGTGGTCAGCACTAGCCGGCCCGGCGCCCCGTCGGCCAGGTCGGTGGCGGCCAGCCCGGTCAGCAGCGCGCCGCCGAGCCCGAAGGTGAGCGACAGTGGACGGTCGCCGGCGAGCCGGGCGACCAGGACCGCGGCGAGCAGCAGGCCGCCGCCGACGGTGAAGCCGCCGACCCCGGTCAGCACGGTGGCCGCGCGATCGGTCAGCGCGTACGCGAAGAACAGCAGCGTCACCGCGGTGAGCACGAGGAACAGCGGCCGGCGGTACTCCGGCTGCCAGCGGTCGCCGCGCCGGTTGACCGTCGTGGCGATGCCGTCGGCCAGGTCGTCGAAGTCCAGCTCGGGCAGCGCGTCCTCGACCCGGCGCAGGTAGAGCTCCTCGCCCTCCAGCCAGTCCAGCGAATCCGGCGTGCCGTTCGGATCGAACGGCTGCTCGCCGAGGCGTTGCAGCGCCCAGCCGCCGGCGTTCGGGGCGGCGCCGGCGTCCGGCTTCTCCAGATTGGCCAGCAGCACCGGCATGAGCTGGGAGACGGTGACCGTGGCCGGCACGGCCAGGTCGATCCGCCGGGCCGAACCCACCACCGTGACCCGGCAGACGTCGGTCGTGGTGGTCATGCGTTCACCTCCGCCGGCTCGCCGACCGGCACCATGCCGGTCTGGATCAGTTGCACGCTGCGGCGGGTCACCAGTTGGGCCCGCCCGGCCGGGAGCTTGGCCGGCTTGGCCTCGCCGAGGAACTTGCCCTCCTCCTTGGGGTAGGAGAGCAGGACGCCGGGATTACCCAGCTCCCACAGCCGGCGCAGGACCGGGTCCATCATCGCCCGCATGGCGCCCGAGACACTACGCGCGATGATCAAGTGCATGCCGATGTAGGCGCCCTGGGCCATCAGCGGCATCAGCGGGTCCAGCACCGAGCCCAGCGACTTGCCCAGCAGCTCGTAGTCGTCCACCACGACGAACAGCTCGGGGCCGCTCCACCAGTCCCGCTTGCGCAGCCGGTCGGAGGTGACCTCCTGGCCCGGGATGCGCTTGTTCATCGACACCGCGGTCTGTGCGGCCAGCGTGCCGAGGTCCTCGGAGGTCACCGCGTACCCGACCCGGTACTCGGCCGGGATGGCGTTGTCCAGGTCGCGCCGGGAGTCGCCGATCACCACCTTGGCCTCGTCCGGACCGTACCGCTGGGTGATCTGCCGCAGGATGAGCCGGAGCACGTTGGTCTTGCCGGTCTCGTTGTCACCCATCACCAGCAGGTGCGGGGTGGCCATGAAGTCGTGCCAGACCGGGCCGAGGCGCTGCTCGTCCAGGCCCAGGCAGAACCGCAGCGGCTGCTCCGGCCGGGGCAGCTGGGCGGCCGGCAACTGAACCGGCAGCATCCGGACCGGGGGCGCGACCGGGCCCGGCCAGAACATCCGGATCTCCTCGATCAGGCCCTTGGTCGCCTCGGTGAGGTCGGCGGTGCTGGTACGGCCGTCCAGCCGGGGCAGGCCGGACAGGAAGTGCATGCCCTGCGAAGTCATGCCCCGGCCGGGCTGGTGCGGCACCAGCGCCGCCTTGCGGGAGCCGATCTCGGACTCCATCGCGTCGCCGAGGCGCAGCTCGAGCTTGGTGCCGAGCAGGTCGCGCAGCCACGTCCGGATCTCCGACCAGCGGTTGGCCGTGATCATCACGTGGATGCCGAAGGACAGGCCACGGGCCGCCATCTCGTTGATCTTCGGCTCCAGGTCGGTGAAGTCCTGCTTCAGCGTGAACCAGCCGTCCACGATGAGGAACACGTGCCCGTGCGCGTCGCGTACCTCGCCGCGGTCGCGGGCGGCCAGGTAGCTGGTGATCGAGTCGTAGCCGCGCTCGGCGAACACCGCCTCCCGGTGCTCCATCACCTGGCGTACCTCCTCGATGGTGCGCACCACGCGGTCACGCTCCATCCGGGTGGCCACCGAACCCACGTGCGGCAGGCCGGTCAGGGCCATGATGCCGCCGCCGCCGAAGTCCAGGCCGTAGAACTGCACCTGCTCCGGGGTGTTGGTCAGGGCGAGCGCCAGCACGAGCGTCCGGACCAGGGTGGACTTGCCGCTCTGCGGGGCGCCGGCGATGCCCACGTGGCCGTCGGCCGCCGACAGGTCGGCCTGCAAAAGCTCACGGATCTGCTCGTACGGGCGGTCCACCACGCCCACCGGAACCCGCAGCCGCCCGCGCAGCGCCGGATTCTCCACGATCATGCCGAGCTCGGGGTCCGGGATGACGCTGGGCAGCAGCGAGTCCAGGCCGGGCGACTCGGACAGCGGCGGCAACCACACCTGCCGGGCCGGCGGGCCGGAGCCGACGAGCCGGTCGATGAGCACGTCCATCAGGCGGTCCTCGTCGGCCTCGCCGGTCTCGTCGGCGGACGCCGCGGCGGGCCCGGCATCCGGTGCCGGGGTGACCGCCCGGGGCAGCTCGCGGGTGGTGAACGCGACGACGTCGGAGATGATCCCGGCGTCGTCGTCGGCCGCGGCGCCGCGGCCGCCGGTGCGCTTGTACGGCCCCGACACGTACGCACTCTTGAATCGCACCAGGTTGGAGATGTCCAGCTTGAGGTAGCCGTTGCCGGGCTCGGACGGCAGCTCGTAGGCGGCACCGACGCCGATCACCGAGCGCGACTCCATCGAGGAGAAGGTGCGCAGCGCGATCCGGTACGACAGGTGGCCCTCGACCCGGCTGATCCGGCCCTCGTCGAGGCGCTGCGAGGCGAGCAGCAGGTGTACGCCGAGCGACCGG
This sequence comes from Actinoplanes subtropicus, assembly GCF_000721705.1. GTDB lineage: Bacteria > Actinomycetota > Actinomycetes > Mycobacteriales > Micromonosporaceae > Actinoplanes > Actinoplanes subtropicus. The sequence goes on from NZ_JOJL01000025.1 coordinate 62,855, forward strand.
CCGAGCCGGCCGACCGAGACGAACAGGTCCATGAACTCGGCCTTGCTCGACAGCAGCTCGCTGAACTCGTCCACGATCAGCAGCAGCACCGGGAACGGGGTGAGCGGGGCGCCGGCCGCGCGCGCCTTCTCGTACTCGAACAGCGACGCGTACCCGGAGGCGCGCAGCAGCTCCTGGCGGCGGTTCATCTCGCCGTTCAGCGCGTCCTGCATGCGGTCGACCAGGGGCAGCTCGTCGGCCAGGTTGGTGATGACGGCCGAGGTGTGCGGCAGCTTGTCCATGCCGAGGAAGGTGGCGCCGCCCTTGAAGTCGACCAGCACCAGATTGAGGATCTCCGAGGAGTGCGTGGCGGCGAGGGCGCAGACGAGCGTACGCAACAACTCGCTCTTGCCCGAACCGGTGGCGCCGATGATCAGCCCGTGCGGGCCCATGCCGCCCTGCGCCGCCTCCTTGAGGTCCAGCTCGACGACCTCGCCCTCCTCGGTGATGCCGATCGGCACGCTCAGCCGCGCCCGCTGCGCCTGCCGCGGGCGCCAAGCGCCGTTCACGTCGAAGGTGTACGCGTCCCGGATGCCGAGCAGCGTGGTCAGCTCGAAGTCGGACTCCAGCGGCTCGTCGGCCACCTCGAGCGTGCTCGCCGTCCGCTTCGGGGCCAGGATCCGGGCCAGCGTCTCGGCCTCCCGCTCGGTCAGGTCGTCGCGCTCGGCCTCGCCGGTGCGCTCGCCGACCGGGAACTCGATCCGCTTGTCCTCGACGGTCAGCCGCAGCACCTTCGGGCCGCCGGGCAGCCGGCCGGTCACGTCCAGCAGCACCGTGTTCTGCAGGCCGGCGCCGACCAGCCGGGAGTCGTCCGGGATCGCGATCCGGCTCGCCACCACGACCACGAACGGCTCGTTGGAGCTCGGCCGGGCGCCCTTGTCGTGGTCGGCCCGATCGGCGAACTCGGGGCCGAGCAGCCGCATCAGCTCGTCGTGGTCCCGGGCGAACAACCGCAGCGGGCCCGCCGCGTCGCTCCGGGTGGGGTGCGCGTTGTGCGGGAGCCACTTGGCCCACTCCCACTCGTCGCTCGCGCTGTCCCCGGTCAGCACCGCGACCCGCAACTCGTCCGGGGCGTGGAAGGTGACCAGCTGGGCCAGCACCGCCCGGGCCAGGCCCATCGCCGGCGCGGTCGGCCCGGCGAACTCGATGCTGGTGAAGCTGCGCAGGCTGATCGCGGTCGGGATGCCGGGGACCGTACGGTACGCCTCGGCGAACCGGCGCAGCGAGATCGACGACAGCGGCTCGAGGTCCTCGATCGGCTTGGTCGACGGCGGCACGTACTTGACCGCGGCGTTGTGCCGGCCCAGGCCGATCCGGATCCGGGCGAAGTCCTCGTGCGCGGCCCGCCGCTCCCACATCCGGCTGCCGGTCGCCACCGACCACAGCAGCGACGGGTCGGGGTTGTTCCAGACCACGGCCTGCCGCTGCTCGTCGGCCGACTGGCGGGCCTTCTTGCGCAGCTGTCCGATGTAGCGCAGGAAGTCGCGCCGCTCGGCGCGCATCTTCCGCTTGCGCTCCCCGGCGGCCCGGCCGATCTGCACCACGCCCATGGAGAGCATGCCGACGGCCATCACACCGCCCATCAGGTACGCCACCGACGAGCGCTGAAACACGCCGAACATCATGATCATGCCGCCCATGCCGAGGCCCATCGGCACGACCATGAGGAACGAGCGCATGTCCAGCGGCGCCGGCTCGGCCATCACCGGCGGCTCGGCCAGCTCGACGGAACCGGCCGGCATCGGGGGTCCTTCGGCCCGGGGCGGCCGCTTGACGATGACCGTGCTCATCCGATGACCCCCGACTCCTCCTGGCCGGCGCCCCACACACCGTCGGCCTGCCGCAACAGCCCGGAGCTGCGCGGCACGATCTCCTTCTCGCCCTCGTCGTCCTCGTCCTCGTCGCGGGGGCGGCCCTCACGCAGCTGCCGCAACTCCTCGCGGCGGGCGTCGGCCTCGGCGCGGCGCTGGGCCCAGAGCTTCTCCAGGTCCTCGGGGGGTGGTTCGGCGCCGCCGGAGCGCAGGTTGGGGTTCTCGGGGCGGGGGGTGGGGTCGCTCTTGCGCCGCTGCCACGACGACATGGCCGGAAGCGCGAAGCCGTCCTCGACTACCGGTTCGGGCTCGGGGCCGGCGTTGCGGCCCGGCCAGCCGAGGTCGTCCCAGTCCGCGTCGTCGGGGTCGTCCTCCGGGCCGCGATCGTCGGGGCCCGGATCGTCCGGGGTGTCGCCATCGTCGTCATCGTCGTCGTCCCGGGCGGCCCTGCCCCACGGCAGGCCACCGGAGTCCCAGGAGTCGGCGTCACCGTCCTCATCGGACCAAGGGATCACCGGTACGCGGTCGCCTTCGTCCTCTTCGACCGCCAGATCGTCGCGCTCGTCCTGGTCCTCGTCTTCGTCCTCCTCGGCGCGGACCCGCCCGAGAGCTGGAACGAACAACAACGGGGGAAGCTCCGCCGGCCGATGCTCATCCGAAGGCGCCGCGGGAGCCGGGGCTGTGGTCGTCTCCGGTTCCACCGCCGGGGGCACCACGGCGACCGAGGGGTCGGTCGGCGGCGGCGCGAACCAGGAACTCTGGTCGGTCGCCGCCGGTGTGCCCTGGGTCAGCCACCGCTCGTCATCGACCCGCTCCGGCGCCGGATCGACCGAGGCCGTCTCCGGCTCGGGCTCCGGGGCCGGCTGAAGGACCGGGAGGCGGGATGGCTCGGGCTCCGAGGCCGGCTGAAGGACCGGGGCGCGGGATGGCTCGAGCTCCGAGGCCGGCTGAAGGACCGGGGCGCGGGATGGCTCCGGCCGCGGAGCCGGTTCGGGCACGGACACCGGCAGCAGGGCCGGGGGCGCGCCGTTGATCGGGGTTGGCTCGGCGGTCAGGCCGGGCGGCGTACCCCACGGCCCGTCGGCGTTGGCTATCAGGCCGGAGGCGTCCGAGCGTTCGTCGGCCGACGAGTTACCTCCCGGCGGCGTCATCGGGGCCGGCGGCGGCTCCGCCGGTCCGGCGGCGACCTCCGTGGCGGCCGGTTCGACGACCGCCTCCTCCGACGCCGCCGGGGTCGTGCCCGGCGCGGCGCCGAGCGGCGCGTCGGGAACCCCGCCCATCGAGGGCACTCCGGCGTCCCACGGCTGGTCCACCTTCTCCACCAGGCCGGAGGCGTCCGACCGCTCCGGCTTCTCGGCACCGGACCCGCCGGGCGGCGACATGGGCGCCATCGGCGGCGCGCCCTCCGCACTGCCCGGCACCTCGGGCAGCGGTTCGCCCGTACCGAAGGGACTTGTCTCGTCGTTGCCGAGCAGCCCGGAAGCGTCCGAGCGCTCGGGCGCGTTCGCCCCGCCCGCGCCCGGCGGCGACATCGGCGACATCGGCGGCGCACCCTCCGCACCAGCCGGCGCATCCGGAATCCCGCTCTCCAACCCCTCCGGCGCGAACGGGCTCTCCTCCTCATTACCCAGCAACCCGGAAGCATCCGAACGCTCCGGCGCATTCGGCCCACCCGCACCCGGCGGCGACATCGGCGACATCGGCGGTGCACCCGCGGCGCTGCCCGGCAGGTCGGACAGGCCCTCGCCGGGCGCGAACGGGCTCTCGTCGTCGTTGCCCAGCAGCCCGGACGCGTCGGAACGCTCCGGCGCGCTCATCCCACCCGCACCCGGCGGCGACATCGGCGACATCGGCGGCGCCCCGCCGGCGCCGCCCGGCGCGTCGCTCTCCAGCGAGCCGCCCGGGGCGGTCGGCGGCGGCGCCACGCCGGGCAGGTCGCCCTCGGGCACCCCGCTCAGGCCATCGCCGAGGCCCTCCCCGGCGCCGGGAGCGTTCGGGTCCTCCCCACCCGCCCCGCCCGGTTTCGGCGGCGACGAGACCGACGGCAGCGTGGCGCCGTCCAGGCCGGGCAGGCCGCCACCCGAGGAGCCGGGCAGGCCGCCGATCCCCAGGCCGGGCAGGCCGCCGCCGGCGGCATCGGCGGGCGGTGGGGCGACGCTGGGCAGCGCGCCCAGCGCGGTCGTCCCGGGCGGGGTCACCCCGTCGGTGTTCAGCCCTCCCCCGCTGGGTGGCGGCGGGGTGGTGACGCTCGGCACCGCGAAGTTCTGGGCGTCCGGCGGCGCGGAGATGCTGGGCGACGGGATCGGGCCGCCCGCCGGCGGCGGCGCGGTCGACAGCGACGGCGTCGAGACGCTCGGCGGCTCCGAGATGGAGGGCGGGGCCGAGACGGACAGCGACGGCGTCTCCGAAAGGGACAGCGAGGGGGTCGGCGAAAGGGAGAGCGAGGGCGTCGCCGTGACGCTGCCGGAGATACTGCCGCCGCCGACCTGCGAGACGCTCGAGTAGGTCACCGCGTACTGCTGCACCACGGTTTTCATGACGTTCCGGAACGCCTGCGTCATCTGGTCGGAGAGGCCGGGCACCTCGTGGATCTGCACCTTGTTGTCGACCGTGCTGGCGCCGTACTGGGTGGCCAACTGGGCGTACGCGTAGTCCAGGTAATCCAGCGACTGCTGGGCCCAGGACAGGATGTTGCCGCTGTAGTAGAGCTGCTCGGGCACCGAGCCGGCGTCGGTCGAGTGCTGCGCCCCGCCGTTGATCTGCTCGGCGTGCGCCTCCAGCTTGTTGGCGAAGCTGGTCAGCGTCGACTTGAACGACTGGGCCCCCGAGCCGGTCCACGGTCCGCCGTCGCCGACCAGGCCCTCGATCTGCTGGCGCAGGTTGTCGGCGACGTCGCTCATGTAGGTGGAAGCGAGGCTGAACGCGTCGCCGGCGTCCATCAGGGACTGTGGCGAGACGTTCGCCATGGCTTCCTGCGCCGCGGCCTGACTCTGCGCGTCACTGGAGACCGCGGCGGCCCCGACCACGGCGGTCTTGATGGCCTTCCAGTCCATGCTCTGCCAGTCGTTGACATCGCTGGCGTCGGCCAGGCCGCCGGTGTTGAACTGGCCGCCGTCGCTCACGCTGTCCCACGGCTTGGTGGACACGCTCGGGCTGTCGCTCATCTATGGTCCATCCACCTACGTCAGTACGGGTACGGGAGCCTCAGGCGGTGGTGCCGGTGCCCATCTGGGTCACCGCGTCCTGGAAGGCGCCGGTGAGCTGGGCGGCGGTGGTGTTGTTGAGGTCCTCGACCGACTTGTACTGGCTGATCAGGTTCGCGATGTCGGTCTGCAACTCGGTGAACGCCTTGTCGGCGTTGTCCAGGAAGTTGTAGACCTGCCCGCGCAGCCCGTCGGCGGTCGACAGGTCGCCGCTCATCAGCACGTTGCCGCCGGCGCCGTTGATGGTGTTCGACATCTTGGTGGCCGCGGCGAACTGGCCGGGCTTGACCACCACGTTCCGGATGGCGGCCTTGGCCGTGGTGATGTTCCCGCGCAGCGTCTCGAGGTTCTTGGAGAACTGTTTGAGCGCGTCGGTGTTCACCGCCAGCTGTCCGTTGTGATCCGAGCCACCGTTGACCGGGGGCGGCAGGTCGGCCGGCGGCGGCGTGGCCGGCGAGTTGCCGTACTGGTTGTTGCTGTCGAAGTTTCCGGGGGTGAGGTAGGACGCGTCGGGCGTGTCGCCGTAGTAGTCGAGCATCCCCTCGTACGACTGGAAGGCGCTTTTCTCGTCGTCGGTGAGGCCGGCCGCGTCGAACGGGATCTGGAAGCTGTCCGGATGGGAGGACCGCCAGGCCTGCATCTTCGAGATGGCCGACTTGGCGAGGTTCGCCTGGTCCTGGGTGAAAGTCGGCGAGAAGTCGTACTCCCCGTACGGAATGTTGACTACGTCGTCCGGGCTCGGCGTGCTCATCGCAACGTCCTCCTGCTTGTGGCGGAGCGGGGCGGGGATCTGGCGGGCGGGCAGGGACAGGTCTGCCCGTTCGCCCCGCGAGGCGCGGAACGAACGGGCAGTTCGGGTCGGTCAGCTGGTCTGGACGCTGTCCCAGAGGCGGGTGATGGTGCTCTCGGCGTCCGCGTAGTTGACGTGGATCTGCGAGAGCGTCTGCTGGGCGGTGCCGAGCGCCTGAGCCATCTCGGCGGCGCCGGCGTTCCACTGGGCCTGGGCGTTCCGGTACTGGTCGGCGCCGCCGCCCTGCCAGTCGGCGAGCTGGGTGTCGAGCGTCTTGTTCAGCTCGTCCAGTTCGCTGTTGACGGCGGTGGTCAGCGACTGCAGCGCCTGCGCGACCGTGTCGGACGCGTTGAAGTCAAAGGTGAACGATGCCATTGATCGGCCTTTCCGGGGATGTCGACGGGCGGACGGGGCGCGCGGATCAGATGCCGGGAAGGCCGTTGAGCAGAGCCGTCGCCGACTGGGTCGAGGTGTCCTCGTGCTGGTCGTAGGCCCGAGCCGACGAGCCCATGCCCTGGGTCACGCTGTCCAGCGCGGTGACCACCTTCTGGAAGCCCTCCTGCCACTGGTTCATGGCCTGCTGGAACGCGGACGAGGCGCCGCCCTTCCAGCCCGCCTCGAGCTGCAGCATGTACTGGTCGACCTGGTCGAGCTGGCTGCGGAACGAAGCAGCCTTGTCCTCGAACTGGCTGACCGCAGCCGCCATACCCGGGTCGGTGGTCTGCACAACCTGATTCGCCATTCTCAGGGCCTCCTCGGCACTGTTTCGTCGCGGCCGTGTCTCGGCGGCGCGAACTCATCGGGGTGTCTGGCGGTCGGACTCTGAACCAACGCATCCAACACGGACCACATCGCCAGTTGGTTCACTGCCTCCAACGGGCAAGTAAATTAATCGATCCGTCGGGCGGGCGGCTCGGTACCCGGGTCCGTCGTGAGTGGAAACACCCCCACCGCGGAACCCCGGTCGGGGCTCCTCGGTGGACACAGTGAACTATGTTTGCAAACACCGCGTTCCATGGTGCACATCGAGCGGCATCATGATGTTCGGTCGGGCAGCCTCGACGGTCGCGACCCGAAGAAGGCAGGCTGAACCGATTTCGCCGTACGCACGTGCTTGTGTCGGCGTGACCTTGCGGCAGACCAGCGGAGGAGTGCGGATGGCGGCCGGACAGGACGGTTTCCTCGAGGACCTGCTCGCGCAGTACCAGCAGCAACGCAGCGCCCTCGCCGAGTTGCACCGGCGCATGCAGGAGGTGTCGGCCACCGCCATGTCGCCGCGCCGCGAGATCTCGGTCACGTACAGCCACGCGGGCGGTGTGACCGAGATCAAGTTTCTGAACAGCGCGTACCGCCGGCTCGCCCCGAACGAGCTGTCCGACCTCATCATGGCGACGGTGCGGGAGGCCAAGGACAAGGCGGCGACCGAGGCGGCGGAGATCATCGCGCCGACCGTGCCGAACGGCCTCAACCCCCAGGATCTCGTACGCGGAAAGCTCGGCACCGACGCGCTGATGCCGCCGGACGGCCCGCGCCTGCCCCGGATCGTCCGGGAACAACTCGAGCGACGGAGCTGACCCATGGCGCACGAGCATCTCGATGTCAACTCCGACCAGGTGAACAATCTGGCCGAGCCGTACCAGTACGCGGCGGGCGACTTCTCCAACCTGTCCGGCCGGGTCGACGAGATGTGGTCCCGGTACCGGTCGGCGTGGGGCGACGACTCGATCGGTGCGCAGGTCGCGCCGTCGTTCGAGCAGGGCTTCGAATACCTGCGGGGCACCGCGAAGGCGCTGCACCAGACGCTGACCTTCTACAGCGACGGCCTGAGCCAGACCGGCAAGGTGTACGGCGAGTCGGAGGAGAACGCCGCCGAGGGCGGCCGGAAGCTCGACGTCGCGTTCAGCGGGCTGGAGACCCCGACCTTCCGTGCGGCGGACGTGGCCGACGACGGATCGACGCTGTACGAGGCGGGCGAGCTGAGGGAAGGCAGGTTGCTGCAGCCGGAAGAGGGCGTGCGGCGCATGGAGCGGCTGGCACCGGAGCAGCCGGGCGAGCCCCGGCACCAGGTCATGCGGGCCGCGCGGCTCGAGGAGCGGCACGCCCTCCAGCCGATGCGGGCCGAGCGGGTCGAGGCGCCGCACGAGCTCCTGCCGATGCGGGCCGAGCGACTCGAGCGGCGGCAGGCCATCCCGGAGGGCGCGGTCATCGACACGAGCATCCCGCCGGACGACTACGGCCCCTGGTACCGCCTGCCCGACGGGACGATCCTCGCCCACCCGGCCAGGATCGCCGCGGCCCGGGAGAGCCCGGTCACCCCCCGAGAGACCTGACGGTGGGTCTCAACATCCCCACTGACCCGAACTGGCAGTGGGCGTACGACGCGATCCTCTACACCTCGGGCGAGCAGTGGCCACAGGCCAATGAGGACGATCTGCGCGCGATGGCGCAGGAGCTGCTCAATTTCGGCGCGTCGATGCAGGGCGCCGCGGCCGGGGTGAACCAGCTCGGCCAGCGGGCCCGCAGCTTCTGGCACGGCGACGCGTCGAACAGCTTCCAGCAGAACGCCAACAAGCTGATGAACGACGTCCCCGACGCCGTTCAGCTGACCCAGCAGCTCAGCCAGACCGCGCTGAACTTCGCCCTCGACACCGAACAGACCAAGTACACGATCATCATCGCGATGATCAACCAGGTCATCGACATCTTCATGGCCATCGCCTCCGGCTTCCCGGAACTCGTCCCGGGCGAGATCGAGATCGGCGGTGCGATCGTCCGGGCGCTGCTCAAGGCGTTCCAGGCGCGCCGGCTCGCGGAAGCGGCCGAGCTGGGCGCCGGCGCGGCCCGGGCCGCCGTCAAGGGCGCCGAGGAGGTGGCCGCGCATGCCCCGCAGGAGCTGAACTGGGCGGGGCACATCGCGGCCGAGGCCATCGACGAGGCGATCGAGGAGGGCACGGAGAACCTGGAGGCGCAGTCCATCCAGTTCGCCCAGGGCAACCGGCACAACCTGGACGGCCAGGCCATCGGCATGGACATGGTGATGGGCGGCGCCGTCGGGGTGAACGGCGGCCTGCTGAAGAAGGGCGTCGGCAAGGTAGCCCCCGGCTTCGGCCACACCGCGATCGGCCACGGCGCCCTGGACGCCTTCTCCGAGATGCCGGTCGAGGCGATCGCGTCGGCCGCCATGGGCCAGAGCTCGAACCCGCTGGCCACGTTCTCCTCGGGCATGCTCGGCGGCGCGGGCGGCAAAATCGCCCACGACATCGGCCAGTCGATCGGCGGCGGGCACACCCCACCCCACGCACCCAACGCCCCGAGCTCCTCCGGCGCCGACTTCAACCCCCATTCCATCAACATCAACCCCATTGGGGGTACGGGCGAAAGCGCCCCCGCCGGCACCCCACCCCCCACAGAGGGCGGCCCGGCCGCTGCCGCCTCCGGCGCCACGGGCTCCTCCGCGACCGGCCCATCCGCGCTGAACTCCGGCGCCGCCGATCCGTCCGCGCTCGGCCCCGGCGCCACCGGCCCATCTGCGCCCAGCTCCGGCACCACCAGCCCATCTGCCCTCAACTCCGGCGCCACCGGCCCGGCCACAGTCTCGGGTGGTAGCTCGTCGGGAGTCGGCAACTCGTCGTCCTCCTCGGGGTCGTCGAGCGCGTCGTCGTTCTACAGCAACCCGAGCGCGGCCGCCAGCTCGTCCAGCGTGGGCTCGAGCACCGGCGCGTCCTCCATCCTCAGCAACCCGAGCGCCGCCTCCAGCACCTCCAGCCTCGGCTCGGTCACCACCACCCCGACCGGCACCGGCGCCACCTCCGAAACCGGCGCCACCCCGGGAGCCGACACCGCCAAGGGCTTCACTCCGCCAAGCAGCACCCCCATCAGCACACCGGCAAACACCGGCAACGCATCCCCGACCGGCACCAACGCCCCCGCGCCGACCGGAACCGGCACACCGACCGCGACCGCCACGCAGGCAAGCACGCCGACGTCAACGGGCACAACGACCGCGCCGCCGCCCACTGCCAGCACGTCCACCGAGACGGCGGCCCCGCCAGCCGCGACGGGCACGTCCACCGGACCACCGACGTCGACGAGCACGGGCACAACGACCACCGCGACGCCACCACCGCCGACCACAACCACCACGGCACCGCCGACAACGACGGCCATGCCCACCACGACGACCGCCACGCCGACCACGACGACGGCCACGCCCACCACGACGACCGCCACACCCCAGCCAACGCCGACTACGCCCCAGCCCACGGCAGCCATGCCCGAGCCAACGGCAGCCAGCCCCTCGGCCGCCAACGCCACGCCGCCGCCGGCCACCGCCGGCACCAACACGGCCACCCCATCTCCGGCGAACGCCACGACCACCACCACCACCGCGACCCCGTCGCCGGTGAGCGCCGCGCCGCCAAGCGCGAGCACGACGACACCCCCGGCAAGCGCGAGCACGACCCCCACGGCGACGCCCCCGGCAAGCGCGAGCTCAACCCCCACGACGACAACACCGGCAAGCGCGAGCTCAACCCCCACGACGACAACACCGGCAAGCGCGAGCTCAACCCCCACGACGACAACACCGGCTAGCGCAAGCGCATCCCCCACGACGACGAATCCGAGCACGGCCTCCACGACGCCGTCGAATCCGGCGCCGGTCGGCAGCACGACGAACGCCGCGACCGCCACCCCGGTGAGCACAGAAACCAGCGCCCCGACGGAATCGGCGACTTCCCCGGCGACCGGCTCGATCAGCACCGAGACGAACGCGTCGTCGTCCTCTGTGGACCCGCCGAAGAGCGGGCACCAGGCCGTACCGCAGGACAATCCGCCGCCGCGGCAGCACGACCACAAACCTGACGCAGCACCCGCCATCGCGCCCCCGGCCGACACCACCCCGGAGCGGTCCGGCGGCCCGCTCGGCCACACCGTCCCGGCCGGCTACGTGATGCTCGGCCCGGGCGACGCCGCCAACCACGCCGTGGCCGCCAAGTACCCGCCGACCGAGAACCGCTACGTCGTCTTCGCGCACGGCCACGACGGCAAGCTGACCGTCGGCGACCGCGACGTCGCCCCCCAGGAACTCGCCGACATCATCACGGCCGACGAGCGGTACGACGGTCAGCCGATCACCCTGATCGCCTGCGGCACCGGCTCCGACCTCAACGGTTTCGCCAACCAGCTCGCCCAGGCCATGCCGCCCGGCACCGTCGTCACCGCACCTACCGGCACCGCCTGGACCACCCCGGACGGGCAGGCGTTCGTGGCCGGCACCACGTTCGGCCCCGACGGCCGCCCGCAGCCGGCCCCGCCCACCCCGGCCGACGGCTGGAAGAGTTTCGTCAGCGGCGAGCCGGCCGTCACCACGCACGGCTCCGACCTGCCGCACGCGCCGGCCCGCGACGACACCTCGTGGACCCCGAGCCCGGACAACCGCCCGGTCTCCTGGGGGCGGGACGGCCGCCCGTACCAGCAACGCCCGATCACCCAGGTCGAGCCGCAGACCTACCACGATCAGGCCGAACGCTTCGAACAGAACCTCGGGGTCTTCCTCTATCAGCAGCCCCGGGTCCGGCAGGCAGCCGCGGCCGCCGTCGTCCGGCTGCGCGAGGTGCTGACCAACTACGGCACCGGCGGCAACTCGGCGCAGCGCTCGTTCGTGCGCAATGACTCGTCGAGCGCCGGCCAGGTCGGCGACCATCTCAGCGACGCCGAGATCGACCAGTTGCTGAGCGGCGGCAACGTCCGCGAGCTGATGACCGCGTTCTACAACGCCGCCTACTTCAATGCGGATCCGCCCAAGGGCGCCGATGGCCGGCCACTCCACGCCGCGCCGACCACCTTCAAGACGGTCGTCAGCGACGTCCTGCAGAACGGCGACCTCTCCAGCCGGGCCGGCGACCTCGGGCTGAACACCACCTCGTTGCAGGTGATGAAGGACGAGTACGGCTCGATGCGGCGCGCCACCGCCGAGACCGTCGCCGAGCTCAGGCAACGGGGCTACACCTTCGCCAAGGATCCGTTCGCGCTCGGCGTGCTCGCCGCGAATTCGCCGGGGCCGGAATCCGCGTACGCACCAAAGGTTTTGCACGACCTGCACGCCTGGGCCGCGACCAACGCCGAGTTCGCGTTCAGCCAGGCCAGCCGGAGCAACCGGCCGGGCGCCGGCAATCCCGCCTTCTCCAACAACGCGCCGGGCAAGATGACCGCGCGCGGGCTGGACCAGCTGGGCATCGGGTTGAGTCCGCGCGAGTCGGCGTTCGTGCACGGTCCGGGCGCCCGGCCGTTCCAGATCGCGGACGGCGTGGTGCATCCGACGCCCGGCACCACCGGGCGGATCACCAACCCGGCCGAGCAGGGCCCCGAGCTACCGCTGCCGTGGACCGGTGGCCGCGCGTACCACAGCATGAACACCGATTCGGGCTGGCACGCGCGCACCCACGACCAGGCCGGCATGCCGGTGCTGGACGGCATCTCCGGCACCACCGCCCGGATGATGGCCGCCTTCGACTGGCTCAACGTGCCCGGTGTCGCCCGGGAGGACTTCCTGCTCGCGGTCGGCGCGTGGATGCTGACCGGCCAGGACCATTCGCTGTACGAGATCATGCGCGGCGGCGAGATCATGGGGGTGGGCCCGCAGGTCTCCCGGATGACCTCGGCCGAGCAGATGTACCGGTCGCTGACCCAGTTCGGCCTCACCCCGGACCAGATTCGGGACCTGTCGCCGATGACCGGCTTCATCACCGGCGATCCCCGGTTCGCCGGCATGCAGTCGCCGCCGATGCTGCCGCACGAGTCCGCGTACGCGATCGCCGCGATGGGCGGGCTGAACCAGCACGGGCCGAGCCTCGCCGGGGTCAGCCCGGACATCCTGAACCACGCCGCGCAGATCCATCGGGACATCCAGAGCGCCACGCCGTCGGCGAAGGTCCAGGCGTGGTTCGACGCGAACCCGGGCAGCGCGGCCGTGATCCGGAACAACCTCACCTTCGCGCACACGGTCGCCATCGCCAACTATTCGAGCAACAACCACAAGCTCATCAACCTGATGGCGCCGCAGAGCAACCCGGCGAGCAACTCGTTGACCGCCAAGACGTACCAGATGGGCCAGGAGGTCAGGGCCGGCGTCAAGGACATCATCGAGCAGGTGCACAGCTGGCCGACCCACAACTACATCGCCGAGGTGGCGCCGGCCATCAGCGAGGACCGGCAGATCGCGAACCTGACCGGGCAGCTGCGCACCGCGGTCCAGAACGGCGACCAGCCGCAAATCAAGAGCCTGGAGCAGCAGATGTACGCCCGGGGCACCGCCCTGGCGAGCGAGCTCCCGCCGCAGATGCAAGCGCACTTCGACATGGCCGTCGACGCGTTGCAGAAGTTGCCGCCGGCCACCGGGCAGGTCTTCCGCGGCGACTGGTCCGCCTCGTACGGCTCGATGTACGACCGCGGCGGCTACACCTCGTCCGAACTGGCCAGCACCAGCCGCAGCCAGCACATCGCGAGCAACTTCGCCCAGCAGCACGACGGCAAGCCGGGCCGCCGGCCGATCCTGCTCCAGCTCGACCTGGCCGGGCATGCCGCCCGCGACATCGGCCCGCTGTCGGTGAACGACCACGAGCAGGAGGTCATGCTTCTGCCGGGCGCGACCTTCACCACCCACGACGCGGGTCCGGTCGGCCCCCTCCGCACGCTGATCGGCCGGGAGCAGCCGCCGGTCCAGGTCGCCCAGCAGACCGCGACCACCACCGGCCAGCGCGCGGTGACCGACGCCCGCGGGCTGGCCAGGACGTCGCAGACCGCGGCCGCGTCGACCAAGAAGCTCGATCTCCGGTCCCGCAAGGCGGTCACCGCGGCCCGGAACGACCTGACCGACGTCAACAACCGTCCGCCGTACGACCAGACCACCGTGCAGCAAGCCACCGACCAGCTGGCGCCGGCGCAGTCCGCCGTGGACGCCCTGCCGGCCACGCGGAACGCCGCGCGGAACCTCGCCACCGCCGTGCAGAACCGGATCAACCAGGGCGGCGACCCGGCCACCACCCAGCGGCTCACCGACCTGTCGAACCGGGCCACCGTGCTGGTCGACCGCTCGAACCAGCTGGTGCGGAACGGCCGCCAGGACCTGAGCCAAGCCACCCAGGCCGCCACCGACCTGGCGCACCGGGTGCCGGCCTACCAGCAACAAATCACCACCGCCCGGGACAACGCCACCGCCCGGATCGACGCCGGCACCCGGATCCAGCAGGCGGCGACCCAGGCCAAGCAGGCCGCCGCGACCGCGCAGACGGCGGCCGACAACACCGTCGCGACCGCGCAGGGGCCGCTGACCACCACCGCCCTGGCCGACCTGAACACCCAGCAGGGCACGCTCGCCACCGCGGTGCGGGACGCGTTGCACGCGCAGACCCAGGCTCGGAACGCCAACACCCAGCTGCGCGACGCGATGGCGACCACCCCGCCCCCGGCCGATCTGAACACCCACCAGACGCAGGTCGAGGACGCGCTCGGCCAGCACCAGGCGGCGACCGCGGCCGCCACCGGGCGGACCGCCGAGGCGAACGCCCTCCAGCAGCAGATCGACGCCTTGCACGCCGAGCTCAACTCCATCGTGGACCCTCGGCTGGCGGCGCACTTCCAGCCCGTCAACGGCGGCCACACCCTCCTAGGCGCCGGGGACACCGCCAACCGCGAGGTCGCCGACCAGTTCCCGGCGCCCGACGGGCACTACGTCGTCTTCGCCCACGGCACGCCGAACTCGGTCCGGCTGAATGGCCAGGACGTCACGCCGGAGCAGTTGGCCGCGATCGTCCGGGCGGATCCGAGCTACACCCCCGGGCAGCCGATCACGCTGATCGCCTGTGACACCGCGGCCGACCCGGCCGGCGGGTTCGCCCAGCGGTTCGCCCAGGCCATGCCCGCGGGTACGCAGGTCACCGCGCCGACCGGCACCGCTTGGACCACGCCCGACGGGCAGGCCTTCGTGGCCGGCGCAACCTCCTTCGGCGCCGACGGCCGGCCCCAACTGCCCGGGCCGAACGCCGCCACCGACACCTGGAAGACGTTCCTCAGCGGGCAGCCGGCCACGGTCACCACCCACGGATCCGACCTGCCGCACGCAACCGTCCCGCGCGGCGCCGGCCCGGCCCGCGCCGTCGCGTGGGGGCCGGCGGCCCGCCCGTACGATCAACGCCCGATCCACCAGCTCGAACCGCAGACCTACCATCGGCAGGCCGGCCAGTTCGAGGAGAACCTCGGGAACTGGCTCTATCAGCAGCCCCGGGTGCGAGAGGCCGCCGCGGCCACCGTGGCCCGGCTGCGGGACGTGCTCGCCCAGGGCGGCGGTGGCACGCAGTCGCCGCAGCGCTCGTTCGTCCACGACGATCCGGCGACGCCCGGCCAGGTCGGCACCGCGCTGAGCGACGGCCAGATCGACGACCTGCTGTCCGGCGGCAACCTGCGCGAGCTGATGACCGCGTTCCAGAACGCCGCCTTCGGCAATACCGGGCAGGACACGCTGGCCGGGCTGGTCGGCGACCCCGAGTTGGCGGCGCGGCTCGGCCTCAAGACCGAGGGTCTGCCCGCCGATGCGTTCGGTCCCACCGGGGACCGTGCCGTGCAGGCCAGCCAGGGCGCCCGGACCGAGCGGAGCGACCCGGCGGACCCGGCCACGCCCGGCAAGGTGAGCCCCGACGAGCTCGCCGCGCGGGGCCTCGGGCTCAGCCCGCGCGAGTCGGCCTACCACAACGCCGCCGCCCGGCCGGACCAGAAGCTGCCCTGGACCGGCGGCCGCGCGAAGTACGACCTGAACACCGGCGACCGCTGGTTCCAGTCCCGGCACGACCGCTCCGGGATGCCGGTGGTCGCCGGGATCTCGGACACCGCCACCCGGCTGATGACCGCGTTCGACGTGCTCGGCGTGCCCGGCGTGGCCCGCTCCGACTTCCTGCTCGCGGTCGCCGCGCACCAGCTCACCAACCAGGACCATTCTCTGTACGAGGTGCTGCGCGGCGCCGAGGCGGCCGGACCGGGACCGGCCGTCTCCACGATGAGCTCGGCCGACCAGATGTACCAATCGCTGACCACGCTCGGCATCGCCCCCGCCCAGCTGCGGGCCCAGGCCCCGCCGGTCACCTTCTCCGCCGCCGCGCACGCCTCGTCGTCCCGGTTCGCCGACGTCGGCGAGCCGCGGATGCTGCCGCACGAGGCGGCGTACGCGATCACCGCGATGGGCCACTTCGACGCGGGAGCGCCGCAGTTCAGCGGCGTCGAGCGGGAGGTGCTGGTCACCGCGGCCCGGCTGCACAACGAGATCAACAGTCCGGCCCCGCCGCCCGAGATCCAGGACTGGATGGACCAGAACCCGGGCACCGCGACGGCCGCGCGCCGGTTGACGTTCGCGCACCTGATCGCGTTGGTGAACTACACCAGCAACAACCACAAGCTGATCAACCTGATGGCGCCGCAGGGCAACTACACCGACTTCCCCGGGGTCAAGCAGTTCCTCATGCGGCGCGAGGTGACCGCCGGTGTCGCCAGCGCGATCAAGCAGGTGAAGGACCCGAGCTTCAACGGCGTGATCATCGACGTCCCGCCGGCCATCGAGTCCGATCCCGCGTTCAAGGCGATCACCGACCAGATGTACGACGCGATGCTCGACGACGACCAGCCACTCGTCGCCCGGCTCGAACAGCAGGCGCTGGCCCGCGGCGAACAGCTGGGCCGGGAGCTGCCGGCCCAGATGCAGGCGCACTTCGACATGGCCGTCGAGGCGCTGCAGATCCTGCCGCCGGCCACCGGCCCGGTCTTCCGCGGCGACTGGTCGGCGCCGATCGGCTCGCGGTACGGCACGGGCGGCTACACCTCCAACGAGCTGGCCAGCACCAGCCGCTCCCAGGTCGAGGCGCGCAGCTTCGCCGACCTGTACCGCGGCAAGACGGGGCAGCGTCCGGTGCTGCTGGAGCTGGAGCTGACCGGGCACGCCGGGCGCGACATCACGCCGTTGTCGATGAACCCGTTCGAGCGCGAGGTGCTGCTGCTGCCGGGGGCCACGTTCCGCACCGCGGATCACTCGGCCGGGCAGCCGATCCGGACCATCCGGGGCGAGGAGCAGCCGCCGGCCCGGACCGCGCGGGACACCGCGACGCTGCTGGCGGACCGGGCCGCCGACACCGCGCGGGGCCTCGGCGGCACCGCCGAGTCGGCCGCGGCGACGGCCCAGGATCTCGGCCGGCAGGCGAGCGAGCCGGTCCGGGCGGCCCGGGAGGCGCTGGACGACGCCGCCGCCCGGCCCACCCACGCCGACACCCTGCCCGAGGTGCGGGCCGACCAGGCCCGGGCGCAGGACGCGGCCGGCCGGATGACCGCGGCCCGCGACGAGATCCGCGACCTCGCCGACGACCTGGGCCGCCGGGCGGACCCCGATCCGGCCCTGCGACAGCGGGTCGACCAGCTGCTCCACGATGCCGACGAGCTGACCGGCACCGGGCAGCAGCATCTCGACGCGGCCACCCGAGCGCTGTCCGAATTGGATGACGCCGTCCCCGCCTACCAGGACCAGGTCCGCGCGGTCCAGGCCAACGCCACCGCCAAGCTCGACGCGGCGGCCCGGATCGACGACGCCGCCGCCCGGGCCGGCCAGGCCGCCGCCGACGCGCGCGCCGCCGCGAACGACTCCACCGCGATCCTCGACTATGCCCGGGACCGCGGCGTGCTGGGCGGCGCCGAGATGGCCGGCCTGGCGACGAACGAGGACCGGCTGGCCACCGCCGCCGAGCAGGCGCTGCAGGCCCAGTCGGACGCCCGGCAGGCCGCGGCCGCGTTGCGTACCGCGGTCGCCCAGACCCCCGGGCCGGAGTTGACCGCCCGGCAGTCGGCGGTCGACGACGCCCGGGAGCGCCACGACAACGCGGTGGACGGGGTCACCCAGCGCGCCGCGGCGGTGCAGACCCTCGCCGCCGAAGCCCGCGAGCTGCGCCAGCAACTGGCCGAGCAGGACACCGTGAACGCGTTCCGGCCCGTCCCGGCCGGCCGCACGCTGCTGACCACCGGCCCCGCCGACGCGGCCAACCGGCAGGTCGCGGCGCAGTTCCCGCGAACCGACGGGCGGTACACCGTCTTCGCGCACGGCAACCGGGACACCGTACGGCTGGGTGATCAGGACGTCTCGCCCGAGCAGCTGGCCCGTCTGGTCCAGGACGACCCGAACTACCGGGCCGGGCAGCCGATCACGCTGATCGCCTGCGACACCGCGGCCGACCCGGCCGGCGGCTTCGCCCAGCGGTTCACCCAGGCCATGCCCGCCGGTACGCAGGTCACCGCGCCCACCGGCACCGCTTGGACCACCGCCGACGGGCACGCCTTCGTGGCCGGCGCCGCCACCTTCGGCCCCGACGGGCGGCCGCAACTGCCCGGCGACAGCACCCCGGCCGGCACCTGGAAGACCTTCACCAGCGGGCGGCCGGAGACGGTCACCAGCGCCGGTCCCGACCTGCCGCACGCCCCGGCGCGCACCCCGCGGGCCGGCGCCCACGCCGTCGCCTGGGGGCCGGACGCCCGCCCGTACGATCGCCGCCCGATCCTCAGCGAGCAGGCGCAGGTCTATCACGATCAGGCCGATCGATTCGAGGCAAACCTCGGCAGTTTCCTCTCCGGGCAGCCGCACGTCCAGCAGGCGGCGGCCGGTGCGGTGGCCCGGCTGCGCGAGGTGCTCACCCGGCACGGCACGGGCGACGCCTCGCCGCTGCGCTCGTTCGTCCGCGACGACCCGGCAATGGCCGGGCAGGTCGGCGACACGCTCGCCGACGACGCGATCGACGAGCTGCTGACCTCGGGCAACCTGCGCGAGATGATGACCGCGTTCCACAACGCGGCGTTCGGCAACGCCCAGTCCGTGCCGGGGCCGACCACCTTCCGGTCCATCATGGAGGGCGCCCGGACCGACCCCGGGCTGGCCCAGCGGCTCGGTCTGAACACCGATTCGATGCGGGCCAACGGCCACTGGTTCGCCGGCGCGACGAACGGCGAGGCACGCCGTACGGCCAAAGCGCAGATCTCCCCGGACGGCCCGGGCCGGACGACGCCGGCCGCCCTGGACGACCGGGGCATTTCCCTGAGCGCACGGGAGGAGGCCTACCTGGGCGGGCCCGGCCAGGACGCCACCCTCCCCTGGGTCGGCGGCAAGGCTCGGTACGACCTCGGCGGCGGCTACACCCGCAGCCGGCACGACAACGCGGGCATGCCGGTCGCCGCCGGCCCCTCGGACACGGTCACCAGGATGATGGCCGTCTTCGACTGGCTCAACGTCCCCGGCGTCACCCGTCAGGACTTCCTGCTCGCGGTCACCGCCTGGTCGCTGACCAGCCAGGACCACTCGCTCTACGAGGTGCTGCGGGGCGCCGAGGCGACCGGCGCCGGGCCGGGAGTCGCCGGCCTGACCTCGGCCGAGCAGATGTACCACTCGCTCACCGGCCTCGGGCTCACCCCGGCCGACATCCGCGGGCGCTCGGCCGCAAGCGAGGCGGAGAACGGCGTGCTGCGGCCGGTCGCCTCCCCGGGGATGCTGCCGCACGAGGCCGCCTACGCGGTCGCCGCGCTCGGCGTCACCCGCGACGACGGGCCGTACCTGAGCGGCATCACGGTGGACGAGGTCAACCGCGCCGCGAGGCTGCTGCGGGACATCCGCCACACCCCGCCGGGCAGCCGGATCGAGGCATGGCTGAACCGTCACCCCGGCAGCGCCGCGATGCTGCGCGACCGGCTCACCTTCGCGCACGTGCTGGCGCTGGTGCACTACACCGGCGACGACCACCAGCTGATCAACGTGATGGCGCCGCAGGGACTGCTGCAGGACACGCCGCAGGTCAAGCAGTACCTGATGACCCGCAACGTGCAGAGCGGGATCCAGCGGATGATCACCCGGATCAAGGCGGTGCCGGCCTCGGCCATCGCGCTGAAGGGCGTGCCGCCGTCGATCACCCAGGACCGCACGATGAAGGGCCTGATCGCCGAGCTGCGGGCCGCGGCCCACGGGTCGCCCGGCCGGGTCGCCGAGATCGAGGCCCGGATGGTGGCCCGGGGCAACGAGCTCGGCCGGGAGCTCCCGCCGAAGATGGCCGTCCACTTCGACATGGCGGTGGACGCGCTGCAGAACCTGCCGCCGGCCACCGGCCCGGTCCACCGCGGGGACTGGGCGTCGCCGTTCGGCTCGGTCTATGACCGGGCCACCTACACCTCCCCCACGCTGGGCAGCACGTCGCTCGGGCGGGCGGTGGCGCACGCGTTCGCGCTGACCCACGCCGGCCAGACCGCGACCCGGGCCGTGCTGCTCGACCTGAACCTGACCGGCCACGCCGGCCGGGACACCGGCCCGATCTCGATGCACGACGACGAGGCCGAGGTGCTGCTGTTGCCGGGCGCCACCTTCGGGCTCGCCAAGGCGCCGGACGAGGGCCCGGTCGAGGTGCGTACCGGAACCGAGCGGCCACCCACCGGCCCGGCCCGGCACACCGGCGCGGTGCTCGCCGGCCGCGCCGCCGCCACGGCCGCCGGGCTGACCCGGGCCGCCGACGCGGCCGCCACCACGGCGCTCGACCTGCAGATGGCGGCCACCGGGCCGGCCGAGGCCGCCCGGCGGGCGCTGGCCGAGGCGAACAACCAGCCGTCGTACGCCGACGAGGCGCGGCGTGCCGAGGACGCCCACCTCGCGGCCGAGGCGGCCCGGGACGCCGCCGAGGAGGCCGACCGGTCGGTCAAGGACCTCGCCGCCGCGCTGCGGGACCGGGCCGATCGCGGCTTCGACGCGGTGCCCGGGATGGCCCAGCGGCTGGCCGCCCTGACCGCCCGGGCCGACGCGCTGGCCGGCCGGGCGGACCGGCTCGCGGACGCCGTCCGGCAGGACCTCGAGCGGGCCGTGCGGGCACACGAGCAACTGGCGGCGCACCTCACCGAACTCGACGACCGGGTCGACGCGGTGCGCGGCCCGGCCCGGTCGGTGATCGACCTGGCCGACGACATCGACGCCGCGGCCGCCCGGGCCGTGCAGAGCGCGGTGACCGCCCGCGACGCCCAGGACGCCGTCACCATGATCACCGACCGGGTCGCCGCGGGCGACCCGCTGTCGGCGGCCGACCAGATCGCGCTGTCCGATCAGGAGCGGCAGCTCACCGACGCGGTCGACGACGCGCGCCGCGACCTCACCGACGCCCGGACGGCGAGCCGCGATCTGCACCAGCAGGCCGGCCGGATCACGGCGCTCGACGTCGAGGCGACGAAGACCGCCATCGCCGGCGGCTACCGGCAGCATCTGGCGGCCGCCGAGGCGGCCGCTGCCCGGGACGGCGAGGCGCAGGCCGTACGCGCCGACGCCGCCCAGCTGCGAGCCGAGTTCGACCGGCTCATCGCGGAGTACGACGCGATCGCCGGCAAACCGGTCCCGGCCGGCCGGGTGCTGCTGTCCCCGGCCAGCACCGACGACGCCAACCGGACGGTCGCGGCGAACTTCCCGCCGCCGGCCGGCCAGTACGTCGTCTTCGCCCACGGCACCGGCGACACCCTGCGGGTCGGCGACCAGCAGGTCACGCCGGAGCAACTGGCCGGCATGATCACCCGGGACGGCGGCTGGCAGGGCCGCCCGGTCACGCTGATCGCCTGCGACACCGGCGCCGACCCGGCCACCGGCTTCGCCGCCAAGCTCGCCCAGGCGCTCCCGCCGGGCACCGCGGTCACCGCCCCGGCCGGCACCGCCTGGACCACCCCGGACGGCCAGGCGTTCGTCGCCGGAACCGCGTTCGACGCCGAGGGTCGCCCGTCGCCGGCGGCCGCACAGCCGGGCGACGGCTGGAAGAAGTTCGTCACCCGGGCCGATCCGCAGGGCGAGCCGGTCACCTCGGTCGAGGATCTCGGCTCCGACCTGCCGCAGGCCGCCTCGCGCGGGGACGGCCCGAGCCCGGGCGCGGTCTCCTGGAGCCCGCAGGGCCGCCCGTACGGGTCGCGACCGGTGGTGGCCACCGCCGCGTACCGGGATCAGAGCGAACGTTTCGAACGCAACCTGGGCGCGTATCTCTATCAATTGCCCCAGGTACGCACGGCGGCCGCCCGCGCGGTGGCCCGGATGCGCGAGGTGCTCGCCTCCTACGCCGGGCAGGGGCACTCGGACCGGCCGCTGCGCTCGTTCGTCAAGGACGACCCGTCGAGCGCCGGGCAGGTCGGCGACACGCTCACCGACGCCGAGATCGACGACCTGCTCAGCGGCGGCAACGTCCGTGAGCTGATGACGGCGTTCTACAACGCCGCCTACTACAACCGGGACTCGCCCGAGCCGACGTTCAAGACGGTCCTCAACGACGTGCTGCGGAACGGGAACTTCGCCGAGGCGGAGCGGCTCGGGCTGGACGTCCCGGCGCTGCAGGGCCAGAACGCGTACCTCGGCTCGTGGAGCCGGTGGGCGATGGCGAAGGTGGCCGACGCGACCGGGCAGGGCCACACGTTCGCCGACGACCCGTTCGCCCTCGGCAACCTGGCCGGCGCCGCCACCGGCGGCGCGGCCGCGGCCGCCGCGCTGGCCGCCAGCCAGGCCACCCGCACCGCCCGGCCGGGCGCGGAGTCGCCCACCACCAGCCACGCCGCCCCCGGCAAGATGACCGCGGGCGAGCTGACCCGGATGAACGCCGGGCTCAGCGATCGGGAACGGGCCTACCTGAACGCGGTCCGGCGCCCGTTCCGGTCGGGCGACGGGCCGGTGCACGACGACCCGTCCTCGTCCCAGCTCGCCCGGCCGGACCGTGAGCAAGGGCCGGAGCTGCCGCTGCCCTGGGTCGGCGGCCGGGCCTGGTTCGGCATGTCCGACGCCGAGAGCGGCGGGATGCTGCCGAGCTGGTTCGGTTCGGTGCACGACCAGGCGGGCATGCCGGTCATCGCCGGCGTCTCCGGCACCACCGCCCGGATGATGGCCGCCTTCGACTGGCTGCGGGTGCCCGGCGTCTCCCGCGAGGACTTCCTGCTCGCGATCGCCGCCTGGATGCTGACCGGCCAGGACCACTCGCTCTACGAGATCCTGCGCGGCGGCGAGATCGCCGGGGTCGGGCCGGCCGCGTCCGCGATGACCTCGGCCGAGCAGATGTACCGCTCGCTCACCTCGCTCGGCGTCATGCCCGGGATGATCCGCCGCCAGTCCGGGCTGGCCGGGCTGCCGGGCACCGGCCTGAGCCGGGCACACGAGCCGGCGATGCTGCCGCACGAGGCCGCGTACGCCATCATCGCGGCCGGCGACGAGCACCGGGCGGTCGGCGCCCCGCACTACAGCGGGCTCAGCCAGGACGTGCTGCGGCAGTCGGCCGAGCTGCACGACCGGCTGCACGGCGACGATGCCGAGCTGCGCGCCTGGATCGAGTCGGCCGGCGGCAGCCTGCCCGCGGTGCGCGCCGACCTGACGTACGCGCACCTGCTCGCCCTGCAGATGTACACCGGCGACAACCACCAGCTGATCAACGCGATGGCGCCCCGGATGGCGATCGGTTCCGCCTCCGGCTACGTGCTGACCACCACCGCCGTCCAGCGGGCGATGGAGCGGATCGCCGACCCGGAGGAACGCGACCCGTGGGGCGGCGTCCCCTCGGCCATCGCCGACGACCACCGGCTGACCGAGCTGCGCGACGACCTGATCGACGCGCACCTCGACGACGACCCGGAGGCGGTGGCCCGGCTCACCACCGAGATCCACCTGCGCGGCGCCGAGCTGGCCGGCAAGCTCCCCCGGGAGATGGCCGCCCACTTCGACATGGCGGTCGACGCGATGCAGCAGCTGCCGCCGATCGACGGCGTCACCGTCTACCGCGGCGACTGGGCGCTCAGCCTGGGCGACGGCGTCTCCGGCCTCTCCGGGTACGCCGGCGAGACCATCACGCTCAACGAGCTGGCCAGCACGAGCAAGCTCGAGGACACCGCCAACGGGTTCCTGGCGCCGTACCTGAACACCACCGGCGCCACCCCGGTGATGCTGGAGCTGCGGCTGACCGGGCACGCCGGGCGGGACATCTCGAAGCTGTCGCAGCACCGGGGTGAGAACGAGATCCTGCTGCTGCCCGGCGCGACGTTCCGGGTCACCGGCCGCGAGGTCGCCCCGGACGGCACGATCACCAAGATCTACGCGACCGAGCAGCCGCCGACCGGGGTGGCCGGCGAGACCCCGGGGCTGCGGGTCCAGCAGGCGAAGGTCAACGCGGACGGGCTGGCCACCGCCGCCCGGGCCGCCGCCGAGTCGGTCGGCCACCTCACCGCCGAGGTCCGGCAGCAGCAGCGGGAGGCGCGCCGGCTGGCGGCCGAGGCGGCCGAGCTGGCCCGCTTCACCGCGCAGTCCGACGCGGACACCGACGCCCAGCTCGAGGCGGCCGACGGCGCCCACACCGAGCTGGCCGAGGTGCGCGACCAGCTGCGCTCGGCGGCCGACGCGATCGCCGCGGCCCGGGACGAGATCACCGACCCGCAGCTGCGCGGCGCGCTGGACCGGCTGGGCGAGCAGGCCGCCCGCGTGCTGCGGGACGCCGAGCGGTCGGTGAGCACGGCCGAGCGTACGTACGACGACGTCGCCGACTTCGCCGGCCAGGTGCGCGAGAAGATCCGGGCGATCGACCGGGCCAACATCGCCGAGGACGACCTGCCGGAGGTCGAGCAGGCGGTCCGCGACCACGAGCGGCGCATCGGGCCGGCGGTCATGGCGGCCGAACGGGCCGACTCGGCCGCCGCCGACACTGCCGCGGCGCTGGAGAGCTTCGCCGGGCCGGGCGCGCCGCTGCCGGCCGCGACGATGACCCGGCTGGCCACCAACGAACGGCGGATCACCGACGAGCTCGGCACGGTAGCGCGGATCCGGGACGAGGCCCACGAGGCGGTCGCCGAGCTGCGCGCCACGGTGAACCGGATGCGCCACGACAGCACCGAGGCCCGGCAGGACATCCGGATCGCGCTGAACCTGATGCGCTCGGTCAACGAGTCGACCGCGACCGCGCTCGACGGCGATGCGGCTCGGCTGGGCGGGCTGGCCACCCGGATCGAAAGCCAGCTCCAGCAGATCCGCGACCGGCAAGCGGCGAAGAAACCGGCGTACAGCATCTGGAGCAACGGCAGCGCGGGATCCTCGTCCCGCGCGCCGCGTTCGTTTCAGGGCCGGCCGGTGCCGGGCGGCCTGAGCCTGCTCGGCGCCCAGGACACGGCCAACCAGGCCACCATGGCCACGCTCACCGCGGGCGGCGGCAAGGGCCGGGCGGTCTACCGGGTCTTCGCGCACGGCACCACCGACTCGATGCGCAGCGACCGGGGTGAGGTCACGCCCGAGCACCTGGCCGCGATGATCCAGGCCGATCCGGCGTACGCGGGCGAGCCGATCGTGCTGATGGCGTGCGAGACCGGCTCCGATGTGGACAACGGGTTCGCGGCCCGGCTGGCCCGGTTGCTGCCCGGCACGACGGTGACCGCGCCCAGCGGCACGCTGTGGGCCGGGCCGTCGGGGCACGCGTTCGTGGCGGGCAGCGGGTTCGCCGCGAACGGGCGGCCGCAGGTGGCACCGCCGGCCCGGAACCCGGGCGACCGCTGGCGTGACTTCCGTTTCACGCCCGGACGGGGCCTGACGGTGACCGACGCCGGGCGCGGGCTGACCCCGTCCGGCCGGCCGCAAGGCGTTGCCCGGACAGCGCCGCCGCCAACCAGCGGCACCAACCTGCCGACGATCAGCGAGGAGGGGCCGCCACCCCCGCCGCCGGTGCGCCGCAAGCCCGTACCCGGTGCACCGACGCCCCAGCAGCTCGGGCTCTACCAGACCAACCCCGAGCTGCTGTACGAGGTGGACCACGCCTACCACCAGCAGAACCTGATCGACCAGGTCCGCGGCGCCGCGGTCGCCCAGGTGCGGGCGCGGATCGGCGGCACCCGGGCGCGCTTCACCCCGGGCGGCCGCGGCAACATCCGGGTCGACACCTCGGTGATCGAGGACGCGCTGCGCGACGACCTCCAGTCGTTCTTCGGCACCGGCGGCCGGACCTTCGAGGTGCCGGCCACCCGCTACGGCACCACGACCTGGCACAGCGTCACCGTGACGCCGAGCCGGCCGGCGCCCGGCCGGGACGGGAGCGTCCCCGGCGAGCGGTGGATCGGCCAGGACGGCGACAAGGCCAAGTACGACACCCGGACGGACTCCTCGACCACCGTCCGCAGCAGCGAGGGCACCGGGAACAGCGTCGCGGTCGGCATCGGCGGCAGCGGCGGCACCCGGGTCGGCCCGGGCGGCGGCGGCTCGGCCGAGGTCTCGCTGGCCCGCGCCTCCGGCGGCGTCGAGCAGGGCACCACCACGTTCGACTCGCACAACGTACGCAGCGGCGCGGCCTCGCACATCGTCCGCTCGCCGGTGACGTTCGACGTGGTGGCGCACCGCCCGGGCACCCCGCGGCCGCGGAACGCCACCTCGGCCGCGGTCCGCGCGGACATCGGCTTCCGGGTCGTCTCGGACATCGCGAGCGCCACCCCGAGCACGCTGCCCGGGCGCGACACCGGCGAGTTCGACGTCGCGCTGCTGGCCGAGAACCTGAACGCGGTCCGGATCGAGAACGCCACACTGGGCGGCGCGCAACCGCAGGCCTGGAACGACGTGGCTCAGCAGATCCTCGGCCGGCTCAAGGACACCGGCGTGGCGGTGCCCGGCAGCCCGTCCTCGACCCAGCTCCGCGACCTGTTCGGCGAGGCGTCGATGCTCGGCCTGCTCGCCCCCGCGCTGGAGAGCACCGCGCACTCGCCGCTGGTGGTCAGCCCCTCCCGGCGGCAGGCGCTCGGCCTGGACGTGTCGGCCCGGGTCACCGCGATCGAGCCGATCGCCGACATCGCGAAGTCGTCGTTCCGCTGGCAGCCCGGCACGACCGAGACCAGCCGCGCGCAGCAGGACAGCTCGGTCGGCGGCGGGGTCAGCGTCACCCCGATCCGCTGGGGCTTCGGGCTGGCCTTCATCCAGGCCCGGTTCTCCGCGGCGTTCCGGCGCAGCACCACCTCGACCAGCCAGCAGAGCTCGACCACCCGGCTGGGCACCGAGCACAAGGACGTCCCCAACGGCCTGGCCCGGGTCACCGTCAGCGTACGGATCGATCCCGCACTGCGGCTCAACGCGCTGCGGCATCCGATGGGCCGGACCAGCGAGCCGATCTTCGTCGAGATGACCGTGCTGGCCCGGCTGCCGCAGACCAAGCTGGCCCAGGTGCTGGCGCCGCCCTCGGGCAGCGGCCGCCCGGCCGCACCGGTCGGCACCGGCACCCCGGCGCCCCCGTTCATCGCCTACGGCGGACGCACCGTCCCGCTCGGCATGAGCCGGTTCGCCGAACTTCCCCGCCGGACGACCGCGCTGGTGCGGGACCTCGGCGGCGGCTTCCTGCCCAAGGGGCGCGAGGGAGCCGGGCGGACCGGGCGGATGTGGCAGTCCAGGTCGGCCGTCGAGCGCGACCACAACCAGGCCGAACTGGACCGGGTGCTGTCGGTCGGCGCGCTGCGGCAGAACTACCACGCCATGCTCAACGGCGGCACCACCGCGGTGCTCAAGCGCGGCGGCGCGCGCGGCGACCGGTACGTGGTCGTGCACGTCACCGCGGCCCACGACCCGGCCAACCTGCCGGTGCACACCGGTCAGGAGAACAAGGTGGCCGCCCGGACCTTCCAGGGCAGCGCGACGCAGGACGGCTCGGCCGCCCGGGCCCAGTGGCGCGGCACGGCCGGCATCGAGACCGGCGTCATCAACAGCCTGCCGGCCAGCAACGTGAAGACCAGCATCACGCCGAGCGCCGGCCTCGAAGGCCAGTTCCGGCTGGAGCGGCAGGGCGGCGTCGACGTCAGCGGCCAGCACACGGCGCTGCACGGGGGCACGGCCGATTCCCAGCGCTACGAGGGACCGCTGCAGATCAAGGTCGAGATCTACTCGTACGAGGTCGGCACCGGCCGGAACAGCCGCTCCCGGATCGGCCTGGGCCAGCGGGCCAAACAGGCCGGCCGGACCGCATCCGCCGGCGGCTTCGCCCGCGTCCCGGGCGCGCAGACGGTCGACGGGCGGCCGCTCGACCGGTACGAGACGACCGTGACCAAGCCGGTCAGCCTGCTCTACTCGGGCAGCGCCGTGCCCGCCTCGGCGACGGCCGCCCTGGACCCGGCGCTGGTCGACACCAACGAGTCGTTCGGCAAGGACCTGACCGGCGTCACCGCCATGCGGCAGTACGTCGACACCCGGCCGCCCACCGACCCGGGCCAGGCTGTCACGGTCGACCAGTGGGACTCGGTCGAGTCGATGCCGGGCGCCGCCACGATCATGCGGATGGCCCGCCAGGTGGCCACCGACACCCAGGCGTACCGGGACGGCACCTCCTCCCGCCGCACCCTGGGTGGGCTGCGCGGCGAGTCGGCGCTGCAGCCCGGCATGCCGCTGTGGGCGCGGATCGGCAACCGGTTCTCGGCCGGCCGGCAGAGCACCGCGCTGACCGCGATGACCGAACGGCAGTGGACTCTCGACCCGCTGACCACCTCGGCCGGCGGCGGCGAGCTGACCATGGCGGTGGCCGCCCGGATCACCAACCCGCGGCTGGTCGACGCCCGCGCCGAGATCGCCACCGAGCACGCGCCCGGCGGCGGCACCTCGGTCTGGAGCAACCGGACCCGCGAATGGACCGCCCAGGTGCGGGCCACCGTCGCGCTCGGCCTGCGCAAGACCCGGCCGGACGGCAAGGTGGCCGGCGCCGGCGGCGCGAGCGCCGGGTACGTCCGCGTGCTGCGGTCGGTGCTGACCGGGAAACGCAGTAAGGTCTCCGGCTTCGTCGAGCGCAACAGCAACAACCGCAAGGGCAAGAACCGGTCGTACCTGGTGGTCGCCGACATGCGGGTGAACGTGGCGGCGCAGGTCGGCAACGAGCCGTCGCTCCCCAAGTCGATCGTGCCGAGCCTGCTGCGGCCCTCGTCCTGGCAGCGGAACAAGTCGGCCCAGCGCGGCGGCCTGATCCGCAACGCAGTCTACCTGCGGGTCAGCGAGGAGCAGGCGATCCGGATGGGCGTGCTGCCCGACCCGGCGGCCGGCGGGCGCCCGGTGGCGGCCGCGACCGCCCAGGCGGTCCGGGCGCAGGGGGTGACCACGCCGCCGGGCCGCTCCCCCGGCCAGGGCCTGCAACTGCTGCGGGACGTGCCGTCGCTGATCGACCCGGCGATCACCGCACTGCGGAACGCCGTGACCAACTCGCCCGAGCAGCGCAGACTGCTGGAGCCGGTGCTGAACGCGCTGACCGGCACCGGGCTGCCCGACCCGATGCTGAACCGCCGGCGCCTGGAGAACATGCTGTCCCGCGACGGCGTCCAGCGCTCGTGGGGCTCGCTCTTCGACGGCGGGGTCTCCCTCATCCACACCGAGACCGACCTGGTCAGCCAGCGGCTCTACGACGTGCGGCTGGAGGCGGTGCTGCCCAACCCGGCCACGGTCGACGAGTTCGTAGCCGACCACGAGGACATCGACCTGCGTACGATCGGCGCGACCAGCGTGACCGACACGGTGCGGACCGGCCAGGGTGGACAGTTCGGCCGCGACGTGGCCGGGTCGGCGGTGGCCCGCCCGGACGCCGAACGGGTCACCACCGGCGGGAACCACGGCCGGTCGTACACCAGCCAGAAGAGCACGACGACGAGCACGGAGACCGAGCACCGGACCGTGGACATCGCCTCCGGGCGCGGCGTGAAGGCCCGGATGACGCTGCAACCCCAGTTCCAGATCCGCGTCTACCACCGGGGCCAGGCGGTACCGGGCGGCACGGTCACCTTCACCGCCCCGGTCACCCTCGACCGCTGGGCCGGCGACCTGCGGCCGGGCACCACCCGCGAGCCGGCGTTGCTGACCGGGCCGGGCGCGTACCGGCCGACCGCCACGCCGGGGCCGGAGCCGGGCTGGCAGAGCGTCGACGGGCTGCTGATCCCGCCGCGCTTCACCGCGGAGGGTCTGTCCGGGGCAAAGGACCTGCAGGCGGCGGTGAGCGGGCTGCTGGGCACGGCGGCCAAGCGGCTGGCCACGGCCGGCCATCCGGCGGCCAACCAGATCCGTACCGGCCTCGCCCCGGAGCTGCTGCAGTCGCACACCGGGACGCTGCTGGCGCCGTCCGGCCTGAAGTTGCCGCCGGTGCCGGCCGCGGACGCGCTTCTGCACCAGGCGGAGCTGACCGTCCACTTGCGACCGCTGGCGGCGCGGCTGGCCGGGATCGACTCGAAGGTCTTCCGCGAGCACAGCGAGCAGACGGTGCACAGCTCGGGCACGGTGTTGTCGAGCGAGAAGTGGTCGTCCAGCGCGCCGCGGGTGCAGCTCGGCCAGGGCTACGTCGGCGAGCCGGCGCAGACGCTCGACTCCTCCGGCGGCGGCCCGAACACCGCGGACAGCTCGTCGCAGGGCCGGACCGGCCAGGCCGGGGCGGTCGAGTCGGCGATCGCCAAGCCGGAGAGCGCGTCGGCGCTGGTCGAGTTCGTCGTCCGGCCCGAGGTGGTGGCGAAGCTGTCGAGCGCCTTCGGGGACCAGAAGCCGATCACGACGGTCGACGACGGCACGACGGTGACCGTCCAGGTGCGGATGAGCCTGGCCGACGCGCGGCGGGTGCTCGGCGTGGACAGCGGCGCGCCGGCCGCAGCCCGGACCGCGTTCGACGCGATCGTGCAGGGCGAGAAGAACCTGGACACCGCGGCGACCGCGTTCACCGACGCGGCCGAGGCGGTCGCGGCGCATCGCTACGGCAACCCGCCCGGTACGCCGGTGCCGCAGCAACTGCTCGACGCCGAGGACCAGGCCGAGGCGGCCTGGTGGGCCCTGGCATCCGGGCACTACCAGGCCCTGGACGACTTCCAGGCGCAGTGGGTCGCGGTCGGCACGACGCCGAACCTGTACCGCTACAACCCGCTCCCGGTGCCTCCGCCGCCAGTGGTGCCGCAGCCGCCGCCTCCGCCGGTGGTGCGACCGCCGATCCGCCGCAAGCCGGTGCCGCAGCCGGCGCCGGTCGTGGCGCGGCCGCCGATCCGGCGCAAGCCACTGCCGGTCCCGCCCACCCCGGTCACCACCATGGTCCAGCGCGTGCCGGCGACCGAGATCCGCCGCAAGCCGGTGCCGCAGCCGGCGCCGGTCGTGGTGCGGCCGCCGATCCGGCGCAAGCCGGTGCCGCAGCGGCCGCTGCCCGACCCGCCGTACCTGCTGCCGCCGCTCGACCTGGACGGCCCCACGCTCGACGTCCCCTGGTAGCCCGGCCGGTACCCTTCAACCCGCCCGTACCCGAAAGTGAGTGATGATGACCGCACCCTCGCCCGCCGCCCGGCTGCACGAGCTGCTGCTGGCCGCCGCCGCGCAGAGCCCGGCCGCGGTGGTCGCCGAGGCCCGCGCCGCCCTGGCCGCGGGCGAGCTCGTCCCGGCCGCCACCGCGGTGCTGGCCGAGGCGCGGGCCGGGCGGCTCGCCGTCACCGCGGCCGACCAGCGGCTGCTGGGCGAGCTCCTGCCGGGCAACGCCGCGGTCGGTCGCCTGCGGCCCGGCCCGGCCACCGCCGAGCCGATCGCGTACGACTTCCTGCCGCTGCTGCCGGCCGGCGTCGACGAGGCGCCGCCGATGCTGCTCGACCTGACCGGCGACGCCCTGCCCGCGGTCGACGAGGTCGACGTCGCCGCGCTGACCGCGATCGAGGAGCTGCCCGGCGCCCGCGCGCTGTGGCGGGTGTGGCGCTTCGGTGGCGACCAGCCACCGGCCCGGCTCTTCATCGCCGAGGTCGAGGGCGACGACCTGCCGGCGGCGGCCGAGCGGCTGCGGCTGGCGCTGGTCGCCGCGGGCGAGGAGCACCCGCTGGTCGAGGTCTACGGCCCCGGCACTCCGCTGCCCGACCACCAGCGCGCCGCCCGCGGCCGGGGCGCCCTGCTGTGGTCGGCCGAGCCCGCCGAGCCGGTGGTCGTGGCCCGGGTCTTCGACCGGGTCGATCCCCAGCTGGGCCCGCTCTTCGAGCCCGAGCACCCGACGCTGAGCGCCGCCGACCAGCCCCGCCGCCTGCTCGACTATCTGAACGGCGGCACCGTCCTGCTGGCCACCACCGAGCGGATGGCCGACGTGCTCGACCCGAGCCTGGGCCTGGCGGTGCCGATGAGCTACCGCACCGACGGCACCTGGATCTGGACCGACACGGTCACGTATTACCTGGTCACCTACGGGCTGAGCCCGGACGCCGAGCTGGTCGACCACATCCGGGCGCGCGACCACGTGCTGCCCGAGGTCAGCGCGGCGGCCGCGCACCGCGCCCTGGCCGCGCTGATCGGCCCGCCCGCGTCCTGACAGCCCGCTCAGCCGAAGCGACCGCCGCGACGGAACCCCAGTGACGGCGCGGGCTCAGCCCGAGCGGAGGCCGGGCCCCATCGGCACCCGCGGCGGCAGCGGCCGGCGCCGGATCGTCTGGTTGGCGAAGATGAGGCCGGCGAACTCCTCGTACTCGGCGACCGTCCGCACCGGACCGGCCCGGAAACGATCGGTCTCCAGGCCGCGCAGCAGACGCCGGACGCGGCGCTTGCTGGCCTGGTCGCGCTCCTCCCACACATGGTCGTTCCAGTGCCGCAGGCTGGTCGACCGCTTGTAGTAATGCCACATCAGATTCTGCGGCGGGACGAAGAAGTCGTACCCGTGGGTCCACGCCCGCACCGACATCGTGATCTCTTCGCCGTGGAAATAAAGCTCCGGATCGTACGGCACATCGGTCACGAACGAGCCGGGCGCGAACAGGAAGTGGCCGGAGAGGAACTTGCCCGGGAGCGGCCGGTCGAGCGGCACCCCGTCCGGCACCCGGCCACCGCGCAGCAACGGGACACCGCCCGGGCCGTACCGGTGGAATTCGAGGCTCGACGGCTGCCCGCCGACGTCCCGCCGGCCCTCCGGGTCGTAGTGCGGCAGGTAGGTGCTGAGCACCGGCTTGGCGCTGTCGGCCGCGTGCAGGTAGCCGATCAGCCGCTCGTCCCACCGCTCCGCGAACCGGTGGTGGCTGTCCATCTGCAGGAAGTACTCCTCGCCGGCGTACCGCCCCATGATCTCCGCACGGGCCCAGCACGCGCCGCGGCTGTCCCGATAGTCCACGTCGATCACGTCGAACCGCGGATCGCCGGCGAACTCGGCCAGGCTCTCGCTCTCGTCGTGCTGCCAGCAGACCCCGAACCGCAACTCCTCCGGTCGCGCCGCGGTGGCCAGGCAATCCCGCAGCGTCGGCAGCAGCTCGGAGTCGCGATAGGACGCGATCGAGACAAAGATGGTCATCGGCAGTCCCTCATCACGGAGCGGCGTCGACGCCCGAAAGCATAGCCGCCGCCCGCACTCAGACCGGGTCGATCCCTCCGCACCGGGCCCAGCGCTCGGTGAAGTTGCTGTCGGTCGTGTCGAGCGAGTCCGGCGCATCCGCCGCCGGCGCCAGTTCCTGGTTCTGCACCGTCCTCGAACGGGAACGCGTCAGGTTGAGCATCTGTGGAAATTCGCGGCTCACATACCGGAGAGGGCGAGCGCGAAGACCCCGGCCGACGCGGCGAGCAGCGCACCGAGCGCCCCGCCCATCACCAGCAGCGCCGGGCGGGTCCGCAGCCACAGCCGCAGCACCAGGTAGATACCGGCCGCGCCGATCAGCGCCATGATCGCCAGGTACGAGACGTACAGGAAGCTCGCTCCGATCAGCAGCCCGCCGGCCGCCGCGATACCGGCCGCCCGCGCCGGCCCGACGTCGCGCAGCAGCATGGCGTGGAGAACGCCGCCGGCGAGCAGCGCGGCGACGATGATCGTGCCCGGCAACCAGACGTGCGCGAGCACCAGCATCAGCGCGAAGCTCACGGCAACGCCGGCGGCCGCGCCGACCCCCTCGACCAGGGCGAGCGCGGGGCCGGCCGGGCGCAGCCGGACGAAGGTCCAAACCCCACCGGCGTACGCGGCGATCAGGGCGATCAGAGCCACCAGGGCGAAATCCACCATGCCGCCAGGCTATCGATCACGCGCCACCGTCCCGCCCCAGCTTCGCCCGCACCGCCGCGGCATGCCGGTCGGCGAGGTCATCGAGGATCGCCAGCGCCGCCCGCCATGCGGCGCGAGCCTCGTCGTCCGCCCCGGCCGCCTGGTGGGCGTCGCCGAGGTGTTCCAGGCTCTCCGCTTCGCCGAGCCGGACGCCGAGTTCCCGGTAGCGGTCGATGGCCTCCCGATATCGGGGCAGGGCGCCGGCCGGGTCGCCGGAGAGGTGGTGCACGTACCCGATGGTGTCCAGCGTGGAGGCCTGGCCGTGCCGGTCGCCGAGTTCGGTGAACAACGCGAGTGCCCGGGTGCACGAGTCGAGGGCCGGCGCGTGGTCGCCGAGCTGGGCGTGACACCAGCCGATGCCGTTGAGGGCGTTGGCCTGCCCCGGCACGTCCCCGGTGGCGCGGGAGTGTTCCAGGGCGGAGCGGATGGCGTCGCGCGCCTCGGCGTACCGGCCGTCCTCCTCAAGGCAAATTCCAAGATTGCGGTACGTCCGAGCCAGGCCGGTCCGGTGGCCGGCGCGCTCGTACCGGTCGATCGCCAGGCGCAGTTGCACGTAGGCCTCGTCGCGCCGGCCCATCCGGAGCAGGGCGCGTGCCAGGTCGCAGCGGAGGGCCGCCTCGCCGGCTTCGGCTGCTCCGACACTGCCCAGCGCGATCTCCAGGGCGGCCAGCCACTCCGGCCACCGCCCGCTCCAGTCCAGGAAGCTGCCCCACGCCTCGGCCAGCTGCCAGACCCGTTCGTGGTGACCGGCCGCCGCGGCCCGCTCCAGCAGGGGAAGCAGGTGCGGCTGCTCGGCCGCGAACCACGCCTGGGCGGCCTCCCGGTCGGCCGGGCGCTCGGGTGTCACGCCCGGCAGCGGCTCGGGCAGCGGCGCTGAGGGCCAGTGCAGGGTCAGCGCCTGCGCGGCCGCCCGGGAACTGTGCACGTAATGGTCGAGCATCCGGGCGTACGCGGCGTCCCGGCCGTCCGCCGGCTCGGTCGTCCCGGCCAGGTCCCGGGCGTACGCGCCGAGCAGGTCGTGCGCCCCGTACCGGCCCGCCCCTTGCTCGCGGAGCAGATGGGTACGGGCCAGCTCCCCGAGGGCTTCCCGGGCCTGCGCGGCCGCGACGGCGGTCAGGCTGGCGGCCATCGGCGGGCTCAGCTCCGGGCCGGGGTGCAGGCCGGCGAGCCGGAACAGCCGTGCCGCCGGCGGACTGAGCCGCTCGTACGACCAGGAGAACACGGCCCGGACATCGCTGGCCGGGTCACCGGTGTCGAGCCGGCCGGTGTCGCGCATCTCCCGATCGAGCTCGGCGAGCGGCAGGCCCGGCGCGACCGCCGCCCGGGCCGCGACGATGGACAGGGCCAGCGGCAGGCCCGCACAGCGCGCCACGATCGCATCCGCGGCCGGCCCGGCCGCCGCCACCCGCTCCGCACCCAGGTGCAGCACGAGCAACTCCCGCGACCGCGCGGCGTCCAGCAGATCCAGCGGCAGCGGCTCGGCCCCGTCGATGGCGGCCAGCCCGGCCAGCCGGTCGCGGCTCGTGACCAGGGTCGGGCTCCCGGTCAGCAGCGGACGGACCTGCTCCGCGGTGGCCGCGTTGTCGAGCAGGATCAGCATGCGCCGCCCGGCGACCAGCGACCGCAGCAGCGCGGCCCGGCCCGCCACGTCCGCCGGCATCCGCTGGGCCGGCACGTCCAGCGCGGCGAGGAACCCGCGCAACGCGTCGGCGGACGCCATCGGCCGGCCGGACGGGGCGAAACCGCGCAGGTCGACGTAGAGCTGCCCGTCGGGGAACCGGGCCGCGGCCCGGTGCGCCCAGAACGCGGCCAGCACGCTCTTGCCGACTCCGGCGGTGCCCGTGATCACCAACGGGCGGCCGCCGCGCAGCACCCGATCCAGCGACCGGAGCTCGGCCTCGCGCCCCACCAGGGCGAACGGGGCCGGCGGCAGCTGCCGGGGCACCGGCTCGGCGCCCCGCGGGCCGCGCCGCTCCTCCGCCTCGTCGCGCGCGGTCGCCAGCGCGGACTGCTCCGCCGGCGTCGCGCCGAGCACCTGGATGAGCGCGTCGAACCGGTCGACCGGGGGCAGGACGCGGCCGCTGAGATACAGCCCGATGGCGCTGTGCGAGTAGCCGGTCTTCGCGGCCAGTTCCCGGTACGTCAGCATCCGGCCGCCGCGTCGCTGCGCCTCCCTCCGGCGCAGTTGGCGCAGCGCCCGAGCCAGGTCGTTGGCCTCCACCGGCGATCCTCCCCAGGGCGTACGGGAGGATCAGCATAGGTGAGCGCAGGCGGTTACTTGGCCGGGCGCAACGCCGACCCGCACTTCTTGCCGGCGGCCGCGTCGACCGCGAGCAGGCCCCAGGTGAAGCCGGGCTTCTGGGGGTCGAAGGTCAGCAGGCTCGTCTTGTACAGCCGAGGCCCGCTCTCTACGCCGGTCCAATCCGTGCTGGGCAGCTGCCGGTCGCCGATGTCGCCGTCGCCCAGGTAGACCGCTGCGCCCAGGCACGGCGAACCGAGGATCGGGAAGGGGATCCGCAGCGCCTGGGATCCGTCGTACGGCCCGATCAGCTCGTGCTGGCCGCTCCGGACCGCACGGCTGCCGGGCGAGCCGAAGGTGATGTACGCCATCGACAGGTAAAGCGGACGGTCGGAGCAGAGCGGCGGGCCGGCCGCGATGACCAGCGTGTCGAGGCCGTCCTTCCGGACGAACGAGCTGCGGCCGGCCAGCGGGTCGTCGACGTCGGGGTACGGCACGCACGAGGCGGAGGGAGACGGCACGGCCGAGGGACTCGCGCTCTCGGCCACCGCCACCGCCGGCGCGGGCGCCGCCCGGCACGCCGCCAGCCCGCACATCGCTGCCACCACCAACGACACCAACCGCGACCAGCGACCCACCGCTGTCCTCCTCGCCTACCGACCACCCCGGACCGGATCAGCGTGCCGGTTCGCGGCCGGCGAGCAGGGCGATGTTGTACGGCGTTGGACAAGGTTGGACACGACACCCTGGCCTGCGCCACCATGAGCCTGGCCGAGACGGGCCGACGCCCCGGAGCAAGCGCCGGCCCGTGGCTGACGGCCGGCTAGAGGTGCCGCCACGCGTCGCCGGGCTCGTCGACGAGGCGGAGAGCACCCAGGCTGCCTAGCAGCCACTGGAAGAGCGGCCCGGGACGGTGCAGACAGCAGGTGATGCCCGCTTCCAACATCCGATCGTGCAGATCGGTGAGCATGCGGATGCCGGCGGAATCGCAGAATTCCACACCCGCGACATCGATCACCACATGCTGTGGAAGCTGGCCGACGATGATCGTCTGCACCTGGTGGGACAGAGCCACCGAGTTGGCGAGGTCGATCTCCCCGGTGAGGCTGAGGGTCAGCTGGCCGCTTTCCGGATCGGCGGTCACCTCGACCCGCGGGCTCGGCGGGAGGGAGTCGAGCAGTTCCCTGGATTCTGATTCGGCAATCACGGTACTGAGCTTCGTCGCCGAGCTCCCGTCGCACTACGGAAGAAATACGGAACTAGGTACGGAGATCCTGGCCCGGCGGCATCGGTATCGCGTCTCCGCGACGTACCGCGGCGCACCGGCAGACTACGCGGTGTCACCTCGTTCGGTGAGTCCCCGCGCGACTGGCCGCCGCTCGAAAACTTTTCGGACCCGGTGCGAATTGGCCCTCTTCCTGGCAACTTCGACAGTCGATGTTCGCAGCTCAAGCCGGGATATTGACTGCCGCCCATGAACTGGTAGCTTGCGAAAAGGATTTCGTCACGCCAGCTCGGCGGTGGGACCGGCTGGGCACCCGACTTCGACCACGTCGTCGCGAGCTGAGGAGACCCCGATGCGACGAAAGAAGATACTCATTCCGGCTACGGCGGTCCTGCTGGTCGCCGCGCTGGTGCCGACCTTACGCGCGGAGGCCGCCACCACGTTCACCAGCACGGTCAGCAACGGCAAATGCATGGACGTGCCGGGCGGCGCCGCCACCCGCGCACTGCAACTGGTGCAGAACTCCTGCGGCGGCGCCGCCGAGCAGTCGTTCACCTTCACCCCGGTGTCCGGCGACATCTACACGATCAGCACCCTGACGGCCGGGTCGTGCGTGGACATCTCCGGTAAGTCGACCGCCGACAACGCCGCCGTGATCCAGTACCCCTGCAACGGTCAGACGAACCAGCAGTTCCACCTCGTGACGGTGTCGAGCAGCGCGTACAACCTGGTATCCGTGAACTCGGGCAAGTGCATCGCCCCCTCCGGGGACAGCACTGCCGCCGGCGCCGCCCTGGTCCAGCTGCCGTGCACCACCGCGCGCGCGTGGCAGCTCCCCGGCCACGGCACCGGCGGCGGCACCCCTGACTACCAGGGCCTCCCGGCGGTGGATCCGAACGGTTGTCATAATTCGGGTTTGCCGCGGGCGTATGGGACGAATTTCAGGACGCCGGCTGATCCGTACGGGCAGGGTTTCTCGAATCAGACGGCGCTGGGCTGGGACGGCAACTATTGGCCGGCGTTCGGGTATCTGTCGGGTTCGTT
>NZ_JOJL01000026.1 GCF_000721705.1 Actinoplanes subtropicus
CCAAAGGAATCCAAGCCGGACCAAACCGGCCAGGGAAAAAACAAATTGGCACTGGCTTTACAAGCACCCTGTTGAGTTCTCAAAGAACAACCGCACCCGGGCCATCCCGCCCCGGAGCACTCGCTCAACTTTACTCTCGCTTTACCGCTCCGTCAAATCCCGGAAATTTCCCGGAAATGCGGAGCAAAAAGCTCAAGTCCCGCGAAACGACTCCGCGAACCATACACGATGATCCGCCGAGCGAATTCTTGGGGTTTCCGTCAGGACGGCCGCTGCGGCGACCCCGGAGGGCCCCTCGCGCTCGCCCGTCTCCCTGGCGGCTCGGAGAACGTTACAGGGTCCCCGGCTCCAGAACCAAATCGGCCCGCTGCGAGTCACCTCACAGCGGGCCGATCATGGAAAACCCTAAGAGACCTCGACGCCGGCGAACGACTTCTTGCCGCGGCGCAGCACCAGGAACCGGCCGTGGAGCAGGGCCGACGCGGGCGGCACCGCCTCCCCGTCGGTGATCCGCTCGTTGTTCAGGTACGCGCCGCCCTCGGCGATCGTCCGCCGGGCCTCGTTGGCGCTCGCCACGAGACCCGTCTCCTTCAGCAGGGCCGCCACGGGCGGGAGCTCACCCCGTACGGCAAGCAAGCCTGTCTCTGCCAACGCGGCGCGCAAGGTGGCCGCCGAGAGCGACTCCAGCGAACCTCGCCCGAAGAGCGCCTGGCTCGCCGTGATCGCCTGCTGCGCCTCCTCGGCGCCGTGCACCAGCGTGGTGACCTCCTCGGCCAGGGCGCGCTGGGCGAGCCGGGCCTGCGGGCGCTCCGCCGTCGCCTTCTCCAGCTCTTCCAACTCCTCGCGGGGCTTGAAGCTGAAGTAGCGCAGGTACTGGGCGACGTCGCGGTCGTCCGAGTTGATCCAGAACTGGTAGAACGCGTACGGGGAGGTCATCGTGGGGTCGAGCCAGACGGCGCCGCCCTCGCTCTTGCCGAACTTGGTGCCGTCCGCCTTGAGCACCAGCGGGGTGGTGAACGCGTGCACCGGGCCGGCCCCGCGGCGCCGCACGAAGTCGACGCCGGCGGTGATGTTGCCCCACTGGTCGGAGCCGCCGTACTGCAGGGCGCAGCCGTGGCGTACGTGCAGCTGGTAGAAGTCGTTCGCCTGCAGGAGCTGGTAGCTGAACTCGGTGAAGCTGATGCCGGTCTCGAGGCGGTTGCGCACCACGTCGCGGGCCAGCATCTTGTTGACCGGGAAGTGCTTGCCGACGTCCCGGAGGAACTCGATCACCGAGGTCGGGCCGGTCCAGTCCAGGTTGTTGACCAGCTCCGCGCCATTTGCCCCGTCGTAGGTGACAAATGGCGACAACTGCCCACGAATCCGGTCGACCCACCCTTCGATGACCTCCGGCGGATTCAGCGTCCGCTCGCTCGACTCCCGCGGATCGCCGATCTGGCCGGTGGCGCCGCCGACGAGCAGCAGCGGCTTGTGGCCGGCCTGCTGGAGCCGGCGAGCCGTCATCACCTGCATCAGGTGGCCGACGTGCAGCGAGGCGGCGGTGGGGTCGAAGCCCACATAGAAGGTGATCCCGGAGCCGTTGAGAGCTTCGGTGAGCGAAGCCAAATCGGTCGAATCCTGGATCAAGCCCCGCCACTGCAGGTCGTCTACGAGAGTCACACCCGCGATTCTCCCGCACCCGCCGGTGCGGCTCACACCGGGTTTCGCCATGCTGTAGGGATGAGTCGCCTGGGTAGCGCCACGTCGCCCGTCGAGATCTCGAAGAAGAAGGCCGAGGTCCGCCTCGAGGAGGCGCAGAAGCGCCTGCTCCGGCTGCGCCTGATTCTCGGCGGGCAGATCGGCGAGAAGCGCATCGGGCCGCCGCTCACCTGCGTCTTCGAGGGGTGGGACGCGTCCGGCAAGGGCGGGGCGATCAAGCGGCTGGTGACCCCGCTGGACCCGCGGCACGTGCGGGTGTCGCAGTTCGCGGCGCCCACCTACGACGAGAAGCGGCACCATTTCCTCTGGCGGTTCTGGCCGAAGCTGCCCGGCTGGGGTGGTATGTCGGTGTTCGACCGGTCCTGGTACGGCCGGGTGCTGGTCGAGCGGGTCGAGGGGTTCGCCACCGAGGAGCAGTGGAAGCGCGCGTACAACGAGATCGTCGAGTTCGAGCGGACCCTGGTCGCCGAGGGCATGATCATGGTCAAGTTCTGGATGCACGTGTCGCCGGAGGAGCAGTTGCGGCGCTTCGAGGACCGGGCGCACGACCCGCTGCGCACCTGGAAGCTGACCGACGAGGACTGGCGCAACCGGGACAAGCGCCCGCAATACGAGGCGGCCGTCGAGGAGATGCTGGAGCGCTGCGACCCGACCTGGGCCCCGTGGCACGTCATTCCCGGCGACGACAAGCATTACGCCCGCTTCGCCGTGGTCGAGGCGGTCTGCGACGCGGTCGAGGAGGAACTGACCAAGCGCGGCTTTCAGATCTGAGTCGCTCAGCCGAGGTCGTGCTCGGCCGGGTCGGTGTTGAGCACCCACGCCAGCGGCATGGTCGCCTGGACGGCGTATTTGTCGCCATCGAGGCGGTGCATGGTCACAGTCTGAGCCGAGTCTTGGTCGATCATCCAGTACTGCGGGATGCCTGCGGCGGCGTTTTCCTTGCGTTTGGTGACCGTGTCCACGCCCTCGGAGCCCGGGGAGACGATCTCGACCACGAGAAGGACATCGTCGACTGGAAGCCAGACCACGTCGGCCTGCGCCTTGCTCCAGACAACCAGGTCCGGAATGCGGCCACCGACACCGTTCGGTCGGGAATGCGTAGACCGACCGCCTGCGTGACCCGCTCAGCAGGGATCCCGGCTGCTAGCAGCCATGCCATCAGCCGCGTCGCGATGATGGCATGGACATACCCCGGGGGCGGCATGACCGAGAGCACTCCCTCGGGGCTTATCTCGTATCGGTGATGCTCGTCGGCGGCCATCATCGCCGTCAGGTCATCGAGCGTCACGACCGCAGGCATGTACCTGCCGACAGCCTCTGAGCTCATGAGCTCATCCTACCGATTCCGCCCCCCGCTTTCGTTGCAGGACAGCCCGGCGGCCCGGGACGGCCTGGAGTTGCTACGGTCCGGTCGGGTGCGGCGGGGGCGGTCGTTGTGCGGTTGGGGCGGCTCAGCCTCGTACGATATCGGCTTTTTATGGTCTTTGGGCTTGGTACGGCGGGAGGTTGAGGGCGGCTCGGATTTTGGACTGGACCTCTTCGGCCTCGGGGCGGGCGTCGATGTCGTGGACGAACTCCTTGCGGCGGAAGAGTTCGAGGACCGGGCGGGTCTTTTCGTTGTAGTCGCGGAGGCGGGCGTCCAGGGCGTCGGGGGTGTCGTCGGCGCGGGTGATCAGCTGGTGGCCGCAGATGTCGCAGCGGCCCTCCTCCTTGGGGCGGTCGGCGATCAGGTTGTAGTCCATGCCGCAGTTGGGGCACAGGCGGCGGCTGAGCACGCGGCGGCGGACCTCCTCCTCGGGCAGCTCCAGGTGGATGACGCCGTCGATGTCGTAGGACTCCATGAAGAACTCCGCCTGGCGGCCGTTGCGGGGGAAGCCGTCGATGACGAAGCCGTAGTTCCAGTCGTGCTGTTCGAGGCGATCGCGGACGACCGACTCGACCATGTCGTCGCCGACCAGCTCGCCGGCGTTCATCACGCGGCGGACCTGGGCGCCGAGCTTGGTGTGGTTCTGCACGTGCCAGCGGAAGATGTCGCCGACGGCGATGTGCACCAGGTCGAGGTCGTCGCAGAGCAGCTCGCTCTGGGTGCCCTTGCCGCTGCCCTGAACCCCCATGATCACGTACTTGCGCATCAGATCGCTCCGAGTCGTAGGGGGCCGGTCGCCGGCCGCCCGGTCAGCGTCGTCGGGTCAATGCTCCAGGCATCGGCCACCTTGAGCACGTCCATTTCGCCAACGAGAACTGTCGTTTCCTCGTCCAGTTCCGCGGGCAGGCCGGCGGCGCGCTCGGCCGGGCCGGGCTCGCCGTGCCAGGAGGTGATGTCGCCGGTCTGGCCGACGTAGCCGAACGCGCGGACCAGCTCGCCCTTGACCGCGCGCTGCCAGCGGTGCAGCTCGGTGACCCGATGGGTGGCGAAGAACTGCACCTCGGTGCCGAGCGCCTCGGACAGGGCGAGCACGTCATTGTTCTGCTGGAAGAAAATCCGCCCGGTGGCCAGGATCCAGTGGGTGTCGCGGGCGCCGGGCAGCGGCGGGGTCACCGCCACCCGGTCATCGGTCAGATAGGCCAGGTCGATGCCCTCGCGCCACGGGACCGGGCCCAGGTCGCGCAGGCCGAGGGCCTCGAGCACCGCGGCCGGGTCGTCGCCGGCGACCGCCAGCCACGCCTGCTTGCTGCCGAAACCCACCATGGCGTCGCTCATGGCATCAACGCTATCCGGCGGTCACGCCCAGCCGTACTCGGCGCGCAGTTTCGCGGCTACCTGGTCGAACCGGGGCCGGTCGAGGATCGCGCCCTCCCGGCGGATGCCGTTGCCGTCGATGTCGAGCACCCGGTCGAGGCGGATCCACGAGGGCCGCTGCTCGCGGTCCCAGGTGCCGGGGCCGAGCGCCATCCAGTTGTGCTGGCCGTCGCGCTGGTTCTGGCTGGAGAGCATGAGGCCGTAGACGTCGCGGCCGTGCCGGCCGACCACCAGCACCGGGCGGTCCTTGCCCTTGGAGGGGTCGTCCTCGTAGGGCACCCAGGTCCAGACGATCTCACCGGGGTCGGCGTCGCCGTCGAGCTTCGGGCAGTACTCCAGGTGGCGGCCGCTGCGGGGGCGGGGCAGGTGCCGGGGCGGGCGGGGTGAGCGCGGTTTCGCGGATCGGCGGAACAGCGAGCTGAGAATCTTGACCACGCAGGCACTCTAGGCGGATCAGTCGACGAAGTCCTGGGTCATCCAGGTGATGCCCCTGGCGTCGCGGACGATGCTCAGGCCGATCCGCTTGAAGCCGGTGTTCAGCAGGTTCTTGCGGTGGCCGTCGTTCGGCGGCTTCTCGGCGAGCATGCTGTCGGTCAGGCCGTTCGCGGCCGCGATGATGTCGGCGTCGCTGGAGCCGCTGGAGCCGTAGCCGATGTTCTCGCCGGCCGAGGTCCACTGGACGCCCTGGGCAGTGAAGCGCTCGCCGAGGCCGCTCTCGCCAGGGCACTGGTGCTCGAGGCCGCAGCCGTTGATCATCAGCTGGTTGTGCTTGGCGGAGGCCTTGGCGAGGCTGGTGTCCAGGGTCAGCGCGGAGAGGCCGGCGTCGGCGCGGGCGGCGTTGATGTGCTGGAGGACCGCGTCGAGGATCGCATCGCCGGTCTTCGGGACCGAGCTGGTGGCGGGCGGCTTGGTCGTCGGCTTGGTCGTCTTTCTCGGCGTGGTGGTCGTTTTGCGGGGAGCCGGGGCCTTTGTCGTGGACGGGGAAGGGGATGGGGAGGACGGGACGGGCGACTCGGCGACGGCCGGCGCCGACTCGCCCGGGGCGGGGGCGGTCGTCTGCAAGGCGGCTGCGGGCTTCGTCTCGGCCGTCGCGGAGGCGTGCCGGCTCAGGCCGATGACCGTGAACCCCGTCCCGATCACCACG
Source organism: Actinoplanes subtropicus (assembly GCF_000721705.1). Taxonomy (GTDB): domain Bacteria; phylum Actinomycetota; class Actinomycetes; order Mycobacteriales; family Micromonosporaceae; genus Actinoplanes; species Actinoplanes subtropicus. Next base: position 5,583 of record NZ_JOJL01000026.1, read on the forward strand.
GCGGTGGCGCCGGCCACCATCGTGTAGCGGAGACGGACGGCGGCGGACATCGACACGGGTGGACACCTTCGGCTCGCGGGCAGGGGACAGCGCCCGTCCACTATGGGTGCCGTCCCGGCCGCGTACCGGGCAGCTAAAGAGCCCTTAAGAGAACGATCAGGGAGATCTAACGAAGGCGGTCGAACTCCCCGTCGCGTACGCCCGCGAGGAAGGCCCGCCACGCGCCGGGAGCAAAGGTCAGCGTGGCGCCGTCGCGGTCCTTGCTGTCTCGTACGGCCACGACGCCCGGAAGGTTCACCGCGACCTCGACGCAGTCGCCACCGTTGCCGCCGCTGCGGGCGCTCTTGTGCCAGACCGCACCGGTCAGGTCACTCATCACTCTCCTTGATCACCGCGTGGATCAGGGCGTCCGACTCGTCCTCGCTCAGGGCGACGTCCGAAAGATCTACCCAGATGGACTCGTAGGTATTCACCTCGGTAACTTTGTCGAGGTAGAGGGCGCCGGTGAGGCTCTCGCAGTAGATCGTGGTGGGCTCCGGCGGCGCGGCACCGACGGCCGGGAAGTCGAGGATGGTGAATTGGCCGGAACTGGCCGCACGATGCGGACCGGCCGCGAACGGAATCACCCGGACCCGCACGTTCGGCCGGGTGGAGACGTTGACCAGGTGGGCCAACTGCTTGCGCATGCCGAGCCGGTCGGGAATGGCGCGGCGCAGCACGCCCTCGTCGAGCATGACCTCGAGCCGCGGCGGCTCCGGCAACTCGCGGGTGAGCAGGGACTGCCGTTCCAGCCGGACGGCGACCGCGTTGTGCACGCCGGTCGCGTCCTTGCCGAGCCACTTCGCGAAGACGAACTCGGCGTACTCCCGGCACTGCAACAGACCAGGGACCAGATTCGGGGCGTACGCGCGAAGCCGGCCGGCCGCCTGCTCCATGCCGACGTACAGCTCGAACCAGTCGGGCACCACGTCGCCGTACGCGTGCCACCAGCCCTTCGCCTTGGACTCCTGAGCCAGCGCGATCAGCACCTCGGTCATCTGCCGGTCGGCCTGATAGACGCCGCACATCGCGATCACGTCGTGCTTGCGGACCGGAACCTCGCCGTTCTCGATCCGGTACATCCGGGCCCGGGAGAACTCGAGCTCCTCGGCGGCGGCCATCAGCGAGATGCCGGCCTGTTCGCGCAACTGCCGCATGAGCCGGCCCACCTGACGGCGCGGAACGGTCGACCCGGTGTCGGGCATGCTCTGTCCCTTCCGAGAATCCCTGCGCGGGAATCCCAGTGGGACACAGAGTAGTTGCTTGATCGCTCCTCGTGAAATCCCATCGGGGCCATGATCCTCATAGGATGGTCCTCATGACGGACAGGTTCGACTCGGGAGTCGCGCACCCGGCCCGGCGCTACAACTACTGGCTGGGCGGCAAGGACAACTTCGCGGCCGACCGGGAGTCGGGTGACCTGCTCGCCAAGGCGTACCCGGCGGCCCGGATCGCGGCCCGCGCCAACCGGGCCTTCCTCCGGCGGGCCGTGCACCACCTGGCCGCCGACGCCGGCATCCGCCAGTTCCTCGACATCGGCACCGGCCTGCCGACCGCCGACAACACGCACGAGGTCGCGCAGCGGGTCGCCCCGGCGGCGCGGATCGTCTATGTCGACAACGACCCGATGGTGATGGCGCATGCCCGCGCGCTGCTGACCAGCACCCCCACCGGCGAGACCCGGTACGTCGAGCAGGACCTGCGCAACCCGGAGAAGATCCTGGCCGAGGCGTCGATCCTGGACCTCGCCCGGCCGGTCGGGCTGATCCTGGTGGCGGTCGTGCACTTCCTGCCGTCCCAGGAGCAGGCGCGGCAGATCGTGCACACCCTGCTCGACGCCCTGCCCTCGGGCAGTCGCCTGGTGATGTCCTGCGCCACCACCGAGTTCCTGACCCCGGAGCTCAGGGCGAACTGGGACGAGTCGCTGCGCACCGGCCGGTCGGACGTCCACCCGCGGACGCGGGCCGAGTTCGAGGAGTTCTTCGCCGGGCTGGAGATCGTCGACCCGGGCGTGGTGGCGGTCAGCGAGTGGCGCCCCTCCTCCGCGGAGAACGAGGAGCGCGCCACCCCGGTCGAGGCGTCGATCTTCGGTGCGGTCGGGGTAAAGTAGCCGGTGGATTACGCCTGGCTGGACCTGCCCGCGACCGAGGTCGACTCCGCCGCCCGGCTCCTGCTCGGCTGGCGGCTGACCGCCCACGGCGTCACCGTGCGGCTGACCGAGGTCGAGGCGTACAGCGGGCTCGGTGCGGATCCCGCGAGCCACGCCCATCGCGGGCTGACTGCTCGGAACGCGGTCATGTTCGGGCCGGCCGGCCGGTTGTACGTCTACCAGATCTACGGCATGCACTTCTGCGCGAACGTGGTCTGCGGCGAAGTGGGCCGGGCGGCCGCGGTCCTGCTGCGGGCCGGCGAGGTCGTCGACGGCCTCGAAACGGCCAGGCAACGCCGCCCGGCGGCTCGCAACGATCGCGATCTGGCGGCCGGCCCGGCGAAGTTGATGCAGGTCCTGGCCCTGGACCGATCGGCCAACGACACCTCGGTGATCGACGGGACGGGGCCGGCTTTGTTGACCGCGCCGCCGGCGCCCCCCTTGAAGATCAACAGCGGACCGAGGGTCGGCGTCACCTCGGCGCACGACGTGCCCTGGCGGTTCTGGATCGACGGCGACCCCACGGTCAGCGCATATCGGCGGCATGCGCCCCGGAAAGTGTCAACGCCGAGGCCCCCGGGCGGTTAGCGTCGGGGGTGATGATCCCGCAACGGCTGCTGGTGGTTTGCAGCGCGATGTGCTCCGCCGGGATGCTGTGGTCGGCGGCGCTGATCGCGGGCTTGCTCGCGGGCGTACGCCTGATGCCCAGCCCTGTGGCGGTCGGCATCGCTGCCGTGCTGACCGTGCCCGGCGCGATCGCCGGCGTGCTCGGCAACCGCTGGTACTACCGGACCACCCGCCCGCGCCGCGCCTGGAGCCTGACCTCGTGGGTGCCGCCGAACGTGCCGCACTGGGCGTCGATGCTGGCCGGCGCGGTGTTCTTCGGCTTCTGGCTGGCCGTGGTGGTGGCCTTCGCCGGCCTGGACGGCAACGCCGAGATGCGCGACGGCCAGTACGTCACCTCGCACAACGGCCGCCGCACGGTGATCGACCAGGCCGACTACGACCGCCAACTGGCCCAGGAACAGCAGATCTCCCTCGGCGTCCTGGGCGCGATCGCGGTCGGCGGGACGTTCCTGACGGGCGCGGTCCTCACCCACCACGCGGCGCCGGAGCCGACCCACACCCAGTCGGCGGGGCTGCCGCTCGCGTGAGGGCCCGGGCCGCCTCGATCACCGTGGCTCGGCGGCGAGCGAAGGCGGCCTCCTCGGTGGGTTCGTCCAGCACCAGCCGACAGGTGCGGGGCACCGCGAAGTTCCACGAGACCAGGCCCATGATCGTGAAGAGCAGGTCCTGGGCGGCGCGGACCCGGGTCTCGCCGCCGGCGAACCTGCGGGCCTTGGCGCGGAACGTGTCGCGGCGCTCGGCGTCGGTCTCGTCCGGCTCGTCGTAGGTCTCGAGGGCCTCCCAGAGCAGCAGGCGGATCAGCTCGGGGTGCTCGCGATGCCAGTCGAACAGCCGGCCGACCGACTCGCCGACCGCGTCCGGATCCACGTCGACGATGTCGCCGACCTCCGCCAGTTTCGCCCGCACGACCGCCGCGAACAGCTTTTCCTTGCTGCCGTAGTACAGGTAGATGGCCTGCTTGTTGGCCCGGGCGGCGGCCGCGATCCGGTCGACGCGGGCGCCGGCCAGGCCGCGCTCGGCGAACTCGTCGGCCGCGGCCAGGAAGATGCGGCGCCGGGTGTCTTCCGCGTCATAGGGCATGCGCCAATTAAACCAGCCGGTTGACATCGGTCGCAGGAGCGCGATAAAACAACTAGATGGTTTATTCTCCTGGCAAACCCGTCCCTTCCCGTACGCCGTTGCCGAGCGCCCTGGCCGGCTCCACCGCGTTGCTGATCGGCGGCAGCTCCGGCATCGGTCTGGCGGCCGGCGTGCTGTTGCGCTCGGTCGCGGCTCGCGTGGTGCTGGTCGGGCGCGATCCCGCCCGGCTGGCGGCCGCCGTTTCCCAGCTCCGCGCCGAGCGGCCCGCCATGGCGGCGGGCGACGGTTCCGCTCCGGGCCTTGCGGGCGACGGTCCCGCTTCGAACCTTCCGGGCGACGGTCCCGCGTCGGGCCTTGCGGGCGACGGTCCCGCGTCGGGCCTTGCGGGCGACGGCTCCGCGTCGGGCCTTGCGGGCGACGAGGCTGTCCTCGGCGTGGTGGGCGACGGTGGTGACGAGGCGACGATCGCCGCGGCCTTCGAGCGGGCCGGCCACGTGGATCACGTGTTGGTGACCGCCGGTGGATTCAGTGGCGCCGGGCCGCTCACCGAGCTGTCCGCCGACGACATCCGCGGCACCGTCGACTCTCGTCTCTGGCCGGCATTCGCCGTGGCCCGCGCCGCCGCGACCCGGCTGCCCGCCGGGGGATCGCTGACCTTCTCCTCCGGCATTCTCGTGCTGCGCCCGGGGCCCGGGATGACGGCGCCGCTCTCCCTCATCGGCGCGGTGGAGACCCTGACCCGGGCCCTGGCCGTCGAACTGGCCCCGGCACGTCTGCGGGTCAACGCCGTCCGCTACGGCCGGATCGACACCCCCCTGCTGCGCTCGCTGCCCGGTCACGGCTCCGACGACGAGATAGCCACGGCCGGCGCCACCACCCCGCTCGGCCGCTTCGGGAGCGCTTCGGAGGCCGCCGCGGGCGCGCTGTTCCTGATGGCCAACAACTACGTGACCGGCCAGATCATCACGGTCGACGGCGGCGAAACCCTCAACTAGGGCGGCAGTCGGCGCGTCCGCGGGCAGTCGGCGAATCGGCGGCCGGCGGACAGCCGGCGCGGCCACGGACGGCCGGCGGGCAGTGGACGGAAAGCGGGCAGTCCGCTGGGCACGGGCAGTCCGCTGGGCACGGGCAGTCCGCTGGGCACGGGCAGTCCGCTGGGCACGGGCAGTCCGCTGGGCACGGGCGGGCGCGGGGCAGTCCGCTGGGCGCGGGGCACTCCGCTGGGCACGGGCAATCGGCTGGGCGCGGGCGGCTGGCGGGCAGCGCGCAGCGCGCAGCGAAGCCCGGCGTGGTGGCACGGCGGGGCCGGGCTCGCCGCGTACCGGAAAGGTCAGGTTCGGCTGGCGCCTGCTTCGGGGCCGGCCAGGCGTTGGGCGAACCAGACGGGGAGGACCGACAGGACGATCAGGATGGCGGCTACCACGTTGACGACCGGGGCCTGGTTGGGGCGGAACAGGTTGTTGAAGATCCAGATGGGGAGGGTGGTGATGCCGGGGCCGGCGGTGAAGGTGGTGACGATGATTTCGTCGAAGGACAGGGCGAAGGCGAGCAGGCCGCCCGCCAGCAGGGCCGAGCGGATCAGCGGGAACGTCACGTAGCGGAACGTCTGGCCGGGGACGGCGCCCAGGTCGGCCGACGCCTCCTCGAGGTTGGTGCCGGTGCGGCGGAGGCGGGCCAGCACGTTGTTGTAGACCGTGACCACGCAGAAGGTGGCGTGGCCGACGATCACCGAGAACAGGCCCTTTCCCACTCCCAGCGGCTCGACCACCGAGCGCCACGCCGAGTCCAGGGCGATGCCGGTGACGATGCCGGGCAGGGCGATCGGGAGCACGATCAGCAGGGACAGGGTGTCGCGGCCGAAGAACTTGAAGCGCTGGACGGCGAACGCGACCATCGTGCCGAGCACCAGGGCGATCGCGGTGGCGCCGAGGCCGGCCTCGACCGAGGTCCACAGGGCGTCGCGGGCGCCGGAGTTGTCCCAGGCCGAGGACCACCAGCGCAGGGTGAAGTCGTGCGGGGGCCAGCCGAACGTACGGTCGCCGTTGAAGCTGTTGATCAGAACCAGCATCAGCGGGGCGTAGATGAACCCAAGGCCGGCGCCCATGAAGACGCGCATCGCCCAGCGGGCCCATGGCGACAGCGTCACAGCTCCTCCAGGGCGCCCGAGCGGCGGACCGCGATCAGATAGATGACCATGATGACGACCGGGACGGTGGCCAGCGCGGCGGCGAAGGGCAAGTTGTTCGCGGCGCCGATGTTGGCGTAGACCACGTTGCCGATCATCTGGGTCTTGCCGCCGACGATCTGGACGGTGATGTAGTCGCCCAGCGAGAGCGAGAACGTGAAGATCGAGCCGGCGAAGATCGACGGGATCAGGATGGGCAGCACGATCGCCCGGAATGTGCGCCAGGCGCGGGCGCCCAGGTCGGCCGACGCCTCCAGCATCGAGTCGGGGAGCCGTTCCAGGCCCGCGTAGATCGGCAGGATCATGTACGGCAACCACAGGTAGGACAGCACCAGGATCACCGCGAACAGCCCGTAGCCGGGGCCGTGCCCCGGGCCGCCCAGCACCCAGTCGATCGGGCCGCCGTTGGCCAGCAGGACCCGCCACGCGTACGCCTTGACCAGGTAGCTCGCCCACAGCGGGGTGAGGATCGCGATCACCAGCCAGTGCCGCGACCGCGGCGAGGCGACCTTGGCCATGAAGAACGCCATCGGCACGGCCAGCACCACGCAGATCGCCGTCACCGCGGCGGCCACCCCGACGCTGCGCAGCGTGACGTTGCGGTAGACCGCCTCGGCGAACAGCGTCCGGAAGTTGTCGAGGCTGACCACCTTGACCAGGTCGCCGGTGAAGCCGTTGACGCTCCAGAACGCGGAGACCAGCAGGACGGCGAGCGCCCCCAGGTAGGCGACCACGAGCCACAGCACGGGGGCCGAGAGCAGCGCGGTCAACCGTACCCGGGGGTGCCGGTGGAGAAAGGACCCGAGGCTCATCCCTTGATCGTCGTCCAGGCCTGGGTCCAGGCCGAGTAGTCCTTGCAGGTCACGTCCTTGCGACCGTCGAGGCACTGGGCGATCGGGGTGGTCCAGTACCAGACCTTCGAGAAGTAGTCCTCGTCCTGGGCGTGGAACGTGGTGCAGAAGTTCTTGTCCGAGGTCTGGTCGCAGGCCAGCTTGTTGGCCGGCGCCTCGCCGAACCACTCGGCGACCGCGGCGTTGGCCTTCGGCGAGATGATGTGGTTCATCCACAGGTAGCCGCAGTTCGGGTGCTTGGCCTTCGACGAGATCATCCAGGTGTCCGACCAGCCGGTCGCGCCCTCGCTCGGCAGGATCGCCTGGACCGGCGCCTTGTCGGCCTGGGCTAGGTTGGTGATGATCTGCCAGGTGGTGCCGAGGACCGAGTTGCCGGCCTTGAACGCCTGGACCTCCTTGGTGTAGTCCGACCAGTACTCGCCGATGTTCTTGTTCTGCGCGGTGAGCAGGTCGGTGGCCGCCTTGAACTGGGTGTCGTCCAGCGCGTACGGGTTCTTGATGCCCAGTTCCGGCTTGGTCTTCATCAGGTAGAGCGCCGCGTCGGCGAGGTAGATCGGCGAGTCGTACGCGGTGATCTTTCCCTTGTACGGGGACGCCGGGTCGAACACCGAGCCCCACGAGGTCGGCGCCGGCTTGACCACGTCGGTCCGGTACATCAGCAGGTTGGCGCCGCGGCCGTGCGGGATGCCGTAGGGCACGCCGTCGACCGAGTTCCACTGCTTCATCTTCAGCCCGTCGAAGACGTCCTGGTAATTCGGGACCAAAGAAGTGTTCACCGGAGCCACGTCACCGCCGTAGATCAGCCGCAACGAGGCGTCGCCGGAGGCCGAGACCACGTCGTAGTCGCCGGTCTTCATCAGCGTGACCATCTCGTCCGAGGTGGCCGCGACCTTGTTGTTGACCTTGCAGCCGGTCTCCTTCTCGAAGTCGTGCACCCAGTCGACCTTGGGGTCGTTGGAGCCGTCCTCGACGTACCCGGCCCAGGAGATGATGTTGACCTGGCCCTCGCCGGCGCCGAGCGACGCCAGCTTGTCGATCTTCGGGACCGAGATGCCGCCCGGGCCGCTGCCCTTGCTGCTGCTACTGCCGCCCCCGCAGCCGGCGAGCACCAGCATGCCCGCCGCCAGCGCCGCCGTAAGGATTCTTCCGCTATGGCGCATCCGTATTCTCCTTTGCACCGGGGATCTCGATGACGTGCTCCTCGAGCCAGGTCAAATGGACCGGCTTCCCCCGCAGTTCGGCCAGCGCCGCGGTCCCGGTGCGCTGGTTCTGCTCGACGACCGTCATCCGGGCGCCGGCATCAAGATCGACGACGTAGCGCGTGACCGGCCCGGCGTAGATCACCTCGGCGACGATGCCCGGAATACCGGTTTCGCTGAGCGAGATCTTTTCCGGCCGTACGGAATATGTCCCTCTTTTTCCGACAAGCGCGACTGCCACCTCGCCGGTTAAAAGGTTGGAAGTCCCGACAAATCCGGCAACGAAGGGTGTGGCCGGCTGCTCGTACACCTGCTCCGGGGTGCCGACCTGAGCGATCCGACCGGCGTCGAACACCGCGACCCGATCGCTCATCGTCAGCGCCTCGTCCTGATCGTGCGTCACGAAGACGAAGGTGATCCCCACATCGCGCTGGATCTGCTTGAGCTCCACCTGCATCTGCTCCCGCAGCTTGAGGTCGAGCGCCCCGAGCGGCTCGTCGAGCAACAGCACCTTGGGCCGGTTCACCAGCGCCCGCGCGAGCGCCACCCGCTGACGCTGACCCCCCGACATCTCGCTGGGCTTGCGGGATTCAAAACCTTCCAGCCGTACGGACGCCAGCGCATCGACCGCACGCGCGCGCCGGTCCTTGCGCCCGACCTTGCGCACCTTGAGCCCGTACTCGACGTTCTCCAGCACGGTCATGTGCGGGAACAGCGCATAGTCCTGGAAGACCGTGTTCACGTCGCGCTCGAACGGCGCCAACCGGGTCACGTCCCGGCCGGAGAGCGCCACCGTCCCCGCGGTCGGCAACTCGAAGCCGGCGATCATCCGCAGCACCGTGGTCTTGCCGGAACCGGACGGCCCGAGCATCGAGAAGAACTCGCCGTCGGCGATCTCCAGGTCGATCCCGGCGACGGCCTCGACCGCCCCGAACGACTTCCGCAACCCGGTCAGCTCGATAGCGGGGGTGGTCATGCGCTCACCATCACGAATCGCAGCTCGGTCATCTCCTGTACGGCGTACGCCGGACCCTCCCGGGTGTTCCCGGCGTCGCGCAGGCCGCCGTACGGCTGCTGGTCGGCCCGGAACGTCGGCACCTGGTTGATCAGCACCCCGCCGAACTCCAGCTCGCGCGCGGCCCGCAGCGCGGCGCCGATGTCGGTGGTGAAGATCCCGGCCTGCAGCCCGAAGTCGCTGTCGTTGGCGAGCGCGATTGCCTCGTCCAGATCGGCGTACGGCGTCACGGTGATCACCGGGCCGAACACCTCCTGACGGTAGGCGTCCAGGTGGCGGGGCGGATCGGCGACCACGGCCGGGGTCACCATGGTTCCGCACCGCTCGCCGCCGGTCACCTCGGCGCCCGCCTTTCGCGCGTCGTCCAGCCACCGCTCGACCCGCGCGGCCGCCTCCTCGTTGATGAGCGGCCCGACCTCGGTCTCCTCGGCGAGCGGGTCTCCGACGTGGAGGGTCGCCACCGCGGCGCGCAGCCCATCCAACACTTTGTCGTAAATTTCGTGACTTGCCAGGACGCGCTGCGTGGAGATGCAGCTCTGCCCGGCGTACGAGAATCCTCCGGTTTTGATCGCCTTGATCACCCGGCCGAGGTCGGCGGACGGCTCGATGATCACGGGGGCGTTGGAGCCCAGTTCCAGCAGCACCCGCTTGTGCGGCGCGGCCTCCTGGATCCGGCGCCCGACCGGGACGCTGCCGGTGAAGGTGACCAGCGCCGGGCCCGGATGGGAGACCAGCGGCCCGCCGGCCGCCGCGCCGGTCCCGGTCACCACCGAGATCCAGTCGGCCGGCAGCCCCGCCTCGACCAGCAGATCGACCAGCCGGATCGCGGACAGCGGGGTCAGCTCGGCCGGCTTGAGCACCACCGGGCAGCCGGCCGCGATCGCCGGGCCGAGCTTGTGCGCCACCAGGTTGAGCGGGAAGTTGAACGGCGAGATCGCGGCGACCACCCCGATCGGGTACCGCAGCGCGAAGGCGAGCCCGTCCATCGGGATCACCTCGCCGCCGAGCTTGCGGGCCTCCACCGCGGAGTACCGGAAGGTGGCGACGCAGCGGGCCGCCTCGCCGCGGGCGTCCCGGATCGGCTTGCCGGCCTCCCGGGCGATCGTCACCGCGAACTCCTCGGTGCGCTCGGCCAGCAGCTCCGCCGCCCGCTCGAGCACCTCGGCCCGCCGCATCTGCGGGAAATCCCCGCGAGCCAGCGCCGCCTCGGCGGCCGCCACCGCCTCGGCGACGTGGTCGGCGCCCAGGGCCGGTACCCGGGCCACGGGCGCCCCGTCGAAGGGGCTGAGCACCTCGATCCACTCGTCGGCGCTCACCGCACGCCCACCGATCCGGGCCGGAATCTGCATCACGGAGACCTCCCGATCAGTCACGGCGTGTTGCAGCACACCGTAGGGGCACCGGCCGACGGTCGTAAATGGATGCCCGTCCAGTCCTTACCGGCTTTGGTTGTGCGGAAGTACAGTCCGCGGGTGACCCTGCGCCTCGCCGACGTGCTCGCCGACGCCGAGCTGAGCCTGCGCCTGGCCGACGGCGACCCGGCCGCGCTCAACCAGCCGGTGCGCTGGTGCGCGGTCACCGAGCTGGCCGACCCGCGCCCGTTCCTCACCGGCGGCGAGCTGATCCTGACCACCGGGCTGAGTCAGCTGGACGAGGCGGCCCAGCGACAGTTCGTGTCCCGGGTCGCCGACGGTCGGGCGGTGGGGCTCGGCTTCGGCATCGGGCTCACCCACGAGCGGATCCCGCCCGCCACCCTCGCCGAGGCCCGCGAGCACCGGCTGCCGGTGCTGGAGATCCCGTACTCGACGCCGTTCATCGCGGTTGACCGGTTCGTCGCCGACCGGGTGCTCGAGGAGCAGTACGGCCGGTTCGCCGACCTGCTCGACGAGCACGACACGCTGGCCCGGGCGCTGCTGTCCGGGCGCGGGCTGGGCGCGCTGATCGGCTCGCTGCACCAGATCCTCGGCGCCCCGGCCATGGTCGTCGACGTGTACGGGCGGGTGCTCGCCACCGCCCCGGCGAGCGCGGCCTGGCCGGTCGAGCAGATCCTGTTCGCCGCCCGGAACGGCCACTCCGGCGACACCCCGCTGGCGATCCCGGTGAGCGTGGAGGACACCGTCGTGGCGTACCTCTGCTGCCGGCGGCCCCGGCGGTCGGCGGACGTCCTCCCGTACGCCGTCTCGCTGGTGGGTCTTGAACTTGCCCGCCGTCAGGCGGAACTCGCCGGCAAGCGCCGGCTGGCCGGGCAGGTCCTGGAGGATCTGGTACGCGGGACGATCGGCGGCGCGGAGGCCGAGCGGCGCCTCGCCCCGTTCGGGATCCGCCCGGACGACGAGCACGCGCTGCTGGTCGCCACCGCCGAGAGCGCCCTGCGCAAACGCCTGGTCGCGAGCCCGCCGATGAGCGGCGCCACCACCGCGGTGCTGGAGGACTGCCTGATCGCGGTGCTCGAGCCCGGCCAGTCCACCCGGGAGGCCGCCCTGCTGCTGCAGGATTACCTGAACCGGCACGGCTCGGCGGTAAGGGTCGGCATCGGCGGCTGGTACGCGGGCATGACCGGGCTGCGGTGGAGCTACTACGAGGCGCACGAGGCGATGAACCGCGGGCCGGGCATCAACGAGCGCGCGCAGATGAGCCTCTCCGGGCTGCTGGTGGCCAGCGAGGACGTGCCGCTGCGCGATCTCGCCCACGAAGTGCTGCGGCCGCTGCGCGACTTCGACGCGGCGCACTCGGGGGCGCTGGTCGCGACGCTGCGCGCCTACCTGGACGCGGACGGCTCGGTGGCCGCGGTGGCGACCCGGCTGATCGTGCACCGCAACACGGTCCGCTACCGGCTGGAGCAGATCGAGCGGCTGACCGGCCGCTCGCTGGGCCGCACGGCCGACCGGGTGCAGCTGTGGCTCGCGCTCTCCGCCTCGGATCTACTGCGGTAGCCGTACGGTGACGGTCGTGCCGGTCGCCTCGTGCGAGCTGAGCGCGATGCTGCCGCGGTGCCGCTCGACCACCACCCGGCACAGCGCCAGCCCGAGACCCGAGCCGGGGATGCCGGTGTGCCGGGCGTTGCCGCCCCGGTACAGCCGGTGGAACAGCTTCGCCTGCTCGGCCGCCGGGACGCCGACGCCGGTGTCGGCGATGGTGAGCACCGCGGTCTCGCCGGCGTCGGCCAGCGAGACGGTCACCGCCGCGTCCGACGGCGAGAACTTGATCGCATTGCTGAGCAGCGCGTCCACCACCTGGCGCAGCCGGTCCCGGTCGCCGGGCACGGTCAGCTCGTCCAGCCGGTCGGCCGCCAGCGTGACGCCGCGCTCGGCCCGCGCCTCCCGGACCGCCGCGCCGACGAGCGCGGTCAGGTCCACCGGCGCCGAAGCCATCGGCAGGTGCCCGGACTCCAGCGCGGCGACGTCCAGCAGCTTGTCGACCAGGTCGCGCAGCCGGGAGCTGTTCCGGTGCACCACCTCGAACAGGTCGCGCACCTGGCCGAACGGGGTGTCGTCCGGGGTCTCCGCGATCAGGTCGACGTACGAGCCGATCGAGGTTAGCGGGGTGCGCAGCTCGTGCCCGGCCAGGGCCATGTATTCGTCGGTCACCACGGCCAGGTGCCGGGACAGCCCCTCGGCCCGCCGGTGCGCGAGGACCACGCCCATCATCGCGGCCAGCGCGGTCAGCAGCACGCCCAGCGCCGAGTCGGCCTCCTGGCGCGCCCGGGAGAGGAAGGTGATCGACCCGATCACGCGGTCGCCGCTGCGTACCGGGACCGCGCCGGCCGACCGGTAACCTTCGGCGGCCGAGATCGGCGGCAGGATCGGCACGTCCGAATTGCCCAGGTCGGGCACCCAGATCAGCTCGCCGTTCTGCCAGCAGCGGCCGACCAGGCCCTCGCCGGGGCCGAAGCTGGCCGGCAGCGACAACGGCGGATACCCGGCCTCGGCGTGCGTGGCGACCGGGTGCAGCCGCCCGGTGAGCTCGTCGACGAGCCAGAGCCACAGGTAGGACCAGCCGAGCGCGGTGCCGATCGCGGACAGGACGCGGTCGGTGACGTCGGCCGCGTCGGGGTCGGTGGCCAGTTCCCGCAGCACCGCGTTCTTGCAGTCCTCGTACTGCCGGGTGCGGCGGTGGGCGGAGATGTCCCGCGCGGCGCTGACCGCGGCGACGATCGCGCCGGTCTCGTCGCGTACCGGCCGGGCGGTGACGGTGTAGCAGCACTCCCGGCCGTCCGGGTCGGTCGCGAGCAGCGGCACGCCGTCGACGCTCTCGCCGCGCAGCGCCAGGCTCACCGGCGCGCTCACCGGCGCGCGCAGCGGCGCGCCCGGCTCGGCCACGCCCAGCGCGTCGCGCATCGCCCGGTTCGACAGGATCGTCCGGTTCGACAGGATCGTCCGGCCGGCCGGGTCGACCGCGATCACGCCGGTGTCCAGGCAGTCCAGCACGGCCTCGAGCAGCGCGCCGCTGGGCGGCGGCGGGGCGAGCGCGGCCAGGTGACCGCGCAGCGACTCGGTGAGCGCGGGCACGCTGAACGGCTTGGCCACCACGCCGACCGCGCCGGTCGAGGCCAGCCGCGGATCGCCGGGCAGCAGGTACGCCGTGATCAGCACCACCGGCGTGCCGGCCAGCTCGGGGTCGTCCCGGATCTTCGCGCACAGCTCGACGCCGTTGCGGTGCGGCATGTCGACGTCGGCGATGAGCAGGTCCGGACGGTATTTCCGGACCGCTTCCAGGCCCTGCACGCCGTCGCCGGCCACGATCACGTCGTGCCCGAGCCGGCGGACGACCTCCGCGATGACCTTCTGGTGATCGAGGTTGTCCTCGGCCAGTACTACTTGTGCCACGGCAACCATGGTAATCCGGACTAAACGGTCATTGGGAAAGTTGATAGATCATGGGTAGGTTGGCCGGAGTGACAGCCAACTCCCTCGGGCTGCGGTCCGAACGAGGTCCCGTCCTGGCCGCCGTCATGCTCTCCACCGCGCTGGTCGCCATCGACGCGACGATCATCGCGACCGCGGTCCCCTCGATCGTCAAGGACATCGGCGGCTTCGCCGAGTTCCCCTGGCTGTTCTCGATCTATCTGCTCGCCCAGGCCGTGTCGGTGCCGATCTACGGCAAGCTCAACGACCTGTTCGGCCGCAAGCCGGTGATCCTCTGGGGCATCGGGCTCTTCCTGCTCGGCTCGATCATGTGCGGGGTGGCCTGGGCGATCTGGCCGCTGATCGCCTTCCGCGCGGTGCAGGGGCTGGGCGCGGGCGCGATCATGCCGACCACCATCACGATCGTCGGAGATCTTTATTCCGTACGGGAACGGGCCAAGGTCCAGGGCTACGTCGCGAGCGTCTGGGGCATCGCGTCGGTGGTCGGGCCGACCCTCGGTGGCGTCTTCAGCGAGTACGTCTCGTGGCGGTGGATCTTCTTCGTCAACATCCCGCTCTGCCTGCTCGCCGCCGCGATGATCGGCCGGCGCTTCCACGAGAAGGTCGAGCGCGGCCACCCGGTGATCGACTACGCCGGGGCGGGGCTGCTCGCGGCCGGGCTGGCGCTGGTCATCCTCGGCGCGCTCGAGGGCGGGCAGGCGTGGGCGTGGACCTCCCCGGCCGGGATCGCGATCCTCGCCCTCGGTTTCGCCCTCCTGGCCGGGTTCGTGCTGGTGGAGCGCCGGGCCACCGCGCCGGTGCTGCCGCTGTGGGTGTTCCGGCGCCGGCTGCTGGTCACCAGCGGGCTGATCGCGGTCGGCGTCGGCGCGATCCTCTACGGCCTCAGTTCGTACGTGCCGACCTACGCGCAGGACGTGCTCGGCGCCGGGCCGCTGCTGGCCGGTTTCGCCCTCGCCACGCTGACCCTGGGCTGGCCGGTCGCCGCCAGTCAGGCCGGGAAGATCTACCTGCGCCTGGGCTTCCGCCGGTGCTCGCTGATCGGCACCGCGCTGGTCCTCGGCGGCTGCGCCCTGCTCCTGCTGCTCGGCCGCACCTCCGGGGTGGCGGTGGTGGCCACCGACTGCCTGATCGTCGGGCTGGGCATGGGCCTGACCGCGTCGCCGACGCTGATCGCCGCGCAGTCCAGCGTCGGCTGGGGCGTGGTCACCGCGAGCAACATCTTCCTGCGGTCGCTGGGCAGCGCGGTCGGCGTGGCGGTCTTCGGCGCGATCGCCAACGCCACGATCGGCGGCGGCCCGGTCGACCCGGCCACCCTGACCACGGCCGTGCACCGGATCTTCGTCGGGATCGCGCTGACCGCGGCCGTGCTGATCGCGCTGGCGCTGCTGATTCCGCGCTCGGCCGACAACGCGATCGCCGAGGGCACGCCGGCCGTGCGGGAGGTCGCCGCGGACTGACGGCGGCTCAGCAGTCGTCGGTGATCTCGAGGGAGTGATCCGCCTTGAGCAGCGCCATCGGATCCTCCGAGTCGCTCGGCTGCGGGGCCGCCTCCGGGCGGGTCGGAGCCAGCAGGCCCCGCTTGGCGGCGGCGCAGTCGACCCACGCCGAATAGTGCGTCGAGTTCCCGACCCACATGCCCCGGTCGCCGGCCCGCAGGTTCGCCGTCGCCGGGAACTCCCACGCGATCTGGTCGTGCACGGCGGCGAGCGGCCGGTCGGCGGCGGTGCCGGTGAACGCGTACACCCAGATGAAGTTGGTCGTCACCCGCAGCGTGCGCAGGCCGCCCGCGACGATCGACGAATAGGTCACCCGGCCGCTGACCCGCGGCTGCTGGTGCGGGTCCAGCTTGACCGACGGATCGATCCAGGTGGCGAACCGCGTGAACGACACCTCGTGGAACCACCGGGTCGCCTCGGCCCGCTGATCGGGCGCGAGCATCGCGATCAGCCGCGCGGGGTCGTGCCCGGTCAGCATCCGGTCGTCGAGCCGTCCCGCGATCATCGCGGCGCGCACCTGCATGAGGTCGGCGCCGACCTGCGCCGCGGTGAAGCCGGTGACCGCCGAGGCCACCGGCAGCGTGATACCGGCGGCGCCCCTCGGGTAGGTGGCGGCCGGCGTCCCGGCGAACGGATCCGTGGGGGCGGCGCTCTGCGTGCTGGTCGCGCCGATGCCGCCGGGCACGGTCGCGGTCGGATACGCCCCGACGTCCGTGCCGCGCCGCTTCGCGAGCATCGGCGGCACCGCCAGCGCGAGCAGCCCCGCCACCAGCACTCCGGTCAGGATCCACGGCAGTTTCCGGGCCACACCGCGCCAGCCCTGCGTGCGACGGACCCGCCGCTCGGTCTGCTCGGCCCAGTCGGCCAGCTGCGCAAACGGATCCGGTGTTTCCTGCTCTGCCATGACCCCCCTATGTCGACGGAGATCATTTCAGCACCGCTTCGCAACGTCCATACCGTGATCGGGACGCAGCAATTCGGCCGGGCCGGTCGGCCGGTCGAGGCCCTCGACGCGGACCGGGGCCAGCAGACCCCGCTCCGCCGCCGCGCAGTCCGTCCAGGCCAGATAGGACCGGGTGGTGCCGACCCACATGCCGGTGGGTGGGAAGTCCCAGGACACCTCGTCGTGGACGGCCGCCACCGGATGGTCGGGGCCCGCGAACGCGTACACCCACACGAAGTTCGTCGTCACGCGGAGGGTGAGCCGGCCGCCGGCCCGGACCGACGCGTAGGTCACCCGGCCGCTGACCCGGGGCTGCTCGCGCGGGTCGAGCTTGACCGCCGGATCGATCCAGGTGGCGATGCCGGTGAACGCGGCGTCCTTGAACCACGCCGTCGCGGTGGCGCGCTGGCCGGGCGCGAGCAGCGCGATCAGCCGGGCCGGGTCGTGGCCGGTCAGCATCATGTCGTCGAGGCGGCCGGCGATCAGGGCCTTGCGCACCCGCTGGAGATCGGCGGCGACCTCGGTGGGGCGAAAACCGTCGACGGCCAGCGGCTTGGGCAGGGCGATCCCGGCGGCGCCCGCCGGGAAGGCATCCGCCGGGGTGCCGGCGAAGGGGTCCGCCGGGGTTGCGCTGAGCGTCGCGGTCACGGTGATCCCGCTGGTGACAACCGCTTGCCCGTACGCGTGGGAAGTCACCGACGATCTCCCGGCGAGCAGCCGGGGCACGGCCAGCGCCAGGACGACCGCCCCGGCCAGCCCGGCCACCATCCAGGCGGTCACGCGCTTCTGGCGTCTCGTCTCGCCCCAGGCCATGCCCTACAGTCTGATGTGGACCCATGGTTCCGGCGAAGCGTTTTGTCGGCGAAAGGGCGACGCGACCGGGGAGAGTCGCGCCGCCCCTCGGGGGTGGCGGATCAGGCCGCCACGTGGACGCCCTCGCTGGACGTCGACGCGACCTGCGCCCGGCTGGCCTTGATCAAGGCCAGCGCGATGAACGCCGCCACCCCGATCACCGCGGCGCTCACCCAGAACGCCACCGTGTAGCCGTGCACCACCGCGACCCCCTGCAGCGCCGGGATCTGCGCCTGCGACGTGGCGTGGTCCGTGAGGTAGCCCGCCACCGCCGACGTGAAGATCGTGTTCAGCAGGGCCGTGCCGAGCGAGCCGCCGATCTGCTGGGTCGTGTTGATCAGGGCGCTCGCCACGCCCGCGTCGTGGTCGGCCACCCCGACCAGTGCCGTGTTCGACATCGGGCCGAAGACCACGCCCATGCCGAAGCTGATGATGAGCTCGGCCGGGAACACGTGGCTCCAGAAGCCGGTGTCCAGCCCGATCCGGGTCAGCATGACCATGCCCGCGGCGGCCATCAGCATGCCGGCGAACATCAGGACGCGGGGGCCGACCCGGGTGAGCATCTGGGCCGAGAAGCCGGCGCCGAGGATGATGCCGACGGTGAACGGCAGGAACGCGACGCCGGTCTCCATCGCCGAGTAGCCCAGCGTGAGCTGCAGGTAGTAGGTGAGGAACAGGAACACGCCGAACATGCCGGCGCCGACCAGCAGGGCCGACAGGTACGAGCCGCCGCGGTTCCGGTCGAGGACGACGCGCATCGGCAGCAGCGGGTGCGACGAGCGCAGTTCGATGACGACGAACGAGACGAGCAGAACGCCGGCGGCGATCAGGAAGCCGATCGTGGTGGCCGAGCCCCAGCCGTCGCTGGCCGCCTTGGTGAAGCCGTAGACCAGCGCGACCAGGCCGGCCGACGAGGTCAGCGCGCCGGGCAGGTCGTAGCGGGTGTTGCCCTCGGCGCGGCTCTCGCCGACGAAGCGGACGGCGGCCAGCGCCGCGATGATCGCGATGGGGGTGCTGACCAGCAGCGTCCAGCGCCAGGAGGCGTACTCGGTGAGGACGCCGCCCATCAGCAGGCCGATCGCCCCGCCGCCGCCGGCGATGGCGCCGTAGACGCCGAACGCGCGGGCCCGCTCCTTGGCCTCGGTGAAGGTGACCGTGAGCAGCGACAACGCGGCCGGCGCCATGAGCGCGCCGAACGCCCCCTGCAGCGCTCGCGCGGCGAACAGGGTGCCGGCGTTCTGGGCGAGACCGCCGAGCGCGGAGGCCGCGGCGAAGCCGAGCAGGCCGATGATGAAGGCCCGCTTGCGGCCGGTGAAGTCGGCGATCCGGCCGCCGAGCAACAACAAACCCCCAAAGGCCAGGGTGTACGCGGTGACCATCCACTGCCGGTTCGCGTCGCTGATGTGCAGCGCCGTCTGGGCCGTGGGCAGCGCGATGTTGACGATGGTGGCGTCCAGCACGATGAGCAGCTGAGAGACGCCGATGACCGCGAGCGCCAGCCACCGCGAACCCGATTTTTCCGGTATATCGGGCGTAACGTGGGCGTCGCGGGACGACGAGGTGGAAATAGACACAGAGATCTCCCTAAAAGGGCACGAGGGCATCGCCGGTTGGCGCCGGCAAAGGGTGCGTACGGACTAGCGGGTCAGCAGCGGAAGGATGATGTCGTCGACGAGATGCGTGATGAAGGGCTCGTCGAGCGGTTTGCCGAGGGCGAAGCAGTGCATGAACAGCAGCGCGGGCACGATCTCGTCGATCAGCCGGGGGTCGTACCCCGGCCGGAGCTCGCCCCGCTCGGCGGCCCGCGCGCAGATGGCTTCCGCGAACGGCACCTTGGAATCCCGCATGCCGCGCAGCTCGGCGGCCAGCTCCGGATCGGTCTGCATGGCCATGAACAGACCGGCCAGGATCGGGCCCTCGCGACCGGTGATGGTCTCGCCGATCTGCCAGAACCACTGCGTCAGGTCGCCGCGCAGAGTGCCGGTGTCGCCGGGCGGCGGCTCGACCTCCTTGCAACAGTTGACCGCGTCGACGACCAGGCCGGCCTTGGTGGGCCAGTGCCGGTACAGGGTCGCCTTGCTGGCCTGGGCCCGCGCGGCGACGGCGTCGACGCGGAGCCCCTGGTAGCCCATCTCGCCGAGCAGCTCGTAGGTGGCCCGCAGGATCGCCTGCGCACGCTCCTCGTCGAGCTTGCGGGCACGCACGGCCGCGGCGACGGTGGTCTGCTCAGTCATGACATCCCCCCAACCGTGCGGCCATGCGAAACGAAACTGTTTCGTACACTAGCGCTCCTGCCTCCCCATGGCGATCTCCCGAGGCGATTGTGACCCAGCCGACGATGCGCCATACGTCTGACCTATCCGGTTCGGCACCCGAACCGCACCCCGCACACTCCTCATTCCGGCGACCGCGGCACCGAACTGACCGTCATGCCCGCCGCCGTCGCCGTACGAAGGCCGGCCGGCGTGATCGCGCTCGCGGTCGCGCTGGTCGCCTTCGAGGCCGTCTGGCTGCTGGCCGGATGGCGGCACCGGCCGCACCACCCGGTGATCGGGTGGCTGCCGGTGATGGCGGCGGCGACGCTTTCCACGTACGCCAGCCTGCGTGCCGCCCGCCGCCCGGACATGGCCGCCACCACCCGGCGTTTCTGGCGCACCGTCGCGCTGGCCAACGGCGTGCTGGCGATCGCCGAGCTCGCCAACACGCACGACGCGCTCACCGGCCCCTCGGCGCCCGGCCCATCCATCGGCCCGGTCACCATGACCCTGCTGCTGGCGGTCGTGCTGCTGATGGTCTGGGCGCTGCTGCGGCTGCCGGCCTGGCGGCATACCCGCGGCGACTGGGCCCGGTTCGCGCTGGACGCGGGCGTCCTGGTGATCACCTGCGGCGGTTTCCTCTGGCGGTACTGGCTCGGTACCGGCGCCGAGTGGACCGCCCAGAACGGCGCGATGCTGGCGATCTGCGCCCTCGCTCTGATCGTCATGATCGCCATCGTCAAGATCGCCTTCGCCGGCACCGGCGAGATCGACCGGCGCGCGCTGCACATCCTGTCGGCCGGCATCGCGCTCTCCGCGGGCAGCGGCGCGCTGGCCCCCGCGTTCGTCGAGCGGCCCTGGCTCACCACCTCGTTCCTGGCCGGCCCGATCGCCTCGATGTTCACCGTGTTCGCCGCCGAGCGGCAGCGGCACACCACCTGTCCCCCGCCCACCGACCGGCGGACAGCGCGAATCAGCGTTCTGCCGTACGTGGCGGTCGCCGCGATGACCGCCCTGCTGCTGGCCGGCGAGGCCCGGGACAGCAGCGCCCACCTGGGCACCGCGATCTGCGTCGCGGCGCTCACCGCGCTGGTGGTGACCCGGCAGGTCAGCGCCTTGCGCGACAACCGGCGCCTGCTCGAGACGGTCGACGCCAACCTCGGCCGGCTGCGGGAGTACCAGGCCGAGCTCGACCACCAGATCGGCCACGACGCGCTCACCGGCATCGCGAACCGATCGCTCTTCGCCGAGCAGGTCACGTCGCGGCTGGGCGCTCCGCTGCACGTGGCGCTGCTCGACCTGGACGACTTCAAGGTGATCAACGACCGGATGGGGCACGGCATGGGCGACGCCCTGCTCCGGGCGGTCAGCGAGCGGCTGCACGAGCGGCTGCGGCCCTCGGATTTCATCGCGCGGCAGGGCGGCGACGAGTTCACGCTGCTGCTGTCCGGCCCCTCCTCGGCAGGCGAGATCACCGAGCTGCTGCGGGACGTGCTCGACCGGGTGCAGCAGCCGCTCTCGCTCGGCGGCCAGGATCTCGCGCCCCGGGTCAGCATCGGCGTCACCGCGGCCCGCCCCGGCGACACGCCCGAGGAGCTGATCCGCCGGGCCGACGTGGCGATGTACGCCGCCAAGAACAATGGCGGCGGCCGCTGCATGTGGTTCGACCCGGTCATGGACCAGATCGCCGACGCCGACGCCCGGCTCGCGGCCGACCTGCGCCAGGCGATCGCCCGCGACGAGCTGTTCGTGCTCTACCAGCCGATCGTCGAGCTGCCGCACGGGCGGCTCGCCGGGGTGGAGGCGCTGATCCGCTGGCGGCACCCCGTACACGGTCTGGTTTCGCCCGCGGTTTTCATCCCGCTGGCCGAGCGCAACGGCTACATCGTCGAGCTGGGTCGCTGGGTGCTGCGCGAGGTGGTGCGGCAGGCCCGCGAGTGGGAGCTGACCTACGGCGACGCCGCCCCGGAGAAGGTGAGCGTCAACATCTCGGCCCGCCAGCTGCGCGAGCCGGACTTCCCGGCCGAGGTCGACGAGCTGCTGCGCAGCTCGGGACTGACGCCCCACCGCCTGGTCGCGGAGGTCACCGAGACCGCGGTGCTGGGCACGGGAGAGGCCTTGGACGCCGTACGCGCGTTGCACGCCCTCGGCCTTCGCGTCGCGCTGGACGACTTCGGCACCGGCCAGTCCTCGCTGAGCCTGCTGGTGGACTGCCCGGTCAAGATCCTGAAGGTGGACAAGTCGTTCGTCGACGGGGTGACCGGCGCGTCCGCCCAGGCGGTGATCGTCGACGGCCTGATCGGCATCACCGAGGGCCTGCGGATCGAGGCGGTGGCCGAGGGCGTCGAGACGGCCGACCAGGCGTACCGGCTGCACAAGATGGGCTACCGGTTCGCCCAGGGCTTCCACTTCGCCCGCCCGATGCCCGGCGCCGACATCGCCCTGCTCCTGGAGGTCGTCCCGGCGTCCGTTCCCAGCTTCCGTTCCAGCCTTCGGGAAAGTCGACAATCTCCACTGATTTAGTGGACAAGGTGGGTGTTCCTCGGCGAGGATCGCCGCATGGATCTCACCTTGGCGCTCGCCGGCCTGGGCGTCGGCGTCATCGTCGGCCTCACCGGCATGGGCGGCGGCGCCCTGATGACCCCCATCCTGGTGCTGGTGTTCGGCGTGCCCCCGATCGCTGCCGTCTCCAGCGACCTGGCCGCGAGCGCCGTGATGAAGCCCTTCGGCGGTTTCGTCCACGCCCGCCGCGGCACGGTCAACTGGCCGATGGTCCGCTGGCTGTGCGTCGGCAGCGTCCCCAGCGCCTTCCTCGGCGTGCTGCTGCTCCGCCTGATCGGCGACGACGACAGCGTCCAGCAGACCATCCGCATCGCCCTGGGCGTGGCCCTGGTCCTGGCGGCCGGCGGCCTGCTGGTCAAGGCCTGGACGGCACGCCGCCGCCCGCCGCTGGACGGCCCCGCCCCGAAGGTCGAGGTCAAGCCCCTCCCGACCGCCCTGCTGGGCGCCGTCGGCGGCCTGATCGTCGGCCTGACCTCGGTCGGCTCCGGCTCCCTGATCATCGTGGTCCTGCTGGCGATGTACCCGAAACTGCGCGCGAACGACCTGGTCGG
Organism: Actinoplanes subtropicus; assembly: GCF_000721705.1. Lineage (GTDB taxonomy): Bacteria > Actinomycetota > Actinomycetes > Mycobacteriales > Micromonosporaceae > Actinoplanes > Actinoplanes subtropicus. The sequence goes on from NZ_JOJL01000026.1 coordinate 28,252, forward strand.
CACCGACCTGATCCAGGCCATCCCGCTGGTCACGTCGGCCGCGCTGGGCCACGCCCTGTTCGGCGACCTGAAGCTCGACCTGGCGGCGGCCGTCCTGATCGGCTCGGTCCCCGGCGTGCTGATCGGCTCGCGCATCTCCTCCCGCGCGCCCGGCGGCCTGGTCCGCGCGGCCCTGGTCATCGTCCTGCTGGCCAGCGCCCTGAAGCTCTTCAACGTACCGACGGCCGCGGTCGGCATCATCACCGGCGCGGCAGTCCTGATCGCCGTCGCGCTGGGCGTCACCAACAAGCTGCGCCCCGCCCGCCGCCTCACCGACTCCCCCACCCGAACCGAACTATCCGCCGCGGCCTGACCACTCACCGCCACAGCCCGCCTGCCCCAGCGCCACCGCAGGCCGCCCACCCCGAGCACCGCGCGCAGGCCGCCCACCCCGAGCACCGCGCGCAGGCCGCCCGCCCCGAGCACCGCATGCAGGCCGCCCACCCCGAGCACCGCGCGCAGGCCGCCCACCCCAGCACCGCGCGCAGGCCGCCCACCCCGAGCACCGCGTGCAGCCGCCCGCAGCCGGCCCACACCGCCGCACCGCAGCCGGCCCACACCGCCGCACCGCAGCCGGCCCACACCGCCGCACCGCAGCCGGCCCACACCGCCGCACCCGCAGCCGGCCCGCACCACCGCACCGCATCGCCGACCGCACGCTGCGCCTCATCGCGGACCGGCCCACACTCCGTGATCCGATCCGCACGGCGGGCTTACCGAATGCTTACCCGCCCGCCCGACACTTCCGGCATGACCGCCGCCCGACGCCTGATCGCCATCGCGCTGACCCTCGCCGCGGTGGTCGCGGCCTGCGCCGCCTGCCGCACCCGCACCGAAACCGGCCCCACATCAGTCCCCGCGGCCACCGGCTCCTCAACCCGGACCATATCGATCGGCGGCCGGGACCGCACCTACATCCTCTATCGACCGGCTGGACTGCCCGCGTCGCGAGTGCCGCTCGTGGTCATGCTGCACGGCGGCTTCGGCAGCGCCGGCCAGGCCCAGTCCTACTACGGCTGGAACGCCGAGGCCGACGCCAACCACTTCGTGGTCGCCTACCCCGACGGCGTCCGCGCGGCCTGGAACGCGGGCGGCGGCTGCTGCGGCGTGCCCGCCGATTCGAACATCGACGACGTAGCCTTCATCACCCAGGTGGTCCACGAGGTGTCCGCCACGCTGCCGATCGACCCGAACCGGATCTACGCCACCGGCATCTCCAACGGCGGCCTCATGGCCTACCGCCTGGCCTGCGACACCACCCTCTTCGCGGCGATCGGCCCCGACTCGGCCACCCTGCTCGGCGACTGCGCGTCCCCACATCCCGTCTCAGTGCTGCACATCCACGGCACGGCCGACACCCGAATCCCCTACCAGGGCGGCCAGGGCGACGGCTTCGCCAAAATCAACGGCCCCGCGGTCCCCGACCTAGTGGCCCGCTGGCGCACCGTAGACGGCTGCAAGCCACCCGCAACGACCACCTCGGGCCCGGTGACGACCTCCCTCGCCAACTGCCCAACCGGCAGATCCGTCGAACTCATCACCATCACCGGCGCCGGTCACCAGTGGCCCGGCAGCGCCGACAAACCGCTCCTGGAACGCGTCGCCCGTATCGACACACCCTCCGCCGCCCTGAACGCCACCGACGCCTTCTGGCACTTCTTCGCCTCCCACCCCCGTCGCTAGTCCCCCGTGCGGCCGGCGACCACCAAGCCGCGCCACGCTGGAAGCCGCGAAGCCCAGCCATCGGTAGCCACCATGCGCACCACCCGGCGACTGCCAAGCCGCACAGCCGGGTGACGCTTGATCGAGTCGAGCCGCACCGCCGGGTGACGCTTCATCGAGTCAAGCCGCACCGCCGGGTGACGCTTCATCGAGTCAAGCCGCACCGCCCACGCGGCCGAATCCTCGGCTGCCCGGCAATCGCTTTCTCGTTCTTGCCAAGGAACGGGCCGATCGGCCGGGCAGCCGCCTTGATGCGATCGGCGGACCCACCGCCATGAGGTCAGTGTGGACACGCCCAGGCACGGTCGCCGGGGCGGCGTCAGCGGCCGGCCCGTCGAAGACGCCGGACCTGGGCGGCCCAGCGATTGCGCCGGATGCGCTCGACGCGCCGTCGCTGACGGGTCCGCTCGATGCGCCGGGCGCGCGTGGCCCTCTCGCGGGACTGATCCCGTTGGGGTTGGCCGGAACGCCGAGGCTCGTTGCCGTTGGCAGCGTCCATCGACCAGCGAGGTCTTCCGCCGTGATCATCGAGGATTCCTTTCACTCTCTGTCCGTCTCTGCCTCGGCTCCGCTTGAGGCGCCCAGCATGCGTCTGCCGCCGCCTCGCTGTCAAGGTTAGATTAATAAATTAATTGGTTGTAGGATGCGGAGCCATGGGCGTTGACCTGGTAATTGTCGATCTCGCGCGGTTAGTTCGTGCTCTCGCGCACCACGATGTGCGCGTCCGGCGCCTCGTAGACGACGGCCTCCGGGCCGGTCATCGCGTCGAGGATGGCAGCGGCGGCCAGCTCGCCGATGCGCTCTGCGTCGTGGCTCAGCGCCGAGAGGGCCGGGACGGCAAGCTGGCACTGTGCCGAGTCGTCCCAGGCGATGACCGAGACGTCGGCCGGCACGGTCCGGCCGGCCTCACGGGCCGCCTCGAGACCGGCGATGGCCATCACGTCGTTGTCGAAGACGATCGCCGTCGCCGCGGTCCGCAGCAGCGTCTCCGCCGCGGCCTTGCCCGACTCGTACGAAAAATCGCCCTCGGCCTTCAGCACCGTCATGCCGCGCACCGCTGCCTCCGCCTCGAAGCCGTCGCGGCGCAGCTGCGTCTGGGCGAAACCCATCGGCCCGCTGACGTGCCCGATCGTGCGGTGCCCCCGCTCGGCCAGGAATCGCGTGGCCTCCCGGGCACCGCCGGCGTCATCGGTCCGCACGGCCGGCAGCCCCGGCGCGGTCGACGGGTCACCGATCACCGCAGCCGCCAGCTCCAGGCGTTCGACCAGCTGGGCCCGCTCGTCGCCGGGCGCCAGGTCGACGAGGAGCACGCCGCTGACCTGCCGGTCGGCCGCCCACCGCTGGTAGGTCGCCGTCTCGGCCGCCCGATCGGTGACCACCTTCAGCAGCACCGAAACGCCCATCGGGGTCAGCATGCGCTCGAGGCCCTCGATGAATTCGTGGTAGTAGGGCTCTTCACCGAGCACCCGGGCGGGGCGGGTCAGCACGAGGCCGACTCGTCGCGGCTGCATCACGTCGCTCCTCCCGATCACCAACGGTCCCGGCCGGTACCGTATCGCCTAGTACAGGCCCCGCACCGTAAGAGATCGCCGTTCGGACCGGAGAGGACAGATGGCACGTCGGGAAGCGCCCGCGGCCGGCCCGGGCAGCCGGGCCCTCGTCGTGGACGTGATCCGCTCGGCCGTGGCGATCAGTCGGGTCGAGCTGGCCGACCTGACCGGCCTCACAGCGCCGTCGATCTCGAATATCGTCCGCGACCTGATCGCCGACGGCATCATCCACGAGGTGGGGTCGGCCGACTCGCTGCGCGGCAAGCCGCGGAAGCTCATCGCGATCAACCCGCAGAACCGTTTCGGTGTCGGCTTCCACCTGGGTCCGGAAACGGTGACGTGCGTGGCGATCGACCTCACCGGCGGCCTGATCGGCCGGGAGATGGTGCCGCGCGTCGCGGGCGCGTTGCCGGAACAGCTGACCGAGCGGTTCGACGACTTCACGGCCGCGCTCGACCTGCCCCGCGACCGCATCGAGGGCTTGGCGGTGGTGGCCCCCGCGTCCTGTCCTGGCGATGCCGGGCCGTCCTTCGATCGTGCGGCGCTGTCCTCGCGGCTGGGCCTGCCGGTGATCGCGGAGAACGATGCGGCCGCGGCGGCGCTGGGCGAGTTCTGGAGCCGCCGGGTCTCCCGGGAGCAGTCCTTCGGCAGCATCTACGTCTCGACCGGAATCGGCGCCGGGTTCGTCTTCGGTGGCGCGCTCTTCCGGGGCGCCAGCTTCGACGCCGGCGAGCTCGGGCATGTCTCGATCGACTACGCCGGGCGGCTCTGCCCTTGTGGCAACCGCGGCTGTGTCGAGCGGTACGCGTCGATGGCGGCCACCGCCGCGGCGGCCCGGGAGATCCCCGCCCTGCGTCCGGTGATCGGGGCCGCGACAACCGACTCGATCGCGTACGACCAGGTGGCCCGCGCCGCGGTGAACGGCAACCGGACCGCCTTCGAGGTGATCGACCGCGCGGCCGCGCTGTTGGCGGTCGCCGTGACCTCGATGGTCAACCTGCTAGACCTCAGCCGCCTGGTGCTCACCGGCCCGGGCGTTGCGTTAGCCGGCTCGATCTACGCCCGCCGTCTGCGCGAGCACCTCGAGCGGACCGCGCACGCCCGCCTCCGGCACCCGGTCGCGGTCGAGTTGTCCGCTCAGCCACGGGACGCAGCCGGCATCGGCGCCGCCGCGCTGGTAGTGCAGGCCTCGATAGCGCCCGGCCACACCCCGGGCCCGGCCACCTGAGGCGGGCGACCCGCACGGCCCGAGTCCGGCAGACCCCCGCCACGCGAGACGGGCGGGCCAGCCACCCGCGACCCGGCGGCCACCTGAACAGGCAGGCCCGCCACATGAGACGGCAGTCCCGCCGCCTGAAGCGGGGGCGGGCCCGGCCACCCGAGACTGGAAGGCCTCCGCCCCCGGAGAGCGGCGGGCGCGGCCATCCAGGACGGGACACGGGCAGAGACGCCGTGTGTCCCTTCGGGGTGACCCATCCGCCCGGCCCCTGACAGGCGGGTCGACCGGTGAGCCGGCCACCTGCCGAGCAAGCGCGGGCCAGCGGGCGAGCCGCCGAGTGCCCTCGGGCGTCAGCTGACGTGCGCGGTCACGGGGCCGCGCGGGCCGGTCACACGGGCCGGTCACACGGGCCGGTCACACGGGCCGGTCACACGGGCGGGTCACACGGGCGCCCGAGCTGGTCGCAAGCACGCGCCAGCCGGGAGCACGCACGCGCGAGCCGGCCACACCGCGCGGCCACACGCGCCGGCGAGCGGTCGCGCGGGGCACGCAGGCCGGGCGAGCGGGCGCGCGAGCCGGTCGCACATGCCCGAGCCGGTCGCACATGCCCGAGCCGGTCGCACATGCCCGAGCCGGTCGCACGGGCACCGGTCGCACGCACCGCGGGGGCTCACACGGGCACGCAGGTCGGTCGCGCGCACCGCGAGCGGTTGCACGGGCACGCGAGCCGGGCGCCAGTGCACAGCACGCGAGCCGGGCCAACGCGCCCGCGAGCGGTCGCGCGGGCACGCGAGTCAGCCGCAGCACACAGCACGCGCGCGCCGGACGCCCGCACCCGCGAACGGTCGCACGGGCCGTGGGCCGGCCATACCCACGCGTGAGCGACCGCACTGCCGCACTGCCGCACGAGCGCACTGCCGCACGAGCGCACTGCCGCACGAGCGCACGGCCGCACGAGCGCACGAGCGCACGAGCGCACCGGTCTACTGTGGGCGGACGTTGTGGTTGGCGGCGAACAGGTTTGACGGGTCGTATTGGCGCTTGGCCGTTGCCAACCGGCGGTAGGTGTTGGGTGGGTAGACGGCGGCGACGTCCACTTCGGTCGATGAGCTGAGGAAGTTTGCGTAGGCGCCCATCGTGTGCGGGGCCAGGCGGTGCCAGAAGGCGTTCAGCGCGGGAGTGGCCGCCGCGATGACCGGGTCGGGGCCCAGCGTTGTGGCGACTACCAGCAGTTCGGCCTTGCGGTGAGGGTAGGCCGTGGCGTCGTCGGCTACCCGGGAGACCGCGCCGCCGACGGTGCGGATGGCCAGGAACGGGGATTTGCCGGAGGCCGCCGCCTCGACCAGGTGCGCCAGGGCGGCCGATACCGACGCTGGGGCGATGAAGGCGCTGCGGGTGACCAGGCGGATGCCGGGCGGTGGGGTCATTCCGGCTTCCAGTACCGAGCCGTACGGCTTCAGGGTCACGTCGTCGGTCAGCAGCGGGGCCAGCCGGCGGATCGGGTCGATGGCGGTGGCGGCTGCGGAGGGGTCGTCTCCGTCGAACATGAGATGGATCTCGACGGGGGCGTCGGGGCCGCCGGCGAAGGGGTTGGCCAGGGTGGCGATCGCGGTCAGCTCCTCGGGGGCGCCGCGCATGTAGGTCGCCCACCCCTGCAGGACCGCCGCGGCCGACGTCGCCGGGAAGCTGAGCTTTCCGTGGTGGACTGCCGTGGTGGGCTGGGCCTCGAACTCGAATGCCGTCACCACCCCGAAGTTGCCGCCGCCGCCGCGCAGGGCCCAGAACAGTGATGGGTTCTCGGTCGCGTCGGCGCGCAGCACCGAGCCGTCGGCGGTGACCACCTCGGCTCCGACCAGGCTGTCCAGGGCCAGGCCGTGCTTGCGGACCTTCCAGCCGATGCCCCCGCTCAAGGTGAGTCCGCCGACGCCCACGCTCCGGGTGTCGCCGGACGAGATGGCCAGGCCGTGCGGGTCCAGCGCGTCGGCCACGGCACCCCACGTGGCGCCACCCCCGACCCGCACGAGAGACCCGCCGCCAAGGGAAACGGCCGACAGGCGGGACAGATCGATCACCAAGCCGCCGTCGTTGGTGGCGAAGCCCGGAAAGCTGTGCCCGCCGCCGCGAACCGCCAGCGGCAAGCCGGACGACGCCGCGAAGCGGACGGCCGCCCGCACGTCGCCCACGCCGGCCGGTCGCAGCACGTACGCCGGACTGCCGACGGTCAGAACCGCGCGCCGGGCCGACTCGTAGTCCGCCGCGCCCGGCTCGACGATGTCGCCTTCGAAGTTGTCGAGGGTGTCCAGAACAGAAGTCATGTTCACCCGACGCCGCCGCCCTGCACGATGTGACGCCATGTGACCGGCGACACGGTCACCCGCTCCCCGGGCGACGGAGGGACGGCCGAATCTGCTGGAAGCAGTAGTACAGCGCGATCACGAAGTGCGCGACCAGACACAACGGCGCACTGAACAACGCCACCACCATCGTCGTCAGATACAGCACCGTCCCGATCGCGCTGAACCGGACGATCGAGCCGCGCACCCCGGCCGGGTCCACCCCGTCCGCCAGCAGCGCCGGATGCCGCGCCACATGGGTGTACAACGCCGCGAAGGACATCGACATCGCCAGCATGACAAACGAATAAACCAAGGCTGCCGTACGCGCGTCAGCTCCTCCGTCGCGCAGGTACTCGGACATCAGCGCGGTCGTGAACGGGATCGCCACCACCGTCATCAACAGCAGAAGGTTGAGGAACAAGGTCACCCGGTCGACCCGCCCGACCAGCTGGAACACCCCGTGATGGTTGACCCAGATGATCCCGATGATCAGAAAGCTGGTCAAATAGGCGGCATACGCCGGCCACTCGTGCGCCAGGTCCCGCGCAAGCGTCCCGTGGCTCACCGGCACCCGCAGATCCAGAACCAGCAACGTGATGGCGATGGCGAGCACGCCATCGCTGAAGGCCTCGGTCCGTCCCGTGTCGCTCACCGGATCATTATCCGGGCATCGATCTGCCACGATAGCGGGCATGCGCCGCCGATTCCGGCTCTCCTACCTGTACGTGCTGATCGGCGTGTTGCTGCTGCTCGCCTGCTTCCTGCTGCTCTACCCGGCGCGGGACACCCCGGCCTTCGGCACCCAGCTGCGCATCAACGTCGGCTCCAACCTGCTCGACCTGGTGCTCGCGGTGCTGGTGTTGCAGCCGTTGGTGCTGTCGCTCAACCGCAACGCGGTGCGCTGGCGCGGCCGCCTCGACTACCGCGGCGTGATCCGCCGGATCGAGCGGGCCACCGACCACGTCGACGTCTGGAAGTACTGGACCGGCCTGCTTGAGCCGCGCTTCGAGCCGGCCTTCACCGCCGCGGTCCGGGCCGCGCTGGACCGCGGCGTACGGTTCCGGCTCCTGCTCACCGACCCGTCGTCGCCGGATGCCGCCGAGCGTGCCCGGCAGGTCGCCCCGACCGACGCGCTCGCGCTGATCCGGCAGAACATCGAGCGGCTCGACGACCTGGTCCGGCAGCTGCCCGAGCGGCACGCCCAGCTCTTCCAGGTACGGATCAGCCCGGTCGGCCCGGCGCACGCCTGCTACCGGGTCGACGACTGGCTCTCCTACGGCCTGTTCCGCAACCGGCGGGTCAGCGAGAGCGACCAGCGCGAGGTCCGGGTCCGCGGCGACCTCGGCGCGCTGGCCCTGGAGGCGTTCGAGAACCGGTGGAACGCGCCCGGCCTGCTGCGCATCGGCGACCACTACCGGGTCCGGCTGCGGCTGACCGTCGGCGACACGGTCGTCGAGCAGGACCTGCGGTACGTGATCCACGACGGCGAGCACTGGGTCAACGTGCACCCGGTCGCCAAATACGCCTTCCACCCCGACCACGAGGCGGCCGTCGACGGCTCCCGGTACGTGCTGGCCGACGGCCCGGCCGGCGCCGCCGGGGACCGGTACGCCGCCAAGTACGGCCCGGACCCGGGCGTGGTCCTCCTGAGGCTGACCAGCCCCTCATGATCTGCCGCCCGCCGCCGAAAGGAACGGTGGAAGACGGGACGGATGGGGATGAACGTACGGCGGAAGCTGCTGGGTGCGTTTCTGGCAGCGGCGGCCCTGGTCGCCGTGACCGGTGGCGTCGTGCTGCGCGCCGACCGGGTCGCGGCCCGCCAGGCGGCGGTCACCGAGGCCGAGCAGGTCGCCCGCGGCATCGCCAAGGACGTCGCGTTCGGCCTGGCCGCCGACAGCGACGGCGAGCAGCCCACGTCGCTGATGTACAACGCGCGCGGCCTCGCCGCATACCTCAAGCGCCTGCACGACCTGCAGGACCGCGACATCGTCGTGGTCGACCAGAACGAACGGATCCTGGCCGACGCGAAACTGAGCAGCGCGGGCCTGCCCTTCACCGAGGACGACGACCACCAGGTACACGACACCATCGCCGACGGGAAGTCGCGCGTGTTCGTCGAGGTCAGCGTCGACTACCCGGAGGGCATCCAGCAGGTCGTCGTGCCGCTGATCGGGCCGGGGAAGGCGATCAAGGGCGCCGTCGTGCTCGAGTACACCCCGATCTACCGGCAGATGCTGGCGGACACCGCGAAGACCCGGCGCAGCATCGTCGTCGCCATGGTGGTCTGCATCCTGCTGATCCTGCTGCTCGGCCTGGTGATCTCCGGGTCGATCACCAAGCGGATCAACTCGCTGACCCGGGCCGTGCAGGTCATCCGGGACGGCGACTACTCGGGCCGGGTGGCGCTCAAGGGGCGGGACGAGATCAGCCGGCTCGGGCGGACCTTCGACGACATGGCCGAGCGGCTCGAACGCTCGGCCCGGGAGATCCTGGCCAAGGAGTACACCGACAGCATCCTCGCGAACGCCGGCGAGGGCATCTGCGGGGTGGACGCCGGCGGCCGGATCACCTTCGCCAACCGGGCGGCCGGCCGGATCACCGGGCTCGGCGTGGACGGGCTGCTCGGCTCGGAGGCGCGACTCATCCTGCCGGACGACGAGCTCGCCGGGGGCGACGGCGACCGGGAGGGGACGCTGCCCCGGCCGGACGGATCGACGGTGCGGGTCGCGTACACCATCAACACCATCGCCAAGGACGGCGCGCGACTCGGCGCGGTGGTCGTGCTGCGCGACGTCAGTCGCCAGCGCGCGCTCGAGCACGACCTGCGCCACCAGGCCCTGCACGACGGCCTGACCGGGCTGCCCAACCGCAAGCTGTTCCTCGACCGGCTCGAGCACGCGATGACCCGCACCCGGGAGACCGCCGTACTGTACCTGGACCTGGACGGCTTCAAGAAGGTCAACGACTCGCTCGGGCACAACGCCGGCGACCTGCTGCTGCGCACCGCCGCGGACCGGCTGGTCGCGGCGCTGCGCCCGCGAGACACGGTGGCCCGGCTCGGCGGCGACGAGTTCGCGGTGCTGATCGAGGACGCCGGCGGACCGGCGGTGGAGGCGCTGGCCCAGGCCTGCCTGGAAACGCTGAACCAGCCGTTCCTGCTGCACGGCCGCAAGGCGGTGATCTCGGTGAGCATCGGCGTGGTGCTGAGCAGCACCGGCGACGCCGACGAGGTGATCCGCAACGCGGACGTGGCGATGTACGCGGCGAAGGCCCGCGGCAAGGGCTGCTACCAGATCTTCGAGAACCGCATGCACGAGCAGTTGCTGGACCGGCTGGACAGCGAGTCGCGGCTGCGCGACGCGGTGCACCAGGGCGAGCTGCGCCTGCACCTGCAGCCGGTGGTCGACCTGGGCAGCCGCAAGCTCTCCGGGGTGGAGGCCCTGGTCCGCTGGCAGGACCCCGTGCGAGGGCTGCAGCAGCCGGGGGCGTTCATCCCGCTGGCCGAGGAGACCGGGCTGATCACCGAGATCGACCGGTGGGTGCTGTTCGAGGCCTGCCAGGCGGTCAAGCAGTGGCAGGACCGGGACCCGGACGGTGCGCCGGGCTGGGTGAGCGTGAACCTGTCGGCGGCCAACCTGGACGTGCCCGACCTGACCGACCGGGTGGCGTACGCGCTGGCCACGACCGGGCTCTCGCCGCACTCGCTGGTGCTGGAGCTGACCGAGACGGTGCTGATGCGCGACGTCGCGGTCACCTCGGCCCGGCTCGACGAGCTGCGCGAGCTGGGCGTGCGGGTGGCGATCGACGACTTCGGGACCGGGTACTCGTCGCTGGGCTACCTGCGGGACATCCCGGTGGACGTGCTCAAGGTGGACCGGTCGTTCATCGACGGGATGGAGGGCAACCGGCCGCAGCAGGAGCTGGTCAGCGCCGTGATCCAGCTCGGGCACACGCTCGGCCTGAAGGTGGTGGCCGAGGGGGTGGAGACCGAGGACCAGCTCGAGCTGCTGGGCCGGATGGGGGCCCGGTACGCCCAGGGGTATTACCTGGGACGCCCGGGCCCCGCCGATCAACTTTCCACGAACACCGCGACCGTACGGGCGGGGACCGTGAACGTCCCGGAGGACCGCTCGTAGGACGCCGTCCGGACCGCCGGGTCGGCCGAGGCCCGCTGGACGGGATGCAGACTGATCCGCTTCCCGGCCAGCGCGGCCACGGTCTGGGAGGTGGCCGCCGGGGTACCGTTGAACACCACGGTCACCGACTTCCAGGTCGGGTCGAGGCCCCGTCCGTCCAGAGTCATCGTGATGACCCCCGGGGTCTCGGCCGTGCCGGAGAGCGGGAACGTGAGGCGCTTCTGCACCTCGGCGGCGGTCGGCAGGCCGAAGACCGGCGAGGAGCGGCGGATCCGCAGCAGCTCCTGGTAGGTCTGGTCGGCCTGGTTGATCTCAGAACAGCCCGGCACCAGCGACGGGTCGGCCAGCAACGGCCGAGCATATTGCCATTTGTCCGAGTTGTCGGAAGCGGGCGGCAGGCCGCGGCCGAACCCGTTGCCGTCGGCACAATCCCAAATGATCTGGTTGAACCAATCGCCCGAGTTGAACGAGTTGCGATCCAAGGACTTGGACCGAAGACGCTCACTCCCCGAGGCGACAAATCCGACACCCTGCCCGAGGGCCGTGGCGGCGAGCGCCAGCGTCTGCATCCGCGCCCGATTTGCCCCAGACGTCCCTTGCGGCAGCTTGTAGGCGAGCGCGTCGTACAGAATCTCGTTGTCGTGCGCGTCCACATAGGTGATCGCATCCGACGGTTGTGCCGTGTATCCCGCCGGCGACCCGTTGTAGTCCACCTGCGAACCGGTCACGGCATTCCCGGCAGAGTCGACAAAACGGTAAGAAGCGAGATTTCCGGAAAGGCCCACTTTGATGAGGTCCTGGTCGTGCAGCAGGCGGGCCTTCTGCTCGGCCGGCGACCCGTTGACCGTGTCCCCGTTCGGGTCGGTATAGAGACCGGACGCAAAGCCCTGAGCCCGCGGATCCGAGTCGAACGGCCCACCACCCCGCACGGCATCGCGCAGCCGGTCGTTGAACGTCCCGATCCCGGTCCCCGCCATGTTCGCCTGGGTCGCCTGCACGAACCGGGCGTTCCCGGCGACCTCCCCGAAGTCCCAGCCCTCGCCGTACAGGTAAATGCTCTTGCCGTCGACGCCGTCCTTCGCGAGCGTGAGCCGGTCGAGGGCGGCCCGCACCGCCAGGATGTTGGCCTTCGGGTGATGACCCATCAAGTCGAAGCGGAAACCATCGATTTTGTACGCCTTGGCCCAGGTCACGATCGAGTCCACGACGAGCTTGCCCATCATCGCGTTCTCCGGCGCGGTGTTGGCGCAGCAGGTCGAGTTGGCGACCGTCCCGTCGGCGAGCAGCCGCTGGTAGTAGCCCGGCACGATCTGGTCGAGCACCGAGTTGGGGTCGGTGCCCGCCGCCGATGTGTGGTTGTAGACGACGTCCATCACCACGCGCAGCCCGGCCTTGTTGATCCCCTGGACCATCTGCCGGAACTCGAGCGTCCGATCGTCGGGGTCGACCGCGTACCCGCCCTCGGGCGTCGTGTAGTGCAGCGGGTCGTACCCCCAGTTGTAGCCGTCCTGGGCGGCCACCGCGGCGACGCACGCCTGCTGTTTGTCCGAGTCGGGCGGCAGCGACGCCAGGTCACACGCCGGCACCTGCTGGTCGGCCCGGTTCTCCGGGATCGTCGCGAAGTCGAAGACCGGCAGCAGATGAAGATGGGTCACGCCGGATTTCGCCAGCGCCGCGAGATGCCGCATGCCGGCCGTGTTCGGATCGGTGAACGCCTCGTACGTGCCCCGCGACGCGGCCGGGACGCTCGCATCCGCCATCGAGAAATCGCGTACCGAAAGCTCGGAGATCTGGATCTTGGCAGGCGCGGTGGCGGCCGGCTTGCGCAGACCCGACCAGCCCGCCGGCGCGAGCGCCGGATCGGCCAGGTCGACGATCCGGCTCAGCTTCGAGTCGGTCGACAGACCTAGGGAGTACGGGTCGGTGACCGTCGCCGTGACGATCTTCTGGGCAGCCGGTTGCCAGGCCGCGACCCGGTAGGCGTAATACTTCCCCTTCCAACTCGCCGGGCCGTGCACCGACCAGACACCGGTCCGGTCGTCCCGCTTCATCGCCACGGTCTGCGCGGCCGCGGTCGGGGTGTCGTACAGCTGCAGGTCGACGGTGTGCGCGGTCGGCGCCCAGACCGACAGCGTCGTCCCCACCGGCCCGAGGCTCGCCCCGGTCGCCGCCGGGTAGAGGTCGTCGAGCACTCCCGCGGTCTGCACCCCGGTCGCGGAGAGCAGGTTGCCCGCCGCGTCCCGCTCGGTCACCACGACCTGTCCCCGCAGCATGCCCGAAATATCGCCATTTCCCACGTTAAAGGCGTCGTACTGCCAAAGGTGCGGGAACTTCGTACGCTCGGCCTCGGTCAGGCCGTCCCGGCGCGCGCTGAGCGGAACCGTCTTGTACGAACCGGTGAGTTCCCCGTTCGCGACGCCGATCCCGCCATCGGATGCGGATACCAGCGCATACTGCTTGCCGTCGGTGGAATCGCCGGGCTTCCAGGCGATCGTCCCCCGGTCGATCCACACCGCCGACGACTTGGACGGGTCGATCACGCCGCCGGTGCCGGCCTTCTTCACCACCGGCAGCAGGCGGTCGGTGACCCCGGACAGCAGCCACACCTCCCGCCCCGCGGTGGCGAAGTCGAGCCGTTGGTCGTCCGGCAGATCCTTGGTGTCGCCCTTGTGCACGATGTAGCTGAGCCCGGTCGCCCCGGCCGCCAGCGGCACCTTGAAGGTCACACCGTACGAGTCGGTCGCGGCCGGCGGCAGCGGCGAGCCCCAGTCGGTGCCGGTGGCCGCGCCGTCCCAGACGTGCAGCCCCCAGCCGCTGTAATCGCCGTCCGCCCGGTGGTAGTGGATGATCGCCGTGTTCTGGTCCTGCGCCGGGTAGTCGTGACTGGTGTAGACCGCCGGATCGCCCTGCTTGAGCCACGCCTCCGGGTTCTTGGACGGGTCCAGGGAGCGGTCGCTCTCCACGTCCTTGACCCCGTCCTTGCCGACCACGATGAAGCCCATGTTCTTGGCGCCGGGCTTCAACTTCACAAAGGCGAATTTCCCGTACGCGTCCTCGCCCACGAACGGCTGCCCGTTGGGCCAGGTGGTGGACATCGAGTCGTCGACGTCGCCCCAGACGTACAGGCCGTAGTTGTCGTAGTCGCCGGCCGGCCGCTGGTAGTGCACGACCGCGTAGCCGGGGCTGGTCGGGACGACCGGCGTGCCGACGGTGATCGCGCTGGTGGTCGAGCCGAGGCGGCCCCTGCTGTCCCGCACCACCGCCTTGTACCGCACCGTGGTGCCGCCCGACAGCCCAGCGAGGTCGTGGTAGATCGTGTACGGCGCCCTGGTCGCGGTCCCGACCAACTTCCACGGCCTGTCGCCCACCTGCGCGGCGAGCGTGACGGTGGCCAGCGGGTCGCCGGTGACCTGGGCGGTCACGGCGGCCCGGGTGGGCACGAGCGCGCCGGTCGCCGGCGAGGTGATGGTCACGCTCGGCGCCCCGCTCGGCACCGCCAAGGGGGTGCCGGCCCGCAACACCAGAGTGGACAGCGGCGGCACCGCGACAGTGACCTTCCCGTTTTGAACGGAAATATCGCTACTTCCACCGTAGATGCCGTGGAAAGCGCCCGTCGAGGAGACGTCGAAGCTGGCAGTCTGGGCGGTGGTGGCGTTGTTGGCCGCGACGACGTATTCCGTGCGGCTCGCGGGGTCGATCCGGGACACCGCGAAGATGCCGGGGCCCGACGCGGCGTACCGGGTGATCTGCTCGCCGTCGGCCAGGCCCGGGTTGGCCTTGCGCAGCGCGGCCAGCGACGCGATCGTCCGGTAGAGCGGGTGCTGCGTGTCGTAGTTGTCGACCGCGTGCGTGCGGTCGGTGCCGATCAGGTCGTCCTTGAGGTAGTCGGCGGTCTTCGAGGCGAACATGTCCTGCCGGGCGTCCTTGTCGCCGCCCGGGCCGGTGAAGCCCTGCTCGTCGCCGGAGTAGACGACCGGCTGCCCGCGGGTCAGGAACATCAGCTCGTGGGCGAGCTCGTCCCGCTTGAGGTAGGAGTCGGCCGGGTCGCCGCTGGACTCGATGAACGAGCCGATCCGGCCCATGTCGTGGTTGCCGAGGAAGGTCGGCAGGCGGTCGGCGTCGGTGTCGCGGGCCGTGTAGAGCGGGTCCTTGGCGTACACGTCGGCCAGCGCCTGCCCGGAGCCGGAGCCGGTGATGAAGTTCTTCGCCGCGTCCTGGAAGGAGAAGTCGAGGGTGGCCGGCAGGCCGCCGTCGCGCACGTAGGTCGACTCGATCTCCTGGTCGGCGCTGTAGACCTCGCCGAACACGAAGAAGCCGGGCTTGCCGGCCTTCCTGGCGGCGGCGTTGATGCCGGCCGTGAACTGCGGCCAGAAGTCGAGGTCGGCGTGCTTGACGGTGTCCAGGCGGTAGCCGTCGATGCCGGTCGCGCCGATCCAGTCCGAGTAGATCTTCGTCATGCCCCGGACCACCTCGGGACGCTCCGTCCACAGGTCGTCGAGGCCGTAGAAGTCGCCGTACTCCGCGTTCTCCCCGACAAAGGTCGAGTTACCGCGGTTGTGGTACATCGTCGGGTCGTTCAGCCATTTTGGCACTTTGACCGTTTTATCGGCCTGCGTCGCGAAAATCGGCGTATAGGGGAACGAGCCGGCGTTCACGGAGGGGAAGCCGTTCTTGCCGTCCGCGTAGTTCCGGTCCTCGAACGAGTTGCCGTTCGCATCCCGGTAGGGCGCGGTTGCCTTGTCGATGTAGTCGTACTTGTTCTGCGCGTACTGGATCACGTCGGCGGTGTGGTTGACGATGATGTCCAGGTAGATCTTCATGCCGCGCTGGTGTGCGAGCCTGACCAGCCGCTTCAGGTCGGCGTTCGTGCCGAAATGCGGGTCGACCTGGGTGAAGTCGGTGATCCAGTAGCCGTGGTAGCCGGCCGAGATGTCGCTGCCGCTGCCCTGCACCGGCCGGTTCTTGAAGACCGGCGCCAGCCAGATCGCGGTCGTGCCGAGCCCCTGGATGTAGTCCAGCTTGTCGATCACGCCCTGCAGGTCCCCGCCGTGGTAGAAGCCCTTGTCGGTCGGGTCGTAGCCGGTCTTCAGCCGATCCCCGGTGAGCCCGCCCCTGTCGTTGGCCTTGTTCCCGTTGGCGAACCGGTCCGGCAGGACGAAATAGTACTGCTCGGACGTGCCGAGCCGATCGCTCCCCCATTGAGCGATCGTCCGGTCACTCGGCGGCTGCGCGGCCGCCTGAGCAGGCGTGGCTATCAGGAACGGTAAGAACAGGCACAGGACGGCCAACATCCGTTTTGCGACCACAGTGTCCCCTCGGTTTATTCAGCCGCCCAGACCTGGAAGGCCGGGCCGTAGCCATCGATGACGGTGGAACCATCTGCTTCGGTGTACAGCGACTGAGCGCCGCCGTAAAGGTTCGTCCAGGTTGTCTTGCCGGGCAGCCCGGTGAGCGCCACCGGCTCCCCCGGCCGCCGCCGGGCCAGCACCAGCAGCGTCTGCCCGGTCGATTCCCGCACCAGGAAGCGGTACGGCGGGACCGGGTTGCGCGCCGGGATCTCCGCCCGCCACCAGACGTCCCCGTGCCGGTCGGTGCGGTCCACGACGGCCGAGGTGAAGACCGGTTCGCCGGCGGAGAGCCGGCGCAGGTGGATCCGGCTCGCCCGGACCTCGGCCGGCACCCGGACGAACACGCCGACCGTCTGGCCGAGCGCCGGGCCCGGCGACGAGACGTACAGCTCGGAACCGTCGTGGTGGACCCTCATCCCTTGACCGCTCCCGCCGTCAGCCCCTCCACGATGTACCGCTGGAGCAGCTGGAACACGAGCACGGTCGGGATCGCGGTGAGCAGCGTGCCGGCGCAGAACATGCCGAAGTTGGTGTTGCGCTGCTCGGCGGCGACCAGGCCCCACAGTCCGACCGAGAGGGTCTTGGCGCTGGAGTCGGTGAGGAAGATGTTCGCGAAGATGAACTCGTTGATCGTGCTGATGAACGCGAGCAGCCCGGTCACCGCGAGCACCGGCGCGACCAGCGGCAGCAGGATCCGGAAGAACACCTGCGCGTGCCCGGCGCCGTCCACGGTGGCCGATTCGTCCAGCTCGCGCGGCACGGTGTCGAAGAAGCCCTTCATCAGCCAGGTGCCCACGCCGAGCGCCCCGCCGAGATACAGCAGCACCAGGCCCCACCAGGTGTTGAAGCCGATCGCCGGCCAGTAGTCGGTGATCGCCCCGAACATCAGGAAGATCGCGACGACGGCCAGGAACTGCGGGAACATCTGGATCAGCAGCAGCGACAGCAGGCCGGTGCGCCGGCCGCGGAAGCGCCGGCGGCTGAAGACGTACGCGGCGAGCGCCGACACGAACACGGCGACCCCGGACGCGGTGCCCGCGATGATCACCGAGTTGAGGAACCACTGCCCGAAGTTGGTGTCCCGCAGCAGCTTGGTGAAGTTGTCCAGGGAGACGCCGGTCGGCATCAGCCGGCTCGAGGAGAGCGTGCCGAGCGGGTTGAGCGCCGCCGAGATCACGAACAGGATCGGCCCGAGCGAGAACACGATCGCCAACAGCCCGACGGCGTGCCGCCAACCGACCTTCTTGAGCCACCTCACGCGTACACCTCCTCTTGTGCTCTTGTTCTGCGGAAGGCGATCGCCGAGATCGTGCCGACGATCAGGAAGATGAAGATCGAGATCGCGGCGGCGTAGCCGTACTGCGCGCCGGAGCCGCCGAACGCCAGCCGGTAGGTGTAGGTGATCAGCAGGTCGGTGGCGCCGTTCGCCGGGTTGTCCGGCTGGAACGGCCCGCCCTCGGTGGTCAGGTAGATCGCGTTGAAGTTGTTGAAGTTGAACGCGAACGACGAGATCAACAGCGGGGTCAGCGCCACCATCAGCAGCGGCAGTACGATCCGGCGGAAGCTCTGCCAGGGGCCGGCGCCGTCGATGCGGGACGCCTCGGAGAGCTCGCCCGGGATCGCCTGCAGCGCGCCGGTGGTCACCAGGAACATGTACGGATAGCCCAGCCACAGCTGCACGAGCAGCACCGCGATCCGGGCCGTCATCGGCTGGCCCAGCCAGTCGACCCCGATCCCGAAGAAGTTGTTGATCAGGCCGAAGTCCTTGTTGAACATGTCCCGCCAGACCAGCAACATCGCAAAGGCAGGCATGGCGTACGGGAGGACCAGCAGCACCCGGTAGAGGTTGCGACCGCGCACCCGCTGCGAGTGCAGCGCCACCGCGACGAACATGCCGAGCAGGAAGGTCCCGCCGGTCGAGCCGATCGCGAAGACGAAATTCCAGACGAGCGTACGCAGGAAGGGTCCGGAGATATCGGGATCGGTGACGACCCGGGTGAAGTTGGCGAAGCCGACACCGACCTTCCAGCCCTGGGCCAGGCGCTCGCCGTCGGCCGCCACGAACGAGCCGGTCCTGCGGTCGGCCTTCCAGACCTTGCCGGTCGTCGTGTCCCGGATGCAGTCGCAGCCCTTGTCATAGAGGCGACCGGCCTTTCCCTCGTACGCGCGGGACAGCCCCGACGAGCGGATGGCGCCGCCGTCGACCGGCACGGCCAGGGCGGTGATCTCCTTGCTGCGCAGCGAGGCCTGGCCCGCGGTCAGCACGGTGTAGCCGTCGGCGGCGGTGACCTTGCCGGTCACGCCGACGGTCACGTCCGCCGGGTCGAGCTTCTTCAGGCCCTTGGCGTCGCCGGCCTTCGTGGTCTTCGTGGCCGGATCGGTGATCAGGAAGACCAGCGGGCCGGTGGCCGGGTCGCCGGTGGTGGCGATGCTCAACGCGTACTGGACGGAGCCCGGCACCTGGGTGACGGACGCGGTCTGAATGGCCACGACGGCCTCTTCTTCGGAACCGCGATGGCCGTCGCCGTAGTTGGTGAAGGCGGTGCTCGCCGTGTAGAGGACCGGGAACACCTGGAAGGCGACCAGCAGGAGGGTGCCCGGCGCGAGGTACTTGGCCGGGATGTGCCGCCGGGTCAGGTACAGGTAGAGCAGGCCGGCCGTGGTCGCGACCAGGATTCCGAGCCCGATCCAGGCGTGGTTCTCGGCGAGCGGGAAGGCGGCCCAGATCGCGATCGCCACGACCAGTCCCAGCAGAGTGATCTTGACGAGCCGGGCGGCCACACTCGCGTCCGATTTTTCCGGACTTGTCAGCTTATCTTGGGCGGGGAGGGCCCGCGTTGCCGCAGGCCCTCCAAGCTGCGTCGTCATCTATTTGTTGATCGAGCCGGAGATCGTCTTGCCGGCGGCCTCGATGGTCTTGGCCGGGTCGGCGCCCCCGACGATCGCGGCCTCCGCCTTGCCGAACGGGTCCCAGATCGCGGCCATCTCCGGGATGGACGGCAACGGGATCGCGTCCTTGGCGGCCGCCTGCCACTTGGCCAGGTCCGGGTCGGTGCCCTTGACCTGGTCGAACGCGGCGGTCAGCGCCGGCGGCCGGGGCTCGGCCTGGTACAGCGCCACGGCGAGGTCCGGGGTGGTCACGTAGTTGGTGACGAATTCCTGGGCCAGGGCCTTGTTCTTGCCCTTCGCGGCCACGTAGAAGGTCTGCACGCCGAGGAACGGCTGGGCCGGCTTGCCGCCCGCGAAGCCGGGGACCGGGGTGATGTCGTACTTGATCCCGGCCTTCTTCACGTCGGTGATCGCCCACGGGCCGGAGACCAGGAACGCGCACTTCTTGCCGGTGAAGGTGGAGATCGAGTTGTCCGAGGTGATCGAGCGCTTGAGCGCGCCGCTGCCCTTCTCGCCGAGCGCCGCGATCTTCTTGAACGCCGCGACCGAGGCCGGGGTGCCGACGCCCAGGTCCTTCGGGTTGTAGTCGCCGCTCGCGGTGGTGCCGAACAGGTAGCCGCCGGCCGAGGAGTACAGCGGGTAGAGGTGGTACGCGTCGCCGGTCTGGCCGACCTGCAGGCAGAGGATCTCCGCTGCCTTCTTGTCCTTGACCAGCTTCTGGCCGGTGCCGATCAGGTCCTCGATGGTGGCCGGGGCCTGCGGGGCGAGGTCGGTGTTGCGGATCAGGGCGAGGTTCTCGGTCGCGTACGGGACGCCGTAGGTCTGCCCGTTGAAGGTGACGGCCTTGAGGGCGTTGGCGGCGATGCCGGACTTCTGCGTGTCGGAGAGCTGCACCGGGTCGATCGCGCCGTTCTGCACGAGGTTGCCGATCCAGTCGTGCGCGCCGACCGTCACGTCCGGGCCGCTGCCCTGCTGGGACGCGGTGACGAAGGTGGTCTGCTGATCCTTCGAGATGGCCTGGATCTTCACGGTCACGCCGTTCTCGGTGCCGAACTTGTCGGCGAACGGTTTGAGGGCGGCGGCGCGCTTGTCGTCGGCCCAGATCACGAGTTCGCCGGTGGCTTTCGCGCCTGCGCTGGCGCCGGCGGCATTGCCTGACTTATCTGATTTGTTGGCTTTGTCGCCGCAGCCGGCGGCGATCAGGGCGAGGGTGAGGGCGGCGGCCACACCCACGGCACGGATGCGCATATACGTCTCCCGTCGGGTTCTTGGAAAGAAGTTGCAGCAACCGACCGTCGCTTGATCGACGCGGGTCGGCCGTGTTGCGGGGACGTTAGCAAGCACTTGCAGATTTTGGAAGTCCTTGCACTCTCGTCGCCGCAAGACGTCATCGGTACAGTGCCGTGCATGCGAGCACGGATGTCCGACATCGCCCGGCAGGCGCAGGTCAGCGAGGCGACGGTGTCGCGCGTCATCAATGACCGGCCCGGCGTGTCCCAGGAAACCCGGCAAGCGGTGCTGACCGCACTCGACGTGCTGGGCTACGAACGGCCGGAACGCTTGCGCAAGCGCTCCGCCGGCCTCGTCGGGCTGATCGTGCCCGAGCTGGACAACCCGATCTTCCCGGCGTTCGCCCAGGTCATCGAGTCCACCCTGGCCCAGCACGGGTACACGCCGGTGCTGTGCACGCAGTCGCCGGGCGGGGTCACCGAGGACGAGTACGTGGAGATGATGCTCGACCGGCAGGTGAGCGGGATCGTCTTCGTGTCCAGCCTGTCCGCGGACACCGCCGCCGACCCGTCCCGCTACCGCCGGCTGATCGAGCGACCGCTTCCGATCGTGCTGGTCAACGGGTACGCGGAGACGATCGAGGCGCCCTTCGTGTCCTGCGACGACCGGCTCGCCGGCGACCTGGCGGTCAGCCATCTGGTGGCGCTCGGCCATCGACGGATCGGCATGATCTCCGGGCCGAACCGGTTCATCAACACCCAGCGGAAACTGGCGGGCTATCGGGCCGCTCTCGCCCGCGAAGGCCTGCCGTCCGACGACTTCGTGGCGTTGACGTTGTTCGGGGTCGAGGGCGGCGAGGTGGCCGCGGACCGGCTGCTCGAGCAGGGCGTCACCGGGATCGTGTGCGCCTCGGACCTGATGGCGCTGGGCGCGATCCGGGCCGCCCGGCGGCGTGGGGGGTCGGTGCCCCGCGACGTGTCGGTGATCGGCTTCGACGACTCGCCGCTGATCGCCTTCACCGACCCGCCGCTGACCACCCTGCGCCAGCCGGTGTCATCGATGGCGGTGGCCGCCGTCCGCTGCCTGGTCGACGAGATCGACGGCCACGGCGCCCCACATTCGGAGTATTTGTTCCGCCCCGAGTTGGTGGTCCGCGAGTCGACGGCGGTCGCCCCGGCCCGCCGCGAGATCGCCGTCGGCTGACCGAGGAGGGGGATGCAAGTCCTTTCAGATTTTGCACGAAGGGTCGTCGAGAAATCTTGCTGAACCGGGTCAGGTCATCGCCAGGAGGGCGAGTCCCATCGCGGCGCTCATCGTGGCGTGGCAGACCTCCGGCCAGCGCGGTGCCTGCGGCACCACCCCGGCCGGCCGCAGGTGCATGCCCCGGGCCGTCCACCACAGCGCCGCCGCCACGAGATAGGCGCCGAGGGCCGCGCTGATCCACGCCGGATGGCCGGTCGTCGCCGTCTGCCCCATCCCGCTCATGCCCGCCATCCCGCCTTTCCCGGCAGAGGTCGTGGCCGCCATCCACAGCATCGCCGCCGTGGCGCTCGCGAAGTAGATCGGAGCGTGCCGGCGGCCCGGCGCGAGGATCGCCCGGCTCACGAACCACGCGGTCGCCAGCGTGAACCCGGTGACCCACACGCCGGCCGGCACCCCCGATCCCCACGGCCAGATCATCGCGATCATCGATCCGCCCATGAACAGGTGCAACACCTCGTCGACGAATCCGGCCCCGGCCGGGCGCAGCACCCGTACCAGGTGAAACATGGTCGCCACGGCCAACGCGCACGTCAGCGCCCATCGCAGGCTCGCCAGACCGATCATCGTGGGAACTGCCTCCCGCGCCGTGGTTCCGATCTTCCGGTCACCGTAGACCGCCCGGGACCCACGGGTCAGTACCGCGAGCGGGCGATCTCCGGCGGTTCAGTCGGCCCGGCCGAAGACCTGCCTGATCTCGGACGCGCCCTGCCAACCGGGCCACAACCGCCGGTGCAGGTCGAGGAACTCGGTGGCGCGGGCGATCGCCTCCTGCTCCGAGTCGACCTTGATCAGGGCGTACGCGTTGATGCTCTCCTTGTCGTCGGTGAACGGCCCCCGCTCGGTCGTGATCTCACCGGCGGCGAGACGCACCCGGCTACTCGTCGCGGTCGGTTGGAGCCCGGCGGTGTCCTGCAGGACGCCTTCCTGAGTCCACCGCGCCGCGCTCTCCCCGATGGCCGCGAAGAGCTCCTGCGGCGGCACACCCGGCGAGGCGTTCTCGTCGCTTCTCAGCATGAGCATGAACCTGGGCATTGTCGGTCCTCTCCTCATCGTTGCCGGCGATTTGCTCGTGCACCCATCCTGACCTGCGCGAACGTCCGCCCACCACGGCAAACTGCTCGCTGGCCGGCGTGCTGCTCGCAACGGTCCCACCGGCAATGGCGTCACCGGCGACGGCGTTGCCGGTTTCGTTCCGGCGGACCTAGACTCAGGCCGTCCTGAGTGGGGAGTGACGCTGAGCGAGGCGCGGTCACCAAATGGCGCCGGCCGGTCCGACCGGCTGGGCGCGTTCCTGCGTGACCGCCGCGGCAAGGTCTCCCTGAAGCAGGCCGGGCTTCCGGGCCGTCGCGGCGGCCGCGCCGCCACCCTCACCCAGGAGGACCTCGCCCGCCTGACCGGCTACTCGATTCGCACCATCAGCGGGCTCGAGCAGGGCACCGACCATCGCCCCACGCCCGACCTGCTGGAGGCGATCGCCGCGGCGCTGAGGTTGTCCACCGCCGAGCGCCACACGCTGTGGTATCTCGCGACCAAGGCGCCGCCCCCGGAGGAGAGCTACCTCTCCGGGCTCGACCCCGGCATGGCGCGCCTGGTCCGGCTCGTCGACCCGCAGCCGGCCATGGCGTACGACCTCTTCTGGGACATCCAGACGTACAACGGTGCCATGGCCGCCTGGGCGTGCGACTGGTCCAGGCGCAGCCCGGAGCAGCGCAATTTCGCCCGCTGGCTGTTGCTCGACCCGCACGCCCGGCACGTCCACGTCGACTGGGAACAACACCTGGCGCCGGCCTTCGTCGGCCGCATGCGCATGCTGGCCGCCCAGATGCCGCAACACCCGACACTGACCGGACTCATCGACGAGATCTGCGACCGGAGCCCGGAGGTGAAGCGGATGTGGGATTCCAGCACCGAGGTCTACTCGCACCCGCCCTCGATCGTGCGCCCCTTCCGCCCACCCGGCCACACCGACCCCCGCCAGGCCGACGACGAGACCCACCACGTGCCGGTCACGATGTGCGTCCTGAGCCCGACCAAGCCCGACGACGAGCGCCGCCTGATCGCGTACCTGCTCCCGGAGGACTACCCGTACGACCCAGCGGTGATCTCGAGCGAGGCCTGCACCGCCTGCGCCTGACGCGTCCGCGCTTGTCGAGCAGGCCGAAGCGCAGTGGTCCGCCGACGCCCGGCGCCGCGCCGCGCCGCGCCGACGATTGCTACCGGCTCACGGTAGGCGATGTCGCCCGCGCCGACGGGACCGTTCGCCCACCGCTGGCTGCTCGTGCCCGCGTCCGGAGACCTCTCGGCGGGCGTCCTCGTCTTCGCCAGCCATCAGGGACCCGCTGGCCGTTTGGCGCTGGTACGTCATCGCGGCATGCCCCTATGATCATCGGCGCTGATCACTCGTCGAGTGGTCCGGGCCATGGGGGCATTGTGAAGTTCGGTGCGGCCGCGCGGGCGTTGGGTGTTGTCCTCCTTACCGGGGTGCTGCTGGAAGGCGCGGCGGCGGCGGCCCGGGCGGATGTCGTTCCCGCGAACTGCACGGTCCTGGCGGCCGGTGATCTCGGACGGCCAGTGCACGGCACTTTCACCGACGCGGCTGATGCCGGCTGCTTCGAACTTCCGCTTCCGGCGCAGACGGTAGTTGCAGCGATACAGCCTTCCACCGGCGCGGGGACGCAGGCCGACCTGACGCTGGAGGACGCCACCGGTGCGGTCGTGTGCGGCAGTGCCGTGTTCAACAACAACACCTGCGCTCTGCGGGGCACCGCACCGTTCCGGGTGGTGACGAGCCCGTTTGGCGGGCTCGGTGACTATCAGTTCGAGGTGCTGCCGGTCGCCGCGAACGCCGACTGCGCCGCGCAGGTGCCTGACGGGGCGGTGGGATCCGATACCGGGGTGAACGCCACGTTGTCGGCGGACACGGTCACCGCCTGCTACACCATCCCGGCCCGCGGGCACTCCACCCGTGAACTGTTCACCATGGCCAGGACCGCAGGGTCGGGCAACGCCCAGGTCATGGTCTTCCGCCAGACCGGCGGAATAGCCTGCGCGGCCCTCAGCGCCTCCCACCCCACGGCGGCCGTGGTCTTCACGTGCGTCTTCCAGCCGGACCAGGCGTACACGGTCGCGGTCTGGGCTGACGCCGCGCCGGCCACCTTCCGGCTGGCTCTGCGCGACATCACGGCCGGGTCGCTGACCTGCCAGCCGCTGACCGTCACGGACATCGGCGGTCCGGCTACCGCCGGCACCATCACTACGGCGTCCGACGTCCGCTGCTACGACCTCGACGTTCCCGCGGGCGTCGGCGACCTGGTCAACATCCGTAGCGCTGGTAGCAAGGCGCGGATGACCTGGCTGACACCCGGGAGCGGCTACTACTGTCAGGCGAGCTGGTACGCGTGCACCACCGACAGTGGACCGACCGATCGCCGTTACCGTGTCGTCGTCTGGGCTGCTGCGGCCGACCCGCTGCCCTACCGGCTCGACGTCTGGAAGATCACCACCGGCGGGGTTGTCTCCCCGTCCTGCGAACGGCTGCCGTCGGTGGCGTACGGAAGCGACACCTTCAACGTCGCGCTGAGCGACCAGCAAACCGCCCGGTGTGTGGTCGCGCCGGTCGGCTCGGACGATCGCTATCAGCTCTCCGCCACCGGCGTCGACCCGGCCGCCGCGCAACCGAACGGGTACGTGTTCGCCGCGCTCGGCGCCAACACCATGTCGTTCGCCTTGCCGTGCCCGACCAACTGCTCCCCGAACGCGCTCATCGGCTACGGGCAGAGCACCGACGGGCTGTTCCTCTTCACGCCCGGCGACCAGTTCGGCGACGTCTCCTACCGGGCCCGGATCAACTGCCTCACCGAGCCGTGCGGCGGCCAGCCGTACGCCATCACCCAGATCAGCCCCGACACCGTCTCGACCGGCGCCGCGTACACCTTCACCGTGACCGGGGCCGGCTTCGACGCGGCGGACACCGCACAGCTGACCCAGGCCGGATCAGCACCGATCAACGCGACCGTCCGTTCCGTCACACCGGACCGGCACACCCTCGTCGTCGACGCGGACCTGACCACGGCGGCGACCGGCCCCTGGAAGGTCACCGTCACCTCCGCCAAGACCGGGCAGACGACCGGATACTACGTGTCCGTAAACGGTCCGGCGCTGCAAGTGACCACCATGCCCTCGATCAGCGGCACCGCCCGGGTCGGAGCCACCGTGACCGCGATACCCGGCCGCTGGACACCCGCCGCCACCAGCTACACCTACCAGTGGCTGGCCAACGGCACACCGATCAGCGGCGCCACCGCGCCGACCTACACGATCCCGGCGTCCCTGCTGGCCCGCACACTCACCATCGCCGTCGCCGTCACCGCGCACCGGGACTACCGAGCCGACGGCACAGCGACCTCGGCCGCCATCGCCGTCGCCGCCGGCTCCGCAGGGCCAAAGGCGACCAAGCCGCCGCGCATCACCGGCACCGCCGCCGCAGGCAAGACCGTCTCCGTCTCGGCCGGCACCTGGTGGCCCGCGGCCACCTCGTACAGCTACCAGTGGTACCTCAACGGCAAAGCGATCAACGGCGCGACCCGCACGAGCCTGCACCTCACCTCATCGATGCGCGGCAGGAAACTGACGGTCATCATCACCGCCTACCAGACCAGCTACCCCGACGAGCACGCCACCACCGCGAGCATCAACGTCAGATAGGCGATCCCTCGTGGAGTGGTTCGAACATCGGCTCGCCACGCCGGACGTGTAACGGCCGACCCTCCCGCGCAACGTCGGACATGTCTGTCCCGGCCTTGGGCGTCGTGCGCTCTCGGCGGCAGACCCGGATGGTCACGACGTTCCGCCGAAGAAAGACGTCGACGCACCTGCGTCTTCATCGCCGATGACGCTTCCTGAGACGGCCGTCCGCTCCTTCGAGCGGACGGCCGTCGGCCGGTCATCTGGCGTGCGCCGTGCCGACCGCGCCGACCGGCTTGATCGGCTGGCCCGGGACCACGGTCACCGGGATTCCCGTCGGGATGACGATCTTCCTGTTCAGCCGGTTCTGGACCGCGGCGACCTTGTCCTTGGCGGCGGTCACCGTGATGCCGGAGCCGTCGGTCTTCGGCGAGACACTGTAGATCGCGGGATCGACGCCGGTGGGCGGCATGATCATCTCGATCGCGGCGTCGAGCGTCCGGCGGGAGAACTTCGCGACGACGAACCTGATCCGGCCAGTGTCGATCTTCGGGTGGGCCTTCTTCGCCGCGTCGACAAGCCTCTGGCCGCGCGCGATGTCGGTGACGTAGAGCGTGACCGCGCCGGGCGGCATGTCCACGTAGAGGTCGCTGTAGGTGTCGGCGAAGGCCCCGCGCCCCTGGTCGCCCAACGCCTGGGCGATGTCGTCCAGGGCGGGATCCGTGGCAGGCGTCCCGTCGATCATGTACGGCGTCGCCGAGGGCGACGGCGCGGCTGACACCGACGCGGCCGTCGACGGGATCACCGCCGGCCCCTCCGCGCGATCCTGCCTCGCGCAACCGCTCACCACCAGGGTGGCGATCAGGACCGCGCCGATCGTACGTCCGGTATTCATGGGTCACTCCCCCGTAGACCTGGCAAGTCTCCCCTTCGACGGTGACGGCGTGCACCACGGTTCCATCGGTGATGTCGCCGAGCAATTTCGCCTGTTTCGCGGCCGGCATGCGCACGCAGCCGCCGTTGGTCACGCCGCGGCCGGACGCCGACGCCCGGCACCGGCCTCGGATCACCGTGCGGCCGTTCTCGAGCGAGTCCGCGTCGTCGGGAACCGCGCCCAGCACCAGCGCGTCAACGACCCGCCCGACGACACGTTTCGTGGTCGTGACCCAGCGGGAGTTCGCGGCGGCCACGTCCCTCCTGCCTGACCGGCAAGCGTCGTGGTCACGGCGACGATCATGCACGCCCAGGTCTTCCGCCCACGTCGGGACGGCGAGCGCCTCTTCGAACGCGCGCTGACCTTCCGGCCTGTTCCGGACTAGATGCCCGCGGCGGAGAGAAGCCGCTCCATCTCGGCGCGCGGGCCGGCCGGTGGGTGCGGAATCCGAGGGCGCTAGCGCGGTCTGCTCGCCAGGAAGCGGCGCGCCGCGGCGAACGCTCGCTCCGGGTCCTGGCGGAAGACGCCGTGACCGATGTCGGGTGCGATCTCCAAGGTGACCGGCGCATTGGTGAGCGCGGCCGCCAGCCGCCGGGCCGCATCGGCCGGGGTGACCGGGTCGTGTTCGCCGGCCAGGAGCAGGGTGGGGCAGGTGATCTGGGGGAGCAGGGTGGTGGCGTCGGCGGGGCCGCAGCCGCCGGTGCGGAAGCGGGTGAGTACGTCGTCATTGACTCGGCGGGGCTTGGCGGAGGGAGTTCCGTACAGCGGCTGGCAGTGTTCTGCCCAGGCCGTCTGTGCCTCGTCGGTGGTGTCGCCGGTCAGGTAGCGGCGGGCCGCTTCGCGGGCGGGCGGGCCGCCTCGCCGCTCGAAGACCTCCAGGGTCTCGTCGAGGGAGGTCGGGGCGCCGAGCGGGCTGTCGAGGATCAGGCCGCCGATCCGGTCCGGGTGGCGGGCCGCGCAGGTCAGGGCCACCAGGCCGCCGCTGGAGACGCCGACGAGGATCGGGTTCTCGAACTCGAGCGCGGCGCGGAAGGCCAGCACGTCGTCGGCCCATTGCGACCAGGTCCAGGTCTCCGGCGAGCCGGTGTCCGACTCGCCCGAGCCGCGCTGGTCGAGGTAGACCACGCGGGCCACGTCGGCGAGCATCGAGAACTCCGGCTTGAACAGGGTGTGGTCGGCGCCGGGGCCGCCGTGCAGGAGGATCAGCGCCGGGCCGGAGTCGCCGGCCACCTCGTAGTGGAGGGCGACATCCCCTATGGACACTCGCACGCGGCGACCAGCTCGTCGATCTCGGCGAGCAGGCGATCCTCCTCCGTGGCGCGGGCGGCGGGCAGGCCGGTCGTGGGCTCGTCGTCGTCGCGGTCGGGGCGGCCGGGCGTGGGATGCGGCGGTGGCGGCTGGGTCTGGATGAACCGGTCGCGGGCACGGCGTCGGGGCGGCTCGGCGGGGCGTGGGGCGTCGGGCCCCTCCTGCTCCGCCTCGGGCCACGCCGGTGTCCATCGCGCCTGAGTCACGCCGCCCAGTCTGCTCCTCCACATAGATCCAGTGCCACCCGGACGATGCCGCGGAGAACAAGAACCGCCCGGAGGCGCATGTCGAAATATCTATATCTCTACCGAGGTCGAAGCAGGATGGCGGAACCACCTTGGGGAGGTGGGCGGTTCCGCCACTTGACTCAGCGGGGGACGACCTTCTCGACGGCCCACTGGCGCCAGCTGTCCAGCTTGTGCTGTACCAGGGCGAGCTGCTCGGCCACCGGGCCGGGCCCGGTCGAGCCGGGGGTGGTGCGGCCGGCCAGCGCCGACTCGACCGACATCACCTCGCGGACCGACGGGTCGAGGTGCTCGCTGACCTTGGCCAGGTCGTCGTCGGTGAGGTCCTCGAGCTCGCAGCCGCGCACCGAGCAGAGCGCCACCAGCTGGCCGGTGATCTCGTGCGCGTCGCGGAACGGCACGCCGCGGCGGACCAGCCAGTCGGCGACCTCGGTGGCCAGCGAGAAGCCGACCGGGGCGGCCGCGGCCAGGCGGTCGACCCGGACGGTCATCGTGGAGATCATGCCGGCCAGGGCCGGCAGCAGCAGCTGCAGCGTCTCGATCGCGTCGAACGCCGGCTCCTTGTCCTCCTGCATGTCCCGGTCGTACGTCAGGGGCAGTCCCTTGAGCATGGTGAGCACCGCCACCAGCCCGCCGACCAGCCGCCCGCTCTTGCCCCGGGCCAGCTCGGCGATGTCCGCGTTCTTCTTCTGCGGCATGATCGACGACCCGGTGGCGAAGGCGTCGTCCAGCTCCACCCAGCCGAACTCGGTGGAGGTCCAGAGCACCACCTCCTCGCCGAGGCGGGACAGGTGCACGCCGACCAGCGCGGTCACGAACAGGAACTCGGCCACGAAGTCGCGGTCGGCCACGGCGTCCATCGAGTTCGGCGCGGGCGCGGTGAAGCCCAGCTCCTTGGCGACCGCGGCCGGGTCGAGCGGTAGGGAAGATCCAGCAAGCGCGCCGGAGCCGAGCGGCGAGATGGCCGCCCGGGCGTCCCAGTCGCGCAGCCGGTCGAGGTCGCGCAGCAGCGGGTGCACGTGGGCGAGCAGCCAGTGGCCGAAGGTGACCGGCTGGGCGTGCTGCACATGCGTCATGCCCGGCGCCGCCGTGTCGACGTTGCGCGCGGCCTGCTCGGTGAGCGCATCGGCCAGCTCGACCAGCGCCTGCGCCACCCCGCGGGCGTGGTCGCGCAGGTAGAGCCGCAGGTCGGTGGCGACCTGGTCGTTGCGGGAGCGGCCGGCCCGCAGCTTGCCGCCGAGCGCGCCGAGCCGCTCGAGCAGGCCGCGTTCCAGCGCGGTGTGCACGTCCTCGTCGTCGATGGTCGGCCGGAACTCGCCGGACGCGCAGGCCGCCTCGAGGTCGTCGAGGGCGGCCAGCATCCGGCCCAGTTCGTCGGGGTCGAGCAGCCCGGCGGCGGCGAGCACCCGGGCGTGGGCCCGGGAGCCGGCGATGTCGTAAGGGGCGAGCCGCCAGTCGAACTGGACGCTCACCGACAGGCGGGCCAGGGCGTCCGCGGGCCCGCCGGAGAACCGGCCACCCCACAGCGAAGTCTTCTCGGTCACGGTTCCTCAGTCTGTCAAACGTCGTGGTTCTCGCCGGCGTGGCCGGCCCAGTCGGCGAGCTTGTCGGCCAGCGCCTTGCCGCCGGTGACGTCGCGGGCCACGACGAGAATGGTGTCGTCGCCGGCGATGGTGCCGACGACGTCGGAGAGCCCGGAGCGGTCCAGCGCGCTGGCCAGGAACTGCGCCGCCCCCGGCGGGGTGCGCAGCACGGCGATGTTGCCGCTGGCGTCGACGCCGGTGAGCAGCTCGCGCAGCAGTCGCTGGAGGCGGGCCGGGGCGTCCTCGGTCTCGCGCAGCGGGCGGGTGCCGTCCTCCGGGATGAGGTACGCGCCGCCGACCTTCACGGCGCGCAGCTCCTCCAGGTCGCGGGAGAGGGTGGCCTGGGTGACCTGCACACCCTCGCCCGCCAGCAGCTCGGCCAGCTCGGTCTGCGACCGGATCGGCTTCTGCCGGATGAGATCGACGATCCGGGCGTGCCGCCCGGCCCGGGTCACCGGCCCGGTCACGCTGGGCCTGTCTCTGGAGCCGCCAGCAGCCAGGCCAGCAGGGCCTTCTGCGCGTGCAGACGATTCTCGGCCTGGTCGAAGACGGCGCTCTGCGGGCCGTCCAGGACGTCGTCGGTGATCTCCTCGCCGCGGTGCGCGGGCAGGCAGTGCAGGACGATCGCGCCGGGACCGGCGGCGGCCAGGAGCTTGTCGTTGATCTGGTACGGCCGGAACGGGGTGAGGCGGTCCTTGCCGTCGTTCTCCTGGCCCATCGACGTCCAGGTGTCGGTGGTGAGCACGTCCACCCCGTCGGCCGCCTCGAACGGGTCGCGCAGCACGTCGACCGAGCCGCCGGTGCGGGCGGCGATCTCGGCCGCCTGGGCCACCACGACCGGGGACGGGTCGAATCCCGAGGGACCCGCGACCCGCACGTGCATGCCCGCGGTCGCACCGGCGAGCAGGTAGGAGTGGGCCATGTTGTTGGCGGCGTCCCCGACGTACGCAAGCTTCAGGTTCTTGGTTTTCCCGAAGCGTTCCCGGATGGTCTGCAGGTCGGCGAGCAGCTGGCAGGGGTGGAAGCCGTCGGTGAGTGCGTTGACCACCGGGACGGTGACGCCGGAGGCGAGCTGGGTGAGGCGGTCGTCGGCGGTGGTGCGGAAGACCACGGCGGCGACGTAGCGGGAGACGACCCGGCCGGCGTCGGGCAGCGACTCGCCGCGGCCGAAGTGGGTGACCTGGGTGTCCACGATGATCGGCTGGCCGCCGAGCTCGGCGATGCCGGCCTCGAAGGAGAGGCGGGTGCGCAGGCTGGGCTTGTCGAAGAAGACGGCCACCGAGCGGGGGCCGGCGAGGGGGCGGAACTGGAAGCGGTCGGCCTTCATCTCGGCGGCGAGATCGAGGACGGCGGACTGCTCGGCCGGGGTGAGGTCGTCGTCACGCAGGAAGTGCCGGGTCATTTCAGGCCGTCCAGGGCGTTGAGGAGAGCGTCGGCCTGCTCGGCGCTGATGATCAGCGGTGGGGCGAGTCGGATGACGTCCGGTTGAGGGTTGTTGACGAGGAAGCCAGCGGCGGTGAGCTGGTCCTTGATGTCCGCAGAAATCGGATTTTTCAGGACGACGCCGAGCAGGAGGCCGGCGCCGCGGACGTGCGACACCAGCGGGTTGTTCTCGAGGCCGCGCCGAAGCTGCTCGCCGACCCGCTTGACATGGTCGAGCAGGCCATCCCCGGCGATCGTACGGATCACGGCCAGGCCGGCGGCGCAGGCCACCGGGTTGCCGCCGAAGGTGGTGCCGTGCGAGCCGGGGGTGAACAGGTCGGCGGCCGGGCCGAAGGCGATGCAGGCGCCCAGCGGGAGTCCGCCGCCGAGGCCCTTGGCGAGGGTGATCACGTCGGGCTCGACGCCCTCGCTCTGGTGGTGGAACCAGTGGCCGGTGCGGCCGATGCCGGTCTGCACCTCGTCGAGCACGAGCAGGGCGCCGTTCTTCGTGCAGATCTCGCGGGCGCCGGCGAGGTAGCCGGGCGGGGGGACGACCACGCCGTTCTCGCCCTGGATCGGTTCGAGGATGACCATGGCAGTCTCCCCCGTCACCGCGGCATCCAACTCGGACAAATCACCGAATGTCACGTGATTTACGTCGCCGGGCAGGGGGCGGAAGGGGTCGGCCTTCGACGGCTGGCCGGTGAGGGCGAGCGCCCCCATCGTGCGCCCGTGGAAGGCGCCGTGAGTGGCGACCACCTGGGTGCGGCCGGTCAGGCGGGACAGCTTGAAGGCGGCCTCGTTCGCCTCGGCGCCCGAGTTGCCGAAGATGACGCGACCCGAGCGGCCGGCCAGCGCGAGCAGCAGTTCGGCGAGGGCGACGCAGGGCTCGGCGATGTACAGGTTGGAGACGTGACCCAGGGAGGAGATCTGCTGGGTGACGGCCTCGACGATCGCCGGGTGGGCGTGGCCGAGCGCGTTGACCGCGATGCCGCCGAGGAAGTCGACGTACTCCTTGCCGTTCTCGTCGGTCAGGACGGCGCCCTCGCCTCGCACGAAAGCGATGTCGGGGGTCCCGTAGTTGTTCATCATCGACTGCGACCAGCGGTCGGCCAGCGAGCTCATTGCGGCACCACCATGGTTCCGATCCCTTCGGACGTGAAGACTTCGAGCAGCGTGGAGTGGGCGACGCGGCCGTCGACGACGTGCGCGGCGGGGACTCCGCCGCGGACGGCGCGCAGGCACGCCTCCATCTTGGGGACCATGCCGGACTCGAGGCGGGGCAGCAGCTTCTCGAGGTCGTCGGCGTCGATGCGGGTGGTGAGCGAGGTGGTGTCGGGCCAGTCGGTGTAGAGGCCGGGCACGTCGGTGAGGATCACCAGCTTGCGGGCGCCGAGGGCCTCGGCGAGCGCCGCTGCGGCGGTGTCCGCATTGACATTGTGCAAAATTCCGGAAATGTCGGGCGCGACGGTGGCGATTACGGGGATGCGCCCGGCGGCGATCAGGTCATCGACGGCCGAGGTGTCCACTTTGTCCACGTCGCCGACTTGACCGATGTCGACGTTGACGCCGTCCACGAGCGCGGTCCGGCGTACGGCCGTGAAGAGCTTGGCGTCCTCGCCCGAAAGGCCCACCGCGTACGGTCCATGCTTGTTGATCAAACCGACCAGCTCGCGCCCGACCTGTCCGGTCAGGACCATCCGGACCACGTCCATGGCCTCGGGGGTCGTGACCCGCAGGCCGCCGCGGAACTCGCTCTCGATCCCGAGCCGGTCGAGCATCCTGCTGATCTGTGGCCCGCCGCCGTGCACCACCACCGGCTTGATGCCGACATATCGCATAAATACGATATCTTCCGCGAAGGCCTGCTGCAGCTCCGGGTTGATCATGGCATTGCCGCCGTACTTGATCACGACGGTGGCGCCGTGGAAGCGCTCCAGCCAGGGCAGCGCCTCGATCAGCACCCCGGCCTTCTCGTGCGGCGTGGTCACGACGAGTACGCCGAATTCTCGTGCACGTAGGCGTGCGACAGGTCGGTGGTCCAGATCGTCGCCGTCGCCTCCCCCTCGCGCAGGTTGATCGTGATCGTCACGTCCCGCTTGGAGAGATCCACCTTCGACCGGTCCTCGGCCGCCGCCCCGTCCTTGCAGATCCACACCCCGTTGATCGCCACGTCCACGCGGTCCGGCTCGAACTTCGCCTGCGTCGTGCCGACCGCCGCGAGAATCCGCCCCCAGTTCGGGTCGTTGCCGAACAGCGCCGTCTTCACCAGGTTGTTCCCGGCCACTACCCGCCCGGCCTCGACCGCGTCCTCCTCGCTCGCCGCGCCCTCCACGGTGATCGCGACATGCTTGGTGGCGCCCTCGGCGTCCCTGATCAACTGCTGGGCCAGGTCGTGACACACGGCCGTCACCGCCTCGGTCAGCTCCTCGGGCGAGGGCTGCACGTTGGACGCGCCGCTGGCCAGCAGCAGCACCGTGTCGTTGGTGGACATGCAGCCGTCGGAGTCGATCCGGTCGAAGGTGACCCGGGTGGCCGCCCGCAGCGCCGCGTCCAGCACCTCGTTGTCGGCCGACGCGTCGGTGGTGATCACGACGAGCATGGTGGCCAGGGCCGGCGCCAGCATCCCGGCGCCCTTCGCGATCCCGCCGACCGACCACCGTTCCCTCTGCACCACGGCGTTCTTGGCGACGGTGTCGGTCGTCATGATCGCTTCGGCCGCCCGCGCACCGCCGTCGGCCGCCAGGGCCTTGGCCGCCGCGCTGACGCCGGGCAGCAGCTTGTCCATCGGCAGCAGCTCGCCGATCAGCCCGGTCGAGCAGACCGCCACGTCGCCGGCGCCGATCAGCTGCGGTTTCGCCCCGCCGCGCAGCACCGTCGCGGTGTGCTCGGCGGTCGCGTGCGTGTCCCGGAAGCCCTGCGACCCGGTGCACGCGTTCGCCCCGCCCGAATTGAGCACGACGGCGCGCACGATGCCGCCCTTGAGCACCTGCTGGCTCCAGAGCACCGGCGCGGCTTTCACCCGGTTGCCGGTGAAGACGCCGGCCGCGGTGAAATCGGGCCCGTCGTTGACGACCAGCGCGACGTCCGGGTTGCCGGAGGCCTTGAGCCCGGCGGCGACGCCGCTGGCCCGGAACCCCTTGGGGTGAGTGACGGTCATGGTGCGACTCCGTAGACGGACAGGCCCATCGTCTCGGGCAGGCCGGACATGAGGTTGGCGCACTGCACGGCCTGGCCGGCCGCGCCCTTGCCGAGGTTGTCGAGCGCGCTGACCACGACGATCCGGCCGGAGTCGACGTCGACGGTGGCCTGCAGATGGCACGCGTTCGAGCCGAAGGTCGCCGCCGTGTGCGGCCACTGCCCTTCGGGCAGCACATGCACAAAAACCTCGCTTGCGTACGCCTGGGCCAGCACCTCGCGGGGATTTCCCGCCCCCAGGAAACGGGCCGTGACCGTCGCCAGGATGCCGCGCGGCATCGGCGCCAGCACCGGCGTCATCGAGAGTGACGTCGCACCGGTGGCCTGCTTGATCTCCGGCACATGCTGGTGCGCCCCCACCTTGTAGGGGGACAGGTCACCCATCACCTCGCTGCCCAGCAGGTTGAGCTTGGCGTTACGCCCGGCCCCCGAGGTACCCGAGCCGGCCACCACGACCACGTCGGCCGGGTCGGCGAGCCCCGCCTGGATCAACGGCGCCAGCGCGAGCGTGACGGTGGCCGCATAACAACCCGTATTCGCCACCCGGTCGGCGGTCGCGATCAGCTCCCGCTGGCCCGGCAGCTCCGGCAGCCCGTACGTCCACGTGCCGGCGTGCTCACCGCCGTAATACCGCCGCCAGAGCTCGCCGTCCTTCAACCGGAAGTCGGCACCCAGGTCCACGATCTTGGTACCGGCCGGCAGCTGCGCCGCGAGCGCCGCCGACTGCCCGTGCGGCAGAGCGAGAAAGACCAGGTCGGCGTCGGCCAGGCCGGCCGCCTCGGTCGCGCCGAGCGTCAGATCAAGACCGGCCAACTGCGGGTGTACGGCGCTGACGCGCGCACCGGCCTGCGCATGCGCCGTCGCCGCGACCAGGTCGAACCCGGGATGCCCGGCGAGCAGGCGAAGCAATTCACCGCCCGCGTACCCACTGGCCCCCGCGACCGCAACCCGGATTCCCATACCAACCTCCGCATGACTATGCAGAGGACGGTATCAAGCGGCCCGACCCGGCGGCAAACCAATCATCGGCCAGGGCCCACCAGATGGGAGGGCCGAACCGGCGTCCTGGCGGGTCAAGCCGGCGTCGTCGCTCGCCCGGCCAGCGCGCTGGACCGCTCGGTGCCGAACTCGACGTCCCGCGCCTCGGACCCGATCAGGGTCAGCACGATGACCGCGACGAAGACCGGGATCATCGTGGCGACCAGCGCGAACGGGTACCCGTGCCGGGCCGCGAGGCTCTGCTGGATCGGCAGGTTGAAAGCCGCGAGGCAGTTGCCGAGCTGGTAGGTCACGCCCGGGTAGAACCCGCGGATCTCGTCCGGCGACAGCTCGGTCAGGTGGGCCGGGATCACTCCCCAGGCGCCCTGCACCATGACCTGCATCAGGAACGCGCCGAGCGACAGCCACCCGGCGGTCGTCGAGTACGCGAAGATCGGCAGCAGCGGCAGCCCGAGCACCGCGCAGAGGACGATCATCCGCCGCCGGCCGTACCGCTGCGACAGCGAGCCCACCACGGTCCCGCCGATGATCGCGCCGATGTTGTAGATGACCGCGATCCAGGTGGCCACGGTCGCGGACAGCCCGATGCCGGTCTTCAGGAACGTCGGGTAGATGTCCTGGGTGCCGTGGCTCATCCAGTTGAACGCCGTCATCAGCAGCACCAGGAAGACGAACCGCTTCAGGATGACCCGGTTGAACAGCACCTGGCGCAGCCCGGTGCCGGCCTTCCGCTGCCGCTCGCGGGCGGTCTGCCAGACATCCGACTCGCGGACCTTGCTCCGGACGTACAGGCTGATCAGACACGGAATGAGGCTCAGCGCGAACAACCACCGCCAGGACAGCCCGAGCACCGAATGCACCAGCAGGTAGGCGAGGGCCGCGAACAGGTAGCCGACCGCATACCCCTCCTGCAGGATCCCGGAGAACAGCCCGCGCCGCCCGGCCGGCACCTTCTCCATCGCCAGGGCCGCACCGAGCCCCCACTCGCCGCCCATCCCGATCCCGTACAGCAAGCGAAGGATCAGCAAAACGGTGAAGTTGGGCGCGAACGCGCACGCGAACCCGACGACCGAATAGAAGGCGACGTCCACCATGAGCGGCCGCCGCCGCCCGGCCCGGTCCGCCCACAGCCCGAAGAGGAACGCCCCGACCGGCCGCATCAGCAGCGTGACGGTGGTCAGGAACGCCATCCGCTCCAGCGAGACCCCGAAGTCCTTGGCGATCTCCGCATAGACCAGCACCACGATGAAGTAGTCGAACGCATCCATCGACCACCCGAGCAGAGCGGCCACAAACGCATTGCGTTGTTCCGGAGCGAGCGTACGTTCGGCCATGTCGATGGATTACCGCCACTCTCCCGACCCAAACCCTCCTGAGTGCCGGCCGACGAGAACGCGGGGGTCACCCGACCGGCGGCCGCGTCGCCGACCTTGCCGGAGGCCGAGATGGAGCGGCTCCATTCCGCCGCGCGCCTTTGGTCCGGAACAGGGTCGCGCTACCGGGGTCGCGGTGATGATGCCGCATACCGCATGATCGTCGCCGTGACTACGACACCTGCTGCCGGGAGCTGTCCGCAGTGTGCGGAGCCGACCGTTGCGATCGGGGTGCCCCATCGGTGGTGTCCGGCGTGCGAATGGAACCTGGACCGGGACACGCCGGCCGTGGTGGGCTGGAAATGGGTGGACCAGTGGCTGCATGGGGTGGCCCGGCGGCTGACCGAGGGGCAGTTCGCGGCTCTGGTCGACGGGCCGCTGACCCGGCGGTCGATGAGCTGGGCCCGGGCGGTCACGCTCGGGGCCGCGGTGCTGCTGCTGGCCGGCGTGCTCGCGATCGCGGTGTTCGGCGTCTGGCTGATCCTCTCCGGACAGGGCCTGATCGTCGCCGGCCTGGGACTGCTCGTCCTCGGGGTGGCGTTCGTCCTGCGGCCGCGGCTCGGGCGGCTCGCCACGCACCTCAAGGACGCCCGTGAGGTGGACCGGGCGTCCGCCCCGGAGCTGTTCGGGCTGGTGGATCGGGTGGCCGCCGAGGTCGGCGCGCCGCTGCCGCACGTGCTGCTGATCGGGTACGAGTTCAACGCGTACACCAGTGTGGTCGGTCTTCGCCGCCGACGGATCCTCTACCTCGGGGTGCCCCTGTGGGCGACGCTGGCGCCGCCGGAGCGGGTCGCGCTGATCGGGCACGAGCTCGGGCACTTCGTCAACGGCGACGTGCGCCGCGGGCTGTTGACGGCGGTGGCCGAGAACACGCTCGGCCGGCTCGCCGTGCTGTTCGCGCCGTCGCCCAACGGCCTGCGCGGGCTCACCGGGTTCGTCTCGTACGCGGTGAGCTCGGTCATCTTCCGTGCGGTGCAGGCGGTGCAGGTGGTGCTGTACTGGACGAGCCAGCGCGACTCGCAGCGCGCCGAGTACCTGGCCGACGAGATGGGTGCCCGGGCCGGCGGTTCGGCGGCGGCGGTCCGGCTCGCCGACCACCTGCTGCTGCGCACGCCGCTGGACCTGGTGCTCCAGCGGGAGTCCCGGGCCGGGAACGGCATGCCGGCCTGGCGGGCCGCGTCGGCCGCGACCCGCGATAGCCATGCCGCCTACCTGCCGCCGCTCCGTAGGCTGAGCCGGCACGCCGGCGTGTCGCTGTTCGCCTCGCACCCGCCCGGCGGCCTGCGTGCCGAGATGATCGAGCGCCGCCCGCAGTACGCCGCGACGGTGACGCTCGACGAGGAGGCCGCGACCCGGATCGACGCGGAGTTCGGCGCCTTCCCGGAGCGGGTCCGCCAGGCGCTGGCCGGCGGCGGGCCGGCGTCGGAGCGCCGCCGCCCCCGGACCCCCACCCACTGACCGCCCGCGGCCGGGACGCCGCCCGCGGCCGGGACGCCGCCCGCCGCCGGGACGCCGAGTTCCGCTCGTCGTCCCGGGCGCGCTGAACGGCTACCCGGGCCGCCCCGCCCAGTTCACCGGCGCCGAGCGGGACGCCGGGAACTGAGCGAGCGCCTCGACCTGGGCCGGGTCGGCGGCGTAGCAGTAGAACACCACCTCGTCGGCGCCCAACTCGGCGTAGTCCGCCACCGCCTCGGCGATCTGGGCGGGCTCGGTCAGCGGTGCGCCCCAGCCCTCACGGCCGGTGAAGGCGTAATACCCAGCGATGGCCCGGCGGGCGTCGGCGACCGTCTCCGGGGCGCCGACCGCCACGTTGACCTGGCAGACGATCCGCGGCGCGCCCGGGCGGCCCGCCTCGGCCCACTGCTCGCGGACCGTCCGGATCAGGCCGCCGGCCCAAGACGCCGGGGCCGCGCAGATGAATCCGTCGGCGTGCCGGGCGACCCGGCGCAGCGCGGCCGGCGCGAACCCGCCGATGAGGATGGCCGGGGCACGCCGGGTGGAGCGAGACGCGCTCGCCGACGCCGTGTCCTGGGCGGCGAAAAGCCGGGGTCGTGGCCCGATGACGTCGCCGTCCCAGATCTGTTTCAACGCGGCCAGTTGGTCGTCGAGCGCCCGCCCGCGGCCGGTCATCGGGGTGCCGGCCGCGGCGTGGTCGTCCTCCCGGCCGCCGATGCCGATGCCGAGCACGAAGCGGCCGCCGGACATCCGGTCCAGGGTGGCGACCTGCTTGGCGAGCAGCGCGGTCTGCCGCAGCGGGCCGAGCAGGACCTCGGTCTGCAGCCGGATGCGGCTGGTCGCGCCGGCCAGCACGGCCAGGGCGGTCAGCGGTTCGGGGTTGTCGAAGGCGAGCCGGTCCAGCAGCGCCAGCGTGTCGAAGCCGCACGCCTCGGCGGCGCGGGCCCAGTCGAGGAGTCGTTCGGGCGCGCCGATGGGCAGGCCCAGGCCGAATTCCATGAGTTTCTCCGTAGGTAGGCAGCGACAACTGAGTCGCCCCTCCTCCCCCGCCACGGGGGTCCCGGGCTCGTCTGCGACGTGGTTCTGGAGCCGGGGATACGGATCGCGAGCAAGACTAGCCGACCGTGGCGGGGCCCGCTGCGAATAACGCGGGCCCCGGACCTTTCGTCAGGCGTACGCAATAGTGAAGGTGAAGTTGGACTGGCCGGCCGTGCCGCTCAGCTCGAAGCCGAACTGGATGTCGCCGACCGTCACATCGCCGTACCAACCCTGGGTCTTCAGCCAGTTCAGGACGGCGAGGACGTCGATCGTGCCGGAGTTCGTCGTGCTGGTGCGGACGAACGAGTAGACCTGGTTGCTGCCGTTCGAGCCGCGGTAGACGTTCCAGATGTGACCGCCGACGGCGACGTTGCCGGCCGACGGGACGGCGCCGTTCTGGTCGTAGGACGAGGCGATCGGGCCGACCGCGCCGTGCTGGTTGGTCCAGATCATGATTTCGTACGCGTTGTTGTTCGCCCAGATGTCGTACGCCGTCTCGCAGTCGCCGTCCGGCGGCACCGCCACGTTGAACGAGCTGGAGATCGAGCCCAGCGAGCTCAGCGTGCGGTTGAGCGTCCTGCCGGTGTGCGGATAGGACTTCACCCCGCTGGTCCGCGGATGGTTGGCCACCACGCCCCAGTTCGTGCCGGTCCGCGCCCAGATCGAATGTCGCGGACCACACGGGCGCCACCTGCGACTTTGTCTGTCGAAGCGCTTCAACAGCCGGGCTCAAAGTTTCACGAACGTCAATGCGGTATTGCGCCGATGCTAGGAGCCGCGGGCCGCGGCACGCAAGAACTGGACCGAAATGTCCGAGTTCCCTCGGACCCCATCCTGTGCAACAAACCTGCAAATGGAATGCATTGACTCGAATATTTGGCGGGATGAGGATTTCCGGTACCGGAACAACCGTCCTGGGAACCGCCGGCACCTCTGGCAATTCCGCGCGCCCCTTTCGGCAAATCCACTCCCCGGCGGGCTCCGAAATTGCGACAAGGAGAATTACGCATGGCATCCGCACTACGCCTGCGGCGGCTGGCTGCCGCCGGCGGCCTGGCCACCGTGGTCGCCGCCGGCCTGTTCGTCACGGTCACCAACGCCGAAGCCGCCACCGTCTTCAGCGCCGACTTCGAGAACGGCAGCACCAGCGGCTGGTCCCGCTCCGGCGGCACCTGGTCGATCGTCAGCGACGGCAGCCAGGTCCTCCAGCAGTCCGACGCGAGCAGCGAACGCGCCCGCGAGTTCGCCGGCGACGCCGGCTGGACCGACTACTCGGTGCAGGCCCGGGTCAAGGCCACGTCGTTCGCCTCCACCGCGGGCGTCGTCGCGCTCACCGCCCGCGCCTCCGGCTCGACCAAGATGTACCGGCTGTCGCTCACCGGCGGCAACAAGGTGCAGCTCGAGACCATGAACGGCTCCTCGATCACCGTGCTCGGCTCGCTCGCCCAGACGATCTCGCCCAGCACCTTCTACACCCTCAGACTGACGCTCAACGGCACCACGATCAGCGGCACGATCAACGGCACGAGCGTCGGCAGCGCCACCGACAGCACGATCAGCTCCGGCCGGATCGGCCTGCTGACCGAGCACGCGGCCGGCCGCTTCGACGACGTCGTGGTGGACAATTCGGGCGGCGGCGGAAGCACCTCCGCGCCCACCACGTCGCCCACCACCTCACCGACCACACCGCCGACGACCAGCCCCACCACGGCCCCGCCGACCAGCGGCGCGCTCTACGTCGCCGCCAACGGCGTGGCCGGCGCGGCGGGCACCCAGTCGGCCCCCACCACGCTGCCCGACGCGATCACCCGGATCGCCGCGGGCGGCACCATCTACCTGCGCGGCGGCACCTACAACCTGGCCTCGACGGTCACGATCGCGGCCGGTGACAACGGGGCGGCCGGTGCGCTCAAGACGCTCTCGGCCTACCCCGGCGAGACGCCGGTGCTCGACTTCTCCGCGCAGAGCGAGAACTCGGCCAACCGCGGCCTGCAACTGATGGGCAACTACTGGCACGTGTACGGCATCACCGTCCAGCACGCCGGCGACAACGGCATCTTCATCGGCGGCAGCAGCAACATCGTCGAGCGGGTGGTCACCGCCTTCAACCGCGACTCGGGCTTGCAGATCTCCCGGGCCGCCTCGGACACCCCGGCCAGCCAGTGGCCGTCGAACAACCTGATCGTCAGCTCCGAGTCACACGACAACATGGACTCAGGCGGCGAGAACGCCGACGGGTTCGCCTCGAAGCTGACCTCGGGCACCGGCAACATCTTCCGGTACGACGTGTCGCACAACAACATCGACGACGGCTGGGACCTCTACACCAAGACCGACACCGGCCCGATCGGCCCGGTCACGATCGAGTACTCGCTGTCCTACAACAACGGCACCCTCACCGACGGCACGGTCAACGCCAACGGCGACCGCAACGGCTTCAAGCTCGGCGGCGAGGACATCGCGGTCAACCACCTCATCCAGCACGACATCGCCTACCACAACGGCCACCACGGCTTCACCTACAACAGCAACCCCGGCTCGATGACCATCGCCAACGACGTGAGCATCGACAACGCCGAGCGGAACTTCTCGTTCGACGAGGGCACCTCGACCTTCACCAACGACACGTCCTGCCGGTTCAGCGTCTCCGGCTCGAACGACAAGACCGTCGGCACGACGGACAGCTCGGACCAGTTCTGGTCGGGCACGAACGGCTCCCGGTGCTCCGCCTACAGCGGCGCGCTGGGCTGGTCGTTCGCCTCCGACGGCAAGCTGCGGGTCACCTTCGGCGGCACGGTCGTCAACCCGTGATCCCGGGCCGGGCCGGCCCCACCGAGCCGGCCCGGCCCTTTCGTCCGGTCACGTTGGCGAAAAGGTCTTCACGGCCCGCGGCTCGGTGCCATTCTCCTGGTAGCGCCGTGATTCAGCGGCCTTTCTCGCCCGGCCGGAGGCACCCGCGATGGGGATATTGGCGAACCTGAGCACCCGCACCAA
Source organism: Actinoplanes subtropicus (assembly GCF_000721705.1). Lineage (GTDB taxonomy): Bacteria > Actinomycetota > Actinomycetes > Mycobacteriales > Micromonosporaceae > Actinoplanes > Actinoplanes subtropicus. Next base: position 71,216 of record NZ_JOJL01000026.1, read on the forward strand.
GCTGCTGATCGCGGTCGCGCTGGTCGCCTCCGCCGGCGTGCTGATCGGGATCGTGGCGATCGTCGGGATGGGCTCGATGCGGGCCAGCTCGGCGGCCATCTACCAGCAGAACGTGAAATCGTTGAACGAGCTGTCCGCGGCACGGATCAGCTCGCTGGTCATGCGCAGCCGGGTCTACGACGCCGCGGTCTCCCAGGACCCGAAGAAGGCGGACAGCTTCATCGCGAAGATCCCGGCGGAGGACGCCACGTTCGATCAGGCTTTCGGCTCCTACGCGAAGACCGCGGCAGCCGCCCGCGCCGCCGACGTCGCCGACGTCCAGGCCGCCATCGTCAAGTACCGTCAGATTCGCGACCAGCAGCTCGTGCCGGCGGCGCGAGACCACGACTTCGTGACGTTCGCCGCCGTCCGCGACAGCCAGACCCTGCCGGTGTTCACCGCGCTGACCACCGGGCTGACCAATCTCATCAACGCCGAGACCGCGGCCGCCGGCGCGGCCAACGCGGCGTCTACCCGGACCGCGACCTCCGCGCGCCGCAACGTGATCATCCTGCTTGTCTTGGGCCTGCTTCTCGGGATCGCGTTCGCCCTGTACGTCTCGCGGTCGATCGTCAACCAGGTGGCGCGGGTGGCCCAGGTGCTCGACGCGCTCGCGGCCGGCGATCTGACCCGCTCGGCGGGGATCACCAGCCGCGACGAGATCGGCGTCATGGCCCTGGCCCTCGACAACGCCACCGCCCGGCTGCGGGCGACGATGGGCGCGGTCGGCCAGAGCAGCCTGGGCCTGGCCGACGCGGCCACCGGGCTGGCGGAATCGAGCAACCGGATCGCCGAGAGCGCAGACCGCACCAACGAGCAGGCCAACTCCGCCTCCGCGGCAGCGGAGCAGGTGTCGCACAACGTCCAGACGGTCGCCGCCGCCTCGGAGGAGATGGGCTCCTCGATCCGGGAGATCGCCACGAGTTCCGGCGACGCGGCCCGGGTCGCCCACGACGCGGTCGGGGTGGCGAAGGGGGCGAACGACGTCATCGGCCAGCTGGGCCAATCCAGCTCGGAGATCGGCGCCGTGGTCAACACGATCACGTCGATCGCCGAGCAGACCAATCTGCTCGCGCTCAACGCCACCATCGAGGCGGCCCGCGCGGGCGACGCCGGCAAGGGCTTCGCGGTGGTGGCCGGCGAGGTCAAGGACCTGGCCCTGGAGACGGCCAAGGCCACCGGCGACATCTCCCAGCGGGTGCAGGCGATCCAGGCGAACACCGACTCCGCGGTGGAGGCGATCCTCCGGATCGCCGAAGTGATCGAGCAGATCAGCGAGTACGCCACGACGATCGCCTCCGCCGTCGAGGAGCAGACGTCGGTGACCAGCGAGATCAGTCGCAACATCACCGAGGCCGCGGCCGGTTCGACCGCGATCGCCGGCAACATCACCGGCGTCGCCACGGCCGTGGAGGCATCCCGCGGGGACGTGGCCGCGACGCACCGGGCGGCACAAGAGCTGGCGGCCATGTCGACTCAGCTCCGCCAGGAAGTCGGCCAGTTCAGGTACTGAATTCGGCGCGCTGCCGTGGTGATATGACTGTCCCTATGGCTGACAAGACGATTGTTGCGATCCGGGAGGCGGCGGCCGCGTACGCCGAGGCCGTCCGGGCCACCCAGCGCTTCTTCGACCGGGTCGAGGACACCGACGACCCCTCGGTCCTGGTGGAGTACGCCACGCTCGCCGAGCGGGAGAAGGAGGCGGCCGAGGCCCGGCTGGACGCGATCGAGGCGGCCGGCATCGAGGCGCCGTCCATCGATGAGAGCGACCCCGACGACTAGGCGCCGGGTGACGGAACCGGTTCCGGGCTGGAAGACTCCCGGTTGTTAACGTTCCACAGACCGTGCCGAGGTGGCGGTCGTGACGACCGGAGGCACGAGTTGCCCGCAGTTCCGCCGTACCAGGATCCGGCGCTGCCCGTCGAGCAACGGGTCGATGACCTGCTGGCTCGCATGACCTTGCCGGAGAAGGTCGGGCAGATGCTGCAGCTGGACGCCCGCAACGACATCAAGGAGATCGTCAGCGAGAAACTGGCCGGCTCGATCCTGCACACCTCCCCGGCGAAGATGCTGGAGGCGATCGATCTGGCCGCCCGGACCCGGCTGCGGATTCCCCTTCTCACCGCCGACGACTGTATTCACGGGCACTCCTTCTGGCCGGGCGCGACGATCTTCCCGACCCAGCTGGCGATGGCGGCGACCTGGGATCCGGCCCTGGTCGAGCGGGTCGCCCGGGTCACCGCCGTCGAGGTGGCCGCGACCGGCATCCACCAGACCTTCTCGCCGGTCCTGTGCATCGCCCGGGACCTGCGCTGGGGCCGCGTCGACGAGACGTTCGGCGAGGACCCGTTCCTGATCGGCGAGCTGGGCTCGGCGATGATCCGCGGCTACCAGGGCGGGGGCCTGTCCGACCCGACCGCGATCCTGGCCACCGCCAAGCACTTCGCCGGGTACTCGGAGACGCAGGGCGGCCGGGACGCGAGCGAGGCCGACATCAGTCCCCGCAAGCTGCGCTCCTGGTTCCTGCCGCCGTTCGAGCGGGTCGCCCGGGAGGGCTGCCGGGTCTTCATGCTCGGGTACCAGTCGATGGACGGCGTGCCGATCACCGCCAACCGCTGGCTGCTCAACGACGTGCTCAAGGAGGAATGGGGTTTTTCCGGCACGCTGGTCACCGACTGGGACAACGTCGGCCGGATGGTCTGGGAGCAGCGGGTCTGCGCCGACTACGCCGAGGCGGCCGCGGTGGCGGTGCGGGCCGGCAACGACCTGATCATGGTCACGCCCGGCTTCTTCGAGGGCGCCCAGGAGGCGGTCGCCCGCGGGCTGCTCGCCGAGGCGGAGATCGACGCCGCGGTGCGCCGGATCCTGCGGCTCAAGTTCGAGATGGGCCTGTTCGAGAACCCGCGCGCGCCGGACCCCGAGCGGCAGCGCGAGGTGATCAGCATCCCCGCGCACGCCGACCTCAACCTCGAGGTGGCCCGGCGCTCGCTCGTCCTGCTGCGCAACGACGGCCTTCTCCCGATAGATACGGACAAATTCCGGCGGATCGCGATCATCGGCCCCAACGCCGACGACCCCCAGTCCCAGTTGGGCGACTGGGCGGGAAACTCCGGACAAGTAGCCTGGATGCCCGACGGCCACCCCCGCGAATTGATCGAGACAATCCTCGACGGCTTTAACACGATAAGTCCGAAAAACTGGGACATCACGTACGCGCGCGGGGCCGACATCGAGCGGCTGGTCCCCGACCCCTCGGGTGCGACCTACCCCGACGGCCAGCCCCGCCCGCCAATCTCGCAGCCCGCACCCGTCGACGGCCACCTGATCTCGGTAGCTCGCGACGCGGCGATCCGCGCCGACTACGCCGTCGTGGTCGTCGGCGACACGGTCAACCTGACCGGCGAGCACAAGGCGACCGCCACGCTGGAGCTGCAGGGCGGCCAGATCGCCCTGCTCGACGCGGTGGCGGCCACCAAGACCCCGATGATCGTCGTGCTGCTCAATTCGAAGCCCTGCGTGCTCCCGCCCTCGGCGCTGACCGCGGCGGCGATCATCCAGGCCTTCAACCCCGGCATGCGCGGCGGCCGGGCCGTCGCCGAGCTGATCCTCGGCCTGATCGAGCCGAGCGGGCGGATGCCGCTGTCGGTGCCCCGGCACGTCGGCCAGCAGCCGGTCTACTACAACCAGATCCGCGGCCAGCACGGCAGCCGCTATGCCGACCTCACGCAGGAGCCGCTGTTTGTTTTCGGCGAGGGCCTCTCGTACACAAGCGTGGTTTTCAGCAGTTTGTCTGTTTCTTCCCGAGAAATCGGGCAGGACGGAAAAATCCAGGCGAGTGTCACCCTCACCAACACCGGCGCGCGGCCGTCGCTGGAGACCATTCAGGTGTACGTGAGTGACCTCGTCACCAGCGTGACCTGGGCCGTCCGGGAGCTGAAGGCGTATCGCCAGGTCACCGTGCCGCCCGGCGAGCCGGTCACCGTCGAGATCGAACTGCCGGCCAGCGACTGCACGCTGGTCACCGCCGACGGCCGCCGGGTCGTCGAGCCGGGCGACTTCGAGCTGCTGGTCGGCCCGTCCTCCCGCGAATCCGACCTGCTGCGCGCGCCCTTCCGCATCACCTGACCGCGGCGGCCGCGAGCGGCCTCAGGACAAAACCGAGCTTGCCGTACGCCTTCAGCGCGGGCTCGTTCCAGTAGTCGACGATCAACGCCACCCGCTCCCGCCCGGCCAGGAGCTCGTTCGTGACGAACGCGCACACCTGCCGGGCCAGCCCCCGCCCCCGCGCCTCGGCCCGGGTCGCCACCCCGGCGATCAACCCGGTCTCGGCGGTCGACCACGCGTCGGCGGCGACGGCCAGCAGCCTCCCGTCGTCGTCGCGCACCCCCGCCCAGCGGCGCACGCCGGGCCGGTCCGGCCGCGCCCACGAGCCCGGGAAGTGCCCCTCGATCAGGGCCAGGACCTGCGGCGACTCGTCCTCGGCCAGCCAGCGCGGGCCGGCCGTGGCCGGGACCGGCGCGGTCACCTCCATCCAGCCGAACCGCGCCTCGGCCGTGAGCGACGGCAGCCGCCGCGCCACCTCGGTGACCAACTCCTCGTCGCCGACCGGCCGGAACGTCGGCCCGACCGCCGCCAGCACCTCCTCGCCGAGCAGCCGGGCGACCGCGCCGGGCTCGCCGCTGATCGCTATCCGATCGCGCCGATACAGATCGGCGCGGGCCACCGCGACCGCGCCGGGCCGCTCCCAGATCCGGGCGCCGGGCTGCGCCGCCACTCACCGCACCACCGGGTCGTCGAGCATGCGGCCCATGTTGACACGGCCTGGCATCGTCGGCCGCGTGCTACTCCGGGTCCTGCGCCGCACCGTTTTCTGGGGTGCGCTCGCCACCGCGATCGCGATCATCGCCGGGTCGTTCTGCTCACTCTGGGTGCGGGCTTCGGCCTTCGGGCACGTGTACGACGAAAGCTCCGTCCCGCCCGCACCCGTCGCGATCGTGCTGGGAGCCGAGGTCTACCCCGACAGCGAGCCGTCGCCGTTCCTCGCGGCCCGCCTCGACATCGCCAAGCGCCTGCTCGACGAGGGCAAGGTCAAGGCGATCCTGGTCTCCGGCGACCACAGCCGCTGGGACTACGACGAGCCCGGCTCGATGCAGGTCTACCTGGTCGCCCGCGGGGTGCCGGCCGGCGAGGTGGTGCTCGACTACGCCGGCTTCGACACGTACGACTCGTGCGCGCGGGCCAGGCGCATCTTCGGCGTCCGTAAGGCCATCGTGGTGACCCAGAGCTACCACATCGACCGGGCCGTCACGCTCTGCCGCGGCCAGGGCATCGACGCGTCCGGCGTGGGCGACGACTCGGTCCGCATCTACACGGAGCCGTGGGCCCACTCGTACGTCCGGGAACAGGGCGCGATCGTGAAGGCGGCCTACGACTCGCTCTCGCATCGCGACCCGGTCTTCCTGGGCCGCCACGAGCCCGGCATCGACGACGCGTTGCGGGACTCATAGGTGCCGCCAGCGGGGTTCTTAGCCGTTTCTTAGCCGGAGGTGGGCTCACCTTTCAGGAAGCGTGCCAATTCTTGGTGGAAGAACGCCACCTACGGAGTTGTGCGATGACCGATAGAAACCCCCCATCCCCCGACGAGCCCACCGAGGCGCGGCCCGCGGTTCCCGTCTCCTCTTCGGAGCCCGCCGCCGCGGAGCCGGCCGCCGCTCCGACGGCCGAGCAGCCCGCCACCGCCCAGCCCGCGCAGGCCACCCAGCCGGCGCAGGCCACCCAGCCGCCCCCGGGCGCCTGGCAGCCGGCCGGCCCGGCGACCTGGCAGCAAGGACCGCCGCGCGGCCCCCGCTGGTACGGCCGGCGGGTGCCGCTGCTGCTCGCCATCGGGCTGCTGCTGATCGGCTGCCTCGGCGGCGCCGGCGTGGTCGCGGTCGGCGCGGCACTGACCCACTTCGGCCACGGCGACCGCTACAGCTCCCGCTTCGAACGCGGCCCCGGCGGCTTCCGCAACGGCCCACACATGGGCCCGGGCAACCAGGACGGCCGCCGCTTCCGCCAGTTCCCGAACGGCAACGGCAACAACAACCCCGCCCCCGGGCCGGCCCAGAGTGCCCCGGCCCCAGCCCCGTCCGCCTCGTCCTGACCGAACACATCGACACACGTAGACATGCTGCCGCCGTAGGACGAGAGTGGTCGGCATGGCCAAGTCGACTCGGCGAACGTTTCTGACGGTGTCCGCGGCGACCATCGCCGCCGGCGTCTCCGGTCCCGGGGAGGCGCTGGCGGCGGATCGCCGCAAGCCCTCCCCTACGCCCGAGCTGCGCGCGATCTTCCGGGAGATCGACCCGAAGCGGATCGAGGCGACGATCCGCAAGCTGGTCTCGTTCGGCACCCGGCACACCCTGTCGGTGCAGGACGACCCGAACCGCGGCATCGGCGCCGCCCGCGACTGGATCTTCGCGGAGCTGCAGCGCTACGCCGCGGCGTCCGGCGGCCGGATGACCGTCGAGCTGCAGTCGTTCATCCAGCCGGTCGCCTCCCGCATCCCGGTGCCCACCCGGATCACCAACGTCGTGGCCACCCTGCGCGGCAGCGTCACGCCGGCCCGCACGTACGTCGTGACCGGTCACTACGACTCCCGGGTCACCGACGTCATGAACGCGACCAGCGACGCCCCCGGCGCCGACGACGACGGCTCCGGCGTGGCCGTGGTGCTGGAGCTGGCCCGGGTGCTGGCCACCCGCTCGCCCGAGGCCACGATCGTCTTCGCCGCGGTGGCCGGCGAGGAGCAGGGCCTCTACGGCTCCGACCACCTGGCCCAGTCGTTCAAGGACGCCGGGACCGACATCCAGGGCATGTTCAGCAACGACATCGTCGGCACCGGCGACGCGCACGACGGCACCCCGAACGACCCGCACACCGTCCGGCTCTTCGTCGAGGGCGTGCCGACCTCGGAGACCCCGGCCCAGGCCACGATCCGGCAGAGCGTCGGCGGCGAGAACGACGGCCCGTCCCGCCAGCTCGGCCGCTTCGTCGACGACGTGGCGAGCAACCCGCAGACCGGCATGCACGTGCGGCAGATCTGGCGCCGCGACCGCTACCTGCGCGGCAGCGACCACATCTCGTTCCTGCTGCGCGGTTACCCGGCGGGCCGTTTCACCGAGCCTCGGGAAAACTTCAACCACGAACATCAGGACGTACGGGTGGAGAACGGCGTCCAGTTCGGCGACCTGATCGCGTTCTGCGACTTCGCGTACATCGCCCGGGTGGCCCGGGTGAACGCCGCCGCCCTCTGGGGTCTCGCCCAGGCACCCGGCACCCCGAAGGGCGTCGTGATCGACACGACCCAGCTGACCAACCAGACCACCCTGCGCTGGACGGCGAACCCGGAACCGGACCTGGCCGGTTACGAGGTGCTCTGGCGCGAGACGACCGCCCCGGACTGGACGAACTCCCGTTTCGTGGGCGACGTGACGACGTACACCATCGATCTTTCGAAGGACAACGTGCTCTTCGGCGTGCGCTCGGTCGACCAGGCCGGCAACCGCAGCCCCGCGGCGGCGCCCCAGCCGTCGAGCTGAGGGAGGAGGCGGCCCACGACAGCCCGGCGCGGGCCCGCCTCACCCACGCCGGCGCGGTCATCGCCGACGTGGTCCTCCTACCCCGCTGACCCTCTCATCTATGCGGCTAGTTGCCAGTCTTCTATGCGGCTAGTTGCCAGTCTTCTATGCGGCTAGTTGCCAGTCGAAGTGGTACTGGTTGGTCAGCGGGGGCACGTTCGTGCTCCAGCTGAAGTCGGTCACGCCGTCGCGGATCGCGGCGGTCGGCGGGGAGGGCAGCTTACGGTCGCCGCTCCAGGTGACCTCGCGTCCGGTCAGGCTCACCTCGACGCCGGCCGGGAAGCGCAGGTGCACCGACAGCTGCTCGGTGGGCCAGCGGATCTCCCGCTCGAACCAGTTGCCCCACTTCGTGGCGTGCACCCGGTAGGAGCAGACGATCGTCGCGGAGCGTCCGGGGTAGATCGGCGCGGGCAGGCCGCCCGGCTCGAACCAGACATAGATCTTCTTGTACGCGTCGCGGTCCTCGACCAGCTCCCACCGGGACGGCTCGCCGTCGAAGGTGGCCCGGAAGCCGAGCTCGGTCAGCGTGACCGGGTTGTCCCGGTAGAACCGGCGGGACAGGTGCGGATCGGCCGGGTGCGCATCCACGTCGATGCGTACCGGGAAGCGGGTCACCGGCTGGTCGCCGGCGTTGTGCACGTCGCGCAGGATGCGGATGTGGTAGTAGCCGTCCTCGGTCAGGGTCAGCTGCGAATCCTCGCGGCGGACCACCAGGCCGGCCCGCATCCGCGCGGCGGCGCGGGTGGTTCGCGGGGACGGCCCCTCCTGCGTCTGGGTCTCGGCGAGGAAGGCGTCGAACGCCGCCGCCAGCTCACCATTCGTCTGCAGCACGGCGTCGGCGCGAGCGGCGAACTCGCACGTCGGCCGGTGCCGCCCGTTCTCCACGTGGCTGACGTAGGACGGGTCGAAGCCCATCATCCTCGCCAGCGTCTTCTTGTTCAGTCCTCGGCTCGTCCGGAGCCTGGCCAGAGCGTCGGCAAACGCTGTCCGGCCGGAGAGATCGTCCGTCATGGGAGTCACCTCGTAGCGGGACCCCAAGTATCGCCGCCGCCCCGCGACCGCGCAATGTGACGTGCCGTGCACGGTGAGTGCGGCAACTGTCACGTATCAGCCGAGGGCGGGCACACTGACCCCGGCGTCGTCGGCCAGGCCCGCGACCGGGATCAGGGCCGCCGGGCCGCCGGACATCAGCACCAGGGTGGTGGTCGCCCCCGGGGCGCCGGTGTCCTGATCGGCCATGCTCTTGAGCTTCGGCACCTGGTCGGCGTCCACCGTGACCTGCCCGTCCTCCCGGATCGCCCGCACCTTGCCGAGCGGCCCGTTCAGGACCAGGCACAGCTTCTTGTCGCCGTCCTGGGCGTAGTACGTGTCGGCGTCGCACATGCCGAGGGCCCGGGCGAAGAAGCCGGGCGGCTTGGTCACCTGCTTCGAGATGGCGTCGTTCACGGCGTACACGTCGACGTCGTGTCTTCCGGGGAGCAGGAGCGGATCCCGTACGACCAGGAACGCCGCACCCACACCCAGCGCGACCACCAAGATCAGCCCGGCCACCCACGGCCATTTGCGCCTTTTCGCCATGGTGAGAACCCTAGGTAGTGCTGGCACTACCGCCAAGACGGTGGCCTCCCGCAGGGATTTCCATCGATCCGGCCCCTAGCGTCTTGGGCATGACGACAACCACCATGACCAGGGCAGACGCGGCCGTCACGCTGCGCGGGGTGAGCCGGGTCTACGGCCGCGGCGCCGCCGCGGTGCGAGCCGTCGACGACGTCACGATCGAATTCCCCCGCGGCGGTTGGACTGCCGTGATGGGCCCCTCCGGCTCCGGCAAATCCACCCTGCTGCATTGCGCCGCCGGCCTCGAGCGGGTCGACGCCGGCCAGGTGCTGCTGGGCGGCACCGACCTGACCGCCGCGCGCGACCGCGAGCTGACCGCGCTGCGCCGCACCCGCATCGGCTTCGTCTTCCAGAGCTTCAACCTGATCGGCTCGCTGACCGCCGCGCAAAACGTCGCGCTCCCCCTCCGGCTGGCCGGGCGCCGCCCGCGCGGCTCCGAGGTACGCGACACCCTCGCGGCCGTCGGCCTCGCCGACCGCGTCCGGCACCGCCCGCGCGAGCTCTCCGGCGGCCAGCAGCAGCGGGTCGCGATCGCCCGCGCCATGGTGACCCGCCCCGACGTGCTCTTCGCCGACGAGCCGACCGGCGCGCTCGACTCCTCGGCCGCCCACGTGGTGCTCGACCTGATGCGCCAGATGGCCGACGCCGGCCAGGCCATCGTCATGGTCACCCACGACCCGGTGGCGGCCGCCCGCGCCGACGCGGTGATCTTCCTGCGCGACGGCCGGGTGGTCGACCGCTTGGCCGGCGCCGGGCCGCGCGAGGTCGCCGACCGGCTCGCCGGCTGGGAGGCAAGGCGATGATGGGCATGAGCCCGAGCTTTGCCTCTACCCAAGCCTGGACTATCAGTCGGCGGAGCCTGGCCGAGCGCTGGCAGCTTTTCGCCGGCGCGTTCCTCTCGGTGACGCTCGGCGTCGCGCTGGTGCAGTCCTCGCTCCTGCTGCTGATCTCCGCGGCCTTGTATGAGCCGCCGGCCGGCCTGAGCGCCGCCGACCGGATGGAATTCACCGACAGCACCGCGGCCGTCGTCTCCATGCTGGGCATCATCCTCGGCATCGCGACGTTCCTGGCCGGCTTCATCATCAGCTCGACATTCGCGTTCACGGTCGCCCAGCGCCGCCGCGACCTCGCCCTGCTCCGGCTGGTCGGGGCCGGCCGCGGCCAGGTGCGCCGCCTGCTGCTGGGCGAGGCGGTGCTGCTGGGCACCCTCGGCGCGGCGGTCGGCGTACCGCTGGGATTGGTCGTGATGGCCGCGCAGACCTGGCTGCTGCGCCGGATGGGGTTCGTGCCCGACGGCTTCCGCGGCGAGTGGCGCGAGTGGATCCTGGCCGGCTCCTTCGGCACCGGCATCGTCCTGGCGGTGGCCGGGGCGATGGTCGCCGCGCGGCGGGCCGCCCGGGTACGCCCGCTCGAGGCCCTGCGCGAGACCGGCGACGCCGCCCGGGTGATGACCGTGACCCGCTGGCTGGCCGGCCTGCTGTTCTTCGGCGGCGCCCTGGCCCTGATCATCGTCGCCCCGCACGGCGGCCCCGACGGCGGCGCCGCGATGGCGATGAACGTGCCGCTGCCCGCCGCGATCGCCGCTGCCGCGCTGAGCCCGCTGGTGGTGCCGCTGCTCGGCTGCCTGCTGCCGACCGGCTCCGGTGTGGCCGGCGTGCTGGCCCGGGCCAACCTGTGGGACGCCCGCCGCCGCAGCGCCTCGGTCGCCGCCCCGCTGATCGTCCTGGTCGCCCTGGTGGTCGGCACGGCCGGCGCCGGCCAGACGTTCACCACCTCCGGCATCGACGAGCTGCGCCGCCAGACCCACGCCGACCTGGTCGTCGGGACCACCGGCCCGCCGGCCACGGCCATCGCGGCCGTCCCCGGCGTGGCCACCGCCTCCACCGAGTCCTCACTGCCGGTCACCTACACCACCGGCCACGGCGAGGACGCCGAAACCGAGACCGGCTCGGCCCTGGTGATCGACCCGGCCGCCTACGCTTTGGCCCACTCGGCTGGATCGAGCTTGACTTCGTTGAGCGGCCACGCCGTCGCGGCCGGCCCCAGCGGCGACGTCCCGGCCCACGGCACCGTCAAGATCGAGCTCCCCGGCCTCAAGCTCGGCTCGCTGCCGATCGTCGCCGCCGCGCCCACCACCATGTCCGGCGGCGCCGACCTGCTGCTCCCGCCCGGCGTGGCCCCCGCGTCGCTGCTCGAGTCGGCCCCGACCCGCTCCTTCGTCACCCTGCGCCCCGGCGCCGACCTGCCCACCACCCGCGCGGCCCTGGCAAAGATCGGCACGGTCTCCACCACCGACGCGTGGCTGACCGCCGACGCCAAGGCCCGCACCAAGACCAGCGACAAAATCATGCTGGTCATCATGGGTCTGGGCGGCCTCTACGCCCTGATCGGCGTGGTCAACTCGATCGTGATCGGGGCGGCTGCCCGGCGGCGCGAGTTCGCCGAGGCCCGCATCACCGGACTGACCCGCACCCAGGTGGTCCGCTCCGCCCTCCTCGAGTCCGCGGCGGTTACCGTGGCCGGCCTGGTGCTGGGCGCGGTGGCGGCCGCCGGGGCGTACTGGGCCGCGGTGGCCTCGACGGCGGCGGTCACCGGGCACGGCACGCTGTCGGTTCCGTGGCCCCTGGTCGGCGCCGTCTGCCTGGTGGCCCTCCTGGTAACCGGCGCCACCAGCCTGATCACCTCTTGGTCGGCGACCCGCCGGCCGCCGATCACCTTGCTGGCCGCCCGCGAGTAACCACGCCGTCCACCCGTGAATAGCCGCACCGGTCATCCGTGAATGGCCGCACCGGCCACCCGCGAATGACCGCACCCAGTCTGCCCCGCGATCCGTCAGCCTCGGACGGATCGCGAGGCGCTGCCTTGCCACGACCGTTCACGCCTGCGCGGCTATAGCACACGTTCTGCCGCCGCTCGGCGTTTTCCACAACGGCCGGTTATCCACAAGACAGCCCGCACAACCAAGCAACATCACGATTTCCCCGCCACAATGGCCATCGGGGGCTTCCCCCGGGAGGGTGGGCTCTCTTCGGGTCAGCTCTCTTCGGGTCAGCAAATTCCGTGATCAGCTCTGCACGGGCGCCCGCGGCGACGACCTTGAAGCGGTGGAGTCAGGTGCGAGCGGAAAAGCTCCAGCCTTGATCGCCCCCCTCGAGATAGTGAAGAGTTCGCGTCAGGGCTGCGGGCCTGTCCACAGGTAAAGGCTGTCCACAGGGGTCGAGCGGCTCGACGGCGAATGCGGAAGGCTCGCCGGATGATGCACGACATCCCCTCGGCGGACGCCGGCGAGTTCGAGTGGCTGATCGCCGAGCAGGCAGCGGTGCTGACCGTCGCCCAGGCGGAGGCTTTCTTCCCTGGTGGGGTGGTTCGCGGTCGCCTGAAGCAGGGGCGGTGGCGCCGACTCTGCCGAGGGCTCCTGGCTGAGAACGGCCGGCTCATTCGCGATCAACAGATATGGGCAGCGGTGCTGGTGGCCGGGGAGTGCGCGCGTCTGGCCGGGGCAGGCGGCCGCGATCGAGGGCGGGGTCCGTGGTCTCCGTGCTGACCCGATCGACGTGCTGATCCCGGCCGGCCGCCTCCGCAGCGACCGGCTGCCACGGCTGCCGCCCGACATGCCGGCTGTCCGGATTCACCGCACCACAATTCTGCCCGCCCGGCATCAGCAGGCCGGGCGGCCGCCGCGCACCACCGTCGCGCGGGCCGTCATCGACGCGGCCGCCTGGGCGGAGAACGACAACGAAGCGCGGGAAGTCATCACGCGTGCCTGCCAGCAGGGGCGCGCGACACCTCAGGCCCTGACCAGGGTCCTCGAGCTCTTTCCGACGATCCGCCGCCATCGGCTGATCAACACCACGATCGCGGACGTCAGCGGCGGCGCCACGGCGTTGTCGGAAATCGATCTGGTCCTGCTGTGCCGGAGGTTCCGTTTGCCCACACCGGATCTGCAGCGCCGCCGCATCGACGAATCCGGACGCAACCGCTATGTCGATGCGGAATGGAAAAGTGCTCGCCTTCTGGTCGAAGTCGACGGCGGTCACCACATGGACGTCCGGCAATGGGCCGCCGATATGCTCCGGCAGAACCAGGTCTGGATCTCCGGCGACCGTATCCTGCGATTTCCCGCCTGGCTGGTCCGTGCCGAGCCGGCCACGGTCGCCCGTCAGATCCGCGCCGCTCTGATCGCCGCCGGGCCGGCGTTCGCCGGCAGGCTCGACCGGACCGGGTGACATGGTGCCGCGACCGTGCCGGCCGACGCCTGCACTCGGCTCAGTGCCAAAGCTTCAAGATCGCCGCGCGGGCAAACGGTGAGGCGATTCCGTGCGCTGCTAGCGGGAAACCTTCACCGATGCGCGGCGCTCGGGCGAGGGCGATGAGTTCCCGTTCGCCTCGAACGAGACGTCATCAAGATCTGGGGCAGGCGCACATCAGGCGCGTGCACCCGAGGACGGCTCATACTCGAGGCGGAAACGGGGCGGCTCACACCCAAGGCGCGACCGGGGCGGCACACACCCAAGGGCGCACGCCGGTGCCGGCTCACACCCGAGACGCGACCGGGGCGGCACACACCCAAGGGCGCACGCCGGTGCCGGCTCACACCCGAGACGCGACCGGGGCGGCTTACCCCGAGGCGGGACCGGGGCGTCGCCGAGGCGGGAGCGGGCTGTCAGGTCTCGTAGCTCTCGACGGTCGGGGTGGTGCCGGGGGCCCAGAGCGCGACGATCGCGTCCACCAAGGCCGCGTTGCCGGTCCGCTCGGCGGCCATGTGCTTCTCCAGGAGTTCGCGGCTCGACCACCGCTCGAGCATCACCATCTTGTCCGGGTCGTCGACGGAGCGAAACAGCTCGTACTGCTCGCAGCCGGGCTCCCGCACCGCCGATTCCCGGAGGGCGCGGAAGGCGGCCAGGAAGTCCTCCGCCCGCCCGCCGGCGACGCGAACGGTGACAACGTGACGGATGGCCATGAGGCTCTCCCTACGCGAAGCGGCCGAGGGCGGGGCCCAGCTTGGTGGCGATGTCGGTGAGGATCTGGACGTAGTCGGGGTGGTCGAAGCTGAACGGGAGAGCGAACGCCACCTCGTCGATCTCCTGGAAGGCGGCGTGGGCGTGCAGGCGCTCGGCGATCTCGGCGGCGGTGCCCACGTAGTCGATCGAGAAGAGCATGCGGGCCGGGCCCTGCGGGGACGTCGTGCGGGGCGTGCGCTTTGCGGCGTACGCCAGGTATTTGGCCTTTTGTTCGGACGTTGCGGAGTCGGTGGGGATCACGACCAGGCCCTGGGAGACGCGGGCCTTGTCGCCGTCGGGGTGGTGGGCGCGGAACGTGCGGATGTGGGAGAGCTGGATGTCGGCGAAGTCTTCCGATTCTTCCGCCTTGACCACGCTGCTGGTCAGGAAGTTCATGCCGTGCTCGCCGGCCCACTGGGCGGAGCGGAGGCTGGCGCCGCCGTACCACATCCGGCTGCCCAGGCCGGGCGAGTGCGGCTCGACGCGGTGGGAGAAGACCTCGAAACCTTCCGTGCCGCTGAAATCGGTGGCGGGTTCGCCGCGTACGAAATCGAGCAGTCTTTCGACCCGGCGGTAGGTGAAGTCCTCGGAGGAGGCGGTGTCGGGGTAGAGCGCGCCCTGGACCTTGTCGTAGTGCATCGGCGGCCCGACGCTGACGCCAGGGTTGAGCCGGCCGCCGCTGAGGAGGTCGACCGTGGCCAGGTCCTCGGCGAGGCGCAGCGGGTTCTCCCAGCCGAGCGGGATCACCGCGGTGCCCAGTTCGATCGTCGCGGTGCGCTGGGAGGCGGCGGCGAGCACGGCGACCGGGGACGAGATGCCGTACTGGAGGTGGCGGTGGCGTACCCAGGCGCTGTCGAAGCCGAGGTCCTCACCCAGCTTGATGATCTCCAGGGTCGACTCGTGCCCGGGGCGCGGGTCGGCGCCGTCGAACAGGCCGATGGTCAGGAAGCCCAGCTTGCGCAGGGGTCGCGACATGAACACGCCCTTCAGTTGATCGGGGACGCGGCCACCCACGTCCCGTCGGGGGTCAGGTAACGCTCGACGAACAGGCCGGCCTCGTGCAGCGCGGTCTCGAATTGCGGGACGGTCAGCGGGCGGGTGCGGAACGTCTGCGTCCAGTGGGCGTCCGGGAAGTCGTACTCGACGTGCACCTCGCGCACGCCGTCGCCGACGTCGGTGGAGGCGGTGACCCGGCTGTAGCCGTCGGCGATCGGGTTCTGCCGGGGGATCCTGGTGTGCCAGCCGGCGCCCTCGCGCTGGATGATGACGGTGCCGGCGGGCTCGACGTGCCGGCGGCAGGCCTGCAGCATGCGTCGGCGGACCGTGATGTCGGGGGCGTGGACCAGGAACGAGCTGAGGAAGACGACGTCGAAGACCCGGTCGAGGGAGAGGTCCTCGATCGGGCTCTGCACGGTGTACGCGCCGGTGACGAAGCCGAGCATGGCCGCGCTCTCGTCGACGGCGGTCACCTCGTACCCGATCTCGGCCAGGCCCTTGGTCACCCGGCCGGTGCCGCAGCCCAGTTCGAGGAGGGTGGCCGGCGGCGGCGCCGCGGCGGCGATGATCTGCGGCTCGTCCCGGACGGGGAGCCGCCGGTAGAGGTCGACGGCGCAACCGTCGGGGGTGAACTCGCCGGGGCCCGTTCCGGCGTAGCCGGGCCGCTGTCGTTGCTCCACAAGATCTAGCCTGGCACGCCGAGCGGATTACCGTGAACGGCATGTCCACCATCTATACCCCGGGAGAGGTCGTCGAGAAGACCGGCTTCAGCCTCGACACGCTGCGCTACTACGAGAAGATCGGCCTGCTGGAGAGCGTCGGCCGCACCTCCGGCGGCCGGCGGCAGTACCGCGACGACGACGTCGGCTGGCTGGAGATGCTGCGCTGCCTGCGCGATACCGGCATGCCGATCGCCCGGATGCTGGAGTTCGCCGAGCTCACCCGGGACGACGCGACGATCGCCGACCGGATAGCGCTGCTCGAGCAGCACGACCGGGACGTGCAGGAACGGATCGACACGCTGCTGCGGCAGCGGGAGCACATCCGCGGGAAGATCGCGTACTACCGCGGCGAGCTGGATCGGTAGCACGCGATCTTGCCAAGAATCAAGCTCCGCGGAGGGTCGCCCCGAACTTGGCAGACACCGATGCCACCGCGGCGTCCCGGGCGGCAAGGGCCTCCTCGGAGGTCAGGGTGCGGTCCGGGGCGCGGAACGTCAGCTTGTATGCCAGCGACCGCTTCCCCTCCCCGAGCTGGTCCGACTCGTACACGTCGAAGAGCGCCACCGACTCGAGCAACTCCCCCGCCCCCTCGGCCAGCGCCGCCTCGACCCCCGCGGCCGGCACCGCCCGATCGAGCACCAGCGCCACGTCGATCAGCGCCGTCGGGAACGAGGAGATCCGCCCGCCCTGCACCACCGGCGCCGCCGGGATCGCGGTGAGGTCGAGCTCCATCGCCACGGTCCGCTTCGGCAGCTCCAGCGCCGAGATCACCGCCGGGTGCAGCTCGCCCGCGTGCCCGAGCACGACCCCGTCCACCGCGATCGCCGCGCACCGGCCCGGGTGCCACGGCGCCGGCTCGGCCGCCGCCACCGACACCCGGTCGGCGGTGATGCCCGACGCGGCCAGCGTTATCCGGGCCGCCTCGACCGCGTCCGCCCAGATCGCCGCCCGGCCCGGACCCCACCAGCCGGAGGGCTCGATCTCGCCGGTCGCCACCGTGGCCACGTGCCACGGCTGGTGCGGCACGAACGCGTTGGCCGTCTCCCAGTCCTCGTCGCTGGGCCGCCGGTCGACGCCCATCGCCGGCGGCGGCGTGGACGAGCCACCAGGCAGGAACACCGCGCCGATCTCGTACAAGGCCAGGTCGCGCTGGCCCCGGCCGAGGTTGCGCTTGAGCGTGCCGAGCAGCGGAGCCAGCAGCGACGTTCGCAGCAGCGGCTCCTCCTCGGACAGCGGGTTGGTCAGCCGGACCGCGCTGCGCCGCGGGTCGTCCGGCGGGTAGCCGAGCGCGTCGGCCAGGCCCGGCGCCACGAACGGGTAGGACAGGACCTCGGCGTACCCGTTCTCGGCCATCGCCCGGCCGACCGTGCGCCGCCGCTGCTGGGCGGGGGTGACCCCGGTGCCGCCGCGGGCGGGCGGCAGCAGGCTGGGGATGTCGTTGTAGCCGCCGAGCCGCGCCACCTCCTCGACCAGGTCGATCGGGGCGACCAGGTCGGGGCGCCAGGCCGGCGGGGTGACCTCGAGCGGCTCGACCCCGGCGACCGTGCAGCCGACCCGGGTGAGCAGCTCGACGACCCGCTCGGCCGGGTAGGGCACGCCGATCCGCTGGGCCGGCAGCGCCGGGTCGAGCAGGATCACGTCGGGCTTGCGTACGTGATCCAGATCCAGCACCCGCTCGTCGACGGTGCCGCCGGCGTGCGCGGTCAGGATCTGCACCGCCCGCTCCAGCGCCGGCAGGGTCAGGGTCGGGTCGACGCCGCGCTCCCAGCGCTTGGCCGCCTCGCTGAACAGCTTGTGCCGCCGCGCGGTGCGCCCCACCATGATCGGGTCCCAGTGCGCGGCCTCGAGCAGCACGTCGACCGTCTCCGGCTGCCACTCGCTGGTCTCGCCGCCCATCACCGCGGCGAGCGAGATCGGCCCGCTGTCGTCGCAAATCACCATGTCCTCGGCGTCGAGCACCCGGGCCACGCCGTCCAGCGTGGTCAGCTTCTCGCCCGGGCGGGCGCGGCGGACCACCAGCGGCCCGTTGAGCCGGCCGAGGTCGAAGACGTGCATCGGCTGGCCGAGCTCGAGCATCAGGTAGTTGGTGATGTCGACCGGCAGCGAGATGGCCCGGATGCCGGCCTGCAGCAGGCGCCGCTGCATCCACTCCGGCGAGGGCGCGTGCGGGTCGATCCCGCGGACCACCCGCGCCGAGAAGCGGTCACAACCGACAACATCCTCAACCTTTGTTTCGTACGGGGTGGAAGCCGTCGCGCCGGAGGCAGGGATGCGGCCGGGATCGGTGTATGCCGCCTCGAACGCGTACGACAGCTCGCGGGCCAGGCCGCGCAGGCTCATCTCGTACCCGCGATCCGGGGTGATCTCCACCTCGACCAGCACGTCGTCGAGGCCGACCACCGGCCGCGCGTCCTGCCCCGGCGTCCCGGCGTGCGCGGGCAGCACGATGATGCCCGAGTGGTCGGTGCCCAGGCCCAGCTCGGCGGCCGAGCAGATCATGCCGTTCGAGTTGCGCCCGTACGTCTTGCGCGCCCCGATCTTGAACCCGCCCGGCAGCTCGCCGCCCGGCAGGATGACCACGACGAGGTCGCCCTCGGCGAAGTTCCGCGCGCCGCAGACGATCTCCTGCGGCACGCCCCTGCCGACGTCCACGGTGCAGAACCGGATCGGCTTCTTGAAGCCGGTCAGCTCCTCGATGGTCAGCACCCGGCCGACCACCAGGTCGCCCTTGACCGTGGCGGCCTGGTCGACGATCGACTCGACCTCCATGCCCAGGTTGGTGAGCGCGTCGTCGAGCTGCTCGGCGGTCAGGTCGGCGGGCAGCTCCACGTAGTCCCGCAGCCACGAGAGTGATGTCTTCATCGGGCTCAGACCTCCATGCCGAAGTTCGCGGTGAAGCGCACGTCGCCCTCGACGAGGTCGCGCATGTCGCCGACGCCGTTGCGGAACATCAGGGTGCGGTCGACCCCCATGCCGAACGCGAAGCCCGAGTACCGGTCGGGGTCGATGCCGCAGGCGACCAGCACCCGCGGGTTGACCATGCCGCAGCCGCCCCACTCGACCCAGCGCGGGCCGTCGCGGTGCTGCGCGAACCAGACGTCGAACTCGGCGCTCGGCTCGGTGAACGGGAAGTAGTGCGGGCGCCAGCGGGTCCGCGCGTCCGGCCCGAACATCGCCTTCGCGAAGTGGTCGAGGGTGCCGCGCAGGTGGGCCATCGTGATGCCCTCGTCGACGACCAGCCCCTCGATCTGGTGGAAGACCGGGCTGTGCGTGGCGTCCAGCTCGTCGGACCGGTAGACCCGGCCCGGGCAGACCACGTAGATCGGGGGCTGCCGGGTGAGCATCGAGCGCACCTGGCCGGGCGAGGTGTGCGTCCGCATGACCAGGCCGGGCAGGTCGACGTAGAAGGTGTCCATCGAGCCGCGGACCGGATTGTCCGGCCCGATGTTGAGCGCGTCGAAGTTGGCCCACTCCAGCTCGAGCTCGGGGCCCTCGACCACGTCGTAGCCCATGCCGGCGAACAGGTCGCCCATGTGCTCCATCAGCGTGGTGATCGGGTGCCGGGCGCCGCGCGGCCGCCGGTCCCACGGGAGGGTGACGTCGACCCGCTCCTCGACGAGCACGCGCGCCGCCCGCTCGACCTCAAGCTCGGCGAAGCGCGCGTCGAAGGCGGCCTGCACGGCCTGGCGGGCCTCGTTGACCCGCTTGCCGGCGTCGGACTTGGCGGCCGGCGGCAGCGAGCCGATCTCCCGGCGGGCGAGCGAGATCGGCGAGCGGTCACCGAGGTGGGCCGGCTTCAGCGCGCCCAGAGCATCCAGGTCGGACGCGACGGCGAACGCGGCCGTCGCCGCCCCAACGGCCTCGGAAAGGGCCTCGGGCGACAGCAAGGACGCCTGCTTGGGATCGTAAGGATCGTTGCGGTAGGACATGGTCTCCCTCACACCGGAAATGCCATCGGGCAGTCTACGGAGAGGCGGCTGAGCCGCAGCCCGCCGGTCAGGGAGTAGGAACGCGCAGAGTCAGACCTGGCGCCCGCGACCAGCGGGCCGGCTAAACAGCATCATCAGATCCGACACGCCCACCAGGATACTCGTTGATCGCGACCACGATGCCCCCGGCCCGCGCGATCGGGTCGTCCATCGCCATCAGCGCGGCGCCGGCCTCCTCGAGCGCGACCACCGAGCGGACCAGCCGGCGCGGGTCGAGCCGTTTCGAGGCGACCAGGTCGATCATCGGCGGATAGTCCACGGCCGCCATCCCGTGCGAGCCGACGACGTGCAGTTCGCGGGCCACGACCAGGTCCCACGGCAGCGGCGCGTGCGCGTCGTCGCCGAGCATGAGCCCGACCTGGACGTGCCGGCCGCCGCGGCGCAGGCTGCGTACCGATGCCGTCGCCGTCTCCACCGAGCCGTAGGCGTCCACGGCGAGGTCGGCATCGACCGGTTCCGCCACGACGGCTCCGAGATCGACGGCGGCGGCCAGCGCGGCCGGCGAGGGGTCGACGGCGATCACCCGGGCGCCCATGGCCACCGCGATCATCACGACCGAGAGCCCGACGCCGCCGCAGCCGAACACGGCGACCGTCCCCCATGGGCCGCCGCGCAGCGCCCGGAAGGCGGTGGCGAACCGGCAGCCCAGCGACGCCGCCGTGACGAAGTCGATCTCGTCGGGCAGCCGGACCAGGTTGGTGGCGGCGGCCCGCACGACCACCCGCTCGGCGAACGAGCCGTGGTGGGTGAAGCCGGGCTGCGTCTGATCGGGGCAGACCTGCGCGTTGCCCGACCGGCAGTAGTCGCACTCGCCGCACCCGTTGACGAACGGCGCCGTGACCCGGTCACCGACGGCGAAACCGTCCGCGTCAGAGGCCACGACGACCCCGGCGAACTCATGCCCCGGCACATGCGGCAGGGCGACCGGGTCATGGCCGCGCCACGCATGCCAGTCCGACCGGCACACCCCCGTGGCCCGCACCTCGATCACCGCACCGCCCGCCGGACAAGTCGGATTTTCCACCTGTTGGAGCGAAATCGGGCCGCCGACGGCCTCATACACGAGCGCCCTCATCGCTGCGCCCGCGCCGATGCGTAGAGGCAGACCGCCGCGGCCGCGGCCAGGTTGAGGCTCTCCGCCCCGCCGTAGATCGGCACCCGCACCTGCCGGTCGGCCGCGTCGAGCAGGTCCCGGGGCAGCCCGTGCGCCTCCGACCCGAAGATCCACGCGGTGGGCCCGGCCAACACGCCGTCGTCCAGCAGCGAGTCCAGGTCGTCCGCGCCGTATCCGCTGGTGGCGAGCGTCTGCAGGCCGGCCTCGCGGAGATCGTCGACCACGGCGAGCCCGGTCCGACACACGTCGACGTGGAAGAGTGAGCCGGCCGAGGCCCGCACGCACTTGCCGTTGTACGGGTCCACCGCGTCACCCGCGAAGATCACCGCACTCGCCCCGGCCGCGTCGGCGGTCCGCAGTACCGTGCCCGCGTTCCCGGGATCCCTGATCTCGGCGACCACCGCCACCAGGCGTGGCCGCTTGGCAAGGGCGTCCCGCAGCGTGACGTCCAGCTGCTCACAGACCGCCACCAGGCCCTGCGGCTGCACCGTCTCGGTGAGCGCGGACAGCGCCTCCTCGTCGACCGCCGACACCTGCGGCGCCTGCAGCGCGAGGTCGCCGTGCCGGGTCAGCGCCGCGTCGGTGCCGAACAGCTCCAGCACCACCCCCGCGGCCAGCGCCTCGCGCACGGCCTGCGGGCCTTCGGCCAGGAATCGGCCGGTCTGATCGCGATCCTTGCGGCGCTGCAGGCGCCGGGCCGCGACAATTCGGGGCGTACGCGTGGTGAAAGTCAATGCCGGCCTCTCCGCAACAGTCAGGCCTCTCCGCAACAAAGTCAGGCGCCCCCCGAACAACTCGGGAGGCGCCTGTCAGGTGACGCGTAGGTCAGGCAGCCTGCGCGGCCGCGCCGCCGGTGCCCTCGGCCGCGACGGCAGCCTTCGCGACCTCGACGATCGCCGCGAACGCCGCGGGGTCGTTGACGGCCAGGTCGGCCAGGATCTTGCGGTCCACCTCGATCTCGGCCAGCTTGAGGCCCTGGATGAGGCGGTTGTAGGTCAGGCCGTTGGCCCGGGCGCCCGCGTTGATGCGCGTGATCCACAGCTGGCGGAAGTCGCCCTTGCGGTCACGGCGGTCCCGGTACGCGTACTGCATCGAGTGCAGCACCTGCTCCTTGGCCTTGCGGTACAGCCGGGAACGCTGCCCACGGTAGCCGCTCGCGGTCTCGAGCAGGGTGCGGCGCTTCTTCTGGGCGTTGACAGAACGCTTGACGCGTGCCATTTCGGTACTCCTAACAGGGGAACGTGTGTGGCGCGCGCGTCAGCGGCCCAGCAGCTTCTTGACTCGCTTGGTGTCGGCCTTCGACACGACGACCGTGCCGGTCATCCGGCGGGTGACGTGCGACGACTTGCTCTCGAGCCGGTGGCGCTTGCCCACCTGCTCGGTGAGCAGCTTGCCCTTGCCGGTGACCTTGACCCGCTTGCCGGTCCCGGTGTGGGGCTTGAACTTCGGCACTGGAAGCCTCTTTCTGATCTTTCCGGACGGCCGGCGGGCCGGGCGGAAAAGCTGTCTACTCTGCGGTGGTGTCGTTGGTGTCGGTGGCTTCGGCCGCCGGCGCCGCGGCACCATCGCCCTCGCGCGCCTCCCGCGGCGGCCGGGCGTTGGCCGCGACCGTCGCAGCAGCTGCTGCCTTCGTCGCCCGGTGGGGGGCGAGCACCATGATCATGTTTCGGCCGTCCTGCTTCGGACTGGCCTCCACGAAGCCCAGCTCCGAGATCTCCTCGCTGAGCCGGCGCAGGAGCCGGAAACCCAGCTCGGGTCGGCTCTGCTCGCGACCGCGGAACATGATCGTCACCTTGACCTTGTCGCCCGCCTTGAGGAACCGCACCACGTGACCCTTCTTGGTCTCGTAGTCGTGCGGGTCGATCTTCGGACGGAGCTTCATCTCCTTGATGACGGTCTGCTGCTGGTTGCGCCGCGCCTCACGAGCCTTCAGTGCGCTCTCGTACTTGAACTTGCCGAAGTCCATGAGCTTGCACACCGGCGGCCGGGCCATCGGAGCAACCTCGACCAGGTCCAGATCGACATCCGCGGCCAGCTGGAGAGCGCGCTCGAGCGGCACGATGCCGACCTGCTCACCCTCGGGACCGACCAGACGGACCTCACGTGCCCGGATCTGCTCGTTAATGCGTGGTTCGACGCTGATGGGGCCTCCTCAGAACGGTTTCTGTTCACGCCCCGCGGTTCCCCAACCGCGCGGCGTTGCCAATGTCGGTCGGCCCCGAGCATCCGTGGTGCGGACGCCGAGAAAGCAGAAGGCCCCGGCGCATGCCAGGGCCCGCTCGACCGGTCATCGGCGTCCATGAGGACGCTCCCCGCGCCCGGGATATTCCCAGGCCGGGTGACCGGACCCGCGCACCTCAGGGGCGGCGGGTGGGAACCAGCGGGCTCCTCTTTCGCGCCGGCGGCTCTGCCTTCTCAAGCAGGACGCAGGCGTGGTCGACTGCTCGAAGTCTATCAGGCGTTGACGGCCGCCGAGTGGAGGGCCCGCAATGCGCGTACGCCGTCGACCGCGTAGTCCTTGTCGGCGGCCTGCAGCGCGTGCACCGACACCTGCTCGTCGTTGGTCAGCTCCAGCGTCGCCCACGGCGAATTCCGGTCGAACCGCACCGCCCGGACCACCGACCAGGGCAGGTCGTAGCCCCCGACCACATTCCGGATCTTGATATGCGCCGCGTCGGCGATCACCCGGGGCCGGCAGAACGCGAGGATGCCCAGCGCGATCAGGATGCCGAGGCCGATCATCGCGGTCTGGTCACCCCGCTCGAACTGGCCCGAGTTGTCGAAGCCCTGCGAGCCGTGCAGGCCGAAGCTGATCGCCGTGAACAGCACCACGACCCCGCCCGCCGCGATCCCCGCGACCAAGCGGATCTTCTTCGGCCGGAATTCCACCATGGTGAGAAGAGTACTCACAGCCGACAGTTCGAGATGTCGGTGACCAGGATGGCCCGGGCGCCCAGCTCGTACAGCTCGTCCATGATCCGGTGCACCTCGGCGCGCTGGACCATCGCCTGCACGGCGACCCAGCCCTCCCGGTGCAGCGGCGAGACGGTCGGCGACTCGATGCCCGGGGTCAGCGCCGTCGCGTTCTCCAGCAGATCGGCGCGTACGTCGTAGGCCAGCATCACGTAGCTGCGGGCCACCAGCACGCCCTGCAGCCGGCGGATCAGCTGGGCGGTACCGCTCGCGTTGTGGCCCGGCCGGCCGATCAGGATCGCCGACGAGCGCAGCAGCGGCTCACCGATCGTGACCAGGCCGGCCTGCCGCAGCGTGGCGCCGGTCTCCACCACGTCGGCGATGAGGTCGGCCACCCCGAGGCGGACCGCATTTTCCACCGCGCCGTCCAGCCGCACCACGTCGGCCTTCAGCTCGTGGTCGGCCAGGTAGCGCTCGACCAGCCCGGGGAAGGCGGTGGCGATGCGCCGCCCGCCGATCTCGTCGGCCGAGGTCAGCGTCCCGGCCGGGGCGGCCCAGCGGAACGTCGCCCCGGCGAACGCGAGGTCGACCAGTTCCTCGGCGGCGGCGCCCGAGTCGACCAGCAGGTCCCGGCCGGTGATGCCGAGGTCGAGGTCGCCCGAGCCGACGTAGGTGGCGATGTCCCGCGGGCGCAGGTAGAAGAACTCGACCTTGTTGGGCTCGTCCCGGCAGATCAGGTCCTTCGGGTCGGTGCGCTGGCGGTACCCGGCGTCGCGCAGCATCTGCGAGGCCGGCTGGGAGAGGGTGCCCTTGTTCGGAATGGCGATGCGCAACATTGACGTGCTCCTATGAAAGATCCCGGAAATGGACAAGGAAGGGCACGTCACAGATGTCGATACACGTCCTCGAGGTCGAGTCCTGTCGCGATCATCAGGACCTGGGCCTGGTAGAGCAGCTGGGAGATCTCCTCGGCGGCCCGCTCGGGGCCCTCGTGCTCGGCGGCCATCCAGGACTCGGCCGCCTCCTCGACGACCTTCTTCCCGATGAAGTGGACCCCGCGCTCCAGGGCCACGACGGTGGACGAACCCTCCGGGCGCGTCTCCGCCTTCTCCCGGAGCTCGGCGAACAGCTCTTCGAACGTCTTCACGGCCGCCATTGTGACAACTCATCACGGGATCGATACGAACGACCCCAGCAGGTGAGACGTGCCCTAGGCTGCCGGTCATGGTCAGCCGAAACACCCTCACCACCGCCGGCGGCGCGGTGCTGATGCTCGCCGCGCTCGCGGCCTGCGCCCCCGCCGACGAGAACACCTCCGCCGCACCGTCCGCCTCGGCGTCCGGGAACAGCTGCCCGGCCGGAGCGCTGCAGACGAAGACCGCCGGCAAGCTCACGATCGGCACCGACAACCCGGTGTACGAGCCGTGGTTCAGCGACAACAAACCCAGCAACGGCAAGGGCTTCGAATCGGCCGTCGCGTACCAGGTCGCCCAGCGCCTCGGCTACCCCGCCGAGAGCGTGACCTGGGTCGCTGTGACGTTCAACAACGCGATCGCGCCCGGTCCGAAGGCGTTCGACTTCGATATCAACGAGTTCTCGATCACCGACGACCGCAAGAAGGCGGTCGATTTCTCCTCGCCGTACTACCTGGTCCGGCAGACGGTGATCACCACCAAGGGCTCGAAGATCGCGAACGCCAAGTCGATCGCCGACCTGCAGAGCGCCAAGCTGGGCGCCCAGGTCGGCACGACGAGCTACCAGGCGATCACCGACGTGATCAAGCCGAGCACCAGGCCGTCGGTCTTCAACAACAACGACGACGCCAAGGCCGCCCTGGTCAACGGCACAGTCGACGGGATCGTGGTCGATCTGCCGACCGCGTTCTACATGACCGGCGCCGAGCTCAAGAACGGCCTGATCGTCGGCCAGTTGCCGCAGGTCGGCGTCCCCGAGCAGTTCGGCCTGGTGCTGGACAAGGGCTCGCCGCTGACCGGCTGCGTCAGCACGGCGGTCGACCAGCTGCGCAACGACGGCACCCTGCAGGTGCTGGAGAAGACCTGGCTGGCCCAGAGCGGCGGGGCCCCCGAGCTCCAGTGACCGCCCATCCAACCACCCCGGCCACCACCCCAAAACATGACTGAAGACAGCCTGAAGGTCCACCAACCGAGTGACATACAGCTAGGACGGATCGCCTACCGCCGCGGCAAGGCGATCCGCTCCGTGCTGGTCGCCGCCGTCTCGACCGCGGTGGTCGGGGTGCTGCTGGTCGTGGCGATCACCGGCGCGCCCGGCTGGCAGCGGGTCAAGTCGTCGTTCTTCGACGCGAGCATCGCGCGCAAGTACCTGCCGGACATCCTCGAGGGGCTCTGGCTCAACATCCGGCTGTTCGCCGTCTGCGCCGCCTGCGCGCTGCTGCTCGGCCTGATCGCCTCGGTGCTGCGCACGCTGCGCGGGCCGGTGTTCTTCCCGGTCCGGGCCCTCGCCACGATCTACACGTACTCGTTCCGCGGCCTGCCGCTGATCATCACGATCTACCTGTTCGCCTTCGGCATCCCGGGATTGCGCCTGCAGGGGACGCCGAACGTCACGGTCCTGGGCGGTGCGGCGATCACCATCACGTACGGGTCGTACATCGCCGAGGTACTGCGGGCCGGCATCGAGTCGGTGCACCCGAGCCAGATGGCGGCGGCGCGCTCGCTCGGGCTCAGCTACCGCCAGTCGATGCGCCACGTGGTGCTGCCGCAGGCGGTGCGCCGGGCCTCTCCGGCGCTGCTCAACGACGTGGTGTCGATGCAGAAGGACGTGGGCCTGATCTCGCTGGCCGGTCCGATCGACGCGATCCGGGCCGCTCAGATCGGGTCGGCGGAGAGCGCGAACTTCACCCCGTACGTGGTCGCGGGTGTGCTTTTTGTTCTTTTCGCCCTGCCGCTGATCGGCGTGACCGACTTCGTGACGTTGCGCGCCGCCCGGCGGCAGAACGCGGGGACCTGATGTTGCTGACCTGCACGGACGTCCGGAAGACGTTCGGCTCCGCGGTGGTGCTCGACGGCCTGGACCTGGCGGTGGACGAGCACGAGGTGGTCGCCCTGATCGGGGCGTCGGGCTCGGGCAAGTCGACGCTGCTGCGCTGCGTGAACCTGCTGACCGAGGTCGACGACGGCACGATCACCCTGGACGGCGAGGACATCACCAACCCCAAGATCAATCCCGATTTCGTACGCCGGAAGATCGGTCTCGTTTTTCAGTCGTACAACCTGTTCCCGCACATGACCGTCCTGGACAACATCACGTTGTCGCCGGTGAAGGTGCACGGCCGCCCGTCGTCCTCAGCCAAGGAGCAGGCCATGGAGTGGCTGTCGCGGGTCGGGCTGGCGGACAAGGCCGACAGCTACCCGGACCGGCTCTCCGGCGGCCAGCAGCAGCGCGCGGCGATCATCCGGGCCCTGGTGAACTCGCCCCGGCTGCTGCTGTTGGACGAGGTTACGTCGGCCCTGGATCCGGAACTGGTGGGCGAGGTGCTCACGATGATCCGGGATCTGAAGGGGGACGGGGTGACGATGATCCTGGCCACGCACGAGATGGGGTTCGCGCGGCAGGTGGCGGATCGGGTCGCCTTCCTGGACAAGGGGAAGGTGCTGGAGCAGGGGCCGCCGGCGCAGGTGCTGGGGGATCCCGTCGAGGCTCGCACCCGGCAGTTCCTGGCCCGGATCATCGAGGCTGGGCGTCTCTAGTTCTGCCGCTTCCGGTGAGCGGGGGGCTGGGCCTTGCTTGCCATGGCCCGATGCGTGCCTGGTCACGGTTCCTGCCGCCCGTTGCGGCTTCCGGTGGGTCGGGCTGCTTGCCATGGCCCGGCACCCCCGCCTGGTCGCCGTCCGTGCCGCCCGCTGCGGCTTGCCGGTGGGTCGGCTGTAACGCGAACTCTTCAAGGTCGGCGGGGATCCGGACCTTGAAGCGCAGCTGTTCGGCGCGGACGGGAAAGCATCACCCTTGCGATGGTTCGCGGGCCGGGCGTCTGAAATGGGGGAAATATCAGGACGACGGTCGGGCGAGGCGTGCCGGGCGGGTGGGGCACCCGGCACGGGCCGGTTACGGCTTGCTGAGGTCGCGGAGGACCAGGGCGGCGTCGAGGGCGGCGACCGTGCTCTGCCAGCCCTTGTCCTCGATCGAGTCCTCCAGGCCGGCACGGTCGCGGGCCTGCCCGAGGCTGTGCACCGTCAGGACGCCGTGGGCGACGGGGATGCTCTCGTCGAGGGCTATGCGGGTCAGGCCGGTGGTGACCGAGTCGCAGACGTACTCGAAGTGCTCGGTCTCGCCCTTGATGACTACGCCGAGGGCGACGACCGCGTCGCACTGGCGGGCCAGGGCCTGGGCGACGACCGGTAGTTCGACCGCGCCGGCCACGCGGTGGACCACGACGTCGGTGACGCCGCAGGCCTCGGCTGCGGACTTGGCTCGCTCGATCATGTGATCGATCAGGTCGGCGTGCCAGCGGGCGCCGACGATGCCGAGCCGCAGCCCGGACGCGTCGACGGTCTGCATGCGCGGGTCACCGAAGCCGGCCATCACTGCCCCCTTTGTCGGAGAATTTCATCCTAATCAGCCGAGGGCCTCGAAGAGGTGGCCCATGCGATCCCGCTTCGTCCGCAGGTAGCGCACGTTCTCGGGGTGCAGCCGCGCGGGCAGCGCCTCCCGGCCGGTGATGGTCAGGCCGTAGCCTTCCAGGCCTGCCCGCTTCGCCGGGTTGTTGGTGAGCAGGCGCATCGAGCGGACGCCCAGGTCGTACAGGATCTGCGCGCCCGTCCCGTAGTCGCGGGCGTCGGCCGGCAGGCCCAGCTCCAGGTTCGCGTCGACCGTGTCGAAGCCATTGTCCTGCAGCTGGTACGCCTGCAGCTTGTGCAGCAAGCCGATCCCCCGGCCCTCGTGCCCGCGCATGTAGAGCACCACCCCCCGGCCCGCCGAGGCGACCCGCTCGAGCGCCGCGTCCAGCTGCGGGCCGCAGTCGCAGCGCTTGGAGCCGAACACGTCCCCGGTCAGGCACTCGGAGTGCACCCGGACCAGCACGTCCTCGCCGTCGCCGAGCTCGCCGAAGACCAGCGCCACGTGCTCGCCGCCGTCGACCAGCGCCCGGTAGCCGACCGCCGTGAAGTCGCCCTGCTCGGTCGGCAGCCGGGTCTCGACCACCCGCTCGACCTGCTTCTCGTGCAAGCGCCGGTACGCGACCAGGTCGGCGATCGTGATCAGCGTCAGGTCGTGCTCCTTGGCGAACCGCTCCAGGTCGGGGCGGCGCTGCATGGTGCCGTCATCGTTGACCATCTCGCAGAGCACCCCGGCCGGGCGCAGACCGGCCAGCACCGACAGGTCGATCGCCGCCTCGGTGTGGCCCGCGCGGCGCAGCACCCCGCCCGCCTTGGCCCGCAGCGGGACCACATGGCCGGGGCGGGAGAGGTCGGTGGGGCGGGTGTCGGGCGAGGAGAGCAGCCGCAGCGTGCGGGCCCGGTCGGCGGCCGAGATGCCGGTCGAGACGCCCGAGCTGGCGTCGACCGTCACGGCGTACGCGGTGCCTCGCCGGTCTTGATTGGTGTGGTACATCGGCGGCAGCTCGAGGCGGTCCGCCTCCTCCTCGGTGATCGGCGCGCAGATGTAGCCCGAGGTGTACCGGACCATGAACGCGACCAGCTCCGGCGTGGCCTTCTCGGCCGCGAAGATGAGGTCGCCCTCGTTCTCCCGGTCCTCGTCGTCGACCACGATCACCGGACGGCCCGCGGCAATGTCGGCGATCGCCCGCTCAATGTCTTCGAACATCATCGGCTCCCCAGCATCTTTTCCACGTATTTGGCGATCACGTCGACCTCGAGGTTCACCGGGTCGCCCGCACTCTTGGATCCCAGAACGGTCAGCTTCAGCGTGGTCGGGATCAGCCCGACGCTGAACGATGCGTCGTCCACCGCCATGACGGTCAGCGAGACCCCGTCGACGGTGATCGACCCCTTCTCCACCACGTACTTCGCGAGATGTGACGGGAGGGAGAAGCGCAGGACCTCCCACTCGGATTCCGGCGTACGGTCGAGGATCTCGGCGACCCCGTCCACGTGGCCCTGCACGAGATGCCCGCCGAGCCGGCTGCCGACCGTGGCCGCCCGCTCCAGGTTGACCTGGCTGCCCACGCGCAGCGCGCCGAGCGAGGAGCGCCGCAGCGTCTCGCCCATCACGTCGGCCGTGAACACGCCGTCGACGTTCTCGATCACGGTGAGACAGACCCCGTTGACCGAGATCGAGTCGCCGTGCCGCGCGTCGGCGGTGACGACGGGCCCGCGGACCGCGATGACCGCGGAGTCGCCGCCCGCGTCAACCAGGCGGAGCACCTCGCCCAGTTCTTCGACGATGCCGGTGAACATTTAAGAGTCCTTCCATTCCGAATAAGGGTGGTGGGCGGGGTGGTCGGATGGCTTCTGGCGCAGGGACGCTGTGAAGCGCAGGTCGGGGCCGATCTGCGCGATGTCGGTGAGATCCAGTTCGATGGCGTCGGCGATCGTGCCCACGCCGGCGTCGACCAGGGCGGGCTTGCCGGCGCCGAGCAGCTTCGGCGCGACGTAGCCGATCACCTGGTCGACCAGCCCGGCGGCCAGGAACGAGCCGGCCAGCGTCGGGCCCCCCTCCAGCAGCACCGAGCGGATGCCGCGGCCGAACAGCGCGGTGAGCAGCGAATGCAGGTCGACCCGGCCGTCCGGCCCGGCGCCGACCTCGTCGGTGGTGACGATCCAGGTGGGTGCGGCGACGTCCCGCACACGCGCTTTTTTGGGCGTACGGCCGGAGGAGTCGACGACCACCCGCAGCGGCTGCTTGATCGCGAGCGTGCCGTCCCGCAGGTCACGCACCGTGAGCTGGGGGTCGTCGGCGACCACCGTGCCGGCGCCCACCATGATCGCGTCCATCGTGCCGCGCAGCACGTGCACGTCGCTGCGGGCCGGCGCCGAGGTGATCCACTGGCTGGTGTTGTCGGCGGCGGCCGAGCGACCGTCCAGGGTGGCGGCGAACTTCCAGGTCACGTACGGCCGGCCGCGCCGCACCGCGGTGAGCCACGCGATGTTGCCCTGCTCCGCCTCCTTGCGGCGCACCCCGGTCTCGACCTGCACGCCGGCCGCCCGCAGCGTGGTCGCCCCGCCCGCCGCGACCGGCGTCGGGTCGTCCACGGCGATCACCACCCGGCGGACGCCCGCGTTGATCAGCGCGTGACTGCACGGTCCCGTACGCCCGGTGTGGTTGCAGGGCTCCAGGGTGACCACGGCGGTGCCGCCCCGGGCCCGCTCGCCGGCCTGGGCCAGCGCCACGATCTCGGCGTGCGGCCCGCCCGCGTACGCGTGGAAGCCCTCACCCACCACCTCGCCCTCGGCGTCCAGCAGGAGGCAGCCGACCACGGGGTTGGGGCTGGTCGTCCCGAGGCCACGGCCGGCCAGCGCGATCGCGCGGCGCATCGCCTCGTCCTCGGTGACCATGGCATTCCCTCCATGCGCGGTACGGTCACGCGCCGAGGGGAAGCGGGAGATAACGCCAGGAATCGGACAGACGGGTACGCTTCGCGCGCCCCGGTCGACGGCACGCCAAGCGAACCCTCGGTCCGATCCCGCGCGCTGTCTCCCATCCGGACTGTCTGACCGCTTACGCGATCAACCGTCGGCCCTGGAGTCTCACCAGGTCCACCGGCCGTCGTGAAGACGTCCGGGTCGCGGGCTTACCGATGCTCTCGCTTCGGATCACCGCCGGTTCGGAATTTCACCGAGTCCCGCCAGCGCGTGGTGGGTCAATCCCGAGTCTTGCACGATCGGCGGAATTTGCCATCAGGACCGTCGGCCATCTCACATCGGCGGCGCTACTCGTCGCCCTCGCCGCCGGCCCGGCGGCGGTCGATCGCCACGTAGGAGCCCGGCTGCGACTTGGCGACCTTCTTCATCTCGGAGGCCACCGCGATCACCACCCGCGGGTCGGTGAACTTGCGGCCCTCGACCGTGGCCTGGGCGACGCCGATCGACAGGGTGACCAGGGCCGCCTTGTTCTTGTTGCCGCGCCGGTCGGGGACCTCGATGTAGCCGCGCTCCGCGTCCGCCGGGTCGTACAGCCGGTCGGCGGCCTGCTCGAAGTCGGTGACCGTGCGCTTGGTCAGCGGCAGCACCTGGTCGGGGGCGCAGATGAAGACGAAGTCGTCGCCGCCGATGTGGCCCAGGAAGATCGACGGCGGCCCGATCGTGGTGACCGCCTTGTGCAGGCTGCGGGCGAGCGCGGTGATGAACTCGTCGCCGCGGTCGAACCCGTACACGTCGTTGACGCTCTTGAACCGGTCGATGTCGATGTAGCCAACGGAGTATTCGCCGCCGGTCCGCATCCGGTCGTGGATCTCGCGCCGCACCCGCGAGTTGCCGGGCAGCCCGGTCAGCGGGGAGACCTCGCGGAACTCCTTGTTGCGCTTGAGCGTGGTGGTGACCCGGGCCAGCAGCTCGGCCGTGTCGAACGGCTTGACCAGGTAGTCGTCGACGCCGGCGGTCAGGCCGACCACCTTGTCCACGGTCATGCTCTTGGCGGTCAGCATGATCACCGGGAGGGCCGAGGTGAGCGGCTCGGCGCGCAGCCGGCGGGTCAGCTCGACGCCGTCCATGCCCGGCATCATCCAGTCGACCACCGCCAGGTCGGGGCGGTTGTCCTGCATCACGCGCAGCGCGTCCTCGCCGTCGCTGGCGCGGATCACGTCGTACCCGTGCACCTTCAGGTTGAACTCGACGAAGCCCGCGATGTCCTGGTCGTCGTCGACCACCAGGATCAGGTCGGGCCGCTGCTCCGGCTCCGGCCCGAGATCGTCGGTGTCGCGCACCACATCGGTGCTCATGTTGTCTCCCCGCTGCCGACCGTCACCATCATCCGCTGGACCGGGCGCCCGCGGCCAGTCCACGGAGGTGTCGAACCGCCTCCGCCGGGTCGGCCGCGCCGTACACCGCGGTGCCGGCCACGAACGCGTCGGCGCCCGCCTCGGCGGCCTGGGCGATGGTGTCGGCCGCGATGCCGCCGTCCACCTCGAGGCGCACCTCCAGATCCTTCGCGGAGATCCGGCGGCGCACGTCGCGCACCTTCTCCAGCATCTCGGGCAGGAACTTCTGCCCGCCGAAGCCGGCCTTGATCGTCATGATCAGCAAAGTGTCGAGATACGGCAGCAGCTCGAGATACGGCTCCACCGGGGTGTCCCGGTCGATCGCGAGCCCGGCCTTGGAGCCGGCCGCGCGCAGCGTCTTGGCCAGTGCCACCGGGTTCTCGCAGGCCTCGGCGTGGAAGGTCACGTTGTACGCCCCGGCCTCCGCGTACCCGGGCGCCCAGCGCTCCGGGTCGGTGATCATCAGGTGCACGTCGAACGGGATGCTCGTCGACTTGCGCAGGCTCTGCACCACGGGCAGCCCGATGGTCAGGTTCGGCACGAAGTGGTTGTCCATGACATCGACGTGCACCCAGTCGGCCGCGCCCTCGATCGCGCCCACCTCGTCGGCGAGGCGGGCGAAGTCGGCGGCGAGGATGCTGGGCGCGATGATCGGCTTTGCTTCCACGGGGGCAGTCTAAAGCGGGCCGCGCCGGGCCACCCGATAGAGTGGCGCGTCCGATTTGCCTGGGGAGGCACGCATGCGGCGGTGGGCGGTTGGCGCGCTGTGTTTCCTGGTTTTGGGCGTCCTGGCGCTCGGCGGGTGCGGCGAGCGGTCCGGCGGGCTCGACGGCGACCTGACCGACGACTGGCGGCCGATGGCGGCGGCCACCCCGTTCCGCCCGCAGGCCGGGGTCTGCCACGCCGACCTGGTGCCGAGCGTGACGGTGGACGGCTACGCGCCGGTGCCGTGCGCCGAGTCGCACCTGGCCGAGACCGTGGCGGTGGCGACGGTGAGCAGGCAGAGCGCGGCGCAGGCCTTCGCCACCTGCTCGGCGGCGGCCAGCGCGTTTCTGGGCGGCGACTGGCGTACCGGATGGGTGGTCCTGCAGCCGGTATCGCCCAGCAAGGCGGCCTGGGCCGGCGGCGCCCGCTGGGTCCGCTGCGACGTCGCCGAGACGTCCCCGGTGGACGGCGCGCTGGTGCACCGCACGGGCAGCCTCAAGGGCAGCGTGCGGGCCGGCGGCCGGTTGCGGATGGGCTGCGCCAACCCGACCGTCCGGGGCGACACGGTCACCCAGATGCACCCGGTGGCCTGCCCGAGCGGTCACACCGCCGAGTTCGCCGGCCTGTTCACCACCACCCGGGCCAGGTCGGACGACCTGAGCAGCGCCGAGGTGGCGAAGGGCTGCGACCGGGCGATCGCGAGGTTCGCCGGGATAGCCGACGACGCCTCGCTACCGAGCCGGGTCGGCTGGCTGGGCTTCCCGCCGGACGACGCCGCCTGGCAGATGGGCGACCGGTCGATCCGCTGCTTCCTGTGGCTCAACGGCGAGAAGATGACCGGCTCCTACCGCGGAGCCGGCCCGGGCAAGCTCAAGATCCACTATGTGAGCGGCTGAGAGAGCGCCATCCGCTCCTGCATCGCCTGGTGGAAGGTGGCGCCGTCGTTGAGTCTGGGGAACGGCGTGTCCGGGGTGGGCACGCCGAGGAAGTCGCAGAGCGGTCCCCAGCCCTGGCTCACCGTGAAGTCCAGCAGGCGGTCGGGGGCGATCTCCGCCCGTACGGCCGCGTTGTGCTCTTGGAAAAGCTCGAGCATCGCCTCGCGGTCGGCGAACCGCCCGCCGAAAGTCCCCGACCAGACCGTCTTCTCCGCCATTTCCCGGCCGGCCATCATGGCCGGCGGCAACGGCCCGTCGCTGGTCGCCGCCGCATAGATGGTCTTGTACGCGCTGTCGTACCACTTGCCGGGCTCGCGCGTGGTCAGGATGACCCGGGCGGCCGGATGCGCGGCGGTGAGCTCGCGCCAGAAAAAGGTGCCGGGCCAATCCACGGTAGAGCGATAGCCGTCGAAGGCCGCATCGAGGCACGCCAGATCCCCATCCGCGGCCCGGGAGAGCAACGAGGCCCGCCACGGGTCCACGAGCAGCGGCATCATGTGCATGCACGGACCGAATCCGAGCTGCTCGAGCGCCACCTTCAGGCTGAGTGTTCCGGTCCGGCCGAAGCCCACGCCGATAACATCCATGGCCCCGTTATACCCGAGCACATCGATCCATTGGACCCAAAAGGTCAAGAAGACCCACCATCAGGAAGTGCGGCGTAACACCGCCAAGAACATCGCGTCGGTGCCGTGCCGATGCGGCCACAACTGCACGGTCGGGCCGGAGCCGAGCCCCGGCATGCCCGGCGGCAGCAGCGGCCGCGCGTCGACGAAATCGACCCCGACCCCGCTGCGCCGCGCGCCCTCGGTCACCGTCACCTGCGTCTCCACCATGTGCGGCGAGCAGGTCACGTACGCCACCAGACCGCCCGGCCGCACCGCCCGCAGCGCCGCCACCAGAAGCTCCCGCTGCAGCTTGGTCAGCGCCGGCAGGTCCGACGGCTGCCGCCGCCAGCGCGACTCCGGCCGGCGCCGCAGCGAGCCCAGCCCGGTGCACGGCGCGTCGACCAGCACCCGGTCGAACGACTCCTCCGGCAGATCGGGATCGCGGCCCACCGAGCGACCGTCCATCGGCAGCACCGTCACCGGCATGCCCTCGGTGGCCTGCTCGACCAGGCGCGCCCGGTGCTCGGCGACCTCGACCGCGGTGACCTCGGCGTTGCGCGACGCGGCGATCGAGCCCAGCAGGCCCGCCTTGCCGCCCGGGCCCGCGCACAGGTCGAGCCACCGGGTGTCCCGGCCCTCGATCGGTGCGGCCAGCAGCGCCGCCGCCACCAGCTGGGAGCCCTCGTCCTGAACGTGCGCGCGGCCCTCGCGGATCGCGGCCAGCTCGCGCGGCGAACCGCCGGAGTTCAGATAGACCGCGTACGGCGAGAACGCCCCCGGCACCCCGTCGACCTCGTCGGCCAGCTCGATCGCGTCGGCCCGCCCCGGGCGCGCGCACAGGTGCACGATCGGGGCCTGGTTGTCCTCGATCAGCAGCCGCGCGGTGTCCTCGAGGTCGCCGCCGAGCGCCTCGGCGAACGCCCGCACGATCCACTGCGGGTGGTTGTGCAGCACCGCGAGGTTGCCGACCGGATCGACGTCGTACGCC
The DNA here is from genome assembly GCF_000721705.1 of Actinoplanes subtropicus. Classification (GTDB taxonomy): domain Bacteria; phylum Actinomycetota; class Actinomycetes; order Mycobacteriales; family Micromonosporaceae; genus Actinoplanes; species Actinoplanes subtropicus. The sequence goes on from NZ_JOJL01000026.1 coordinate 107,375, forward strand.
GGGGCCAGCCGCTCGAGCCACCCCTCCAGCGGGGTCTCGGTGATCGTCCGCAGGACCGCGTTGGCGAAGCCGGCCGCCCCCGGCGCGACCGAACGCACCAGGTCGACGGTCTGGTTGACCGCGGCGTGCGCCGGCACCCGGGTGTGCAGCAGCTGGTACGCCCCGAGCCGCAGCGCGTCCCGGGCCGGCGGGTCGATCCGGGCCACGTCCCGCCCGGCGGCCGCCCCGATGATCAGGTCGAGGGTGCCGGACGAGCGCAGCGTGCCGTAGGTCAGCTCGGTGGCGAACGCGGCGTCCCGGCCGGTCAGCGCCATCCCGCGGAGGATGTCGGCAAGGGCCAGGTTGGCGTACGCGTCGTCCCGGTTCACGGCGGCGATCGCCTCGTAGGCGGCCTGGCGGGCCGGGTCGGACGGCGGCCGCCCGCCGCGCGGCGCCCGCCCGGTGCGCGAGTCACGGGAGAAGCCGGGACCGGCCGTTCCCCGGGGCCGGCCGGAACCGTGCGGCCGCCCGGCGCGATGGTCGCTCACTCGAACCGCTCCCCCGGCTGGATCCGCAGGCCGCGAGCCCAATCGGTGGCCGGCATCGCCTTCTTCCCGGCCGCGCGCACCTCGCCCAGCGCGACCGGCGTGGTCGCCGTGCCCACCAGCACCTGGGCCCGCTCGACGGCGAGATCACCGGGGGGCAGAGACGGGCCGTTGGCGATCGGGTGCACTGGGCCCAATTTGACCCTCTCATTCCGAAATGTGGTAAATGCCCCGGGGGCCGGGGTGCACGCCCGGATGCGTCGATCAACGGCAAAGGCCGGATCGTTCCAGCGAACACGCGCATCGTCCACGGTGACCTTGGGCGCGAGCGACACGCCGTCCGCGGGTTGCGGATGCGCCCTGGCCGTCCCCGCCTCGATCGCGTCGAGCACCGCCACCAGCAACCCGGCGCCCGCATCGGCGAGCCGGCCGAGCAGGTCACCGGACGTGTCCGCCGGGCGGATCTCCTCGGTCAGCGTCCCGTAGACCGGCCCGGTGTCCAGCCCCGCCTCCAGCTCGAACACGCTCGCCCCGGTCACCTCGTCGCCGTGCAGCACCGCGTGCTGCACCGGCGCGGCGCCCCGCCAGGCGGGCAGCAGCGAGAAGTGCAGGTTCACCCAGCCGTGCTTCGGGATCTCCAGCGCGCTCGGCGGCACCAGCGCGCCATAGGCGACCACCGGCACGCAATCGGGCGCGAGCTGCCGCAGCCGCTCCTGGAACTCCGGCTCCCGGGGCCTGGCCGGGGTCAGCACCTCGACGCCGTGCTCGTCGGCCCACGCCCCGGCGGGCGAGCGCACCAGGTGGCGCCCCCGACCGGCCGGCGCGTCCGGCCGGGTCAGCACGGCGACCAGCTCGTGGCGGGAGGCGGCGATGGCGTCGAGGCTGGGCACGGCGACGGCCGGCGTACCGGCGAAGACGAGACGCATGCCGGTCACCGCCCCAGCCCGAAGATGCCCCGGCCGTGCGGGCTCTCCTTGATCGTCGGGGGCCGGCCGGCGTCGTACCACTCGGCCGCGCGGATCTGCTTCATCGCGTCCTTGCGCGAGGCGGCGTCCAGCCGGTCGAGGAACAGCACCCCGTCGAGATGATCGGTCTCGTGCTGCACGCAGCGCGACATCAGGCCGGTGCCGACCACCTGGATCGGATCGCCGTACTCGTTGAAGCCCGCCGCAATGACGTTTTGCCGGCGCTTGGTGTCGATGTAGATGCCCGGGATCGAGAGGCAGCCCTCCGGCCCGTCCTGCTCCTCCTCGTCGGGGAAGGACAGCACCGGGTTCACGAGGTGGCCCACCACGTCGTCCACGTCGAAGCTGAACACGCGCAACCCGACGCCGAGCTGCGGGGCGGCCAGGCCGGCGCCGCCCTCGTCCTGCATGGTCTCGACCAGGTCGCGCACGAGGGCGCGCAGCTCCTTGTCGAAATCCACGACGGGGTCGGCCGGCGTCCGCAGCACGGGATCGCCGAAGAGTCGGATGGGCTGAACGGTCACCCGGTCAGTCTACGGAGTGCCATCTGGCGTCATCCCGCCAGCGTGACCGGTACCTCGCGCCAGCCGCGCAGGTTCATCCGGGGACGCCGGCGCGGCCGGGCGATCAGCTCCATCTCGGGGAAGCGGCGCAGCAGCGCGGGCAGCGCGACCTGCGCCTCCAGCCGGGCCAGCGGGGCGCCGAGGCAGTAGTGGACGCCCGCGCCGAACGACAGCGGCGGCGGCCCGATGCGCTCGGGTTCGAACAGGTCCGGTTTCGGGAACCGCACCGGGTCGCGGTTGGCCGCGCCGAGCAGCAGGAGCAGCTCGCTGCCGGGCGGGACCCCGAGGCCGGCGACCTCGCTCGCGCCCTCCGCCCGGCGCGAGGTGATCTGCACGGGCGAATCAAGGCGCAGGACCTCTTCGACGTACGCCGGAGCCAGCGCCGGATCGTCGCGCAGCTGTTGCGCGTACGCCGGATGGTCGAGGGCCAGGACGATCCCGTTGGCGATCAGGTTCGTGGTCGTCTCGAAGCCGGCGACCAGCAGCAGCGCGAGGTTGGCCAGCAGCTCGTCGCCGGTGAGCCGCTCGCCTTCCGCCTCCTGCGCGGCGGCGAGCGCGGTGACCAGGTCGTCCCGCGGATCGGCCCGCCGCACGGCGACCAGCCGCCCGAAGTAGTCGGTCAGCTCGTCGGCGGCCGCGTCGGCCTGCTTGCGGTCGTCGTCGCTCCAATTCAGCTCGAGCACGCCGGTGAGCGCGGCGGCCAGCTCACGGAACCGCCCCCGATCCGCGGCCGGCACCCCCAGCAGAGCGGTGATCACCCGGATCGGCAGCGGATAAGCCAGCCGGGCAACAAGATCAAGGCCTCTTGCGTACGGGGTGAGCTCGTCGAGCAGTTCGCCCACCTGCTGGGTGATGACCCCCCGCAGCGCACCGACCCGCCGGGCGGTGAAGACGCCCGCGGCGAGCCGCCGCATGCGCGTATGCCGGGGCGGGTTCGCCCGCAACATCGAGTCGGCGAACAGGGCGACGGCCCGGTACTCCCGCCACCCCGGCCAGAGCGCATCCAGCCGATTGGCGTCGATGGTCTGCATGGCACTGTCCCGAAGCGCCTTGTCGACGGCGTCATACCCGTTGACGAGGAACGCCCGATCCCCGAACTGCAGCACCTGCCCGTGCGCGTGCAGCGCCGCGTAGGCCTCGTTCGGATCGACGTCGCCCGCGGACGTGAGCAGCAGCTCGGCGGCCTCCAGCGCATCCATCCTGAGATTTTCCACGGTGCCCGCGCCGCCCGCCACATATGTGATCGCCAGCCGCCCGGCGGGCCGCTCCCAGACAGAGGACCGCCCCAAGACAGCGGGCCGCACCCAGCCGAGCCGCCCCAACGGGCCGCACCCAGCCGAGCCGCCCCCAACGGGCCGCACCCAGCCGAGCCGCCCCCGGCCGGCCGCACCCAGCCGGGCCGCCCCCGGCCGGCCCGCTCCCAGCCGGGCCGCCCCCGGCCGGCCCGCTCCCAGCCGGGCCGCCCCCGGCCGGGCGGCCCCCGGCCGGCCCGCTCCCAGCCGGGCGGCCCGCTCCCAGCCGGGCGGCCCGCTCCCAGCCGGGCGGCCCGCTCCCAGCCGGGCGGCCCGCTCCCAGCCTCCGGACGGTGAGCGTGGCCTTCTTGGCGCTGCGCACGGCCGCGGCCTCGTGCAGGGCGCGCGCCATCGCGGCGGCCTGCGAGCGCGACGTGCGAACCAGCATCCGCTCCTGGTCGTCATCGGCCGGGACGGGCCCGAGCACCTCCGTCCCGGCCGGCAGCCGGGCCACGGCGAGCAGCTCGGCGACCGCCGCCGGCTTCCCGGTGAGGCTGGCCATCCGCGCGGCCGGCGGAAAGCCCAGCTCCCGCCGCTCGGCCAGCTCCCGTTCCGCGAACCAGCCCGGCTCCCACCGGATCAGCGCCTGCACCGTGGCGAGCGACCCGTCGGCCACCACGACGACCCGGCCGCCGTCGGGCGCCGAGCGGGCCAGCGCCGAAGCGTTCAGCCAGCGCCGCATCGTCTCCTCGGCGGCCCGCAGGTCGGAGCGGGTCAGCAGGGCCCACGTGTCGAGCAGCAGCACCGCGCCATATCCGCCCTCGGCATGCGGCTCGGCCCCCGGCGTGGCCACCACGACGGCCGCCTCGGCGGGCACGGTCTCGAGGATCTCGTCCCGCCCCGAGGTGCGCACCGGCACCCCCGGGAAGGCCCTCCCCAGCTCCTCGGCCGTGCGCCGCGCCCCGGTCACCGAGGCCCGCAGCCGCCGCCCGCCACAGGCCGGGCAGGCGTAACCGGCCGACACCCGCCCGCACCACCGGCAGGCCGGCACGTCCCGGGCCCCGGCCAGCGCGAGCGGCCCCGAGCAGTGCGGGCACCGGGCCGGCGTCCGGCACTCCGCGCAGGCCACCGACGGCAGATATCCCCGGCGCGGCACCTGCACGAGCACCGGCGCCCCGGCCTGCAACGCCTTACGGGCCGTCTCCCAGGCGAGGCTGGGCAGCCGGGCCGTGGCGGCCCCCGGGTCGCGCGCCAGCTGCGGATCGTCCCCGGTCGGCGCGACCGCCGGCGCCCGCCCCCGCAGCACGTCCCGAGTCGCCGTGATCTCCTTGGCCCAGCCCGTCTCCAGCAGCAGCTGCGCCTCCCCCGTGCGGGTGTGCCCCGCCACCAGCGCCGCGCAGTCGGCCAGGCTGGCCCGGGTCAGCAGCACCTCCCGCGCGTGCGGATAGGGCGCCCGCGGCTCGGCGTGCAGGTCGTCCCCGTCATCCCAGATCACCACCAGCCCGAGCTTCGCGACCGGCGCCCACATGGCCGCCCGGGTCCCCACCACCACCGGAATCCGATGTCGGCTTGCCGCCAGAAATCGCCGATACCGCTCGGCCGGCCCCAACGCCGCATTCAGCGCAACGTGCCGCCCCTCCCCGAGCACATCCCCGAGCGCTCGATCAACCCGCTCCAGGTCTCTCGCATCCGCAACAACGATGACGACTCCACGCCCGGCCCGCACGGTGGCCGCAGCCGCCTCGGCGATCCGAGCCGCCCAGTCCTCCCCCGGCAACGCCCCCCAGACGGCCCGCGCCGAACGCCCGTCCTCCAGCGTCCGCAGGAACGCCGGCCCGGCCGCATACGAACCCCACCCGCCCTCGGCGGGCGCCCGCATCTCCGCCGGATTTGAACCTGCGACCCGTTGACCCCCAGTCAATGGCGCGTCGCCCAAATCGGTGTCCGCCGGGGGACGTGAACCCCCACGTGCGTCATCCACATCGGACGGCTCGGCGCCCTTGGCCGCCTGCGCCTCGACCCGGGCATGCCGGGGCGGCACCGCCAGTCGCAGCACATCACACAGATTCCCGGCATATCGGTCGGCGACCGCCCGGGCGAGCCGCGCCACCTCCGGATCCAGCACCCGCTCAGGCGAGACCACTTTGTCCAAATAGGCCAGCTTGCCCTCGTGCGGCGACGACTCGACCCGCTCCAGCAGGAACCCGGCCACCAGCTGCCCGGCAAACCGCACCTTGACCCGCACCCCGGGCTGGGCGGCCTCGTCATCGGCCGCCGGCACGAGATAGTCGAAGGGCCGATCAAGATGCGGCAACGGCACATCGACGCACACCCGAGCCACCGGCAACGTCTCGGCCGGCACCCGCTCGCTGCGTGCGCTCCTGCTACTCACGCCCACCATTTTGCCGAGAGCCTCTGACAATTCCCGCGCGCTCCCTGCCAGACAATTCGGAAATGTCGGAGATACCGGTACGGCCGTCGGTAACTTTCCTCGAACGAGCATGACGACGACGGCCGCGCCAGCCGTCGGTCTTGGGCCGGGCCCGCCCGGCAGCCGGACGCGGAGCCGGTGTTGCACTCAGCCGGTCCGCCACACCGGGGACTCATCCCACCCGTACGGTAAAGGCGCGAAAGCTGATCACTCAGATCTCCCGCCGAAGAACGTGCGGAAGCTGATCACTCAGGTCTCCGCGGCGAACGCGCGGAACTCGCGGAAAGTCCGGAACGCGCGGAAAACGCCCCGGGGAATCCCCGGGGCGTTTCGGAGCGGAACCGTCAGGCGGCCGCGTTCTTCAGGTCCTGCGCGCGCTCCGTGCTCTCCCACAGCAGCTCCGGCAACTCGCGGCCGAAGTGGCCGTAGGCCGCCGTCTGCTGGTATATCGGGCGGAGCAGGTCGAGGTCGCGGATGATCGCGGCCGGCCGCAGGTCGAAGACCTCGCCGATCGCCTTCTCGATCCGCTCGACCGGCACGTTCTCGGTGCCGAACGTCTCGACGAACAGCGAGACCGGGTGCGCCTTGCCGATCGCGTAGGCGACCTGCGCCTCGCACCGCTCGGCCAGGCCGGCGGCGACGACGTTCTTGGCGACCCAGCGCATCGCGTACGCCGCGGAACGGTCCACCTTGGACGGGTCCTTGCCGCTGAACGCGCCGCCGCCGTGCCGGGCGTAGCCGCCGTACGTGTCGACGATGATCTTGCGGCCGGTGAGGCCGGCGTCGCCCATCGGGCCGCCGATCTCGAAGCGGCCGGTCGGGTTGACCAGCAGCCGGTAGCCCTCGGTGTCGAGGCCGAGGCCCTCCAGCTCGGGCGCGATCACGTGCTCGCGGATGTCCGGCGTGAGCAGCGACTCGAGCGAGATGTCGGCGGCGTGCTGCGACGAGACGACCACGGTGTCGAGGCGGACCGGCTTGAGCCCGTCGTACTCGATGGTGACCTGGGTCTTGCCGTCCGGCCGCAGGTAGGGGATCGTGCCGTCCTTGCGGGCGGCGGCCAGGCGACGGGCCAGGCGGTGGGCGAGCGCGATCGGCAGCGGCATCAGCTCGGGGGTCTCCGAGCAGGCGAAGCCGAACATCATGCCCTGGTCGCCGGCGCCCTGCGAGTCGAGGATGTGCTCGGAGTCGCCCTCGCGCAGCTCGATGGCGCTGTCCACGCCCTGCGCGATGTCGGGCGACTGCGCGCCGATGGAGACGCTCACGCCGCAGGAGGCGCCGTCGAAGCCCTTCTTCGACGAGTCGTACCCGATGCGCAGGATGGTCTCGCGCACGATGCTCGGGATGTCGGCGTACGCCTGGGTGGTTACCTCGCCGGCCACGTGGACCTGACCGGTGGTGATGAGCGTCTCCACCGCCACCCGGCTGCGCGGGTCCTGGGTCAGCAGGGCGTCGAGAATGCCGTCGCTGATCTGGTCAGCGATCTTGTCCGGGTGGCCTTCCGTGACCGACTCGGAGGTGAACAGGCGGCGTGCCACGGTGCTCCTCAGCTTGTCGAAGTACAAACGTATCGCGAGAGTGTAGTCACGCCGCGCGGGCGCGGTCACCCGGGTGCTAGGTCGTCCGACCGTCGCCGACCAGGGATTCCAGGACGCCGATCGCCCGATCCCAAATCATATCGGCCACATCGTCTTTACGTAATTCACCGAGAGTTGTCGTGGTTCCGTCCGCCCCGAGCAGGGTGACCTCGTTGTGATCACGGCCGAACACCCGGTCCGGACCGACCTCGTTCACCACGATCAGGTCGGCACGTTTCCTCACCAACTTAGCTCTCGCGTGCTCGATCGCGTCGTGCGTCTCGGCGGCGAACGCGACCAGCACCTGACCGGCCCGTTTGTTCGCACCCAGTTCGGCGGCGATGTCCGGGTTCGTCACGAGTGCGATGGGTTCCGGCGTACCCGCATCGGTCTTCTTGATCTTTTGTTGCGCGATCGTTGCCGGGCGGAAGTCGGCGGGCGCGGCCGCCATCACCACGACGTCGGCGTCACCGGCCACTTTGATCACGGCCGCACGCAGGTCTTCCGTCGTGCCGACCCGGATGATCTCGACACCCGCGGGGTCGGGCAGCGTGACGTTCGCGGCGATCAACGTCACTCGCGCGCCGCGGGCCGCCGCCGCCTTGGCGAGCGCGTAACCCTGCTTGCCCGACGACCGGTTTCCGAGGAATCGCACCGGATCGAGCGGTTCGCGCGTGCCGCCCGCGGTCACCACCACATGCCGCCCGGCCAAATCAAGATCAAGACCACGATTGCGTACGCGCAGAGCCAGCTCGAAGATCGTCTCCGGGTCCGGCAGCCGGCCCTTGCCGGTGTCCGCGCCGGTGAGCCGCCCCACGGCCGGCTCGATGACGATCGCCCCGCGCTCACGCAAGGTAGCCACGTTGGCACGCGTAGCCGGGTTCTCCCACATCTCGGTGTGCATGGCCGGCGCGTAAACGATCGGACAGGTCGCCGTGAGCAGGGTGTTGGTCAGCAGGTCGTCGGCGATGCCGTGGGCGGCCTTGGCGAGCAGGTCGGCTGTGGCGGGCGCCACCACGACCAAGTCGGCTTTCCGACCGATCCGCACGTGCGGCACCTCGTGCGCGTCGTCCCACACCTCGGTGGCGACCGGCCGGCCGGACAGCGCGGCCCAGGTCGGCGCCCCGACGAACTTCAGCGCCGACGCGGTCGGCACCACCCGCACCCCGTGCCCCGACTCGGTGAACAACCGCAGCAGTTCACAAGCCTTGTACGCGGCGATACCGCCACAAACCCCCAGCACGACCTCAGTCATAACCGCAATGATCCCGCGCCCCGAACCGGGACGCGGGATCACCCACGAGTTGTGTGACGACGACTGCCCGCCGTTCAGCGACGGCGACTACCCGCCAATTCGCGGGGTGTCCGGGGCTCGGCCCCGGAGCAGAAATGCGGAGTGCTGCGGGTTCGCGTGTTCGGCGAACAGAGTCCGCCCAAGCGCTTCGCGCTTTCCGCGAACAGAGTGCACCGATCCGACTACGGGTTGTCCGTGGCCTCGGCGGTCAGGAGGCCGGCGTTGATCTCGCGCATGGCGATCGACAGCGGCTTCTCCTGCGGAGTGGTCTCGACCAGGGGGCCGACATACTCCAGGAGGCCCTCGCCGAGCTGGCTGTAGTAGGCGTTGACCTGACGGGCGCGCTTGGCCGCGAAGATCACCAGCGAGTACTTCGACGAGGTCTTGTCGAGCAGCTCGTCGATGGGCGGGTTGGTGATGCCTTCGGGGTTCGCGATGGTTCCCACTGTTCAACAATCCTTAGTGATCTGGGGCTTGCGCGGGTGTGAGGTATAACGAACCGAGCAATCCTACCAGCTCGTCCGCCGCGCGCTCGACGAAGTCGTTGACCACCGTACGGTCGAATTCCTTCTCGGCCGCCAGCTCCTCGTCGGCGTGGGCCAGGCGACGGCGGATCGTCTCCTCGTCGTCCGTGCCGCGGCCGATCAGCCGGCGCTTGAGCTCCTCGACGCTCGGCGGCGCGAGGAAGACCAGCTGGGCCTCGGGCATGGCGGCCCGGACCTGGCGCGCGCCCTGCAGATCGATCTTGAGTAGGACCGGCCGGCCCTGGCTGAGCCAGCCCTCGACCTGGGCCCGCGGAGTGCCGTAGAGGTTGCCGGCGAACTCGGCCCACTCGAGCAACTGACCGCCGTCGATCAGACGCTGGAACTGCTGACGGGTCACGAAGTGGTAGTGCTCGCCGTCGGTCTCGTAGTCGCGCTTCCTCCGCGTCGTGGCCGACACGGACAGCTTGATCCAAGGCGAGCGCGCCCGGATCAGCTCGATCACGCTGTCCTTGCCGACCCCTGACGGGCCGGAGAGGACGGTGAGGCGGGCTGCCGGGCGCGCGTCGTCATCCATGCTCACAGGCTCATTCAACACGAGCCGGTGAGTCAGTTCGCAGCGAACTCCCCCAGGAGGGCCTTACGCTGCTGGTCGCCGAGACCGCGCAGCCGGCGGCTGTCAGCGATCTTCAGCTTCTCCATGATCTGCGTCGCGCGGATCTTGCCAATGCCCGGCAGCGCCTGCAGCACGGCCGAAACCTTCAGCTTGCCGACCACCTCGTCCTCCTCCGCACGGTCGAGTACGGCGGCGAGGGTGGTCTTGCCGGACTTGAGCTGTTCCTTCAGCTCTGCCCGAGCCTTGCGAACTTCCGCGGCCTTCTCCAGCGCTGCAGCGCGCTGCTCGGGGCTCAGTGACGGGAGCGGCACCAGTTCTCCTCAGGTCCCTATCGCGCCGTAGTCAATACCGGCGCTTCTGTGAAACGTGGTGTGCCAGGGAACCAAAGGGGCATGTGGTTCCCGGCGCGGGGAAAACTAGCGGTCAACGGCGCATTCGGCAACGTGGGGGTACCCCCGTCCACGCTCCGGCACGGCCTGGTAAACAGGCCCGACTCACTCGAGAGCGGCTCGACAGTCGTCGACGGCACGCCCCGCGGCGGCCCTCAGTCCGGACACGGAAGGTCCCGCGTCGAGGACTTCCCGTGAGTACGACGGCAGCACGTTACGCAGGCTTTCGCCGAAGACGGCGCGCAGGTCGGAGGGGGTCGCGCCCTGCGCGCCGAGCCCCGGAGCGAGCAACGGACCGTTCACTTGGGACAGGTCGTGACCGGTCCGTCCGATCGTCGCACCGACCACGAGACCGAGGTTGCCGAGCGGCTGGGCACCGGCGTTGAGCTGCGAAATCTCGTCGATTACGCGCTGCGCGACGGTGCGGCCGTCCGAACCGGCCGCATGCTGGACACTCGCTCCCTCCGGGTTGGACGTCAGCGCGAGGACGAAAACGCCGGCGCCGTTGGCCGCCGCGAGGTCGAATGCCGGCTGCAACGACCCGACTCCGAGATAGGGACTCACAGTAATCGCGTCGGCACTCAGTGAACTCGCCGGATCCAGGTACGCGGACGCGTACGCGGCCATCGTCGAGCCGATGTCGCCCCGCTTCACGTCCAGCAGGACGAGGGCGCCGGCCTGCCGTAACTGTCGGATAGTTGACTCAAGAATCCCGATGCCCAGTGACCCAAATCTCTCGAAAAAAGCCGACTGCGGCTTCACCACGGCCACCCGATCGGCCAGGGCGTCGACGACCGTACGGGCGAAGCGTTCCAGGCCGGCGACGTCATCGCCGAACCCCCAGCGGGTGAGCAGGGCGGGGTGCGGATCGATGCCGACACACAGCGGCCCCCGCTTCCCGACGGCGTCCGTGAGCCGCTGTCCGAAGGTCTCCATCGCTGCCATCCTCTTCCGTGTCAGGTAGCCGCCACCGCGGCGGCGCTCGGCGCGGTATTGCGATCTCCGGCCCGCCGCCGCGTCCAGGCGGGCGGCAGAGCCGGTCGGGCCCGCCCGCCGGGCCGACCCCGGAGCCGGGCGATTTGTCTGGTCGTCCAGCACCGGGCCGATCCCCGGTTCTGGGCGATTTGTCGGGTCCCGCCGCCACGGCGAGTCGGGCGGGTCAGGTGGCCGCGACCGCCGCGGCGATCCCCGCCACGATCCGGTCGACGTCCGTTCGGTCGGTCGGGTAGGGCGGCATCGTGTAGATCAGATCGCGGAACGGCCGCAGCCACACCCCGGCGTCGACGGCGGCCGCGGTCGCCTTCGCCACGTCCACGGGACGGTCGAGTTGCACCACCCCGATCGCGCCCAGCACCCGCACGCCGGCGACGCCCGGCGCCCCGCGCAGCGGCTCCAGGCCGTCCCGTAGACCGCTTTCGATCACCCGCACGAGTGATCGCCAGTCCGTGTCCCGCAGCAGCCTCAGCGACGCGTTGGCGACCGCGCAGGCGAGCGGGTTGCCCATGAAGGTCGGCCCGTGCGCGAGCCCGCCGCCCTCCCCCCGGGAGATCGCCTCGGCCACCGCCGGCGTGCACAGCGCCGCCGCGAGCGTCAGATAGCCCCCCGTCAGCGCCTTTCCCACGCACATGATGTCGGGGCTCACCCCGGCATGATCGGCCGCGAAGAACTCGCCGGTCCGCCCGAACCCGGTGGCGATCTCATCAAAGATCAAGAGGATTCCGTACGCCTCCGTGGCCTCCCGCAGGACGCGGAGGTACTCCGGATGGTGGAAGCGCATCCCGCCGGCCCCCTGCACCACCGGCTCGACGATCACCGCCGCCACCTCGTCGGCGTGCTCGGCGACCAGCGCCCGCAGCGAGTCGGCATACGCCGGGTCGAACTCTTCCGGCGGCACCTCCGCGAAGACCTGCACCGGCAGCACCCCCGCCCAGAGCGAGTGCATGCCGCCGACCGGGTCGCAGACGGTCATCGGGTGGAACGTGTCGCCGTGGTAGCCCCCGCGCCACGTCAGCAGCCGCCGCCGGGCGGGATGCCCGAGCGCGAGCTGAGCCTGCAGCGCCATCTTGATCGCCACCTCGATGCTCACCGACCCCGAGTCGGCCAGGAAGACGTGCTCCAGCCCGGCCGGCGCCAGCTCGACCAGCGTGGTGGCCAACTCGATGGCCGGCTCGTGCGTGAGCCCGCCGAACATGACGTGACTCATCCGCTGCGACTGCCGGACCAGCGCCTCGTCGAGCACCGGATGCCGATACCCATGGATGGCCGCCCACCACGACGACATCCCGTCGACCAATTCCCGCCCGTCGGCCAGCCGCAGCCGCACGCCCTGAGCGCTCTCGACCAGATAGGGCTCGCTCCGGCCGGGCATCGGCCCATACGGATGCCAGACATGCGCCCGGTCGAGGGCCAGGAGGTCGCTCACCGTATCGCCGCCGCCGCCCGCGCGACTGACCGGACCAGCGCCGGCCCGTGGTAGATGAAGCCGCTGTAGAGCTGCACCAACGAAGCGCCCGCGTCCAGCAGGCGGCGGGCGTCGTCGGCGCACATCACCCCGCCAACTCCGATGATCGGCAGCCGCCCGCCGGTCTCGGTATGGACAAAATGGACTACCTTGCGGGCCTTCTCGGTCAACGGCGCACCGGACAAACCGCCCGTTTCTGCCGCCCTCGGCTGATCCGTCGCGGCGAGCCCGTCCCGAGCGAGCGTGGTGTTCGTGGCGATCACCCCGGCCGCGCCGTGGCTCAGGCACACGTCGAGCAGCTCGGCGATGGCCGGCTCGGTCAGGTCGGGCGCGATCTTCACGAGCACCGGCACCCGGCCGACCAGGGAGCCGAGCAGGTTCCCGATCGCCGACTTGTCCTGCAGCGTGCGCAGCCCCGGCGTGTTCGGCGACGACACGTTCACGGCGATGTAGTCGGCAAACGGGTGCAGCAGCTCGTAGGAGGCCAGATAGTCCTCCACCGCCTCCTCCAGCGGCGTCACCTTGGACTTCCCCAGCGAAACCCCGAGCGGGACTCCCAGGTTGGATGAACGCGGCGGCCCCAGCGCCTTCAGGCGGGCGGCCAGCGCGGCCGCCCCGGCGTTGTTGAAGCCCATCCGGTTGATGATCGCCTCGCTGTCCCGCAGACGGAACAGCCGGGGCTGGTCGTTGCCCGGCTGCGCCTTCGCGGTGACCGTGCCGACCTCGACGAACCCGAACCCGAGCGCCGGCCACGCGCGCAGCGCCACGCCGTTCTTGTCCATCCCCGCGGCGAGCCCGACCGCGTTCGGAAACCTCACCCCGAACACCTCGACCGGCGCATCGGTCGCATAGCGCGCCCGCAGCACCGCCCGGCTCCGCTCCCCCAGCCGGGAGAGGCGCCCGAGCGTGAACTCGTGCGCCTTCTCCGCGTCACCCCCACCGACCCGGAAGAGCGCAGGCCGGACGAAACGCTCGAAAGCGGTCACTTGTCGCCCCGGAGGGCGGCGTGCAACTCCTGCAGCGGGCGGACCGTCATGTCCCCGCGCATCAGGGCCTCGATGCCCATCACCGCGGCCGCCGCCCCCTGCGTCGTCGTGATGCTCGGGATGTCGGCCGTCACGGCGGCGCTGCGGATCTCGTACCCGTCCTCGCGCGCGCTCGCGCCCGACCCCTGCGGCGTGTTGATGATCATCGCGATCTCGCCGGCCAGGATCAGCTCCACCGCGTTCTGCCCCGGGCCCTCGTAGTGCTTCGGGACGACCTCGCAGGCGATGCCGTGCCGCCGCAGCACCTCGCCGGTGCCGGCCGTCGTGACGATCGTGAAGCCGAGGTCGGCCAGCCGCTTGATCGGGAAGATCATCGAGCGCTTGTCCCGGTTCGCGACCGAGACGAAGATCTTGCCGGCGGTCGGCAGCGACCCGTACGCGGCGGCCTGCGACTTGGCGAACGCCTGGCCGAAGCCGGCGTCGATGCCCATCACCTCGCCGGTCGACTTCATCTCCGGGCCGAGCAGGCTGTCCACGCCGTGGCCGGCCGGGGTGCGGAACCGCTTGAACGGCAGCACCGCCTCCTTGATCGCGATCGGCGCGTTCTCCGGCGTGCTGCCACCGTCGCCCGACGGCAGCAGCAGACCTTCCTCGCGCAGCGAAGCGATCGTCGCGCCCAGCATGATCCGGGCCGCCGCCTTGGCCAGCGGCACCGCCGTCGCCTTGGAGACGAACGGCACCGTCCGGGACGCGCGCGGGTTCGCCTCCAGCACGTAGAGGCTGTCGTCCTTCAGCGCGTACTGGACATTCAGCAGGCCGCGCACCCCGACGCCGCGGGCGATCGCCTCGGTGTAGCGGCGCACCTCGGCCAGGTGCGAGCCCGCGAGGGTGACCGGCGGCAACGAGCAGGACGAGTCGCCGGAGTGGATGCCGGCCTCCTCGATGTGCTCCATCACGCCGCCCAGGTAGACCTCGCCGGTGGCGTCACAGAGCGCGTCCACGTCGATCTCGATGGCGTCGTCCAGGAAGCTGTCGACCAGCACCGGGTGGTGGGGCGAGATCTGGGTGGCCCGCTCGATGTAGCCGGCCAGCGTGGGCTCGTCGTACACGATCTCCATGCCCCGGCCGCCGAGCACGTAGGACGGCCGGACCAGCACCGGGTAGCCGATCGCGTCGGCGATCGCCTTTGCCTCCTCGAAGCTGGTGGCGGTGCCGTGCTCGGGCGAACGCAGGCCGGCCCTGCCGAGCACCTGGCCGAACTGCCCGCGGTCCTCGGCCAGGTCGATCGACTCGGGCGAGGTGCCGACGATCGGGACGCCGGCCTCCTTGAGCCGCTTGGCCAGGCCGAGCGGGGTCTGGCCGCCGAGCTGCACGATCACGCCGACCACGCCGGGGCCGCCGGCCGCCTTGCCGCTCTCGTTCTCCGAGTGGAACACCTCGAGGACGTCCTCGAAGGTGAGCGGCTCGAAGTAGAGCCGGTCGGCGGTGTCGTAGTCGGTCGACACGGTCTCCGGGTTGCAGTTGACCATCACGGTCTCGTAGTCGACGCCGCGCAGCGCCATCACCGCGTGCACGCAGGAGTAGTCGAACTCGATGCCCTGGCCGATCCGGTTCGGCCCCGAGCCCAGGATCAGCACCTTGGCCCGGTCGCTCGGCGCGACCTCGGTCTCCTCGTCGTAGGACGAGTAGTGGTACGGCGTGTTCGCCTCGAACTCGGCCGCGCAGGTGTCCACCGTCTTGTAGACCGGGCGCACGCCCAGCCGGTGCCGCAGGGTGCGCACGCCGTCCTCGCCGGCCAGCTCCGGCCGCAGCGCGGCGAGCTGCCGGTCGGAGAGGCCGGCCCGCTTGGCCCGCCGCAGCAGTTCCTCGTCGAGCACGGCGGCGTCCGAAATGTCCCGACGCAGTCCGACCAGTGCCTGGATCTCCTCCAGGAACCACGGGTCGATTCCGCCGCTGGCCTCGTAGACCTGCTCGATCGAGGCACCCAGCCGCAGCGCCTGCTCGACGGTGTAGAGCCGGCCGTCGTGCGGGACCCGCAAGGCGGACAGAACGGCCTCAAGATCGGCAAACGAGTCGGGCGCGGTCCAGAAGCCCGAACGCGACGTCTCCATCGAGCGCATCGCCTTGTTCAGCGCCTCGGAGAAGTTGCGGCCCAGCGACATCGCCTCGCCGACCGACTTCATCGTGGTGGTGAGCTCGGGGTCGGCGCCCGGGAACTTCTCGAACGCGAACCGCGGGATCTTCACGACCACGTAGTCGAGGGCCGGCTCGAAGGCGGCCGGGGTCTTCAGCGTGATGTCGTTCGGGATCTCGTCGAGCGTGTAGCCGATGGCAAGCTTCGCCGCGATCTTGGCGATCGGGAAGCCGGTCGCCTTGGACGCCAGCGCACTGCTTCGCGACACCCGCGGGTTCATCTCGATGACGACCAGCCGGCCGTCGCGCGGGTTGACCGCGAACTGGATGTTGCAGCCGCCGGTGTCGACGCCGACCTCGCGCAGCACGGCGATGCCGAGGTCGCGCAGCGCCTGGTACTCCCGGTCGGTGAGGGTCATCGCCGGGGCCACGGTGACCGAGTCGCCGGTGTGCACGCCCATCGGGTCGACGTTCTCGATCGAGCAGACCACCACGACGTTGTCGTGCTTGTCGCGCATCAGCTCGAGCTCGTACTCCTTCCAGCCGAGCACGCTCTCCTCGATCAGCACCTCGTGCACCGGCGACGCGGCGAGCCCGGACCCGGCAATCCGAGAAAGGTCCTCCCGCGTGTGCGCCATGCCGGAGCCCAGCCCGCCCATGGTGAACGACGGCCGGATGACGACCGGCAGCCCAAGATCCTCAACGGTCGAGAAGACCTCGTCCATGGTGTGGCAGACCCGCGATCGCGGCGTCTCCCCGCCGGCGCGAGCCACGATGTCCTTGAACAGCTGGCGGTCCTCGCCGCGCCGGATCGCGTCGATGTTGGCGCCGATCAGCTCGACGCCGTACTTCTCCAGGACGC
This sequence comes from Actinoplanes subtropicus, assembly GCF_000721705.1. Taxonomy (GTDB): domain Bacteria; phylum Actinomycetota; class Actinomycetes; order Mycobacteriales; family Micromonosporaceae; genus Actinoplanes; species Actinoplanes subtropicus. The sequence goes on from NZ_JOJL01000026.1 coordinate 123,887, forward strand.
CGCTCTCGTGCAGCGCCACCGCGGTGTTCAGCGCGGTCTGCCCGCCCAGCGTCGGCAGGATCGCGTCCGGCCGCTCCTTGGCGATGACCAGCTCGACGAACTCCGGGGTGATCGGCTCGACGTAGGTGGCGTCGGCGAACTCCGGGTCGGTCATGATCGTGGCCGGGTTGGAGTTGACCAGCGAGACGCGCAGCCCCTCGGCCCGCAGCACCCGGCACGCCTGGGTGCCGGAGTAGTCGAACTCGCAGGCCTGCCCGATGACGATCGGCCCGGAGCCGATCACCATCACGTGCTTGAGATCTTCACGCTTCGGCATGAGGCGTCAGCCCTTCTTTTCCACGAGCTCGACACTGGGCTTGCCACTTCGTTCCACAAGCTCCACGAAGCGGTCGAAGAGGTAGTCCGCGTCGTGCGGACCGGCCGCGGCCTCGGGGTGGTACTGGACGGTGAACGCGGGCACGTCCAGGCCCCGCAGCCCTTCGACCACGTTGTCGTTGAGGCAGACGTGCGACACCTCGACGCCGCCGAACTCGGTGTCGATAACCGTGTTGAGCGGGGCGTCGACGGCGAAGCCATGGTTGTGCGAGGTGACCTCGACCTTGCCGGTGGTCCGGTCGAACACCGGCTGGTTGATGCCGCGGTGGCCGTAGCCCAGCTTGTACGTGCCGAAGCCGAGCGCCCGCCCCAGGATCTGGCTGCCGAAGCAGATGCCGAACAGTGGCTTGCGGATCCGCATCACCTCGCGGGCCAGCGCGACCGGCCCGTCGGCGGTGGCGGGGTCGCCCGGGCCCGGCGAGAAGAACACGGCGTCGGGTCCGACCGCCAGCAGGTCCTCGATCGACGAGCTCGCCGGGAAGATGTGCGTGGTCACGCCGCGCACGGCCAGCCGCCGGGCAACGTTGCGCTTGATCCCCAGGTCGAGCGCCGCGACGGTGTACCGGTGCTCCCCGGCCGCCGAAACCGTGTATTTGTCCGGAGTAGACACCTCAGCCGAGAGGTCGGCGCCGAGCATTTGCGGCGAATTGCGCACCTTTTCGAGCAGCGAAGTGGGGTCAAGATCCACGCTCGACACTCCCACCCGCATCGCGCCTCGAGACCGCAGGTGCCGGGTCAGCGCCCGAGTGTCCACCCCACTGATCCCGACGACCCCCTCGGCGCCAAGCCGTTCGCCAAGATCACCCGTGGATCGCCAATTCGACGGACGACGAGCCGGATCCCGTACGACATATCCGGCAACCCAGATTTTGTCGGATTCGTCGTCTTCATCGTTGACGCCGGTGTTCCCGATCATCGGGGCGGTCTGCACCACGACCTGCCGGTGATACGACGGGTCGGTCAGCGTTTCCTGGTACCCGGTCATCCCGGTGGTGAACACGGCCTCGCCGAACGTCTCCCCCACGGCGCCATAAGCGTCGCCGTAGAACGTCCGGCCATCCTCCAGCACGAGGATCGCTTTGCTCATTTCACAGCCTTCCCGTCGAGGACCGTCGGCTCTCCCCGGAGGAAGGTCGCCACGATGCGACCCGGCAGGGTGGTGCCCGAGTACGGCGTATTGCGGCTGCGGCTCGCCAGCTCGGCCGGGTCGACGACCCGGCGGGCGGACGGGTCCACCAGCGTGAGGTTGGCCGGCGAGCCGACCGCGAGGTCGGTGCCGTGCCCGGCCAGCCGGGCGATCCGGGCCGGCGTGCGGGACATCCGGTCGGCGATCAGATCCCAGCGATCGCCGAGGACGCTGAGCACGATCGAGAGCGCGGTCTCCAGCCCGAGCATGCCGGGCCGGGCGTACGCCCACTCGCATTCCTTGTCCTCCACCGCGTGCGGCGCGTGATCGGTGGCGACCACGTCGATCACGCCCTCGACGAGCGCCTCGCGCAGGGCGGCGACGTCCCCGGCCGTACGCAATGGGGGGTTGACCTTGAAAACCGGGTCGTAGGAGGCGGCCAGCTCATCGGTCAGCAGCAGGTGATGGGGGGTGACCTCGGCGGTGACCAGGACGCCGCGGGCCTTGGCCTGGCGCAGCACCTCGACCGAGCCGGCCGTGGAGACGTGACAGACGTGCAGGCGGCTGCCCACGTGCTCGGCGAGCAGCACGTCCCGGGCGATGATCGCCTCCTCGGCGACGGCCGGCCAGCCGGTCAGGCCCAGCCGGGTGCTGACCTCGCCCTCGTGCATCTGCGCGCCCTCGGTGAGCCGCGGCTCCTCGGCGTGCTGGGCGATGATGCCGTCGAACGCCTTCACATACTCCAGGGCGCGGCGCATGAGGCGCGGGTCGGCGACGCAGAAGCCGTCGTCCGAGAAGATCCGCACGTTCGCCGCGCTGGTGGCCATCGCGCCCAGCTCGGCGAGCTGCTTGCCGGCCAGCCCGACGGTGACCGCGCCGATCGGCTGCACGTCCACCAGCCCGGCCTCCCGGCCCAGGCGCCAGACCTGCTCGACCACGCCGGCGGTGTCGGCGACCGGCGACGTATTCGCCATCGCGCAGACGGCGGTGTAGCCACCCAGGGCGGCGGCGCGAGAACCGGTCTCCACGGTCTCGGCGTCCTCCCGGCCGGGCTCGCGCAGGTGGGTGTGCAGGTCGACCAGCCCCGGCAGAGCGACCAGACCCGCCGCGTCGATCTCCTCCAGCGCGCCCGACCTGTCGGAAGAAATCACACCGTCGCGGATGATCAGGTCGGTCGGCGAACCCCCCACGACGGAGACGCCCTTGAGCAGATATGCGGTCATGCCTTGCCCCCCAGCAGCAGATAGAGAACCGCCATGCGGGCGCTGACCCCATTGGCGACCTGTTCGACGATCGTGGAACGGGACGAATCCGCCACCTCGGGCGCGATCTCCATGCCCCGGTTCATCGGGCCCGGGTGCATGACGATCGCGTGCTCGGGCAGCTTGCGCATGCGCGCGACATCGAGGCCGTAGCGCCGGCTGTACTCCCGCGCGGAGGGAAAGTACGAATCCTGCATGCGCTCGGTCTGCACCCGCAGCATCATCACGACGTCCATCACGGGCAGGACGCTATCGAGGTCGTACGACACTTTCGTGATCGCCGCCGGTGAGAAGGCACTCGGTTTGCCGTCGTCCGCGGGGTTTGCGGACGCCGGCAAACCGAGTGCCTTCTCACCGGTTACCAGGCGATCACCGCGGAGCGAAGCGGAGCCCGCCAGCTCAGTCGGCGAGAGCGCCGCCGCGATGTCCACCGGAATCAGCGTCGGCGGCCCCACCAGAGTGATCTCCGCGCCGAGCGTGGTCAGCAGCAGCACATTCGACCGGGCGACGCGGCTGTGCAGCACATCGCCGACGATCGCCACCTTGAGACCGTCCAAACGACCAAGGCGAGACCTCATCGTGTACGCGTCGAGCAGGGCCTGCGTGGGGTGCTCGTGCGTGCCGTCGCCCGCGTTGATCACCGAGCCGTCCACCCACGAGGCGAGCCGGTGCGGCGCGCCCGAGGCGGAGTGCCGGATCACCACCGCGTCCGCGCCCATCGCCTGCAGCGTGAGAGCGGTGTCCTTCAGGCTCTCACCCTTCGAGACGCTGGAGCCCTTCGCGGAAAAGTTGATGACGTCCGCCGAGAGCCGCTTCGCCGCCGCCTCGAACGAGATCCGGGTGCGCGTCGAGTCCTCGTAGAAGAGGTTCACCACGGTCCGCCCGCGCAGCGTCGGCAGCTTCTTCACCTCGCGGCCGGCGAGCGCGGCCATCTCCGCGGCGGTGTCCAGGATCAGGGTGGCGGTGGCCGCGTCCAGGTCGGCGGCCGATCGCAGATGCTTGATCACTTGTCGTCTCCCCCGGTCAGCTTGACCTCGTCCGACCCGTCGGTCTCGGTCAGCGAGACCCGTACGCTCTCGGTCAGCGCGGTCGGGATGTTCTTGCCCACGTAGTCGGCGCGGATCGGCAGCTCCCGGTGCCCGCGGTCGACCAGGACGGCGAGCTGCACGGAGCTCGGCCGGCCGACGTCGTTCAGCGCGTCCAGCGCGGCCCGCACCGTACGGCCGGAGAAGAGCACGTCGTCGACCAGAATCACGCGACGCCCGTCGATGCCCCCGCCGGGCAGCTCGGTCTTGCCGAGGGCCCGGGTGGCGTGCAGGCGGAGATCGTCGCGGTAGAGCGTGATGTCGAGCGCGCCGACCGGCACGTCGATGCCCTCGAAGGCGTGAATCCGGGCGGCCAGCCGCTGCGCGAGCGGCACGCCCCGGGTGGGAATCCCGAGAAGCACGGTGCCGGTGGCGCCCGACGTCTTCTCGAGGATCTGATGAGCGATCCGGTCGACGACCCGATGCAGGTCGGACCCGGTCAAAATGATCTTGGTGCTCGTGTCTGCGCGCGGCGAAGCCACGGCGGACCTCCTTCCCCGCCTCACGGGACGGGTCGTTAAAGGACGTCGAACGGGAGCCCTCCACGGAAGGCTTGCCCCGATGGCTGACGCTACGTTACCAGCGGACGGACCGTTGACCATGGTGACGTGGCTGACCCTGAGCGCCGCAGCTCACGGTATCGGCCGGACGGACGAATCCGACAGTTCACCCGTGGGACGCACGACTCATCGGTAACCAGCACTTGACCGGCGGACTCACACTGCGTACCGTCACGCTCCGTAGCGATCGCGGAGGAGAACCCTCCGGGCCAGCACAGTGGGAGTGTTCCGAATGCCGTCTGAGTACGCCAAGTCGTTGGGTGCCCGCCTGCGCTCCATCCGCCAGCAGCAGGGCCTGTCTCTGCAGGGCGTGGAAGAGAAGTCGAACGGACGGTGGAAGGCCGTCGTGGTGGGCTCGTACGAGCGTGGTGACCGCGCGGTCACCGTGTCCCGCCTCGCCGAACTGGCCGACTTCTACCGCGTGCCCGTCTCGGAACTGCTGCCCGACGGCAGCGGCGTCCGCCTCGAGGCCACCAACAAGATCGTGCTCGACCTGGAGAAGCTGTACGACACCACGGGCGAGGACCTCGCGTACGTCGCGCGGTACGCCCGGGCGATCCAGCAGCAGCGCGGCGACTACAACGGCCGCGTGCTCTCCATCCGGGCCGATGACCTGCGCGCGCTCGCCATCGTTTACGACATCTCTCCGTCGGGGCTCATCGAGCGCCTTACGGAGCAGGGTGTCCTGGTGGCGGACCCGCGCGCGTTCTTCGCCAGCTGAGTTTCAGTCCATCCCCTCGCGTCAAAAGGCCCGCGGTAGGTTCGCGGGCCTTTGGCATATCCGGGGCCTGGACGGCCGCCACGCGCCGTCACGGGGTTGTCCGCCGGTTGAAGCGCTCTACATCACCGATCGTGCCGGAGACCGGAGCGACCTCAACAGGGCCGCCCGTTTTCGCACATGAAGCGAACACGTCGGACATTTCTGGGGTGGAAAAACCCTGGGGCGCTGCCCCAGATCCCGGCCACGCTCAGAGATCAGCCTGGCGTGCTTGTTGCGGTGGGGTGGGGTGATCTCCTCGCGGCGGCAACCGCACGGAATCAGAGCAGGTGGAGGGACGCAACCAAACACCGGTTGCGTCCCTCCACCTGCTCTTGAAGGGTTTGCGTGATGGGAGGGGCGGGGCGGGGTACAACCAAGCCGCCCGGGGAGAACCGGGCGGCTTCGCGGGAAGTGCTAGCGGGTGGCGAACTCCGAGATGCGGCCGAGGATGCCGTTCAGGAAGCGGGGGCTGTCGTCGGTCGACATCTGCTTGGCCAGCTCGACTGCCTCGGTGATGGCTACCGGGTCGTCGATCTCGGGGACGTAGAGCAGTTCGAAGACCGCGATCCTGGCCAGGTTGCGGTCGATCACGGGCATGCGCTCCAGCGTCCAGCCCTCGGCGTAGCTGGCGATCAGCTCGTCGATCCGGTCCAGGTTCTTCGCCACACCCTCGACCAGGCTGATCGCGTAGTCCATGTGGTCGGGACGTGGCTTCTCGATGCGGTCCAGGTAGACCCGCAGCACCTCGCTCGGCGGCAGGTCGCGCAGGTCGGCCTCGTAGAGGACGTCGAGCGCCCGTTTGCGCGCCTTGCGGCGCGCGGGCATCTGCGTCTTGGGGGCCTCGGCCATTGTCAGGAACGACCGAGGTAGCGGCCGTCGCGGGTGTCGACCTTGATCTTCTCGCCGGTGGTGATGAAGAGCGGGACGTTGACCGTGGCGCCGGTCTCGACGGTGGCCGGCTTGGTGCCGCCGGTCGAGCGGTCGCCCTGCAGGCCCGGCTCGGTGTAGGTGACCTCGAGGAAAACGCTGGTCGGGAGCTCGATGTAGAGCGGGACGCCCTCGTGCGTGGCGACCGTGGCCTCGGCCTCGGGGAGCAGGTAGTTCGCGTTCTCGCCGACCGTGCCGGCGGGGACCGTGATCTGGTCGAAGGTGTCCAGGTCCATGAAGACGAAGTCGCCCGCGTCCTGGTAGAGGTACTGCATCGTGCGCTTGTCGACGGTGGCGGTGTCGACCTTCGTGCCGGCGTTGAACGTCTTGTCGACGACCTTGCCGGAGAGCACGTTCTTCAGCGTGGTGCGCACGAACGCCCCACCCTTACCCGGCTTCACGTGCTGGAACTCCACGACGGACCACAGATCGCCGTCGAGGTTGAGCACCAGGCCGTTCTTCAGGTCGTTCGTGGTAGCCATTGCCTGCCTTATCAAGTTCGTATTCGGTGACCGAACGAGTCTACCGGCGGCTACCTTGCGTCGCCCACCTGGGCCAAGTGCTCCAGCGCCAGGCGGTAACCGTCCACGCCCAGGCCCGCGATCACGCCGGTCGCCACACCCGTGATGACCGATTTGTGGCGGAATTCCTCGCGCTTGTGGATGTTCGAGATGTGCACCTCGATCAGGCGGCCGCCGAGCAGCGCGCACGCGTCCCGGATCGCGATGTTGTAGTGCGTCCAGCCGCCGGGGTTGAGCACCACGTCGGCGCCCTCGTCGACCGCCTCGTGCAGCCAGCAGATCATCTCGTACTCGGCGTCGGTCTGCCGCACCCGCACCTCGAGGTCGAGCCGCTTCGCCGCGTCCTGGCAGATCTGCACCAGGTCGGCGTAGGTGGCCGAGCCGTAGATGTGCGGCTCCCGGGTGCCGAGCCGCCCGATGTTCGGCCCGTTCAGCACGTAGATCATTTCGCTACCTCCGCGTAGGCCTCGCGCAGCATCTCCTCGTCGGGGCCGGTCAGGATGCCCGGCTTCGCCAGGCCGTCCAGGACCACGAACCGCAAGGTGTCCGCCCGCGCCTTCTTGTCGACGCGCATCGCGCTGAGCAGGTCGTTCCAAGCCTCTTGCGGGTACGCCGTGGGCAGCCCCGTCATCTCCAGGACCGCCCGGTGCCGGCGCGCGGTCGCGTCGTCCAGCCGGCCGGACAAGCGGGACAGCTCGGCCGCGAAGACGAGCCCGACCGAGATCGCGTGGCCGTGCTTCCAGGTGTACTTCTCGCGCTTCTCGATCGCGTGCCCGAGGGTGTGCCCATAGTTGAGGATCTCGCGCAGCCCGGACTCCTCGAGGTCGACGCTGACCACCTCGGCCTTGACCCGGACGGCCCGCTCGACCAGCTCGGGCAGGTTTTCCGGCTCTTGCTGCTCGACCAGCTCCAGGATCCGCGGGTCGGCGATGAACCCGCATTTGATCACCTCGGCCAGGCCGGCGGTCAGGTCGTCGGCGGGCAGCGTGCCGAGCGCGTCGAGGTCGCAGATCACCCCGGCCGGCGGGTGGAACGCGCCGACCAGGTTCTTGCCGGCCGCGACGTTCACCCCGGTCTTGCCGCCGACCGACGCGTCGACCATGCCGAGCAGCGACGTCGACACCGGCACCCAGCGCACCCCGCGCAGCCAGCAGGCGGCGACATAGCCGGCCAGGTCGGTGACCGCACCCCCGCCGACGCCGACCACCACATCGGTCCGGGTGAACCCGGCCGCGCCCAGCTCGTCCCAGCAGCGGGCGGCGACCTCGACGGTCTTGCCGCGCTCGGCGTCGGGCACCTCGACCGGCGTCACCCGCGCGGACAGCGCGCCGGCGATCCGCTCGGCCCGCTCCCGCAGCGGCGCCGAGTAGAGCACCGCGACCCGCGCCGCGCCGTCGACCAGCCCCGGCAGCTCGCCGGACAGGCCGCGGCCGACCAGCACGTCGTACGGCCGATCGCCACCCACGTGTATGCGCGTCACCACGGACGACACCCTATCGGCGCGCGTCGCGAGCGGCGTTGGGGTTATATCTTCGTACCCCCATAAGGGTTATAACTGCTCCATGCCGAAAATCAACGTGTACCTGCCGGACGACCTGGCCGACGCGGTCCGCGACGCCGAACTGCCCGTCTCCGCCATCTGCCAGCGCGCCCTGGAGCAGGCGATCCGCCGCATCACCGCGATCCGCCAGTCCCTGCTCGACGACCTGCACCCGGATCGGATAGCCGCGCGCCTGCCGAGCTTCACCGCCCGCCTGGTGGCCACCCTCACCGGAGCCGTCGACCGGGCGAAGGCGGCCGGCGCGGCCAACGTCACCACCGGTGACCTGCTGGCCGGCATGATCGGCGAGGGCGGCAACCTGGGCCTGCAGGTCCTCGGCGCCCTGGAGATCGAGTCCGGCTCACTGGAGCCGCCCGCCGAGGCCGAGCCCGGCACGGCGGGCACCGGCCTCCGGTTCAGCGCCCCGGCCGCGGTCGCCATCGAACTGGCGGTCGGTGAGGCGATCGGCATGGGCCACAACTACGTCGGCTGCGAGCACCTGCTGATCGCCCTGGCCACCGAGCCCGACGGCGCGGCCGGCCACCTGCTGCGGTCGAGGGGCGCCGATGGCCGCTCGGTCCGCCGCGCGGTGGCCGCCGCCCTCGTCGGCTACGCCCAGGCGAAGGCGGCCGCCACCCCGACCGGGCTCCGCGCCGCATTGCAGGCCGAACTGGCCCCCCTGATCGAGCGGATCGAGCGCCTGGAGCGTCAGGCCGCCGGCTGACGGCCCGCGTCGGGTGGGAGCTCCATGGACAGGACGATCTTGCCGCGGGTGTGCCGGGCGCCCAGCTCGGTGTAGGCCTCCCGGACCGCCTCCAGCGGGTAGATCGCGGCGATCGGCAGGACCACGCGGCCCCACGCCACCTCGCCGGCCAGGAACGCCAGGATCTCCGCGTCGCTGGCCGTCGAGCTGCCCTCGGCCTTCGCCCCGGCCCGCTGGGCCGCGGCGTAGTCGATGATGGTGTTGATCCGGGACGGGTCCACGCCCAGATCGACGGCCAGATCGACGTACCCCTGCCCGTACGTGTCAATGACGGCGTCGATGCCGGACGGAACCACCTTGCGCAACCGCTCCGCGAGATCGTCACCGTAGGCGACCGGAATGGCGCCCACGGAGCGCAACCAGGCCGCGTTGTGCTCGCTCGCGATGCCGATCACCGTGGCGCCGGCGTTGCGGGCGAGCTGCACGGCGAGCGAGCCGACCCCGCCGGCCGCGCCGCTGACCACGACGACCTCGCCGGCGGTGGGCTGGACCGCCCGGACCGCCGCGTACGCCGTCACGCCGGCGACGAACAGGCCGCCGGCCCGGATCCAGTCGAGCGCCAGCGGCTTGCGGGTCAGGTGGTCGGCCGGCACCAGCACGTAGTCGGCGTGCGACGACCGCCAGTCGGACCAGCCGAGCACCTCGTCGTCGATCGCGAACTCGGTCACCGAGGCGCCCACCTCGACGACCCGTCCGGCGAAGTCGCTGCCCTCGCCGGACGGGAAGGTGGCCGGCCAGCGCTCGTGCAGCAGCCCGGAGCGGATGGCGATCTCGCCCGGATTGATGCCGGCCGCGACCACCTCGACGAGGATCTGGTCGGCCGCCGGCTGGGGACGCTCGACGTTCTCGATGCGGAGAACGTCCACGTCACCGTACTGATCGAAACGAACCGCGCGTGTCATGCCGTCAGTCATATCCCCTCGGCGGGGAGTCAGGCCTTCAGCAGGGCAGTGACCTCCGCCGCTATCTCGTCCGGCTCGCGCCCGTCGGTGGGGATCGTGTGGGTGGCCACCTCGGCGTAGAGCGGGCGGCGCTGGTCGAGCAGGTACTTCAGCGTCGCCCGGGGGTTGACCGCCAGCAGCGGCCGCCCGGCGCCCAGCCCGACCCGCTTGACCGCGTCGCTCAGCTCGACCGAGAGATAGACGACCGTCTGCTCGGCCAGCAGCGCGCGGGTGGCCTCGTTCAGAATCGCCCCGCCACCCAGCGCCAATATCCCATTAAATCCGGACAAAGCGTCAGCGATCGCTTCGCGCTCCAAGGCCCGGAAAGCGTCCTCCCCGTCATCGAAGAAGATCTCCGGGATCGGCTTCCCGGCCCGCTCCTCGATGATCGCGTCCGAGTCGACGAACGGCACCCCGAGCAGCCCCGCGACCGCCTGACCGATGGTCGACTTGCCGGCCCCGGGCGCGCCCACGAAGACCGCCACCGGTGCCATCAGCGGATCACCAGCGCTTCCAGGTACCCCTTGAGGTTGCGCCGGATCTCGGCCACCGAGTCACCGCCGAACTTCTCCGTCGCCGCCTCGGCCAGCACCAGCGCCACCATCGCCTCGGCCACCACGGCACCGGCCGGCACCGCGCACACGTCCGACCGCTGGTTGATCGCCGTCGCCGGCTCCCCGGTGGTCACGTCGATCGTCTGCAGCGCCCGGTTCAGCGACGAGATCGGCTTGAGCGCCGCCCGCACCCGCAGCGGCTCGCCGTTGGTGATGCCGCCCTCGAGCCCGCCGGCCCGATCGGTGACCCGCCTGACCCCGTCCGCGGTCGGAATGATCTCGTCGTGCGCCACCGATCCGCGCGACCGCGCCTGGGTGAACCCGTCGCCGATCTCCACGCCCTTCACCGACTGGATGCTCATCAGCGCGGCCGCGAGCCGCCCGTCGAGCTTGCGATCCCACTGCACATGCGACCCGAGGCCCGGTGGCACTCCGTAGGCGAGCACCTCGACGATGCCACCCAGCGTGTCCGCGTCCTTCTTCGCCGCGTCGACCTCGGCCACCATCCGCGCGCTGGCCTCCGGATCGAGGCACCGCAACGGGTCGGCGTCGATGCGCTCGGCATCCTCGGGCACGGGGATCAGCCCCGACTTGGCCGCCACCGACCCCAGCTCGATCACGTGCGACACGATCTCGATCCCGAGCGCCTGCCGGATCAGCGCCTTCGCCACCACGCCGACGGCCACCCGGGCCGCCGTCTCCCGAGCACTGGCCCGCTCCAGGATCGGCCGCGCGTCGGAGTGCCCGTACTTCTGCATGCCCGCCAGATCGGCATGCCCCGGCCGCGGCCGCGTCAGCGGCGCGTTACGGGCCTGCTTGGCGAGTTCCCCCGGATCGACCGGGTCGGCGGCCATCACCGTCTGCCACTTGGGCCACTCGGAGTTGCCGACCCGCAGCGCCACCGGACTACCCAGCGTCACCCCATGCCGAATCCCGCCGATGACCTCGACGACATCCTGCTCGAACGACATGCGGGCGCCACGCCCATACCCCAGCCGCCGCCGAGCGAGATCACGCCCGATCTCGGCCGTCGTCACCTCGACGCCGGCGGGCACGCCCTCGAGCATCGCCACCAGCGCCGGTCCATGGGATTCACCAGCAGTAAGCCACCGCACCGAAGAATTCTTACACGCGCGTTCTTGCTGCCCTCTCAACCCCGACGCCATCCCGCCCACCGGAATCGTCACGCCCGGCGACCCATCAAGATCCCCACCATGCCGCCGTACGAGGTCGGTGGCCTCCAACCGCAATCCGGCCGAACCCGCCGCTCCCCGCGATCCAGGAGATCCGTTGCGCCCGGACACGCGACCGCCGGGCTGAGCTGCCGGGAATCCCCACGCCAAGCAAGATACTCGCCCAGCAAGATACTCGCCCAGCAAGATACTCGCCCAGCAAGATACTAGCTGGGCGAGGCGAAAGCGGCGGGTGCTGGTTGGTGTTTCGGCTGGCAGAAACGGACGCGGGCGTTTCCGCTGGCGCGGCGGTAGGGTCCGGCTCGTGACAGACGGGGCGACCGACAGTTCGGCTACTCGGGGCGAATCGGGCGGTGGCCTCGAAAGCGCGCCGAGATCCGGCGCTCCCGGCGGGGCGTTGATGGTTGTCATGCTCGGGCTGGTCACGGCCGTGGGGCCGCTGTCGATCGACATGTATCTGCCGGCGTTTCCGGCCATTTCGCGGGAGCTTGGCGTCCCGGCGTCGCAGGTGCAGTTGTCGCTTACCGCGTGTCTGGTCGGGATCGCCGGTGGGCAGCTGATCTGCGGGCCGCTCAGTGATCGGTTCGGGCGGCGGTGGCCGGCGATCGCGGGGCTTTCGGCGTACGCCATCCTCTCGTTCTTGATTGCTCTTTCGCCCTCGGCGGGGATGCTGATCGGGCTGCGGTTGCTACAAGGGCTGGCCGGCGGCACCGGGGTGGTGGTGGCCCGGGCGATCGTGCGGGATCTGCACTCGGGGGTGGCGGCGGCGCGGTTCTTCTCGCGGCTGACGCTGATCTTCGGGCTGGCGCCGATCCTCGCGCCGAGTCTGGGGAGCGCGGTGCTGCGGTTCAGCTCGTGGCACGGGATCTTCGTGGCGCTCGGGGTCCTGGCCACGCTGCTGACCATCCTGCTCGCGGCGCGGCTGCCCGAGACGCTGCCGGTCGAGCGGCGCACGGCCGGCGGCCTGGGGACCATCGTGCGGCTGGCGAAGCCGCTGTTCCGGGATCGGTCCTATGTCGGTTACACGCTGGCGTTGGGGCTCGCCTTCGGAGCGTTGTTCGCCTATCTGGCCAACTCACCGTTCGTGCTGCAGGACGGCTACGGACTGTCCCCGACGATGTTCTCGCTGCTGTTCGGCCTGAACGCGGTCGGGCTCACCGCGCTGAGCCAGGCCAACGCGCGGCTGCTCAACCGGTTCTCGACCCGGTCGCTGCTGATCGCCGCGCAGTGCGGGCAGACGGTCGCCGGCCTGGTGCTGGTCGGCTCGGCGCTGGCGGGCAGCCTGCCGGGCCTGGTGGGCGGCCTGTTCCTGCTGGTCTGCACGATCGGGATGATCCAGCCGAACGCCACCGCCCTGGCGCTGGAGACGCACGCCGACCGGGCGGGGACGGCGGCCGCGGTGATGGGCGGGATCCAGCCGGTGGTGGCGGCGGTGCTGGCGCCGCTGGCGGGGCTGGGCGCGATCGGCACCGGCGTCCCGATGGCGGTGCTGATCCTGGGATGCGCGGTGGCCAGCCTGCTCACGGTCGCGCTGCTGACCCGCGACGCCTGACCTACTGAAGCCGGGAGTGGGCCGCCGCGAACAGTGCCTCCCGCATGGCCGCCTCGGGGGCCGGCACCACGCCGGTGAACTGCTCGAACTGGCTCAGCGCCTGGGCCAGCAACAGGTCCAGCCCGGACGCCACCGGTACGCCGGACCGTGCGGCGGCCGCCGCCAGCGGCGTGGGCCACGGGTCGTAGATCGCGTCGAACAGCACCGTCCCGGGCCGCCAGACCACCTCGTCGGCCAGGTGGTCGGCGGCGCCCTTGGGCACGGTCGAGATCACGGCGTCGGCCTCGAAGAACGACGCCGCCGCCGGCCAGTCCGCGCCGAGCAGCTTCACCCCGAGCGCGTCGGCGGCCGGCTCCAGCTCCTCGCGTGCCGACGGCCGGCGGGTCACCACGGTCACCTCGGCGGCGCCCAGCACGGCGGCGGCGCCGAGGGCGGCCCGGCAGGTGCCACCCCCGCCGAGCACGGTCACCGACGGCGCGGGCTTCAGGCCCGCGTCCCGCAAGACGCGGACCATGCCGGCGACGTCCGTGTTGTCGGCATGCCAGGACCCGCCGGCGCCGCGGACGAGCGTGTTGGCCGCACCCGTCGCCAGCGCCACCGGCGTCGCGGTCGCGGCCAGGCGCAGCGCCTGCTCCTTGAGCGGCATGGTCAGCGACAGGCCGGCCCACGAGTCGTCGAGGCCGTCGAGCACCGGCGCCAGCTCGGCGCACTCGATCGCCACGTAGCTCCACCCGGTGAGCCCGGCGGCCGCGAACCCGGCGTTGTGGATCACCGGGGAGAGCGAATGCGCGATCGGCTTGCCGAGCACCGCCGCCCGGCGGCCGGCGGTCAGGGCCGGCCCCCGGAGACGCGGGTGAACGCTATCCGCACAGCGGAATTCCGTTCCTGCAGGCGAGCTGCTTGTTCGCGTTGTGCTCGGCGTACGTTTTCGCGTACGCCATGGTTCCTTGCTTGTCGATGCTGATGAAGTAGAAGTACGGGAAATTCGCCGGCGGATTCATCGCGCCCTGGAGCGCGGCCTTACCGGGGCTGCCGATCGCGCCCGGTGGCATGCCCGGCTTGTCGTACGTGTTGAACGGATTCTTCGGGTCGTGCATCTCGGAGACGGTGAGATGTTCGGACGCCTTGCCGCCCTTGCCGGTGACCTTCAGCCAGTAGTTGACCGTACTGTCCAGCCCGAGGCAGTTGCACGGGAACTTTTTCGAGTACGCCCGGTTGTAGAGGACCTTGACCACCTTGGGCATGTCCTCGTCCTTGAGCGCCTCGGCCTGCGCGATCGAGGCGGCGACCAGGGCCTCGTTCGGCGAGATCGACAGGTTGTTCTGCACCGTGTCGACGAAGTTGAGGTCCTGCGTCACCGTGAGGAACCGCTGGATCATCGCGGAGAGGATCTGCGCGGCGGTCAGCTTGGGGTCGAACTCGTACGTGTCCGGGAAGAGGAAGCCCTCGACCGTCTTGATCGCCGTCTTGCCGTCGCGCCGGTTGAACCAGTACGCCGGGATGCCGAGACCCACCGGGTCCTTGGCCGCGTCCTGGAAGTCCTTGACCGGGATCTTGGTGGCCTTGGAGAGCAGTTCGAAGGTCTCCGGAACGGTCTTGCCCTCGGGAATGGTGATGCCCGAGGTGATCCGCGACTTGGGGTCGAGCAGCGCGGTCACCGCGTTCTTCGCGGACATCTGCTTCTTCAGGTTGTACGTTCCGGACTGGATGTTCTTGCCGCGCGGATTGTCGTTCGCCGCATTCACGAACGCCTTTGTGCTCTTCACCACGTCCGCGTCGACGAGAGTGTTGCCGATATCGGTGAGGCTCGAACCCTTCGCGATCGTCACCGATACGGCCGTGGTGCCGGTGCCGCTGTAGTCCGCCGCGACGAAGAAGCCCTTGACCTTGCTGTAGCCGAAGTAGACTCCGCCGCCCAGCACGGCCAACAGGATGAACGCCATGACAAAGGCGATGCCGGACTTACCCGAGCCCTTCTTCCCGCCGCGGCTCCCCCGCCGATGGCGAGGCTTGCCGCGATCGGCGTGCTCGTCGAACGCCAGGTCCAGCTCGTCGATCATCTCTGCCTCCGCTGCGCGTCCAGCCAGCTCTGCAGGATCTCCACCGCGGCCGCCTGATCGACGACTGCCCGCTGCCGCTTGCCCCGGACGCCACGCTCGGCGAGCCGTCGGGTTGCGACCACGGTCGACATCCTCTCGTCCGCCAGGACGACCGGCACCGTGCCGACCGCCTCCGCCAGTCGCCCAGCGTACGCACGGATGTCGATGGCGGCGGGACCCTCGGCGCCGTTGAGGCGTACCGGAAGCCCCACCACGATCCCGACCGCCTCGTGCTCCCCCACGAGACGAACGAGCTCGACTATGTCGCCAGGCACGGCATCGGGTGCCGTGCCCATGTCACGGGGCACCGTGACCAGGGGGGTGGCCAGGATCCCGTCAGGGTCGCTTACGGCAACCCCGACGCGCACCTTACCTACATCGACGCCCAGTCGCCTACCCCGCGACAGTGCGGTCATCCGATTACCCTCCGCAATCACCATCACCCGGCGACGTCCAGCACCGCCTTCTCCACCGCCGCTAGCAGCGCCGGAACCTGGTCGGCCGGCACGCCGCCACCCTGCGCAAGCTCCTTGTTACCGCCGCCTCGCCCGGAAAGTGCTCCCTTGACCAGATCAGCAGCGGAGAGACCGTTACCTAGCGCGGCGCCATTGATCGCTACGATCAGCGACGCCTTGCCGTTCGCCCGGGACGCGACCGCGACCACCGCCGGTCGAGCGGCGTCGATCTGGCCCCGGATCTCCTGCGCCAGCGTACGCACATCGTTGCCGGCCGCGCCCTCCGGAGCCTCGGTTCCGACGAACGCGACGCCGCGCAGGTCCTTGGCCTGGCCGGCGAGCGCGCCGGCCCCGCCGAGCACCATCTGGGCGCGCAGCTTCTCCAGCTCCTTCTCGGCGTCGCGCAGCGCGGTCACGGTCTGCTCGACCCGGTCGGCGACCTGCTCGCCGGGCACCCGGAACAGCTCGGCCAGCCGGGACACCAGCAGGTGCTCCTTGGCCAGGAAGCCGAACGCGTCGATGCCGACCAGCGCCTCGACCCGGCGTACGCCGGAGCCGATCGAGGACTCGCTGAGGATCTTCACGAGGCCCAACTGGCCGGAGCGGGCCACGTGGGTGCCGCCGCAGAGTTCACGCGCGTAGTCGCCGACTTCAACCACGCGGACCTCGTCGCCGTACTTCTCTCCGAAGAGCGCCATCGCGCCCAGCCGGCGCGCTTCCTCCTGGGAGGTGATGAACGCGTGCACCTCGAGATCGCGGAGCAGCACCTCGTTCACCTGCTGCTCGACGTCGTGCAGCACCGCGGGCGAGACGGCCCCGGGCGTGTTGAAGTCGAACCGCAGCCGGCCCGGCGCGTTCAGCGAGCCCGCCTGGGTCGCCGACTCGCCGAGGAAGTGCCGCATGGTCTGGTGGATCAGGTGGGTCGCGGTGTGCGAGCGCGAGATCGCCTTCCGCCGGGTGATGTCGATCTCGGCTTCCGCGGACTCGCCGGCCCGCACCTCGCCGCGGATGACCCGGGCCTTGTGCACGATCAGCCCGGGCAGCGGCTGCTGGACGTCGACGATCTCGAGCTGGCCACCGCCGACCCGGATCACGCCGGTGTCGGCCTGCTGGCCACCGCCCTCGGCGTAGAACGGGGTGGTGTCGAGGACCAGCTCGACGAAGTCGCCCTCGCCGGCCGCTTCCAGACGACCGCTGTCCCCCAGAAGCGCCCGTACGCGCGACTCGCGGGAAATTTCCTGATATCCCGTGAATTCCACCGGTCCGCCGGCGTCCAGAACGCCCCGGTAGGCGCTCAGGTCGGCGTGGCCCGTCTTGCGCGCGGCGGCGTCCGCCTTCGCGCGGGCCCGCTGGTCGGCCATGAGCCGCCGGAAGCCGTCCTGGTCGACGGAGAGCCCCTGCTCGGCGGCGATCTCCAGGGTCAGGTCGATCGGGAAGCCGTACGTGTCGTGCAGCTGGAAGGCCTGCGAGCCGGACAAATCTGATTTGCCGGACTTCTTGGCGTCGGTGATCGCGGTGTCCAGGATCGTGGTGCCGGCCCGCAGCGTGGACAAGAAGGAGTCTTCCTCGGCGTACGCGTAATCGGAAATTCGCCCGAAGTCCTCGGCGAGCTCGGGATACGACGGGGCCATGCAGTCCCGGGCCACCGGCAGCAGCTCGGGCAACGCCGGCGCCTGCCAGCCGAGCAGCCGGATCGACCGGATCGCCCGGCGCATGATCCGCCGCAGGACGTAGCCGCGGCCCTCGTTCGAGGGGATGACGCCGTCGCCGATCAGCATCAGCGCGGTACGCACGTGATCGGCGATCACCCGCAGGCGGACGTCGTCCGGGTGGCTCTCCGACGCCGCGTGGCCGGAGTGCGCGCCGTACTTCTTCCCGGTCATCTCCGCCGCGCGGGACAGGATGGGGCGTACCTCGTCGATCTCGTACAGGTTGTCGACGCCCTGCAGGATCGACGCGATGCGCTCGAGGCCCATGCCGGTGTCGATGTTCTGCTTCGGCAGGTCACCGACGATCGTGAAGTCCTCCTTCGACCGCACGTCGGTGATCTCGTGCTGCATGAAGACCAGGTTCCAGAACTCCAGGTACCGGTCCTCGTCGACCTCCGGGCCACCCTCCGGGCCGTACGAGGGACCGCGGTCGTAGTAGAGCTCCGAGCACGGGCCGGCCGGGCCGGGGATGCCCATCGACCAGAAGTTGTCCTTCTTGCCCCGGCGCACGATGCGCTCGGCGGGCAGGCCGGTCTGCTTCCAGATCTCGATGGCCTCGTCGTCGTCCAGGTAGACCGTCGCCCAGATCTTCTCCGGGTCGAGCCCGAAGCCGCCCTGCTCGACCGGCTTGGTGGACAGCTCCCAGGCCAGCGGGATGGCCCCGGCCTTGAAGTAGTCGCCGAACGAGAAGTTGCCGTTCATCTGGAAGAACGTGCCGTGCCGGCTGGTCTTGCCGACCTCGTCGATGTCCGGCGTCCGGATGCACTTCTGCACGCTGGCCGCGCGGGAATACGGTGGCGTGCGCTGCCCGAGGAAGAACGGGACGAACTGCACCATGCCCGCGTTGATGAACAGCAGGTTGGGGTCGTCGATGGCCGGCAGCGGGGCACTCGGCACGACCGTGTGCCCGTTGGCCTCGAAATGCGCGAGAAAGCGCCGTTTGACTTCCGCCGTCTTCATCGGTTCCCCTCCTGGCCAAACTGATCCAACTCAGTGAGCCCGTTTTCGAACAGCTCACCCTCGGCGAACGCCTCGTTGATCTGCTCCTGCCGCTCGGTCATCCCGTCGCGGACGTCCTCCACGAAGCTACGCACCGACTCGACCAGGCCGCCAGCCGATTGCGACAGCGAGGTCGCGATGCCCGACGGGGTGAACTCGTTCGCCTTCTTGGTCATCTTGCGAACGACGAGGGCGCCGACGGCCAGACCGACGCCCAGCCACAGCAGGCGCTTCATGTGCTTTCCCCTTATCGGTTAGCGCCGGGCCTTACGGCGCTGCTTGATCGTCTCGCGGACCTCGCGGTCCTCATCGGCACGCCGCCGGTTGTTCACGGCCTTGCGCAGGCCGTAGCCGAACGAGGCCACCTTGACCAGCGGGTTGGCGGCGGCCGCGGCCACGACCGTGGACAGGTTCGCGACGTTGGCGGTGACGTGCGCCGCGTGCTCGGTGATCGTGTCGACCTTGGCCAGCTGCAGGTTGACACCGTCCAATGAGACCTGCACCTGGCCGAGGGTGGTGTTCACATTCTCCACCGTCTCGTTGACGTTGGTCAGCAGCGGGCCGGTGCGGTCGGTCAGGTCGTCGATCGCCCGGGTCGCGGCGTCGATGGTCCGGCCCAGCTTCAGGATCGGCACCGCGAGCACGATGACGAGCATCAGGAAGGCGCCCGCCGCGATCAGTCCAGCGATTTCTCCGGCGTCCATCTGGCGCTTCTCCTCTACGGGTGGCAGGTCAACGTGCAGACCTTACCGGCCGTGACCGCCGCCCGCCTCACGACGTCGCGGGTGTCGGCGCGCTCGGCGCCAGGAGAGGGTCGTTGGAGAGCGTCGGGGCCGGCGTCTCGCCGGTGAGCGGCTTGTCCTGCTTGGGCTCCGGCTTGCCACGGGTGTCGGAGATCGCATTCTGCACCTTGATGCTGACCGTCGAGCCCACGCATTTCTTCGGCGCCGGCGGAGCCGCGGCCGCCGGCAGCGGCGCCGTCGGATCCTGCTGGGCCACCTGGTCCACGGCGCACTCGGGCTGCCGCACCCAGAGGTCCAAAGTGAACTCGTCTCGCTTCCAGCAGCTGTAGGCGCCCGGCATCGCGGTGTCCGGGCAGTCGGTGACCTTCCACAACGACCAGCCGGCCTTCTTCAGGGCCGCGGCGTACGTCGCGTTGGTGTCGTTGATCGGCCTCGAGGACTGCGCGAGCCGCTCCCGGAACCGGCAGTCGATGAAGCACCACCGGCTGCCGCTGCCGTTGTCGCGCACGTCCTGGGCCGCCCACGACGGCACGCCGAGCGAGTCGAGCGAGCCGAACACCGGGTCCTTGCTGGCCGACCGCAACCCGAACAGGGCCGGCAGCACGACGAGCACGACGACCGCGAGGGAGAGCAGCGTCACCACCCGGAGCCGGCGCTGCGTGCGCATCTTGTTCCGCAGCTCGTCCCGCGCTCCGCGCAGGCCTTCGCCGGCTTTCCGGCCACCTTCCGCCGCTGCGGCGAGTTCTTCACCCCTCGGGGGTACGCCGGGTGCAGCCGTACGCGAATCGCCGCCCCGATCCAAGCCCGGCGCGAGGGTCGAGTTGCCGGCGGCGCCCACGGCGGCGCTCCCGGCGGGAGGTGCGCCGACGGAGGCCGCCCCCACGGAGGCGGCGCCAACCGAGGCGGCCCCGACCGAAGCGGCGCCAACCGAAGCGGCGCCAACCGAAGCGGCGCCAACCGATGCCGAACCCACCGAGGCAGCGCCAACCGAAGCCGAACCCACCGAGGCGCCGCCAACCGAAGGCGCGCCAACCGAGGCAGCGCCGACCGAAGGCGCACCCACCGGGGCAGCGCCAACCGAAGCGGCACCCACCGAGGGCGCGCCCACCGAGGCAGCACCGACAGAGGCGGCGCCAACCGAAGCGGCGCCCCGCGAAGGAGCGCCTGCCGGAGCGGCGCCTCGCGAGGAAGCGCCGGTCGGAGCGGCGCCCTTCGCGGGGGCGCCCACGGATGCGGCGCCCACCGACGCGGAACCCCTCGGCGCGCCATCCACCGGCGCGGCGCCGACCGACGTCGAACCCACCGCGGCGGAGCCGACCGAACCGGAAGCGGCACCCATCGCGGCGCCCGCCACCGAGGCCGCACCGATCGAAGCACCCCCGACGGAAGCTGCGCCTACCGAAGCTGCACCGGCCGCGCCACCGCCGCCCGGCCCGCCATTGCGACCCGGAGCCGCGCCACGCGGTCCCGGACCGGCCTGCGCCGCACCGACCCGGCCCGGCAACGGCTGCCCCTGCTGACCGGAGACGGGCCGTCCCGGAAGCGGCTGACTGTGCTCGGGGTCGCGCATGCCGCGCGGTCCCGCACCCGGCTCGCCCGAAACGGGGCGGCCCGACAGACCGGGCTCACCCGACACCGGACGACCCGGCATACCAGGCTCACCCGATATCGGACGGCCCGGCAAAGCTTGGCTGTGCTGCGCCGAACCGCCGGCGAGCGGCGGTCGCCCCGGCGAAACCGGCCCGGGCGGCATCCCACCGGCCCGACTCCCGATCGGCCCGGACGGCATGTCCACGGGGCCCGACGGCATGTCGTCGACCTCGGGCCGAGGCCTACGCCGCGGGCCGATCGGCCCCGACGGCATCTCGTCCACCCCGGGACGCATGCCGATCGGTCCGGACGGCATCTGGTCCACGCCAGGACGCATGCCCACCGGGCCGGACGGCATCTGGTCCACGCCAGGACGCATCCCGACCGGGCCGGACGGCACCTGGTCCACGCCAGGACGCATGCCCACCGGGCCGGACGGCACCTGGTCCACGCCAGGACGCATCCCGACCGGGCCGGACGGCATCTGGTCCACGCCGGGGCGGGGGCCGGCGTTGGGGCGGCCGTCCGGGCCGCGGCGTGGGCCGACGGGGCCGGAGGGCGGACCGTCCGGGCCGCGGCGGGGGCCGATCGGGCCTGAGGGCGCGCCGTCCGTGCTCGACGGCATGCCGGGCGCGCCCGGGCCGGCCGGCATCGCGCCGCTGGCCGGGCCGTTGCGCGGGCCGCGACCGCCACGAGGCGGGTTGATCGGGCCGGAAGTCTCGCCGGGTCGCTGGGTGGCACCGCCGGCCATTGCGCCCGCACGTCCGGGGACGGCGGGAGTGCGTGCGCCCTGACGCCCCGGCACCACCGGGGGCATGACCTTGGCCGACGCCCGCGCGGTGCCGCCCGCCGCCGGACCGCCGGGAACCACACCCGGGCCACCGGCCACGCCGGGCCCACCCGCCGCGGCCGGGCCACCAGGCATGCCGGGCCTACCCGGCGTAGGGCCACCGGGCGCACCAGGGCCGCCCCCGGGGAAGCCGGGACCACCGGCCGCACCCGGGCCACCAGGCCCACCAGCGGCGCCTCGGCTGCCGGGCACGCCGGGACCACCAGCGGCACCTGGGCCGCCGGACATGCCAGGACCACCAGCCGCACCTGGGCCGCCGGACATGCCGGGACCACCGCCCGCACCTGGAACGCCGCCCGGCATGCCGGGCACGCCCGCTCCGGCTGGGCCTGGGCCGCCGCGGCGGGGGTCGCCCTTGGGGCCGCCCTGGGCGGGGGCCGGGCGGCCGCCGCGGCCGCGGGTTCCGGTGCCGGGCGGGGTGGCGCCGGCTAGGTCCTTTGCTCGGCGCCGGCCGGTCGCGCCGTCGTCGGGGGTGCCGTGGCGGCCGGTGCCTTCGCCGGCGTCGCCGCCGTGCCGGGCCGAGCCGTGCCGGCCGGTCGGCTCGCCGTCTTGATAGCGCGGTCCGCCCGGGAGGTCACCCTCGTCGCCGCCATGCCGACCGGTGGACGCGCCACCGTTCGTAAAATCCGGCCCACCGCCTGGGCCGTCGCCGGCGCGCCTGCCGCTGGCGTCGTTGCCGTGCCGCCCGGCGGCGTCACCCGCGAAGCCGTCACGCCGACCAGGAGCGTCGCCACCGGGGAAGCCATCACGCCGCCCAGAGGCATCGCCACCCGGGAAACCGTCACGCCGCCCAGGAGCGTCGCCACCCGGGAAGCCGTCACGCCGCCCAGATGCATCGCCGCCCGGAAAACCGTCACGCCGCCCAGAGGCATCGCCACCCGGGAAACCGTCACGCCGCCCAGAGGCATCGCCACCCGGGAAACCGTCACGCCGCCCAGGAGCGTCACCACCCGGGAAACCGTCACGCCGCCCAGGAGCGTCACCGCCCGGGAAACCGTCGTGCCTCCCCGGGGCGTCGCCGCCGGGAAAGCTGTCGCTGCCGTGGCGGCCGGCGGACTCGCCGCCGCCATGCCGCCCGGTGACCTCACCGGGGTAGCCCGGGCCACCGCCGGGAAAGCCCGGAGCGCCACCGCCGGGGAAGTTCGGAGCGCCACCGCCGGGAAAGCCCGGAGCGCCGCCGGGGGGACGCGCACCTGGCGGCGGTCCGGCGGGCGAGGACGGCGTCGGCGCGCCGGACACCGGTGCGCGGCCACCCGGCGGGGGCCCGTCGGTGCGGAAGCGGTCGCGCGGGCCGGCCGACGAGGTAGGCCGGGACGCCGGGGACACGGGCCGCGACGCCGGCGAGACCGGGCGCGAGGCGGGCGAAACCGGGCGCGAAGCCGGCGACACCGGGCGCGGCATCGGCACCTCGGGCGCGTTGCCGGAGAGCGGCACCGACGGGATCGGCCCCGAGGTCGACGGGTCGAGCGGCCGCCGGCCCTGTTCCTCGGCCGGAGCGCCGTGCCGGGTGGCGTAGGAGGCCTCGTCGGCCGTCCCGCGCCGCTGCCCGGGGATCTGGGGCTGGCCGGGGATCTGGGGCTGGCCGGGGATCTGGGGCTGGCCGGGCGCGCCCCGACGGCCGGCAGCACCCGGCGAGACCGGCGCGGCGCCCATCGGCCCGTTCGGATACTGCCCCGCCGGACCCTGGCCGGGCGCTACCCGGCCCGGAGGCATCTGCTGGGCCGGCGACACCGGCCCGGTGGCCTGGCGCGGCACCGGGTTGGGCCGGGCACCCCGGCCACCGGGCGCCTGTCCCGCAGCGGGCCGCCCGTCATTCCAGCCGTCAGCCGGCCCGGCCGGGCCACCGTCGGGCCGGCCGGGAGCGGGCCGCGAGTCATCCCACCCGGCCGCACCCGTGGGCCGGCCAGGAGCAGGCCGAGACTCGCCGTCGGATCGGCCAGGAGCAGGCCGGAAATCCCCATCGGGTCGGCCAGGAGCAGGCCGGAAATCCCCGTCGGGACGGCCAGGAGCAGGCCGGAAATCCCCATCGGGTCGCCCAGGCGCAGGCCGGAAGTCCTCATCGGGACGGCCAGGCGCAGGCCGGAAGTCCTCATCGGGACGGCCAGGCGCAGGCCGGAAGTCCTCATCGGGACGGCCCGGAGCAGGCCGGGAGTCGTCAAACCGTCCGGCGGGCGGCGGGACCGGGCCCGACCGAGGAGCCGCCGGAAACCCGCCACTAGGCGACTGCCACCCTGGCTGGCCCTGAGCCGGCGGCGGCGCATCACGCCGACCGGTCGCCGGGTGCGACCCGCTCGGTGACTGCCACCCGGGCTGGCCGTCGCGCCGGCCCTGGGCCGGATGGGCGCCGCTCGGCGACTGCCACCCCGGCTGGGCGTCTCGCGGGCCGACCGTAGGCTGGCCGCCGCTCGGGCTCTGCCAGCCCGCCGCGGCGAACGGGAGGTCGTCCGGCTGGTCGTCGGGGCCGGGCGCCACCCGGCCGCTCTTGCTGGGGCGGGTCTCGCCGGCCAGGGTGCCGGGGCCGATCGCGGCGCGCTGCTCCTTCGCCGTGCGCAGGTCGTCGAGCCAGCCGGTCTCCTCGCGGGGTACCTCCACCGGCTCCGCCGCCTCGGGACGGCCTCGACCGAACCGGCGGCCCTTCCTGGCCCCGGTTCCGCTGCGCAGGTCGGCCTCGTCGTCGGGCCGTTCGGCACCGCGCGAATTCACGGCTGTTCCTCTCCGGCGGCGTCGCCACTGTCGTCTGCCCTGCTCACGGCCTCGTCGGTCGGCGTCGTCGGATCCGCCACCGTTGGCGTGGGCGGCGGCGGATCGGTGCTGGCCGACGAGCGTGGGTCGGTGCTAACCGAAGAGCGTGACGCATCCGGGCCGGATCCACCACCCGCCGCGCGGTCAGGTGTCGGCTCCGGGGCGGGCTCGGGCGGCCGGGGCGGGGCGGCCAGGCCCCGGACGATCCGGCGCAGCCGGGGCACCCGTTCGCTCACCGCTCGTTCGGCGCCGTGGTCGGTGGGCTGGTAGTACTCGGCCTCGACAAGATCGTCGGGGAGGTACTGCTGGGTGACCACGCCGCGCGGGTCGTCGTGCGGGTACTTGTAGCCGCGACCGTGACCAAGACCACGCGCGCCGGGGTAGTGCGCGTCGCGCAGGGGTGCGGGGACCGCGCCGCCCCGGCCGGCCCGGACGTCGGCCATCGCCGCGCCGAGCGCGCTGGTCACCTTGTTCGACTTCGGGGCGGTGGCCATGTGCACGACCGCCTGGGCCAGGTTGAGCTGGCACTCGGGCAGGCCGATGAGCTGCACGGCCTGGGCCGCGGCGGTGGCCACCACCAGGGCCTGCGGGTCGGCCATGCCGACGTCCTCGCTGGCGAAGATGACGATGCGCCGGGCGATGAACCGCGGGTCCTCGCCGGCCACCAGCATGCGGGCCAGCCAGTGCAGCGCCGCGTCCGGGTCGCTGCCGCGCATGCTCTTGATGAACGCGCTGGTCACGTCGTAGTGCGCGTCGCCGTCCCGGTCGTAGCGAACGGCCGCGACGTCGACCGCCTTCTCCGCGGTGGCCAGGTCGATCTCGGGAGCCTGGGCCGTCGAGGGACCGGCCTGGGCCTGGGCCGTCGACGCCGCCGCCTCGAGAGCGGTCAACGCCTTGCGCACGTCGCCCGACGCCAGGCGTACGAAATGGTCTTCGGCCTCGGCGGAAAGAGTGACGGCACCGCCCAGCCCTCGTTCGTCGGTGAGCGCGCGGCGCAGCAGGCGGCGGACGTCGTCGTCGCCGAGCGCCTGCAAGGTCAGCAGCACACACCGCGAAAGCAGGGGCGAAATGATGGAGAAGTACGGATTTTCCGTGGTCGCCGCCAGCAGCGTCACGGTCCGGTCCTCGACCGCGGCGAGCAGGGAATCCTGCTGGGTCTTGCTGAAGCGGTGCACCTCGTCGATGAACAGGACGGTCGGCGGGCCACCGTGCCGGCGCTCGCGCCGGGCCGTGTCGATCACCGCGCGCACGTCCTTGACGCCCGCCGACAGCGCGGACATCGCGACGAACTTGCGGTTGGTGGCGGCGGCGACCAGGTGCGCGATCGTGGTCTTGCCGGTGCCGGGCGGGCCCCAGAGGATCACCGACATCGGGCTCGAGCCGGTGACCAACTGGCGCAGCGGGCTGCCGGCGGCGAGCAGATGCTCCTGGCCGACCAGCTCGTCGAGGCTGGCGGGACGCATCCGGACGGGCAGCGGCGAGTCGGCGGACGGCGGCGTGAAGGCACCGGCCGGCGACGCGACCTGTACGCCACCCGGGGAAGCCAGCGAGAAGAGCCCGTCCGTTTCCATCGGCACCGACAGTACCGGCCCGCCGGGCGATGCCGGAAATGCACCAAAGAGGCGGGCCGGTGGGGAAATCAGCCGCGACCGGGGCGACGGCCGTAGAAGCGACGGCCCGAGCCGGTGCCGGTGCGCGGTCCGCTGCCGAAGCCGGCCAGGTAGAGGGAGAGCAGCAGCAGCCCGATCAACACCAGGGTGTTGAAGTTGAACAGGTCGTGGGCGCCCAGGTCGGTGTTGAAGAAGTCGAGCAGGAGCGCGAACGCGAACACGATAGCCGCGGCGATGGCGAGCATCTGGTTCCTCCGGGGGTAAGGGCCTTCTGAGGTGCAGATACCCACCCGTCGATGAATCCGAAACGCTCAGCTGAGCGAATTGATCGCCTGCGCCACCACCAGGGCCGCGATCGTCAGGGCGATCGCCGACTGGAGCGCCATCCCCAGCTTCGCGCCCCGGGTCATCGGCAACGTGTCGGTCGGGCTGAACGCGGTCGCGTTGGTGAACGCCACATACAGATAGTCGGCGAATCGCGGTTCCCAGTCCTTGTGCGCCATGTCCGGGGAGGTCATCGGCGGAAAGAGGAAGTCCGGGTACGGGTCGGTCCCCCGCGACCGCGCGACCGGCCCGCCGCGGTCCAGCTCCCAGTACCACACCGCGAAGGTGAGGATGTTCATCAGGTAGATCCCGCCGCCGACGAACAGCCGCTGGGCGGGGGTGCCGGCGTCGTACTTGGTGACGATGTCGCGCACGAGCATCGCCACCGAGTAGACCGTGCCCAGGCTGACCACGCCGATCAGGCCCAGCGCGACCATCCGCAGCGACGGGGTGCCCCGCTTCATCCGGCCCGGGTCGGCCGCGTTCAGCACCACGACCAGCACCGCCTCGATCGCCGGCAGCAGCCACCGCGGGCCCGGGGTGAGCCGGTCGGGCAGCACCCACTGCAGCACGATCACCGCGACGATGGCGATCCCGACCGGCAGGCGGTGCTCACCCTCGGTGTGCCGCCGCCAGGCCGGTTGCGCGTCGTCGTCGTTCGCGTCGATTGCCGGGTCTCAGTTCGAGTGCTGGACCGGGTCGGCCTGGCCGTCGGTGCCGGGGGTGCCCGCGGCCGCCTTCGGCTTGGCGTCGATGCCGGCCTCGAGGCGCTGCTGCGCCGTGATCGGGGTCGGCGCGGTGGTCAGCGGGTCGTAGCCGCCGCGGGTCTTCGGGAACGCGATGACCTCGCGGATCGACTCGTTGCCGGAGAGCAGCATGCAGGTGCGGTCCCAGCCGAGCGCGATGCCGGCGTGCGGCGGCGGCCCGTACTTGAACGCCTCGAGCAGGAAGCCGAACTTGTCCTGCGCCTCCTCCGGGGAGATGCCGAGCAGGTCGAAGACCCGGCTCTGCACGTCCGCGCGGTGGATACGGACGCTGCCGCCGCCGATCTCGTTGCCGTTCACCACGATGTCGTACGCGTAGGCGAGCGCGCGGTCCGGCGCCGACTCGAAGTTGTCGATCCAGTCGGCGTTCGGCGAGGTGAAGGGGTGGTGGACCGCCGTCCAGCCGCCCTCGTCAGTCTTCTCGAACATCGGCGCGTCGACGACCCAGCAGAACGCCCAGGCACTCTCGTCGATCAGGCCGGCCCGCTTGGCGATCTCGATGCGGGCCGCGCCGAGCAGCTCCTGCGCCTCCCGGCGCTCGTTCGCGGCGGCGAAGAAGATCGCGTCGCCCGGCTTGGCGCCGGTCGCGTCGGCCAATCCGGACAAATGCTCAGATGACAGATTTTTCGCGACAGGTCCGCGAGGCTCACCGGTTTCGGCGTCGAGCACGACATAAGCGAGACCGCGGGCCCCGCGCGCCTTCGCCCAATCCTGCCAGCCGTCCAGCTCCTTACGGGTCTGCGAGGCACCGCCCGGCATGACCACCGCGCCGACATAGCCGCCCGCGTCGATCGCGCCCGCGAAGACCCGGAACTCGGTGCCACGGAGGTAGGCGGTCAGTTCGACCAGCTCCACCCCGTACCGCAGATCGGGTTTGTCGGATCCGTACCGGTTCATCGCGTCGGTCCAGGTGATCCGCGGGATCGGCAGCTGCACCTGGTAACCCGCGAGCTCGCTCCACAGCCGGGAGACGATCTCCTCACCCAGCGAGATGATGTCGTCCTGAGTCACGAACGACATCTCGATGTCCAGCTGGGTGAACTCCGGCTGCCGGTCGGCGCGGAAGTCCTCGTCCCGGTAGCAGCGGGCGATCTGGTAATAGCGCTCCATGCCGGCCACCATCAGCAGCTGCTTGAACAGCTGCGGGGACTGCGGCAGCGCGTACCAGGTGCCCGGCTGCAGGCGGACCGGGACCAGGAAGTCGCGGGCGCCCTCGGGGGTCGACCGGGTCAGCGTCGGGGTCTCGATCTCGTTGAAATCGCGGGCGTGCAGCACCTCGCGGGCGATCTGGTTGGCCCGGCTGCGCAGCCGCAGCGCCGCGGCCGGCCCGGAGCGGCGCAGGTCGAGGTAGCGGTACTTGAGCCGCAGGTCGTCGGAGGCGGTGGTCGCGTCGTCGACCGGCAGCGGCAGCGGCGCGGCCTCGGAGAGCACCGTCAGCTCGCTGGCGACCACCTCCACCGCGCCGGTGGCCAGGTCGGGGTTCTCGTTGCCCTCGGGGCGGGCGCTGACCTCGCCCACGACCTTGACGCAGAACTCGTTGCGCAGGGCGTGCGCGTCCTCCTCCCGGAAGACCACCTGAACCACGCCCGAGGCGTCCCGGAGATCGACGAAGATGACCCCGCCGTGGTCGCGCCGGCGGGCCACCCACCCGGCGAGCGTCACCGTCGTGCCGGCGTCGCTCGCGCGGAGGCTGCCGGCGTCATGGGTACGGATCACGGGAACTCGACTCCTCACCGATGCTTCTTACAGGGTGCGCACCGGCCATTCTGTCAGGAGTCAACCCGCTACTTTCCACGAGGTGGCCCGCATGCCGGCGGTGCCGGTCGTCCCCACGTCGGTGATCTCGACCAGCGACATCGAGGGCGGGACGGCCGCGGTCAGCACGCACAGGGTCGCGCCCTTGCGCACCTCGACGCTGCCGCCCGGGCCGATCGGGCTGGTCCGGATCGCCTGCTGGCAGCCCTCGGCATCGGTGTCCGAGTCCTTCACCTGCGCGCCGGCCGCGGCGCCCGGGCCGAGCGTGAGCCGCGGCGTGTCCTGGCCGCACCGGCTGTCGTAGCGCAGGTCGCTGACCTTCTCGTCGGCGTTCGCCCGGGGCTCGTCGAGATCCAGGAAGAGCACGGCCGAGCAGCCCACCTGCACCCGCAGTGGCTCCTGGGCGTACGTGACGGTGAAGCCGGTCGTGCGCGGCGCGGCGACCGGCGCGGCGGCGGCCATGCTGGTGGCGACCAGCCGGGACAGGTTCATCGCCCGCCACGCGGCGAACCCCGCGATCGAGGCGGTGGCCAGCGCGCACACGGCGATGAAGACGGCGAGCCAGAGGATCCGGTCGCGCCGGCGCCGGGCCGTCCGCTCGTCGATGCGCTCGGTGGGGCCGTCCGGGACGGGGTCCGGGTGCGACCGGTTGATCACGTACGGGTCGTGGGGCGGCTTGTTGACGTTGTTCGCGGCGCGGAACACGGACATGTGGCGGCTCCCGACGGCTGCCGGCGGCTCCCCGGCAAAAGGCGTAAAGGGGACCCTACGGAGGTCGATCCCTCGATCCCATCCCCCGCCGAGGGGACTCACCTGCCCGGGCGACTCCGCCGTACGATCGGAAAATGGCGCCCGAATCCCGCGCGATCGACCGCGTCGACCGTCAGATCCTCCACGCCCTGCAGATCGCCCCGCGCGCCCCGTTCGCCCGCATCGCCACCGTCCTCGGCGTCTCCGAGCAGACCGTGGCCCGGCGGTACCAGCGGATGCGCGGCGCCGGCATCGTCCGGGTGCTCGCCCGGCAGGAGCCGACCCACCGGCCGAAGGCGTCGTACTGGTCGCTGCGCATCGGCTGCCGGCCCGGCACCGCGGAGGCGCTCGCCGACGCGCTGGCCCGGCGAGGCGACACCTCGTGGATCAGCATCGGCGCGGGCGGCGCCGAGGTGACCTGCCAGGCCGAGGTGGAGGGCGACTCCGGGCTGCTGCACCACCTGCCCCGCGCCTCGACCGTGCTGACCTTCAGCGCCCACCAGATGCTGCACCACTTCCCCGGGCGCGGCGAGATCGACTGGATCCTCCCGGACAACGACGTCACCGCCGAGCAGCGGCTGTTCCTGGCCGAGGGCCCGGCGCCGCGGTCCGGCGACGCCCGGGCCGAGCCCACCGACCGGCCGCTGCTCGACGAGCTGTCCCGGGACGGCCGGGCGAGCTGGGCCACGCTGGCCGCGGCGACCGGCTGGAGCCAGCGGCAGGTCGCCCACCGGGTCGGCGAGCTGGTCGGCAGCCGGGCGATCTACTTCCATCTCGACGTGGCCGACGAGCTGATCGGGGTGCACACGGCGGCGAACCTGTGGTTCACCGTGGCGCCCGCCCATCTGGCCTCGGTCGGCGCGCGCCTGGCCGACCACGCCGAGCTGGCCTTCGTCGCCGCGGTGACCGGCAGCGCCAACCTGATGGCGGCGGCGCGCACGCCCGATGCCCGGGCGCTCTACACCTACATCACCACGAAGGTGGCGGCGATCGAGGGCATCCACAACGTCGAGATCGTGCCCAGCCTCATCCGGGTCAAGCAGTCGCACTCAGTGATGGTGGGCGGCCTGGTCCGCGAGCCACCGCGCTAGGCCGGCCGCCGCGCGTCCACCTCGATCTCGATCCTCATCCGCGGATCGGCAAGCCCACACACCATCATCGTGGCCGCCGGCCGCACCGCTCCGAACGTCCGCCGCAGCACCGGCCAGCACGGCTCGAAATCCGCCCGATCCGGCAACAGATACCGCACCCGCACGACATCGGCAAAGCCACATCCCGCCTCCTCGAGCGCGGCCCCCACATTGACCAGGCATTGCTCCGCCTGAGCCACGACATCATCGGAAATGGTCATGCTCCGGTAATCGAACCCCGTCGTCCCGGAAACGTGCACCCGATCCCCATCGACAACGGCCCGGGCGTACCCGATCTGCTCCTCGAAGGTGGAACCACTGAAAATCGCGCGTCGTTCGCTCACGGTGGAACGCTACCGATCAAAACCATTCGACCGTACGTCCGACGGCTCCCCGACCGCACAGCGGCCGCCCCGCCCTTTCCCCGCGGCCTGCCTGCATCAACAGGCCGTAACGCGGGTCTCGCGGGTGGCGATGGGCAAGCCCGGGTTCGGCGCGGAACCCGGGCTTTTCCGATCGGGCCGCCGCGGGTCAGACGGTGGCCGGCTCGCGGGCCGGCTCCGGCTTCGTCGGGGCGGAGGGGCGGACCAGGGCGAAGACCACCAGCGCGCAGACGATGCCGACCGCGCCGCTGATCAGGTAGCCGGCGTCCAGACCGGCGGCCGCGGCGCCGCGGATCGCGCTCTCGGGGACCGAGCCGGCCAGTCGGGCCGCCTGGCCGCCGGCGACGGCGTGGCCGGCCGTTGCCGAGCCCAGGTGGTCGGTCACCCGCGACGCGAAGACGGTGCCGAGGACGGCCACGCCGATCGCGAAGCCGAGCTGGCGGGCGGTGGTCAGCGAGCCGGCCGCCATGCCGCCGCTGCGGAGCGGGACCGCGGCCATCGCCGAGGACGACAGCGTGGGCATGACCAGGCCGACGCCGAGACCGATCACGACGTAGCCGGGGATCAGCGCGAGCCAGCCGGCCGACGCGTCGACGAGCAGGCCCAGCAGCAGGCTGCCGGCGCCGATCAGCAGCATGCCGACGCCGATCAGCACGCGGGGCGAGCGGCCGTGCAGGCGGGCGCCGACGACGCCGGAGGCCAGCGCCGCGCAGACCGACATCGGCAGGCCGACCAGGCCGGCCCGCAGCGGGGACAGGCCGAGCACCGACTGCAGCCAGATCGAGGTGTAGGTGAAGGCCGAGAACGCCGCGAAGTTGACCAGCAGCCCGGCGATCAGAATCCCGGTGTACGAGCGGCCCCGCAGCAGCCCCAGGTCGAACATCGGCTGCTCGCTGCGCCACTCGACCAGCACGAACGCGGCGAGCGCCACCGCCGAGACCACGAACAGCCCCCACGTCTTGACCGAGGACCAGCCCTCGTCGTTGGCCCGGATCACCGCGTACGTCAGCGTGCCCGCGGCGACCGTGAAGGTCAGCGTGCCCCCCAGGTCGAAGCGGCCCGGCCGGCGTGCCCCGTCGTGCCGCAGCGTGGTGAAGCACATGACCACGGCGGCGACACAGATCGGCAGGTTGACCAGGAAGATCCAGCGCCAACTGAAACCCTCGGTGAGCAGGCCGCCGAGAATCGGGCCGACCGCGGTGGCGGCGCCCGAGACCCCGCCCCAGATCCCGTACGCGACCCCGCGCTCGCGCCCCTGGTAGGAGCTGTTGAGCAGGGCGAACGTCGTGGTGAACATGGCCGCCGCGCCGGCGCCCTGTACCACCCGGGCGGTCACCAGCAGCGCCGGATCGGCGGCGAGCCCGCAGGCCAGCGAGGCCAGCGCGAAGACGATCAGACCGCCGACGTAGAAGCGACGGTGCCCGTGCATGTCGCTGAGCGCGCCGGCGCCGAGCAGCAGCACGCCGAGGGCCAGCGCGTACCCGTCGACCACCCACTGCAAGGCGTTGAACGAGGTGCTCAGGTCGGTGGCCATCTGCGGCAGCGCCACGTTCACGATGGTCACGTCGATGAGCAGCATGAAGGTGCCGAGACACACGGTCACCAATGGCCACCACTTGCGCATGGCTCTTCCTTTCGCGGGTCGTGCTTGCCGCTCCACGATCGGGCCCGGGGCACCGATTCACCCAGCCACCGATCGGAAACGGCGTCTTTCTGCCATGGCGGCCGCGTCAGGGACGGAATCCGCCACGCCGGTCACACCACCGCGAAGGATCCTCCATCGACGAACCACCCGTCCCGGAGCACCGGGACCGCGCTGCTCACGCCCACCGCCGAGGCCACCGCGACGTCGCCCTCGAAGCCGAAGCCGCGCAGCTCACGCCCGCTCACCGACTCGTGCAGCGCACCGCCGAGGCCCTCCGCACCGCGGAGGCCGTCCGCGACGCCCCGATAGGCCCACATCGCGGCGTCGGCCTCGGGCGAGAAGCCCGCGCCCGACCCGTCCGCCAGGCCGTGCAGGAACGCGCCGGCGCCGAGCAGGTCCTCGATCGCCGGGCGCAGCGAGCCGTCCGGCCACCGCTCCCCCGACGCGA
This sequence comes from Actinoplanes subtropicus, assembly GCF_000721705.1. Taxonomy (GTDB): domain Bacteria; phylum Actinomycetota; class Actinomycetes; order Mycobacteriales; family Micromonosporaceae; genus Actinoplanes; species Actinoplanes subtropicus. The sequence goes on from NZ_JOJL01000026.1 coordinate 157,042, forward strand.
CGACCCCGATCGGCCGGTCGCCGGCCCGCTCCCGCACCCAGGCCGCGGCGGCCGCCGCGTTGCGCAGCGACACCCCGACCACGGTCACCCCGGCGTCGGCGAGCCGGACCGAGATGGCCGAGCCGTTCGGCGACGGCAGCACCAGCCGGTCGATGCCCTCGGCGCGCAGGTTGGCGTGCAGGATGCTCTCCGGCGACAGGGTGACCTGCCCGGGGCCGGCCTCCTTGCGGAGCACCGCGAGCATCGCCCCGTGCCGGCGGGCCACGTCGACCGCGGAGTCGTCGCGCCACCGGTAGGGCAGCACGTGCAGCCCCTGCTCGATCGCCACGGTCAGCGTGGTGGTGAACGACAGCACGTCGACCACGGCGACGAACGCGGCGCCCGGCGCGACCGCGTCGGCCCCGACCGGACCCCATTCGAACCGCACCCGGTAGCCGCCCTGCCCGTCAGCGAGGTCCATGGCCATCATGCTGCCAGCCCGGCAGGCATCAACGCGAATGAATCAGGGCGGGCCGCCGACCGCCTTCAAATCGAACTGCCAGTCGTGGCAGCGGATCGGATTGCCCTTCGGATACTCGAAATCGACCTCGCCGAGCAACGCGAAGCCGGCCTTGCGGCAGACCGCGTTGGACGGCTCGTTGGTCACCTTCGGATACGCATGCGCGAACCGGTGCCGGCCGCCGGCCGCGGCCAGGCCGATCGCCGCGAGGACGGCGCCGACCGCGATGCCCCGGCCCTGGAAGCCGGGCAGCACCTTCCACCCCATCTCGTAGACGCTCTGGCCGAGCCACTCGGAGTCCCAGAAGCCGACCGAGCCGATCGGGTCGGGATCGTCGTCCACCATGATCAGGAAGAAGCCGGTGGTGCCGTCGCGCACCCCGTCCAGGATGCGTTTGTGCCGCGCCGCGATCGACTCCGCCGACTCGACGCCGCCCAGATGCGCCTGCATCTCCGGGGTATTCGCCCGGCGCTCCAGGATCGGACCCCGCTCGTCCCACGGCTCCAGCCAGAAGTTCGTCATGGCGCCACTCTTCTCCGGGGGTACGACAGTTTTTCTCAGAAGTAGGTCTCGAGGATGTCGACCACTCGGTGGTCTTCGTCGACCACCGGGAGGTGCCGCCACTTGTCGAAGGCGGTGCAGGGATGCGAGATGCCGAAGCGAACGAGATCGCCCGGAGCCAGCCCGTCCGCGGCCAGGTAGGTGTGGTGATCGTTGAGTTTGGACACCGACATGCCGGTCGCGGCGATCGTCCGCCCGTCCCGCCGCACCTCGATCGGCACCGGCAGCCCCTCGTCGAACGGCGCGTCCCGCTTGCCCATCCCGCAGATCGCCAGGCCCGGCTCCGGCGTGGACAGCACCTGCGCCCAGATCTCCAGCGCGGCGGTCAGCGGCCCCTCCGCGGGCACCCGCCGGAACGGCGTACGTTCGCGATAGAAACCGTCGTCGTGGGTGACCGACGCGCCGCTGCGCAGGATCAGCCGCAGGTCGCTCGGCAGCGCGGCCAGCCGGGCCACGACCCGGTCGAACCAGGCGCTGCCACCCGCCGACACCAGCGGGAACGTCAGGCCGGCCGCGCGCAGCCGCTCGACCCCGGCCACCAGCAGGTCGAGGAAGTCGTCCACCTCGCGCTGGGTGGTCAGTTGCCCCTCGTACGCGGTCACGCCGACCAGTTCCAGCCGTTGCGCGTCCCGCGCCGCGCGGGCGACAGATTCCAGGCCTTCGAGCGTACGTACGCCCGTGCGCCCACCCGCATGACCGAGCTCCACGAACACCCGCAGGCATCCGGCCTCGACCGACGCGGCGGCCGCCACGCCCGCCGGCGAGTCGACCTGGAAGTAGATGTCGTCCTGCCCGGCCAGCCAGCGCAGCGCGGCCGGGTCGAGCACCTCGTTCGCGATCAGGATCCGGCCGGCGCCGAGCTTGCGCAGCACGAGCGCCTGGTTCGGGGTGGCCACGGTCATCCCCCAGGCGCCGGCGTCGAACTGCGCGGCGATCAGGCCGGGCGCCATCGTGGTCTTCGCGTGCGGGGCGAAAGCGAAGCCGTGCCGCGCGCAGTAGGCGGCCATGGTCGCGATGTTCGCCAGGGCCGCCTCCCGCCGCAGCGCCAGCACCGGCCAGGTGAAGCCGCCGTCGAACAGGCTCGGTTTCTCCTTGGCGTAGTCGGCGGCGGTGCGCTCCCCCTCGGGCAGGAAGAAGCCCTTGCTGCGCCAGTCGACCCGCGGCTCCGGCACGTCCACCTCGATGCTCCCCTCGTCGGTCGCCTCAGGGTTGCACGACCAACCGCCTTCCGTGCAGATCCGTGCGCTGCCAGGCCGTCTCGATGTCGCTCAGCGGCACCCGTTCCACGCCGAACGTCAGCCGGCCGCTCGTGGCCCACTCGACGACCTGGGCGTAGGCGGCGCCCGTCGACTCGGGCCCGAATCCCTTGGCGGCGCCGTAGATCTCGACGCCCGAGGTGCGCAGGCTCTCGGCGGACACCCGCGGCATTGCCGGAACCAGCGATGAGCACCCTGGTCGCCCGGGGCATGCCGCTGCACCAGGCCCGCGTGATGGTCCTGACGGTCGAGCGCGTGACGATCGGTTTCGTCCTGGAGGAACAGGCCCCGCCCCCGGACACGGAGGGCTTCGACCTGGCCGAGTACACGGCCGCCTACCCCACGATGATCGTCGGCATCACCGAGTACTTCAAACCTGGCCGCACGGTCGACGACCTGTTCCTGGAGTGCGTCACCCTGGTGGTCGAAGGCCCGTCCGTCACCAGGAGCGGATGAGGCGCTTGACAGTAAGGGCTGCCTCGCGAGCCATTTCGGCGGCGGTCATGAAATACCGCCCGTGCGTCCGCCGCAGCGCCTCGGCCGATTCGGCCCACCGCACGACGACTTCAACCTCGTTGCCGAGCGACCGGCCATCCCAGGCGCGCTCACGCTCGACGCGGACGCGGGCTTTTCGCGCGCTGGCGGCGTCCGGGAACTCGACCTGGGCGATCAGGTCGCCCGGGGCCGGATCGAAGACGAGCAGGAAATAGCGCATCGCACCTCACCACTGTGGAGTAGCAGTTGCCTAGCGCCCAGGTTACTCACGCCTAGATCTGGCGCACGCGAATTTGGTGGAGGCGCAGGTCGGCGGTCATCTCGTCGAGTTCGGCGAGGCGGTCGGGCAGCGTGCGGGGGTTGCCGGGGGCGCCGGGTCGGGCGTCGCCCGGGCGCGGGCCGGAGAGCGGCCGGTAGTTGACGCCCAGGGTGTCCAGGTGGCGCAGGTGGGGCTCGAGTCGCTCCAGGAAGGCCGGGTAGTCGCGTTCCGGGCCGGACCAGACCGCTTCGGCGAAGGCGCACAGGCGGGGGTAGGTCATGTAGTCGACTCGGCGGGGGGACTCCATGTGTTCGGTCCAGACGTTGGCCTGGGCGCCCTGGATGTGGGCGGCCTCGGTGGCGGTCAGGTCGGGTGGGATCGGGTCGAAGGCGTACACGTCGGCCAGGGTCAGGAGAGTGCCGACGGGGGTGGGCTCGCCGGGGTCGTCCGACTGGCGGTAGTCGAGATAGCAGGAAATATCGGGACAGGCGACGACGTCGTAGCCGGCGCGAGCGGCCACCGTGGTCGGGAGCGGGCCGCGCCAGGCGGCGATCACGGCGGAGGGCGGGGCGCCGCGGGTCAGCAGCTCGTCCCAGCCGTAGACGCGCCGGCCCAGCGAAGCGAGGAACGAGGCCATCCGGGCGGTGAACCAAGGCTGCACGTCGGACGGCCCGGCGAGGCCGAGCCGGGCCAGGTCGGGGCTGCCCACCCACTCGTCGACCGGGCACTCGTCGCCGCCGATGCCGATCAGCTCGGACGGGAAGATCGAGCAGACGTGGGCGAGCACGTCGCGGCAGAACGACAGGGCGCGGTCGGACATGTTCAGCACGTGGGTGGAGATTCCCCACGATTGCCGTACGGGTCCGGACCAGCCATTGCCCAGCTCCGGATAGGCCGCGACGGCCGCCTGCAGGTGGCCCGGCATGTCCACCTCGGGCACCACGGTCACGAAGCGTTCGGCCGCGTAGGCAACGATCCGTCGCAGGTCGTCGGCGGTGTAGTACCCGCCGTGCGGTTGGCCGTCGTACCGTGCGTGCACGCGCGCGCCGAGCATCGTCGAGGACCGCCAGGCGCCGACCTCGGTGAGGCGCTCCCAGCCGGGCACCTCGATCCGCCAGCCCTGGTCGTCGGTCAGGTGCAGGTGCAGCACGTTGAGCTTGTGGAACGCGGCCAGGTCGATGAACCGCAGCACGTCGGGCACGGGCATGAAATGCCGCGCCACGTCGAGCATCACCCCCCGCCAGCGAAACCGCGGCGCGTCGACGATCCGCCCGAGCGGCGGCTCACCACCGTCGAACAGCAGCTGGCGCAGGGTCTGGGCGCCGTAGAAGACACCCGCCGGCGACCCTCCCGCGAGCACGACGCCGTGCGGGGCGGTGCTCAACGCGTACCCCTCAGGCGGTTGACTTCTGTCGATCGCCAAGCGGAGGCCGCCGTCGCCCGGTGGAAGCGGCAGCGAGATCGCGTCGCGCAGCCGGTCGGCGACGGCGCCGAGGCCCTCGTCGAAGGCCAGGCGGGCACCGGGGCCGAGCGCGAAGCTGCCGCCGGTGAACTGTTCGGACGTCGGCCGGGGGATCACTGGCACCTCCTTCGGATATAGTTTGTTGATCTAGGCAGGATGTCAACGGAAGTGGGCCGATGACCTGGGACCTGCTGCTCACCGGCGGTGACCCCTTCGACGTCGCGGTCAGTGACGGCGTGATCGCAGCGACCGGCCCGAGTCTTCCCCGGGACGCACACACCGTGGTCGACCTCGACGGCCATCTGGTCACGCCGGGCCTGATCGACCTGCACACCCACGTCGGGCCGGGCTACTGGGGCATCGAGCCCGACCCGATCGCGTGGTACACCGGCGTCACCACCTGGGTCGATGCCGGTTCGACCGGAGCCTTCACCTTCGCGGAGCTGCGGGCGAAGCGGACGGACGTGCGGGTCGCGGCGCTGCTCAACATCGCCGCTACGGGCCTGGCCGGGCGCACCGGCGAGTGCCGTGACCTGGCCAATTGCGACGTCGCGCGGGCGGTCGACACGATCCGGCAGAACCGCGACGTGATCCGCGGAATCAAGGTGCGGATGGATCGGGAAACGGTCGGCGACAACGGGTTGGAGCCGCTGCGCCGCGCTCTCGAGGCCGCGGAGCGAACCCATGTCCCGGTGATGGTCCACATCGGGGTCCCGCCGCCGCCCGTGGACGACGTGCTCGACCTGCTGCGCCCCGGCGACATCGTCACGCACTGCGCCAGCGGGCTGGCCTCGCCGCTCGGGCCGGCGCTGCGGGCGGCCGTCGACCGCGGCGTGCTGCTCGACATCGGGCACGGCTCGGGCGGGTTCGCGTTCGACGTCCTCGAGCGGCAACTGGACCACGGCATCCGGCCGACCACGATCTCCACCGATCTGCACGCCCGGTCGCTGCACGGGCCGGCGTTCGACCTGCCCACCACGATGGCGCGGCTGCTCGCGTGCGGCCTCCCGCTGGCCGAGGTGATCGAGGCGGTCACGAGCCGGCCGGCCCGGGCGCTCGGCCTCCCCGGCGGGACGCTGGCGGTCGGGGCGCCGGCCGATCTCGCCGTCTTCGAGGTGCGGCACGAGGAGTTCGAGGTGACCGACGCCCACCTCCGGACGAAACGGTCACCGCTTCGATTGATCAACATCAGCACGTACGTGAACGGTCGGGCACTGCCCCCACGCCTCCCGCCGCCCGTGCCAGGGTGGATCCCGCTCACCGACGCGCAACGCGCCGCGCTCGCCCGCCGTGACCGCGACGTGCGTGCCCTGCTCAGCGCCCCGCTGGTCGGCCCGGACGGCCTGGCCGACCAATTCCCACGAGACCACAGGAGTTCCTGACATGCCCAAGCGCGCGATCAAAGCCGACAAGGCAGCCCCGGCCGGCGGCCCCTACTCGCACGCCGTGGTGGCCGGCGACACGATCTACCTGGCCGGCGCGGTGCCCGCGCTCCCGGACGGCAGCTGGGTCACCGGCAGCTTCGCCGAGCAGGCGCACGCGGCGTTCCGCAACCTGGCGGCCTGCGCGGAGGCGGCCGGCGCGAGCCTCGACGACGCCGTGCGGGTCGGCGTCTACCTGCGCGACTTCGGGGACTTCGCCGAACTCAACGAGATCTACCCGCAATACATCAAGGGCGACAATCTGCCCGTACGCACGACGCTCCCGGTCGCGCTGGTCGGTTTCGACATCGAGATCGACGCGATCCTCTACGTGGGCTGATCGCCGTGCTGCAGGTGACGCCGAACGGACCGTGGACCAAGGACGTCCACCCGAACATGCCCGTCTCGCTGACCGAGGTGCTCGCCGATCTGCGGGAGTGCTTCCGGGCCGGTGCGACCGGCGTACATCTGCATGTCCGGGACGAGACGGGCGCGGAGACGCTGCGCCCGGAGGTGGTGAACGAGACCTGCCGATGGGTGCGGGCGCTCGCCGCCGAGGAGGGGATCGCCGCCGAGATCGGACTGACCACCGGCGAGTGGATCGTGCCCGGCCTGGCCGAGCGGATCGCGATGATCCGCGAGTGGGAGGGGGTCGACGTGGCCACGGTCAACCTCTCCGAGGCCGGCTTCGAGTCGGTCATGGCGGCGATGCTCGACACCGGGATCGGCATCGACGTGGGGCTGTGGGCGCCGGCCGAGATGAAGGTGCTGCTCGCCTCCGGCCTGCTCCCCCGGGCCCGGCGGGTGAGCATCGAGCTCGATCCCGGCGAGCCCTACCACCTGACCGGTGAGCCGTCCGCGGTCGCCCAGCAGGTCAACAGCGCGCTGGACGAGGCCGGGTCGGCCTGCCCGCGGCTCACCCACGGCATGAACGAGTGGACGTGGCCGCTGGTGGCCGACGCGTTCCGGCGCGGGCACGACACCCGGGTCGGGTTCGAGGATTCGATCTACCTGCCGGACGGGTCGATCGCGCCGGGCAACGCCGCCCTCGTCCGGGCCGCCCTGGCCCTGCGCGGCTGACCCGCCAGCACGATCAGCGCGGCCGCCGTGAGCAGGGCGGCCACCAGCGCCAGTGGTCGCGGTCCGGTCTGCGGCAGCAGCGCGCCGCCGAGCAGCGAGCCCGCCGCGATGCCCGCGTTGAACGCCGTGCCCACGCCCGCCGAGGCCATGTCGGTGCTCCCCGGCGCGACCACCAGCAAGCGGCCCTGCACGCTGGTCGCGAACGCCGAGTACGCGAAGCCCCCGCCCGCGATCAGCACCAGGACGGCCGGCCGGAACGTGCCCAGCAGGAACAGACCTGCCAGGGAACCGGCCCCGACGCCAAGCGCGGCCAGCAACGTCCCGATCGGATGGAGGTCGAGCGTGCGGGACACCACGAAGGCGCCGAGAGTTCCGGCCGCACCGGAAACGAACAGCAGCGCCGGCAGGGTGGACTCGGCGAAGCCGCTGACATCCAGGTAGAACACCGTCAGGTAGGTGGTGAAGGTCAGGAACCCGGTGATCGCGAGCGCGACGCCGACCAGCAGGCGGTTGAACGCGCGCCGGTCGGGGGCCGTTCCGCGCGCCGCCCGGCCCGAGCTGGGCCGATAGGACGGAATCAGCGCGAACATGACGACGGTCGCGAGGACACCGAAGGCCGCCACGACGGCGAACGCGGCCCGCCAGCCGGCCTGCTGCCCGATCCAGGTGCAGAGCGGGACGCCGAGCACCGGGGCCAGGGCCGGGCCGGTCGCGAACAAACCGATGATCCGCCCGCGGACAGCCACCGGGAACAGGCCGCTCACGACCGCGTTGACGACCGACCAGAACAGGGCCTGGGTGAGGGCAGTGGCCAACCGGGCGACGGCCAGGACGGCGTAACTGCCGGCGAGCGCGCCGGCCAGGTTGGCGACGGCGAAGAGCAGCAGGGTGGCGCCGAGCAGCTGGCGGCGCGGGATGTGCTTGGTGAGCACGGTCAGCGGGATCGAGCCGAGGACTACGACGATCGCATACCCACCGACCAGGAGGCCGATCTGCGAGCGGGACCGGTGCAGGTCGTCGGCCATCACGGTGAGCAGGCCGGTCGGCAGCAGCTCGGTCGAGACGAACGCGAAGGCCGCCAGCGACAACACGATCAGGGCGGCCCACGCCCGGCGGGGCGCGACGTCGGGCGTCACATGGCCTCCCTCCCCGAGGTCCCGACGCTACCGGTTCCGCCGGCGCGGCCCTACAGGTTTAGCAGCAGCGCGATGAGCAGCAGGGCCGGGGCGCAGAGCACGGTGGACAGGAAGATCGCGTCGCGGGCCAGGACGAGCCCGGTCGCGAAGCGCTGGCCGTAGAGGAAGACGTTCTGCGCGGTCGGCAAGGCGGCGAGCACGGTCACCGCGTACGTCTGCTGCCTGCTCAGCCCGAGCACCACGGCCAGGAGAAAGGCGATCGCCGGCATCCCGGCGATCTTCAGCGCGACGGCGGCTACGGTCGGTACCCGGTCGGGGCCGGCGGCGAGCACGCGGCGGCCGGAGAGCGACATGCCGAAGGCGATCAGCACCAGCGGTACGGCGGCGTGACCCATCGTGGTGATCGGGTCGGCGACGACGGTCGGTAGTCGCAGACCCGTCACGGAGAAGAACGCACCGAGGAGCACCGCGACGATCATCGGGTTCCGCAGCGGGGCCAGGACAGTGCTGCGCCAGGACGCGTGCCCGGTCGCGGCGATCTCCAGCAGGGCCAGCGCGAGCGGCGTGATGATCAGCAGCTGGAGCATGATGATCGGCACCACCAGGGCGGCGTTGCCCAGCACGTACGTGGCGATCGGGATGCCGATGTAGTTCGCGTTGACGTAGCCGGCCGCCAGCGACCCCATGATCTGGGTGCCCCGATCGCGGCCGCGGGTGAACAGCGGGTGCAGAGCGAAGCAGGCGACCGCGGCGGCGGTCGACACCAGCAGCGGCTCGCTGAACAGGACCCGCAGGTCGGCGCCGGCCACGCCGGTGAACAGCAGGCAGGGGTTGAGCACCGCGTACACGAGCCGGCCGGCCACCGCCTCGGCGTTCTCGGGCAGCCCGGCCCACCGCCGCGCGGCCCAGCCGACGAGCACGATGACGCCGATGAGCACGAACCCGGAGAGTGCCGAGATCATGAGTTCGTCATGGCTCTCCGTCTATGTCCATATCGCGGTAACCTGCTGAAGTGACGGATCGTATGCCCGACGTGGGGGACGTGGCGGCGATCCCGTTACGCGGCGGCTACGGCGCCTGCCAGGTCACCGGCCTCGGGCCGACGGCGTGCGCGCTCGACTGGTTCTCCGCCGACCCGCCGGACCTCGACCGGCTGGCCGGGTGCCGCCCGCTCGTGCTCGATCATCACGCCCTCCGCGGCCAACCTACCGAGGTCACCATCGCCGGTGACGAGCCGCCCCCACCGTGGTGGAGCTGGCTGGGCCAACTCGCCCTGCCGCCCGGCCGGTCCGACCGGGTCGCCGACCACGCGGGCTGGCCCTGGCTGGCCGCCCAGATCGCCGCCCAGCGCCGCTGGGACCACGAGCTGCCGCCGGCCGCCAAGCAGGCCTACCGCGACGGCACCGGCAAGGCCACGACGCTGCTGGACCTGACCGGCGGCGGCTCGTCCTGGTCGGAGCTCGATCGCCTGCCCCGCTGCACGGCACTGGCCTGGTCCGGTCCCGACCGGGGCCTGCGCGAGGCCCTCGTGGCGCACCCGATCGTCAGCGACCTGACCTGGGTGGAGCCGCCGGCGGCCGTCGACCTCACCGGCACGTACCTCACCCGCCTGCGCCTCTCCGGTGGCCACGTCGCTTCCCTGCTGCTGCCGCCCGGCGTCGCGACCCTCAAGCTCGACGACGACGCCCAGGTGGCCAGGGTGTCCGCGGCCGACGACGGCCGCTGGCTGCGCCTGGTGGCCGACCACGCCTCCGTGCCCGGCGGGCTGACCGGCCTGCGCGACCTGGAGCTCACCGGCGAGGGCACGATCTCCGTGGCTGCCCTGGGCGGCCTGCACGACCTGCGGCGGCTGCGGTTGACCTGGCGGTCGGCCCCGGGCCGGCTCTGCGACGCGATGGCCCTGGCGGCCCTGTCCCGGTTGGCGGACGTCCGGCTGATCGGGGCGTACGGCATGACCGACCGCACCCTGCCCGAACTGCCGTCCCTGCGGTGGCTGGCCTGCGACGGCCTGTACCGCAAGGCGGCCGCCGCGATCGAGACCCGCTACCGGGACGCGGACGTGCGGCTGGACATCAGCGACGTCGAGGCCGAATGGCGCGAGTACTGAGCCGAACACCCTTTCCATCATGGTTGGATCAAGGGGTAACACCGGGGAAACCTCGGGCTGCGAGCATCGCGGGGATCCAGGGAGGTTCGATTGTTCCTCAGCCATCACGAACAGGAACGCCTGCTCATCCACGTCGCTGCGGAGGTCGCCCAGCGTCGGCGCGACCGAGGGCTGAAGCTCAACCACCCGGAGGCCACCGCGATCATCACGGCCTTCCTGCTGGAGGGCGCCCGCGACGGCCGGACCGTGGCCGAGTTGATGGATGCCGGTCGGCGGGTACTGACCCGGGACGACGTCATGGAGGGTGTGCCCGAGATGCTGAGCGAGGTGCAGGTCGAGGCGACCTTCCCGGACGGGACCAAGCTGGTCACCGTGCACGGGCCGATCTCATGATCCCCGGCGAGGTCATCCCGGGCGACGGGCCGATCGAGATCAACCCGGGGTGCGCGGTGGTCCGGCTGACCGTACGCAACACCGGGGACCGGCCGGTGCAGGTCGGCTCGCACTTCCACTTCGCGGAGTGCAACGCGGCGCTCGACTTCGACCGGGACGCGGCGTGGGGCCGGCGGCTGGCGGTGCCGGCCGGCACGTCGGTGCGGTTCGAGCCGGGCATGCCCCGGGACGTGGAACTGGTGGAGCTGACCGGAAACCGGATCGTGCCGGGCCTGCGCGGGCTGGCGGGCGGCCCGCTGGACGCGGTCACCGAAACGCCGCCGATGACCGTGGCGGAGATCGTCGAGCCGGAGCACGGGAGCCCACGATGACCAGCCTCGACCGCGAGCGGTACGCCGCTCTCTACGGGCCGACCGCCGGCGACCGGATCCGGCTGGCGGACACCAACCTGCTGATCGAGATCGAGGAGGACCGCAGCGCCGGGCCGCGGCCCGGGGACGAGGTGGTCTTCGGCGGCGGCAAGGTCATCCGGGAGTCGATGGGGCAGTCGCGGGCCACCCGGGCCGAGGGCACACCGGACACGGTGATCACCGGGGCGGTCGTCGTCGACCACTGGGGCATCGTCAAGGCCGACATCGGGATCCGGGACGGGCGGATCGTGGCGGTCGGCAAGGCCGGCAACCCGGACACGATGGACGGCGTGCACCCCGGGCTGGTGATCGGGGCCGGCACCGAGATCATCGCCGGGAACGGGAAGATCCTCACGGCCGGGGCGATCGACAGCCACGTGCACCTGATCAGCCCGACCATCCTGGACACGGCGCTCGCCGCCGGCATCACCACGGTCATCGGCGGCGGCACCGGCCCGGCCGAGGGCACCAAGGCCACCACCGTGACGCCCAACCAGTGGCACCTCGCGCGGATGCTCGAGGCGATCGACACCTTCCCGGTCAACGTGCTGCTCCTCGGCAAGGGCAACACGATGTCCGAGGAGTCGATGTGGGAGCAGCTGCGCGGCGGGGCGGGCGGCTTCAAGCTGCACGAGGACTGGGGCACCACGCCGGCGGTGATCGACGCGTGCCTGCGGGTCGCGGACGCCTCCGGCGTGCAGGTGGCGATCCACACCGACACGCTGAACGAGGCCGGCTTCGTCGAGGAGACGCTGCGGGCGGTCGCCGGGCGGTCGATCCACGCCTACCACACCGAGGGGGCCGGGGGCGGCCACGCGCCGGACATCATCACCGTCGCCGGGCAGCCGAACGTGCTGCCCTCGTCGACGAACCCGACCCGGCCGTACACCCGGAACACGCTCAGCGAGCACCTCGACATGCTGATGGTCTGCCACCACCTGAACTCGGCGGTGCCGGAGGACCTGGCGTTCGCCGAGAGCCGGATCCGGCCGTCGACGATGGCCGCCGAGGACCTGTTGCACGATCTCGGGGCGATCTCGATGATCGGGTCGGACTCGCAGGCGATGGGCCGGGTGGGCGAGGTCATCCTGCGGACGTGGCAGACCGCGCACGTGATGAAGGCCCGGCGCGGCGCGCTGCCCGGCGACGGCGCGGCGGACAACCAGCGGGTCCGGCGTTACGTCGCGAAGTACACGATCTGCCCGGCCGTGACGCACGGGATGGCGGCGGAGGTCGGCTCGGTCGAGCCGGGCAAGCTCGCCGACCTGGTGCTGTGGGAGCCGGCGTTCTTCGGCGTCCGGCCGGCGCTGGTGATCAAGGGCGGCATGATCGCGTACGCCCAGATGGGCGATGCCAACGCGTCGATACCCACCCCGCAGCCGATGCTGCCGCGCCCGATGTTCGGCGCGTACGGCGCGGTGCCGGCACAGACCTCGCTCGCCTTCGTGGCCCCGGCGGCGATCGACGCCCTGCTCGGCGACCGGATCGGGGTGAAGCGGGCGCTCTCGCCGGTGGCCGACACCCGGAGGGTGGGCAAGACGGACCTGCCGCTGAACGACGCGCTGCCGCACATCGAGGTGGAGCCGGACACCTTCACGGTCCGTGTCGATGGCGAGGTCGTCGACCCCGATCCGGTGACGGAGCTGCCGATGGCCCAGCGTTATTTCCTGTTCTGACCATGAGCCTCGCGACCCTTCTCGTGCTGGCCGACGGGCGGCTGCCGGCCGGCGGGCACGCGCACTCGGGCGGGCTCGAGGCGCAGGTCGCGGCCGGGCGGGTGGGCGACCTCGACGACCTGGCCGGGTTCCTGCGCGGGAAGCTGCGGACCAGCGGGCTGGTGGCGGCCGCGTTCGCGGCGGCGGCGTGCCGGCGGCCCGGCGAGTGGGCCGCGCTGGACGACGGGATCGACGCGCGGACCCCGTCGCCGGCGCTGCGGAAGGCGTCCCGGGCGCAGGGCCGGGCGCTGCTGCGGGCCGGGCGGGCGATGTGGCCGCTGCCCTCGGTGGGGCGGGAAGCGCACCAGCCGACGGCGCTGGGGATCCTCGCGCGCGCCGGCGGGCTCGGGCCCGGGGAGGCGGCAGTAGCGGCGGCGCACGGCGTCATCACCGGGGCGGCGAGCGCGGCGGTGCGACTGCTCGGGCTCGATCCCTATGCGGTGCACGGGTTGATCGCGCGCCTGGCGCCGGACTGTGACCGGATCGCCACCGAGGCGGCGCGGCGGGCGGACGAGCCGGTCGACGATCTGCCGGCGGCGGGAGCTCCCCTGCTCGACATCGGCGCCGAACACCACGCAACCTGGGAGGTGCGTCTCTTTGCCTCATGACCACGCACACGGCGGCGCTTGGCCCCGGCCGTCGGACAACTACGTGCCGCACGTCCATGGGCCGGACGAGCCGCCGCACAGCCATCCCGATCCCGGCGTCGATCCGCATCAGCCGCTCGCGGGCGGTGCCCGCGCGCTGCGGGTGGGCATCGGCGGCCCGGTCGGCTCGGGGAAGACGGCCCTGGTCGCGGCGCTCTGCCGGGCGCTGGGGACGGAACTTCGGCTGGCGGTGGTGACCAACGACATCTACACCACCGAGGACGCGGACTTCCTGCTGCGCAACGGGGTGCTGCCGGCCGAGCGGATCCGGGCGGTGGAGACCGGGTGCTGCCCGCACACGGCGATCCGCGACGACATCTCGGCCAACCTGGACGCGGTCGAGGAGTTGGAGGAGGCCCTCGGGCCGCTCGATCTGGTGCTGGTGGAGAGCGGCGGGGACAACCTGACCGCCACGTTCAGCAAGGGGCTGATCGATCGGCAGATCTTCGTGGTGGACGTGGCCGGCGGGGACAAGGTGCCGCGCAAGGGCGGGCCCGGGGTCACCGCCGCCGACCTGCTGGTGATCAACAAGACCGACCTGGCGCCGCTGGTGGGCGCCGACCTCTCGGTGATGGAGCGCGACGCGAAGGCGCGGCGGGGCGACCTTCCGACCGTGTTCCTGTCGCTGGTCGAGGACCGTGCCGCCGGGCCGGTCGCCGAGTGGATCCGCGAGCTGGTCCGGCTCTGATGCGGGCGGTCGCGCGGATCGTCGCCGAGGCGGACGGGCGGGGTGGCACCCGGCTGGCCGTGCTGCGCGGGGAGTCGCCGCTGCTGCCGCGCCGGACCGGCGGGCGCGGCGGGGGCGGCGTGACCGTTCACCTGGTCGGCGGGGCGGCCGGGCCGCTGCGCGGGGACGATCTGCGGGTGGAGGTCGCGGTGGGCGCGGGGGCGCGATTGACCGTACGGAGTGTGGCCGCGCAACTGGTGCTGCCGGGCCGGGCGGGGCTGCCGGCGTCGCGGCTCGACATCCGGGCCGAGGTGGCGGGCACCCTGTGCTGGCTGCCGGAGCCGCTGATCGCCGCGGCCGGGTGCGACCACGTCACGAACACCCGGGTCGACATTGCCGAGGGCGGGGTGGTGCTGTGGCGGGAGGACCTGGTCTGCGGGCGGCACGCCGAGCCCTCGGGGACGGTCCGGCTGTCGACGACGATCCGGTACGCGGGCTCGACGCTCTATCGGCACGATCTCTCGGTCGGCCCGGACGGGCGGTCCGCGGCGGTGCTGGGGGATTTCCGGGCGCTCGGGGCCTTGATCGCGGTGCCGGGGCTCGCCGAGGGCTTCGCACCCACCGACCGGGCGGCGGTCATGCCGCTGGCCGGCCCGGGGGTGCTGGCCACGGCGGTCGGCGAGGACATCCGGGAGGTACGCGCGGTTCTCGACCCGCTGCGCGCCGCCGAGCGGCCGGACGACGCGAGGGCCGCGGACCGGCCAGCGAACGCGACGGCTGCCGAGCGGCCGGCGGACGCGAGGGCCGCGGAACGGCAAGCCGAGACCGCGACCTGCGGCTGAGCGGGTCGCGGCCTCGGCCGATGGGAGACGGGTCGGTTTGGTGCGTCCCGGGACGGGCGGTCGGGACTTGGCCCTGCTCCACGGGGCGGCCCGAGGGTGGCGCAGGCCGGGACGGGGAAATCGCGGTCGGGGACGGGCTGGGCCTCGTACGTCCGCACGGGTTTGATCTTGAAGTTAGGCGGCCACCGCGATGGGGACGCCGTGGCTGTCGGTCAGGGCCAGCCGGGTGTGGAGATTGCCCTGCTGGGCCACCCGCGCGAAGTACTCCGAGCGGCGCCGCTGCAGGCAGCCCTTGCGGGTGCGCGGGCCACCGGCCGCCACCGTCAGCAGCTCCGGGGCCAGCGAGCTGTTCAGGCCCTCGCGCAGCAGCTGCAACGCCTCCGTGCGCAGCTGGGAGATCCGGGACTCGGTCACGCCCAGGCGCGCCGCCACGTCGCTCAGCGGCTGCTCCTGCAGGAACGACTCGGTGACCACCAGGCGCAGGCGCTCGGGCAGCGCCTGGATGGCCTGGTGCAGGTAGCCGAGGCGTTCCCGCTTGAGCAACAGGTCCTCCGGGCCCTCGGACAACTCGGGCACCATCTCCTCGGCCGCGCCGGTGGGAAAGCCCTGCAGGCTCAGCAGCGCCGCCTTCTGCACGTCGTCCTCGACGGTGGCCAGTTCGGCCACGCCGATGCCCAGCATCTCGGCCACCTCGGCGTCGGTGGGCGTGCGGCCCAGGGCGGCGGTGAGCTCCTGGCGCGCGGCCGCGGTACGCCGCGCCCGGGCCCGCACCGAGCGGCTGGCCCAGTCCTGTCCGCGCAGTTCGTCCAGCAGGGCGCCGCGGATCCGGACCGCGGCGAAGCGGTGGAAGGGGATGCCCCGGGTCACGTCGAAGGATCGGGCCGCGCCGAGCAGGGCGGCGAATCCGGCCGAGGACAGGTCGTCCGCGTGGACATGGCCGGGTACCCGGTTGAGCAGTTCCCGGACCAGATGGCCAACCATCGGCATGTGTTCGCGGACGAGGTCCTCGATGTCACGCGCGGACGGCGCGTCGTGGGTCGTGCCGATGGTGGCGGGGAGCTCGGTCGTGGTCGTCACGTGGTCCTCCTCGCTCATACGACCGGTTGTGAAAACCGGCTGACGAGGAAGACCTTGGCCGCCGAAAGGTGCAGCGGCGGCCGAACTCGGTTGCTTTTGTGGTGTTTTTTGCGAGAAAGGCTCAGGTATCAGCCGGCGAGAGCGGCGTTCTTCACCACGCCCGCGAGCTCGTCGTGCACCCAGTGCATGCGGCGGACGGCCATCTCCGGATGATCACCGAACTCGGTGGCCACCTCGGCCGCGCACCCGTCGCTGCCGTGCAGCAGGATCATCGCCGTGACGGCCTGCTCCACCGCCCGCCTGCTGGGGCATTCGGACGGCTGCAGGCACGAGACGAACAACGCCTCCGCCGCCAGATCCTTCACGATGCTGATCATTTTGATCGGACTCCCCGATGTACGACTTATCGGCCCCGCTGGAGCGATTCTCGCCGCTGCGGCGCGCGCCCGGTGGCTGCCACGCCGAGGGCGGTCGTCTCATCGGTCGCCGGGCACGCGCGTGCCGCCGATCGCGGATCGCTCCAGAACGAGGCTTATTCAGGGCCTACCTTGAGCCGCACCTCGCCGCAGGTCAGCGGCTTGGTCTCCACCGCCCTGAATAATCCTCGCTGCCTGCTCATATCGATTTCACCCTAACGCGGCGATCGACCGCCCGGCACGTGGTTTTCCGCCGGGCGGTCGATCGGAACGCCGGGACCGATCAGGGCGACGCGGTGCAGGTCGGGTCGAACTGGCAGTCGTTCGCCTCGGTCGTCCCCACCGTCGGCGGCGTGACGCTGGTCGACGAGGCCGACGGGGACGGCGAGGAGCTCGTCGAGGTGAGCCCCCCACCATCGGGAATCGACGGCGGAGGCGGGGTCGGCGAGGTGCTCGTGGACGTCGAGGTGGACGTGGAGGCCCCGGTGGCCGGCGCCGAGGTCGCCGTACGACCGGTGCCCGGCGTGGTGGGCGGCACCGAGATCGGGGTGATGTGCACGCCGCCCTTCGGGTCGATCGAGATGCCCGGCACCGGGGTGGAGGACGCCTTCGGACCCAGCCGGAGCTTGCCGTTGGGCAGCCGCTCGACCAGCCGGGACGGCTCGCCGGGCTTGGCCGACACGAACGTCTCGCAGGTCTGGTCGTTCAACGAGAACGCCATCGGCGGCAGGTTGCTCTCCGTGTACCGCCCGGAGATCGGGACGCTCAGCGTGCTCAGCGGTTTCAGCGGGGCGCTCGAGGTGACCGTGATCGAGCGGTCGGCCTGGGTGAGCAGGGACTTGCCGTTGCCGGAGATGACCTGGTCGCCGGGCATGATGAACCACAGCTTCCAGTTGTCGACCGGCGCGTCGGCCCGGTTGGCGACCGTCACCTGGGCCTTGAACTGGCCGTTCGCGTCCGCCCAGACGGCGTAGCTGACCACGCACTTCTCGGTCGGCGGCACGACCGCCTGCTGCGGCGTGGCGCCGCGCGCGCTGGTGCCGGTCACGTTGCTGACCAGGCTCCACGCGTAGGTGGCGCCGCCCAGCAGCAGGACCAGGCTCGCCGCGACCAGGATCCGCCGGGTGTGCTCGGTCGGCTTCCGGTCCGCCTTCGCCTCGGTCGGCGTCTCGTCGCCGACGGCCGGCCGCAGCGCCGCGCCCATCACGACCGGGCCGGAGGGCAGGTCGGCGAACCGGCTGTTGCGGGCGGGCGGCGGTGGCGGCATCGGCGCCGGGACGGGCGCCGGATCCCGGCGGACCACGTCCGGGTACGACCGCTGGGCCGGCAGGATCGTGGTGTCCTCGGCGTTCTCCGCCCAGTCCGGCACGTAGCCCCGGGCCGCCATCGGCGCGCCGGCCGCGATCTGCGCCAGCACGTGCGCGAGCTCGGCGCTGGACGGCCGGTCCGACGGGTGCTTCTCCAGGCAGCGGCCGACCAGCGCGTCGACCGAGGGCGGCAGGCCCTCGACCGACGGAAGCGGGTCGGGCTCCACGTACTGGTGGGCGCGCAGCAGCGCGGTGGTGGTGCCGACGTCCCAGGGCAGCTGCCCGATCAGCGTGCGGTAGATCAGCAGGCCCACCGCGTACACGTCGGTGGCCGGGCTCACCTGGCCGCCCTCCAGGCGCTCCGGCGCGAGATACGCCGGAGTGCCGAGCAGGCTGCCGTCCGGGTCTATGTCGTTCTCCCCGATCAGCGCCGAGATGCCGAAGTCGACCACCTTGGCGCCGGTCTGGGTCAGCATGACGTTGGCCGGGGTGACGTCCCGGTGCACGATGCCGCGCGCGTGCGCGGCCGCGAGCGCCGCGGCGACCTCGGCGGTGATCCGGACCGCGTGCTGCCAGGGCAGCCGCCGGGTCCGGGCGAGCACGGCGGCGAGCGACTCGCCGTCGATCAATTCCATGACGACGTACGGCACGGGCTCACCGTCGACCGTGGTGGCCTCGCCGTAGTCGTAGACATTCGTGATGTTCGGGTGGGAGAGCCGGGCGGCGGCCTGGGCCTCGGCCCGCAGCCGGCGCCGGAAGGCCGGATCCACACTGGTCGACGGCGGCAGCACCTTCACCGCGACCTGGCGCCCGAGGACTTCGTCGAACCCTCGCCACACCACTGACATCCCGCCGGCGCCGAGCCTTTCCACCAGCCGGTATCTACCGGCCAGCAGGCTCGATCCGGGCAGGTCCGTCGTGCTCATGTGCCCCCACATGCGCGCTCCGAAGAAACGCCGGGTCACACCGCCATGTCACCCGACGCCGGGGATCGCCGGCCCCCCACTGGACCCGGGCGTTCCCCATCGACGGCGAGGATGTTAGCCCACCCCGGCGTCTATCACGAGATGCCGATACCGGGCCCTACCTGCGGATCGTTACGGACCGTTTCCCGGCATATGCCAGCTGTCGGGGCGGCCGATCGGGGCCAAAAGTCGGATCTAGGACTCATTCCGCGGCCGTTTTGCCCGGGATTCCCGGAAATTTCGGCATGAGCCCGATAGGTCGATAGTGCAGCTTTCTGAAGGTCCACCCTGGACCGGTGCACATTCCGTCCCCAACGGGTCACGGACAGCCACTAGATCGGTAACCAACTGATGATCTTTGATTCCTGGCACCCTGACAAATGTTGAAGGATCTAGCTGTGCAACCCCATCTGATCGGGTGAACCCCTCGACTGATCAGCCAATTCCGCGTGCCACCTTCGGCACGTGGCGTGTCCCGCTATCCCAGCAGTACGCCCCGGGCCAGGTCCCGCACCGGCGACGGCATCGCCCCGGGCGCCTTGGGTAGCGCGGTCACCGGCATGTCCGTCCCGCGGACCGCCCCGAGCTCGGCCAGCAGGGCCAGCACCGGCGCCAGCGTCTCGTAGATGACCAGCACCACGTCGCCCGGCCGGGCCAGCCCCAGCGCCTCGGTGACCGCCTCCCGGTAGCCGTCCGCCCGCAGCGCCAGCAGCTTCGGCCGGCGCGCCCGCATCTCCCGCTCGACGAGCGCGGACACCTCCCCCGGTGGCCGGCCGCGCGGGTCCTCGTCGTCGTAGAGCACCGCCCGGCCCACCCCGTCGGCCACGATCTGCGCGCACGCCGACAGCAGGTCGTCGCGCCGGTCGCCGGGCAGGGTCAGCGCGATCACGCACCGCTCGACGCCCCAGAGCCCGTGCAGCGTCCGCAGGGTGGCGGCCAGCGCGGCCGGGTTGTGCGCGTAGTCCACGAAGACCGAGACGTCGCCGACCCGCAGCAGGGTGGCCCGCCCCGGGTTGTCCACCGCCGGGTCGAAGTCGGCCAGCCGGCTCGCCACCGACTCCTGGCCGGCGCCGAGCGCGCGGGCCGCCGCCACCGCCGCCAGGGCGTTCGCGGCCTCGTGCGGGGCCGCGCCGCCGAAGCCGCCGGGCAGGTCGGCCATCCGCAGCAGCGGGGTCCGCCGGGCGCCGGTGGCCTGCACCAGCCAGCCGTCCTGCAGCAGGTAGGCGGTCGCGCCCTTGGCCAGGTGCTCGACCACCACCGGCTGGCGCGGGTCGAGCCCGAACCAGACCAGCCGCTTGCGGTCGGCGCGCACCCGTGGCCGGTCCACCAGCGTGCGCACCCAGGGGTCGTCGGCGTTGAGAACCAGCGTCCCGCCGTCCCGTACGCGCTCGGCCACCAGCGCCTTGACGTGCGCCAGGTCCTCGACCGTGTCCAGCCCGTCCTGCCCGAGGTGGTCGGCGGTGATGTTGGTGATCACGCCGACGTCCGACCAGTCGTAGCCGAGCCCGCGCCGCACCAGCCCGCCCCGCGCCGTCTCCAGCACCGCGGCCTGCACCCCCGGGTCGCCCAGCACCATCTGCGCCGACAGCGGCCCGGTCGCGTCCGCCTCGTAGATCGTCCGGCCGTCCACCGCGACCCCGTCGGTGGTGGTCAGCCCGATCCGCAGCCCGGTGTCGGCGAGCAGGTACGCGGTCAGCCGGGCCACCGTCGTCTTGCCGTTGGTGCCGGTGATCGCCACGGTCGGGATGCGGCCGTCCGACCCGGCCGGGAACATCGCCCGGACGATCGCGTCGCCCACGTCCCGGGACCGGCCGCGGACCGGCGCCAGGTGCATCCGCAGGCCGGGCACCGCGTTCACCTCGATCACCCCGCCGGCGACCTCGCGGCCGTCGACGACCGGCGGCAGCGGCTCGGCGATGTCCGGCAGCCGCAGGTCGATCCCGCAGATGTCCAGGCCGACCAGCGCGGCCACCCGCAGGCAGAGCCGGGCCACGTCGGGGTGCACCCGGTCGGTGACGTCGTGGCTGGTGCCGCCGGTGGAGAGGTTGGTGGTCTCGCGCAGCCAGACCTGGCGGCCGTTCGCCGGCACTGTGGCCAGCCGGACGCCCTGCCGCTCGAGCACCCGCATCGACGCGTCGTCCACGGTGATCCGGGTCAGCACCCGGGAGTGGCCGGTGCCGCGCCGCGGGTCGGAGTTGACGCGGTCGACCAGTTCGGCGACGGTGCCGCGGCCGTCGCCGACGACGTGCGCGGCGATCCGTTCGGCCGCCGCCACCACCTCGCCGGCCACCACCAGCACCCGGTAGTCGCGGCCGCCCAGCTGACGCTCGACGATCACGTCCTGGCCGGCGGCGGTGAACGCGTACGCGGTCTCGGCCCCGGTCGAAACGCTCAGGGTGACGCGATCGCCCTGCCGGCCCTGCCGGGGTTTGACCACGACCGGGCCGCCGAGCTCGGCGAACAGGCGGGCGGCCGCGGCGGCGGTGCGCGCGGCGCCGCCGGCCGGGATGGGCACGCCGGCGTCGCTCAGCAGCCGCCTGGTGATCTCCTTGTCGCCGGCCACGTCGATGCCGACCGCGCTGGTGCGGTCGCTCATCGCCGCCCAGGCCAGCCGCCGCCTGCTGCCCCAGCCGAGCCGGATCAGGCTCAGATCGGCGCACCGCTCCACGGGGATACCCCGCCTCCGCGCGGCTGCGATGATCGCGTTGGTGCTCGGCCCCGTGGCCTCGCGCTCGGCGGTCGCGGCCAGGTGGGAGATCTCGGAAATGTCCGATACTCCGCCTACGACTTTTTCGACCAGATCGATGGCCGCCAACAGGAGACCCTCCGGCACGGACGACGAAGCCGGCTCGTCCACCGGACACTCGATGATCAGGTGATACAGCCCGGGTTCCCCGGCGGAGACCGTGCGGCCGAAGCTCACGTCCCGCCCGATCAGCTGGGACAGTTCAAGGCAGACATGCTCCGTGACATGCCCGAAGTAGGTGCCGCCGCGCAGCCGGCTGACGAACCCACCGGGCGCCCCGGCCGCGCAATGGTGCTCGGTCAGGCCGGGCAGCGCGCGCAGCAGCCGCTCCGCGAAGCCGGTGACGTCCGAGGTCT
Source organism: Actinoplanes subtropicus (assembly GCF_000721705.1). Classification (GTDB taxonomy): domain Bacteria; phylum Actinomycetota; class Actinomycetes; order Mycobacteriales; family Micromonosporaceae; genus Actinoplanes; species Actinoplanes subtropicus. The sequence continues at coordinate 178,859 of NZ_JOJL01000026.1, forward strand.
CCCGGCCGGTCAGGTCCGCGAGGCGGAGCGTGGCCACGACGGCCGGCCGGGACAGGTACACGTTGGGTCCGCGCAGACGGCGAAGGCTTTCGATCTTCATACGATTTCCCGTTCGACGCGCCCGGTGGCGACACATCCTCAGGTTAATCGGAACAAATCCGAAACATCCGGCTAATGCGCGTAGTCGGCCGGGAGCAGATGGGTCACCTCGGCCGGTCCACGCGCGAGGGAGGTGGCCTTCCGCTCGATCTCCTCGTCCCGTACGGTCAGGCGTCCCTCGTGCTGGCGCAGGTGCTCGGCCCAGGTCGGCACCTGATAGACCTCGACGAAGCGGTCCGGCTCCGCGCCGTCGCGGAACAGGCCCCACCGGGTCGCGCCGGTCCGCTGCCGGGAGCCGCGCAGCGACTCCATCACCTCCCGGAACGCCGCCACGTTCGCCTCGTCCACCCGATACACCGAGGTGACCAGCACCGGCCCCTCGTCCAGATGCGGTTCGAGCATCAGGTGCGGCTCGGCCCAGTAGATCGCCGGGCTGCGATCGGCGCCGTCCTGCTCGTGCACCGGCCACCAGAGCACCGTGACGCTGCCGGCCAGCGTCACGGCGGCGGCGATCAGGTAGGTGGTCCGCAGGCTCGTGGCCGTGGCGACCTGCCCCCACGCGAGGGCGCCGAACGCCTGCCCGCCCGCGAAGACCACCTGGTAGATGCCGAAACCGCGGGCCCGCACCCAGTTCGGCAGGAAGAGCTGCAGGGTCGCGTTCATCCGCGAGACCAGCGTCATCCAGGCCAGCCCCGCAAAGATCAAGACCAAGACGATGGCGTACGGGTCGGGGACGAGCGCGATCACCGTCAACGCGAGCCCATAGACCACCCCGGCCAGGATGATCAGCCGATTGGGGGTCACGATCGCTCGGACGCGCGGCATGAGAAGGGCGCCCGCGATCGCGCCGACACCCAGCGCGGCCAGCAGGATGCCGTAGCCGCTCGCACCCATCCGCAGCTCCTGATGGGCGACCAGCGGCAGCAGTCCCCAGATCGCGCTGCCCGGGAGCACGAAGAGGAGAACTCTCCCCAGCAGGCGCCGCACCACGGGCGAGTATCGGACATATCGCCCACCCGCCCGCAGGGCGCTGCCCAGGTGCTCCGGGTGCGAGGCAGGCGTCTGCGGCTTGCGGCGCCAGGCGGCGAGGACAAGCGCGAAAATTCCGAACGAGACCGCATTTACCCCGAAAACTACGGCCGAGCCCAGCTGGGCCACGATAAGTCCGGCGACGGCCGGCCCCGCCGATCGGGCCAGGTTGGTGTTCACCGCGCCGAGCGCCGACGCCGACGGCAACTCGTCCCGGGGCACCACCTCCGGTATCACCGCCTGCCACGAGGGCAGCGTCAGCGCCTGGCCCACGCCCAGCAGAAAGGTGAAGACCAGCAGCAGCGGCGGCGGCATCAGCTCCACCGCCGTCAGGACGGTCAGCACGCACCCGACGGCCAAGAGCGCGACCTGCACGGCCAGCAGCAGCCGGCGCCGGTCGAAGCGATCCGCGAGCGCCCCCGACGGCAGCGCCAGCAGCAGCACCGGCAGGGTGGTCGCGGTCTGCACGAGGCTCACCCAGGTGGCCGCCCTCGGCTCCCCCACCACCAGCCATTGCGCGCCGACGGTCTGCATCCAGGTGCCGACGTTGCTGGCGAGCACGGCGATCCACAGGTTCCGGAACACCGTCTGGCGCAGCGGCACCCACGGGGAGACGGTCACCGGAAAGAATCTAGCGGCGGCGAGCCCCCGGCCCCGGCCTGGGCGCCACGTCCCGCGGGTCCGCCAGCCGGTGCCCGTCGGCGCAGTGGAGCTCCGCGTGCACCTCTCCCCCGCAGTCGCGATGCTCGAACCGCAGCGGCGCCCCCGCCGGGTCGGCCAGATACCGGTTGCCCCACTCGTGCAGCGTGATCAGCACCGGATAGAGGTCGAGTCCCTTCGGCGTGAGCCGGTACTCGTGCCGCTCCCGCGAGCCCGGCTCCCGATAGGGCACCCGCCTCAGCACCCCCTGCTCGACCAGCTTCGCCAGCCGATTGGTCAGCACCTGCCGGGGCACGCCGGTCCGGATCCGCATGTCGCCGAAGCGGCGGATCCCGCTGAAGACCTCGCGCAGCACCACGAGCGTCCACTTCTCGCCGAGCACGTCCATGGCCCGCCCGATCGTGCACCCGTCGATCGACCATTCCAGCGCGTCGAAAGCCGCTGTGGGATTCATGACAGCCAGGCTAGGTCCGCTTGACAGACCCAGCAAGCGCGGCGAGCCTGAGTTCATGACGCAGACCCAGGAGCGCACGCGCACGTTCGGCTGGACCGACCCCGCCCAGCACGCGGCCATGGTGGGCCGGCGGAGCGGCCTGGAACTCCTCCAGGCGATGGCGAAGGGCGACTTCCCGGCGCCGCCGATCATGCACCTGATCGACGTGGCCGCCCTGGAGGTGGTGGAGGGCAGTGTCACCGTCCACCTCGACCCGCAGGAATTCCACTACAACCCGCTCGGCACGATGCACGGCGGCGTCATCTCCACGCTTCTCGACACCGCCGCGGCCTGCTCGGTGCACAGCACGCTGCCAGCCGGCATGGGTTACACGAGCCTCGACCTGTCGGTCAAGTTCCTGCGCCCGGTCACCCTCGCCACCGGCCGCATCACCTGCACCGGCAGCGTCCTGCAGAAGGGCCGCCGCACCGCCCTGGCCGACGCCCGCCTCACCGACGCCGAGGGCCGGCTGCTCGCCCACGCGACCAGTTCCTGCATCCTCTTCGAAATGCCGTAACCGCTCCCGGCTGTCAGTACCGGCGAGTAAGAGGCTACGGTTGCGTAAGTTACGCAACCGTAGGGAGAGATCGTGGACCAAACCGCCCTGCTCGTCGAGTTGGAGCCCGTGGTGGCCGCCAACCTTGACCGGCACCTGTCGCTGGCCAAGGAGTGGTTCCCGCACGAGTACGTGCCGTGGAGCGAGGGGCGCACCTTCGACGGCCTGCTCGGCGGCGAGCCGTGGCGCGAGGACGATTCCGCGATCCCCGACGTGGCCCGCACGGCCCTGATCGTCAACCTGCTCACCGAGGACAACCTGCCCTCGTACCACCACGAGATCGCCACCCTGTTCGGCCGCGACGGCGCCTGGGGCACCTGGGTGCACCGCTGGACCGCCGAGGAGGGCCGGCACGGCATCGCCCTGCGCGACTACCTGACGGTCACCCGCGCGGTCGACCCGGTGGCGCTCGAGCGGGCCCGGATGACCCACATGCAATCGGGGTACGCCAATGCCCACCCCGACGAGATGCTGCACTCGATCGCCTACGTCGCGTTCCAGGAACTGGCCACCCGCATCTCGCACCGCAACACCGGAAAGGCCACCGGCGACCCGATGGCCGAGCAGTTGCTGGCCCGCGTCGCCGCCGACGAGAACCTGCACATGGTCTTCTACCGCAACCTGCTGGCGGCGGCCTTCGACCTCGACGCCGACCACGCCATGCAGGCCGTCGCCGACGTGGTCGCCGGCTTCGAGATGCCCGGCGCGAACATCGAGGGCTTCCAGCGCAAGGCCCTCTCGATCGCCCTGGCCGGCATCTACGACCTGCGCCAGCACCGCGACGAGGTGCTGCAGCCGGTCCTGCGCCAGTGGAACGTGCTCGGCCGCACCGACCTGACCGCCGAGGGCGAGAAGGCCCGCGACCAACTCGCCGCGCACATGGACAACCTGGAGATCCAGGCGGCCCGGTTCGAGGAGAAGCGCGAGGCCCGCCGCCAACGCCAAATTCAAAGGCTTTGAGAGTACGAGCGGCGTAAGGTCCCCTGGTTCGCCGGACCGGCCAGGCGTTCGGTCCGAGCCGTCGCCTGCTTCCGGGCTGATCTGCCGGGTTGCGCCGCAACGGTCGCCGAGGGGAGGCGCGTGGACATCCGGGAACGCCGTGCCGAGGATCTGCCGGCGTGCGTAGCCGGCCTTCGTGCCGTTCATCTGACGGACGGCTACCCGCTCCGATGGCCGCCGAATCCGGCGGCGTGGCTTTCTCCGGCCGGGCTGATTCGCGCCTGGATCGCTTCCTTGCCGGGCGTCGGGCCGGCCGGACATGTCGCCGTCATCGCCGGCGCCGAGCTCTCGCGGCTGTTCGTGGTGCCGGCCGCCCGGCGCCGCAGAGTCGCCGCAGCACTGGTTGATGTCGCCGTTTCCTGGGCCCGGGAACAGGCGCTTCCGTTGGCGCTCGAAGTCGTCGACGAAGGCCGGTCGCCGGCCATCGCGTTCTACGAGGCGAACGGCTGGCAGTGCACCCACACCAGCGTCGCCGGGTGGACCGGGCCCGGCGGCTCGCCGGTCCGGCTGCGCCACTACCGGCTGGGGGCGTAAGTGCTTCGCGTCGGCGCCTGTCAGACACCGGAAGTACTCGGAGATGTGCCCGCCGCGCTGACGGTCATGGAGTCGTTCGCGTCCGCCGAACAGGCCGCCGGCCTCGATCTGCTGCTGTTCCCGGAGTGCTTTCTCCAGGGATACCTGGCATCCCCGGAGCATCTGGCCCGCAATGCGTTCGACCTCGCGTCCCCGCGCTTCGGGGAGGTGCTGGCCCGGCTGGCTCCGCTCCGTCAGGCTCTGGTGGTCGGCGTGATCGAGCGCGACGGTTCCCGATTCTTCAACTCCGCCGTGGTGATCGCGCGCGGGTCGCTCCTCGGGGTCTACCGCAAGACGCATCTGACGCTCGGGGAACGGGCCTTCACAGCCGGCGCCGACTGTCCCGTCCTCGACCTCAACGGCGTCCGCTTCGGCCTGAACATCTGCTACGACACCCGGTTCTCGGCGGTGTCGAAGGCGGTGGCGGCACGGGGCGCGGCATTGCTCCTCGTACTGTCGCAGAACATGATGGGCCGCTCGAAGGCCGAGTTCTGGCAGCCCATGCACAACGCGATCCGGGCCGAGCGGGCACGGGAGACCGGGATGTGGGTCATCTCCGCCGACGTCACCGGAGAGCGCGACGAGGAGCGGATCGGCCTGGGACCGACCAGCGTGATCAGCCCGGATGCCGTGGTGGTGGCTCAGGTGCCGGCTCAGACGGTGGGCATGGTCACGGCCGAGGTCGGCGCCGACCCGGTGATCGCCCCGCCACGATGATCGCCCCGCCACGATGGTCGCCGCCCGTCACGGCTGCGTCGTGGCCGGGCTTTGCCTGCCATGGCCCGGCACCCGCGGGGTCACGGTGACTTCCGCCCCTCACCGCAGCGTCGTGGCCGGGCTTTGCCTGATCGATGGGGCTATTCATGATCTACTTATATTGGCATGATCGAGCGACTGTTCGAGCTTACCGCCGAATTCCCGGAAGTGCGATAATTTGAGGGTGCAGCAGCTGAGCTTATTCTCCCGGGCCCAAGTGGCGGAAATGCGTGATCGTACTAAGTCGCGCAACTATTCCCCGGAGCGAGAAGAGTTCGGCGCGAGCACGCCCGACGACGCGCTTGGGGCCTCGCCCAGCGGCACGGCATGAAGCTGTGGCGCCTGCGTCGCGAGCGCATTGAGGCCGAGGCCGCAGCCGCAGCGTCGTCCACGCCAAGCCCAGCCGCCGCTCGCCAGACGCCCACCACGCGGCCCGCAGCCAACACGCGGGCCGCCCCAAGCAAGCGGCCCGCCCCAAGCAAGCGGCCCACCCCCACCGCGCCGCCGGCCCCCGCCACGCGACACGCTCGCAGCACACGGCCCGCGCCCAGCACACGGCCCGTCCCCGCCGCGCGATTCGAGCGCCCATCGACGCAGCCAGTCGTGCCCGCCGACGACACGCCCACGCCCACGAAGTCGCCCACGCCCACGAAGTCGCCCACGCCCACGAAGTCGCCCACGCCCACGAAGTCGCCCACGCCCACGAAGTCGAGTATCTCCTATCGATTCCGTCGCGTCGCTCGGCACGTGACCAATGTTCCATTTATCCGGCGCACTCGCCATTCCATCCATTCCAAGTGCACGCGAGAGCCAACCCGATCCGACGCACTTTTCGGCTCCCACCCGCCATGAGCGACCGCGCGAATTCAGCTCGAGGCCGAGCGCGCGAATTCAGCTCGAGGCCGAGCGCGCGAATTCAGCTCGAGGCCGACCGGCGATCAGTTCCGGACCGAGCCGCGAGCCGCTACGCGCCTCGAGGACCGGCGGCGGGGTGCCGCCGGTCCGAGCATCATCGCGATGGATTTGGCGTAGAAGCACGGCCGGAGCCGACGTAGGGGTGCACGCCGTTGGGGCCGGGCCCGGCCCCAACGGGAGCTGGACCCTGCCCCAGCGGAAGAGTCACGCGCCGGTGACGACCGGGTGCAGGTCCTCGGCCGGCGGCGCCCACGAGTCCGCCGAGGCCGGCTCCTGCGCGCCCGACCGGATGTCCTTGACCTCGTCCTGGTCGCCGGGGAACCACACGTACGGGATGCCGCGCCGGTCGGCGTACTGGATCTGCTTGCCGAACTTCGCCGCGGTGGGCGCGACCTCGGCCGGGATGCCGCGGCGGCGCAGCGCGGCGGCGATCCGGTCGCAGGCCGCCCGCTGCTCCTCGTTCGGCAGTGCCACCAGCACGCACGTGGGCACCGAGCGGGACACGCTCAGCGCCTGCTGTCCGAAGAGCACGCCGAGCATCCGGGACACGCCGATCGAGATGCCGACGCCGGGGAAGCGGTCCTTGCCGGACGACGCCAGGTTGTCGTAGCGGCCGCCCGAGCAGACCGACCCGAACCGCTCATAGCCGCGCAGCTGCGTCTCGTACACGGTCCCGGTGTAGTAATCGAGCCCGCGCGCGATCTTCAGCTCGGCGACGACCAGGCCGGGCGCGTGTTCCCGAGCCGTCTCGACGACCCGGACCAACTCCTCGAGGCCCTCGTCCAGCAGCGGGTCGGTGACGCCGAGCTTGCGTACGGCGTCCACGAACGACGCGTCCTCCGCCGAGATCGCGGCCAGGTCGAGGCAGGCGGCGGCCTGGGCCTCGGAGGCGCCGGCCGTCCCGACCAGCTGCTCGGCCACGCGGGCCGGGCCGATCTTGTCGAGCTTGTCCACCGTACGCAGGACCTGGTCCGTATCGGAAAGTCCCAGGCCGCGGTAGAAGCCCTCGCAGACCTTGCGGTTGTTGACCTGGATCCGGGCGGCCGGGATGGGCAGCCCGGCCAGCGCGTCCCCGATCACCAGGGGCATCTCGGTGTCGTAGTGGAACGGCAGGATGTCCCGGTTGACCACGTCGATGTCGGCCTGCAGGAACTCCCGGTAGCGGCCCTCCTGCGGCCGCTCCCCGCGCCAGACCTTCTGGATCTGGTACCGCCGGAACGGGAAGACCAGCTTGCCGGCATTTTCCACGACATAGCGGGCGAACGGTACGGTCAGGTCGAAGTGCAGGCCAAGTTGATCGTCCTGGCCGACCGCGCCGTCCTCCGCCTGCAAACGGTGCAGCAGATAGACCTCCTTCGAGGTCTCCCCTTTGCTCAACAAAGTCTCGAGCGGCTCGACCGAGCGCGTCTCCAGCGGCGCGAAGCCGTACAGCTCAAACGTCGACCGGATCCGGTCGATCACCCGTTGCTCGATGATGCGCTGCGCGGGCAGCCATTCAGGGAAGCCGGAAATCGGCATTCTCAAAGTCTCCTAGCAAAATCGTCAGAATCCACGGCGGGGCGCGGCGATCAACTCCCGCAGGTACGGGTTGGACGCGCGCTCGCGGCCGATGGTGGTAGCCGGACCGTGGCCGGGCAGGACGACGGTGTCATCGGCCAGCGGCAGGACCTTCTCCCGCAGGCTGGTCATCATCGTGTCGGTGTTCCCGCCCGGCAGGTCGGTGCGTCCGATGGACCCCGCGAAGAGGACGTCACCCGTGAGGCAGAGGGGTGAGTCGTCCCCGGGCAGGCGGAACAGCACCGACCCGCCGGTATGGCCGGGCGCGTGGTCGACGGTCACCTCGAGACCGACGAGGTTCAATACCGCCCCGTCGGTGAGCTCGGCGACGTCGTCGGGGGCGGTGTAGGTGAGCCGGCCGCCGAACAGCGAAGTCAGGTCGGCGCTGAGGCCCTTCGCCGGGTCGGCCAGCATCTCGAGGTCGGCCGGGTGCACATACGCCGGGATGCCGCGCGCCCCGCACACCGGCGCCACCGAGAACGTGTGATCGAGGTGGCCGTGGGTGAGCAGGACCGCCGCCGGGTGCAGCCGGTACTCCGCGAGCACCTCGTCGAGCTGATCGAGCACGCCGATACCGGGATCGACGATCAGGCATTGCTCGCCCGGGCCCGTCGCCACCACATAGCAGTTGGTGCCGAAGGCCTCCGCCGGAAAGCCGGTGACGAGCAAAGGATCTCCCAAAGACAAATCGGGTACGAATCGTAACGAGCCTAGCCGGGCAGGCGCACACCACTTTCCCAGGAGGTACCCGTACACTCTTGCGGGCGTGTGACAGGACACAGTGAGGAAGGGCAGCGTTCGGTGGCATCCAGTAAGGACCGGCAGCGCAAGCTCGCCCGGGCGAAGCTCGAACGGCAAAATGCCCGGCGAGCCGTCAAGGAGCGGCGCAGGCGCCGGATATACGCCGGGATCGGCTCGGGTGTCGCGGTCCTGCTGATCGTCGCCGGCGTCGCGTGGATGGGCGGGGCGTTCGACTCCAAGAAGTCCACCACCGCGGCCGACCAGGACATCTGCGCCTGGACGCCGCAGAGCGCGACGACCAACACCAACCTCAAGGAAGTCGGCACGCCGCCCACGAAGAACATCCCGGTGTCCGGCACCGAGACCATGACGATCAAGACGGACCAGGGCGACCCGATCGAGGTCAGCCTCGATCTGACCACCGCGCCCTGCGGCTCGGAGGATCTGCGGTACCTGGCGAGCAAGAAGTTCTTCGACAACACCACGTGCCACGAGATCACCACGTACGGCGCGATCCGCTGCGGTGACCCGACGGGCACCGGGCTCGGCGGCCCGACCTACAGCGTGTACAGCGAGAACACCCCGGCCGCGCCGACCCCCTCGCCCAGCGCCGCGGCCGGCAAGGCCCCGCAGACCGCCCCGCTCTATCCGAAGGGCACGGTCGCGCTGATCGGCAACCCGCCGGGCACCAACGGCAGCCAGTTCCTGATCTTCTTCAAGGACTACTCGCCGGCCAGCCCGGAATACTCGATCGTCGGCTCGGTCTCCGGCGGCATGACCACGGTCGAGAAGATCGGCAAAATCCCCACCGTCGCGGACGATGCCGGCGACAAGGTCAAGCCCAAGACCAAGATCACCATCGCCAGCCTCACCGTCGCGCAGCCGGCCGCCTCGACGGCCGCCACCGCGGCGCCCTCGGCGAGCGCACAGTCTTAATCCCCCAGGCCGAACACAGCAGGAGGAACACCGTGTCGTCGATCAAGGACCGGCAGCGCGCGGCGGCGCGAGCCCGGCTCGAGAAGGAGATGGCCGAGCGCGCCGCGGCCGCTCGCAAGCGCCGCCAGCGTCAGGCGGTCATCGGCTCGGCGATCGCGGTCGTGGTCATCGCCGGCGCCGCGGTGTGGCTCGTGACCGCGATGAAGGACGACAACAAGAAGAAGAGCCCCAGCGCCAGCTCCAGCGCCGCGGCCGTCCCGGCCGGCTCGGTCGCCTGCACCTGGACGCCGGACTCCGGCGGCGGTGGCAAGGTCAAGGACGTCGGCACCCCGCCCGCCACCGCGGTGAAGTCGGGCACGGCGACCCTGACCATGGACACCAACCTGGGCAAGATCGTGGCGACGCTCGACAAGGCGAAGGTGCCCTGCACGACGGCCAGCTTCGAGTACCTGAGCAGCAAGAAGTTCTGGGACAACACCAAGTGCCACCGACTGGTGAACGAGAAGAACTTCCAGGTCCTCCAGTGCGGCGACCCGTTCGCCACCGGCAAGGGCTACCGCGCGACCGACGGCCAGGGCGGCCCGAGCTACACGATGGCCGAGGAGAACCTGCCCACCGACACGAACAACCCGTACCCCGCGGGCTCGATCGCGATGGCCAACACCGGCCAGCCCGGCAGCACCGGCAGCCAGTTCTTCATCTGCACGGCGAACACGCAGCTCCCCGCGAGCTACACCCTGCTGGGCACGATCACGTCCGGCCTGGACATAGCCCAGAAGGTCGTCAAGGCCGGCGACGACGGCGCCTTCAAGTCCTCCGCCGGCGGCGGCCACCCCAAGATGGAGCTGGACATCAAGACGCTCACCACGAGCTGACCACCAGCGGTTCCGGAAAGGGCGGGGCTCCGGCTCCGCCCTTTTCTCGCGCGCCGCCCGTTTCCCAAACCGATTCGGTACGAGAAAAGCCCTCCCCCGCGGAGGTGCGACCCGCCCCACCTCCTCCCCATGCAGCGGCGAGCGCACCACGTACCGCCCGTCAGCCCCTCCACCGACGAGGCACGCGCCCCGCACGAGCCACCACCCCACACGAGCCACCACCCACACGAGCCACCCCCTCGGCACGAGCCACCGCCCACACGAGCCACCAACCCCCGGCACGAGCCACCGCCCACACGGGCCACCACCCCGGCACTCGCCACGACTCCACATGCCACGCCCCACCCCGGCGCGCGCAGCCGCTACCGCTCCCCGCCCCGTCCTCCGCCCCTCGGCCCCGGCCCCGCCCCGTCCCGATCTTGAAGGCGCGCCGTTTGCAGCTAACGGCAATTCTTCGTTCTCGGGTCGGGACGAGCGAATCCGTGCAGAGCTCCCGTTAGCAGCGAACGCATCGCCTTCAAGATCAGACACGCCACCGCTGCGCGCACCCCAGCGGCCGCCACCACCCGAATGGGGTGCCGCGGCACTCCCCGCCACCGCCGCGTAGTCCACTCAGGCCCCCGCAACCCTGCCGCGTGACCGCCTCAAGCCCGCCACGCAGCCGACCGACACGCCGCCGCCCGTGCCCACGCCCGTCGCGCCCACGCCCGTCGCGCCCACGCCCGTCGCGCCCCGTCGCGCCCACGCCCGCCGCGCCCCGTCGCGCCCACGCCCGTCGCGCCCGCGCCCGTCGCGCCCGCGCCCGTCGCGCCCGCGCCCGTCGCGCCCGCGGCCGCCACCGCCGCTCGACCGCACCCTCAAGTGGCTCGCCCCACACACGCCGCTCAGCCGGTCGACACGCCGTCTCGGCCCGCCGCACCGTCCCCGCCTCAGGCTCCACCGTGGCAACGCGCGACCTCAGGCGCACCCCGCGACGGCGGCGCAAAAATCTCGGCTACTCCCAAGTCCGCGGCCCACCCCCACCCTCGATGGGTGGGGCCCCATTCAACCGACTGCGTCCGACAATTTGGCCGCGTTGTCCACAGCAGGGGTCGTACTTCGCCCCGTACCGCCGGAAATGCGTGAGTTTACGCGCCCGATGTCACCCGGTAGGCGTCGAAAACGCCGTCGACCTTGCGGACGGCGGCCACCAGGTGGCCCAGGTGCTTCGGGTCGGCCATCTCGAACGTGAAGCGACTTACCGCGACCCGATCCCGCGTCGTCGTCACCGTCGCCGACAGGATGTTGACGCGCTCCTCCGACAGCACCCGGGTCACGTCGGCCAGCAGCTTGTGCCGGTCGAGGGCCTCCACCTGGATCGCTACCAGGAAGGTCGACGCGCTGGTCGGTTTCCAGCTCACCTCGACCACGCGCTCGGACTGGTCGCGCAGGTCCTCCGCGTTCGCGCAGTCCTCCCGGTGCACCGAAACCCCGCCGGAGCGGGTCACGAAGCCGAAGACCGCGTCGCCCGGCACGGGAGTGCAGCAGCGGGCCAGCTTGACCCACACGTCGCTGACGCCCTTGACCACGACGCCCGGGTCCTGCGCGGTGCTGCGGTTGCGCGGGGGGCGGGTCGCGACGGCGGTCTCGGCGATGTCCTCGACCGCGCCCTCCTCGCCGCCGAAGCCGGCCACGAGTTTCTGCACCACCGACTGGGCCGAGACCGTGTTCTCGCCGACCGCCGCGTACAGCGAGGCCACGTCGGCCAGGTGCAGGTCGCGGGCGATCGTCGTCAGGTTTTCGCTGGTCAGCATGCGTTGCAGGGGCAGGCCCTGCTTGCGCATCGCCTTGACGATCGACTCCTTGCCGACCTCGATCGCTTCCTCGCGGCGTTCCTTGTTGAAGAACTGCCTGATCTTCGTACGGGCTCGGGGGCTCTTCACGAAGCCGAGCCAGTCCTGCGTGGGCCCGGCCGTGGCCGACTTCGACGTGAAGATCTCGATCACGTCGCCGTTGGAGAGCGTCGACTCGAGCGGGACCAGCTTGCCGTTCACCCGCGCGCCGATGCACTTGTGCCCGACCTGGGTGTGCACCGCGTACGCGAAGTCGACCGGGGTCGAGCCGGTGGGCAGCGGGATCACGTCGCCCTTCGGCGTGAAGACGTAGACCTCCTGGCTGGACAGGTCGAACCGCAACGCATCCAGGAACTCGGACGGGTCGCTCGCCTCGCGCTGCCAGTCGAGCAGCTGCCGCAGCCACGTCATCTCGTCGATGTGCGCCGGCGGGCCGACGATCGTCGCGCCCTTCTGCTCCTTGTACTTCCAGTGCGCGGCGATGCCGAACTCGGCCGTACGGTGCATCGCGAAGGTGCGGATCTGCATCTCGACCGGCTTGCCGGTCGGGCCGATGACCGTCGTGTGCAACGACTGGTACATGTTGAACTTCGGCATCGCGATGTAGTCCTTGAACCGGCCCGGCACCGGCTGCCAGTTCGCGTGGATGACGCCCAGCGCGGCGTAGCAGTCGCGGACCGTGTCGACCAGGATGCGCACGCCGACCAGGTCGTAGATGTCGTTGAAGTCGCGGCCCCGCACGATCATCTTCTGGTAGATCGAATACAGGTGCTTCGGGCGGCCGGTGGTCTCCGCCTTGATCTTCGCGGACTTCAGATCCAGCTGTACGCGGTTGGTGACCTGCCGCAGCAGCGCCTCCCGCTGCGGCTGGTGCTCGCCGATCAGGCGGTTGATCTCCTCGAACCGCTTGGGGAACAGCGTGCCGAACGCGAGGTCCTCGAGCTCCCACTTGATCGTGTTCATACCGAGGCGGTGGGCCAGCGGGGCGAGGATCTCCAGCGTCTCCTTGGCCTTCTGCTCCTGCTTGGGCCGGGGCAGGAAGGTCAGCGTACGCATGTTGTGCAGCCGGTCGGCCAGCTTGATGACCAGTACGCGCGGGTCCTTCGCCATGGCCACGACCATCTTGCGGATCGTCTCCGCCTTGGCCGCGTCGCCCAGCTTGACCCGGTCGAGCTTGGTCACGCCGTCGACCAGCAGCGCGACCTCGCCGCCGAAGTCGCTCTTCATCTGGTCGAGCGAGTAGTCGGTGTCCTCGATCGTGTCGTGCAGCAGGGCCGCGACCAGGGTGGTCGTGTCCATGCCGAGGTTCGCGAGGATGGTCGCCACGGCGAGCGGGTGCGTGATGTACGGGTCGCCGGACTTGCGGTACTGCCCCGAGTGCCAGCGGGCGGCCACGTCAAAGGCGCGCTGCAACTGCCGGCCGTCCGCCTTGGGATGGCTGGCGCGATGGGTGGCGATCAGCGGCTCGAGCACCTCGCTGACCTGAGTGCTCTGCCAGGGCGCGTTGAAACGGGCGAGCCGCGCCCGGACCCGCCGGCCGGTGGGCGCGCTGGCCAGGCCGAAGCCGCCGCTCGGCTCCTCCTCGGGCGGCAGCGGCTGGGTGACCTCGGGGTCTGTGCCGTTACCGGCACCTGGCTCTTCGGACGGCGCAGAAACCGCCGGCGGCACAGGCTGGGGCTGAGCGGCCTCGACGGGCTGCGCCGTCTCGGCCGGGCGTGTCTCCTCGACGGGCGGCGCCTCAGCGTCCGCGCCGGTTCGTGTGTTCTCGGTCGGCTGCACCGTGCCCTCCGCCGGAGGGGCGACGTCGCTGGACACCGGCCTCCTCACACCATCGCCTGGAACCTCACCGGTCGCCGTCGGCCGGAGAAGTCCGCTCATGCCATTGGTCACCTGGTTAGGAACGCCATCCTACCCGCATGGTCTTCCCCGATGGCGTGGCCGAACCTCCGAAAGAGCAGCTCCCCGCCGGATAAACAGGCATCAAACGGTCAGCAACGCGTGGACCGTACGCGGCGCGAGCCGCTCCCGGCCGTCCAGGAAGCCCAGCTCCATCAGCACGGTGAAGCCCGCGACCGTGCCGCCGGCCCGTTCGACCAGCTCGATCGCCGCGGTCGCGGTGCCGCCGGTGGCCAGAACGTCGTCGACCACCAGGACCCGCTGGCCGGCGATGAACGCGTCCTCGTGCACCTCGAGGGTGGCCTCGCCGTACTCGAGCGCGTACGAGGCGCTGAGCGCCTTCCGCGGCAGCTTGCCGGCCTTGCGTACGGGCACCACGCCGGTCCCGGTGGCATACGCGACCGCGGCGGCCACCACGAACCCGCGCGCCTCCACCCCGGCCACCACATCGAACCCGTCCGGGTAGTGCGCGACGATCCCGTCGACCACCCGGCGGAACGCCGCGCCGTCGGCGAACAGCGGCATCAGGTCCTTGAACAGGACGCCCGGCTGGGGGAAGTCGGGAACGTCGATGGTGCCGTTCGCGACGACGGCGGCCAGCTCGGGCCCGCTGTCGCCGCGGGGGATCTCATCAGTCACGGCCGACAGACTAACGGCCCGCCTCTCCGGGGAGAGACGGGCCGTCGTGTGCTCTGAGACTAGCGGCGCTTCGAGCCGCCGGGGCGGTTGCCGGTGCCGCCGGGGCGGCCGCCGCGGTTCGTGCCGCTGCGCTTGGCCGCGGCCGGCCGGCTGCCCGGCCGCGGGGCCGACGTGCCGGTCGAGGCCATGGCCGGCGCCTCGTCCGACGCGGTCGCGTTCCGCTGCCGCTCGGCGCGCGGCGCGACGTCGCCGGACTTGGCCGCCGCCCGGCGGGCCAGCACCCGGGCGGTGTGCGCCTTGATCTTCGGATCCTGGTCCTTGAACGCGGTCAGCAGCGGCGCCGCGAACATGATCGACGAGATGACGCCGATGCCCATGCCGACGAACAGCACGAGGCCGAGGTCCTTCAGCGTGCCCGCGCCGAGCAGGCCGGCGCCGATGAACAACAGGCCGCCGACCGGCAGCAGCGCCACCAGACCGGTGTTGATCGACCGCATGATCGTCTGGTTGACCGCGAGGTTCGTCGCCTCGGCGTACGTCCGGGTGCTGCCGGCCGTGATGCCGCGGGTGTTCTCCTGCACCTTGTCGAACACGACCACGACGTCGTACAGCGAGTAACCGAGGATCGTCAGGAAGCCGATCACCGTGGACGGCGTGACCTCGAAGCCGACCAGCGAATACACGCCCGCGGTCAGGATCAGGTCGAGCAGCAGCGAGGAGACGGCGGCCGCCGCCATCCGCCACTCGAACCGGATGACCAGGTACACCATCACCAGGGCGAGGAAGATGATCAGACCGATGATCGCCTGTTTGGTCACCTGACCGCCCCAGGCCGCCGAGACCTGGTCGTCGCTGACCTTTTCGGCCGGTACCCCGAGAGCCTGGACGATCGACGCCTTGACCTGCTCGGCCTGCCCGCGGCTCATCGCCGGGCCGCGCACGGTGAAGCTCGCACCGGCGCCCGAACCCACGCCCTGCGCCGCACTCACCTCGGCCTTCGGATCGACGTCGTGGATGGCGCGGGTCACCGCATCGGAAACCTCGGCCTGGGTCAGCACCCTGGTGGCCGCCTGGGCCGGCACGGAGAACGACGTACCGCCGGCGAACTCGATGCCGAGGCTGAAGCGCAGGGTCGCGAAACTGACGATCGAGACCAGCACGAGGACGGCGGCCACCGCGAACCAGATCTTGCGCCGGCCCACGATGTTGATGTTCGCCTCGCCCTGGTAGAGGCGAGTGGCTAGACCGGAACGGGCCATCTCAGGCCTCCTTGACGTCGGTCGAAGGGCGACGCAGGACGCGGCCGAGACCGCTGACCCGCGGCGACAGGAACGCCTTCGTGTTCGCGAACATCGTCATGATCGGGTGCCGGAACAGGAACACCACGACCAGGTCGAGCACGGTGGAGAGACCCAGTGCGAAGGCGAAGCCCTGCACCGCGCCGATCGAGACGATGTAGAGGACCACCGCGGCCATGATCGTGATCGTGTTGGCCGAGATGATCGTACGGCGAGCCCGGGCCCAGGCTCGTGGCACCGCGCTGCGTGCGCTCCGGCCCTCGTGGATCTCGTCCTTGAGCCGCTCGAAGTAGATGACGAACGAGTCGGCCGCCACACCCAGCGACACGATGAAGCCGGCGATGCCCGCCAGGCTGAGCGTGAAGCCGATCGTCCGGCCCAGGAAGACCAGCGCGCCGAACGTCAGCAGACCGGAGAGGGCGAGGCTCAGGAAGATCACCGACCCGAGCAGCCGGTAGTAGAAGAACGCGTAGACCGCGACCAGCGCCATACCGATACCGGCGGCCAGCAGGCCCGCGCGCAGTTGCTGCCCGCCCAGGGTCGCGGAGACCGTCTGCGCCGGGCCGGAGGTGAAGGTCACCGGCAGCGCGCCGAAGTTCAGCTGGTCGGCCAGCTTCTTCGCGGAGGTGGCGGTGAAGTCGCCGGTGATCTGCGAGGTGCCGGTGAGCACGCCCTGGATCTGCGGCGCGGAGATGACCTCCTTGTCCAGCACCACCGCGACGGCGCAGTGCTGGACCTGGCCACTGCTGTACATCGCGGTGGCGGCGACGTAGCACGGGTCGCTGGAGGTGGCGTTGAACGCCTGGCGGGTCAGGTTGGCCCACTTCGTCGAGCCCTCGCTCTTGAAGTCGAGCGAGACGACCCACCGGCCGGTCTGCTGGTCGAGCTGCGGGCTCGCCTTGGAGATGTCCTCGCCGACGACCGGCGCCTTGTCCATCAGGATCTTGCCACCCTCGAAGCAGACCGTGGCCTGCTTGCTCACGTCGTCGATCGCGCCGTTGGGCCGGGCGGCCAACTGCGCGCAGCTGATCGTCGGCACGTCGTACTGCATCTGCGCCGGCAGCAGGTTGACCTCGGCGCCGCCCAGCTTCCCGAACGGCGCGTACGGCAGGCCGGCCTTGGGGTCGGTGGAGAGGTCGACCGGGGCGGTCAGCTTCTGGGCGGCGGCCCAGGCGGCGGCGCCGACCTTGTTCTGCACGTCGGCGAGGGTCACCTTCTCCTCACCGGTGGCCTGCGGCAGCGCGGCCTCGGTGGGCGCGGCGGTCGGGGTGGCGGCGGGGGTTGCCGTGGTGGCGGCCGGGCTGCCGGCCGCGGACGGCGTGACGCTCGGGCTCGGCGCCTTCACGACCTCGCCACCGCCCTGGCCGCCGGTCGACGACGAGGGCTTGGCGGAGGCGCCGGTGGCGGCCGACGCGCTGGTCGACGGCTTGGCCGAGGTCCCGGCCGAGGCGCTCGCCGAAGGCTTCGCGGTCGGCGGGTTCAGCGCGGTCGTCGACACGTCGCCGGTCGCGCCGATCACCAGGCGGAAGCGCATCTGGGCCGCCTGGGCGAGGTCCTTGAGCTGGTCCTTGGCCTCACCGGCGAGCGACACCACAATGTTGCGCTGGCCCTGGACGACCACCTCGGCCTCGGACACGCCGAGCGCGTTCACGCGGTTCTCGATGATGCCCTTGGCCTGCTGCATGCTCTCCGGCGACGGCACCTGGCCACCCTGCACGGACGCGATGTAGGTGGCCTGCGTGCCGCCCACCAGGTCCAGGCCCAGCTTGGGCTGGAGCCGGTCGGTGAAGCTGCCCTTGGCCCCGCCGGCGAAGAAGACGAGCAGATACAGGACGACGAAGACCAGGCCGAGCACTCCGAGTTGCCGTCCGGGATGCATCTGTCCCTGTGGTGGTCGTGCCACGGCGTTGGGTCTCCCTGCGTTACGGCCGCCCCCCTGGCGGCACTCGATACATTGTCAATGGCCGATCTCCGGCCGTACGAACCGGCCCGGCGGCCGAATACGCCGCGGGCCGGTCCGGGAAAAAGAGTCAGTCCTTTTTCTTGGTGTCGGCCACGGTGTCGTCTGCGACCGGTTCCTCCGCCGCCGGCTCGGCCTCGGCCTCGTCGGCTGCGGCGGCGCTCTCCTCCGCGTCCTGCCGGGGCAGGGTGCGGGCGATGGCCTGGCGAGCGAACTTCACCTGAACACCGGGAGCGACCTCCAGCGTAGCCACGTCGTCGTCGATCGAGACGATCGTGCCGTGCAGTCCGCCAATGGTGACGATCTGGTCACCCGGGCCGAGTTGACTCTGCATGTTCATCGCCTCGCGGCGCCGCTTCTGCTGCGGGCGGATCATCAAGAAATAGACCACGCCGAAGAGCAGGAGCAGGAACAGGATGGTGGTGAAGCTGTTCCCTGCTCCCTGACCGGCTGCTAGTGGCACAAGAAAGCCTTCCGTAGGCCCCGGTGCGCTGGTGTGCGCACGTCGGGGCGATATACACATCGGGGTTGAACCGCGGCGAGTCTAATCGGTCAACCTGGGAAGTCCGAATGCGGCACACATCACGTTCACATTACGAGCGGATTTCATACGTCTCGGGCGAACAAGTCCGCCTGAACCGCCCCCGACGGCGGCGTCTTGCCGAGATGCAGCCAGCCCGATTCGGTCGCCACCCGGCCCCTCGGCGTACGCGCCAGCAGCCCCGCCCGGACGAGGAACGGCTCGCACACCTCCTCCACCGTGTCCGACTGCTCACCGACCGCGACGGCCAGCGTGGACAGGCCGACCGGGCCGCCACGGAACGTCTCGATAAGCGCCCGCAGCACGGCCCGGTCCAGCCGGTCCAGGCCGAGCGCGTCCACGTCGTACACCCGCAGGGCTTCTTTCGCGGTTTCCTGCGTGACCACCCCGTCGGCCCGCACCTCGGCATAGTCGCGCACCCGGCGCAGCAGGCGGTTGGCGATCCGCGGCGTCCCGCGCGACCGGCCGGCGATCTCCGCGGCGCCCTCCGGCGTGATCGGCACGCCGAGGATGCGGGCCGAGCGGTGCAGCAGGACGTCCAGGTCGGCCGGCGAGTAGAAGTCGAGGTGGGCCACGAAACCGAACCGGTCGCGCATCGGGGCGGACAGCAGGCCGGCCCGGGTGGTCGCGCCGACCAGGGTGAACGGCTCGACGTCCAGCGGGATCGCGGTGGCGCCCGGCCCCTTGCCGACCACCACGTCGACCCGGAAGTCCTCCATCGCGCTGTACAGCAGTTCCTCGGCCGGCTTGGCGATCCGGTGGATCTCGTCGATGAACAGCACGTCGCCGGGGGCGAGGCTGGTCAGGATCGCGGCCAGGTCACCGGACCGCTCGATCACCGGACCGCTGGTGGTACGGATCCCCGTCCCCAACTCCGCCGCGACGATGTTGGCCAACGTGGTCTTACCCAGGCCGGGCGGCCCCGAGAGCAGGATGTGGTCGGGCGGGGCCTCGCGACCCATCGCGCCCTTCAGCAGCAGCTCGAGCTGGTCGCGCACGCGGTGCTGGGCGATGAACTCGGCGAGCCGGCGCGGCCGAACGCTTACCTCGGCGTCCAGCTCCTCGTCTTCGGCGTGGGGCGAGACCAGGTCATCGGTCACCGTCGACGACCCCCAGGGCAGCGGGCGCGGGGTCCCGTCGCGGCACACACCGATCGACGCCCCACACCATCACCACCATCCCCTGTCCCGAAATTCGTCTTCACTTTAGTCCGCGCCGTGCGGCATCCCGGGCCCGACACTCGCCAAATGGGACGGCGGCCCGCCTCCCATCGGGAAACGGGCCGCCGACTGCCGCTCAGGTGCTCGGCGATCAGGTGAGGTAGTACACGACCGGGCTGTCCACCTGCAGCGCCGTGGCGCCGCTGCTGGAGAAGATGATCACCCGCGTCATGGCGTGCTCGTCGGCGGCCGGAAGGGAGGCAACGCCCTGGGAGAGAGCGGCGTAGTGACCGGTGTGGTCGATCGCCCCGGTACGGGTGTTCTTCCTGACCCACGGCTTGTTCGGCCGACCGGTCCAGATCTCGATCCGGTACTTGACCCGGGAGGAGTCCGGCGCCGCGTACTGGTAGAAGTCGCCGTAGACGAAGTTGTTGCTCCAGCTGATGCACGGCGTGGTGTCGGTGCGCTGGTTGCAACCGCCACCGGTGGCGGCCATCGCCGGCGACGCCGCGACGGCGCCGAGCGTCGCGGTCGTCGCGCCGACGACAGCGAGTCGCTGCAGAAGCTTACGCAAGTGTTTCCACCTCTCGATTTCCGAGAAGAGAAGCGAATTCAGGCGGCCGGCATCGCCGGTTCCGCGGCAAAATCGCCGTCTCCCCCATCGGGGTCCCCCGTTGGAACCAAGGCGACGGTAGCAGCTTGATCGACACCTAGCGATCCCGTCGGCCGCCCGGCGAGAATGACCAATCCCACAGTCGCCCGGACGGGATCAGTCCCATTTTCATTTATCTTCCTGAATGGGGCGCGGCCCCCCTTATTGTTCCACCTTGTAGCGTTATGTCCGTTTGGGCCCTAACGGGTCCGGCCCAACAGGCGGATCGCCTGGCGCAGCAGCACCGGGACCGGCGGCGCCTCGCCGTCGATCGACTCGGCCAGCTTGGACACCGCCTGGTCGGCCTGCGCGACGGTCCAGCCCAGCGCGAGCACGCCCTGGCGCACCTGCTCCTGCCACTCGCCGCGGAGCACGCCGGCCGGGGCGCCGTCGCCGAGCGTCAGCGGGCCGATCCGGTCGCGCAGCTCGACGACCATCTTCTCGGCGCCCTTCTTGCCGATGCCCGGCACCTGGGTGAGGGTCGCCAGGTCGGCGCCGGCGATCGCCCGGCGCACCACTACCGGCGAGTGCACGGCCAGCACCGCCTGGGCGAGCCGCGGCCCGACCCCGCTGGCCGTCTGCAGCAGCTCGAACAGCTGCTTCTCGTCGTCGTCGGCGAACCCGTACAGGGTCAACGAATCCTCCCGGACCACCATGCTGGTGGCCAGCCGCGCCTCGACGCCGGCCTTGAGGCCGGCGAGGGTGCCCGGCGCACACTGCACCTGCAGGCCGACGCCGCCGACCTCGATCACCGCGCTGTCCGGATTGACGGCGGCCACCACGCCACGAACGCTGGCGATCATCGTCGTGCTCCCCTTCTGGCGGCGAGGGCCGCGGCTTCTATCCGGGCGCGGGTGCCGCCGCGCCAGATGTGGCAGATGGCGAGGGCGAGCGCGTCCGCCGCGTCGGCCGGCCTGGGCGGCGCGTCCAGCCCGAGCAGCCGGGTGACCATGCTGGTCACCTGCTGCTTGCCGGCCGTGCCGGAGCCGGTCACGGCCGCCTTCACCTCGCTCGGCGTATATGTCTGCACCGGCAGCCCGGCCCGCGCGCCGGCCAGCACGGCGACCCCGCTGGCCTGCGCCGTGCCCATCACCGTCCGCACGTTGTGCTGGGAGAACACCCGCTCCACGGCGACGCTCTGCGGCTTGTGCTCGGCGACCAGCTTGGCCAGCTCGGTGTCCAGCCGCAGCAGGCGCAGCGCGATGTCGTCGTCGGGGTCGGTGTAAACCACGTAATACCCGATCAGCTTGCACTGCCGCCCGGGCACGCCCTCGACGACGCCGACGCCGCAGCGGGTCAGGCCCGGGTCGACGCCGAGCACGCGCACCTCAGACCTCCCCTGCCGCACGTACGTGTGTTCGACACCCTAATACGGGCCGGTCTTGCGCCCGGCACCGACACGCCTCGACGATGAGTGCGGGAGGTAGTGGGCATGTACCTCGTTCCGCCGATGGATGACGAGCCGCCACCGGAGTTCGTCGCCTTCGTCACCGGCCACCTGACGGCCCTGCGCCGCGAGACGGACCGCTTGGTGGGCGGCGATCCCGAGGGCGGCCACCTCTACATGGACGTGCTCGCCGACGTGGCCGGCCACTGGCGCCGGCTGCGCGCCTGGTCACGGCTGGCGGGCAAGGACGCCCCGGCCGAATACCTGCACCGGAGGCTGGCGTCGCGCACGAAGCAGTGGCGCGACGAGCAGATCTACGACGTCGACATCCGCGTGCTGCGCACGCAGCCCTACGTGCCGCTGCATGGCCCGGGTCAGACGCTGGCGTTGCGCAAGGCGAGGGTGCTTCCCGACACCGTACGTACGGGAGCGGTCCCGCTGGCCGACGCGTGCATAGCGTGGGTCCACGCCTGCAAGAAAGAACGATGGCACCGGGTCGGCCGCCTGGTGGTGACCGGCATTCTCCTGATCGGCGGAATCATCCAGTACATGTCCTGGCTCTCCCCCGGCACCTGACCTTTACCGATCGACCGGCGCCATTACCGCTGCGCGCCCTTCATACGATACTCCACTTCCAGTTCGGACAGCCGGACGGTGCGCTCGCGAACGTAGGCCGGCGTCGAGCCACCCGAAAGCGTCAGGCGATGAAGATGCACCACCGCGTTGTCGCGCGCACGTTCCGGCGTCCGGTCGACGACCCAGTACTCAGGGATGCCGCGCTCCGCATACCACTGAGCCTTGTCGGTGTACTCACCGTTCATGGAGTTTTCCGACACGATCTCGGCGACCAGGCGGAACGCTGAGCCAGGAAGGTTTGCGTCCTCAGCGACGTCGGCGAGGTCATTGATGAGCACGCCCACGTCAGGAACCCGGTTGTCGCGTGGCCGATCTCCTCGAACGCCGGTGTCTTGGAGCGCCTCAAACCCGGCCGCGCAGAACCTGTCCACGAGCCGGCGGGCCATCCACTTATGCCAGTAGATGGAGGGCGTCATGATGACGAGGCTTCCGTTGTGCAACTCGTAGCGATATTCCTTGGGCAGGGAGGCGAGATCATCGACGTCGAGGTCCTCGATGGGCGGCAGATTGATGCTCGGCATGCTGGCCAACACCCCCTCATCCTACTGGTCACTGGACCAGCTGTCACTAGTCAACTGTTCTCATGCTCGCATGCGTGCGAAACGCCGACACCAGTATCGCCCGAAATACACGGACGGGGCCGGTGCAGACCGCACCAGCCCCGTCCTGAAGCTCACGCCTCACGCGTCACGCGTCGATAGCCGCCATGACCTCGTCCGACACGTCGAAGTTGGCGAAGATGTTCTGGACGTCGTCGCAGTCCTCGAGCGCGTCGATCAGCTTGAACACCTTGCGGGCCGCGTCCTCGTCCACCGGCACCGTCATGGTCGGCACCAGTGACGACTCGGCCGAGTCGTACTCGATGTCGGCTTCCTGCAGCGCCGTGCGCACCGGAATCAGGTCGGTCGGTTCGCTGACCACCTCGAACGAGTCCCCGAGGTCGTTGATCTCCTCGGCGCCCGCGTCGAGGACCGCCAGCATCAGGTCGTCCTCGCTGAGGGCGCCCTTCGGGACGATCACCACGCCCTTGCGGTTGAACAGGTACGACACGCTGCCGGCGTCGGCGAACGTGCCGCCGTTTCGGGTCAGCGCGGTGCGCACCTCGGTGGCCGCACGGTTCCGGTTGTCGGTGAGGCACTCGATCAGGATCGCGACGCCGTTCGGGCCGTACCCCTCGTACATGATCGTCTGCCAGTCGGCGCCGCCGGCCTCCAGGCCGGAGCCGCGCTTGACCGCGTTGTTGATGTTGTCGTTGGGGACGGAGCTCTTCTTCGCCTTCTGGATGGCATCGTAGAGCGTCGGGTTGCCGGCCGGATCCCCACCGCCCGTGCGGGCCGCAACCTCGATGTTCTTGATGAGCTTGGCGAACATCTTGCCGCGCTTGGCGTCGATGACGGCCTTCTTGTGCTTGGTCGTCGCCCACTTGGAGTGGCCGGACATGCGAAAACCTCCGTGTCTCAGGCGGCCTGGCGGACCATCTCGACGAAGTACCGGTGGACGCGGAGGTCGCCGGTGAGCTCCGGGTGGAAAGCCGTGGCGAGCAGGTTCCCCTGCCGAACGGCGACAATCCTACCGGCGGCCGGACCGTCCTTGACGCGGCCCAACACCCGCACGTCGTCGCCGACCTCCTCGACCCATGGCGCACGGATGAAGACGGCGTGAAAATCGCCGCCCGGGATGTCGTCGATCGGCACGTCGCCCTCGAACGAGTCGACCTGCCGGCCGAACGCGTTACGCCGCACGGTCATCTCGATCCCCTGGAAGGACTCCTGGTCGGGCCGCCCGTCGAGCACCATGGTGGCCAGCATGATCATGCCGGCGCAGGAGCCGTACACCGGCATGCCGTCGGCGATCCGCTTCCGGATCGGATCGAGCAGCCCGAAGCTCACCGCGAGGTTGCTGATCGCGGTCGACTCGCCGCCGGGGATCACCAGCGCCTCGACGTCGGCGAGCTCCTCCGGCCGCCGCACCGGCCGCGCCAGCACGTCACTCTCGGCCAGCGCGGCCAGATGCTCCCGAACGTCCCCCTGCAGGGCAAGCACTCCAATGTTCACGCGTCCAGCTTAGGCAGCTCAACTTCAAGATCAAATTCAAGATGTCGTATCCGGGTGGGTGGTGCGGACCGTCGCTCACGCCGAGGCCGGGCCAGGGGCCCAGCTGACGCTGCCCCTGGCCCTTCATTCTGCGTAAGTGGTCAAAAACCACGAAAAAGCCGGCCTCGCGAGGGAGGCCGGCTCTTCGGAACGTGGGTCAGCCGAGCAGCTGCGGCAGCTTTTCGAAGAGCTGGGTGGTGTAGGTGACCATCTCGTGCAGCATCCAGTTGCCGGAGAAGAGTAGGGCGGCGCCGCAGGCCACGGCCTTGGGGACGAAGGAGAGGGTCGCCTCCTGGATCTGGGTGACCGACTGGAAGAGGGAGATCGCGAAGCCCACCACCAGGGCGGTGAGCAGGACGGGAGCGGCCATCTTGGCCGCGATGGTCATCGCCTGCAGGGCCAGCTCGGTAATCATCGCGTCGGTCATGCCAGTCAGTTCGGGTCGGGTGGCCGGTGGTGGAGTGCGAAACGGGCGCAGGCGGGTTGCGGTTCGGTTCGCGGGGGCGAAATCCTCAAGTCGGCCGCCTGGCCGGATGCGGGCGCTACGGCCCGGTGTTGCAGGTGGTCGCCGGCGCCAGCGGCGAAGCCGGGTTGGGCGGTTTGTGCGGTTGTGGGCCGGGCCGGGCGTACGGCCGGAATCGCGGAAGTCAAGGACGGCGCGCAGGCCACCGGGGGGTCGATTGGCCATCGGTGCGGGGGTGGGCGCTGCGTAGGATTCAGGTACCGAAACCCCGCTTGAGGAGCAGAACCATGTCTGACAACCAGCCCGCCGTCGGGACCGCGCGGGTCAAGCGCGGTATGGCGGAGATGCTCAAGGGCGGTGTGATCATGGATGTGGTCACGCCGGAGCAGGCGAAGATCGCGGAGGACGCCGGGGCCGTGGCGGTCATGGCGTTGGAGCGGGTGCCGGCCGACATTCGCGCGCAGGGTGGCGTGTCCCGGATGTCCGATCCTGACATGATCGACGGCATCATCGAGGCGGTGTCGATCCCGGTGATGGCGAAGGCGCGGATCGGGCACTTCGTCGAGGCCCAGGTGTTGCAGGCGCTCGGGGTCGACTACGTCGACGAGTCCGAGGTGCTGACGCCGGCCGACTACGCCAACCACATCGACAAGTGGCAGTTCACCGTGCCGTTCGTCTGCGGCGCCACCAACCTCGGCGAGGCCCTGCGCAGGATCACCGAGGGGGCCGCGATGATCCGGTCGAAGGGTGAGGCCGGCACCGGGGACGTCTCCAACGCGACCACGCACATGCGCAAGATCCGGCAGGAGATCCGCCGGCTGCAGACCCTCCCCGAGGACGAGCTGTTCGTCGCCGCCAAGGAGCTGCAGGCGCCGTACGAGCTGGTCAAGGAGGTCGCCGAGGCGGGCAAGCTGCCGGTGGTGCTGTTCACCGCGGGCGGTATCGCGACGCCCGCCGACGCCGCAATGATGATGCAGCTGGGCGCCGAGGGGGTCTTCGTCGGCTCGGGCATCTTCAAGTCCGGCAACCCGGCTCAGCGCGCCTCCGCGATCGTCAAGGCCACCACGTTCCACGACGACCCGGACGTGCTCGCCAAGGTCTCGCGCGGCCTGGGCGAGGCCATGGTCGGCATCAACGTCGACGACATCCCGGTGCCGCACCGGCTCGCCGAGCGCGGCTGGTAAATAAAACGGCTGGTCATAGCACGGCTGGTGACTAGACCGACTCGAGTGGCGCGGTGGGCGGGGAGGCCGGCAGCGGCACCCCGGCCACCGACTCGGGCAGCGCCGGGTCCTCGATGTCGAAATACTGCGGCAGCGGGTAGCGCCGGGCCATCCCCAGCGCACGCACCAGCAGCCGGTCGCGGGCGGTCAGCGCGTCACGCACCTGGTCGGTGTGCACCTGCCGGGCCAGCCCGACCCGGCGGCTGGTGGCGATCAGCTGGCGGGTGGCCGGGTCGGCCCCGGTGAGCGGCGCCGAGCGCAGGAGGCGGGTCAGGTCGTTCTCGGCCGGCTCGCGCTCGTCGGGGTCGGCGTCGAGGGCCAGCCGGGCCGCCGCATACAGCTCGTCGTTGTCCTGCTCCTCGGCGACCACCGCGGCGGCCGCGGCCCGGCGCAGCAGGTGCGCGTCGAGGGCCCGCTCGGCCGACTGGGCCCGCACGTGCACGCGCTCGACCCGGTGCGCCGTCCAGCCGAGGTAGGCGGAGAGCAGCGCCACGAGCGCGACCACCCCCAGCACCCACCACATGCCGGGCATCGTAGTGCCCCGCGACGACCGCGGGTCAGGCCCCCGGCCGTGGCTCTGCCCACTCTTCGTCGATGACCCGGCCGTCGGTGGCCTCGATCGCGGTGGCGTAGACCTCGAGCACCCGCTGCGCGACGACCGGCCAGTCGAAGGCCGCGACGGTGGTGTGCGCGGCCGCCGAGAGGGCCCGCCGGCGGTCCGGGTCGTCGAGCAGCGCGCCGAGCAGGACGGCCAGCGCGGCCGGGTCGCCGGTGGGGAAGAGCGCGCCGGCCTTGCCGCCGTCGAGTACCCGGCGGAACGCGTCCAGGTCGCTCGCCGCGATCGCCGTCCCGGCCGCCATCGCCTCGGTGAGGATCATGCCGAAGCTCTCCCCGCCGGTGTTCGGCGCCACGTATACGTCGACACTGCGGAGCATGCGAACTTTGTCCGCTTCCGACACTAAACCGAGAAATTTGACCCTATCGTGCATATCGTCGGGAATATCGTCGTAAAGCTGGGAAGCGTCGCCGGGGCCGGCCACCAGCAGGCGGACACCGGGGCGCTCCCGGGCCAGCGCCACGAAGGCCGACCGCAGGATCGGGAAGCCCTTGCGCGGCTCGGTGAACCGGCCGAGGAACCCGAGCGCCCCGCCGCTCCCGGGCCAGCCGTCCAGCGGCTCGGCGTCCGCGTACTTCGCCAACGCCACCCCGTTGGGGATCTCCACCGCTCCCCCGCCGAGGTGCTCCACCTGCACCTTCCGGGCCAGCTCGCTGACCGCTATCCGGGCGGTGATCTTCTCCATCACCAGCTGCAGCAGCCCCTGGGCAACCGACAGCGCCCGTGATCTCGTCATCGCGGTATGGAACGTCGCCACCACCGGTCCCCGCGCCGACAGCACCGCCAGCATCGAGAGGCTGAGCGCCATCGGCTCGTGCACGTGCAGCACGTCGAAGTTGCCGCGGTTGAGCCACCGCCGCACCCGCGCCGTCGACACCGGGCCGAACGAGATCCGCGCCACCGACCCGTTGTAGGGGAACGGCACCGCCCGCCCGGCCGCCACGACATAGGGCGGCAGGTCGGCGTCCTCCTCGGCGGGCGCGAGCACGCTGACCTCGTGACCCAGGCCGATCAGCGCCTCGGAGAGGTCCATGATGTGGTTCTGCACGCCGCCGGGCACGTCGAAGGAGTAAGGCGAGACGATCCCGATCCGCACGACGCTCCCCCTAGAGCCACAGTTTCTGCAGCATGTGCCAGTCCTGCGGATGTTCGGCGATCCCCGCGGCGTAGGCGTCGGCCAGCAGTTGCGTGGTGGCCTTGACCCGCTCGTCGAGCGGCCCCTCGGCGGGCGGCACGACCGGGCGCAGCACCGCGTAGGTCTGGGTCGGGGTGAAGGAGAGGTCGGCGGCGTAGAGCGGCGCCCCGGTGCGGATCGCCAGGATCGCCGGGCCGGCCGGCATCCGGGTGGTCCCGCCGAAGAACTTGACCTCCACCCCCCGCTTGGAGAGGTCGCGGTCGCCGAGCAGGCAGACGATCCAACCCTGGCCGAGCCGCTCGGCGAGCACGTCGAGCGGGGGCCGTTCGCCGCCGATGAGCGGCATGATCTCCATGCCGATCTTCTCGCGGTACGCGACGAACTGCCGGTAGACACCCTCGGGCTTGAGCCGCTCCATCACGGTGGTCATCCGCCAGCCGTTGGAGACGACCCAGGCCGCGGCCGCGTCCCAGTTGGCCATGTGCGGCAGCGCCAGGATTATGCCGGTGCCACTGGTCGTCCCGCTCCTGATGTATTCGTAGTGCTCCGGGGAGATCCCGAACCCGTCGAGGAACTGCTGCTTGGTCCCGGACGGGAGCCGGAAGGCCTCCATCCAGTACCGCGCGTACGAGCGCAGCCCGTCGCGCACCAGCGAGTCCGGCATATCCGGTCCGACGACCTGGGTGAGGTTCCGGCGCAGGCGCTGGGTGCCGGGGCCGTTCTTCCGGTACGCGTGATCGGCGGCCGCGTTGAACAGGGCGCGCGCGACCGGGAGCGGCAACATGCGGACCAGCCGCCAGCCGGCCGCGAACCCGATCTCGGTCAGCCGGTCCTTCACGAAGTCTCCGGGGCCGGCTCGGGGGCGGGCTCGGTGCGGGCGGCGTGGATCAGGCGCTGGAAGACGGTGATCACCGAGAGCCCGGCCACCACCCAGAGCGCGGCCGGCAGCCCCCAGGCGAGCCCGGCCGAGCCGAGCAGGCCGCCGACGCCGAGGATGACCAGCCGTTCGAGGCGCTCGGCGATGCCCACGTCCGCGTTCAGCCCCAGGCTCTGCGCGCGGGCCTTCACGTACGAGACCACCTGGCCGGCCGCGAGGGCGATCAGGGCCGCGGCCGTGCCGCCGTACGGATTGCCCTGGGTCGCCATGTAGAAGACGACCGCGCCGAAGACCGCGCCGTCGGCGATCCGGTCCATCGACGAGTCGAGCAGGGCGCCGAACTTGCCGGAGCCGCCCCGCATCCGGGCCATCGTCCCGTCGAGCACGTCGGTGAGCGCGCAGGCGGTGACCACCCACGTGCCCCAGAAGAGGTGGCCGGTCGCGCCGAGCCACGCGCCGATCAGCACGCCGACGGTGCCGGCGATGGTCACGGCGTTCGGGGAGATCCCGATCCGCAGCAGGAAACGCGCGGTCGGGTTGACGCCGTGCGACACGACGGCACGGGCGGGTACTTGGACGATCTTTGCCATGGCGGTCCCCACCCTATCGGCGCCGAACCTCCGGGCGGCACCTCCCCGCCCGGCAGTGGCCGTATCGTCATCTCTGCGACGTTTTGCCGACTACAAAGGGTTGCGAGCATCACAGCGCCGGGTGTGGGATTCAGGAACAGCGTCGTAACGTTCACGAAACGACAGGGAGCGGCCGGCCATGGCGCAGAAGACCTCGGAGAAGGGGCTCAACGGCGCGGCGGCGCCGGTGGTGACCGAGCCCGGCAGAGTACGCAACGTGGTGCTGGTGGGCCACTCGGGTTCGGGCAAGACCACCCTGGTCGAGGCCCTGCTCGCCGCCACCGGGACGATTCCGCGGGCGGGCACGGTGACCGACGGCACCACGGTCTCCGACCATGATCCGGCGGCGGTACGCCAGCAGCGGTCCGTCTCGCTGGCCTGCGCGCCGCTGATCCACCAGGACGTGAAGATCAATCTGCTGGACACGCCCGGTTACGCCGACTTCGTGGGCGAGTTGCGCGCCGGCCTGCGGGCCGCGGATGCCGCCGTCTTCGTGGTCTCGGCCGAGGGCGGCGTCGACGACGCGACCACCGCGCTGTGGGAGGAGTGCGCCGCAGTCGGCATGCCGCGGGCCGTCGTGATCACCCGGCTCGACCATCCGCGCGCCGACTACGACGGCACCCTGGAGGCCTGCCAGGAGGCGTTCGGCGAAAACGTGATGCCGATCTACCAGCCGATGCTGGCCGACGACGGCGAGTCGGTGGCCGGCCTGCTCGGCCTGGTCACGCTGCGCGTGCTGGACTACTCCGAGGGCTACCCGCCGAAAGTGGGCGAGGCCGAGCCCGAGCACCTCGAGCCGATCGCCGACGACCGGAACACGCTGATCGAGGGGATCATCGCCGAGAGCGAGGACGAGACCCTCATGGACCGCTACCTCGGCGGCGAGGAAGTCACCGCCGACACCCTGGTCGCCGACCTGGAGAAGGCGGTCGCCAAGGGCAACTTCTACCCGGTCATCCCGGTCTGCTCGGCCACCGGTGTCGGGCTGGACGCGCTGCTCGACGGCCTGGTCACCGGCGCGCCCTCGCCGCTGGAGCACGACCTGCCGGTGGTCACCGGGGTCGACGGCGCGCCCCGCCCGCCGCTGACCTGCGACCCCGAGGGCCCGCTGGTCGCCGAGGTGGTCAAGACCACGATCGACCGGCACGTCGGCCGGGTCTCGCTGGTCCGGGTCTTCTCCGGCACCCTGCGCCCCGAGCAGGTGCTGCACGTCTCCGGGCACGGCCTGGCCGAGCGCGGCCACCCCGACCACGACGCCGACGAGCGGGTCGCCCACGTCTACTCGCCGCTGGGCGCGAGCCTGCGCGAGGTGCCGTACTGCGTGGCCGGCGACATCTGCGCGATCACCAAGTCGGGCAGCGCGGAGACCGGCGACACGCTCTCCGGCAAGGACGACCCGATGCTGATGGCGCCGTGGTCGATGCCCGAGCCGCTGCTGCCGATCGCGATCGTCGCCAAG
The DNA here is from genome assembly GCF_000721705.1 of Actinoplanes subtropicus. Lineage (GTDB taxonomy): Bacteria > Actinomycetota > Actinomycetes > Mycobacteriales > Micromonosporaceae > Actinoplanes > Actinoplanes subtropicus. The sequence continues at coordinate 209,544 of NZ_JOJL01000026.1, forward strand.
AGCCGCTCCGACGAGGACAACCTTGCGAAGAACCTGGCCCGCCTGGTGGCCGGCGACCCGACCCTGCGGCTCGACCGCAACCCGGAGACCCACCAGCTGGTGCTCTGGACGATGGGCGAGTCGCACGCCGACGTGGTGCTCGACCGGCTCCGCTCGGGCGGCGTCGAGCTGGACACCGAGCCGGTCAAGGTGCCGCTGCGGGAGACGTTCACGACCACCGCCAAGGGCCACGGCCGGCACGTGAAGCAGTCCGGCGGCCACGGCCAGTACGCGGTCTGCGACATCACCGTCGAACCGCTGCCCCGCGGCTCGGGCTTCGAGTTCGTCGACAAGGTGGTCGGCGGCGCCGTCCCGCACAACTACATCCCGTCGGTGGAGAAGGGCGTCCGCAGCCAGCTCGACCGCGGCCTGGTCGCCGGCTACCCGGTGGTCGACCTCCGGGTGACCCTCTTCGACGGCAAGGCGCACAGCGTCGACTCGTCGGACGCCGCGTTCCAGACCGCCGGCGCGCTCGCCCTGCGGGAGGCGGCCGCGGCCGCCCAGGTCACCCTGCTCGAGCCGATCGACGAGATCGCCGTCCGCGTCCCCGAGGCCTTCGTCGGCGCGGTGATGAGCGACCTCTCCGGCCGCCGCGGGCGACCGCTGGGCAGCGAGTCCGAGGCGGACGGCGCGCACAGCGTGGTCCGGGCCGAGGTGCCGGCGACCGAGCTGATCCGGTACGCGGTGGAGCTGCGCGCCCTCTCCTCGGGTGCGGGCACGTTCACCCGCACCTACATCCGCCACGAGCCGATGCCGGCCCACCTGGCCGAGGCCGTACGCAAGGAGCATGCCAAGTAACCACTAGATCGCGATGGCGTTGGCCGCCTCGTACATCGGCGCGAGGATCTTGTGGATCACCTGCTCCTTGCGCGGGTGGTACTTCAGGGTCCGCATGCCGTAGCTGCGGAAGGTGATCGCGAGGCGGCCGCCCGGCACCATGTCCTTGGCCATCTTCTTGCCGATGGCCATGTTCTTGTCGACGTACGGGCGCATCAGCCGCTCGTACTCCTCGAGGCCGCCCGGCTCGCCCAGGTGCTGCCCGAGCACGTGCGCGCCGACCAGCGCCAGGCTGGTGCCCTGCCCGGAGGCCGGCGACGGGCAGTGCGCGGCGTCACCGAGCAGCCCGACCCGGCCGGACGACCAGCGCGGCAGGCCGACCTGGGCGAGCGAGTCGAAGTAGAAGTCGCCGGCCGCGTCGAGCGACGCGAGGAACCGGTCGGCCTCCCAGCCCATCCCGGCGAAGGCGTCCTTGATCAGCGCCTTCTGCGCGGCGACGTCCCGCCGGTCGTGGCCGAGCAGCGCCGATGCGAAGACCATGCCGACCTGGGCGGGCCGGTGCGGGCCCATCGCGTACGCGAAAACCAGCCGGCCCGGGCGGAAGAACATGATCTCCTCCCGGTCGATGCGCAGGTGGTTCGGCACCGAGAAGATCGAGATGTACGCGCCGAGGTGCTCCGGGGGCACGTCGCCAAAGCCCTCCGACCGCCCCGCACGCCACCCAAAACCGGACTGAAGGCCGGCCAGCTTGCGGGTCGCCGAGTGCAGGCCGTCGGCGCCGACCACGTAGTCGAAGCGGCGCGCCGCGCCTCGCTCGAAGGTGACGTCCACACCGTCCGGGCCGTCGTGCAGGCTCGCGATCGCGTCGCCGAAGACGTACTCCACGTCGGCGGCAGTCTCCGCGTACAAAATCTCGCTCAGGTCTCCCCGCAGCACCTCGATGTCGTCACCGCGCCGGCCCATCAGGAGGTCGGCCGGGAGCGCGGCGATCGGCCGCCCGTCCCGCCGGACGTAGGTGATCTGTTTCATGCCGACGTCGACGGCCCGCGCCCGCTCGTAGACGCCCAGGTGCTTCAGCGCGGTCACGCCGGCACCGCGGACGTCCACCTTGTACCCACCGGTGCGCAGCGACGGCGCGCGCTCGACGACGGTCACCGCGAAGCCACGGCGGCGCAGGCCCAGCGCCAGGGCGGGACCGGCCACGCCGGCTCCCGAGATCAGAACACTTCCAGCAGTCATGAGAAGTAATATACAAGCGTCTAAGACGTTTGTATAGGACGCTTGTATAGAAGTTAGGATCAGCCCGTGGGCCACAAGGAAGATCTGCTGGTGGGAGCAAAGCAAGCGCTGCTCGAGAAGGGGTATGCCCGGGTGACCGCCCGCGACATCGTCGCACTTTCCGGCACCAACCTCGGCTCGATCGGCTACCACTACGGCTCGACCGACGCACTGATGACCGCCGCGATGCTGAGCGCCATGGAGGACTGGGGCGACAAGATCGGCCTCGCGCTGGCCGGCCCGGGCCGTGCGGGCGAGGAGCAACTGGTCGGCTTCTGGCGCCGGGTGATCGGCTCGATCACCGACGACCGCCCGCTCTGGATGGCCAGCATCGAGATCGTGGTGCAGGCCGAGCACAACCCGAAGCTGCGCGAGCAGCTCGCGGCGGGCGTCGAGCAGGGCCGCCGCGGGATGGCCTCGCTGCTCACCGGCGTGCCGGAGGATCAGCTCGACGACGAGACCGTGCGCACCCTCGGCGCGGTGCAGATGGCGCTGATGTCCGGCATCCTCACCCAGTGGTTCACCGACCCGGCCACCGCGCCGGGCCCCGAGGAGATCGTCGCCGGGATCAGAGCGCTGGCGACGATGGCCACGCCTTCGCCAGCATGACCCGGGTGTCGGCGAGCACCTGCGGGATGACCCGGGCGCGGCCGATCACCGACATGTAGGTCGAGTCGCCGCCCCACCGGGGCACCACGTGCTGGTGCAGGTGCGCGGCTATCCCGGCGCCGGCCACCGCGCCCTGGTTCATGCCCAGGTTGAAGCCGTGCGGGGTGCTCACGCTGCGGGTCACCCGCATCGCCGTGCGGGTGAGCGCGGCCAGTTCGACCGCCTCGGGGTCGGTGAGGTCGGTGTAGTCGGCCACGTGCCGGTACGGGCAGATCAGCAGGTGCCCGGGGTTGTACGGATACCGGTTGAGCACCGCGTAGACCAGCTCGCCGCGGGCCACCACCAGGCTTTCCGGCTCGGGCAGCCCGGGCGCCCGGCAGAACGGGCAACCGGCCGGCTCGGCATAGCCGCCGGGCGGCGCGTCCTCGCCGGTGAGGTAGGCCATCCGATGCGGCGCCCAGAGCCGCTCCAGGCCGTCGGGCTCGCCGCTCTCGGTCACAGCAGAAGCCTATGCCAACGCGGCGGCGAGCCAGGACGGCAGCGCCTCGCGGGCCGACAGCCAGGCGGCCGGGATGCCGTCCATCCCGGTGTGCGCGGCGACTATCCCGCCGGCGATCGCGCAGGTGGTGTCGACGTCCCCGCCGGCCGCCGCGCAGGCCTCGATCGCCGCCGGGTAGTCGGCGAGGAACCGGTCAGCCACCCACACCGCGAACGGGACGGTGTCGCGGGCCATCGCCTGTGACCCGTTCCCCAGCTCGTACGCCGCCTCCTCGGCCGACCGCACCCGGGTCGCCCGCAGCAACCCCTCGCGGACCGGACCGTCCGGCGTGTGCGCCGCCACCGCCTTCAGCAGCTCCGGCCGGTGCCCGTCGAGCCGGCCGGCCGCCGCGAGCGACGCCGCCACCGCGACCGCCACCCCGCCGGCGATCCCCTCGGCGTGCGCGTGGGTCACCTCGGCCGCGCGGGCCCCCTGCGCCGCCGCGTGCGCGAGCGAGTCGGCGTGCCAGGCGCCCAGCGGAGCGGCCCGCATCGCCGCCCCGTTGCCCAGCGATCCGGCCCCGTCGAAGGCCGCCGCCGACGCGATCGGCCAGGGCAGGCCCTCGCGGATCGCGCGCAGCAGGACCACCGCGCCGGGACCGTAGCCCCGATACGGATCGTGATGACGGCCGAGCAGTTCGGCGAACGCGTCCCGGTCGAGATCGCCCTCGTCGAGCACGGCGACCAGGCAGCACGCCTGCTCGGTGTCGTCGGTCCACTCCCACGGGGCCGGCGGCAGCTCAGCGAAGTCGATCCGGCTTCTTTCCACAACCGCCCCGAGCGCGTCGCCAACGCTCAGACCGGCCAGGCTCTCCAGGGCCAGGGCCAGTCGCGTACCGGGAAAAAGCGTGAATGACATCGGCACATCGGATGGTATTCCACTACGGAACGTGATCGAAGGGTGTCCCTCAATCACCGGTTAGGCCCGGCTGGCGGTTGGCAGTACGGTCTCTGCATGGCCACGGTGTTGCTCGTCGAGGACGATCACGTCGTGCGCGGCGCCATGCTCCGATCCCTCACCGATCGGGGCCATGCCGTGCACGCCGTCGGCACGGCGCTGGACGCGCTGCGCCGGGTCGCCGCCGAGACGCCCGACCTCGTGGTGCTCGACCTGGGCCTGCCCGATCTGGACGGTTCGGACGCGTTGCGCATGCTGCGCGGCATCACCGACGTCCCGATCATCATCGCCACCGCGCGTGACGACGAGCAGACCGTCGTGCGGCTGCTGCGGGCCGGCGCCGACGACTACATGGTCAAGCCGTTCACGGGCGCCCACCTCGACGCGCGGATCACCACCGTGCTGCGCCGGGTGGGCCGCGCCAGCCGGACGGCTCAGCCGGCCGTGCACGAGGTCGGCGAGCTCCGGGTGGACGTGGGCGAGCGCAGTGCCAGCCTGGCCGACCAGCCGCTGGCCCTGACCCGCAAGGAATTCGATCTACTGGCATATTTGGCAGCACGCCCGGGCCGCGTGGTCTCCCGTCGTGAGCTGTTGGAGGAGGTATGGCGACAGCCATCGGTCGGCGAGGACCAGACGATCGACGTTCATCTGTACTGGCTACGTCGGAAATTGGGCGAGTCCGCGGCGAAGCCTCGCTACCTGCGCACCGTGCGGGGGGTCGGATTCCGGTTGGTGGCGCCGGACTGAGATCCCGGCTGGCGACGATCACCGCCGTGACCACCGCCGTCGCCGCGCTCGCGTTCCTCGTCCCGCTGGGCTGGGAGCTGCGCTCCGACCACCGCGACGACGTGCTGTCGGCGGCGCAGCGGCGCGGCGCGATGGTCGCCGGCGCGGTCGCGGCCGGCGCCGACAAGAAGGGCCTGGCCGCCGCCGTCGCGGCGGCCGGGGGCCAGATCGTGATCCATCCGCCGGGCGACACCGCGCCGGGCCGGGCGGGCGCGGCCGAGGTGCGCAAGACGGCTTCCGGGGGCGCCATCCGCGAGGTGGGTGTCTCCGACGGTCTCGTACGCCTGGAGCCGGTCACCGTGTCCGGGAAGACGTCGGTGGTCGAGGTGTTCATCCCGGCCCGGGACCTGAACGGCGACATCACCCGCGACTGGCTGCTGCTGCTCGGCATCGCGCTGGGCCTGATCGGCGGCTCGGTGTTCGTGGTCGACCGGCTGGCCCGCGGCGCGGTCAGCTCGGCGCGCAATCTGGTGCACGCCGCGCTCGCGGTCGGCGACGGCGACCTCGGCGTACGCATCCAGCCGTCCGGCCCGCGCGAGCTGGCCGAGGCCGGGTACGCGTTCAACCGGATGGCCGACCGCCTGGTCAGCGCCCGCACCGACGAGCGGGAACTGGTCGCGGACCTGTCGCACCGGCTGCGGACCCCGCTGACCGCGCTGCGCCTGGACGCCGAGGCACTCGACCCGGACGACACCCAGGTCGGCATGTTCGACCAGGAGGAGCTCGACCGGCGGCGCGGCATCCGGCGCATCCGCAAGGCGATCGTGACGCTGGAGGGCGAGGTCAACTCGCTGATCAACACGACCCGTCAGGCGGTCGCCGCGCAGGTGGCGAGCGCCCCGGAGGACGGGGTGTGCGACGCCAGCGAGGTGGTCCGGGAACGCATGACGTTCTGGTCGGCGCTGGCCGGCGACCAGAACCGGCAGTGCCGGGTGATCGGCGCTCAACTCCGCATCCCGGTTCCCGTCGCGCGGGCGGAACTGGCTGCCGCGCTCGATGCCGTTTTGGGTAATGTCTTCCGCTATACCCCGCAAGGTACGGCGTTCGAAGTGGGCATTTCCCGGCGTGACGGCTGGGTCGCCGTGCGTGTCGACGACGCGGGGCCCGGTATCCCCGACCCGGAGAAGGCGATGCAGCGTGGCCAGAGCAACCAGGGCTCGACCGGACTCGGACTCGACATCGCCCGCCGCGCCGCCCAGGCGGGGGGTGGCTCGGTGAGCCTCGACCGTGCCGCGATGGGCGGCGCCAGCGTGGTCATGCTGTTCGCCGACGCCGATGCCGCTCCCAAGCAGGCCAGCCGGTTCGGCCTGGTCGGCCGGCTCGCCCGGGAGCGGACCACTCGGGAGCGGACCACTCGGCCCGGCCGGGCCGAGTGAGCGGGTCGGTAGCGGTGCAACAGTTGCTTAGATCTGGATTAAAGAGGTTCCGCCGGTTCCTCAAGGCTGGCAGTGTTCGCTTCGATCCCATCCGGCTTCCCGGTTCGGACCCCGCACATCGTCCCCGCGTAGCGAACCGGCGAAGCTCACACGCGGTGAGAGGCGGTAACCCCATCGCCGCCTCCCACCGCGCCCCCGCCAGGCAAGGAGAGGATTTGTCCACCCACCGCCGGCCGGTCGTCGCGCCGAGCGCGCATCGCCGGGTGGAGACCCCGCAGGCGCCGAGGCGCCCGTGGACGCACCGGCTGCTGCCGGTCGGCCTCGGCCTCGCCGTGCTGGGTGTGGGCGGGGTGGTCGGCCCCAGCGTGCTGCACCAGGTCACCGGCGGTTCGCAACAGCTCGAGCTGGCCGCGCTGCCGAAGGACAACCCCGGGCTGGGCCTGATCTACGAGGGACTCCAGGCGGCCAAGGCCGGCGCGATCTGCGCCGGCGCGTACCAACTGGACGACCAGACCTGCACGCACGGCCCCGACCCGGTGCCCGCCGGGCTCGCGGTGCGCCGCGGCGTGACCCCGGTGACGGCCAAGGCGCCCGAGCCGGTGCAGCCGACCCTGGAGTCCGGCTCGGTGCCGACCGACGCCGAGATCGCCCGGGACGAGGGCGGCAGCGCGCTGACCGCGGACGCGCCGGCGCTGATCCCGGACGCCGCGCCCGCGGACGCCGACTTCATCATGGGCAACCAGGGCGTCGCCTGCGAGGCCGACGGGCGCGACGGCAAGCGGGTCCAGGTGCTCTACCTGCACGAGTTCGGCACCCCGTCGCGGTACACCGACTTCCTCGGCTCGATCCGCACCTGGGCCGGCGGCGCCGACCAGATCTTCGACGAGAGCGCCGGCGAGACCGGCGGCTCGCGGCACATCCGCTTCGTCACCACCCCGCAGTGCCGGGTGGACGTCGAGGAGGTGCAGGTGCCGTCGGACGCGCTGGACACGTTCGCCAAGAGCGTGCAGGCGCTGCAGACGCTCGGCTACAACCGCACCGACCGCAAGTACCTGATGTTCGCCGACACGAACGTCTACTGCGGCATCGCCACCTACATCGCCGACACCCGCGCCGGGCTGGGCAACCGCAACAACGGCGGCCCGTCGTACGGCCGGATCGACTCCGGCTGCTGGAGCTCGGTGATGGCGGCCCGGGAGCTGACCCAGACGCTGGGCGCGGTGCTGATCGACTCGCCGAACGCCGACGGCGCCGGCGGCTGCCTCGACGAGTACGACCTGCTCTGCGACGGGAACCAGTCGGGCAAGCCGGTCCGTGACGTCTGCCCGAAGAAGCACGAGACCCGCCTCGACTGCGGCCACGACGACTACTTCAACACCAACCCGAAGCCGGGCAGCTACCTCGCGAAGAACTGGAACATCGCGACCAGCGAGTTCCTGCTGCGTGGCGACGGCGGGGACGACATCCCGGACGCGCCGGGCGCTGTCGAGCCCAGCGCCACGCCCAGCGCGCCGGCGGCCGCGTCGGTCTCGGCGAGCGTCTCGGCGCCGGCCGGCGACACGTCGCCCAGCCCGGCCGGCAGCACGACCGGCGGGCACGGCGACGGCAACGCCACCGGCCAGCAGGCCAGCATCGCGCCGTCGTCCGCGCCGGCCGCGAACCAGACCGAGCCGGTGGTGAACAACCTGTCGGCCGAGCCGGTCCAGGCGGTGCTCGAGATCCGCGACGCGACCAGCAGCTCGGTGCACCTGACCTGGAGCGCCGCCTCGGAGACGGCCACCTACGAGGTCTGGGTCGGCAACAAGCCGATCGCCACCACCAAGGCGACCCGCGCCCGGCTGATCGGCCTCAAGCCGGACGCTACCTACCAGGTGACGATCAAGACCGGCAGCACGTACGCCGCGAAGGCCACCGCCGAGACCGCGCCGGCCGCCCGGCCGGCCCAGAACACGTGGTTCACCCTCACCAACGCGCTGACCGGCGGGTCGGCCGACCTGTACGCGGCCCGGACCGCCAACAGCACGCCGCTGACGCTCGCCGAGAACGACGGCAACGCGCAGCAGCAGTGGCAGCTGGTGCCGGCCGGGAACGGTTCGTACTCCCTGGTCTCCCGGGCCACCGGCAAGTGCATCGTGCCGCTGGACGGGAACCCGGTCGCCGGGGCGCCCCTGGTGGAGGGCGACTGCGGCACCGACGACGGGGCCCGCTGGCAGTTGCAGGCCTCGCCGTTCGGATTCACCTTGCGCACCACGGTCGGCGACCTGGTCGTCGGCGCAGGACAGCAACGCTTCGGCGCGCACCGTGTGCTGGTGCTCCAGAACGGCAACGGTCAGCGCCACCAGAGCTGGACAGCGGTACCGGATTAGCGGGAGGCGACAATGCCCGAGACGCTGACTAAACCCCTGGCCGAGCCCGAGGAGGGCCCGGCCCGGTTCAACAAGCGGCGCCTGGTGCGCTGGATCGCGATCCTCACCATCGGCATCATCGTGGTGCTGGCGGTGTGGCAGGAGCCCCTCTACGCCAGGTTCTGAGTCACGTAGGCGTCGATCTCCGCGATCAGGGCTTCCTTACCGGCCGAGTCGAGGAAGCTCTGGTCGACCGCGGCGAAGGCCAGCCCGGCCACCCCGGCCTTGCCGAAGTCGAGCAGCCGGGCCGCGACCGCGTACTCCTCCTCCAGCGTGGTGCCGAACATCGGCGGGTCGTCGGAGTTGATGCTGACCCGAACGCCCGCCCGGAACAGCGTTGCGAGCGGGTGCTCCTCGATCGCGGCGACCGCCCGGGTGCGCACGTTGGAGGTCGGCGAGATCTCCAACGGGATCGCGTGCTCCGCCAGGTACGCCATCAGCTGCGGGTCCTGCACGGCGGAGATGCCGTGCCCGATCCGCTCGGCCCCCAGATCGCGGATGGCCGACCAGATCGTCTCCGGCCCGGTGGTCTCGCCGGCGTGCGGCGCGCTGTGCAGCCCGGCCGCCCGCGCCTGGTCGAAGTACGGCTTGAACTGCGGCCGCGGCACGCCGACCTCCGGCCCGCCGAGTCCGAAGCTGATCAGCCCGTCCGGCCGCTCGTCCAGGGCGATCCGCAGCGTCTCCTCGGCCGCGGGCAGCCCGGCCTCGCCCGGGATGTCGAAGCACCAGCGCAGCTCGATGCCGAAGTCGGCCCGGGCGCCGCGGCGGGCGTCCTCGATCGCCTCGCAGAACGCCTTGGCGGCGATCCCCCGCTTCACGCTGGAGTACGGCGTGATGGTCAGCTCGGCGTACCGGACCTGCTGGCGGGCCAGCTCGCGGGCGACCTCGTAGGTGAGCATCCGCACGTCCTCGTCGTCCCGGATCAGGTCGACCACGGTCAGGTAGACCTCGATGAAGTGCGCGAAGTCGGAGAACGCGAAGTAGTCGGCGAGCGCGGCCGGGTCGGCCGGCACCGGCGACCGGCCCTCGTGCCGGGCGGCCAGCTCGGCCACGATCCGCGGCGAGGCCGAGCCGACGTGGTGGACGTGCAGCTCGGCCTTCGGCAGCCCGGCGATGAACGAGGTCAGGTCGGTCACCAGTGATCCCCTTTGTCTCAGGCCGCGGTCCGGGCCACCACGAAGACGCGGCGGAACGGGAACGCGACGTGCCCGTGTGCCGCCGGGTAGGCGGCGGTCAGCTCCCGGCCGAGGTCGGCGCGGAACGACTCCCAGGCATTCTCGTCCAGGGCGGCCTTGACGGGCCGCAACGCCGTGCCCTCCATCCAGCGCAGCACCGGGTGCCCGTCGCCGGCCGCCGGCAGCAAATGCAAGTAGGTCGTCTCCCACGCGTCGACCCGGGCACCGGCGCCCATCAGCAGGTTCGCGTAGCCGGCCGGGTCGTCGACCGGGGCCTCCCGGGTCGCGTGGGCGACGCCGTACCGCTCGGCGACCTGGCGGAGCAGGCGGTGCGAGGGGGCGTCGAAGTTGCCGGGCACCTGCATGGCGATCCAGGCGCCGGGCGGGAGCTCGGCCGCCCAGCGGGCGAGCAGGTCGTGGTGGCCGTCCACCCATTGCAGGGTGGCGTTGGTGACCAGCACGTCGACGTCGGGGCCGGGCTTCCAGTCGCGGACGTCGCCGAGCTGGAACCAGGCCGGGCCGCCGTGCGCGACCGCCTTGTCGATCATGTCGGGCGACGAGTCGACGCCGGTCACCCGGGCGCCCGGCCAGCGTTCGGCGAGCGTCAGGGTCAGCTCACCGGGGCCGCAGCCAAGATCGACGACGGTTCGCGGGCGTGCCGCGTCGATGCGGCCGGTCAGATCGAAGAACGGGCGGGAGCGCTCGGCCCCGAAACGCCGGTACACGGTGGCATCCCACATGATCAACCTTCCTAAACCGTACGTACGTCTTGCTAGAAGATAGCAGAGGAGGCGATAGGGTCGGGCGGTGGAAAATCGCAGCTTCTCGAGGATGGGCCGCGCGGTCGGCGTGATCGGCCTGGGCGCCTGGCAGCTCGGCGCCGACTGGGGTGACGTCAGCGAGGCCGACGCGCACGCCACCCTGCAGGCCGCGGGCGACGCCGGGGTCACCTTCATCGACACCGCCGACGTGTACGGCGACGGGCGCAGCGAGCAGATCATCGGCTCGTTCATCAAGGACAAACCACAGCTGACCGTGGCCACCAAGATCGGGCGCCGCGAGCCGCAGACGGTCGAGAACTACACGCTGGACAACTTCCGCCGGTGGACCGACCGCTCCCGGGCCAACCTCGGCGTCGAGACGCTCGACCTGGTGCAGCTGCACTGCCCGCCGACCCCGGTCTTCTCCTCCGGCGAGGTCTACGACGCGCTCGACACCCTGGTGCAGGAAAAACGCATCCGGGCGTACGGGGTGAGCGTCGAAAAGGCCGACGAGGCCCTCGCGGCGATCGCCCGCCCGGGGACCGCGAGCGTGCAGATCATCCTCAACGCGTTCCGGCTGAAGCCGCTCGAGCGGGTGCTGCCCGCCGCCGCGGCGGCCGGGGTGGGCATCATCGCCCGGGTGCCGCTCGCCAGTGGACTGCTCTCCGGCCGGTACGACGAGCACACCACGTTCCCGGCCGACGACCACCGCAACTACAACCGGCACGGCGACGCGTTCGACGTGGGCGAGACCTTCGCCGGCGTCGACTACGAGACCGGCCTCGAGGCGGTCCGCCGGTTGCGCCCGCTGGTTCCCACCGGCGCGAGCATGGCGCAGTTCGCGCTGCGCTGGATCGTGGATCAGCCGGGCGTCACCGTGGTCATCCCGGGGGCCCGCAACGCCGAGCAGGCCCGGGCCAACGCGGCCGCGGCCGGCCTGGCGCCGCTGCCGGCCGAGACCCAGGCGGCGGTCAGGGCCGTTTACGACGAACTGATCCGCCCGGCGGTGCATGACAAATGGTGAACGAACCGGCAAGACCGCCCCACCTCAAGGGATGGTTGCTCATGACGATCGGCCTTCTCGCGATCGTTGTCGGTGCGTTGTGGACAGTCCAGGGACTTGACATTCTCCCCGACAGCAAGATGAGCGGCAAACACGTCTGGACATTCATCGGCGCCGGTGTTGCCGTGATCGGCTTGATCTTGACGGTGATCGGCGAGCGTGTCCGATCTCGATCAAAAAGACAAGGGCAATAAACAAGAAAGGCCCCGCACTCTGCGACGAGAGTGCGGGGCCTTTGTCTCGATCCAAGCCGACCTCCGCCAGGCGATCGGCGTGCCGGTCACGGGGGACCGGCGTGATGTCTCAGAGCGGGCGAACCTGCTCCGCCTGCGGGCCCTTCTGACCCTGCGCGATCTCGAACTCCACCCGCTGGTTCTCCTCCAGACTGCGGTAACCGCTCATCTGGATGGCCGAGAAGTGGACGAACACGTCAGCACCCCCACCATCGACGGTGATGAAGCCGAAGCCCTTGTCCGCGTTGAACCACTTCACGGTTCCTTGCGCCATGCTCAACTCTCCCTCTGAAAAAGCCAGCCCTGCTAAAGCCCAGGGCCTATGACCGTTTTCGAGCAGCGGCGCCGTGAGGCGGCCCTTTCAGAGGACGTCCCATCCGCCGCAACCCGGCGACACCCACCGACACTCATACCGGTCGGCATCCCCGGTCTTGGCGGAAGCAGCGAACCACGTACGCAAAAACTGGGCACACTGTACCCGAAAAGCCACCCGCAAAGCTGCCCCCGGAGCAAATCGAATAAACGTCTGCTGATGCGGAAAAGGCCCCCCACTTCGCTCTCGCGATGTGGGAGGCCGTTGCGCTGTGGCAAACTCTTAGTCCGGCCACTGGCCAGTGAGTTTACGAACTCCGGTAGCGCCACCTCGATCGACGGCCGCCTTCACGACAGCGAAGATCAGGCCCTGGAGCGCGGCGGCCGCGAGAATCTCCCCCCAGCCGCGGTCCTCATCGGTCGCATTCGGCGCATCGTCATCGCCGGACACCACCTTCCAGACCTCCTTGAACGCGAAGCCCGCCAGCGCGCCGGCCGCCGCGCCCAGCAGCAGCCCCACCGGCTTGTACGCGATCTTGGATACCTTGCTCAACGCCGCCTCCCTCGCAGCACCAGGATGATCCCGGCCACCGCCACCGCGGCGGCCACCACCATCGCGATCGGGACCTGGTTGGTCCGGACCGTCTCGAGGGCGCGTTCCCGGGCGACCTCGACCTGCTCCCTCGCCCGCGCCTTGACGTCGGCCTTGGCCGCCAGGGCCTGCACCGTCTCGCCGAGGTCGGCCCGGGTCTGCTTGATCTCGGCCCGTAGCTCCTCGATGGTCGGTTTCGGCGCCGGCGTCGCCGTATCGTCCGTCCGCTCACTCATGCCCGGCTCCGCTCCTTGACCGCCTGCTTGACCTCGTCCACGTCGAGCTTCACGCTCTCGATCGCGGCCTTGGGCTCGGGCGGGACCGCCTTGGTCACCTGATTCTTACCGAACAGCGCCAGGATTCCGGCGACCAGGAACAACGCGACGGTCCAGATCAGCGCGGCCAGCCAGAGCGGCAGGAACAGGTCGAACACGATGATCAGGGTGGCGATCGCCGCGCCCACGCCGTAGAAGACGAAGACTCCCCCGGCGCCGAACAGGCCGATCCCGATGCCGGCGTGCTTGCCCTTCTCGGCGAGTTCGGCCTTGGCCAGCGCGATCTCGTCGCGGACCAGGCGCGAGAGCTGCTCGCTCGCGGTCTGCACGAGCTCGGCGGTCGACTGCTCGGCGACCGGTCGCTTGCCGTTCAGGACGTCGGCCATGGTGTCCCCCTTTTCCCTACCCAGGGTTTATGCCCTGATCAACAAGGCGTCAATCCCCTTGCGGAAAATGTGACTGCGCCCCCGCGAAGCGGGCGCCGCGCTCCTCGCCGTCCCGGCCGCCGGAGAAGACCTGGGCGTCGCTGGACGGCTCGCGGGGCGTGGCCCGGGGCGGGGCGGGCTCGGCGGACCGATCGAGGTCCGCGCGCACCTTGGGGAGGCTGTCGCGCTGGTGCTGCCAGACGTACGCGACAAGGCGCTCACGCACCAGGCAGCGCAGGTCCCACAGGGCCGCCGCGTCGGCGGCGCTGACCAGTGCGCGCAGCCGGACGTTCCCGCCGACCGCGTCGGTCACCTGCAGCACGCAGACCCGGCCGTCCCAGAGCTTGGAGCCCTCGCAGGCCGTGCGGAGCTCGGTGCGCAGGGACTCGACGTCGGCCGAGAAGTCCACGTCCAGCTCGGCGGTGCCGAGGACGGCCGAGCCCGTACGCGTCCAGTTCTGGAACGGCTTGGTGGTGAAGTACGAGGTCGGCAGCAGCAGCCGGCGGTCGTCCCAGATCTGCACGGCCACGTACGTGAGGGTGAGCTCCTCGATCCGGCCCCACTCCCCCTCGACCACGACCACGTCATCGACCCGCACGGCGTCGCTGAACGCGAGCTGCAGCCCGGCGAAGACGTTGCCGAGCGTGCTCTGCGCGGCCAGCGCGGCGATCACCGAGACCAGCCCGGCCGAGGCGAGCACGCTGGCGCCCAGCGCCCGGATCCCGGGGAAGGTCATCAGCACCACGCCGAGGGCGAGCACCACGACCCCGGCGACGGTGACCCGGCGCAGGATCACCACCTGGGTCTTGACCCGGCGGCGTTTCAGGTTGTCCGGCACGTCGGTGCGCCAGCGGGCGAGCGCGGTGTCCTCGAGCACCAGCACGAGGGCGGCGACCAGCCAGGCGAACGCGGCGATGAACAGGATCACCAGCAGGTGCAGGATCGGGCCGCGGCCGGGGAAGTCGCCGGCCCAGCCCCGGACCGCCTGCTGGATCGCGAACAGGGTCACCGTGGCGAGGAACGGGTGGTGCGCGGTGCGGGCCAGGTCGGCGGCGAGTTCGGAGCGCCGCCCGAGCCGGCTCGTCGCCGCGTGCAGGATCTCGACGAGCACGATCGCGGCGCCGGCCGCGATCGCGACGGTCAGGATGGCGATCATCATCGGCGGGGCGTCACACCCTCCGGTACCGCGCCTGGGCGAAGCAGTAGACGCCGAACGCGGCGATGCCGAGCCCGATCAACGCCAGCAGCCACACTCCCCACGGCTGCCCGGCCAGCGTCTTCAGCGCGGCATCGAGGCCCCGGGCCTTGTTCGGGTCGAAGGTGACGGCCGCGATGAACACCAGAACCCCGGCGATGGCGTACGCGACACCCTTGGCGACGTAGCCGGCCATACCCAGACGGGTCGTCGACTTGCGGACCGAGGGCGTCATCTGCTGCGTGTTGAGGCGCTTGAGGAACGTCTTCTTCCACCCGTACAGGAAAATGCCGATGCCGACGCCGATCACCACGAGCCCGACGAACCCGACCAGCCAGCGGCCGCCCGAGTGCGCCATGATCGTCGCCGACTTGCTCTGCTGGTTCTGCGCCATCGACGCGTTCGCCCCGTTGAGGATCTTGAAGGCGTAGAAGGCCAGCCAGAGGTAGAGGAGCGCGCGGACGCCGGAGATCACCCGCTCGGCGATGGCGGTCCTGGTGCGGGGGCCGCTCTCGCCGATCGCCGCCGCGAAGGCCTGCCAGACGGCGAGGCCGATCATGCCGATCCCGATCAGGACCAGCAACACTTTGCCGACACCGTTGCCGGCCAGCGTCTTCAGGGCGCCGGACTGGTCGCTCTCCTGGCCGGAGCCGCGGAAGGCGACCTGGAAGGCGACCCAGGCGAACAGCAGGTGGATGATGCCGTAGCCGACGAAGCCGGCGCGGGCCACGTACTCCAGCGGCTTGCTGTCGGCCGCTCGGGAGGCCGTGTACTTGACATGAGACGTGGCGGAAGACATGCCCCTCAATTGACCCGTGCCGACGTCAGACAAACCTTTCGACCCTAGAGTTGAGGCCGTGAGCGACTACGAGGTGCGCGACAACGCCGAGAATCACCGCTTCGAGCTGCTGGTCGACGGCGAGGCGGCCGGGCTTGCCATGTATCGGCATCGCGGCGAGGACACCGTTGTGGTCACGCACAGCGAGGTGAAGCCGGCCTTCCGCGGGCGGGGGATCGGCAATGAGCTGGCGCAGCGGACGCTGGAGTTGATTCGCTCCCGCGGGCAGCGGGTCGTGCCGATCTGCCCGTTCTTCGCCCGCTACGTCGAGGAGCACCCGGAGTACGACGACATCATCGCCTCCTGACGGTCGCCGGACGCCGAGCGGCGCGGGCGTCAGGCTGCGAGCGGGGCGGGGATCGGGCCGCCGGCGATGAGTTCGGCGGCGGCCAGGCCGCAGGCTCTCGTGGCGCCGTGGGTGGCGATGTGTACGCCGCCCAGGATGGTAACCGGGACGCCCATCTCGACGACGATCGCGTCCGGGCGTGCCTCGAGCACCCGGGCCAGCGCCGTTGCCAGCCACGGGTGCCGGTGCACGTCCCGGGCGACCAGCACGAGGGCACGGCCCTCCGCGCCGGCCAGCACCGGGGCCGCCGGGTCGGCGAGACCTTCGAGGTCGTCGGCCGTCAGTCGCACCGAGGTGGTGCCGGGGAGCAGGTCGTCCAGGGGGGCGCCGACGCCCCACGGGGTCTCCGCGCCGATCGCGATGTTGCGCGGCGCGACGAACTCGACCACATGAGCGGGGCGGCTGATCGGCAGCGAGGTGGCGCCCTCCGACCTGGTCACCTTGACCGCGCGCCGCGCCGCCTCGAAGCCCACCGCCGAGCCGGCCGCCTCGTCCAGCGCCGCGCCGGCCGGCGCCGGGGGGACCGCCGCCAGCTCGACGGCCGGGCGGGCCGCGTTCGCGATCGCCCGGGCGCCGGTCTGAGTCTGGGCGCGGGTTGACCGCGCGCCGAGTTCCCGGACCCGGGCCGCCGCCTCGGCCAGGCGGTCCTCGGCGAGGTCGCCCTCGCGGACCGCGGCGACGATCGCGTCGCGGAGGACGGTTGCGGTCTGTTCGTCGGCGTGGTCGCCGCCTACGCAGATCGCGTCCACGCCGGCGGCCAGCGCTCGGACCGTGGCGCCGGCCAGGCCGTACTTTCGGCGTACGCCCTGCATCTCGATGCCGTCGGTGACGATCAGGCCGGCGAAGCCCAGCTCCTCGCGGAGCAGCTCGGTCATGATCTTCCGGCTCAGGGTGGCGGGCAGCTTGTCGTCGTAGGCGGGGACCAGCAGGTGGCCGGTCATCACGACGCGGACGCCGGCCCGGATCGCCGCACGAAAGGGCAGCAGCTCGCAGGCGTCCAGCGCGGCCCGGTCCCGGGCGATCAGCGGCACGTCGTGGTGCGAGTCCACACTGGTGTCGCCGTGGCCGGGGAAGTGCTTGGCGCACGCGGCGACACCCGCCTCCTGCAGGCCGCGGACGAAGGCGGCCGAGTGGCGCGCGACCAGGTGCGGCTCGGCCCCGAACGCCCGTACGCCGATGACGGGGTTGTCGGGGTTGCTGTTGACGTCGGCGTCCGGGGCGTAGTCCAGCGTGATGCCCGCCGCGGCCAGGTCGGCACCCAGGTCGCGGGCCACCGCCTCGGTCAGCTCCGGGTCGTCGATCGCGCCGAGCGCCAGGTTGCCGGGGCGGGAGCTGCCGTGCCGCGACTCGAAGCGGGTGACGTCGCCGGCCTCCTCGTCGATCGCGACGATCACGTCCGGCCGCTCGGCGCGCAGCTGGGCGGTGAGCGCGGCCACCTGGGCGGGCGACTCGACGTTGCGGGCGAACAGCGCGACGCCGCCGAGACCCTCGGCCAGCCATCGGCGGACCCAGTCCGGCGCGGTCGTGCCGACGAAGCCTGGCTGGAGCACCGTCGCGGCCAGCTCCGGCAGATCGTGGTTGGGCATGGGCCCCCGTACCTCCGGTGACGTCTTTCGCACGCTCGTGGGAGCGCGCCCCGTCGTTGTGCCGATACATGGTCACACCCGGCGGCCGATTTAGTCAACAAACCTTCCTATTAGTTGGGCCTCGGTACCATGCGTGCGTGCCGTACCCCATCGCCGCGACCTCGGGCGTCGACTGGTCGCAGATTCACGCCGTACGCCTGCTCGGGGTGGCTCTTGCCGTCCTGTTCCTGCTGTGGGCGATCCGCCGGATGTTCGGCGGCAAGAAATAGCTGTTTGCCCTTCACATCCATGGGGCATCATGGCCGCGCCATGATGCCCTCCCTGTATGGACCACGCCTGCGCAAGGTCGCCCGCCGCCACTTCGGGTGGCCCTCCTTGCGCCCGGGCCAGTTCCGGCCCATGCGCGCCGCGCTACGCCGCCGGGATGCGCTCGTCATCCTGCCGACCGGGGCCGGCAAGTCGGCCATCTACCAGGTGCCGGCGGTGCTGCTGCCGGGGCCGACGATCGTGATCTCGCCGCTGCTCGCCCTGCAGCAGGACCAGATCGCCCAGCTGAACGACCGCGGTGACCCGCTGCTGCGGGCGGTGCGGGTCAGCTCCGCCGAGACGCCCAAGCAGCAGCAGGCGGCACTGGAGGAGATCCGCGCCGGCCGGGCCAAGTTCCTCTTCATCACGCCCGAGCAACTCAGCGACCCGGCGCGGCTGGCCGAGATCAAGGCGCTCAGGCCGGGGCTGGTCGCCGTCGACGAGGCGCACTGCATCTCCGCGTGGGGGCACGACTTCCGGCCGGACTACCTGGCCCTCGGCGACCTGATCAAGGAGATGGGCCGGCCGCCGGTGCTGGCGCTGACCGCGACGGCCTCGCCGCCGGTGCGCGAGGACATCATCGCGCGGCTTCACCTGCGCCGGCCGGAGATCCACGTCTCGGGGCTGGACCGGCCAAATCTCTTCCTCGAGGTGGCCTACTGCCCGGACGAGGCGTACCGCTGGCGGCGGCTCACCACGCTGATCGACTCGCTGGAGCGGCCCGGGATCATCTACGTCGCGACTCGGCGGGCGGCCGAGGAACTGTCCGAGCGGCTGGCGTCGGCCGGGTACAACGCGTCGTTCTACCACGGCGGGCTGGCCGGCGGGCCGCGCGAGCAGCGGCAGGAGGCCTTCGCTGCGGACAAGGTGGACATCATGGTGGCCACCTCGGCGTTCGGCATGGGCATCGACAAGGCGAACATCCGGTGGGTGGCGCACGTGGCGCTGCCCGACTCGCCGGACAGCTACTTCCAGGAGATCGGCCGCGCCGGGCGGGACGGCGAACCGGCGCACGCGATGCTGCTGTGGCGGGCCGAGGACGAGGCGATCCGGCGCTTCTTCACCGGCGGCGCGCCGGACGAGACCGAACTGCGGGAGCTGGCCGCGGCGTTGCGGTCCGGGCCGATGACCAAGTCGGCGTTGAAGGACAAGACGGGACTCGGACCGCGCAAGCTCGGCGCGTACCTCAATCTCCTGGAATTGGCCGGCGCGGCGGTGCCCGGTGCGAGGAACAAGATGACGGTTCCGCTCTTCGCACCCCTTCCGGCCGCCGCGGCCAAGGCTGCGATCAAGGAGTACGAGCGGCAGCAGGTGGTCGACCGCTCCCGGACCGACATGATGCGCGGCTTCGCGGAATCCCGGGGGTGCCGCAGTCAGCTGCTGCTCGCCTACTTCGGCGAGAAGTCGGCGAAGCCGTGCGGCCACTGCGACAACTGCGTCAACGGGGTGGCCGAGCGCCGGCCGGCCGCGGGCGAACCGTTCGCGGTGCACAGCAAGGTGCGGCACCACGAGTGGGGCCTCGGCATGGTGATGGGCTACGCCGAGGACCGGATGACGGTGCTCTTCGACGACGTCGGCTACAAGACCCTGTCGGTGCCGGTGGTGGTCCGGAACCGGCTGCTCACCGCGGGCTGAGGAGCCGGATTCGCTCCGCCAAATGGTGGATTTGGCGGATTCGTCGGCGTGCGATGCTGCGCCTGTGCTGGTGTCCGGTCCGTTCGGTCCCCTGGCGCGGGGTTCGTTGCTGGCCCGGCGCGCACCACGCCCGGTCACCTCGCCCGTCTTCGGGGACGGTCCCGGCACGCCATGGCTCGACTACACGAATGACCAGCTGAGGTCGGGCTGCGTCGTGCTGCTCGACGTCTCCGGGAGCTCGGCGCGGCCGCTCGGTGTGCTGCCGCCGGGCGAGTTCGGGCAGCTGGGGCAGCTGCCACCGGGGCGGGACCGGGTGGCCGTGGCGGAGGTTCCGCTGGCGGAGTTGCGGGCGGCGACCGGCGATGCGGGGCTGGTGCGGCTGTTGACGGTCGCCCGCGTCACGCTGGTGGTCTGGTACGTCGACCTCCTTGACTTCACGACCCTGGCCCGCAGGCTGCCTCGCTATCGGACGGTCGTGCTGGACGGCAACGCGGTCGCGATCCCGGACGAGCCGAGCCGGATGGTCAGCGCCGTGCCACCGGCGCCGCGTTCCGCCGGGCACTGCTTCCGGCCGGTCGTCCCCTTTATGGGGTAATCCACCCGGAGCAACCCTTTGCCCGCAAACACCATGCTTGGCGGCATCCGCGGCGCCTAGCGTCGGACCGTGATGCGACCACTGAACTCAACGGCGTGGGCGGCGCTGGCGTTACTCGCCGTCGCGGCTGCGCCCGTCACACCGGGTGCGCCGCCGCCGGGCGCGGCGAGCGGAGCGGCCGGCGCCGGGCTGCGGCTCGAGGTCGACGAGCGGGGCAAGCTCTCCCGGTCGATCGCGGCGGTGACGAGCGACGGGGCCGCGGGCGGCAAGCTCACGGTGCACAAGCCGGCCGGCGCCACGGTGCGTAGGGCCTTCATGGCGATCGCCTCGACCGGGTACACCGGAACGCCGCTGACCGATCCGATCACGGTGGACGGCAAGCAGGTGGCGATGATGAACGAGGTCGCCACCGGGATCGGGTCGTACAACTACTTCACCGAGATCACCGACCTGGTCCGTACGAAGATCGACAAGGCGCCGGCCGGCGGGGTGTCCTTCGTCGTCGCCGAGCCGCAGCCCGACCTGGTCGACGGCGAGATCGTCGTGGTGATCCTCAACGACCCCGCGGTGCGCGCCGACCGGAGCGTGTCGATCCTGTACGGCGCGACCGGCCCGGCCGGCGACGAGTACCAGGTCAGCCTCGCCGCGCCGATCGACAAGTCGGACCCGGACACCCGGCTGGAGCTGTCGCTGGGCATCTCGTACTCGTTCCAGTCCGGCGGCGCCCGGCAGGACAGCACGGTGGAGGTGGACGGCAAACGGCTGACCGGTACGGCCGGCGGCGCGGACGATGGCGCGCCGCACGACGGCGCGCTGATCACCGCCGGCGGCGAAGGCGACTCCGCCGACCACGAGCTCTACGACCTCAAGCCGTTCGTCGCCGACGGGGACCGGAGCATCGCGGTGCGGACCGCGAACCCGTCGCACGACGACAACCTCCTGCTCGCCACGCTGACGACGAGCCCGCCGGTCACCGGGGTCACCACCGGGAGCGGGACCGGCACCGCGTACGTCGGGGTCGGCGACTCGGCCACCACCGGCTTCTCGATACCGGCCTGCCAGGAGGACCGGGTGGCCGCGGCGTACGGCTGCGTCGGCGACCCGCCGGTCATGCCCTACCCGGAGCGGATCGCCAAGGCCGACGGCCGGTACGCCGACGAGCACCGGGCCGTGATCTGGGGCTACACCCTGCACGAGGCGGTCGCCGACGCGAACGCCGGGAGCAACGCCAAGGGCTCGTGGACCCCGCAACTGCTGCAGGCCGAGCACGCGACCAGGCTGGTGACGGTCTCGCTCGGGGCGGAGGACATGCGGTGGTCCGATGTCACCTACTGGTTCGCGCAGTGCGCGGCCTTCGCGTCTGCGTCTTCCGGGGCCGAGCCGTCCTGCCAGGACGTCGCCCGCAAACGCGCCGAATCGATGCGGCCGGAGGTGCGGGCCATGATGAGCCGGCTCGACGTGGCCAAGCGTAACGGCGCGACCGTGGCGATCGTGCAGTATTACAACCCGTACAACACGAGCGACTGCACCCCGCTGTCGGCGATCGAGCAGATCGTCACCGGGCAGCTCAACCGGGTGCTCGGCGAGGAGGCGGCCAAGCACGGCTTCCTGGTGGTGCCGCCGGCCCCGAAGTTCGCCGGGCACGGCGCAGGTGCCAAGGACAGCTATGTGTTCGGCTCGGACTGCGACGTCGCGGGCGTGCCGAGCGCGGCCGCCTTCAACCTCGGTTGGCCGCCCTCGTTCGACACCCCCACCGGCCGGGCGTTCGACCCGTACCCCAACGACAAGGGCGCCCAGGCTCAGGCCGACCAGATCCTCGGCCGGCTCCACGCGGGGGTCGACAAATGAAACGCCGCATCGCGCTGACCGTGGGCGGGACCGTGGCGGCCGTGTCGATCGGCTTCGCCACCTGGCACAGCGCGGTCTTCGCCGGCACCTCGCATCGCGCGCCCGCGGCGCCGGCCGCCGAACCCTCGATCGCGAACGGCGTGGCCACCTTCCAGCGCACCGCCCGGCTGGCCGACGTGGCGTCGGCGTGCACGGCGACGGCGAACGCGGAGAGTCCCGGCGCGGTCGTCCTCCGGCAGGGCCTCGACGACGCGCACGTGTCGGTGACCCTGTCCGTGCCCTGCGCGATCCAACTCGCGGCCGGCGGGTTCTCGCTGCGCGACGTACGCCTGTCCTCCAGGACGCTGAACATCTCGGACAGCGCCTTCGGCCAAGGACAGAACACCATTTCCCTGTACGGCGTGAGCCTCACCGGAAGCAGCGACGCGGGGCTGCTCGTCGCCCTCTCCGACCCGGCCGGCCGGGTGACGATCAACGGCGGCTCGCTGCGCTACCCGGCGGGCATCGCGGTGCAGGCGCGTGGCGACCGCTCCACGGTGCTTCTCAGCCACACCACGCTGAGCGCGCGCGGGCCCGGCTCGGCCGGCATCGCCGTGACGGCGTCCACGAAACACGGCGTCATCACCGGCACCCAGCCGAAGCTGGACGCGGACGCGATCGGCTTCGTCGCCGACCACTGCGCCATCACCTTGGGCGACCGTGCGATCGACTGCGGGGCGGCGCGCCTCGCCGGCGATCTCCAGGCCCAGCTCGCCACGCCATAGCCGGGGCGCTGGTACTTTGCGTCTCGCCGGCCGCGAGTCGGTGATCTCCGACGAGGTCGGGGTAGTAGAGAACCAGCCGACCGGGCCTCGTGCCACCGATTTATCGAGAATTGCCGATTTGTTGAGAATTGCCGATTTGTCGAGAATTGAGGACGATGTCGTGACCGACGAACCGCTGTACTCGAAGCTGGGCTTCACCGACGCCGAGTGGGGGCTGCTGGTCGGCCTGCCGCAGTCGGTGCTGACCGCCGCCAGCGCCGCCACCCCCGACAGCGCCCGCAAGACCCGGGCCGAGAACGAGGCCGGCCGCGACGAGATCGCCGACGCGCGCGTCTCGCCGAGCCCGCTGGTGGCGGCCGTCGCCGGGGCGCTGCTCGCCGAGGTGGGCGACCCCGAGCTGGGCGAGGAGGCGCCGGTGATCGAGCCGGCCGATCCGATCGCGTACGCGCAGGACGTGCTCCAGCGCGCCGCCGAGGCGAACGCCCTGCTCACCGCGAAGGCCGAGCAGGCAGACGCGGAGACCTACAAGCACTGGCTCATCGAGATCGCCGAGAGCGTGGTCGGCGCCGCATCGACCGGCGGAGTCCTGGGCATCGGCGGCGAGCAGGTCACCGACTCGGAACGCGAGTTCCGCGACGGGCTGGCCAAGGCCCTCGCCGACTGACCATGCTGGTGAGGTGAGCGTCGACGAGTATGCGCAGGCTCGGCCGGCGGTACCGCTGCGGCCGTTCGTCGCGTTCTACTCCGGGTATCGGCAGGACGGGGTCGCCCCGGCCCGGCATCGCGGCCTGCCCTCGCCGTACCTGACGCTGATCTTCACGATGGACGACCCGCTCGAGGTGGCGGCGCATCCCGACCCGCGCCAGCCGCCCGGCCGCTACGACGCCCTGATCGGTGGCCTGCACCTCACCCCGGCGCTGATCACCCACCCGGGCCGGCAGTCCGGGGTGCAGGTGGCGCTGCGGCCGCTCGGCTGCCGGGCGCTCTTCGGGATGCCGGCCGCAGAAGTGGCCTTCGCCGACCTGCGGGCGGCGGACGTGCTCGGCGCGCTGATGGTCGACGAGGTCCGCGACCGGCTGCGCGGCGCGCCTGACTGGCGGTCCCGCTTCGCCGCCCTCGACGGCGTGCTGCTGCGGCACCTGCGGCCGCGCGGCTTCGAGGCGGCGCCCGAGGTCGTGCACGCCTGCCGCCGCCTGCTCGACGAGGCGACCCCGGTCGCGGCGGTCGCCCGCGAGGTCGGGTGGAGCGCCCGCTACCTGACCGACCGGTTCCGGGCCGAGGTGGGACTGCGCCCGAAGGAGGCCGCCCGGGTGGCCCGCTTCGATCGCGCCCGGCGGCAGTTGCACGCGGCCACCCGCCTGGCCGACCTGGCCGCGGCGCACGGTTTTTCCGACCAATCCCATCTCGCACGCGAGTTCCATGCCTTCGCCGGCTGCACCCCCACCGGCTGGCTCACCGACGAGTTCACGTTGATCGAAAACCTGCCCGAGGCGTAGTTCGGTTTTGTCCAAGCCGCGGCCGACCCCGGCGGGCGACGATCGGGTCATGACCGATGCGAAGACACCGCCACCGCAGGTGTGGCCCACGCTGCGGGCGACCGACGCCCGCGCTCTGATCAAGTTTCTGGTGGAGGCGTTCGGCTTCGAGGAGACCGTCGTCTACGGCGAGGGCGACCGGGTCGACCACGCCCAGTTGAGCTGGCCCCTCGGCGGCGGCATCATGCTCGGCTCGGCGAACCGCGGCCCCGACGACCAGTGGTCCCTCCCACCCGGCACGTTCGGCGCCTACGTGGTGGCCGACGACATCGACGCCCTCCACGACCGAGCCGCCAAGGCCGGCGCCGAGATCATCCGGGCGCCGGAGACGACCGATTACGGCTCGCACGGGTTCACCGCCCGCGACCCGGAGGGCAACCTGTGGTCCTTCGGCACCTACCGAGGCGAACCACGCGCGGAGACGTGAGCACGGAGAAGCGCGCCGAGACGCCGTCGCTCGCGCGGGCGCGGCGATGCGGGCAGGCACGGCGCGAGGGCAGGCACGGCGCGAGGGCAGGCACGGCGCGCGGCGTGCCGGCGGGTGGCCCGCTTCGGACGGGCACGGCGCGGGCACGGCGACGCGGGCGCGCACGGCGCGGGCACGGCGACGCGGGCCAGCACGGCGACGCGGGCAGGCACGGCGCGAGGGCAGGCACGGCGACGCGGGCCGGCACGGCGCGGGCACGGCGACGCGGGCCGGCACGGCGACGCGGGCGGGCCGGGTCAGATGTTGTTCAAGGGCTGGGAACGGTCGGCGGGGCGGGACTGCGGAGTAGAGCCAGGGTGCGCGCTGCGGCGGCGATGATGGCGGCTGTGGCCAGCGCCGTCGCGGCATCGGCGAGGAGGGGGCCGTCCAGGGGGTTGACGCCGGCGGCGGACTCGATCACCGACAGCGCGCAGAGGGTGGCGTAGCCGGCGACGGCCAGGGCGACGGTGTGCAGGCGGGAGCGTTCGGGGAGCGGGGTGCGGGCGAGCAGCCAGGCCAGCAACGGCAGGGCCAGGACGCCGTGCATGGGGACGAAGTGGGCCGGTTTCCAGTGGGCGCCGACGGCGTAGGCGGCCGCCTGGTTGCCGTGGTAGATGTCCAGGACGGCGGTTACCACCATCACGGCGCCGATCAGCAGGGCGACGTCGAGGGACAGCAGGCCGGAGCGGAGGGCCAGGCGCATCGACGGGGGCACGGTGGGCATCGGGCGCCAGGACGCGAGGGTCAGGGCGGCGATCACCAGGAGGAGGACGCCGCCGCCGGCGGCCAGGACGCGGGAGACGGCGGTGTCGAAGCTGGTCTCCATGTTGAAGTGCGACGGGACCCGGCGCCAGGCCTGGACGGTGATCAGGGATACCTCGATTACGCAGGCCGCGGCGAAGACGGTGAGCAGCAGGCGGCGGGTGCGTTCGCGCAGCGGGAGGTAGGAGCCGACCCAGGCGATGGTGATCAGGGTCAGGCCGAAGGAGAGGCCGAACGTTGCCGGCTTGCGCCAGGAAACCGGCCCCTCCCAGGTGTCGCCCGAGGCGATCAGGACGGCCACGTGGAACAGGCCACTCGCGATCAGCACCGCGCCGATCAGATAGCAGGCTCGCTCGATGGCCCGCGCGCCGGGGACGGTCGCGGCCGGCGGCCCCAATGCCATCGGACTTGGGGCCGCTGCCGAGGCCGCGCCCGCGGCAGGTGACAAGGCCGTGGTGGAAGGGGTGGTGGAAGGGGTGGTGTTGGTGAGCATGAGAGGGATTTTTCCAAAGGCGCGTCAAGAACACGTCGGCCAGAAGATGTACTCCGGTCTACGTCGCTGGTACTACGAGCGGCTCAGCAGACCCTGCTCGAAAGCGGCGGCGACGGCCGCCGCGCGGTCGCGGACGCCCAGTTTCGCGTACGCGTGCAGGAGGTGGGTCTTGACCGTCGCCTCGCTGATGTAGAGCAGCGACGCCGCCTCCCGGTTGCTGTTGCCGCGGGCGATCAGCGTGAGCACCGCGATCTCGCGGGCGCTGAGCGGCTCCTTGGCCGGCGACCGCAGCGTGCCCATCAGGCGGCCGGCCACGGCGGGCGACAGCACCGACTCCCCGCGGTACGCCGCGGTGACCGCCCGGAACAGTTCCTCCCGCGGCGTGTCCTTGAGCAGGTAACCGGTCGCGCCCGCCTTGATCGCCGGCAGCACGTCGCGGTCGGTGTCGTACGTGGTCAGCACCAGCACCCGGGCCGTCGACCCCTGGTCGCGCAGCGCCCGGATCGTGGTGACCCCGTCCATCTCGGGCATGCGCAGGTCCATCAGCACCACGTCCGGCGACACCGACCGGGCCACCGCCAGCGCCTCCCGGCCGTTGCCCGCCTCGCCCAGCACCGTGAACCGGTCGTCACCGGCGAACATGCCCCGCAAGCCGTCCCGCACGACCGGGTGGTCGTCGACGATCAGCAGCCCGATCACGCCGTCGCCCCCAGCCCGAGGGCCGGCACGCAGGCCGAGATCGCCGTCCCGGCGCCGGGCTCGGACTCGACCGACAGCGTCCCGGCGATGCGCAGCACCCGTTCCCGCATGGCCGCGAGCCCGTAGGACGACTCCTTCGGCGGCTGGGCCGGGTCGAAGCCGGTGCCGTCGTCCCGCACGTCCAGCGTGACCACATCCTCCATATACGACAAAGTCAGGAAAACTCGGGCGGCGGCCGCGTGGCGGGAAACATTGGCGAGGGCTTCCTGCGCCGTACGCAACAGGGTGGTTTCGATTTCCGGAAGTAACGGTCTCGGCGCGCCCGTGGTGATCAGCGAGGCCGGGACGCCGTGCAGGCCCGACCAGGTGGCGACGACCTCCTCCAGCGCCTCCGGCAGGGCCGACGAGTCGAGCGGCTGCGGCCGCAGCGCCTGCACCGAGCGCCGCGCCTCGGCCAGGCTCTCCCGGGCCAGCTTCTTCGCCGCCTCGACGTGCCGCTGCGCGATGCCGGGCGTCGCCGACGCCGCCTCCAACTGGGTCACGATGCCGGTCAGCCCTTGGGCGAGCACGTCGTGGATCTCCCCCGCCATCCGCTGCCGCTCGTCGTGCACCCCGGCCTCGCGGGCCTGCACCAGCAACTGGGCGTGCAGGCCCGCGTTCTCGGTCAGCGCCGCCTCGAGCTTCCGGTTCGCCTCGGCCAGCTGGCGGATCATCTCGGCGCGCCTCGCGGTCTGCTCGTCGTTCATCGTGGTCAGCATCGTCATCGAGCCGGCGATCGTGATGTTGAACAGCAGCAGGATGCCGAAGTAGCCCCACGCCCCCCGATATATCAGCGCGGGAAAACCTCCGGCCTGGGAGAGCGCGGTGGCCACCGCCACCGAACTGGCGCCGGCCAGGCGGGTGAGACGACCATGCAGCGCGTACGCGACGAAGAGGTACCCGGTCCAGGCGAAGAACCCGAACAGCGGGCTGCACCAGATCAGCAGGTAGATCAGCGCCATCAGCCCGAGGAAGAAGGTCGCCATCTTGCGGCGGTCGCCCGCCCACCCGGGGTGCAGCGTCGTCCACCAGAGCATCCACGCGGCGGTGAGCACCACCGACGCCCCGATGACCGGCCAGGGCCGGTGCGGCAGGTCGGCGATGTCCGCGATCGGAACGATGAGCGTCGAACACACCAGAGCGCCGTACGGCACCCAGGCCAGCCACCGGTCGAGCCGCCGCCGCGACGGTTCCACCACGGTCACATCCGACATGTCCGACATAATCTGCCCTTCAGGACCAGCGGAACAGCCGGGCCGCGCCGAGCCCGAACACCGCCAGATAGCCCACCAGCACGGTAGCCGACAGCAGGCTCGGCCAATGCCCCGTGGCCGCGCTGTGCAGCGCCACCTCCCCCGCGCCGAGCGGCGTGAAGTCGCCGACCCGCTGCAGCACGTGCGGGAACACCTCGCGCGGCGTCCACAGCCCGGCGAAGAACATCGACGGGAAGAACAGCAGCGTGCCGATCGAGTTGGCGGCCTTGCCGGTCGGCGCCAGCGCCGCGATGAACAGCCCGATCGCGAAGACGCCGAGCGCCGCGAGGAGAAACGCCACGACAAAACCGGCGAAGTTGACCGGGAGCGGCACGTCGAAGGCGATCCGGCCGACCGCGATGGCCAGCGCGCTCGCCACGATCGCCGTCAGCATTGCCGCGGTGAGCTGGGCGCCCAGTAACAGCACGGGCCGGGCCGGCGTGGTGGCGAGCCGGCGCAGAATCCCTTTTTCCCGGTACGTGGCGAGCACCAGCGGCGTGACCTGCAGCCCGAGCATCGCCAACGTCAGCGCCACCGCGATCCCGACGTAGATGTCGATCACCCGGGAACCGCCGAGGGCGGGGTTCGGCTGCCGGAACGCCGGGATGCTGCCGAGAATGGCCACCAGGATCGTCGGGAAGAGCAGCGAGAAGAAGGCCGGCAGCGGCTCGCGGAACAGCAGCCGGAGCTCGTTACGGGTCAGCTTGACAAACATGATCAGTCCCTTCCCACCAGCCGGACGAACGCGTCGTCCAGGCTGGCCTGCTCGATCCGGAGGTCGTTCGCGATGATCTGGTGGGCGGCCAGCACCGAGGTGACCGCGTGCAGCAGGTTGCCGGTGCCGACGACCTCGATCTGCGGGCCGTGCCGCTCGACCGCGCTCACCTCGGGCGCGGCCAGCAGCAGCGCGTCGTCGACCGGCACCGACGGGCGGAACCGGATCCGCTGCTCGGCGCTGATCGCGTCGACCAGGCCGGCCGGCGTGTCCAGCGCGACGACCTCGCCGCGGTCGATCACGGCGAGCCGGTCGCAGAGCCGGGCCGCCTCCTCCATGAAGTGCGTGACCAGCACGATCGTCACGCCGGTGTCGCGGATCGACTCGATCAGGTCCCAGGTGTCCCGGCGGGCCTGCGGGTCGAGCCCGGTGGTGAGCTCGTCGAGGATCGCGATCTCGGGATCGCCGATCAGCGCGAGGGCGATCGAGAGCCGCTGCTTGCGGCCGCCGGAGAGCTTCGCGTAGCGGGAACCCAGATCCCCGGATAGGCCGAGCTTGGCGGCCAGTGCCCGCCAGTCGGCCGGCTCCGGGTAGAAGGCGCTGTAGAGCTCGAGCGCCTCGCGTACGGAAATCTTGTCCGGAAGTTGACTTTCCTGCAGCTGCACGCCGACCGTACGCCGGAGCGAGGGGTCGCGAGGGGGACGGCCGAGCACGGTGATCGTGCCGCCGTCGGGTTTGCGCAGGCCGGCCACGCACTCGACCGTGGTGGTCTTGCCGGCGCCGTTCGGGCCGAGGATGCCGAAGATCTCGCCGCGCTCGACGGTGAACGAGACGTCTCGTACCGCGAGCGTGTCCCCGTAGCGCTTCCGCAGGTTCGTTACCTCGATGACTGGCATGCATCGAGCGTCGCGTGGATCGACCGCCGCCGAATCGACCGGCGAGCGAAGCTTTCGATCAACCGGTTGGTGGATGCCGGACTACGACGCGACCGCCTCGGCGCCCTTCCGGCGGCCGGCGACCGCCGCGTAGACCGAGCCGACCTGGGCTGCCACCCGCCTCCAGGAGTACGCCTGGCGGGCGCGATCCAGCGCGGCCGTCGCGTACGCGAACCTGCGCACCTTGTCGTTGACCAGCCGGCGCAGGGCCCCGCCGAGGGCTCGCGGGTCGCGGGCCGGCACCAGGTCGCCGGTCAGCCCGTCGACCACCGCCTCGGTCAGGCCGCCCACGGCGGTCCCCACGATCGGCACGCCGCAGGCCATCGCCTCCAGCGCCGAGGTTTCCGTCTCCTCCTGCCAGGGCGCCGCCACCAGCAGGTCGGCCGAGCGGTACCAGCCCGGCATCTCCGCCCACGGCACCCGACCGACCAGCCGGAACCGGTCGGCGACCTGCAGTTTCTCGGCCAGGGCGCGCAGCGTGCGGGCGCCCGGGTCGGCGGGCAGTTGCTCGGGGGCGGGGCCGCCGACGACGATCACCTCGGCGCCGGGCACGTAGGGCATCGCCCGGATGACGTCGCCGAAGCCCTTGCGCTCGACGAGCTTGCCGACCGACAGGATGCGCGGCCGTTGCGGGTCGCGCTCGACGGCCGGGCCCTCGGGGGTGAAACGCTCCGAATCGACCCCGGCGGGCACCACGGCCAGTTGCGTCCTGGGCACGCCGATGCGCACCAGGTCGCGTACCTCGTCCTGATTCTGCGCCACCACCCGGTCGACGGCGCGGCCCAGCGCCCGCTCGTAGCCGGACCGCGACGGCTTGCCGCCGGCGGTCGCCTCGATCTCGCCGAGCTCGTGGAACGACTGCACCACGGGAATGCCGAGCCGGCGGGCGGCGGTGACGGCGGCCAGGCCACCGGTCCAGAAGTGCGCGTGCAGCACGTCCGGCGTCCAGGACGCGCCCCGCCAGTGCTCCCCCAGCCACCGGGCGAACTCGCCCATGTGCGGCAGCAGGAGATCGGGCGGGATGACCTGCGGCGGGCCGGCCGGGACGCGGACCACCCGGATGCCGCCCGGGGTGGTGACCTCGTCGGCCGCCGCCGGATCGTCGCGGCGGGTGTAGACGCGGACGTCGTGGCCGAGCTCGGCGAGAGCGGCGGACAGGTCGGCCACGTGGTTCGGCCGGCCGCCGTCGCTCGAGGGGCTGGCGTGCTCGGAGATCATCGCGATGCGCACGGGGTCCCCTCCGGGTCGGCGACGGTGACGCGTTGCTTCTGCCCGACGCCCAAATCGGTAAACATCGCCGAGGCCCAGGCTACCCGCCGGCTTCAGCCGACGGTCTGGAACGAGCGCTTCGCGAAGCCCATCATGTAGCCGTCGATCGCGGTCCGGACCGGGGCCTCCGGGTCGGTGGCCGCGCCCAGCGTCACGAACAGCGGCAGGTAGTGGTCGGGCGTCGGGTGCGCGTACGGCATGCCCGGCGCCCGCCGATAGTTTGCCAGGGTGTCGACATCCCCGCGGGCCAGCGCGTCGCCGACCCAGGCGTCGAAGTCGGCGGACCAGGCCGGAATCTGGCCGGACATCATCTCCCGGGTGATGAACGGCAGCCCGTGCGTCATGAAGCCGGAGCCGATCACCAGCACGCCCTCCGCCCGCAGCGAGCGCAGCCGGGCGCCCAGGGCCAGCAGCCGGGACGGGTCGTGGGTGGGCATGCTCAGCTGCAGCACCGGGACGTCGGCCAGCGGGTACATCGCCATCAGCGGGACCCACGCGCCGTGGTCCAGGCCACGGCTCGGGTGCTGGTGGACCGGCTCGGCCCCGGGCATGGCGCCGGCCACCCGGCGGGCCAGCGCCGACGCGTCCGGAGTCGGATATTTCATCCCGTAATAGCGCGGGTGGAAGCCGCCGAAGTCGTAAACCAGGGGCGTACGCGCGGCCGGCGCGGAGAGCATGAGCGGCGCGCTCTCCCAGTGCGCCGACACGATCAGGACGGCGCGCGGCCGGGGCATCGACTGGGCCCAGGCGAACAGCTGACGCAGCCACGGGCCGTCGTCGAACAGCGGCGGGGCGCCGTGGCTGAGGTAGAGCGCCGGCAGCGGGCCGTCGGCCGGCGTCCAGTCGCGCTGGGCCCGGGCCGCGGGCAGTGCTTCGAGCAGGAATTCGTCATACGCGCCGGCCGGCACCGCCGGATCGAAGATCGAGGACATCAGGGGGCCTTCCGGACGGTGGGACAGCGATCGTTCGGCGCGACGGCGCCGAGGATGCGGCGGCCGATCTCGCCCAGCTGGCGCTGCTGGGGCTTGGTGAGCGGGTCGAAGACGAACCGGCGGACCGCCTCGACGTGGCCCGGGGCGGTGGCGACGACCTTGGCCCAGCCCTCCTCGGTGAGGGCGGCCAGCGTGTAGCGGCCGTCGGTCGGGTCGGGCGAGCGGCGGACCCAGCCGCGCCGCTCCAGCCGGGAGACCACCTGGGAGAGGCGGGGCAGTGAGCCCTCGGCGACGGCGGCCAGATCACTCATCCGCATCGTGTGCGACTCGGCCATGGAGAGGCCGGACAACACGAGGTACTCGAAATGGGTCAGGCCGGCGTCGCGCTGCAGCTGGGCGTCGAGCGCGCCGGGCAGATGCATCAGGACGGCGGCGACGGACATCCACGTCTCCTGCTCGTCGCCGGCCAGCCAGCGGGGCTCCGATTCGGCTTCCACCACGCCAGCATAGCTTAACGCGTTAACCGCCGATCACTTGCAGCGTGAAGTAACTTCCCGTACGGTGCGGTTCACTCGTCAACTCATCGCGGCCGTGGAGGGCCTTGTGAACGTGGTTTTGTGGATCATTGCGGGTCTGCTCGCCCTCGCCTTTCTCGCCGCCGGCTCGATGAAGCTGCTGCGTTCGAAGGAGCAGCTCAAGGAGGCCGGCATGGGCTGGACCGACGACTTCCCGGCGGGCACGGTCAAGCTGATCGGCGGGCTGGAGGTGCTGGCCGCGATCGGGCTGATCCTGCCGCCGGCGCTCGGCATCGCGCCGGTGCTGGCGCCGCTCGCGGCCACCGGGCTGGTGCTCGTCATGCTCGGCGCGATCGTGGTGCACACGCGCCGCAAGGAGAACCAGATGGTGATCGGCAACCTGGTGTTGCTGGCGCTGGCCGTCGTGGTGGTCTGGGGTCGCTTCGGGCCCTATTCGTTCTGATCGGTGCGGACGGTCAGGGTGCCGATGCCGGCGTGGGCGGTTATCGCGTACCGGTCGCTGGTCTTGCTCCAACCCGGCGTTTGCACGACGGAGCGGAACGTGATCGCCTGGCCGGCGCGGGTCCAGGGCAGGTCGGCGTAGCCGGCGCCGCGGTCCAGCTCGAGGCGCATCGGGTCGCCGCTCAGCACGACGCTGCCGACCGGGCCGTCCAGCGTGATCGGGACGGTGCCGGCGGGCGGCGGCAGGCGCACCTCGACCAGGCCGGAGGCGCCCAGGGCGAGCCGGGTGAGGCGGCAACGGCGCAGGTCCAGCTCCTGCTCTCCGGCGCCGGCCGGCAGCGCGATCGACCAGCGGACGTCCCGGTTGAGCACGACGCGCACCTCGTCCGGGCCGTCCCCGCCGGTCGGCAGCAGGCTCGCCCGGACGGTGCCGTTCTCGCTGGTCACGCGCGGTTCGAGGCCGGAGTCGCCGGGGGTGCTGATGCGGTAGAGCAGGCCGGGCAGGGTGGCCGTGGTGACCTGGACGCGGGAGGCGCCGTCGGCCACCGTCAAGTACGCGCCGGTGCGATCCAGGAGCGGGCCGGCCGCCACGTGGTCCGACCGGTCGGCGGCGGCCGGTGCCGCGGTCCGGGGCGCGCACCCGAGCAGGGCACTGACCAGCGATAATGTGACGATTGTCCGGAACCTTGAGCCGCGGGGACGCAATCCGTGGGGCACTATCGGACAACGGAGAATCGGCCGAACGGGTGACGGCGATCCCGGTTGATCACGACAAACTGGTCGAATGCGTTCTGCCGGATTCCTGTCCGACCGCCAGCGCCGGTTCGCCTGGCTCGGTTTTCTGCTGGCCGCCTTCCAGGCCCCGCTGGCTGCCAAGGTCATCGACGACGCCTCCTGGCTGTTCGCCGTGGTCGTCGCCCTGCTGGTGGCCACGGTGATCCTCGCCGACGACGCGCAGCGCCGGCGCCCCACGCCCTCGGAGTAGCGCTACCCGGCTGCACCTGTCGGGCGAACCGTTCGCGAACCCGGGCTCCGTAACTTTTCCTCTCATGAATGGCCTGTTCAGCGGCGCCGCCGCCCGTGCTGCCCTCCGTTCCGCCTACGCCTGCCTCGCCGAGCTGCACGACACCGTGGGTGTCGCCGGCCTCGACGCCGCCGACGCCAACCCGGGTCTGATGGCGGTCGTCGACCAGCACGCCGCCGGCATCCGCGACAGCCTGTCGGTCGACGTCCGGCCGCTCACCGCGGTGATCCTCGCGGCCTACGCCGAGGGGGTGCGGGACGCCGCGTTCACGCACGGCTGGCGCCCGCCGGTCGGCGCGTTCGACTGGACCGAGGACGACTGGGTGATGCGCCGGCTGCTCGCCGTGTGCGCGCTCGCGCGTACGCTGCCGGACCCCAGCTGAGGCAGTAACCACCGATACAGGCTGTCCGTCTCGTCGGGG
Source organism: Actinoplanes subtropicus (assembly GCF_000721705.1). GTDB lineage: Bacteria > Actinomycetota > Actinomycetes > Mycobacteriales > Micromonosporaceae > Actinoplanes > Actinoplanes subtropicus. The sequence goes on from NZ_JOJL01000026.1 coordinate 243,718, forward strand.
CCGGCGCCGGGTTTTCCCGGCGCCGGCCCCCCTTGATTTCCGTGCAACTGCGTCAAGAATCGGACGGACGGAGGGCGGGGGATCGTCCGAATGGCCGAGTGCGGTTACGCTTTTGGTCATGGCTGGGACGCGTGGGGTGAGCTCCTCGATGGCGCCCGCCTTGCCCGTGCCGGGCCTGCGCAGCTGTGCCGATCTGACGGCGGCCATCGATTGGTCCGCGACCGGGCTCGGGCCGCGCGACCGGTGGGACCAGGCCGTGGCGGCCGCCGTCGAGCTGGTGCTGGCCTCGCCGATGCCGATGGCGGTCAGCTTCGGCGACGACTTCGTGCTGCTCTACAACGATGCGTATGCGGATCTGATCGGCGCCCTGCACCCGGCGGCGCTGGGCCGTCCGGCGGCCGAGGCGTTCGGCGAGCTGTGGCCCTCTCCCGGTTTTGGCGGCGTGATCGAGGACGTGTATCGCGGCGGCCAGCCGTTCCTGGAGGCCGAGACCCAGCTGACCGTGGCGCGGACCGAGGGCGGCCGGCCCGAGCAGGCCTTCCTCACCCGCGGCCACTCGGCGGTCCGCGACTCCCGGGGCGCGATCGCCGGCGTGCTGACCGTCGCCGCGGTGACCACCCAGGTGACCCGCCGCCTGCAGAATCTCGGCGAGCTGACCGCCCGGCTGGCCGGCGCGCTCACCATCGACGACGTGGCCCGGGTGGTGCTGGGCTATCTGATCGACTCGTTCGACGTCGACCACTGCAAGTTCGCGGTCGACGACGGCGCCGCGTTCCGCGCGGTCCGCCGGATCCGCGGCGAGGTGCTGGACGAGGCCGACGAGCGCCTTCCGCCGGTGTGGAAGCCGCTGCCCGACGAGGACCGGTTCCCGCTGGTCGCCGCCGCGCGGGTCGGCCGGCCGCTGTTCGTCGCGGACGGCGAGCCGCTCGGCGCGGTGGCGGTCGACCGGCACGAGCGCCGGATCCGGGCGCTGGCCGCGCTGCCGCTGCGGACCGCGTCGCTGACCGGCGCGCTGAGCATCGGCTACCGCGAGCCGCACACCTGGCTGCCGGCCGAGCGGGCGCTGCTGAGCGCGGCCGCCCAGCTGGTGGGGCAGGCGGCCGAGCGGGCCCGCCGGTTCGAGGCCCAGCACGGCACCGCCCAGCTGCTGCAGCGCAGCATGCTCCCGGAACACCTGCCCGAGCTGGAACACTTCCGGATAGCCGCCCGGTACGCCCCCGGCGTCGACGGCAACGCGGCCGGCGGCGACTTCTACGACGCGTTCCGGCTGGCCGACGGCCGGCTCGCGATCGTGCTGGGCGACGTGGCCGGCCACGACGTGCGGGCCGCCGCGGTGATGGGCCAGGTGCGGGCCGCGCTGCGGGCGCTGGCGCTGACCACCGCCGAGCCGCCCGAGGTGCTGGCCGGGCTGGACCGGCTGGTCGGCTCGCTGGGCGCCGAGTCGCGCAACGAGGAGATCTTCGTGACCGTCGTCTACGGGGTGCTCGACCCGGCCGACGGCACGATCACGCTGGCCAGTGCCGGCCACCCGCCGCCGGTGTTGCGCCGCGCGAGCGTGGCCGGCGAGCCGCCCACGGCCGAGCTGGTGAAGGTGCCGCCGGGCGCGCCGCTCGGGCTCGGCGGCCGGTGGCAGACCGGTCAGGTGCGGCTCGAGCCGGGCGACACGATCATGCTGTTCAGCGACGGGATGGTCGAGCGTCGCGGCCGGTCGCTGAACGAGGGGCTGGACGCGCTGGTCGCGGCGGCCGCGTCGGCGACCAGCGGCGACCCGCGCAACCTCTGCTCGCTGGCCACCGCGGCGGTGCCCGGCCCGCCGACCGACGACGACGTGGCGGTGCTCGCGGTGGAGCGGGCGGTGACCCGCAGCCGGTCGGATTCCATGCGGGTGGCGGCCGAACCGACCGGGCCGAGCCGGGTACGCCACTGGATGACCAACCGCCTACGCGAGTGGGACGTCCCCGAGCCGGTGATCGCCTCGGCCGTGCTGTGCACCAGCGAGCTCACCACCAACGCCCTGCTGCACGCCGGCACCCCGGCCCAGGTGGAGATCGACCTCAACGCCGAGCGGCTGCTCGTCTCGGTGGCCGACACCGGCACCCGGGGCAGCGTGATCCGCACGCACGACGGGATGGGCAGCCTGTCCAGCCGCGGCCGCGGGCTCGGGCTGATCGAGGAGCTGAGCGACTCCTGGGGCACCGACCCGTCGGTGCGGGGCTCGACGGTGTGGTTCGAAATCTTGATCCACTCCACTGTCGACTGATCACCTGTTTAACAGTCGCGTTACATTCAAACCGTCAACCCATTACCGTACGTAGCCGAAACACGCGCTAAAACGGGCATTGAACCCTTGGGTAGTGACGAAGCGTATTGGGTGTCGTAAGGTGTTGAGGGACTTGGGGACATCCAACTTGGAGCGGCGAATGCGGATCAGGGGCTTTGCGCCATCGACCCCTTGCTGGGTGGAATTGACCACGGCGGAGCCGGCTCGGGCGGCCCGTTTCTACGGCGAGCTGTTCGGCTGGGAGGTCGACGGCGATCACTTCCTGCTGGACGGCCGCGCGGTCGCCGGCCTCAGCGGGAGCCGGTCCGACCGGCCCGACGGATGGCTGACGTACCTGGCCGCGCCCGATCTCGACGGGACGATGGACCGGGTGCGATCGGCGGAAGGCCGGCTCCGGACCCGCCCGGAAGAGCGACCCGGCGCCCGTAGCGCGATCGTCGCGGACGCCGACGGCGCGATGTTCGGCCTCTGGCAGCCGAACGGGTTCGCCGGCACCCAGGTGCGCGGCGAGCCCGGCACGATGGCCTGGTCCGACCTGCTGACCGACAACGTGGCCGGGGCGACGGCGTTCTACGGCTCGGTGTTCGGCTGGACGCTGACCCACGAGTTCGGCAGCGGCGAGTGGCTCTCCGAGGCGCACGACTCGGTGGCCGGCGTGATCTCCGGCCGCCACGACCGGCGCTGGCAGCCATCCTTCCAGGTGGCCGACTGCCCGGAACTGGCCGACCACGTCGGACGGCTGGGCGGCCGGGTGACCGCGGGGCCGACCGAGATGGGCCTCGGCCGGTACGTCGAGATCGTCGACCCGGCCGGCGCGCCCTTCGCGATCACGGCGCCGCTGCCGCGCCCGGTCGAGCTGTCGGTGGCCTACAACGACATCATCGGTCTCGAGCTGACCTATGGCGGCTCGGCGGCCTTCTGACGCTACCATCCTATTTGGAGGGTTCACCATACGCGTAGGTTCCCGAGCGGGAGGCATGCCGTGGACGCTGACCGGATGGCCCGGCTCGACGACCTGCAACGGGATCCCTACGGAACGTATGAGCGAGCCCGCCGCACCCCCGGCCTGACCTTCGTCCCCGAGCTGAACGCCTGGCTGGTCAGCCGGCAGGCCGACGCGCGGGAGGTGCTTCGCCGGCCGGCGGAGTTCTCGTCGGCCAACGCGCTGCTGCCGGACGTGCCGCCCAGCCCGGCCGTGATCGGCGTGCTGATGCAGGGGATCGGCGGCTCGCCCACGGTGGTCACCTCGGACGGCGACGCGCACCAGCGCTACCGGGCGCCGCTGTCCCGCGGGCTCTCCCCGGCGCGGGTCGCCGCGGTCGTCCCGTACCTCCGGGAGCGGGCCGCCGCGCTGGTCGACTCCTTTGCCGATGTCGCCGGCCGGCAGCCCGTCGACCTGGTCGAGCGGTACGCGAGGCGCCTCCCCGGCGAGGTCATCGGCCACCTGCTCGGCCTGGCCGCGGAGGACGTGCCGGTCGCGATCTCCGGCAGCTACCGCGCCGAGCAGCTGCTCTTCCGTCCCCTGCCGGAGGAGGAGCAGCTGGCCGCCGCCCGGGACGTGGTCGCCCTGCAGCACCTGCTCGACGGGTACGCCCGGGCCCGCCGGGCGGATCCCCGCGACGACCTGTGCACGGAGATGGTGTCGGCGCTGGCGCCGGGCGACGGCGAGCTGAGCTTCGAGCAGCGCGGCGAGATCGTGTCGAACCTGCAGAACCTGCTGATCGCCGGGCACCTCACCACCACGGCGCTGATCGGCTCGGCCCTGCTGCACCTGCTCCGCGACCGGGCGCAGTGGGAGCTGCTGTGCGAGCGCCCCGAGCTGATCCCGGCCGCGGTCGAGGAGGCGGCCCGGTACGACACCGCCGTGCAGGGTTTCCGCCGCGTCACCACCCGGCCGGTCACCATCGCGGGCACCGACCTGCCGGCCGGCGCCGCGGTCTTCGTGGCCTTCGGCTCGGCCAACCGGGACGAGGCCGCCGGCGAGCAGCCCGACGTCTTCGACATCACCCGCGCGCCGGTCCGCCACCTGGCGTTCGGCCACGGCGTGCACGGCTGCCCGGGCGCGCAGCTGGCCCGGGAACAGGTGAAGATCACGCTGGAGACGCTCACCGAGCGGCTCCCGGGCCTGCGCCTCGCCCCGGGCGAGGACGGCGCCATGCTCCCCACGATGATCCACCGCTCGCCGCGGACGCTCACCGTGGAGCTGTAAGCCCCGGGGAGGAGCCGCCGTGCGACCAGAGGCGTACGGCAGCGCCATTCCCGGGTCCGATGTGCGGCGGGGCCGCCGCTCGTAGCGTCCCCCACATGACCATCAATGCTGTTCAGGCACGCGCCGCCGTGGCCGTCACCGACCTGGTGAAGGTGTACGGCAGTGGCGAGACCTCGGTCCGGGCGCTCGACGGGGTGAGCGTGAGCTTCGCCGCCGGCCGGTTCACCGCGATCATGGGGCCGTCGGGCTCGGGCAAGTCGACGCTCATGCACTGCGCCGCCGGGCTGGACACGGTGACCGAGGGCACGGTGCGGCTGGGCGACACCGACCTGACCCGGCTCTCGGACACCGCGCTGACCCGCCTGCGCCGGGACAAGGCCGGCTTCATCTTCCAGTCCTTCAACCTGCTGCCGGCGCTCACCGCCGAGCAGAACATCACGCTCCCCCTCGAACTGGCCGGCCGCCGGCCCGACCCGCAGTGGCTGGCGCAGGTGGTGGACGCGCTCGGGCTGCGGGACCGGCTGCACCACACACCGGCGCAGCTCTCCGGCGGGCAGCAACAGCGGGTGGCCTGCGCCCGGGCGCTGCTGAGCCGCCCCGAGGTCATCTTCGCGGACGAGCCGACCGGCAACCTCGACTCCCGCGCCGGGGCCGGTGTGCTCGCGTTCCTGCGCCGCTGCGTACGCGACCTCGATCAGACCGTGGTGATGGTGACCCACGACCCGGTGGCCGCCGGGTACGCCGACCGGGTGGTGCTGCTGCGCGACGGGCGGCTGGCCGGCCAGATCGACGAGCCGACCGCCGACGCGGTGCTGGACGCGCTGAAGCGGCTGGGGGGCTGAGCCGTGCTCAAGGTGACCCTCGCCGGGTTGCGGGCGCACCGGCTGCGCCTGGTCGCCACGGCCCTGGCCATCGTGCTGGGCGTCGGGTTCGTGGCCGGCACGCTGGTGTTCGGCGACACCGCGCGGGCCGCGCTGTTCGACCAGTTCGCCCGGGCGGCGCGGAACGTCGACGTGGCCGTGCGGCCGCCGCGCGACACGCTGCCTTCGTCCACCGTGGACGCCGTCCGGGCGGTCCCCGGGGTCGCCGCCGCGGACGGCCGGATGCAGGTCCCGCTCCCGCTGCTGGACCGTACCGGCAAGCTGGTCGGCAACGGCGACCGGCCGGGCCTGGCGATCTCGGTCGGCGGCGTCGACCGGCTGCGGCCGTACGACGTGACGACCGGCCGGGCGCCCGCCGGGCCGGACGAGGCGGCACTGGACGCGGACACCGCGACCCGGCTCGGCTACCACGTGGGCGACGCGGTGACGGTGCTCGACGATCACCAGCAACGGCGCCGGCTCACGCTGGTCGGCCTGCTCGGCTTCGGCGCCTCGAAGGAGTACGCCGACCAGTCGGTGCTGGCCATCACCGCGGCGACGATCACGGCGCTCACCGGGGCCACCGGCTACCAGCAGGTGGTGGCCGCGGCGGCGAGCGGCGTCCCGGATCACACCCTCGCCGACCGGGTACGCGCCGCGCTGCCCACGGCCGATCGGGTCAGCACCGGCGACCAGTACCGGCTGGACCTCGCCAACGACGCGGCCAACCAGGTCGAGGCGTTCCTCACCGTCGTCCTGGCCTTCGCCGTGATCGCCTGCGTGGTGGCCGCCTTCGTCATCTACAACACGTTCACCATCCTGATCGCCCAGCGGGTCCGGGAGTTGGCGCTGCTGCGCTGCGTGGGCGCCGGACGCCGCCAGTTGTTCGGCTCGGTGCTCCTGGAGTCGACGGTGGTCGGCCTGATCGGGGCGGCGGCCGGCATCGGGCTCGGGCTGGCCGTGGCGTACGGGCTGTTCAGTGGGGCCGAGGCGCTCGGCGCGCCGCTGCCCGCGCACGCGTTGGTGTTGAGCGCCACCCCGGTGCTGGTCGCGTTGCTGCTCGGCGTGCTGGTGACGATGGCCTCGGCGGTGGTGCCGGCGATCCGGGCCACCCGGGTGCCGCCGCTCGCCGCCCTGCGCGACCGGCCCGACCAGGGCGTGGGCACCGTCCGCGGCCGGGTGGTCCTGGTCGTGCTGGCGCTGCTCTGCGGGGCCGGCGGCACGCTGCTGACCGTCGCCGGCTCGGGCAACCACGACAACCGCACCGGCACGCTGGAGGTGATCGCCGGCGGGCTGGTGAACTTCCTCGGCGTGCTGCTGCTCTCGCCGCTGTTCGTAGGCCCGCTCACGGCCGTGCTCGGCTGGCTGCCCGGCCGGCTGTTCGGCGTGCCGGCCCGGCTCGCGGCGGCCAACGCGCGGCGCAATCCGGGGCGGACGGCCGCGACCACGGCCGCGCTGATGATCGGGGTGGGGCTGATGTCCTCGGCGAGCGTGGCGGTGGCGACCGTACGCCAGACCGCCACCGACCAGATCGCGGCGCACTACCCGGTCGACTACGTCCTGCAGCCCCAGGAGGGCGCGCCCGCCGGCACCCGGATCCCCGAGGCCGTGGCCACCGGCCTGCGTGCCGCGCCGGCCCTCGGCTCGGTGGCCTCGATCCGCCTGGACCCGTCCACGGTGGACGGCACCCGCGCCGTGCTCGGCACGGTGGATCCCACCGGTCAGGCCATGCTGGGCGGGTGGACGTCGGACCTGCGCCCCGGCTCGGTCGTCCTGTTCTCCTCGGCCGCCGCCGCCCGGGGCAAGCGGGCCGGCGACCGGGTGCGGATCACCGTGGCCGGCCGCACCGCCGAGCTGACCGTGGCGGCGCTGGCCGCCGGCCGCTCGGAGACCGGCGACGCGGTGGTCTCCTGGGCCGACTTCGCCCGGCTGGCGCCCGTCGCCGGGGACAGTCTCGTGCTGGTCAAGGCCGCCGGCGGGGTGTCGCCGGCCGCGTCCCGGGCCGCCGTCGACGCGGTCACCGGCGCCTATCCCCTGGTGTCCGTCTCCTCGATCGCGCAGTGGCGGGCCGAGATCAGCAGCTCGGTCAACGAGATCATCACGGTCGTCGCGACGCTGCTCGCGTTCGCCATCCTGATCGCGCTGATCGGCATCATGAACACGCTGTCGCTGTCGGTCTTCGAGCGCACCCGCGAGTCGGCGATGGTCCGCGCGCTCGGCCTGACCCGCTGGCAACTGCGCGGCACGCTGCTGGTCGAGGCGCTGCTGATGGGCGCGGTCGGCGCGCTGGTCGGGGTGGGCTTCGGCCTGCTCTACGGCTGGGCGACGAGCCGGGTGCTGTTCAGTGGCTTCGCCGCCGACATCTCGATCCCCGTCGGCCAGCTGCTGCTCTACCTCGCGATCGCGGTGCTGGCCGCCGTGGTGGCCGCGATCCTGCCGGCCCGCCGCGCCGCGCGCGCGTCGATCGTCGCCGCGATGGCCGAGACCTAGGGCCTATCTGGTGGATCACGTGGGAGCGAGGCGAGGTCCAGGTGGTGGCTGGCGTCGGCCGCGAAGCGGTCGCATCCCGGTGTTGGATGTGGCC
>NZ_JOJL01000027.1 GCF_000721705.1 Actinoplanes subtropicus
CCGCTCGCCCGCCTCATCGGCACCTGCCCCACCTGCCAAACCCGCTTCCCGCAACAGAAACCCAGACACCGGCGAAGATCATGACAAAGCACTACTAGTCGCAGTTTTCGGACTTATCCGGCTTGCGTTTCGCCGCCGCCGCGCAGCCCGGTCCCTGATCGCGACTCCACCGAGCACGTCGCTCTCGTCGCTGGCCGGCGACCACGCCGAGGCAGCGACCGAGACCGACGCCGAGCGCCGGGAGCGACTCGTCGAGCGGGCGTTCCTGTCGGGCGGCGTGCCCGCGGTCTGGTATCGGCAGGCGAAAACCGCGCTCGCAGCCGAAGCAGCCGAAGCCGAGGAAACCCGCGACTAGCACACACCGCCGCCCGCTCGGGCGTCGTCCACAGATCCGCGCCGTCCACAGGCCGCCCGGACACGCCCTCCCTAGGCCGCCAATTTCCACGACAATGGCCGCGGGGGCCGCCCCCTGGGAGGGCGGGCTTTGCGGCGGGCGAGCTTTGCGGCGGGCGGGCTTTGGGGGCTGTGGCGGTTTGGGCGAGCTACGTCGATTCGTCCGGCTGCTCCGGGTCCGTGCGGCGGGGGCGTCCCGGCCGGCGCATCTTGCCCGCCTCGTTGGGCAGCCTTCCCTCCTCGCGGAGCGCCTCGCGCAGCAGGAACTCGATCTGGGCGTTCGTGCTGCGCAACTCGGCCGCCGCCCACCGGGCCAGGGCGTCGTGCACCGCCGGGTCCAGTCGTAGCAGGATGCTCTTGCGTTCTGGCATCGGGCCGGATCAGTGGTAGAGGGTGCCGGTGTTGACGACCGGCTGGGTGTCGCGATCGGCGCACAGGACCACCAGCAAATTCGATACCATGGCCGCCTTGCGCTCCTCGTCCAGTTCGACGATCGCCTGCTCGGAGAGCCGGGTCAGGGCCATGTCGACCATCCCGACCGCGCCCTCGACGATCCGGTGCCGGGCGGCCACGACCGCGTTGGCCTGCTGGCGGCGCAGCATCGCCTGGGCGATCTCCGGTGCGTACGCCAGATGGGACAGCCGCGCCTCCACGATGGACACGCCGGCCGACGCCACCCGGTCGCCGATCTCCTCGGCGAGCCGGCGGGTGATCTCGTCGGCGCTGTCCCGCAGCGAGATCTCGCCCTCGCGGTGCGCGTCGTACGGGTAGCTGTTCGCGATGTGCCGCACCGCCGTCTCGGCCTGGATCGCGACGAACTGCTCGAACGAGTCCACGTCGAAGACCGCCTTGGCGGTGTCGCTGACCTGCCACACCACGACCGCCGCGATCTCGATCGGGTTGCCGTCGGCGTCGTTGACCTTGGTGACCTCGGTCTGGTGGTTGCGGATCCTGGTCGACACCGCCTGCCGGGTGGTGAACGGGTTCACCCAGCGCAGCCCGGTCTCCCGCACGCTGCCGGTGTACTTGCCGAGCAGCAGGATCACCCGGGCCTGGCCGGGCCGGACGGCGGTCAGCCCGAGCAGCACGATCGCGTCGGCGACCAGCAGCACCACGCCGATCGTCACGGTCGCCGGGGCGCCCACCACGATCAGCACCACCGCCACCACGATCGCCGCGATGCCGCCGAACAGCACGGGAAGGCCGGGCGCCCCGTTCGCGGGCCGCTCCTGATAAGTCGTCATCGAGCACTCCTTGTTCCGACGCCTATCATAGTGATATCACATTTCTCATGGAACGCCAGTTGGAAATCGACCGGGTCAGCAAGCGCTACGGCGACGTGGTCGCGCTGCACGGCATCACATTCGAGGTGCGCGCCGGCGAGATCTTCGGCCTCGTCGGCAGCAACGGCGCCGGCAAGACCACCGCCATGCGGGTGGCGCTGGGCGTGCTGGAGGCGGACGCGGGCGCGGTCCGCTGGGACCGCCGGCCGATCGGCCCGGAGACCCGCCGGCGCATCGGCTACATGCCCGAGGAGCGCGGCCTCTACCCCCGCATGCGGGTCGGCGAGCAGCTGGTCTACCTGGCCCGCCTGCACGGCATGACGCCGGCGGCGGCGCGCGCCGCGGTGGACCGCTGGGTCGAGCGGCTGGGCGTGGCCGGCCGCCGGGACGACGACGTGATCAAGCTGTCGCTCGGCAACCAGCAGCGCGTCCAGCTGGCCGCCGCGCTGGCGCACGACCCGGAGATCCTGGTGCTGGACGAGCCGTTCTCCGGCCTCGACCCGGTGGCGGTCGACGTGATGAGCGGCGTGCTGCGCGACCAGGCCGACGCCGGCGTGCCGGTGATGTTCTCCAGCCACCAGCTCGACCTGGTGCAGCGCCTGTGCGACCGGGTCGGCATCGTCCGGCAGGGCCGCATGGTCGCCGTGGGCACCGTCGACGAGCTGCGAGACCAAGGACAGGACGAATTGATCGTACGGGCACCCGCCGCTCCGCCGGGCTGGGCCGCGCAGCTACCGGGCGTCACGGTGGTCGAGGAGTCCGGCGCCGGCACCCGGCTGGCCCTGCACGACGGCGCCGACGACCAGGCGATCCTGCGCGCGGCCCTGGAAACCGGCCCGGTGCACGAGTTCACCCGCGCCCGCCCGTCACTGACCGACCTGTTCCGGCACATCGTCAGCGCAAAAGACGAGGAGGGCGAGCGAAAATGACCAGTTTCGGCACCGTACGGCTGATCGCGGGCCGCGAAATCAGCACCCGGCTGCGATCGAAAGTGTTCCGGATCGCGACCCTGGTCATCATCCTCATCCTGGTCGGCATCGCGGTGGCCACCAAGCTCGCCGGCGGCGGACCGTCCTATCAGGACGTCGGCATCGCCCCGGGCGCCGCCCCGCTGACCGCCGCCATCGCCTCGACCGCGAGCGCGATCCACGTCGACGTGCGCACCCATGCCGTCCGCGAGGACGCCGGCCGCCAACAGGTGCGCGACGGCAAGCTGGACGCGCTGCTCGTGGGCGCCCCCGGATCGATCCAGGTCGTCGTCAAGACCAGCCTCGGCGACGACCTGCGCTCGGTGCTCCAACTGGTCGCCCAGCGCGCCGCCCTCGACCGGCAGGTGACCGCGCTCGGCGGCGACCCGGCCAGGGTGGCCACCGCCGTCTCCGCCGCCGCGGTGAGCGTGACCGCGCTGGAACCGCCGAAGAAGGCCACCGGCGAACAGCTCGCGATCGGCATCCTGACCAGCGTCCTGATCTACCTGGCGCTGGTGCTGAACGGCCAGGCGGTGGCGCAGGGCGTGGTCGAGGAGAAGACCAGTCGCGTGGTCGAGATCCTGCTGGGCGCCGTACGCCCATGGCAGTTGATGATCGGTAAGGTTCTGGGTCTCGGCGCCGTCGGGCTCATCCAGGTCGCGGCGATCGCGCTCGCCGGCGTCGCGGCCGCCGTCGCCACCGGCGTGCTGCACCTGCACTCGCTCTCGACGGCCGGCGCGATCGTCTGGCTGCTCGTCTGGTTCCTGCTCGGCTACGCCGCCTTCTCGCTGGCCTTCGCCGCGGTCGCCTCGCTCGTCTCCCGGCAGGAGGAGGTGGCCGCTGCCACCACGCCGGTGCTGATGCTGCTGGTCGTCGGGTACGTGGTCGGCGTGTCGATCCTGCCGGGCCATCCCGGCTCGCCGCTGGTCGCCGTGCTCTCGATGATCCCGATCTTCGCGCCGACGCTGATGCCGGTCCGGCTGGCGCTCGGCGCGGCCCCGGCCTGGCAGGTGGCGGTGTCGCTGGCCGGCGTGGTGGTGGTGATCCCGCTGCTGCTCTGGGTCGCGGCCCGGATCTACCGCAACGCGGTGCTGCGCAGCGGCGCGCGGGTCCGGCTGCGGGACGCGTGGCGGGCGAGCTGACGTGATCATGCCGGGTACAGTGCGTGACATGGCAGACCTGAGGCAGCGGATCCTGGCCGAGCTCGGCGTCAAGCCGGCGATCGATCCGAAGGCGGAGATCGGGCAGCGCGTCGACTTCCTCAAGGACTACCTGCGCGCCTCTCCGGCCCAGGGCTACGTGCTGGGGATCAGCGGCGGCCAGGACAGCACCCTGACCGGCCGGCTCTGCCAGCTCGCCGTCGAGCAGCTGCGGGCGGAGGGCCGCGCCGCGACCTTCGTCGCCGTCCGCCTGCCGTACGGGGTGCAGGCCGACGAACACGACGCGGTGATCGCGCTGGAGTTCGTCCGCCCCGACCGGTCGATCGCGGTGAACGTCAAGCCCAGCGCCGACGCCGTCGCGGCCGAGGCGGCGCAGGGCCTGCGCGAGCTGCTCGGCGACGAGCCGCACCTGCGCGATTTCGTCCGCGGCAACATCAAGGCCCGCGAGCGCATGGTCATCCAGTACGCGATCGCCGGCCAGCTGAACATGCTGGTCGCCGGCACCGACCACGCCGCCGAGGCGGTCACCGGCTTCTTCACCAAGTACGGCGACGGCGGCGTCGACGTCACCCCGCTGACCGGGCTCACCAAGCGGCAGGGCGCCGCGCTGCTGCGGGAGCTGGGCGCCCCGCCGAGCGTGTGGGAGAAGGTGCCGACCGCCGACCTCGAGGACGACCGGCCGGCCCTGCCCGACGAGGTGGCGCTGGGCCTGACGTACCGCGAGATCGACGACTACCTCGAGGGCGTGGACGTCACCGGCGAGCTCGCCGCGAGGGTGGAGTCGGTGTTCCACGCGACCCGGCACAAGCGGGCGCTGCCGGTGACGCCGTTCGACGTCTGGTGGCGCTGAGATGGCCGAGCCGGCCGTCGGGCTGCGGCCGGTCACCGAGGACGACCTGGCGATGCTGCGGCGGTTCCGCACCGAGCCGGGCCTGATCGGACTGGATTGGAACGGTTTCCGCGACGCCGGAGCGGTCGCCCGGCGCTTCGCCGAGGACGGCTATCTGAGCGCCGACGACACGTCGCTGATCGTGTCGGTGGACAAGGACGGGACCGCCGCCGGGTTCGTGAACTTCCGGGCCGGGCAGTACGCGGCGGCCGGGAGGTACTACGAGATCGGGATCGCGCTGCTGCCGGAGTGGCGCGGCCGCGGCATCGGCTGGCGGGCCCAGGCGATGCTGTGCGACTACCTGTTCACGCACACCCCGGTGCAGCGCATCCAGGCCGGCACCCACCCGGAGAACCTCGCCGAGCAGCGATCGCTCGTGAAAGCCGGTTTCACCCTGGAGGGCGTCATCCGGGCCAGCGAGTTCCGGGCGGGCCAGTGGCGGGACGGCTACCTCTACAGCCGCCTCCGCGACGACCCGGCGCCGCTCTAGGACGGCAGCGGCAACTTCCGCAGTGGCGCCTTCTGGACCTTGTTCGAGCCGGTCCGCGGCAGCGACTCCACCACGTCCAGATATTTCGGGATTTTGTATCGGCCAAGCCGCGACGTGAGGAAGTCGGACAAGTCGGATAAATCAAGCCGAGCGTCGGGGGCGATGACCACGAAGGCACGCCCGACCTCGCCCCACTTCTCGTCCGGCACCCCGATGACCGCGACCTCCAGGACCGAGGGGTGCTCGAAGATCGCCGCCTCCACCTCGGCCGGATACACGTTCTCCCCGCCCGAGACGAACATGTCCTTCAGCCGGTCGACGATGAAGTAGTGCCCCGCCGCGTCGACCACCGCGATGTCGCCCGTCCGCAGCCAGCCGTCGGCCGTGAACGCCTGCGCCGTCGCCTGCGGATTCCGCCAGTAGCCCGGCGACACGTTCGGGCCGCGCACCTGCACCTCGCCCGGCTCCCCCACCGCCGCCGGCGTCAGGTCCGGCGTCACGCAGCGCACGTCCGCGAACATGACCGGCACGCCCGCCGACCCGACGTGCGCCGCGCTCTCCGGCGCCTCCAGGAAGGTCGCCCCCGGCGCCGTCTCGGTCATCCCGTAGCCCTGGCAGAACGTCAGTCCGCGCTCCAGATACGTACGGGTCAGCGCGCTCGGCACCGCCGCACCCCCGGCCATCAGGTTGCGCACCGAGGACAGGTCGGCCGAGGCGAACCGATCGGATTGCGCCAGGCCGGCGAACATGGTCGGTACGCCGAACATCCAGGTCACCCGATGCCGTTCGATCAGATCGAAGCAGGTGCCGACGTCCCAGGACGCCATGAGCACCGAGCAGCCGCCCTTGACGAACGTCGGCAGCAGGCACTGGTTGAGCGCCGCCACGTGGAACAGCGGCGCGCTGGTCAGCGTCACCGTGTCGCCGGCGACGTCCACGCAGACCAGCACGTTGTAGGTGTTCCAGATGACGTTGCCGTGGGTGAGCACGGCCCCCTTCGGCCGCCCGGTGGTCCCGGAGGTGTAGAGGATGCACGCCGGGTCGTCGAGGGTGACGGCCACGTCGTACGCCGCCCGCTCACCTTCCCGAACCATCTGCTCGTACGCCGCGTGCGGCACGAGGAACACGTCGGCCGTCAGGGCCCGCACCGTCGCGTCGCACTCCGGCCCGTGGACGAGCAGTTTCGCGCCGCTGTCCGCCAGCTGGTAGTCGATCTCGGGCGCGGTCAGCCGGAAGTTCAACGGCACGAAGACCCCACCGATCGCGTACGTGGCGAACATGGTCTCCACGAACGCCGGATGGTTCGGCCCGAGGTATGCGACCCGGTCCCCCGGCTCGATCCCGGCCGCCCGCAGGCGATCGGCGAGCCGGGCGATCCGGTCGTGCAACTCGGCGTAGGTGAACGACCGGTCGCCGTACACCAGCGCCACCCGGTCCGGCGAGATCAGCGCCCGCCGCGCGGGCCAGGAGCCCAACCCTGCGTCGCGCATGGCTAGACGTATTGCCGGTAGACCGTGCGGGCGACGCAGGCCGGCTTGGCCACGCCGTCGATCTCGACGGTGAAGTCGAAGGTGCTCTGCGTGCCGCCCGGCACATCCTCGACCGCGACCACCTTGGCGTTGAGCCGGATCTTCGAGCCGACCGGCACCGGGTGCGGGAAGCGCACCTTCTCCAGGCCGTAGTTGACGCCCATCTTCACCCCGTCGATCTTCAGCAGCTCGTTGAAGAGCGGGATGACCAGCGACAGCGTGAGATAGCCGTGCGCGATGGGCCCGCCGAACGGCCCGGCCTTGGCCCGCTCCGGGTCCACGTGGATCCACTGGTGGTCGCCGGTCGCGTCGGCGAAGGTGTTCACCCGTTCCTGGGTGATCTCCAGCCACTCGCTGACGCCGAGGTCCTGCCCCGCCAGGCCTTTCAGCTCGTCGATGCCGTTCACGGTGATCATGCGGAGGTCTCCTTGGTGAGGTTCAAGAGCCGGGCGGCGTTGTCCTTGAGGATCCTGGGCCGGACCTCGGGCTTGATGTCCAGCTTGTCGAAGTCGGCGAGCCAGCGGTCGGGGGTGAGCACCGGGTAGTCGGAGCCGAACAGCACCTTGTCGCGCAGCAGCGTGTTGGCGTACCGGACGAGCTGCGGCGGGAAGTACTTGGGCGACCAGCCGGACAGATCGATATACACGTACGGCTTGTGGGTCGCGACCGCAAGGGCCTCGTCCTGCCAGGGGAACGACGGGTGGGCCAGGATGATCCGCAGCTCCGGGAAGTCCACCGCGACGTCGTCGATCAGCATCGGGTTGGAGTAGCGCAGCCGGATCCCGCCGCCGCCCGGCACGCCCGCCCCGATCCCGGTCTGCCCGGTGTGGAACAGGGCCGGCACGCCAAGCTCCTCGATCGCCTCGTACAGCGGATAGGCGATCCGGTCGTCCGGCGAGAACCCCTGCAGGCTCGGATGGAACTTGAAACCGCGGACGCCGTGCTCCCGGACCAGGCGCCGCGCCTCGCGCACGCCGGCCGCACCCCGGTGCGGGTCGACGCTGGCGAACGGGATCAGCACGCCGGGGTGGGCCGCGCAGCTCTCGGCGACCTCCTCGTTCGGGATGCGGGCCTGGCCGGTGAGGTGCTCGGCGTCGACCGTGAAGACCACGGCCGCCATCCTCCGTTCCCGGTAGTAGGCGGCCATCTCGTCGATCGTCGGCTGCCGGTGGCCCTGCGCCTTGAAGTACGCCTCGGACGCCGCCAGCAGCTGCGGGCTCAGCGACGTGTGCCCGTCCTTGCTCACCTCGGCGTGGGTGTGGACGTCGATCGCGACGAGCGAGTCGAGGTCCATCTCAGGCCGCCGGCGGATGGGGCGCGGGAATCCCGTACGTCTCCAGCTCTTTGAAGGTCGACGACCAGCCCTCGGCGATGTCCGCAGCGCTCCACCCGCCGTCGCTGAAGGCGACGGTCTTCTCCTGCGGATGCGCCCAGAGCGCGAGCCGGTCGCCGCCGATGCCGATCGCCTGGCCGGTGATGCCGGCCGAGGCGTCCGAGGCGAGGAAGACGATCAGGCCGGTCACGTCCTCGACGCTGCCCAGGCCCTCGTCGCGGCGCACCCAGGCGGGCAGCGGCTCGCCGGTGCGCTCGGACTCGTCGATCAGCGGCGCGAAGGCCGGGATCGTCCGGGTCATCGCGGTCGCGGCCACCGGGACCACGGCGTTCACCGCGATCTCGTTGCGGGCCAGCTCCATCGCCCAGGTGCGGGCCATCGCGGCGATGCCGGCCTTGGCGGCGGCGTAGTTGGTCTGCCCGAAGTTGCCGCGCTGGCCGGCCGGCGAGGAGATCAGGATGATCCGGCCGCCCTCGCCCTGCTCGCGCATCCGGACCGCGGCGGCCCGCGCGCAGGTGAAGGTGCCGCGCAGGTGCACCCGGACGACCTGGTCGAACTCGTCGTCGCTCATCTTCCAGAGCACCCGGTCGCGCAGGATGCCGGCGTTGGTGACCAGGATGTCGAGCCGGCCGAACGCGTCGACCGCGGCCCGCACCAGGCGCTCGGCGCTCTCGGTGTCGCCGACCGCGGCGGCCACGCCGACCGCGTCGCCCCCGATCTCGGCGACGGCGGCGTCGACGGCGTCCTGATCGACGTCGTTGACCACGACCTTGGCGCCGGCGGCGGCCAGAGCTTTTGCGTACGCGAGTCCGAGGCCACGGCCACTGCCGGTGACGATCGCGACCTTCCCGCTGAGAGTGATGTCCACGCCCTTGAAGTTAGGCGCCTGCTTCACGGCCGTCAAGAATGTGCCTAACATTGGGCCATGCAGCCGCAGGACCTGATGCTCATGCTGTTCGGCAGCTACGCGCTCGACCGGGGCGTCTGCCTCGGCGCCGGCGGGATCATCGAGGCGCTCGGCCGGGCCGGCGTCTCCACCCACGCCACCCGCTCGACGCTGAGCCGGATGGTCGGGCGGGACCTGCTGCACCGGCAGCCGGCCGGCCGGAAGATGTATTTCGGCCTCACCGACCGGTCGGCGGCGATCCTGCGCGACGGGCGCGTCCGGATCTGGCAGAACGGCGCGGTCAACGACCGGTGGGACGGCACCTGGACGCTGCTGAGCTTCTCGCTGCCCGAGTCGATGCAGCGGGAGCGGCACGACCTGCGCTCCCGGCTGGCCTGGTCCGGCTTCGGCCCGGTGCAGGGCGGCCTCTGGATCGCGCCCGGCCGGGTCGACGCGGCCGGGATCGTCGCGTCGCTCGGGCTGGCGGCACACGCCCGGGTCTTCTTCGCGGCCGCGGACTCCGGCACCGACATCGCCGGGCTGATCGAGGACGCCTACGACCTGTCCGAACAGGCCGAGCGGTACGCGGCGTTCCTGTCCCGGTGGGCGGATCCGGCGACCGGCGGCGACCCGCTCGGCACCCGGCTGCGGCTGAGCGCGGAGTGGCTCGACGCGATCCGGCGCGACCCGCGGCTGCCCGTGGAGCACCTGCCCGCGGACTGGCCGGCGGCCCCGGCGCAGAAGGTCTTCCGGGCGCTCTCGGAGGCGTACCGGGAACCGGCGCTGAGGATCGCCGATGGCTTGCTGGACGCGCTTCCGATATCTTCGTCCCGCTGATCTGTCCGACCCCGGGGAAGGCGGTGCCGGTGCGCGATCAAGCCTTCCGCACCTTCTTCGAGCAGAACCACGTCTCGCTCTCCAGGCTCGCGTTCCTGCTCACCGGCGATTCGGGGGTCGCCGACGACCTGGCCGCCGACGCGCTGACCGAGGTGTGGAAGCACTGGGAGCGGGTGTCGGCGGCCGGCGATCCGGCCGCGTACGCCCGCGGGATCGTCGCCAATCTCACCCGCAACTGGATCCGCCGGCAGGGTCGCGCGCGGCGCGGCCTGGCGTTGCTCGGCCGCGGCGGCGAGCGCGCCGCCGCGCCCGACGTGCCGGCCGTGCTCGACGTGCGCTCCGCGCTGCGGAAGCTGCCCTACCGGCGGCGCACCTGCGTGGTGCTGCGGTACGCGTTCGACCTGTCCGAGCGGGAGGTGGCCGGCATCCTGGGCATCTCGGTCGGCGCCGTGAAGAGCCAGACCTCGCGCGGCGCCAAGCAGCTCGCCGAGTTGCTGAAGGACCTCGAGTTCGACCCGGAGGTGGCGCTGTGAACGACGACTTCCTCCGCGACCAGCTGCGCTCGGCGATGGACGAGCACACGCCGGACCGTACGGTCATGCTCAACCGGATCGCCGCCAACCGCGCCCGGGCGACGCGCCCGCGCGGCCGGCTCGTCCGCCTGGCCGGCTCGGCCCTGGCGGTGCTGATCGTGCTCGGGCTCGGCGGCGTCGCGAAGTGGGCAGTGGCCGGCCAGTCCCCCGGCACGCCCGCCGCGCCGGCCGCGGTCACCGCCGCCCCGGCGCCGTCGCCCTCGCCCTCGCTCGGCGGCGCGGTCACCGCGACCGCCGACCCGCCGCGCCCGGTGACCAGCCACCCGCGTTCGGCGTCGCCCACCACGACCACGCCCGTCCCGCCCTCGGCGAGCCCGGTGCGCGGCCACCCCGGCGACACCCAGCCGGAGAAGGGCAGCCTCTGGTCGGACGGCTCGGTGACGGCCGCCGGCCGGAGCACGATCACCCTGAAGGCGGCCGCCGACCTGACCGAGCTGGACCTGACCGTACGGCTGACCACCACGCCCGGCCTGACCCCGGACGGCTTCGAGTCGTCGGCCGCCACCGTCACGGCCACCGTGACGAAGGAATCGGACGGGCTGCTCTACCACTTCGTGCTGCGCACGGGTGCGACGCTGACCGCCGGCACGTACACCTTCACCGCGAAGTACGGCGGCGGCGCCCGCAACGCCGACGGCGACACCTACGAGGCGTACGCGTTCTCGGTCGAGCGCAAGCGCATCCACGTCTACGGCAACTTCTACCCCAACCAGTAACTCAGATCGCCGGCTCGACCCTGATCACGACGGCGGTGGCGTTGTCGGCGCCGCCCGCCTCCAGGGTGTCCTCCAGCAGGAAATGCACCGCGGCGGCCGGGTCGGGGTTGGTGCCGAGGAGCTGGATCAGGCGCTCGTAGGAGAGCTGGTCGGAGACCCCGTCGGTGCAGAGCAGGTAGACGTCGCCCGGGTGCAGGGTCACGTTCAGCACGTCCGGTTCCGGGCTGTCCGGGTGGCCCATGTACCGGGTGAGCCGGTAGCGGGCCGCGCGCGCCTCGGCCGACTCCGCCGTGAACCAGCCGTGCAGGAGGCCGAGCCAGGCGATCGTGTGGTCGGTGGTGAGCAGGTCGAGCCGGCCGTCGCGCAGCCGGTACGCCCGGGAATCGCCGATCTGCACGATCCAGGCGGCCGCGTGCGTGTCGGCCACGAACGCGGTCATCGTGCAGCCGGTCAGCTCGTCCAGGGTGCGGGCGGCGCGGCGTATCTCCTGCTGGCCCTGGTCGACGGCGACCCGCAGCGCGGCCGGCACGCCGCCCTTGGGCACGTCGCGGACGAAGACGTCGACCGCCGTCCGGCCGGCCGCGGCGCTGCCCGGGCCCTCGCCCATCCCGTCGGCCACCACCGCGAGGGCCCGGGCCGGGTCGAGGTGCACGACGTCGTAGTTGTCGCCGTACGTGTTGCCCACGACCGACCCGGCGGCGGCGGTCAGCCGCCGGCCGGCCTCGTTCCAGGCGACCTTCTGAATCTCCACGGTCTCTTTTCTAGACCATCGCGGGCCCGTTCGACGTCCCGCCGGTTTGTCCGGAAAGGGACCGAGGTCCCGCACCGCCCAGACGGAAATGCCCAGCTCAAGCCGTCTGCGACCGGGCCGGGCGGGGCGGTTGGAGCGACGTTTCGGCGGGCCGAATCCTTTAGTTCGGACTGTTGCGATGCCGATGGGTTCCGCCGACGGATCGGGTGACAGCTCATCACGAGTGACTGCAGGGCGAGCGGAGACTTCGACATGACGGTGTTGTTCAAGCGCACATCGCCGGGCGTTGCCGACTCCGGCGGCGCACCCGCCCGCCCGGCGAACGCCTCGTCCGGCGACGACGCGGAGATCCGCCAGATCGTCGACCGGCGGCTGGTCAGCGCCGAGTTCCAGCCCCTGGTCAACCTTGCCGGCCGCGAGCCGTGGGCGTTCGAGGCGCTGGCCCGCGGGCCGGCGAGCTCCCCGCTGGGCGCGCCGGGCGCGATGTTCGGCGCCGCGGCCAAGGCCGGCGTGGCCGGCGAGCTCGACCGCATCGCGCACGCCGCGGCGTACGGGGTGGTGCTCGAGAACTCGCCCGACTACCGGCTGCCGCTGTCGGTCAACGCCGGCCCGCGGGGAGTCCTGACGCCGAACCCGGCGGACCTCGCCGAGGTGCAGGAACGTGCCCGGCACCTGTTCCCGGTGATCGTCGAGTTCGCCGAGCGGGACGTCGCCGCGGACCCGCTGACCGCCCTCGTGGCGATCGACCGGGCCCACGAGGAAGGGTTGCACGTCGCCGTCGACAACGTCGGCCAGGCGCCGGCCTCGCCCGTCCTGCTGCCGCTGCTGCAACCGGACCTGGTCAAGCTGGACCGGTCGCTGGTCGCCGACGCCGCCGCCGCGTACCGGCTGATCGACGGCCTGGGCGGCTACCTCGGTCAGGGCGGGGTGCCGGTGGTCGCGCAGGGCATCGAGCGGGAGGAACAGCTCGACCTGGCCCAGGCGATGGGCGCCCGGTACGGGCAGGGCTACCTGTTCGGCCGGCCGCTGATCCTGCCCAAGGGCTCCGGCGAGCCCGACTGGAACCCGGCGCCGGTGGTCCACGACGCCGACACGACGCCGGTGGACATGCTGGGCGTCGGGCCGGACTCCGTGCTGGCCGATCTCACCGTCGTGCGGCAGGTCGCCGCCCTGATCACCCGGCGGGCCGAGCTGCACCCCGACCCGGCCGCCATCCTGCTGGTCAGCCCGGACGGCGGCCTGTCCGCCGACTCGTGGCTGCTGCCCCGGTCGCTGGTCAAGCGGTCGGCGCTGACGCTGATGCTGACCGCCGAGGAGGTCCGCAAGCCGATCCCGGACGTCGCCACCCACGCCCTGGCCGCGAAGGACCCGCTCGCCGCGCACTTCACGCTGGCGATCCTGACCACCGACGGGGCGAGCCTGCTCGCCGCGCGGCCGGCCACCGACCGCGCGGACGGGCCGTACCACTACCGGCTCAGCAACGACCGCGACCTCGTCCTGCGGGCCTGCCGGTCGCTGCTGCGGCGGCACACCGTCGCGCAGACGGCCGCGCTCGCCGCCCAGCCGCCGGCCGCCGCCTGACCGGTCAGGCTCTCGCCGTCAGCCTCGTGCGGGCGGCGGCGACCAGGTCGTCCGCCCGGTCGGCGTGGAAGCGGATCTCCCGGACCGGCTCGCCGCCGGTCCTCCGGTCGGGCAGTGTGATCGGCTCGGCCAGGACGAGGTCGACCGTGGTGCCGCCGGCCACCGCGTAGGAGAGCACGCCGTCCTCGAACCGGGTCTGGCCGCCCGGCGGCAGCGACCGGCCGCGCGACCTGATCTCCCGGATGTTGTCCCAGCCGACGGTGAGGTCGAGCGCGATCGACTTGCGGATGCGGACGCCCGGCTCGCCCACCACGTGCGGCAGGACGCGGATCGTCGCCATCAGGCCGATCATCCAGAGCAGCCCGTAGACGCCGGCGACCAGCGCGATGATCCGCGCGGTCCGCCAGGGCAGCAGCAGGTCCAGGATCGGGATCTCGATCGCCGACACCACGATGAACGCGGTCAGCAGCATCGTCCCCGAGCCGGAGTACGAGAACGGGACGCTGCCCGGCGGCAGGGGTTCCGGCCGGCGGAAGACCCAGCGGTACAGCGCCAGCCACAGCCGCATCTCGTAGCGCAGCAAGGATCTCATCAGTACGGGCTCCTCAATCCCAGGCCGTGCAGGGTGGCGAGCACGTCGTCGAGCCCGGCGACCAGCCCGTCGAGGCGCTCGGCGGGCATCCGCCCGAACAGTTGCCGGCCGAACTCGCGCTGGTCGGCCTCGAGCTTCTCGACCGCCGCGGTCCCCTTCGGCGTGAGCGTCACCAGGAACGCCCGGCGGTCCTCCGGGTGCGCCTCGCGGGTGACGAAGCCGGTGTCGACCAGCCCGTCGACCAGCCCGGTCACCGTCCGCGGCGCGATCCGCATCGCCTCGGCGAGCGCCTTCTGCGGCGCCGGCCCGATCCGCCGCAGCATCCAGAGCATGGTCGTACGCGACGGCGTCAGCCCCATCTCCCGCAGCCCCCGCTCCATGTCGTCATTGAGCAGCACAGTCAGCAGAAGCAGCCGGTCCAGCGCCGCCGCGTAAACAGAGTCGTGAGCGTCCATCACTATGAGCATAGCTCACCAAACGGCCCGGCGGAATCCGCGATAATGGCCCGCCATGGACCTCGACGAGTACCAGCGCGGCGCCCTGCGCACGGCCGCCCCTCGCGACAAGAAGAACGAACTGCTCCACCTGGTCCTCGGCCTGACCGGCGAATCCGGCGAGGTAGCCGAGAAGTTCAAGAAGTGGATCCGGGATCAAGACAGCGACGAGTCAAAACTCGACCGCGCCGACATCGCCAAAGAACTGGGCGACGTCCTCTGGTATCTCGCAGTCCTCGCCGACTACTTGAACCTGTCCCTCGACGACATCGCCACCACCAACCTCACCAAGCTGTCCAGCCGCCAGCATCGGGGAGTACTGAACGGAAGCGGCGACAACCGCTGATGTACCACGCGGGACAGCCCGGCAGCCGCGGTCGGAGGGTGACCAGCGACGGCGCCGGGCCGGCCCCCATGGGACTCGTCAATAATCCCGTATCATATGGTTTTAAGCTTTTGACTGGTTTTGACCTACTACACCGGTACACGAAACAGAACGACACCACCCCCCGCTCCTCGTGGGAAGAGAGCGGGGGGTGGCGGTTATGGGGGCGGGTCAAGAGAGCGGCGGGTACGCGTTCGCCATCAGCTGCTGGAACTGGGCGGAGAACCAGGCACCCGAGATCGGCGCGTTGGGAAGAGCGCCGGACATGCTGTTGCCGTTGCGGGCGTTACCGGTGTAGGTCGGGTCGCACATCTGGTCGAAGCCCTTGCCCTCGTTGTTGGGGATCAGAGAGCTCGAGCCGTCCGACTCGCCCGGGGGCTTGACCCAGACGTAGGCGTCGATACCGGCGGCCGGGGCCGCCTTCGGGCGCTCGCCGAGGCCGGCGCCGGACTGGTTGCACCAGTTGCCGGCGTGGATCCGGCGGTCGATGCGCGACTCGTTGACGAAGGTGTTCACGTCCGTCGAGGTGCTCGCCTTGGTCGGCCGGTTCGGGCCGCCCCAGCCATCGCGGGACGTGTCGATCAGCATGCCGATGCTGGCCGGGAAGCCGTCGCTGATCAGCTGGTTGCGGAACGCCTGGGCGAACGTGAGCTCGTCGACGTAGTCGTTCCAGTCGACCCACTTGGACTGCCGGACGCTGGTGCCGTTGACCGTGGTGTTGATATTGAAGTACGGCTCGGTCACCGGGGAGTAGTTCGCGGTGTCGGTGATGAACCCGGTGACGTTGTTGACGCTGCCGGAGGCGACCGCGGTCTGGTACAACAGGTCGGCGGTGGGCTTGAAGTTCGAGCTCCAGCCGATCCAGCCGTGGTGCGCGGCGTCCAGGTAGTTGTACACGTTGCCGATCGCGCCGAGCTTCTGCAGGGCGTACGCGATGCCGTTGACGTAGCCGCCGTTGGCCTTCATCGTGTCGCACATCGCGGTCGCGCCGGCCTGGCCGCTGGTGTTGGTGACCAGGTTGGGCAGCGAGTCGAGCTCGACGACGTTGATGATGCGCAGCGAGGCGTACTTGGCGTTGCCCTCGATCGCGGCGATCGGGTCGATGTACTCCGACTTGTAGCGCGGCAGGTCGTTCGGCCCGAGCTCACCGTTGGAGGAGAGCGCGGCACAGTCGCGGCCGGGCAGGTCGTAGATGACCAGCTGGATGTAGCCGGCGCCCTGGGCGAGCGCGGCGTCCAGGTGGGCGGCCAGCCCCATCGAGCCGTTGGAGCTGGAGCCGGTGGTGCCGGCGATCGCGGCGATCCGGTCCAGCCAGACCGCGGTCGGGTTGTTGGAGACGCGGCTGCCGCCGGGCTCCGCGTCGGCCTTGGCCTTCCACTCCGGGTTCACGTAGCCCTTGGCGCCCGCGTACGGGTTGTCGACCTTGTTGCCCGGCGGGTTGCTGGTCGGCGGGGTGGTCGGGGGCGTGGTCGGCGGGGTGGTCGGGGGCGTGGTCGGCGGGGTGGTCGGGCTGGTCGTCGGCGGGGTCGTCGGCGCCGTGCCGGTGCAGGCCGTGCCGTTGAGCTTGAACGTCGCCGGGGCGGTGTTGGTGCCCGAGTAGTTGGCGTTGAAGCCGAAGTTCGCGGTGCCGTTGGTGCCGATCGAGGTCGACCAGGAGGGGTTGGTCGCGGTCACGTTCGCGCCGGACTGCGTGATGGTCGCGCTCCAGCCCTGGGTGACGGTCTGGTTGCCGGGGAACGTCCAGGTGACGTTCCAGCCGCCCGAGATCGGGTCGCCCAGGTTGGTGACGGTGACGTTCGCGGTGAAACCGGTGTTCCACTGGTTCACCGAGTAGTCGACCCGGCAGCCGGCGGCGGCACTCGCGCTGGTCGCGGCGAAAATGCCGAGACCGGCGACGAGCGTCGTCGCGGCTCCCGCGATCAGTCCGCGGATGAGGACAGGTCTCATGTGGTGGCTCCTCGAGACATGCTGCGTGGGGCGCACCCTCGCGCCCGGGGGATGGGCCGGGGGCATATCGAGGGGCATCGCTCCCGGCTGTCCGCACAGCATGGCATGGGAGCGCTCCCACCGCAATCACCCAGATACTCCGGAGAAACATTTGTTTAACCGCGAGGGGATCGATCTTGATCGAGTGACGTATAAGGGACGCATGCGGAGCTTTGAACTGACCGAGGCGCTGGCCGAGGTCCCCGGCCTTGACGTGTCGATCCGCCGGGGCGCTCTGCACATCCATGTGCCCGCCCTGGGCGACACAGCAACCCTGGATCCCGACGATGTGGTGGAGGCGGCGGACGTCTGGGTGCCCACCGGGCAACCGGCCGTGCAGCTCGACATCCGGCTCAACCGCGACATCCTCCCGCTCATCGTGACCGTCGACGACCTGGTCTTCACCCCGTCCTACGCGGACGATGTGATCGCCGAGGACACCGAACTGATCGTTCCCGCGATGCCGTCGCTGATCGCCTACTCCGAGATGCACCGCGACGTCCGCGCGCTGGGCAAGGCGATCGACACCGAGGACCTCGACCCGCTGATGCTGGCCGCCACCCTGGTCGCCCACCGCTGCTTCCTGCGCGGCGCGATCCGGGTCGGCCTGTGGCCGGTGCGGGTGGCCGCGTGGTGGGAGTACACGAACTCCCGCACCCGCGAGACCATCCCGCTGCGCCCGGACCCGGTGTGGGACGAGCTGCTGGCGGACGTGGCCGAGGCAAGGGCGAAGACGACCGATTCCGTACGAAGGTAGGTTGCTCGCATGTTTGTGATCAGGGAGCGGTTCTTCGCGTTCGGCGACGACTTCGACGTGCTGGACGAGCACGGCAACAAGGTCCTGCACGTGGACGGCAAGGTCTTCACGGTCCGCGACAAGGTGGTGATCGAGGACCTGAACGGCGACGAGGTGGCCTCGATCCACCGCCAGCTGATCGCGCTGCGCCCGACCTACGAGATCCGGATCGGCGGCGAGAAGGCGGCCGAGGTCAAGAAGAAGCTCTTCACCCCGTTCCGGGAGAAGTTCACCATCGACGTCCCGGGCCCCGACGACCTGGAGATGAAGGGCGATCTGCTCGACCACGAGTACGTGATCGAACAGGGTGGCCGGGAGGTGGCGGCGGTCTCGAAGCGCTGGCTGACCATCCGGGACACGTACGCGGTGCAGGTCTCCGCGGAGGTGGACCCGCTGCTGGTGATCGGGAGTGTGCTGGCGATGGATCTGGCGCTGGAGCGGGCCAACGAACACGCCGACACCGACGACTGATGAGCCGGGCGTCAGCCGCCCGATGCGGCTGATCGGGCGTCAGCCCTCCCAGTCGAGCTGGTGCTCGGGGACGCCGGCGGCGCGTCCGTGCGCGATCGCGGCGGCGCGGGTGTCGGTGTCCCCCGGCGCGTAACGGAAGATGGCCCCGGCGTAGACGATGACGCGGTCGGGGCCGTCGCGGAAGTCCGCATACCAGCCGCCGTCGGGGTTGAGCGCATCGGCGAGGGCGTGGGCGACCGCGTCGGCGTCGTCGGCCTCGAAGTCGATGACCGTCCATATGCGGGGCTGGGCGGGACCGGCGGCGGTGCCCTGATCCAGGCGATAGACGCGGGTGATCCTGGTCGCGGGCGGGGCGAACTCGGCGCCCGGCCGGAGCCCGTCGCCGATGAGGGTGCCGGTGATTGCCATGGGAGGGACGCTAGC
Source organism: Actinoplanes subtropicus (assembly GCF_000721705.1). Classification (GTDB taxonomy): domain Bacteria; phylum Actinomycetota; class Actinomycetes; order Mycobacteriales; family Micromonosporaceae; genus Actinoplanes; species Actinoplanes subtropicus. The sequence continues at coordinate 18,557 of NZ_JOJL01000027.1, forward strand.
CCGGGGGTACGACAGAAACGGCTGCGTGCGGCGGTGTCGCCGGGCTCGGCTGTTCGGGCGATTCATGACCTTCGCTCCCCGCTGATAGCTTCCGGCTGATTCGGGCGGCGGTGAGCGTGGCATGAGCGGGGATGGGTGGGGTGCCGGGCATGTGGGAAGCGGTCGGGAAGCGCTGGCAGCACGCGGTTCGATCGGCACATGACGTGCGCGATCCGGGGACCGAGATGAAGAGCGTGCGCTGGTGGGACCGGCGCCAGTTGAGCGGAACCATCGCGATCACGGGCAGCCGCGGCGCCGGCAAGTCGGTGCTGCGGGACGCGCTCCTCAACCGCATCGGGCACTACTACGTGCCGCCGGACAAGAGTCTGGACGCCGAGAAGAGCCGCGCCGTGCTGGCGCGCAGCCGGATCAAGAGGCGGCTGGGCGTGGTGGTCGTTCCCGGGCAGGAATCCAGGGAGCGGACGAGGGCGCTCGACCAGATGTTCGACGCCAAGCTCGGCCGGTCGCCGATCGGGCTCATCCATGTGGTCTGCTGGGGACACAACGACCCGCAGGGCGCGAGCGAGCGCCGCGCGGCCCTGGAGGAGATCGTGGCCGGCGGGAAGACGGTCGACCTCGAAGCGGTGCTGGACTACAACCGGTACGCGGAGCTCGCCGACTTCCGGGAGGTCTGCGACAAGGTACGCGAGGTCTGGGCCCGGCATCCCTCGATGTGGCTGATCATCGCGGTGGCGCAGACCCACCTGTATTGGAACCGGATCGACGAGGCGTCGAAGTACTACGTGCCGCGGGAGGACGCCGGGGCCGATCCGGACGACGAGTCCGCGTTCCGGAAGGCTCTGCGGGACCTGGTCGAGGACATGCGGAAGCCCGAGCAGTCGCGGGTCGCCATCCTCCCGGTGGCCAGCTATCCCCAGGAGTACCGGTTCGCCGCCCGGCTGCCCCCGGTCCGGCCCGTTCTGACTCCGGCGGAGAGCCGCAACTTGATGGGTACCTTCAACGCGACCCTGGGAGAGTTCTGTGCGGGATAGCGAGACCGAACAGACCACGACGGCCGAGTTCGACGCGGCGCTCGCCCATGCCGAGCGGCTGCTCGGGACCGTCCGTGACCTGCGCCGTGCGATCAGCCGCCTGCGACTCGCCGAGATCGCCGCCGCGGCCGCCTGGGTTCTCGCCTGCGCACTCGTCCGCACCGGATCGGCGTCGTCGCGCACCGATGCCCTCCTGGTGGTCGCCGTGATCACGTACGCCGGCCTCGCCCTCGCGGTCGAAACGCTCGGGGTCCGCCCGCTGGTGCCGCGGATCCGGCGGGACGAACGCTCCATGATCGAGTTGGTCGACACGCTGCGTGAGCTCTCGCCCCACCTGGCGCGCCGGGAGGGGTGGAGCGGCATGCGGCAGAACCTGGTACGCACCCGGCTGGGACAGTTCCCGATCGGCGTCCCCCGGGAGTCCCGGTGAGCCCGTCGCGGCCCGCGACGGGCGGCGAGGGCCGGTGGACCTGGGTCGCGCGCACCGCCGACGCCTATTCGCTGATCTCGGCGACCGGATCGGCGATCCTGGTCACGGTGGCCTTCCTGGCGCCGGGCCTCAATCGCCGCGCGACGCAGGTCCTGCTGGCCGGCCTGACCGTGATGGTGGTCGGCGGGGCACTGTTGATCAGAGCGTTGATCGAACGGGGTGATCCCATGGTCGCCTGCGACCCCCGGCGCAACCGGCGGCTGACCCTGCGGCTGTGGTCCGGCGTCGCCCTGGCATTGGGCGGCACGGCCGTGTGGATCCCCACGGTGGTGGCCCTCGGGAGCTGAGCTTCATCGTCCGGCGGCCCCGGGAGCTTCCGCGTCGGACGGTCCCGGGGACCCGCCGGGATGGGGCGACCCGCCGGGATGGGGCGTCCCGGCAAGCCGGCGAATCGCGGGCGTGACAAGGCAACCGGTCGCGGCGGCGGAGACCAGCGCGGCGGCCGCGAGCACGGCGCGGGAGCCGAACGCGGCCGCCGCCAGCCCGCCGGCGAAGGCGCCCGCCGTGGTGGCGCCGTAGGAGATGGTCTTGACGACGGCGTTGACGCGGCCGAGCAGGGCGGGCGGGGTGATCGCCTGGCGGATCGCGATCGAGTGCAGGTTGAACAGGCCCGAGCCGGCGCCGGCCAGTGCCGAGCCGAGCAGGACCAGCGGCAAGCCGTGGGAGAGGGCGACGGCGCCGATGCCCAGCGCGCCGATCAGGGAGGCCGCGATGACCACCCGGCCGGCGCCGAGGCGGGTGGCCGCGCCGGGGCTGACCAGGGCGCCGAGCAGGAATCCGCAGCCGGTCGCGGCCACCGCCAGGCCGGCCGCGGCGGGGCCCCGGCCGAGCGTGCGCACGACGAACAGCAGCAGCGCGGTCTGGAAGGCCTGGGCGGCGACGTTGTTCGCGGCCAGATAGAGGGTCAGCGGCCGGACATATCGGTCGCGGCGCAGCCAGCCCCAGCCGGCGGTCAGGGCTCGCTCCCGGCTGGCGGGTGGTGCGGCCCGCCGGGAGCCGCGCTCCCCGCGGTTGATCGCGGTCAGCGTGGCGCCGATCCCGAACGACACGGCGTCCAGCGCGATGACCGCCGGCGCCGAGAGGGCCGCCACCAGTGCGCCGCCGACCGCCGGGCCCAGCAGGGAGGCTCCGGCGTGGGACGACTCGACCGCTCGGTTGGCGGCGGGCAACTGGGACGGCCCGGCCACCAACTCGGGGACTACGGACAGGTAGGCCACCTCGTGCGCCATCGTCGCCAGGCCGATCGCGAAGACCAGGGTGACCAGGCCGCCCAGCGGAAGGGTGACGCCGGCCAGCGCGACGGCCGCGGTGAGCGGGAGGCGGACGGCGTCGGCGGCCAGCAGCAGGCGGCGGCGGGAGACCCGGTCGGCGAGCAGGCCGATCGGGATCGCGAAGAGCAGGAACGGCAGGGTCTGGGCGGCGCGCAGGACGCCGACGAAGGTGTCGGAGGCGTGCCGGGTCTCGATCACCAGCAGCGGGAGCGCCACCACGGACAGGGCGGAACCGGCCGCGCTGATCGTGTCGCCGGCCCAGAACAGGCGGAACCGGCGAAGCGCCCACACCCCCGCTGCCACCCGTTCAGCGAAACAGGCGGCAGCGGTGGGCGCATCTTCTACTGGCCCGAGGCGTAGAGCTGGGCGATCTCGGCGGCGCTCAGCGCGCGGTCGTACAGGTGGACCTGGTCGACCGTGCCGTCGAGGAAGTCGACCTGGTTGCCGCCGTACTTGCCGCGGCCGATCACCGTGTTGCCGGTCGGGGCGGCTTGCGGCAGGCAGGCGCCCGCGGTGCCGGCCAGTTGCCCGTCGACGTACAGCCGCAGTTCGCCTTTGACCGTGTCGCGCACGCCGGTCAGGTGGTACCAGCGGCCTGCTTCGGGTTTGACCGGCGCCAGCGCGCGGACGCCCGCGAAGCTCATCGCGAAGCGCTGGTCGGCGCCGGAGTACTGCAGGTAGAAGTCGCTGTTCGAGGGGCCGTCCTGGCTGACGACGGTCTGGAACGCGCCGTCCACCTTGTCGAGCTTGACCCACGCGGCGACGGAGTAGTCCGACGCCGTGTTCAGCACCGGCCCGCCGGCGTCGAGAAAACCACCATTGAGGTGTACGGCCTGGCCCGTGTGCCCGCCGGCGAAGGGCGCGTCACCGACCGCCGTCAGCGAGCCGTAGTCGCCGTCGAGCGGCCAGAACGCTATCCCGGTCAGGCCCGGCGTTCCGGCCGGCGGCTGCGGCACGGTCGCCCCGCTGCCGTCCGCCGTCCTGATGATCTTCTGGTTGACGGCCCGGACCTGGGCGAGGTCCATCTTGGCGACCTGCCGGTCGTACGTGAAGAAGCCGTTGAGCTCGGCCTCCACGTCGGTGATCTGGGTGTAGATCGCCGCGCTGATCCCGCAGTACTCGGCCGAGGTGATCACCGCTTGCTGGTTGGCCACGTACTTCGAGGTCAGCGCGTCCGAGTCGGGTTCCATCTCGTACGCCTGGCCGTCGCCGAACCACATGTGGTTGGCGGTCCTGAGGCCGAAGCCGCCGTGCTCGCCGTCGATCGCGACCCGGTTGCCGGAGGGTGCGGGCGAGGCCGGGCCGAGGTACTGGTGGAAGTCGATCACGTCGCCGGCGCCCGAGTCGCCATGTGAGTTGCAGCAGTTCACCCCGCTGTGCGCGTCCACCAGCCGGGACGGGTCCTGGGTCTTGACCTCGGTGGCGATCCGGCCGGTGTCGTCCCGGCTCCACTCGCCCCAGCCCTCGTTGAACGGGATCCAGGCGACGATCGACGTCCAGGACTGGTGTTCGCGGACCATCTCGTGCAGCTCGGACTCGAACTGCGCGCGCCAGTCGGCCGGGATCGGGCCGGTGCCGGCGGCCGGCATGTCCTGCCAGACCAGCAGGCCGAGCCGGTCGGCCCAGTAGTACCAGCGGTCGGGTTCGACCTTGATGTGCTTGCGGACGGCGTTGAAGCCCATCGCCTTGTCCTGCTGCAGGTCCCATTTCAGTGCGTCGTCGGTGGGCGCGGTGTACAGGCCGTCCGGCCAGAAGCCCTGGTCGAGGTTGGCCAGGTTGAACAGGATCTTGCCGTTCAGGGTGATCCGGCGCTTGCCGTCGGCGCCGAGGGCGGTGCCGATCTCGCGCATGCCGAAGTACGATCCGACCGCGTCGACCGTTTTCTCGCCGTCGAGTAGTTGAACCGACAAGTCGTACAAATACGGATTATCGGGTGACCACAGGCGGGCATGCGGCATCGGCAGGGTCAGGTCGGTGCCGGCGGCGCCGGTGACCGATCCGCCGCCGCGAGCGACGGCCCGCACGCGGAGTCCCGTACCGCCGAGTGTGTTGACCTTGATCTTGAGGTTTCCGGCCGAGACCGAGGGCGTCAGGGTCAGCGAGGCGATGCTCGCGGCCGGCACCGGCTCCATCCAGACCGTCCGCCAGATGCCGGAACTGCCCTGGTAGAAGATGCCGTGATCGCTGGCGCGGCGCTGCTTGCCGATCGGCTGGCCGGTCGCGTCGGTCAGGTCCTCGGCCCAGACGATCAGCTCCTGCGGCCCGCTCGCGCTGAGCGCGGCCGTGACATCGGCGTCGAAGCCGTCGTACCCGCCGCGGTGCGTGGCGACCTGCGTGCCGTTCACGAACACCTTGGCGTCGTAGTCGACCGCGCCGAAGTGCAGTTGCAGGCGATTGCCGCCGCCGACGTGCCACCCGGGCGGCACGGTGAACGTGCGGCGGTACCACATCCGGTCCTCGTGCCGCTGGATGCCGGAAAGAGCACTTTCGATGGGGTACGGGACGAGCACGCGTTCCCCGAGCGTCCTACCGGCCGGCACCGGCTCGCCGACGGCGGCCCGGCCGAACTCCCAGACGCCGTTGAGGTTCTGCCAGCGGGCGCGGGTGAGTTGCGGACGGGGATATTCGGGCAACGCGTTGCCCGGACCTACCCGGCCGGTCCAGGGCGTGGCGAGCGGCGGGATGCCGGCGTGCCAGCCGTCGGCGGCCCGGATCACCGGCGGGGGCTGCGGAGCGACGGCGGCTTGCAGCGAGTCGAATGCCGAGGCGGAGGCGGACGAGGCGACGCTGAGCAGCAGGACGATGGCGGACCCGGCGGCGAGCAGCCAGCGGCCGCGGACACGTGTTCTCACGCGCGGAATTCCCTTCGGAGAGGAAGAGGTTTCATCACCATCTATGCCCGAGCGGCGGTCCGCAACCCAACTGCGACCGAGCCCGGGACCCCGGCCCCTCAACCGTCGCGGCCGACTGCCGACTCGTTATGCCGTGACAGTGAGCGTGAGCAGCGAGATGCGACCGGGGGGCGCAGTCCTGGATTCGCCGGATCATTCCGGCGATCCGCAGGACGCGCTGCTTGCCGACCTGGTCGGCTTCATGACCAAGGACACTCCGTCGGTACAGCACGTGCTCAACCTGGCCGTGCCCTATCTGCAGGCCGCCTCCGGGTTGACCGCCGCGACCGTCTTCGAGCTGGACTCGGAGACCGGCCTGCTGAATCCGACCGCGCGCCTCGGCGAACCGGGCGGCCGTGACATGATCACCGCGGGCAAGGTGTTCCGGATGGCCGCCGGCGCGAAGCCGCTGGTCGACGGCGAGCGGATGGCGGTGCGACTGCGCATCGGCGGGCAGACCGTCGGCGTGCTGCTGCTCACCGGCCCGCATCTCGACCTGCTCCGGCTGGACGTCGTCTACCCGCTGGCCTTGCACTTCGCGACCACCCTGCAGGGGCTGGCCGCGGAGAAGCAGCGGCAGTTCCTCGCGCACACGTCGGGGATCATCCGGCGCCTGTTCGAGCAGGGCATGGAGGCCACCACCGTCGACGAGGCGGCCCGCATCCTGGTCGCGTCGGCCGCCGAGGCGTTCCGCACGGACCACGCCGCGATCGGGCTCGTCGACCACGAGGGCCGGATCCGGTACATGCACAGCGTCGGCCTGGAGGACGGCGACGCCAAGCTCGCCCACCTGATCGGCACCCAGGCCTCGGACGCGCCGGTGTGGAAGGCCACCGCGGACGGCAAGCCCGCCCTGGTCGCCGACGCCACGAATGTCGCGGCGCTGCCGGACGGGGTCATCAGGCAGATGGGCATGAAGTCGTACGTGGCGATCCCGATCAAGTCGTCCCAGGGCGCGGTCGGCCTGATCATGTGCGGCGACGGCGCCGGCCGGGAGTGGACCAGCCGCGACCGCATCCTCGCCGAGCAGCTCTCGGTCGAGGGCGGCCTGATCGTGGACAGCGCCGGGATGCGGCAGGCCGCCCAGGCGCACGTGGCCCAGCTGTCCCACCAGGCGTTCCACGACTCGCTGACCGGGCTGCCGAACCGGTCGTACCTGCTCGAACGGGCCGAACAGGCGGTCGAGCTGGCCGGAGCGACCGGCACCCGTACGGCGCTGATGCTGCTCGACCTGAACGGCTTCAAGGAGGTCAACGACACCGCCGGGCACCAGACCGGCGACGCCCTCCTGCAGCAGGTGGCGAAGCGGCTGCTCGGCGCGGTCCGCGAGGTCGACGTGGTGTCCCGGCTGGGCGGCGACGAGTTCGCCATCCTGCTGACCCGCGACCCGGACGAGAAGGTGGCGACCGCGGTGGCCGACCGGATCGTGGACCGGCTGCGCGAGCCGTTCACCATCGAGGGCAAACAGGTGCAGATCGGCGGCAGCGTGGGCATCGCGCTGTTCCCGGACGACGCCGACTCCTACGACGAGCTCATGCGCGGTGCCGACGAGGCGATGTACGACGCCAAGCGGGACACCAAGCGGTTCGGCGGCGGTTTCCGGCGCGCCCAGCGGGTCTGACTGCCCGATTTATCCGGCATTTGCCTATCGTCGGACAAAGTGTTCAGCAGCCTGGCGGCGATCTCGGCCGCCGCGGTGATCAGCCGGTCGTTCAGGGCCCGGGACAACTCCCGGTCCTGGACGGCCGGCCGGCCGCATGTCAACGTGGAGCGGGTCCCGGCGGAGACGCCGGCCCGCGCTCCCCGGTGGTGAGCATGGCTCGGATCCGATCGATGGCCCGGCCGAAGTAGCGGTGCTCGACCGGGCGGGTCAGGAAGTCCGCCAGCGAGTACAGGTCGAGCGCGCGGCTGAGCCGGCGCCAGTCCGGGGGCAGCTCGCCGCCGTGAGCTCGGAAGCCGGCCAGGAACGCCTCCTCGAAGCCGGGCGGGCGCGGGAAGCGGAGCATGTTGCCGACGTCGTAGAGCGGGGAGCTGCTGAACGCGTACTCCCAGTCGAGGGCCGCGACCACCCGCCAGCCGGCACTGTCCCGTACGGCCAGGAGGTTCTTGGGGTTGAAGTCGGCGTGCACGAGCCGGCTGCTGCCGGCCAGGACGGCCAGCCGCGGGGTGGCCTCCTCGGCGTAGCGGCGCAGCTGCCGCTGTTCGGCCTCGGTCAGGTGGCCGGCGGCGTTGCTCTCGCGCAGGCAGCGGTCGACCCAGGCGTCGAGCCCGGCCGTCGGCTCGGCGCCGGGCGGCCCGGGCTCGAGGCGGGCGTCGGCGAAGAAACCGGGCGCGGCGAACGTCACCGAACCGATCGCGGCCAGCGTGGCGCCGACCGCGCGGCCCAGCTCGGCGGCGGTCGCGCCGGTGAGCACCTCGCCGACCTGCCGGCCGGGCACGAAGGCCGAGAGCAGGACCGGCTCGCCGGCCGTCTTCCCGGTGTCGTCGGCGGCAGGACCTCGGGGATGGGGACCACGCCGGTCAGCCGTACGGCGAGGGCCGCTTCGACCGCGCAGGCGTTGGCGCCCCGGTAGCGGCGGAGCACGAACTGCTCGCCGTCGGCCATCGTGATCAGGGTGTTCTGGTTGCTGTACCCGCCGGTGAGATCCCGCTCGGCGGCCACGCGGCGGCCGGGGAGGGCGTGCTCCTCGACCCAGCTCCGTAGCGGCTGATCCATGCCGCCATGATCCCGCGGCGGAGCCGAGTGTGCCGCCCACACCCCTCGCCCAGCAAGATACTCGCTCGGCTAGATACTCGCTCGGCTAGATACTCGCTCGGCTAGATACTCGCTCGGCTAGATACTCGCTCGGCGAGACAATGCGATCCTCGGTTACCGGAACGCGCCCATGTACATGTCATGGTCGGAGTACCCCGTGTCGGCCCGGCCCACCCAGATAGGCGTCAGAAAGCCCTTGCTGCCGAACAGGTAGTCGATCTTGCGAGACGGCCGCGGGATGAACGTGGACATCGGCTTCTCCCGGTCCACATTGGCCTCGGTGAACGCGGCGTAGAAACCGTCCAGCTCCGGCCTCTGCGGCGAGATGTTCAGGTCCCCGCCGAACACCAGCGGCTGGCCGGCCGCCAGCGGGGCCAGCCAGCGCCGGATCGCGGCCAGCTGCACCGGCAGGTTGGACCCGATCGTCGTGTGCGTGGTGGCCGCGAAGAGCGACCGGCCCGGCAACCGCACCGTGGCCGCGAGCACGACCCGCTCCTCCGGGGTGCTCGGCTCCGGGTTGGGCAGCCGGTGCACCACCTTCCCGGTCATCGTCCCGCGGACTATGAGCGCGATGCCGAACGCCTTGCCGTGCTTGTGGTCGTCGTCGTCGCAGTGCCCGCCGTTGGAGGCCGCCGCGAACTCGGCCGTGTAGCCGTAGCGGGCGAGCCGGCCGCGGATGCCCAGGAACTGCGAGTAGCAAAGCTCCTGCAGCATGGCCACCGAGGCGCCGATCTTGCGGATCCGGTACGCGATGTTGCCCGAGGTCGCGGCGACCTCCCCGTACCGGCACACGTTCCCGCACAGGTTGAAGGTCACCACCTTGACCGCGGGCGGCGCGGCCGGGGCCACCACCGGCGCGCCGGTCAGCACGGTCAGCACGGCCACCAGGGCGGCGAGAGCGAGACGAATGCGCATGCCGTCTCGTTCGGCGGCGCCGGAGGCCGTGGCCAGGCAAAACCGGTCGCAGCTGAGTTGCGGCTCACGAGGACAGGCTCACGAGGACAGGCTCACGAGGACAGGACCACCGCGACGGTCAGCCCGATGATCGTGCCGGTCACCGCCAGGCCGATGCCGAAGCGGCGGGTCTCCGGCAGCCACAGGCTCCCGCCCGCGATCAGCACGAACAACGGCACCCACCCCCAGTACGAAGCGAGCCCCGGGATCGCCTCGGACGGCCCGATCCGCGCCACGCACGGCCCGAGACAACCCATCCCGGCCCCGGCGATCAGCCCCGCGGTCAGCCCCCGGTCCAGGAACGGCGCCGGGAACTGCGGCGACGCCACACTCAGCACCGGGTCGTCGAGCCCATAGCGGGCCAGCGAGATCACGTAGCCGGTCGGGTCGGTGGCCTCGAACTGCCGCCCGTCGGGGGTGGCGGTGTCGGTGACCAGGCTGCCGGCCTCCCGCCACAGCTCGCCGACCACCTCGAAGACCTCGTCGTCGGCCTCGGGCAGCCGCCCGCCGCGGGTCACCCGCTGCCCGCCCGCCTCGGTCGCCGGCTGGCGGAGGAACTGCGCCGGGACCGGCTCGACCCGCAGGCCGGGGTACGCCTGCACGGTCGCGTCGAGGCGCTCCCGCACGCCGCGGGTCGCCGAAGCCCGAGTCAACTGCGCCACTTGCGCAGAATGTCGCATATGCGGCGGCGATACGGACCGAACGGCGGAAACTCAGCTCGCCCCGTCGGCCAGCTGCGCCACCCGGCCGCGCAGTCCGTCGGTCCCCTCGGGCCGGCCGCCGATCGCGGCGATGTCCTCGCGCAGCCCGTCCAGCCAGGTCCGCAGGTCGGCGATGACGTACAGGTCCTGGCCCAGGTCGTCGGGCCAGACCAGCCCGGTGAGCGCCGGCCCGGGCGTCGGCAGCTTCCCGTGCTCGGCCAGGGCCGCGGACGCGTCCTCGTACCGGCCGGCGACGTCCGACGCGAGCGCGGTGAGCGGCACGACGCAGGGCAGCAGGCCGCCGGCCGGGCACGATCGGACGAGCGCTTCCGATCCGCGTACGGCATGGTGTCCGGCCAGCAGAGTCGCCTGCCAGTCCAGCGACGCCGGCGGATGTCGTTCGCTCTGGTACAGGGCGAACGACGCGTCGGCGAGTTGCCCGCTCAGCCGGGCGGCCGGCAGGGCCGGGCCCGGTTCCCGCCCGTTCGCCATCACGTCGACCGTCTCGCGCACGACGCCCGCGGCCGTGGACAGGAACGTGCTGGTCGCGCGGTGCAGCTCGCCGCCACCTCCGCGCGGCCACGCGAACAGCCCGATCAGCACCCCGATCGCGGCGCCGAGCAGCACGTCCAGCACGCGCGCCTCGGCCAGCCGCCAGTCGACCGGCGTGACCTGGGCGAACACGAACGTGATGACCAGCGTGAACAGCGCCTGCGACCAGCCCAGGCCGAGCAGCGGACCGGCCGCGAAGCCGACCAGCATGACCACCGGCAGCGCGATCGCGAACACGGTCGGGTCGATGCCGCCGATCAGCAGCAGCGCCGCGACCAGCGAGCCGGCGACCGTGCCGATCAGGGCCGGGCGCAGCGCCGACCGGGTCTCGGCGGCCGAGGTGCGCAGCACGGTGAGGATGGTCAGCAGCACCCAGAAGCCGTGCGACAGGTCCAGCTCGCCGGCCAGCAGCCGGGCCACCGCCAGGGCGGCGGCCAGGCGCAGAGCGCCCTGGAACGCGACCGAGCGCGGCGTGAGATTCTCGCGCAGGCGGTGCAGGTAAAGAGCGGGACTCTTGCGGTACGCGTACCAGAACGGTCCCGGCCGCGCGGACGGCAGCGTCGGATCCGGATGGCCCGGCTCCTCGCCGGCGGCGATCCGGACGGCGAAGATGAGCGACTTGCTCCACTCCCCCAGGGCGAGGGCGAGCGCGCCCAGCCGCAGCCGGTCCGGCGGGACGCCGTTCGGGTCGGTGTTCATCCGCGCGATCCGGAACTCCGTGAGCGCTCCCACGACCAGTCCGGTGTCCGGCAGCGGCCCCTCGTCGCGCAGCCAGGCCGCGGCCGCCGCGGCGCAGCCGGCGACCTGACGGACCAGATGGGTCGCGGCCGGCAGCGTGACGGCGCCGCCCTCGTCGGTGAAGAACAGGTCGACCGTACGGCCGAGCAGCAGCCGGGCCGTGCCGGCGGCCGAGCTGAGCGCCCGGTCGCGGCGGCCGGCCGAGGCCGGGCGTTGCAGCGGCGGCAGCCGGGACGGGCGCAGTGCCTCGGCCGCCTCGGTGGCCTCGGGCAGCAGCGCGGCCAGCCGCTCCCGGCCGGTCGCGTCGCCTTCCCAGGTGTCCGCGACCGCCTCGAGGCAGCCGGCCAGCGCGCCGATCGCCGCGCCCAGCCGCGCCTGGTACGGAATCGGCGACGGGTCCGGCCCGAGCGTCACCTCGGCCGCCGCGAGCAGCACGATCGCCATGGTCACGCCGATCAGCCGGGCGGGCAGCGAACCCGGGTCGTACGGCGGGAAGCACGGCAGGATGTACAGCAGTTGCATGCCGGCGGCCAGCCCGGCCAGCCGCGGCCCGCCCACGCCCACGTAGCTGACCGTGAAACCGAGCACGAACATGCCGGCCGTCGCGGCGACCGTGCTGAACGACAGCAACGTGCCGAGCGATACCAGCACCCAGGCGACCGGCAGGACGATCAGCAGGGTGCGGGCGCGCTGCCGGGGCGTGCCGGGGATCTGCGAGAGGGCGCCGAGCGCGACGGTGCCGAACAATGCGTACGGGGCCATCGCGGGCGCGTGGAGAACGTACCGGCAGAGGTAGAAGCCGAGGCAGGCGACCAGCGTGACCCGGGCGGCCCGGCGGACCGCCGTCAGTTGCGGGTCGTGCCGCCGCAGCCAGCTCACTCGACGGATCTTCCCACTGCTGTGGCCGCGAGAACAGCCGTGCGGCCGCGCCGCCGCAGTCGTCTCACCCACCGGACCTTCGCGCCGCCGTGGCCGGCTCACCCGCCGGACCTTCGCGCCGCCGTGGCCGGCTCACCCGCCGGACCTTCGCGCCGCCGTGGCCGGCTCACACCTCGGCTCGCCGCACTGCCGTGGCCGCGAGAACAGCCGTCCCGGCGCCCGCCAGCAGGAACGTGACCGCCAGCACCGCCCAGCCCGGCCCGCCGTGTTCGATCGCGGTGCCGGTCACCACGGCCGGGGCGAGCATGGCGCCGACCGCCGGGCCGGTCTGGCTGACGCCCTGGTAGGCGCCGGCGTTGCGCGGGTCGGCCAGCTCGAACGCCAGCTCCCAGCCGCCCGCCTCGGCCAGCACCTCGCCGGTGCTGTGCGCGAACACGCCCAGCACGAGCAGCGCGGTGGCCACGGCGACCGGTCCGTGCGCGGCGATCGCGTACAGGACGCAGGCGACCGTGAGCGCTCCCGCGGCGGCGAACACCACCCGGCCGGCCGTGCGGATGTCGGTGACCAGCCGCGCGGCCCGCACCTGGAACAGCGCCACGAACGCCGTGTTGATCACGAGCAGCGCCGCGACCGTCGCCGCCGGGGCTCGGGTGTGGCCGGTCACCCACAGCGGCAGGCCGACCGTGAGCAGTCCGAACTGGATGGTGAGCAGGCCGTTCAGCGCCGCGATCCCGATGTATCGGTAGTCGCGCAACGGCGTCCGCTGCCGGTCCTCGTGAACCCGCGGCGGCTCGGGCAGCCGGCGCAGCGGGACGGTCGCGGAGAGCACCAGCACGGCGGCGACCGCCATCGTCGCGCCGTAGGCGGTGGCCGTGTCGACCGTGAGCGCTCCCGCGGCGGCCAGCGAGCCGACTCCGATGAAGACGTTCGTGACCACCCGCAGCCGGGCGCGCACCTCGACCCGGTCGCCGCCGGTGAACTGCCGCGCCAGCAGGGTCGTGCGCGCGGTCCGCTGCGCCGCCTCCGAACCGACCGCGACACAGGCGACCAGAACAAAGACCAGGGCGCTCCGCGCGAGGGTGTACGCGGCGAGCGCCGCACCCTGAGCGACGGTCGTGGCCAGCAGCACCCGCCGTGCGCCCAGCCGGTCGGCGACGTACCCCGACCCGAACGCGGCGGCCAGTCCCCCCGCGCCGGCGACGGTGAGCCCGAGCCCGACGGTGGCCGCGGACAGCCCGATCACCCGGGTGAAGAACAGCGCGCTCACCCCGAACAGCAGCCCCTTGGCCAGGGACGAGGTCGCGGTGGCCCAGGTCAGGGCCCGTTCGATCGGATTGCTTCGGGTTTTCGCGAGGACGGTCACGCCGCTATTTCTCGCAGCGTTTCTTGATCATGGCGAACGATGTAGCGTATTGCTTCATGGTCGTCCGGTACGTGCTGGTCGGGCAGGACCTGGCCGGCGTCCGGTTCGCGATCTCGCCGTTCAACGAGCTGTCCCTGTCGCTGCGGGCCTGGCGCGATCCGGGCCGCTACCCGCTGCACCTGCCGTGGATCCACGAGCTGATGCGGGCCCGCGGCGACCTGGACGCGGAGACCCTGGACCAGCTGGTCAACGGCATCCTGTGGACGCCGGACTTCCTCAACCCGCTGCCCGCCTCACCGGTGACGCGGCTCGAGGACGAGTTCGCGCTCGTCGCCGCCACCCCGCCGGCGGTGGTCGAGCGGGACCTGCGGGCGCTGCACGGTCCCGGCTACCGGCCGCCGCCGCTGTCCCGCATCATGTCCGCGCTCGAGGGCTACTGGGAGCGGTGTTTCGCGCCACACTGGCCGCGGATGCGGGCGCTGCTCGAGGGCGACGTCACGTACCGCGGGCGGGAGATCGCCCAGCGCGGGCTGGCCGCCATGTTCGCCGGCCTCACCGGGCGGGTCAGCCTGGTCGGCGACGTGGTCGAGGTGCGGCTGCGGACGAACGTCGAGTGGACCCGGCCCACCGCGGGCCAGCTCACCCTGGCCCCCAGCCTCTGGACGCTGAACGCCTCCACGCCCATCTCCCCCGACGAGCCGCCGCTCATCCTCTACGCCGCCCGCGGGGTGGGCACGCTCTGGGAGCCGCAGCCCCTGCCGGCGCCGGGAGCGCTCACGGCCCTGCTCGGCGCCGTGCGCGCCGGCCTGCTCGTGCACCTCGGGACGCCGGCGTCGTCGACCGAACTGGCGGCCCGGCTCGGCGTCACCACCACCGCCGTCAACCAGCATCTGCGGGCGCTCCGGGCCGGCGGCTTACTGGTCAGCGCCCGGCACGGCCGCTCGGTGCTGTACCGGAGATCCGAGGTGGCGGACCGGCTGCTGGCGTCGGCGGGTTAACATTCCGTGCGTGACACGTGGCTTTCCGTCACCTCCGGGGGTTTCATGATCCGCCGCTGGCATCTCGTCGTGCTGATCGTGCTCGGCGCCTTGACGCTCGCCTGCCAGCAGGGCGCGGGCGGGGCGACCCCGGCGCCGTCCGGGTCCGCCAAGGGGTATCCGTCCTCGATGGCCGCGCTGGGCGACTCGATCACCGCGGGCTTCGGCAGTTGCGGGGCGTTCCTCATCTGCTTCAAGAACTCCTGGTCGACCGGTACGTCGTCGCAGGTCGACAGCCACTACGCGCGGATCCTCGCCAGGAACCCCGCGATCAAGGGCCACGCCCACGAGTTCGCCCAGCCCGGCGCGGTGGCCGCGGCGCTGCCCGCGCAGGCCGACCGCGCGGTCGCGATGAAGGCCCAGTACGTGACCGTCCTGATCGGCGCGAACGACGCGTGCGGCGGCGGCGTGACCGCCATGACGCCGGTGACCGACTTCCGCGACTCGGTCGACGCGGCGCTCGCCAAAATCCGCAAGGCCCTGCCCAGATCCCTGGTCCTGGTGGCGAGCATCCCCGACGTCTACCGGCTCTGGCAGGTCGGCCACACCGACGCCGGCGCGGTACGGGTCTGGTCCCGCTTCCACATCTGCCCGGCGATGCTGGCCGCGCCCACGTCGACCGCCCCGGCCGATGACTCCCGCCGGCGCGCCGTGCGCGACCGGATCAACGACTACGACGCCGCCCTGCAGGAGGCGTGCCGGTCGTACGGAAAGCATTGCCGCTGGGACGGCGGCAGTGTCCACGAGGTCCAGTACTCCCTGGACCTGGTCAACCACTTCGACTACTTCCACCCCAACGCCGAGGGCCAGCGGGAACTGGCCGACGTCACCTACCCCGGCCGCTTCACCTGGTAGCGGCCCTTCACGGTGCGGCGCGGGCGGGGACGCCGTTGGTCACCCGAAGGAACTCCAGCTTCTCCGCATCGGCGGAATCCGCGGCCACCGTGTAGACGACGAGCCGGACGTCACAGCCCGGGACGGTGAGCACGTCGCAGTCGCAGGTCACCTCGCCGACCTGCGGGTGCACGATGGTCTTGCGGGCCGAGACGTGCGGACCGACCGCGCCCTCGTCCCACCGCCGGGCGAACTCCGGGCTGGTGGCGCGCAGCTCCCCGACCAGGTCGAGAAGTGCGCGGTCGCGGGGGTAGTCGACCAGTGCCGTGCGCAGGTCGGCGACGAGGGCGGCTTTCAGGGCGTCGCCGTCGTGCAGAACCGGCCAGTCGGCGAGCCCGCGGGGGCCGGCGGCGAAGACCGCCCGCACCAGGTTGAGCTCGGTCCCGCTCCGCCCGCCGGGGTCGCCGATCAGCGCCGCCCAGGCGGGTGTCCAGGACAGCAACGTCCAATCGGCGCTGAACACCCCGACCGGGAACTCCCCGAGGCGAGCCAGCATGCGCTGGACTCCCGGAGGGATGTGCGTGGAGATCGTGCCCGGCGGCGGCGGGAGGAGGCCGGCCAGCCGGTACGCGTGGTCGCGTTCCGCGGGTTGCAACTGCAGTGCCCTGGCCAGGCTCGCGACCACCTGGGCCGAAGGGCTCGTGGCGCGGCCCTGTTCCAGCCGCACCACGTAGTCGACCGACAGGCCCGCCAGCTCGGCGAGTTCCTCGCGGCGCAACCCCGCCGCGCGGCGCCCGGGCCGCGAAGCCCGCCCGACGTCGACGGGGGAAAGCCGGTCGCGCCAGCGGCGCAGGGCGGTGCCCAGGGTCTCGTCCACCCGCCCAGTGTGGAACGCCGGACCGCTGTGGTGCCTGGTACTGGTCGTCCTACCCCCGCGCAGGGCACTGGTTGCGCCCGGGTCACCGGGGCAATGGTGAGGGCATGACGACAACACTGATCACCGGAGCCAACCGATCCCTCGGGTACGAGACCGCCCGCCGTTTGCTCGAGGCCGGCCACACCGTCCTGGTCGGCGCCCGCGACCCGGAACGTGGCCGGGCCGCCGCGGACGCGCTAGGTGCCCGTTTCGTCGAGATCGACGTGACCGACGACGCGTCGGTAGCCGCTGCCGCCGCCGACGTCGCGGCTCGCGAGGGACACCTCGACGTCCTGATCAACAACGCGGGTGTGCTCGGGCCGCACGGCCCCGCCGACGAGATCACGGCCGCCGACGCGAGCGCGGTGTTCGAGGTCAATGTCGTCGGGATCGTCCGGGTGACGCACGCGTTCCTGCCCCTGCTGCGCAAGTCCGCCGGCCCGGTCATCGTCAACGTGTCGAGCGGCATGGGGTCGTTCGCGGCCACCCACGACGCCGGGCGCGTCGAGTCGCGGCCGATCGCGCCGCTCTACACCGCGTCGAAGGCCGCCGTGACCATGCTGACCACGCAGTACGCGAAAGCCTGGCCGGACGTGCGGGTCAACGCGGCCGACCCGGGTTACACCGCGACCGACTTCAACGGGCACAGCGGCCCGCAAACGGTGACCGAGGGCACCGACGCGATCGTCGAACTCGCCACCATCGGCCCGGACGGCCCGACCGGCACCTTCCGCGACCGGCACGGCACGGTGGCCTGGTGATCCGCCCGTGAGGGCGGGCCACAGCCGCACGCGAGAGGCGCGCTGCGGCCTGGAGTTGCAGGTGGTCGCGCGGAGCACCGGGGGCTGACAAGACCGGCGGGGAGCCGTCGCGCGTACTTTCGCATGGTTTTGATCGGGGGTGGGCGGTTAATCGGGGCTCCCCGCCGCCCGCCCACCTAGAATTGCCAGCCATGCTCACGATGCAGGACGCGCTGGCCCGGTTGACCTCCTACTGGACTGATCAGGGCTGCCTGGTCGTGCAGCCGATGAACACCGAGGTGGGGGCCGGGACACTCAATCCGGCGACGTTTCTGCGGGTGCTCGGGCCGGAGCCGTGGCGGGTGGTCTATGTCGAGCCGTCGGTGCGGCCGGACGATTCGCGGTACGGGGAGAACCCGAACCGGTTGCAGACGCACACGCAGTTGCAGGTGATCCTGAAGCCCGATCCGGGGAATCCGCAGGAGTTGTATCTCGGCAGCCTGGCGGCGCTGGGCATCGACGTGAGCACGCACGACGTGCGGTTCGTCGAGGACAACTGGGCGTCGCCGGCGCTCGGCGCGTGGGGGCTCGGCTGGGAGGTCTGGCTCGACGGGCTGGAGATCACCCAGTTCACGTACTTCCAGCAGGCGGGCGGGATCAACCTCGACCCGGTGTCGGTGGAGATCACCTACGGCATCGAGCGCATCATCATGGCTCTCCAGGACAAGAACCACTTCAAGGACATCGAGTACGGGCCGGGAATCTCCTACGGCGAGGTGTTCGGCCAGAACGAGTACGAGATGTCCCGGTACTACCTGGACGATGCGGATGTGTCGGCGAACCGGCAGCTGCTGGAGATCTACGCGGCGGAGGCGCAGCGGCTGATCGATGCCGGACTTCCGGTGCCGGCGCACACGTATGTGCTCAAGTGCTCGCAGGCGTTCAACGTGCTCGACTCGCGCGGCGCGGTGTCGACGGCGGACCGGGCGGCGGAGTTCGGCCGGATGCGGCGGCTCGCCGGCGAGGTGGCCAAGCTGTGGCTGGCGCGCCGCGATGAGCTGGGCCATCCGCTCGGTCTGGTGGCACCGGCGGCGGTGGCGACCGCGGCGGCGGCGCCGGCCGAGCGGGCGGGTGCGCGGTTGCTGGTGTTCGAGATCGGCACCGAGGAGTTGCCGCCGGCCGAGTGCCGGGCGACCCGGGAAGCGGTCGAGCGGGAGATCAGGAGCGGACTCGCCGGCACCCGGCTGACGCACGGCGAGGTGCGCGTCTTCGTCACGCCGAGGCGGGTGATCGCGGTGGTCGCCGACGTCGCGGCGCGCGAGGACGATCACGTGCGGACGGTGCGCGGCCCCAAGCTGGCCCAGGCGTACGCGGCGGACGGCTCGCCGACCAAGGCCCTGGAAGGGTTCCTGCGCGGCCAGGGTGCGGCGCCGCAGGAGCTCGCCGAGGCGGAGTTCAACGGCGTACGCCATGTGGTGGTGAACCGGCCGGAAGCCGGCGGCGCGGCAGCCGAGGTCCTGGCCCCCGTGCTCGCGAAGGTGGTGTCCGGGCTGCGCGCGGCGAAGAACATGCGCTGGCGCGACCCGCAGCTGTCGTTCAGCCGGCCGATCCGCTGGCTGACCGCGCTGTGGGGCGACGACGTGGTGCCGGTGGCGGTGGGAGCGCTCACGGCCGGCCGCCGGACCCGCGTGCTGCGGACCGCCGCGACGCCCACGGTGGAGGTCGCCTCGGCCGAGACGTTCATGGAGACGCTGGCGTTCAACGGGATCGTCGCCGACCCGGAGGACCGGCTCGAGCTGATCGTGACCGGCGCCCAGGACAACGTGTACCCGGACGGCAAGGTCGACGTACGCGGGGAGGCGGCCCTGATCGACCAGATCACGTATCTGGTCGAGGCGCCGACGCCGCTGCTCGGCACCTTCGACGAGAGCTACCTGTCGCTGCCGGACGCCGTGCTGACCACGGTCATGCGCAAACACCAGCGCTACCTGCCGGTCCGGTCGGCGGACGGCGCGCTGCTGCCGATGTTCGTGACCGTGGCGAACGGCCCGGTCGACGTGGAGCTCGTGCGGACCGGCAACGAGGCGGTGCTGCGGGCCCGCTACGAGGACGCGGCCTTCTTCTACCGCGCCGACCGGGAGACGCCGCTGCCGGAGATGCGCGAGCGGCTGCGGCGGCTCACCTTCACCGATCGACTTGGCTCGATGGCCGACCGGGCCACCCGCATCTCGTCATTGGCGCTCGACCTGGCGGCGTCGCTCGACCTGTCGTCGGCCGTGCTCAACCGGGCGGCGGCGCTGGTGAAGTTCGACCTCGGCTCGCAGCTGGTCACCGAGATGACCAGCCTGGCCGGCCTGATGGCCCGCGACTACGCGCTGCACGCCGGCGAGCCGCGGCAGGTCGCGCAGGCGATCTACGAGGCCGAGCTGCCCCGCAACACCGGCGACGACCTGCCGGCCTCGCTGCCGGGCGCGCTGCTGTCGCTGGCGGATCGGCTCGACCTGGTCGCCGGGCTGGCCGCCACGGTCGGGCTGCCGACCGGCAGCAGCGACCCGTTCGCCGTGCGCCGCGCGGTGCTGGGGCTGCTCGCCGTGCACCGGGCGCATCCGGCGCTGGCCGCGCTGTCGCTGACCGGCGCGCTGCGGGCGGCGGCGTCGAGGCAGCCGGTGCCGGTGTCCGACGAGGTGCTGGCCGGGTGCGCCGAGTTCCTCGCCAAGCGGCTCGAGCAGGCGCTGGTCGAGGAGGGTTTCCCGGTCGATCGGGTACGGGCGGTGCTGGGCCACGCCGATCGCCCGTCGGTCGCCGGGAACCTGCTGACCCAGCTGGCCACGGTGACGGCGAACCCGGACTTCGTGGCGGTCGCGGAGGCGGTGCAGCGGGCGCGCCGGATCGTGCCCCCGTCGACGGCCGCCGGCTTCGACGCCGGGGTGCTGAAGGAGCCGGCCGAGGTGGCGCTGCTCGCGGCCGTGGCGACGGCGCGCGACGAGCTCGGGGCGTCGCCGGAGCCGGACCTGTTCCGGTTCACCGAGGTGGTGTCGCGGCTGGTGGCGCCGCTGGCGACGTTCTTCGACG
This sequence comes from Actinoplanes subtropicus, assembly GCF_000721705.1. Taxonomy (GTDB): domain Bacteria; phylum Actinomycetota; class Actinomycetes; order Mycobacteriales; family Micromonosporaceae; genus Actinoplanes; species Actinoplanes subtropicus. The sequence continues at coordinate 38,781 of NZ_JOJL01000027.1, forward strand.
AGGTCTTCGTGATGGCCGAGGACGAGCCGGTGCGGGCGGCACGGCTGGGCTTGCTCGCGACCGTACGGGACCTCGGCGACGGACTGCTGGACTGGGCGGAGCTGCGGCTCTCCTAGAGGTCGCCGGTCAGGTCGGCGGGGGCGCGCATGCGCCACGCGTCGGTGACGAGCTCGGTGAGGCGGTCGACCGTGCACTCGGGCAGGCGCAGCATCACCAGCGGCAGGCCGTCGTAGCTGGGGTGGGTGAAGAACAGGCCGGGCTCGCCCAGCAGCAGCGCCTGCTTCTCCGCCTCGTCGCCGACATACAGAACCGCGACGTCGGTACGGATCACCCGCGGCTTGCCGGGCTGCCGCTCGGGGTAGGACCAGACGAAGCCACGGTTGCCGACCCGGAAGTCGAAGCCGTCGCTGTCGATCTCCTCGACCTCGGGCAGGCTCAGCGCCAGCCGGCGCACGTCATCGGCGTCCGCCACGCGGGTCCCCTCCCCTCAGCCGAGCGGCAAGGTGACTCTAACGGTCAGGCCGCCGTCCGGGCGCGGGTGGGCGGTCACCGCGCCGGCGTGCATCTCGGCGATCGACGCGACGATGGTCAGGCCGAGGCCCAGGCCGCCGTCGGCGGTGCGGCCGTTCAGGCGGTGGAACGGCTCGAACAGGGCGGCCACCTGGTCGGCGGGGACCACCGGGCCGCGGTTGGCCACGGTCACCGAGGCCGTTCGGTCGTCGGCGCCGGTCACCACCCACAGCTCGCCGTCGGGGACGTTGTAGCGGGCCGCGTTCTCCAGCAGGTTCACCACCAGCCGCTCGAGCAGCACCGGGTCGCCGACCGTGGCCGCCGGATCGAGCAGAGCATGCCGCCGTACGCCGTCGGTGCCGGCCGAGTCGAGCGCGTCCTCGGCGACCGTGGCCAGGTCGACCGGCTCGCGGACGGTCAGGCCGCCCTGGTTGCGGGCCAGGGTGAGCAGCGCGGCGATCAGCCGTTCGGTCTGCGCCACCGCGGCCTGCACCTCCCGGCCCATGTCGCGCAGCTCCTCCCGGGTCGGGTCGGGCTTGGCGAGCACCACGTCGACCGCGGTCCGCATCACGGTGAGCGGGGTGCGCAGCTCGTGCCCGGCGTCGGCGATGAACCGGCCCTGGCTCGCGAACGCCGCCTGCAGCCGGGCCAGCATCGCGTCGAACGTGTCGGCCAGTTCGCGCAGTTCGTCGCGGGGGCCGGTGAGCGCGACCCGGGCGTCCAGGTTGTGCTCGGAGGCGGCCCGGGCGGCCGCGGTGATCTGCTTGACCGGGCGCAGCACCCGGCCGGCCACGAACCAGCCGGCCGCGGCGGCGAAGACGGTCACCCCGCCGAGCGCGAGCAACGACGACCGGAGCAGGTTGTCGAGGGTGGCCTGCCGCTGGTCCTTCGCCCCGGCCGCCTTTCCTTCCTGGTAGGCCACCTCGCACTTGTAGCGCAGTTTCGTGTCGGGGCTGCTCTGATAGTCGCGGCACATCGTCAGCAGCTCCTGGCTGCCGCCGGGCTTGCCGGTGTCGTCCGCCTTCGCATACGGAAAACCCGCGACCACGCCGTACGTGATGGCGACCAGCGCGACGCCGCCGGCCAGGAACAGCCCGGTGTACAGCAGCGTCAGCCGGGCGCGGACGGTCAGTCGCGGTCGCACAGCCGGTAACCCCTGCCGACGACGGTACGGATCAGCGGCGGCTCGCCGAGCTTGCGGCGCAGCCGGGTCATCGTCACCGACACGATGTTGCTGAACGGGTCGGCGTTGGCGTCCCAGACGTGTTCCAGCAGTTCCTCCGCGCTCACCAGTCCCCCGTCCGCGGCGGCCAGCATCTCCAGCACGCCGAACTCCTTGCGGGTCAGCGACAGCATCCGGTCGCCGCGGGTGGCCCGGTGCCGCGCCCGGTCGACGGTGAGGTCGCCCAGCCGCACCATCGGCGGCGCCGACGGGGCCCGGCGGCCGAGCGCGCGCACCCGGGCGACCAGCTCGTGGAACGCGAACGGCTTGCCCAGGTAGTCGTCGGCGCCCAGCTCGAGCCCGTCCACCCGATCGTCCACCCCGGACGCCGCGGTCAGCAGCAGGATCCGCGGCGTCCCGCCGGCCAGTCGCCGGCACACCTGGTCGCCGTGCACGGCCGGCAGGTCACGATCCAGAACCACGACGTCGTACGCGGTCTCCGCGGCGGCGGCCAGCGCGGCGGCGCCGTCGTTGACCACGTCGACCGCCAGTCCCGCGTCGCGCAGCCCCTCGCCGATCCGGGCGGCGAGGGTCCGGTGATCCTCGGCCACCAACACCCGCATGGCGACATTGTGCGCCGCGGGAGGTGACATCGGTGCGACACGCTCTCCTCAGGCGACTCCGGCTCCTCAGGCGACTCCGGCTCCTCAGGCGACCCCGGTCAGCGCCGGGGCCGGGCGGCGTTTGCGGACCGCGCCGGTGCCCATCGGGTAGCGCCGGATGATCCACTCGGCGACGATCACGTTGATCACCCAGGCGGCGCCCATCAGGATCGCGCGGGAGATCGTGCCGGTCGGGCCGACCAGCAGGATCCACGGCAGCTGGGTGAGCGCCTGGGTGCCGGCGCCCTGGCCCAGCGCGTACGCCCGGATCATCCAGGCCCGGTGGGCGGCGATGTTCCGCCCGCGGACGGCCACGATCGCCAGCACGATCGCCGCGAACATCGCCGGGGCCACGATCAGCCGCTCGACCTTCACGGCCAGGCCGTCGGGCGGCGGGAACGCGTACGTCAAGGTCATCCAGGCGCCGGTGACCGCGACCGTCAGGCCGGCCGGCACCAGCACCCAGCCGGCCGTGCGGTGCCACCGCGGGTGGCGGCGCCGGAACCGGGGCGCGAACTGGAACGCGCCGGCAAAGCAGTACAGCAGGGCCGCGACGATGTGCAGCACGACCGGCAGCGGCATGGCGTGGAAGCGGGCGTTGCCGGCGGTCACCGGCCCGTTCGAGGCCAAGTCGCTCAGCCGGGCGGCGCCGCCGAGGGACGGGATGACGGTCAGGGCGATCAGGCCGGTCGGGATGAGCCAGCTCCTGCGCGATTTCATGTGGTCGATGCTCCCGGCCGCGGGCGCCGCGCTCATCGGGCTCGTGGCCACGGATTTCTCGGTCCGAAGAACGGCGGGAAAACCGTACTTTCGGCGGAGGCGGTGCTAGAAACGGCCGGTCTGGGCCAGGTGATCCGCGAGCCGCCGCAGCACCCCGGACGCCGCCAGCAGCGCCTCCGCGTCCGCCGGCTCCAGGTGATCCAGCGCGTCGATCGTCGAGTCGCCCCAGGCCTCCTCCCGGCGACCACGCGCGGCCGGGGCCTTCGACGTCGGGTACAGGCGGGCGACCCGGCCGTCCACCTCGTCCCGCCGCTTCGCCAGCAGGCCGTCGGCCTCCAGCAGACGTACGGCGGTGCTGACGTTGTTCGCCTGGACGCCGAGGGGTCCGGCCCGGCGACGACGCGTACGACCGCGACCGGCAGATCTCGAGCGGCCTGCACCAGCGCCGCCCGGCCGCGATCGCGCACTGCGCCGACGTGGTGGCCGCGCTGTCCTACGCCCGCGAGCACGACCTGGAGACAGCCGTACGCGGCGGCGGGCACAGCATGCCCGGTCGACGACGGCCTGGTCATCTCGCTGCGCGGCCTGCGCGCCGTCACCGTCGACCCGGCCCGTGGCCTCCGAAGTCGCGCCGGTCCCCTACCTGAGCATCCAGACCGCCGGCGACGAGGTCTTCCGGCACGGGCTCCGCACGTACGTCAAAGCGGGTTTCGCCGTGGAACTCTCCCCGCGCCTGGTGGACGTCTTGATGCGCGCGCACGGTCGCTCGGCTCGGACATCACCCAGATCGAGGTGCTGGGTCAGGGCGGCGCGATCGGCGACGTGGCCGTGGACGCCACGGCGTATCCGCATCGCGGACGGTCGCGTGGGCGGACTGGTTGGAGGGCGGCCCGCTCTTCGGCCACGCCATCGAGGTCCACCAGACGACCCCGCCGGTCCTCGCGATGTGTGAGGCGGTGCGGAACGCACCCGGCGGACGGCGGATGAACCCGATGGGCTGACGTTTCCCGACCCGTTACCCCAGGTATCCGGGAAACATCAGGGTGTCTGACATTTCGGCGAACGATCCGGGTGCTTCCGCCCAACGGCCGTGGAACATTAAGTGCGCCCTGACCAGGGTCTTCCAGGTCTGACCTTTGCGGCGCGAGGCTGACCCCGTGACACAGTCCACGGTCATTCTCGTCTTGGTGATCGTCACCGCGCTCGGTTTCGACTTCACCAACGGCTTCCACGACACGGCCAACGCGATGGCCACCTCCATCGCCACGGGCGCGCTGCGGCCAAAGGTGGCCGTAGCTCTTTCGGGTGCCCTCAACCTCGTCGGCGCCTTCCTCTCGGTGGAGGTCGCGCTGACCGTGACCAACGCCGTCGTCAAGCTGCAGAACTCGAACGGCACGCCCAAGGCGTCGCTCACCGCGGACGGCGGCGAGGCGCTCCTGCTGATCATCCTGGCCGGCCTGGTCGGCGGGATCATCTGGAACCTGCTGACCTGGCTGCTGGGCCTCCCCTCGTCCTCGTCGCACGCGCTGTTCGGCGGGCTGATCGGGGCGACCGTCGCGGGCCTCGGCTGGGCCGGCGTCAACTGGAACGGCAACGGCACCAAGCTCGACGGCGTGGTCGGCAAGGTGATCCTCCCGGCGGTCCTGTCCCCGGTGATCGCCGGCATCGTGGCCGGCGTCGGCACCTGGCTGATCTACCGGGCCGTGGTCGGCGTGGCGCAGAAGTACACCGACAACGGGTTCCGCTGGGGCCAGATCGGCAGCGCCTCGCTGGTCTCGCTGGCGCACGGCACCAACGACGCACAGAAGACGATGGGCGTCATCACCCTCGCGCTGATCGCCTCCGGCCACTGGACCAGCACCTCGAGCATCCCGTTCTGGGTGAAGGTGTGCTGCGCCCTCGCGATCGCCATGGGCACCTACCTCGGCGGCTGGCGGATCATCCGCACCCTGGGCAAGGGCCTGGTGGAGATCGCGCCGCCGCAGGGCATGGCGGCCGAGTCGGCGTCGGCCGCGGTCATCCTGGCCTCGAGCCACCTCGGCTTCGCGCTCTCCACCACGCACGTCGCGACCGGGTCGATCCTCGGCTCGGGCGTCGGCAAGCCGGGCGCGCAGGTGCGCTGGCGGGTCGCCGGCCGGATGGTCTCGGCCTGGCTGATCACGCTCCCGGCGGCCGCGCTCGTGGGCGCGCTGATGTGGTACCTCGGCGACCTGATCAGCGGCGTCGCCGGCGCGATCGTGATCTTCCTGCTCCTGCTCGGCGCGGCCGGGTACATGTACCTGCGCTCGCGCAAGGAGCCGGTCAGCCACGAGAACGTCAACGACGAATGGGACGAGGTCACCACCCCGTCCGAGCGCGTCCCGGCCGGCTCGGCGAACTGAGGAAAGGCAACCATGGGACACAACCTGCAGTTCACCTTCGAGGCGGCCTGGAAGGTCCTGCTCGCCGGCCTGGTCCTCGGCGCCGGCCTGCCGCTACTGTTCGCGCTGGGGGTCCGCTCCCTCGCCTGGGGCGCCGGCGGCGACGCCGAGACACACGCGGCGGGCTCCGCGGGCCCGAAGGCGCAGCCGATCGGCACGGTGATCGGCTGGCTCCTGTTCGCCGTCGTGCTGGCCGGCATCGCGCTGGGCATCACGTTCATCGTGGCCAGCGGCCTGGGCAAGCAGCTGAGCTTCGAGCACGTCTTCCCGACGATCGTGAACAAGCACTGACAGGAGATCTCGGTGAGCGACAACCGTTCCAATTTCCTGACCCGCAGCATCGAATGGCTGCGGGCCGGCTACCCGACCGGGGTGCCCCGGCAGGACTACGTCGCCCTGCTCGGCGTGCTGCGCCGCAAGCTGACCGAGGACGAGATCCGGCAGATCGCCAAGTCGCTGGCCGAGCAGTCACTGCTCTCCGACGACCCGATCAGCGGCGACGACATCGAGACGATGATCAGCAACTCGATGCTCCAGGAGGCCACTCCGGCGGACGTCGCGCGGGTCTCCGCGCACCTTGCCGCCGGCGGCTGGCCGCTGGTGGACCCGCCGACCGAATGATGAACCTCACATGAACGGCCGGGGCCATGCGCCCCGGACTTCCGCTTTCCGTAGCCAGCTGACTACCTTGCGTAGATCCTCAGTGAACGGCCAGTTAACAGGGATGGAACATCGAAAAGGTGAGATTCATCCTCTGGCAACGGTAGCGTCATCCGGGTGACCATCACGGCGTGACACATGCTTCGGTGATCCTCGCTCTGGTCATCGTGACCGCGCTGGCCTTCGACTTCACCAACGGGTTCCACGACACGGCGAACGCGATGGCGACGACCATCGCGACCAAGGCGCTGAAGCCGCGGGCCGCCGTGGCCCTGTCCGGCGTACTCAATCTGGTCGGTGCTTTTCTGTCGGTGCAGGTCGCGCTCACCGTCACGAACGCGGTCGTCAAGATCCAGAATTCCGACGGTACGCCGAAGGGGTCGCTGACCGCGGGCGGCGGCGAGGCGCTCCTGCTGATCATCCTGGCCGGCCTGGTCGGCGGGATCATCTGGAACCTGCTGACCTGGCTGCTCGGCCTCCCCTCGTCCTCCTCGCACGCGCTGTTCGGCGGCCTGATCGGCGCCACCGTGGCGGGCCTCGGCTGGGCCGGGGTGAAGTGGAACGGCGACGGCTCGAAGCTGGACGGCGTGGTCGGCAAGGTGCTGCTGCCGGCGGTCGTGTCCCCGGTCATCGCGGGGGTGGTCGCCGCCGTCGGCACCTGGGTCATCTTCAAGATCGTGGCCGGGGTCGCCGTCCGCTACACCCGGCAGGGCTTCAAGTGGGGTCAGATCGGCAGCGCCTCGCTGGTCTCGCTGGCGCACGGCACCAACGACGCGCAGAAGACGATGGGCGTCATCACCCTCGCGCTGATCGCCTCCGGCCACTGGGCCGACACCAAGAGCATCCCGCTGTGGGTGAAGGTGGCCTGCGCCGTCGCCATCGCGCTGGGCACCTACCTCGGCGGCTGGCGGATCATCCGTACGCTCGGAAAGGGTTTGGTGGATATCGCCCCCGCCCAGGGGATGGCCGCCCAGTCCGCGTCCGCCGCGGTCATTCTGGCCTCGAGCCACCTCGGCTTCGCGCTCTCCACCACGCACGTCGCGACCGGCTCGGTGCTCGGCTCCGGCGTCGGCCGGCCGGCCGGCGAGGTGCGCTGGCGGGTGGCCGGCCGGATGGTGCTCGCCTGGCTGATCACGCTGCCCGCGGCCGGTCTGGTCGGCGCCGCGATGTGGTGGGTCGGCGACCTGATCGGCGGGCTGGCCGGCGCGCTGGTCGTGTTCCTGATCCTGGTCGCCTCGGCCACGGCGATGTGGCGGCGGTCCCGCCGCGTCCCGGTCGGCGAGCACAACGTCAACGACGACTGGAACCCGGCCGTCGCCGGCGCCGCCGTTCCCGAGCGCGTCGCCGTCACCGCGGCGAACTGAGAGGCACACGATGAGCAACCTGGGTTTCGCCCTCGACGGCGCCTGGCGGGTGCTGCTGGCCGGGCTCGCGCTCGGCGCCGGCCTGCCGATCCTGTTCGCGCTGGGCATCCGCTCGCTGGCCTGGTCCGCCGCCGGCCCGGCGCCGCGCGTGGCGGCCCGGGTGGCGGGGTACGGACTGTTCGCGATCGTGCTGCTCGGGATCGCGCTCGGCATCACCTTCATCGTGGCGACCGGTTTCGGGAAGGCGCTCAGCTTCGAGCACATCTACCCGACGATCGTCGCGAAGAAGCACTGACGCAGCTTGCGGGCCAGGACGCCGATGTCGGCCTGGCCGGTGAACAGGCCGTCGATCCCCGCCTTCAGGAACGTGATCTGCTCGTCGAGCGCCCTGCCGTACGCGTTCGGATCGGTGCCCACCTGGTAGTCGGCCGGCAGGAACTGGTTCTCGGCGCGGAAGGTGTACGGGACCACCTCGAGCCCGGCCGCGTGCGCGTCGGCGACCAGCGGGGTCGGCGTGCCCAGCGTGTTGTCCGCCTTCCGCGGGATGACGTCGGTCGGCCACAAGTTCCTCCAGGGGATTCACCCCCGGCGGCCCTCGCCGGGGGTCCCGCGGCCAGTCGACGGGACCGGGGCGGCGCAGTGGCGAAGGCGACATGGCGATCACGCAAACGGCATGGGAAGCATCTATCGAAGGATCTCGCGCTCTCTTACTGTTGTCACTCGAATGCGGACGGGTACGATTTCGCCGGCTGGAGAGGGCCATGGGATTTCTGGACCGAGTGCTCCCGGGGCGGAACGCGCCCGCGTCCGCGGCCACGCCCCGGCACGCCCTCGAGGCCGACGAGCAGCCGCGCAGCTCCCAGGCGGAACGGCAGGACCCGATCGAGGTACGCATCCCGCCGCTGCAGCCGCCGCCCCCGCCGGCCGCGCCGCGCGTCGACGTGACCCAGCTGCTCGGCCGCAACCTCGCCGACCCGTTCGCCCAGGAGATCTGCCGCGAGTACGCGCTGTTGCCGGCCCTGGGCACCGCTCCCGCCCGGTCGTACCAGTCGCCGTCACTGGGCGTGTCGCTGCTCGCCGACGACTACGGCACGGTGATCAACATCTTCCTGCACTTCCACGGCGATCTGGGTTTCCAGCCGTACGCCGGGTCGATCCCCGGGCGCGGCGGCACGATCCCGAAGCGCAGCAGCTTGTGGGTGGCGCTGGGCCGGCCGGACCAGAGCACCGACCCGAACCGCGACCGGATCAACGAGTACGGCGCCTCCGACCAGTGGCGGTTCCCGACCTTCACGATGCACGCCTTGTACGCTCTCGACAACGAGGACCTGCTGAGGCTGACGTTGAGGCACTGAATGTCGCTGTTGCCCGCTCTCTGGGACGAACCGCGCGCGCCGGGCGCGCCGCCGCGGAACTGGCGTGATGGGGCGCTGGCCGGCACCTTCTGCGCCCTGGCAGTCGTCGAGGGCCTGACCCGGCCCGATCTGCCCGGCGGCGCGGTCGCGGTCGTCCTGGTCGTCCTGCTCGCGCCGACGCTGCTCTGGCGGCGCAGTCACCCGTTGCTGATGGTCGCCATCGCGTTCCCGGCAACCTTCGTCGCCCCGTTCCTCACCGGCGGGGTCCCGCCCGAGGCGCGGTCGCTCGCCTTCCTGATCCTGCTGCCGTACTCGTTGCTGCGCTGGGGTTCCGGCCGTTCGATCGCCGCCGGCATCGCGATCATGGTGGCCAAGATCGTGGCGTCGGTGGCGGCCGGTCAGATGACGGCCGGGACCGCGCTCGCCGGGGCGGCGGTGACCTTCGCGGTCGCGGCGCTGGGCGTGGCGATGCGCTACCGGGCCGCCGCCCGGCGACGGGAGCTCGACCAGGTGCGGCTGGTGGAGCGGGAGCGGCTCGCCCGCGACCTGCACGACACGGTCGCCCACCACGTGAGCGCGATGGCGATCCGCGCCCAGGCCGGGCTCGCGATGGCCGGCAGCGATCCCACGGCCGCCACCGACGCGCTGAAGGTGATCGAGGCCGAGGCGGCAAAGGCTTTGACCGAGATGCGTACGGTCGTGGCCGCGCTCCGCAGCGACGACCCCGTGCCGCTGCTGGCCTTCGCGGGCGGGCACCCGCCGGTCGACCTGGATGTCACCGGTGACCTGAACACGCTCGCGCCCGCGGTCGGCGCGGCGGTCTTCCGGCTCGCGCAGGAGGCGGTCACCAACGCCCGCCGACACGCCAGGGACGCGACCCGGATCGAGGTGCGGGTGGCCACCGACGACGAGGCGGTGCACCTGCGGGTGACCGACGACGGGTCGCCGGCCGAGGAGCCGCCGGCCGGCCGGGGCTTCGGGCTGGCCGGGATGCGGGAGCGGGCAGAGCTGCTCGGCGGGGTCTGCACGGCCGGGCCCGACCCCGGCCGCGGGTGGAGCGTCACCGCCACCCTGCCGCGCACCGGGCCGGCGTCGTGACCCTGCGCGTGCTGGTCGCCGACGACCAGGAGATCGTCCGCACCGGGCTGGCCATGCTGCTGAACTCGCGCCCGGGCATCGAGGTGGTCGCGGTCGCCGCGGACGGTCAGGAGGCGGTGGACCTGGCCCAGGCCGTACGGCCGGATGTCTGTCTGCTCGATATCCGCATGCCGGTGCTGGACGGCATCGAGGCGACCCGCCGCCTGCACCCGATCCCGGTCGTCGTGATCACCACCTTCGACCTGGACGAGCACGTCTTCGCGGCGCTGCAGGCGGGCGCCCGAGGTTTCCTGCTCAAGGAGGCCGGCGCCGAACTGCTCGACCAGGCGGTCCGCGCGGCCGCCTCGGGCGACGCGCTCATCGCGCCGAGCATCACCGCGCGGCTGCTCGGCACGTTCGCCACCGGGAAGGCGCGCCGCCGGCCGCTCGAGCCGCTCACCGACCGCGAGGAGGAGGTGCTCGCCGTGGTCGCCCGCGGCCGCACCAACCAGGAGATCGCCGCCGAGCTGTACATCAGCCTCAGCACGGTGAAGACCCACATCGCCAGCCTGATGATCAAGCTGCCGGCCCGGAACCGGGTCGAGATCGCGATGTGGGCCTACGAGAACGGCCGCGCCTGACCTCTGGGCGGCCGCGTCTCTTGGCGGCCGCGCCTCTTGGCGGCCGCGCCGTTCTAGAGATAGCGGACGATCGAATTGGCCATCCGATCGTGCAGTGTGCGTTGTCGATCACCGAAGCACATGAACGAATCCACCCAGAAATAGATGCCTAACGTGAATACGTTCAGAACCCACCCGAGCAGTCCTTTGATGCAGAATTCGCGCAGCGCCATCCGGCCCCAGTCGAACGCCGAACCGGTGTTCGCGTCGGCGACCACGTGGCCGAGCAGTTTCTTCGCCGGTGTCTGCCCGTCCGACCAGGTGAACATCGACCAGACAAGCCAGCCGATCCACAATGTCACCACCGCGAGCAGGCCGTCGAGCAGCATCGCGCCGAACCGCCCGCCGGCCGAGACCAGCGCCGGGCCGGCCGCCTGCGGATATGCCGCCGGAACCGGCTGGGGTTGCCGCATGGCGGGCGCGGTGGGTTGATACGGCTGGACGGCCTGGCCCGGCAGATAGGCGGGACTGACGGGATTGCCGTAGGTATGCGGAGCCACGCCGCCCGGGCTGCCGTAAGCCTGCGGCGGTGCCGAATACGTCGGCCCGTGCTGATGTGTCGGCTGACCGTACGCCTGCTGGTGGCCCGAAATCGGGGGTTGGCCGTTGGCGTGCGGTGGATTCGGGAATCCGGCAGGCGTCTCACTCACCGAAGGCTTACCTCTCCGCTATTACCAAGATGGAAAGCCCAGGCTCGACGAAATCCGGAGGGCCGTCAATCATTCGGACGGGTGCCTCGTTCCGGTTAAGGCCGGACACCGGGCGGCCTCGGGGTTTGTCGGCGCAAGGCGAGCAGCCGACCGCGACCCTGAAGTCCTCCTCGTCGCCGTGGCGCTCGCCGACCATGGCGTCGGCTTCATGGCGTCCCGTTGTCCGCCGTTGTCCGTTATGAAGCGCCGACGCGACGGCAGCCTGCGCCGCGCCGGTGATCCCTGCCGACGCCATGGATCAGTCCGACGCCACGCCGGCCCCGCAGCGCGTGGTCGCGGCACAACGCCGATCACGTCGGCGGGCTACGGCCAAAGGACGGATACTGCCCGCTGGCCGAGATGCGGTGGCGTCGGCGAAGGCGGACGGGCGGTGGGCGGCGGCCTACGCCTCGCCCTCGGAGGCCGAGGCGTCCGCCGACCTGCTGACCGGCGATCAACCGACCAAGCCGTCGCACAGCATGACGCCGACGGGGTCTTCTCGCACACGCTCATGCCGATGTGCGGGCGTCCGGCCGCCTACCGCGGCTGGCCGGCCGAACGCGACCACAGCTCCCTTTCCCTGCGGCTTTGCTCTGCTCACCTATACGCACCGAAATCGAGCGGGCGTTCGATTTCGGTGCGTATAGGTGGGCAGAGCAAAGGCAGGCGGACGTGTCCGGAGGTCGGTTGCGGTACAGGGCCCGCCGCCGAGGTCAAGCGTAAGGGGCCAGGGGCTGCGAGTTGTACGGAGAGCGTCTTCAGCTGCCGCTGAGAAGGCGGGTTCCGCATTTGGCCTACGTCTGGGCACTTCGCTTGTGGCCTCGTGTTCGTGCGTGGGCCGGCCGGCGGTTGCGGTCCAGGTGCGCGTGTCAACGACCGATGGTCGGGATCGTGTCCTGGATCAGGTGGCGCAGGCCGGGGATTGTGCCGATCTCGGTGCGGGTCTCGGGCACTGCGATGCAGCGGCGGATCGTGACCGCCAGCAACGCCGGGTCGATCTCCAGTTTGCCGGCCGGCAGGCGAAAAGGGAGCCGGAATCCGGTGGCGCTGACCTCGTACGCGGTGAGGGTGAAGTGGTGTCCCCACTTTCCAGGTGGTTTCGGATAGCCCGCGACCAGGGCGTCCCAGGCAACCGTGCGGGTTCGCCACGGCCGGTGGACGGTGATGCCCGTGGCGTCCAGCTCGAGGCGAGGCCGGCCGGTGAACAGCGGCGGCACGACCACGGCCAGGAAGACCAACCCGATTGCCACACAGAGCAGCAGGTAGACCCCGCCGTGCCGCAGCCGTATCTGGTCCGTGCCCAGCACGCGGTAGGTGGGCAGGACGGCGCCGAGCCACACGCCGATGATCACCTCGGTGCCGGCGACCACGGCGGAGGCGGGTGCGACCAACGCCCGGCGCACCGGGTCGACCTGCCAGGTGGGCTGCCGTCGTGGAACGCTTCTCGTGAGCAGCCGGTATACCGCCAGGGGCAGCGCCACGCTGAACAGCAGCCCTGACAACTGGGCGAGCTGACCGGCGACCAGGCCGGGCAGGCGCCACGACAGCGGGATCAGCCACAGCATGACGGCCACCTTGAACCCGGCGGCCAAGGCGCACAGCGGCAGAGCCAGCAGCCGGGCCGAGCGTAGCGACATGGCGCACAGCAGACGGACGGTCACCGTGACGGCTGGGGTGGGTAGCCCGCCTGCGCGGCGTAGTGCTGCGCCGCGGCCTGCTGGGCAGCCACTGCCTGGCTCGCGAAGTTCTCATGCGCGCGGGTGAATCGGACGGCCCGGCCGTCATCGGTCACCACGCCTCCGGCGATGCTCGGGCGAGTACCGCTCCCGGCGACGATGACTCCACCGACGAGCAGCACGACGCCGACCAGCGCCCCGACATGGGCTGGCCTGCTCAGCAGTTGCACACTGGCGAACCACAGCAACACGCCGGCGATGAGGCTGGCCCAGCCGATCAGGGTCCTGGTGACCTCTTCCTTCTTGCAGCGAGCGCAGAACGGCCACGCCGGTGATACCACCGTCTTGCGGGTCACCGCCATCACCACGACGTAGACGATCACGCCTATCAGGATCAGCCAACGCGAGGTGTGGGAAACGAACCGGACCTTCGTCCTCTCGACGGCCGGTTCACCGTGGCGTGCACATACCGTCGGTATTCCCCAACCCGCGGCTACGAAATTCGCCGGGACGTACACCTCGACCGACACCACATTCTCCCTGCTCCCATCGATGATGGCGCCATGATCCACTGCCCAGCGGCGCCGAGCAAGACGCAAGGGCAGAAGGGCTGCCGGTGCCGTCGGAGACCAAGGTTCTGCAGGCCCAGCGGATGGCCGTTCATGCCGTCGCTCGTCCTCGTCCGCGCGTTGTCTCGGCAAGGAAGTCGACGATCACGGCGGCCAGTTCGGGGGCGTCAACCGCCGTGCCGTGATTGCCCGGCACGTCGACGCGGGTCGCCTGCGGCAACAGCGCCGCCAGGTCATCCGCAGTGGCCTTGCGCTCGTCGTCGGCGCCAAGCGCGACCAGCACCGGCATGGCGATCCGCCGCAATTCGTCGTCGGTGGTGGGCGCGAGCGAACCCATCAGCCGATCAAGGCTGCCCTATCGTGGCCCGCCCCGCGCAGCCACTCCTCGGTCCGCGCTTCCCGCGACCCGGGCGCAGAACTGCCCGCTCCGGCGAAGATCCGGCGCACCATGTCCGCAGCTCCGCCGCCTCCGCCGCGAAGCTGGCGCGCTCATCTGCCGCAACGCGTGAAGGCCGGGGCTGACCTATTTCGGGGGAGAGATGGGCGTCGCCGTGCGAAGATCCGCGGCATGACGTCAGCGAGGGTGAGCAAGGCTGACCGGCTCTGTCGTGCGGCCAAGTCCCAAGCTCTCGTGCGAATCAAACGGTCTCCGCGCAACGCCGACCAAGTCGACGGCATCGTCGTCGCTGTCGGCTCCAAGTGGGCCCTGATCGCGCACACCGGTGACGGAGGTTTCTTCGAGGGCCTGGTCGCCATCCGCGTCAAGGACGTGGTGAAGGTCAAGAAGGACTCCTCGTTCGAGGAGCGCTTCGCCCGGGCCCAGCCCGAGTGGCCGCCCACCGCCCCGGCGGAGCTCGACCTGGACACGACCGCGGGCCTGCTCAGGGGCATGAGCGCGATCTCGCCACTGCTCGCAATCGAGCAGGAGAGACGGTTCCACTCGCGGATGACGTGGATAGGTGTCGTCGACCAGGTCACCAGACGGTGGCTGTGGCTGCGCGAAGTTCGCCCGGACGCCACCTGGCGCAAGCGGCCGCTCGGCTACAAGCTTCGCCGAATCACCAAGGTCTTCATCTCAGATCGTTACCTCACCGCCCTCGCGGCCATCGCCGGGACGGGACCCACGCACTGACATCTGGGCGATGGGCAGTCCGGAGAAGTTGCGTCGGCTCCCGACGTGCTGGTAGCGGCCGGACTCTGATGTCACCGTCGCGGGCGTCACCGTGAGCTTCCCGCTGCGCTGAGGTGCGCCGCCTTCCCTGCGGAGCGGAGCGACGCCGAGCGAAGCGGGGCGGAGCGACGCCGAGCGAAGCGACGCCGGCCGGGAGAGCCGGGCCCGCCCGGCGGCCGGGGTCGGAGCCGGTGTTGCAACCAGCGGCCCTGGCACGCCGGGGACTCGTCTTCGCTCGTACGGTCGAAGCAGCGGAACGGAACCGCTCAGCGCAACCCACGCGGGCGGTCAGCTACGGAAACGCGGTCAGGTGGGGATGACGCCGTCGAATTCGAAGACCGGATTCGGGACGTCGTGGCCGTGTTTGTCGGTGATGGTGGCCAGGCCGACGATCTTCGAGGGGCCGCCGGCCACGTAGGTCGCGTCGGTCCGGACCTGGACCTCGAACTTGCCGTCCTGGTGTTTGCCCTTGTTGTCGGTCCAGCTCATCATGCAGATCCAGTTCGGGCCGGCGCCGGTGTCGGCGACCTTCGGGCCGCCCTTGTCGCAGGTGTCGGTGGCGGCGACGGTGGCCGTGGCGACGCCGGCGATGCCGAGGAGGCCGGCCTGCTGCACGTAGAGGTTGGCGAAGGTCGGCGCGAGCGCCTTCTCCAGGCCGGCCCTGGTGATCTCGGGATGGCCGGCGGCGACGGTGGCCGCGATGCCGGCACCGGCGGCGAGCACGGCGACGGTACGGGTGACGATCGGGCGCATGGTCAGCCTCCGGTGATGTCGCGGCGGCGCACGCCGAGGTAGGCGCTCGCCAGGCAGATGAGGGTCCAGCCGGCGCTCACGGCCAGGCCGGTCCGCAAGGGTCCGTGGAAGGGGTGCTCGGCGAAGAGGCCGTGCCACGCCTCGAACGGCGTGGTGAGCAGCAGCTTGCGGGTCAGGTCGAGGCCGCTGACGCTGCCGAGCAACTGCATCGCGAAGCCGGCCACGACCGGCGCGGCGATGCCAAAGGCGGGGTTCCGGGTACGTACGGACAGCAGCAGGGCGAGCGCGGTGAACCCGATGATCGGCGGGATCGCCGTCGCCCACGCCAGGACGACCAGCCGCAGCGCGGGGCCGGAGGCGATGGTCTGCCCGGAGAGCCCGGTCAGCGGCTGGTGGCCGATGATCAGCACGCTGGCGGCGATGGTGCTGGCCGCGAAGACGGTCAGCAGCAACAGGTTGTAGGCGAGCGCGGTGAGCGTCTTGGCCCAGAAGATCTGGCTGCGGCTGACCGACCGGGTCAGGATGGTCTTCCAGGTGCCGTGCTGGTCCTCAGCTGCGAAGATGTCCCCGGCCACGATCGCGGCCAGCAGCGGGAGCGCCCACTGGGCGGCCCAGGCGAGCATGAGCAGCGGCATCGCGTAGCCGCTGAGGTGGACGAGCCGGCCGTAGATGGTGTCCGAGGGCACCTGCGCCTGGCCGTTGAGCACGGCCACCACCGGGATCGGGACGATCAGGGCGGCGGCCAGCAGGGCGCGGCTGCGGATCTGGGCGGCCAGCTTGACGATCTCCCAGCGGAGCGCGGCGGCCAGGCCGGGACGGCGGGTGGCGACCACCGGGGCGGTCATCGTGGCGGTCATCGGGCCGTGGTACACGACCTTGCCCGTACGCATGATGGTCACGTCGTCGCAGATCTCCTCGACCTCGCCCATGTCGTGGCTGGAGAGGAGCACCGTGAGGCCGCTGCCGGCCAATTGCTTGACCAGCGCCCGCATGTCCCGGATGCCGGCCGGGTCGAGCCCGTTGGCCGGCTCGTCGAGGACCAGCAACTTCGGGTCGCGCAGCAGGGACGCGGCGACGCCGAGGCGCTGCCGCATGCCGAACGAGTATCCGCCCACCTTGTCCCCGCCGCGGTCGCGCAGGTCGACCGTCTCCAGCACCTCGTCGAGCCGGCTCCCGCTGACGCCGCCGTCGAGGCCGGCGAGCAGCTGGAGGTTCTTGCGGCCGGAGAGGCCGGGGTAGAACTTCGGGCTCTCGATGAACCCGGCCACCCCGTCCAGCGCCCGGACGCCGTCGCGGTCCCAGCTGCGGCCGAAGACGCTCAGCTTCCCCGAGTCCGGCCGGATCAGCCCGAACAGCATCCGCAGGAAGGTGGTCTTGCCGGCCCCGTTCGGGCCCAGCACCCCGTACACCTCACCCTGGCCGACCCGCACGCTGAGCCGGTCGACCGCGGTGAGCATGCCGTAGGTTTTCGTGAGGCCGACCGCGTCGACCGCCAGCACGTCGCTCATGGCCGGGGACGGTAAAGATCGGGCATGAAAGCCACATGAAGCACCGCCCCGACCGCCAGCAGAAAACCGAGAACCACAAAACCAAGACCCAGGCTTGCGTACGTCGCGACGCCCGCGACCAGCAGCGGCCCGCCGGCGTCGCCGAGCTCGCGGCCCAGCTCGGCGGTCCCCATGGTCTGCCCCAGGCGCTCCTTCGGCGTGCCCGCGGCCAGCGCGGCGAAGCCCAGCGGCGTGATCAGCCCGGTGCCCACGCCGATCAGCGCCGCCCCGGCCAGCACGCCCACGAGACCCGGCAGCGTGGCGGCGGCCAGTCCCCCGGCGGTGGCCGCGAGGCCCACGCTCAGCCCGGTCCGCAGGCGCAGTCGCCCGTCGTCGAGGGCCCGCCCGGCGCGCGGCTGCACGACGGCCGCGCACAGCGCGAGCACGGATACCGCGGCGCCGGTCGCGATCGTGCCCAGCCCCGCCACGCGCCCGAGCACGGGCAGGAAGCCCACGCCCACGGACAGGGCGGCGGTCGCGGCGGCGAGGGCGGCGGTCGGCCCGAGGAAGACCGGGTCGGCGATCCGGCGGGCCAGGTCGAGCACGGTCTGCCGGGCCCTGGGCAGCGGCGGCACCGCCGGGACGGCCGCGAAGGCCCACCCGGCGACGGCCAGCCCGAGCCCGGTGAGCACCACGAAGAGCAGCCGCAGGCCGCCGGCCCAGACCAGCACGCCGCCGAGCAGTGGTCCGAGCGTGTAGCCGATCGACTTGGAGAACCCGTACGAACCAAATGCTCTGCCGTGTCTTGCGGCCGGATTGAGGCGGGCGACCAGGGCCGAGGCCGCCGGGGAGAACGCCGAGGCGGCGGCGCCCTGACCGAGCCGGGCGGCCCACAGCCAGCCCGGGCTGTCCGCGAGCGCGTAGATCGCCGAGGCGAGGGCGAACGCGACCAGCCCGCCGAGCAGGACCGGCCGCGCCCCGACCCGGTCGGCGAGGGTGCCGAAGACCGGCTTGAGCAGCACCTCGGCGCCGTCGTAGAGAGCCAGCAGGCCGCCCAGTACGAGCAGCGACGTCACCGCGTCGGCGGAGAAGCCGCCCAGGTTCGCGGCGACCGCGTGCGCCCCGAACGCGGTGGTGAACCCGGCCGCATACAACGGCCACATCCGTCGCACTCCGGCCCTCCCGCGCTTCGGCCCGCCCGAGCACCATGATGCACTGGCCCTCGTACGACGGAGGTGGGCGTGCGGGTGTTGGTGGTGGAGGACGAGCGGCGGCTGGCCGACCTGCTCGCGCGCGGGCTGCGGGAGGCCGGGCACGACGCCGACGTGCGGCACACCGGCGGGGACGGCCTGCTGGCGGCGACCGTGGGCGGCTACGACGCGATGGTGCTCGACGTGATGCTGCCGGAACTGGACGGGCTCAGCGTCTGCCGGAAACTGCGGGACCGGGGCGTACGCGTGCCGGTCCTGATGCTGACCGCCCGGGGTTCGGTGCCGGATCGGGTGGCCGGGCTGGACTCCGGGGCGGACGACTACCTGAGCAAGCCGTTCTCCTTCGACGAGCTGCTCGCCCGGCTGCGCGCGCTGCACCGGAGGACCACAGCGGACGCCGCCGCCGAGCTGCGGGCCGGGAACCTGCGGCTCGACCCGGCGACCCGGCGGGTGTTCCGGGACGACGCCGAGATCGCCCTCTCCGCGCGCGAGTTCGACATCCTCACGCTGCTGATGAGCCGGGCCGGGCAGTGCGTCACCCGCTACCAGATCCTGGACGAGGTCTGGGACGGCGAGACCGACCTGCGGTCCAACGTCATCGACGTGTACATCGCCAGCGTACGGTCCAAGGTGGACCGGCCGTTCGGCCGGCACGCCATCACGACGCTGCGCGGGGCCGGCTACCGCCTCGAGGCCGACGGTGGCTGAGATGCGGTCCCGGCTGCGGCGGCTGCCGTTGCGCGTACGGCTGATCGCGGGTTTTTCCGTGGCGATGTCGATCGTCCTGGCCGGCGCCGGGGCGTTCGTCTACCTGCGCGTGCGGTACGCCCTCGACCTGCGCCTCAACGAGGACCTCACGGCACAGGCCACCCTGATCACCCAGGAGGTCGCCGCCCGGCGCCCGCTCGCGATCGCGCCCGGCACCGAATACCAGATCCTCGACCCGGGCGGCCACGTGCTGTTCGCCAGCACCGGCAGCACCGGCCCGCCGCTGCTCACCGCCCACCAGCTCGCCACCGCGCGGACCCGCCCGGTGCGCGCCGACCGCGGCGACCTCTTCCCCATTCGCCCCGGCACGCTCCGGTTGTACGCCGTCCCGCTCCCGCCGTCCGGCAGCGGCGGGTCCGTCGCGGTCGTGGCCACCCGGCGCGACCAGCGCGACGAGGCCTTACGGGAACTGATCGGCCAGCTGGTGCTCGCCAACCTCGCCGCGCTGGCCGTCGCGTCGCTGGTCGGCTACCGGCTCACCCGCGCCGCGCTCGCCCCCGTCGAACGCTACCGAGCCGAGGCCACCCGGATCGCCGCCGACGCCACCGGCCTGCGCCTCGACGTGCCCGCCCACCGCGACGACGAGCTGACCCGGCTCGGGCACACGCTCAACGACATGCTCGCCGCCCTGGAGAAGGCGCTCGATCGGGAGCGCCGCTTCGTGCACGACGCCAGCCACGAGCTGCGCACGCCCCTGACGCTGATCAGCACCGAGATCGAGCTGGCGCTACGGCGGCCGCGAAGCAACGCGGAGCTCGAGGAGACGCTGCGGAACGTGGCGGCGGACGCGGAACGGCTGCGGCAATTGGCGGACACGCTGCTGACGGTAGGGGTGCAGGCGCCGCCGGGGGCGGGCGAGACGGCGGACCTGGCGGAGGTGGTGGTTGCGGTCGCCGGGCGGTATCCAGGGGTGCGGGTTTCGGCGGGAGAAGGGGTGATCGCGCGGGCCGACGCGGGGCGGATGCGGCAGGTGATGACGAATCTGCTGGACAACGCGGTTCGGCACGGGGCGCCGCCGATCACGGTGGATACCGGGCGGGAGGAGGGGGCGGTGTACGTGCGGGTGAAGGATGCGGGGAAGGGGATGGAGCCGGGGTTTCTGGCGGAGGCGACGGGGCGGTTCAGCAGGGGGGATACGGCGCGTAGCACGCCGGGGGCGGGGTTGGGGCTGGCGGTGGTGGAGGCGATCGTTCTGGCTCATGGCGGGGAGTTGCGGCTGCACAGCGACGAGTCCGGGACGACGGTCACGGTGATGCTGCCGGCCGCCGAGTAGCACATCCTGCCGATCATTGGGCTTCGTCCACACGCGGGATGTTCGGGATACGCGGAGGGGCGCTGTGCTGCGCGGAGCATGGCGCGACGCGGCAGAACGGGAACGGGCACGGCGGGACGTCGATTCGCGGTGTGGGCCGCCGCCAGGCCCGGCCAATCGCATAGCCGCCGAGCGGGACGCGCGTCAGCGGGCGGGCATCCAGGACGGCGCGTCCAGGACGGGATGTCGGGGGCGGGGTGCCGGGGGCGGGTGTCGTACGCCACACGCAGGGAGGAATCTCCTGGTCATTGCGGCGGTGCGGAAGGGGCGCATCGCCGGGTCCGCGGCGTGGTGCGCCCGGGTTGTCCGGATCGTCGGTGAAAACTGTGCAATTACGGTGGGTAACTTCAAAACTCCTCGAAAAACGTTGCAACGGATTGGGGGGCCGGTCGCGTCTTCACACATGAGGCACCGGATCCCCCGGGGGACAAATGAAGAGCGAAGCATTGAGGGGGTCCGCCACAATGGCATTGACCGGGTTCGAGGCGATCACACCGGAGCAGCGGGAGGAGTTCCAACGGGAGGGCATTCTGCTGATTCGTGGCGCGCTCACCGAGGAGCAGCGCGCCGGGCTCGAGGTCGCGGTCGACCGGGTCTACGCGCGGGAGCGCGAGGCCGGTCGGCTCAAGTCCGACGGCACGCTGCACCTGCTCGGGTTCCTCGATCGCGACGAGGCGTTCGGCGAGCTGCTGACCCACCCCACCACTTTTCCGTACGTGTGGGGGCTGGCCGGCTGGAACATCTACAGCCACCACAACCACCTCGACGTGACGCCGCCGAACCCGTCCGAGGAGCCGCCGGGCTGGGGCTGGCACCAGGACGGCTACCGGCAGAACTCGGATCCCGAGTCGCTGAGCGGCGACCCGCGGCCGATGCTGTCGCTGAAGGTGGCCTACGTGCTGTCCGACCTGTCGCGCACCGGGCGGGGCGCCACCAAGGTGATCCCGGGCAGCCACCTGAACAACACGCTGGAGCGGACCGAGGCCGGGCGCGACCCGAGCGGCGCCGTGGAGATCACGGCGAACCCGGGCGACGCCTTCGTGTTCGACCGGCGGCTGTGGCACTCGCGCTCGGTCAACCGCAGCGCGGTAACCCGCAAGATGCTGTTTGTCGGTTACACCTATCGTTGGATCCGGCCGCTCGACGACATGCCGATCGATCGCGACAGCGAATGGTGGTCGAATCGGACGCCGTTGCAGAGACAATTGCTCGGCGAGGCTACCAGCACCGCCAATCACTGGGGTGTGAACTGGGACGGCTACATCGACGAGAAAATCCCGCTGCGGCACGAATTGCAGAGCCGCGGATTGCTCGATCGCTCCATTCCGTGGCTCCGTTAGCCGAGCACGGAGCGTAGTCACCGCCGGTCCCGCCACGCGACGGAGCCCGCCCCCAGTGCAACCGGACGGGCGGGACTGGCGGCCACCCGCGCGTCCAACCATGGCCGGCACAGGACGCGCGGAGAAGGCACGCGGGCCGACCGCCGGGTGAGCGGTCGCCCGCGTGCCGTGCCGCCTCTCGGCCGGAAAGGGCCCGGTAGGTGGTTGGACCGCGGGCCCGCAGGGCTGCGCCCACACGACGGGCGCAGCCCTGCCCCGCCTGCAGGACACGGGACCTGGCCCGCAGAAGTATGCGCGGCCCGGAACATGCCGGGTGCCCGGAAGACGCACGCGGCCTGGAAAAGCGCACGCGGCCCGGGCGGGCACACGCGGCCCGGGCGGGCACACGCCGCCCGGGCGAGCACACGCCGCCCGGGCGAGCACACGCCGCCCGGGCGAGCACACGCCGCCCGGGCGAGCACACGCGTCGGGCAAGAACGGGGCCCGCGTTCCACGGGGGCAGAACGCGGGCCCCATTCGGTCCGGAGGGTCACTCCTTCGGGGTGTTCAGCCTCTTGGTCAACCGCCGGCCCCAGCGGCTCAGCGGGTGCGACCGCCGCGCCACCGTCCGCTCCCCCAGCTCGATCAACGCCAGCGACCGCCGCGGGACGTCCAGCTTCTCGACCGGCGCGCAGTCGGCCGGGAACAGCGTCAGCACCTCGCCGACCGGGTGGCCGCCCTCGACCAGCAGGTGACAGGTCGGCGTCACCCGGGAGTTCAGCTCGACCAGGTAGGCCTCGCCGTCCGCGTCGATCAGGAAGTCCATCCCGCAGAAGCCGCTCAGCCCGAACCGCTTCACCACGTGCCGGGCCGTCGCGGCCATCCCCGGGTGGTCGATCACCCGGACCACCTCGGCCGGCCCCTGGGTCTGCGTCGCCCGCACCACCTCGAGGCAGATCAGGTCGCGGACCAGCCCGTCCTGGCAGACCACCGTGGCGACCGCCTCGCGGCCCTCGACGTACTGCTGGGCGTTGACCACCGGGCGGCGGCCGCGCAGCCGGTTCGTCAGCCCCTCGGTCTCCCGGTTGACCACCAGCCGTTTGAGCGCCCGAGGGTACGACATCGGCCGGGAGATCCGCGCGAACGTCGGCCCCAGCCGGCTCTCGTCGCGGACCACCGCCACCCCACGCCCGCCCCAGCTGCCGTCGGTCTTCAGCACCAGCGGGTAGCCCCAGCCGGCCAGCGTCGCCGGGTCGGTGACCACCGAGGTGTCCGGTGCCACCGCGCCCGCCTTCTGCGCCTCCTGCGCCACCGACGCCCGGGACGAGATGCGCTCCCAGTCGTCGAGGTGGCCGAGCGAGCGCTCGATCAGCACCCGGGTCTCCGCGTCGCCGGTGTGCGCGTGCAGGCGCCGGATCAGCGCCCACGCCCGCTCGTCGTCGGGCAGCAGCAGGTCGGGCCGGGTCTGGCGGATCGCCGACTCGAGCGACGCCAGCCGGCGGCCGCGGCGCAGCCGGTGGTCGGCGATCAGGGTGCCCTCGAGCACCTCGAGCGGGTGGTCGACCGGCCGGCAGGCGGAGACCTCGAAGCCCGCCTCGGTCAGCGCGTGCCCGAGCCGGGCCGCGGAGAACCAGCGCATGGTGCTGACGATCATCGGGCGTTCGAAGCCGGGGCCGGGGCGCAGGCCGGCGAAGTCGGGGCGGCGGGAGGCCAGGCGGTGGTCGATCATGTGGGCGATCACCCCGGCGGATTCCGGGCGCTGCATGACCGTCAGGTGGTCGCCGGCGATCCGCTGCAGGTGCATCTGCCGGGCCAGGCCGTTCCAGAGCAGCCCGGTGTCGGCGCCGAAGTGCCGGTCCTCCGCCGAGGCGATCAGCGTGACCTCGCCGTCGTAGTACCGCGGGCGGTACCCGCTGAGCGCGGCGAGCGCGTTGGCGGTCACGTCCGGCGTCCCCGGCTCGGCGGGCCGCAGGGTGTCCACCGCGTCGGTGTCCCGGCGCCGCAGTCGCTGGATCAGGCGTCCGCCCCGGCGGCGGAACTCGGCGGCGGCCTGCAGCGGCGGCATCCGCACGATGCGTACCAGCTGCCAGCCGGTACGCCGGACCAGCGCCCGCGCCCACGTCTTGCGCGGCCAGTACCGCTCGTCGAACAGCGCGTCGATCAGGAACAGCGACTCGACGGTCTCCCCAGCCGCCTGTAGCTGTTGTGCCATCTCGAACGCGACCAGCCCGCCGAACGAGTACCCGCCGAGCCGGTACGGCCCCGCCCGCTGCACGCCGCGGACGGCGCTCACCAGCGCGGTGGCCATCGCCTCGAGGCCCGGCTCCGACTCGACGGTCGGCGCCACCGCGTAGACCGCCTGCGGCCCGGTGACGGCGGCCGCGAGATCGGCCAATTCGTTCGGGTCGCCCTCCAGGCCGGGCACCAGGAACAGCGCCTCGTCCCGGAGGCCGGCCCGGAGCAGTTCGATCGCGACCGCGCTCATGCGGTTGTCAGGCGACGGGCGCGGCGGGCGATCCGGCCGGCGACCAGCGGTGCCACGTACTCGGCGCCGACCATGAAGCGCATCAGCGGTCCGTAGCTGTTGGCGGCGGCCGGCCCGACGATGTAGAGCCCGTCGACCGAGCTCTCGAAGCTGCCGTTGAGCACCGCCATCCCGGCGTGCGTGCGGATCCCCCGCCGTACCCGCTCGCTGATGAACTGGAGCCGGTCGACGTCCGGCGAGTAGCCGGTCGCCGCGATCACGTGGTCGGTGACCCGTTCGGTCCGGGTGCCGTCGGGCCCGCGGAGCACCAGCTTGACCCGGCCGCTCTCCTCGCTCGCCGACACGAGGTGGGTGCCGAGCAGGGTCGTGACGCCGGCCTCCATCCGGGCCTTCATCGGGTAGCCGGATGCCGGGCCGAGGTGCCGTTTGACGACCTTCACCCGGAAGTCGCCGGGCAGGAAGCGGAACAGCCCGGGCCGGTTCTGGCAGAGCCACGAGCGCCAGCCGGGGCCGAGGCCGGACGACGGCGCCTTGATCTCTTCCCAGCGGGTGCGGGGCTTGCCGCTGGGCGCGCCGGCGAACTTCAGCTTGCTGCTGCGGGCCACCAGCGAGGTGGTGGCGCCCCACTCGGACAGGAACACCGCGACGTCGACGGCGGAGGCGCCGCCGCCGATCACGGTGACGTCCTGCCCCGCGAAGCCGGACAGGTCGTGGTGCGCGGAGCTGTGCGTGACCAGCCGCGCCGGCAGGGACTTCAGTTCGTCGGGCATCCGGCCGAAGTGGGTGATGCCGACCGCGCTGACCACCAGGTCGGCGGTGAGCGTGTCGCCGTTGTCGAGGCCGATGGTGAAAAGGTCGCCGTCCTTGTCGACCGAGACGACCTGGTTCTCCTGGAGGTCGGGCACGAAGCGCTGCTGGAAGTCGCGCGCGTAGTCGACAAAGGTGTCAACTTTGACCGGAATATCGGTGTCGTGGTACGGAATGCCCTGGTCGGCGCAGTAATTGGCCAGCGTGCCCTTTCCGTCCGGGTCGCTGAGGCTGGAGGCGAAGCCATCCGATTTGAGGAGCATCCCGGCGGGTACGTGCCGCGCCCACGTGTCGATGGGCACGCCGAAGATCCGATATTGAATGCCCAGTGAGCGAAGGTGCGCGGCGATCGAGAGCCCGTACGGTCCCGCCCCGATGATGGCCACTGTCACTGCGACCGTCCCAACGATTCAGTGTGTGTTGACCGCCGATTTTTTTCGGTGGCGCGGGGAATGTTAATGACCCAGAAACTTCACAGGTAGCGCCTGCAAGGCTGGCGAAGTGTCAGATAGTCGCCGGGCCGGCACCGATCTGGCGATGCCGACTCGGCCGAAATAGCGATGCCGATGTCGCGCCGGATCAGCCTATGCGCGACTCCGCGTCGACCCGGGTGATGGCGTCGGTGAGGACCGCCAGTCCCTCGCGCGCCTCCTCCTCGGTGAGGGTGAGCGCCGGCCCGATCCGGATGACGTTGCCGTAGAGGCCGCCCTTGCCGACCAGCAGGCCGCCGGCCTTGCACTCGTCGAAGACCCGTACGGTCGCGGCCGGGTCCGGCTCCGTCGTGCCGGGACGGACGAACTCGAGGCCGACCATCAGGCCCTTTCCGCGCACCTCGGCCAGGATCGGCAGGTCCAGCGCGCGCAGTCCATCCAGGAGGATCGCGCCGACCCGGGCCGCGTTGGCCTGCAGGTCGTGCGAGAGCACGTAATCCAGCACCGCGTTGCCGGCCGCCGCCGAGAGCGGGTTGCCGCCGAACGTGGAGAAGCTGATCGCCGGCACCGCGTTCATCACCGACGCCCGGCCGACCACCCCGCCCAGCGCGAATCCGTTTCCGATCCCCTTCGCGAACGTGATCAGGTCGGGCGTCACGCCGTGCGCCTGATAGCCCCAGAAGTGCTCGCCGGTGCGGCCCCACCCGGTCTGCACCTCGTCCGCGATCAGCAGAATGCCGAATTCCTTCAAGACTTTCTGGTACGCACCGAGCACGCCGTCGGGTGCCGCGACGAACCCGCCGACCCCCTGGATCGGCTCCGCGATCAGCGCCGCCACGTCCCCGGCGGTGACCGTCGCGAGTACTTCGCGCAGGTCGTCCACCGCGGCCTCGGCAAGGTCCTCGGTAGAGAGACCTGCCATCCGGCCGCGCAGCCGGTCGCCGGACGCCAGCCAGGACACGTTGACCGGGCTGAGCGAGCTGGACGACCAGGAGCGGTGTCCGGTGATCGCCATGGTCGCGAACGTACGGCCGTGGTAGCTGTTCTTGATCGCCAGAATCTGGTTGGACCGGCGCACGTTCGTGGCCATCAGCAGTGCGGTCTCGTTGGCCTCGGTGCCGGAGTTGGTGAGGAACACCCGCGCGTCCGGGATGCCGGAGACCCGGGCGATCTTCTCGGCCAGCTCGACCTGCTGGCGGATCAGGTAGAGCGTCGAGGTGTGCACCACGCCGGTGGCCAGCTGCCGGCGGACCGCCTCGTTGATCTCGGCGACGTCGTACCCGATCATGTTGGTCAGCACGCCGCCGAAGAAGTCCAGGTAGGAGCGTCCGGAGGCGTCGGTGACCCGCCGGCCGGAGCCGGACACGATTTCGATCGCCTCCTCGCCGTAGTAGATCGGCATCCAGTCCGGCAACACCGCGCGATGGCGGGCGAGCAGCTCATCGGTCATCAGAATCCCCTCCGGTGGATCAGCGCCAGCCGCGCGGGTGCGGCCGGACTCGGGCGCCGCTGCCGCGGCTGTCCAGGATGGCCGCCGACGCGAGCGCGTCGGCGAGGTGGTCGAAGCCGTCGGCGACCAGCCCGGCGGTGACCCGGACGTGATCGGTGGCGAGCGGGGTGACGCAGAACGGCGCGCCGGGCGCGACCGCGATGCCGCGCGCGGCCAGGGACACCATGGCGATCTGCTGGTCGTCGACCGCCATCCAGAGGTTGATCCCGTCGGCGGCGGTCGCGGAGACCCCGCGGTCGTGCAGCTTGGCGAGCAGGGTCGCGCGTCTCCGGGCGTACGCCCGGCGGGCCCCCGCCACCTGGGCCACCGCGCCCGGGTCGGTGAGCAGGTCGAGCAGCACCCCCTGCAGCAGCCGGCTGGACCAGCCCGGCCCGAGCAGCCGCCGGTCGGCCACCGCCGAGACGATCGAGCCGGGCCCGCCGATCGCGGCCAGTCGCAGGTCGGGCCCGTGGCTCTTGGAGAAGCTGGCCACGTGCACGGTGCGGCCGGGCAGGTGCCGGCCGACGCTGACCGGCGGGGCGGTGGCGATGTCGCCGGCGTGGTCGTCCTCGACCACCACCACGCCCGGGAAGTCGGCCAGCACGGCGGCCAGCGCGGCGGCCCGGGCCGGGGTGATGCTGGCCCCGGTCGGGTTGTGCGCCCGCGGCTGGAGGAAGACGGCGACCGCGGGGTACTCGGTCAGCACCGCGCGCAGCCGGTCGGGCAGCATGCCGTGCTCGTCCATCGGCACCCCGAGCACCTCGGCGCCGACCGTCTGCAGCAGGTCGAGCAGGGGCGGGAAGGCCGGGTTCTCGACGATCACGTGGTCGCCGAAGCGGACCACCGCGTCGATCACCCGGTCCAGGGCGTCCAGGGCGCCGTCGACCACGGTGAGCCCGTCCGGCGGGTACGGCCACCGGTTGCGCAGCACGGTCTCCAGCATTGGCAGCACCGGCTCGTCGAGGTAGCTGCTGGCCAGCCGCCCGTCGCCGATCCGCTTGAGGGCATCGCTGAGGTCGGGCAGCAGGTCGTGGTCGGGCACGCCGGTGGACAGCTCGAGCACGGCCGGCGCCTCGGGGTGGCTCATCTGCGCGTACCGGAAGCTCTGCCGGGAGCCGGCCGCCGGGGTCACGAACGAGCCGGACCGGCCGCGGGTCTGGATCGCCCCGGCCCGGGTCAGGCTGCGCCACGCCTCGCTCACCGTGGTCGGGCTGACCCCGAGCTCCCGGGCGACGTCGCGGACGGTGGGCAGCCGGGATCCGGCCGGCAGCTCCCCGGCACTCACCAGACGGCCGACCGCCGCGGCGATCCCCCGAGCGCTGCGGTCCTCCACCGCACCTGCGATAACGCTGAGCAAGTTACCTCGCAGAAACTTTTTGTTACAGCCGGGCAATTGTCCGGCACGACGTGTGTCGTTAGTGTCCTACGGCATCTGAACCCGCCACGCAAGCTCTAGCGAACCGCCTATAACGGGGAGTAGACACACGATCACGGGCGCTGCCACCGCGCGCCCCGGAGCTCCAAGATCAAACGAGAGGGGCAGCAGTCATGACCGACGTCGTTCGCGCCGCCCTCGTCCAGACCACCTGGACGGGCGACAAGGAATCGATGATCAAGGCCCACGAGGACTATGCCCGCGACGCCGCCGCGCAGGGCGCGAAGGTGATCTGCTTCCAGGAACTCTTCTACGGGCCGTACTTCTGCCAGGTACAGGACGCCGCGTACTACGAGTACGCCGAGTCGATCCCCGGCCCGACCACCGAGCGCTTCCAGGCGCTCGCCGCCGAGCTGGGCATGGTCATGGTCCTGCCGATGTACGAGAAGGAGCAGGAGGGCGTCCTCTACAACACCGCGGCGGTCCTCGACGCCGACGGCAGCTACCTCGGCAAGTACCGCAAGCACCACATCCCGCAGGTCAAAGGCTTCTGGGAGAAGTTCTACTTCCGGCCCGGCAACCTCGGCTTCCCGGTCTTCGACACCGCGGTCGGCAAGGTCGGCGTGTACATCTGCTACGACCGGCACTTCCCGGAGGGCTGGCGCGAGCTGGGCCTGGGCGGCGCGCAGATCGTCTTCAACCCGTCGGCCACCAGCCGCGGCCTGTCCAGCTACCTGTGGCAGCTGGAGCAGCCGGCCAGCGCGGTCGCCAACGAGTACTACATCGGCGCGATCAACCGGGTCGGCATCGAGGAACTGGGCGACGACGACTTCTACGGCCAGTCGTACTTCGTCGACCCGGAGGGCAAGTTCGTCGGCGAGGTCGGCGACACCCACAACCCCGAGCTGATCGTTCGGGATCTGGACCTGAGCCTGATCAAGACGGTCCGCGAGCGCTGGCAGTTCTACCGCGACCGCCGCCCGGAGAGCTACACCCGGACGGTGGAACTGTGAGCATCCTGATCAAGGGCGGCACGGTGGTGGGACCCACCGGGCCGTACGCCGGGGACGTGCTGGTGGACGGCGAGACGATCGCCGCGATCTTCGCACCGGGGAAGGGCCCGGAGGGTCCCGAGGTCATCGACGCCACCGGGAAGTACGTCATCCCCGGCGCGGTCGACGCGCATACCCACATGGAGCTCCCGTTCGGCGGCACGCACGCCAGCGACACCTTCGACACCGGCACCAAGGCGGCCGCGATCGGCGGCACCACCACGATCGTCGACTTCGCGGTGCAGCGCTACGGCGAGGTGGTGCAGGACGGCCTGGCCGCCTGGCACGGCAAGGCGGACGGCAACTGCCACATCGACTACGCCTTCCACATGATCCTGGGCGGCGTGGACGACGACGCGCTCAAGGCGATGGACCAGCTGGTCGCGACCGAGGGCATCACGAGCTTCAAGCTGTTCATGGCGTACCCCGGGGTCTTCTACTCCGACGACGGCCAGATCCTGCGCGCCATGCAGAAGGCGCGGGAGAACGGCGCCATGATCATGATGCACGCGGAGAACGGGCCGGCCATCGACGTGCTGGTCAAGCAGGCCCTGGAACGCGGCGAGACGGACCCGATCCACCACGGCCTGACCCGGCCGCAGGAGCTGGAGGCGGAGGCGACCAGCCGGGCGATCTGGCTGGCCGCCGTGGCCGCCGACTGCCCGCTCTACATCGTGCACCTGAGCGCCTCCAAGGCCCTCGAACAGGTCAAGGCGGCCCGCGACCTGGGCCGCAACGTGTTCGCCGAGACCTGCCCGCAGTACCTCTACCTGACGCTCGAGGACCAGCTGGGCGCGCCCGGCTTCGAGGGCGCCAAGTGGGTCTGCTCCACTCCCCTGCGCAGCAAGCACGAGAGCCACCGCGCCGACCTCTGGCAGGGCCTGCGTACCAACGACCTGTCCGTGGTGTCGACCGACCACTGCCCGTTCTGCATGAAGGACCAGAAGGAGCTGGGCCTCGGCGACTTCTCCAAGATCCCGAACGGCATCGGCAGCGTCGAGCACCGGGTGGACCTGCTCTACCAGGGCGTCGTCGACAAGAAGCTGTCCCTGGCCCGCTGGGTGGAGACGATCGCGACCACGCCGGCCCGGATGTTCGGCCTCTACCCGAAGAAGGGCGTGATCGCGCCCGGATCGGACGCCGACATCGTGCTGTACGACCCGGACGGCCGCACCCGGATCAGCGTCGAGACGCACCACATGAACATGGACCACTCCGCCTGGGAGGGCTGGGAGATCGACGGCCGGGTCGACACGGTCATGTCGCGCGGCGAGGTGATCGCCGCGGGCGGCGAGTACACCGGCCGGGCCGGCCGCGGCCGGTACCTCAAGCGCGGCCTCTCCGACTACCTGCTCTAGGGGCGTACATGGACATTGGTGTTGTGCTGCAGAACGACCCGCCCGCGCTGGGCGTGGTCGAGCTGGCGAAGAAGGCCGAGGACGCGGGCTTCAGCCACGTGTGGACGTTCGACTCGCACGTGCTGTGGCAGGAGCCGTTCGTCGTCTACTCGAAGATCCTCGACGCGACCGAACGGGTGATCGTCGGCCCGATGGTCACCAACCCGGGCACCCGGGACTGGACGGTCACCGCGTCGCTGTTCGCCACGCTCAACGAGATGTACGGCAACCGGACCATCTGCGGGATCGGCCGGGGCGACTCGGCGCTGCGCGTGCTCGGCCTGCAGCCGCAGACCCTCGGCCAGCTCCGCGAGTCGGTCCAGGTGATCAAGGGGCTCGGCAACGGCGAGAAGGTGACCGTACGAGGTCAGGAATTGCAGTTCGCCTGGGCGCCCGACAGCCGGCTCGAGGTCTGGGTCGCCGCCTACGGGCCGAAGGCCCTGGCCCTGACCGGGGAGGTGGGCGACGGGTACATCCTGCAGCTGGCCGACCCGGACATCGCCGCCTGGATGATCTCCGCCGTCCGCAAGGCCGCCGCCGCGGCCGGCCGGGATCCGATGGCGATCAAGTTCTGTGTGGCCGCGCCGGCCTACGTCGGCGACAACGTGGAACACCAGCGGGAGCAGACCCGCTGGTTCGGTGGGATGGTCGGCAACCACGTGGCCGACATCGTCGCCCGGTACGGCGCGGACGGCGCGGTGCCGCAGGCGCTGACCGACTACATCAAGGCGCGGCAGGGCTACGACTACTCCGAGCACGGGCGGGCCGGCAACACCCACACCACGTTCGTGCCCGACGAGATCGTGGACCGGTTCTGCGTGCTGGGTCCGGTCGCCGAACACCTCAAGCGATTGGCGGAGCTGAAGGCGCTCGGCGTGGACCAGTTCGCGGTCTATCTGCAGCACGACGCGAAGGACGAAACCCTCGCCGCCTACGGTGAGCAGATCATCCCGGCGTTCCGGTGAGACGGATCCTCGCCATTCTGGCCGGGCTGCTCGTGATCGTGGCGCTGTGGGAGGGGTACAAGGCGGTCGGCAACCCGGACGGGACGGTCCTGTTCGGGGTGCGCGTTCTCCCTCGCGCCGACGACCTGTCCATGCCCCACGTGTGGACGGTCCTGCAACGGCTCGGCCGGCCGGAGCTCACCGGCGGCCGGCCAGTCTGGATCGTGGTGCTGCAGGCCTGCCTGTTCACGCTCGGGATCACCGCGGCCGGCTTCCTGGCCGGGGCGGCGGTCGGGCTGCTGCTGGCGGTCGCGATGCAACGGTTCCGGCTGGTCGAGCGCGGGCTGCTGCCGTACGTGATCCTCTCCCAGACCGTGCCGCTGGTGGCGCTCGCGCCGCTGGTGGCCGGCTGGGGCGGCACCATCATGCCGCCCTGGGCCACGGTCGCGGTGATCGCCTCGTACCTGGCGTTCTTCCCGGTCGCGGTCGGCATGCTGCGCGGTCTGCAGTCGCCGGCCGCGAGCGGGGTCGAGCTGATGCGCAGCTACGCGGCCGGGTGGTGGCGGACGCTGGTCAAGCTGCGGCTGCCGGCCTCGCTGCCGTACCTGTTCCCGGCGCTGCGGCTGGCCGGCGCGGCCGCCGTGGTCGGCGCGGTGGTCGGCGAGATCTCCACCGGCACCCGCGGCGGGATCGGCCGCCTGATCATCGAGTACTCCCGGGAGGCGACCAGCGACCCGGCCAAGGTCTACACCGCGATGCTCGGCGCCGCCCTGCTGGGCCTGGTCGTCGCCGGCGCGGTCAGCCTGTTCGAGCTGCCGCTCATGCGGCACCGGCGGCACGTGGAGGTGGTGACGCTATGACGGCCGTGGTCCTCGACAAGGTGACGAAGGTCTTCAACCGGGGGCGGGCCGACGAGGTGACCGCGCTCGCCGAGGTGGACCTGACCGTCGGCGACGGCGAGTTCGTGTCGCTGATCGGGCCGTCCGGCTGCGGCAAGAGCACGCTGCTGCGGCTGATCGCCGACCTGATCGAGCCGACCACCGGCACGGTGCGGGTGGCCGGCAAGGAGGCCGGCCGGGCCCGCCGCGACCAGGACTACGGGATCGCGTTCCAGCAGGCCGGGCTCTTCGAGTGGCGGACCGTGCGGCGCAACGTCGAGCTGCCGCTGGAACTGCGCGGGATGGGCAAGGGCGAGCGCAAGGCGCGGGCCGAGGAGATGCTGGCGCTGGTCGGGCTGGCCGAGTTCGCCGGGCACTACCCGGCCCAGCTCTCCGGGGGCATGCAGCAGCGGGTGGCGATCGCGCGGGCCCTCGCCGTACAGCCGCCTCTGCTCTTGATGGATGAGCCGTTCGGCGCGCTGGACGAGATGACCCGGGAACGGCTGCAGGGCGAGCTGCTCGGGATCTGCGCCCAGACCGGCACCAGCACGGTCTTCGTCACCCACTCGATCTCGGAAGCGGTGTTCCTGTCGAACCGGGTGGTCGTGATGTCGGCCCGGCCCGGGCGGATCACCGCGGCGATCCCGGTGGACCTGCCGGCCCGCGACGAGGCGGCCCGGCAGTCCGAGCGCTACTTCGAGCACGTCACCGCGGTGCGGCAGGCGCTGCGTGGCGTACCGGCCACGACATGAGGCGCGTCCTTCCTCCGGTGATCGTCGGGATCGCCGCGATCGTCGCCTGGCAGCTGACCGTCACGCTCGGCCGGATCGCGCCGTTCATCCTGCCGGCCCCGTCCGAGATCTGGGAACAGCTGGTCGAGCAGCGGCAGAACGTGTGGGAGGCGGCGCTGGCCAGCGGCGCGAACGCGCTGATCGGGCTGATCGCCGGCTCGATCGTGGCGGTGCTGGCGGCGATGGTCGCCAGCCGGTTCCGGCCGGTCGCGGAGATCTCCATCCCGTTCGCGGCGGTGGTCAGCGCGCTGCCGATCATCGCGCTGGCGCCGATCCTCAACAACATGTTCGAGACCACCAGCAGCATCCCCCGCCGGCTGGTCGCCGCGATCATCGTGTTCTTCCCGGTCTTCCTGAACACCCTGCGCGGCCTGCGCGAGGTCAACCCCATCCATCAAGAGCTCATGCACACGTACGCCGCCGGGGGCTGGACGTTCGCCACCAAGGTCCGGCTCCCCGGCGCACTCCCCTACGTCTTCACCGGTTTGCGCCAGGCATCCTCCCTGGCCGTCATCGCGGCGGTGGTCGCCGAGTACTTCGGCGGCCTGCAGAACGGGCTCGGCTCGCGGATCACGTCGGCGGCCGCGTTCACCGCCTATCCGCGCGCGTGGGCCTATGTGGTCGGCGCGTGTCTGCTCGGCCTCGTCTTCTACCTCACCACGCTCCTCTTGGAACGCCTGGCCATGCCCTGGCGATCACGCCTTATTTAGGGAGAGTATGTGAAGATATTTAGGACATTTACCGTATTTACGGCACTGTTGCTTGCCGCCTGCGGCACGGCTGACCAGGCCAAGACGACTCCCGCGGCCAGCGGCTCGTTGACGCCGATCAAGCTGCAGCTGCAGTGGTTCTTCCAGTCCCAGTTCGCCGGCTACATCGCGGCCGTGGACCAGGGCTTCTACCAGGAGCAGGGCCTCGACGTGCAGCTGCTCGAGGGCGGCGTCGACATCGTGCCGCAGACCGTGCTCGCCCAGGGCAAGGCCGACTACGCGGTGGCCTGGGTGCCCAAGGCGCTCGCCTCCCGCGAGCAGGGCGCCGGCATCACCGACGTCGGGCAGATCTTCGCCCGCTCCGGCACGTACCAGGTGGCCTGGAAGTCCAGCGGGATCACCACGCCGGCCCAGTTCAAGGGCAAGAAGATCGGCAACTGGGGCTTCGGCAACGAGTTCGAGCTGTTCGCCGGGATGACCAAGGCCGGGCTCGACCCGGGCAAGGACGTCACCCTGGTGCAGCAGCAGTTCGACATGCAGGCGCTGCTCAAGCACGAGATCGACGCGGCCCAGGCGATGGCCTACAACGAGTACGCCCAACTGCTGGAGGCGAAGAACCCGGCGACCGGCAAGCTCTACACCGCCGACGACTTCTCGATCATCGACTGGAAGCAGAACGGGTCGGCCATGCTGCAGGACGCGGTGTGGGCGAACACCGACAAGCTGAAGGACCCGGCGTACCAGGCACAGACGGTGAAGTTCCTGGTCGGCACGATCAAGGGCTGGGCGTACTGCCGGGACAACCCGGAGAAGTGCCGGGACCTGGTGGTGGCCAAGGGCTCGAAGCTCGGCAAGTCGCATCAGCTGTGGCAGATGAACGAGGTCAACAAGCTGATCTGGCCGTCCACCGCGGGCATCGGCGTGATCGACGACGCGGCCTGGAAGCAGACCGTGGACATCTCGATGACCACCAAGAACCAGACCGGCGACACGGTGCTGAAGAAGGCGCCGGACGCGGACGCGTACACCAACACCTACATCAACCAGGCGCTCACCCAGGCCAAGGCGGCCGGGGTGGACGTGAACGGCGCGTCCTTCCAGCCGGAGAAGGTCACGCTGGAAGCCGGCGGCGCCTAGTCACAGCGGGATCAACCGGGCGGCGAGGGCGACCGCGTTGAGGTCGCCCTCGCGCAGCTTCGCGGCGGCGCGCGGCTCGGCGAGCCCCTCCAGCCGGTGCGCCGAGGCGTCGATCAGGGCCCGGTCGCCGTTGAGCAGCCGGGTGGCCATCTTCGCCTGGGCGGGGCTGAGCTCGGCGTACGCGCAGCGGTCCAGCGCGGTGATGGTCGCCTGGTCGAGGGTGCCGGCCAGGGCGCGCTCGGTGACGATCTTGAGAAGCCAGTCGGGCCACCAGCCGTACTTGCCGACCATCAGCCCCACCTTCACGGCGACACTCGGGCCCTGGCCGGCGCGCAGCAGCCGGACGGTCAGCACCGGGTCGAAACGCTCCAGGCGCAGCGCGCCGACGAAGGCGCGCAGCAGCGGCTGGGTGCCGACGAACGGCTCGGCCTCGGCGGCGGCCTGCGCCCAGTCGCCCTGCAGGGCGTGGCAGACCACGTACGTCTCGGTGATCCCGGCGTCGTCGCCGGTGGACCGGTCGGCCAGCCGCTCGACCGTCGCCACCAGCCGCTTGATCTGCTTCTCGGCCCGCTCGGCCAGTTCCGGGCTGGACGGCTTGGCGAGGTGGCGCACCACCACGTCGGCGGCGATCTCGGCCTCCCGGCGCAGCAGCGGCGACTTGATCTTCGGGACGATCAGATCGGTGATCCCCTCGGTCACCAGGGCCGCGTCGAAGCTGCCGGAGACCTCCCGGAACTGCGCCCACCAAGTTGCCGGGTGCGCCCGGTGCTTCGTCTCCACGGCTCTCCCTTCGACCACCGCGAGCGGGACATGAGAGTTCACTCCCAGGGCAACTCCGCCTCCTCGGTGATCTCGAGCACCGTCGAGTGGCGCGGGGCGGGCAGGTCGGTGACCGTGTGCCAGCCGCCCCTCGCCTTCGCCGCCTCCCGCGTCACCAGATGCACCGGCAGCGGCGGCGGGCGGAACGGCCCGTTGCCCCAGCGCACCCAGATCGCCAGGCGCCCCGCGGCGGCCTCGGCCAGGAGCTTGTCGACCGTACGCTGCCGGTCCAGCCGGTCCACCTCGACCGCGATCGGCTGCGCCCCGCCCGGGCGCGCGCAGGCGACATCCAGCACGGAATGGCCGTTCAGCGGCGCCGGCAGCGGAAAGACGCTCGGGGCACGCCGGTAGACCCGCCAGCCCCGCGATTCACCCCACCGGGCGACGGCGTCGACGATCCGGGCCGTGGCCTTGTCCTCGGGCAGGTCGGTGAAGTGCAGCTCGCGCAGCCAGGCCGCGAGCGACCCGGCGGTGCTGGTGCCGTCGTCCATCGCCGTACCCTATGCCGCCACCGCCCGCTGGGCCGCGAGCAGCTGATGGAAGTCCTCGGCCGGCATCGGGCGGGCCAGGTGGTAGCCCTGGCCGAGGGTGTAGCCGAGCGCCCGCAGCCGCTCGGCCTGGGTGGCGTCCTCGATGCCCTCGGCGACCGTGTCGAGGCCGAGCGCGCCGGCCATCTGGATCACCGCGCGGGCCACCGCCTGCCGGGCCGCGGCCTCGGGAGTGCCCTGCTCGCCCTCCTCGATGCCGTCGACGAACGACTTGTCCAGCTTGACGATCGAGGCGGGGAACGCGCGCAGCAGCGACAGCGAGGACTCGCCGGTGCCGAAGTCGTCGAGCGCGAGCCGGATGCCCATGTCGTGCAGCCGGTGCAGGGTGTCCAGCACCTGCGGGCCGCGCAGCACCGCCGACTCGGTCAGCTCCAGCACCACCCGGTCGCTGGGCAGGCCGCTCTCGGCCAGCGCCCGCCGCACGTCGCCGAGAAAATCAGGATCATGAAGCTGCCGTACGGAAACGTTCGGCCCCACCTTCTGCAACGCGTCCGGGCCGAACTCGG
Organism: Actinoplanes subtropicus; assembly: GCF_000721705.1. Lineage (GTDB taxonomy): Bacteria > Actinomycetota > Actinomycetes > Mycobacteriales > Micromonosporaceae > Actinoplanes > Actinoplanes subtropicus. The sequence goes on from NZ_JOJL01000027.1 coordinate 75,715, forward strand.
CCAGCCACGCCGCCACCTGGCGGAAGGTCTCGCGCAGCACGAACCGGCCCAGCGGCACGATCAGCCCGGTGCTCTCGGCGGCCGGGATGAACTCGGCCGGCGAGACCAGCCCGCGGGCCGGGTGCCGCCAGCGGACCAGCGCCTCGACCCCGATCACCCGGTAGGTGGCCAGCTCCATGATCGGCTGGTAGACGACGAAGAACTCGTCGTTGTCCAGCGCCCGGCGCAGCTCGCCGCCGAGCCGGGCGTGGCCGACCACCGGCAGCTCCATGCCCTCGTGGTAGCGCACCCAGTTGGCCTTGCCGCGCTGCTTGGCCGCGTACATGGCGACGTCCGCGTCGCGCAGCACGGTGTCCAGCGGGGTGCCGGCCGCCGCCGAGGCGACCCCGATGCTGGCCCGGACGAGCAACTGGTGGGCGCTCATCGGGCCGGCGAAGCCGTCGAGGACCCGCTGGGCCACGGCTTCCCCGTCGATCGTGGGGTCGTCGACGAGCACGGCGAACTCGTCCCCGCCCAGGCGTACGGGAAGGCCATCGGAACCGATCGCGGAGCGCAGGATGCCCGCCACCGCGAGCAGCAGGTGGTCGCCGACCTCGTGGCCCAGCGAGTCGTTGACGGTCTTGAAGTCGTCCAGGTCGACCAGCAGCACCGTGGCGTCACCGGCGGACAGCGCCGCGGCCAGCCGGTCGCGGAACAGGCCCCGGTTGGCCAGGCCGGTCAGGCCGTCGTGGGTGACCTCGTGGCGCAGCCGCTCCTCGGAGGCACGCTTCTCCCGCAGCAGCCGCGAGTTATCCCGCATCGCGAAGAACTGGCGGACCGCGACCAGCGCGTTGACCAGCACGGCGACCACGATGTCGAGCCGCCCGGCGAGGGTCAGCTGGTGGTGCGGCAGCTGGGCGAGCAGCGGCGCGTCGGCGGCCGCGACCGCGAGGTAGGGCAGCCAGGTGTTGGGCCGCCGCGGCCGGGCGCCGGTCGAGGCCCCCTGCCGGCGGACCGCGACGGCGGCCAGCAGCGGCGCGATCGGCAGGACCACGGCCTGGGCCGGTACGACGCTACCGGCGCCGCCGGTGACCGCGAGCAGCGCGACGCCGGCGCCGACCAGTCCGGTCATCCCGATCAGCCGGATCGCCACCCGGTCGACCGGGCCGCCGGCGATGTACGAGACCTTGGTGATCCCGCCGACGGCCAGCACGAACGAGAGGCCGAGAAGCACCAGCGTCTGGGTGCTCCAGCCGTCCGGCGAATTGATCATCGGGCCGAGGCCGAAGGTGAACAGCGGGCTGGCGCAGCCGAACAGCGCGATCGACCGATCCAGCCACTGCCGCCGGCGCTGGGCGCGGTTGGTGATGCCCAGCGGCACCCGGGCGACGCCCCACATGGCGGTCAGGAAGGCGGCGCCGGCCAGGACCGCGGCCGGGATCGGCATGGTGGGCAGCACGCTGGTGTCCCGGAAGGCGGCGCCGGCCAGGACCGCGTAGCCGGCCGAGAGCAGGGCGAACGCGACGAGCACGAGGCGCCAGAAGCGGCGGGCCACCGGGTCCAGCGACACATCGCGGATCAGCCGGTGAACCGCGTGCGCGGCGATCGCGGCGCCGGCCGGCAGGGCGAGGTAGGCGATGGCAGCCGGGCCGAGCGGTGCGCCCAGCGCCCACGCGGCGTACCAGGCCGACCAGACGAGCCAGATCGCCGCTGCTGAAGTCACCACCTGGTAACCATCGGCGGGCCGGGGCCGGGTCATGAGACTTCTACGCCGCGTCGGCGTCGTCCTGCTGCCCGGCCAGCATCCGGGTGACCTGGTCCGGGTGCATCGGCTCGGCCAGGTGGAAGCCCTGGCCCAGGGAATAGCCCAGGGCGCGCAGCCGCTCGGCCTGCTCCTCGTTCTCGATGCCCTCGGCGACGGTGTCCAGCTCGAGGGCGCCGGCCATCTGGATGACGGCGCGGGCGACGGCCTGCCGGGCGGCCGCCTCCGGGGTGTCCGGCTCGTCCAGTTCGATGCCGTCGACGAACGACTTGTCCAGCTTGACGATCGAGGCCGGGAACGCGCGCAGCAACGACAGCGAGGACTCGCCGGTGCCGAAGTCGTCGAGGGCCAGGCGTACGCCCAGCTTGTGCAGTTCGTGCAGGGTGCGGGAGACCTGCTGGCCGCGCAGGACGGCCGATTCGGTCAGCTCCAGGACCAGCAGCTCGCCGGGGAGGCCGCTGTCGGCCAGGGCGGCGCGTACGTCATCGACGAAGTCGGGGTCGTGAAGTTGACGGGCCGAGACGTTCGGGCCGGCCTTCTGCAGCACCTCCGGGCCGAACTCGGCCAGCCAGGCGGCGGCCTGCCGGCAGGTCTCGCGCAGCACGAACCGGCCCAGCGGCACGATCAGCCCGGTCCGCTCGGCGACCGGGATGAAGTCGGCGGGCGAGATGACCCCGCGGGTCGGGTGCTGCCAGCGGACCAGCGCCTCGACCCCGATCACCTGGTTGCGGTGCAGGTCGACGAGCGGCTGGTAGACCACGCGGAACTCACCGGCCGCCAGGCCCCGGCGCAGGTCGGCGCCGAGCTGGGCGTCGGCGGTCAGCGGCCGTTCCATGCCGGGTACGAAGCGGACCCAGTTGTCCTTGCCGCGCTGCTTGGCGGTGTAGAGGGCGGTGTCGGCGTCGCGGAGGAGGTGGTCGAGGGGGGTGCCGGCGGGGGCGGTGGCGAGGCCGGCGCTGGCGTGGATGAGGAGGCGGTGCTCGCTGAGGGAGCCGTCCAGGACGGCGACGATCCGTGCGATCAGCTCGTCGCCGTCTACGGCGCTTTCGCCGGTTTCGCCGCGGGCGCCACCCTCACCACGGGCGCCACCGTCGGCGCCGTCGGCGCGGTCGGCGCGGTCGGCGCGGTCGGCGCGGTCGGCGCGGTCGGCGCGGTCGGCGCGGTCGGCGCGGTCGGCGCGGTCGGCGACCAGGATGGCGAACTCGTCGCCGCCGAGCCGGGCCGGCAGGCCGTCGTCGCCGACCGCCTCGCGCAGCCCCTCGGCCACCGCGACCAGCAGATCGTCGCCGATGTTGTGGCCGAGCGAGTCGTTGACCGCCTTGAAGTCGTCCAGGTCGACCAGGATCACGGTGGCCGGCCCGCTCTCGAGGGCGGCGGCGAGCCGATCCCGGAACAGGGCCCGGTTGGCCAGCCCGGTCAGCGAGTCGTGGGTGGCGTCGTAGCGGAGCTGCTTCTGGGCCGCACGCTGCGCGCGGATCAGCCGCCGGTTCTCCCGGTGGCCCAGGAATTGGCGCAGCGAGGCGAGCAGCGTGACCGCCACGGCGAGCAGCACGACCATCCGGCCCGGCCACTTCATCGGACCGAACACGGTGGCGACCAGCGGCACGTCGACGGCGACCACTGCGAGGTAGGGCACCCAGGCCTCACGCCGCGGCCGGGCGCCGGTGCTGCGCCACTGCCGGGACACGGCCATCGTGACCAGCAGCGGGCCGAGCGGAATGATCAGTGCCTGCCCCGGGGTCGCGGCACGCTGCCCGGCGTGACCGGCGACCATCGCGTACGCCCCGGCCACGAGCCCCGAGCAGGCGACCAGGCGTACCGAGACCCGATCGACCGGCCCGCCCGGCACGTAGGCGACCCGGGCGATCCCCACCGCGCTCAGCACGAGGGCCAGCGCCACCGTCACCTTGCTCCGCAACGGCCACGAGTCGTCCGCCTCGACCAACGGCTGCAGCGCGGCGAACCAGAGCAGGGTGAAGCACCCGTAGAACGCGATCAGGCAGTCCAGCAACCGCTTCCAGCGCTCACCCGGAACGGTCTCCCCGAGCGGCACGAAGCAGACGGCGAAGATCGCGCCCAGCAGCCCTCCGGCCGGCAACAGCGAAACCCAGACCGGCGGTTTCGGCATGGCCGGGTAGGCGGCGAAGGCGTACGCGGCCATGACAGCCCGGCTGATCGCCACCGACGCCTCGAGCAGAAGGATCAGCACCCAGAACCGACGGGCCGGCCGCGGCATGGGGACGCCCCGCAGCAACGCGACGATGGCGACAGCACCGATCCCCGCGGTGATCGGCCCACCCAGGTAGGCGGGGAGCGAGGGGCCGCCGACCGTCACGAAGGCCAGGTACCAGAGCATCGACAGCCCCGCGACGGCGGCCGAGGCCAGCACGAAGCGGCGGGGCGTGGACCACCGACGGTCGCTCATGCCGCAGGAATCGGCCGTGGCTCGGGTCACTGTAGGACTTGTTGATCGCTTGTCCGCACCCTCTTCGCCGGTCGGGGCGAGCGCGCTCGCCTCCTGCCGATCTCGCGCACGGCCGGGCTCCGCACGAGTCATCGCTATTCCCGGTCGCGAACGGAATCCGTTTCGATCTCCATTCTGGTATAAGCATGATTGGCATGATCGAATGGCCCTCCGGGCTTACCACCGCATTCCCGTTGGTGCCACAATTGAGGCATGGCACAGCTGACGCTCTTCACCAGGGAACAATTGTCCGGAATGCGCGACCGCACCAAGTCGCGCCGCTATTCACCAGAGGCAGAAGCCTTCCGCCGCGAGCACGAGCGGCACCGCGCATGGGGCTTGGCCCAGCGCCACGCCCAGAAGCTACGCCGCGCCCGCGAGGCCACCGATCCCCCACCACCTGCTTCACCGCGGACACCGCCCACACCAGCAACGCCCCCACCACCAACGGCCACACCAGCAACGCCCACACCAGCAACGCCCACACCAGCAACGCCCACACCAGCAACGCCCACGCCAGCAACAGCCACACCAGCAACGCCCCCACCACCAACGGCCACACCAGCAACAGCCACACCAGCAACAGCCACACCGGCAACAGCCACACCAGCAGCCCCGATGCCGCCACCGCCCGAGCGGTCATCGCCCGAGCCGTCATCGCCCCCACCAGCAACGCCGCGCTCGCGGTCGGCGTGTCCACCTGCCAGCGCGGCCCGAGCCCGCCACGACCCGCACCACAAATAGCGCATGCGCATTTAGTCGAACTCTGAAGAAATGATCAGAATTGACTCCCAGCCTTCCCCGCCAATCCGATGCGGCACAGACTACCGCGTTTTTCTGGCCGCGACCAACCGCAATACCCGGCCGCCAATTCGCGGTGGGTCGCCAGCCTCTGCAGGGAGAATTGGAGGCTGGGCAAAGGTACTCGGCGCTGGGCAAAGGCGCCCAGCGCCGGGCGTGGCGCGCGGCGGCGGGCCGGGTGCGCGGCGGCGGGCCGGGTGCGCGGCGGCGGGCCGGGTGCGCGGCGGCGGGCCGGGTGCGCGGCGGCGGGCGGGGCGTGCGCCGAGTCGGCTGGGTGCGCGGCGGGCCGGCTGGGCGCGGCGGCGGGCCGGGTGCGCGGCGGCGGGCCGGGTGCGCGGCGGCGGGCGGGGCGTGCGCCGAGCCGGCTGGGCGCGGCGGCGGGCCGGGTGCGCGGCGGCGGGCCGGGTGCGCGGCGGCGGGCCGGGTGCGCGGCGGCGGGCGGGGCGTGCGCGACCTGCTGCGCGGCGGGCGGGCGGGGTCGCCGCAGCCGGGCGGGGGTGTTCGACGGCGGTGACCGGCCGGTGGTGTCTGGGCGATATGGCAGCGGGCCGGGCTGGGCGGGCGCAGGATGGGAGCATGGAGGTGAGCACCCGGGAGGGGGAGATCCGGGCGCGGCTGGTCGACATCGGTGGGGACGAGCCGGGGCCCGCGGAGCGGGCGCTGTTGGCTCGGCTGATCCGGTCGTTTGCCGGGAAGGTGCCGGGCAAGGTCGATCGGCTCGCGGAGTTGCTTCGTGGGGGCGATCCGGAGGCGGTCCGGGATCACGCGCATGGGCTGAAGGGGTCGGCGGCCAACATCGGGGCCGACACGTTGTCCGGGATCTTTGCCGAGGTGGAGCAGTCTGCCCGGGACGGGGTGATCCCGGACGCCGACATGACGCTGGGGCGGATCTGTGCCGAGCAGGCCCTGGTGCTGGGTCTGCTCGACGAGCTCGCCCGGGAGATGGAGTCCAGCCCGTAGCCGGCGCGGGCTCGGGCTGCTCGGCAACCCGCCCAGACGCGAGCCGCCCAGACGCGAGCCGTTCGGCGGCCGGCTCGTGGGTTGCATGCCGCTCGGGCGGGGCCGCTCGGTAGCCGGCCAGGGCGCGCGCCGCTCGAATGCGGGTCGCTCGAATGCGGGCCGCACGAGCGCGGGCCACACGAGCGCGGGCCACACGAGCGCGGGCCACACGAGCGCGGGCCACACGAGCGCGGGCCACACGAGCGCGGGCCACACGAGCGCACCAGGCCGTTGGCGGCGACGATGTCCTCCGCCACGCGCATGCCTACCTCGAGGTCGGCTACTCGGAGGCCGCGGACCTTGTCGGTGGCCACCTGGACGACGCCCTTGATGTCGCGCAGGGTCGCCAGCACGGGCAGGGCGCTGTGGTCGCGGCTCTCCAGGACCGCGATCGCGCTCTCCACGTCGATGCCGCGGCTCTCCAGCGTCTCGTAGTCGATGGCGGTCCGGACCACGTCGATCGCGGCCTCGATCAGCGGCGACACCGGCTGTGCCGACTCCGGACGGCCCGCTGGGGGCAGGCCGCGGACGATCTCCACCACGTCTTCGAGGTTGGGGATGCCTTGCAGGAGCTTCACCGCCACGCCGGGCATGGCGTCGATCATTGCCTGCTCGTCCTCGGTGCAGGACATGCCCTTGTCCAGCTTCCGCAGCACGCTCGGCGGGATCGTCACCGCGCCCAGCTGGGACGCCATCGCGGCCACCTCGATCTCCCAGAGGGAGTCGAGTTGGAGCGCCGTGCAGAGTTCGGCCACCAGGGTGCGGATCCGGCCCGCGCGGGCGAAAGCGGCGGGGCTGGCCAGCTCCAGACAGCCGAAGAGGGCCTGGATGCTGGACTTCAGCGTGGTGTCCAGCAGGTGCCGCTCGGTGGTGGACCGGCCGTGCCGTTCGACCGCATCCTGGACGGCGGCGCGCAGCTCGTCCGTCTGCACCGGCTTGGCCAGGTAGCGGTAGACGCCGCCGTCGTTGATCGCGGCGATCGCGGCGTTCAGGTCGCTCTGGGCGGTGTGCAGCACCCGGGTGGTGTCGGGGTATTCGAGCTGGATGCGGCGGAGCAGTTCCACGCCGTCCATGCCGGGCATGCGCAGGTCACTGATCACCGCCGCCACCGGGCCGGTGTCGGCGAGCGCGAGCAGGCGCAGCGCGTCGTCGCCGCTCTCGGCGGTCAGCACCCGGTGGTCGCGGCGCAGCTGCAGCGCGAGCGTCTCGAGGATGGCCGACTCGTCGTCGACCAGCAGCACGGTCGAACGTCCCTGCTCGTTACTCATGTCCTGCTGTTCGGACGACGGGCGTTTCCGGTTAGTGCTTTCCGCGCGAGACGGGCCGGCCCGTGCGGCTCGCGATGTGCGGGGGCGGGTCGATGCCGGCCGGCAGCAGCGCGTCGGCGACCGGGGCACCCCAGGTCGCCACCACCGGGAGGCGACCCGCCCAGAGGCCGAGCGCCGCGTCGGGCCCGTCGCCGTCGGTGGGATCGCCGTCACTGACCTTGACCGATGCCTCGGTCAGCGGCAGGGCGAGCAGCCGGGTCGCCGCCAGCTCTTTGCGGGACGGGCGGCGGGCGTAGTCCCACTGGCCCGGCGCCGCATGCTCGGTGAGCAGCCGCAGGCCGTACAGCAGATCCTCGGGGTCGGTGATCGGCTGCGGGACACCGTAGATCATGGCGCTGCGGTAGTTGACGCCGTGTTCGAAGACCGAGCGGGCCAGGATCAGGCCGTCCAGCACCGTCACCGTCACGCAGACCGTGGGATCCGCGCCGGTCAGGCTGCGGCTGGCCACCGACCCGTGCAGGAAGATGCGCGAACTGTCGAAGCCGTAGACCGTGGGCACCACCATCGGATGGCCGTCGACCAGCACGCCCAGGTGCGCGACCAGCCCGGCCGCCAGCACCGCCTGCAGGTCGGCCGGGTCGGTGCGGCCGTTCTCCTTCATCCGGCGGTGGCGGGTACGCGGCGTCGAGGAAAGCACCCGCCCACTCTAAAGAAGCGCTACACCGAAACCGGCTGGTGGACCGGGCAGCTGGCGCCGTGATGGGCGTGCGGCCCCCGGTCGATCAGCTCCTGCACCACCGCGCGCAGCTTGTCGTTCGGGCAGGGCTTGAGCAGCACCGCGCACACCCCGGCCGAGATCGGCTCGTGGTCCCCCGGGTGCAGATGGCCGCTCAGCATCACGATCGGTGTGTCCGCCAGGTCGGGGTGCCCGCGGATCGCGCGGGTCAGTTCGAGCCCGTCCATCCGGGGCATGCCGAGGTCGGTGAGCACCACGTCGGGGCGATCGACCGCCGCGCGTTCGAACGCCGCCGTGCCGTCCGGCTCGTGCCGGACGCTGTGTCCGGCCCGGGTGAGCAACCTGGTGAGGATCGCCGCGATGTCCTGGTCGTCCTCGGCGACGAGTACTACGGCCATGTCCGCTCCGGCACGCTGATGGCTGACAAGTTCCCATCAGCATGCGCCCGGCGAGTCCGCGATGCAGCGGTTTCCCCCAAGCCCGGCTTGACCGCCGCGCCCACGATGATCTCCCCTCGCGACGGTCGCGGATCCGGCGCCGGGTCCCGCGAGGGCCGCCAGTCCGCCGCCGCCGTCACCCCGGGCGGCAGCAGCGTCCAGTCGCCGAACAGTGCCCGGAACTCGTCCCGCGACCGCAACATCATCGGCGACGTGGTGTGGTTGTAGATCCGCAGGATCTGCTTGGCGTGCGGCGACTCGTCCTCCTCGCACGCGTGCGACATGACCAGCCAGCTGCCCGGCGCCAGCGCCTCCCGATAGCGCTCCAGCGCGCGACCCAGCCGTTCGGTGTCCGGGATGAAATGCGCGACCGCCACCGCCAGCAGACAAACCGGAAGATCAAAATCAAGCGCTTGCCGTACGCCCGGGGCCGTCAGCACCTCGTCCGCGTCGGTCAGGTCGGCCAGCACCGCGGCCTGCCCCGGGTCGTCCGCCGCCACCCGCCGCGAGTGCACGACCGCGACCGGGTCGAGGTCCACCGACACGATCCGGCAGTCCGGCCGCACCGCCCGGGCCACCTCGGGCACCGACCCGGCCGCCGGGATCCCGGCCCCCAGGTCGAGGAACTGGTTCAGCCCGGCGGTGGCGGCCTCGGCGACCGCCCGGCGCAGGAACGCCCGCCCCGTCCGCACCACCACCGGCAGGTCGGGCATGGCCTCCAGCGCGACCGCGGCCGCCTGCCGGTCGGCCGCGAAGTTGTGCGTCCCGCCGAGGTAGTAGTCGTACACCCGGGCGCCGCTGGGTCGCTGCGGGTCGACCTCCGGCACCGCCTGCGCACCCACCCACATCCCCCCGTCGTCCCTGCCCCTTCCCCGAGCGTAGAGAAACCCCCGCCCGACCCGTACGGAATCGATAATGTAGGTCCAGTTATGGGGCAAACGCGCGGTATTCGGGAGCGGTCACCGACCGATGACCTGCTGCGGGCGATGATTCACTCCTCGCACGACGCGATCTTCGCGGTCGACCGGGACTTCGTCGTGCGCATGTGGAACCCCGCCGCCGAGGCCCTGTTCGGCTACCCGGCCGAGGAGATCGTCGGGCACAGCGTGGACGTGCTGATCCCCGCCGACCGCCGCGCCGACCAGCGCGAGATGCTCCTGCTGATGGAGGCCGGCGCCCGGCTCGAGCGGTTCCGCAGCCGCCGCCGGCACCGCGACGGGCACTGGCTGCAGGTCACCCTCACCATGTCGCCGCTGTGCGACGAGTCCGGCGCGATGACCGGCTACACGGTGATCGCCCGCGCGGTCAGCACCCGGGAACGGCTGGAGTCCAGTTTCCAGGCCCTGCTCGAGGCCGCGCCGGACGCGTTCCTCGGGGTCGGCGACGACGGCCGGGTGGCGATGGCCAACACCCAGGCCGAGACCCTGTTCGGGCTGCCCCGGCACGGCCTGATCGGCAAGGAGATCGACAAGCTGCTCACCCCGCCGCTGGCCGGCGACGTCCCGCTCTCCGAGGACGACCCGCACGGCCCGCGGGCGACCGCGCACCGCAACGACGGGACGGCCGTGCCGGTCGAGGTCACCATGAGCATCCTGCCGACCGACGACGGGCGGGTCCGCTGCGCGGTGGTCCGGGACATCACCGAACGCGTACGGGCGCAGGAAAGGTTTTCGCAGTTGCAGGCCGAGGCGGAGCGCGCGCACGTCGAGGCCCAGCTGCAGCGCACCCAGCGCCTGGAGGGCCTGGGCCAGCTGGCCGGCGGGGTGGCGCACGACTTCAACAACCTGATCGCCGTGATCAGCAACTACGCCACGTTCATCGCCGAGACCGCCGCCGAGAACCAGCCGGCCGAGAATGCGCTCGCCGAGATCGCCGCCGACGCCGCGCAGATCACCAAGGCCGCCCAGCGCGGCGCCGACCTGACCCACCAGCTGCTCGCGTTCGCCCGGCGGGAGGTGGTGCGCCCGCGTCCGCTGAGCCTCAACGACGTGGTCACCGACATCGAGCAGATGCTGCGCCGGTCGATCGGCGAGCACATCACCCTGGACGTACGCCTGGAGTCGGGTCTTCCCTCGATCACGGCCGACCCGGGGCAGCTGGACCAGGTGCTGGTGAACCTCGCGGTCAACGCCCGGGACGCGATGCCCCGCGGCGGCACGCTCACCATCGAGACCGGCGGCCTGACCGTGGACCGGGACTACGCGGCCGCCCGCCCGCACCTGCGCACCGGCCGCTACGTGCGGCTGCGGGTCAGCGACACCGGCACCGGCATGCCGCCCGAGGTGATCGAGCGCGCGTTCGAGCCGTTCTACACCACGAAACCGGCCGGCAAGGGCACCGGCCTCGGCCTGGCCACCGTGTACGGGATCATCACGGCGGCCGGCGGCGATCTCGGCATCTACTCCGAACCCGGCCTCGGCACCACCTTCACCATCCTGATGCCGACCACCGACGCCGAGCCGGCCGCCCCGGACGAGCCCGCCGAGCCACCGCCCCCGGACTGCCGGCACGGCACGATCCTCGCGGTCGAGGACGAGCCGGCCCTGCGCGACGTGCTGCGCCGCGTCCTGGCCGGCGCCGGGCACGAGGTGCTGATCGCCGCCGACGGCCCGGCCGCGCTGAGCCTCGCCCAGCAGCATCCCGGGCCGATCGACGTGCTGCTCACCGACGTGGTGATGCCGCACATGCTGGGCCGGGACCTGGCCGAACGGTTCCTGGCCCTGTCCCCCGGCACGTCCGTGCTGTTCATGTCCGGCTACGCCCGGCCGGCCCTCGACTCGCAGGGCACCCTCGACCCGGACGTCACGCTGGTGGAGAAGCCGTTCTCGAAGTCCCAGCTGCTGGCGGCCGTGCAGCGCGCCCTGGAGCATCCTCGCATGTGCGATTCTGGGTCGTGACCACGATCGGGTTCCTGCACACCGCCGACGCTCATGTGGCGACGTTCCGCCGGCTGCGCGAGGAGCTCGCGCCCGGCTGGCAGGACCTGCACGTGGTCGATCCGGCGCTGCTGGCCGGCGCCCGGCGGGAGGGGATCACCGCCGAGCTGGCCGGGCGGATCGACGCCCGGCTGCACGAGCTGGCCGACCGGGGCGCCGACGTGATCGTCTGCACCTGTTCGTCGCTGGGCGGGCACGCCGAGCTGCGTACGGCCGATCTCGGGGTGCCGGTGCTGCGGGCCGACCGGCCGATGGCCGAGGCCGCGGTGGCCGCCGGCCGCCGGATCGGGGTGGTGGCGACCGTCGACTCGACCCTCGGACCGACCCGGGCGCTGCTGGGCGACGCCGCCGCGCGGGCCGGGCGGCAGGTGGAGCTGGTCGAGGTGCGCTGCCCGGAGGCGTTCGCCCTGTTCGAGGCGGGCGACTTCACCGCGTACGCGCAAATGGTCGCGCAGCGAGCGCGAGCGGCGGCACCCGGGCTGGATGTCCTCGTGCTCGCCCAGCCCAGCGCCGCGCCCGCCGCGCCCCTGCTGAGCGATCTACCGATCCCGGTGCTGACCAGCCCCCGGACCGCGGTGTCACGTGCGATCGCGGAGGCTGGTCCCGTACTGTGAGGCTCAGCGCTCGCTGAGCTCCTCCTCGTCCTCGCCGACCTCGTCCTCGGCGGACTGGCGCTGGGCCGGCACCGCCTCCTCCGGCTCGTCGGCGCCGTGCCGGCCGGCCGGCGAGACCGGGGCCGAGACCGGGGCCGGGGCGGGCGGCGCGGCCTGCTCCGGCAGCTCGCCGAGAACCTGCGGCTGGTCGACCCAGAGGGCGCGCAGCTGGCCCTGCATGAAGGTGGTCAGGCGGGAGCGGTACTCCCGGTCGAACTGCTCGAGCGCCTCGATCTGGTTCTGCAGTCCCTCGCGCTTGGTGGCCAGGCTGCCCACCACGTCGTCGTAGCGCTGGCGGGCCTGCAGGTTGAGGTGGTCGGCGTTGGCCTGCGCGTCGACGCCGATCTGCTCGGCCTGGGCGCGGGCGTCGTTGACGATCTTCTCCGCGGTACGGCGGGCCTCCTCGGTCCGCGCGTGTGAGTCGCGGGCGATCTGCTCGGCCGCGGCCCGGGCGTCGGTGAGGATCTTCTCGGCCTCGCGGCGCACGTTGTGCGCGTGCACCTGGGCGTCGCGGGCGATCTGCTCGGCCGCCGCTAGGGCGTCCGTCCGGATCTTGTCGGCCTGGTGGTGAGCGCGGGCGACATGCTCCTCGGCGGTGCGCTGCGCGAGCGTCAGCACCTGAAGGGCCTGGTTGGGGTGGGCCTGTGGCGGCGGAACCACCGCCTGCTCGGAGGTCTGGCCGTCCGCTGACGTCCCGTTGAGAAGCACTTTGACTCGATCCTTCATGCCTTTGTCGGACAAGAGATGACCTCCGTGAGCCCTTCGAACGGGCGCTGGCGTGATCCGGGCGGGACTCTACCAACTTGAGCTGGCCTTTCGCGAGGGCCGGAAGCGCATGATAGGGACATCGTCGTTTTCCGCGCCGACCTGCAGGTCAAACACGGTCGGATCGGCCGGACGAACGGCTCGTCCGAATCACCCTTCGGTCGTACGGGACAGACGACCGGCCGCCCGTACCCTGAACACGTGGCAGACGACGCCGTGACCTCCGCCGTCCGCGAGGTGCTGTCCGTCATCCCGGCGGGCTGCTCCTGGCTGCTGCCGGTGCGGGGCGCCGGCGGGGAGGTCACCGACTTCGAGATCGGCGCGGTCGGCGGCAGCCACGACATCTACCGGCGTGGCACCGAGCGGGTCCACTCCCGGCTCCGGGAGATCTATCCGAGCATGGTCGGCGGCCGGCTCTGGCGCCTCTACCTCGAGGTGCTGGCCACCGGCGAGCCGGGCGAGCTGCGCGAGTTCCGGTACGAGGAGAAACGCGCCGGCGTGGTGGCCCGCTCGCTGTTCGACGTGACCGTCCACCCGGTGCTGGGCGGCCTGCTGGTCTGGTGGCAGCGGCTCGACGAGGACCGCCGGCGGATCGAGCGTACCGAGCAGCTGGGCAACCTGGGCTGGGCCGAGTACGACCTGGTCACCGGCGAGAGCAGCTGGTCGCCGGGGATGTACCGGCTGTTCGAGCGCGATCCGGAGCGGGGCCCGATGACCCGGGCCGAGCAGACCGCCGCGATCGACCCGGAGGACCGCGGGCTGGCCGAGTCGGCGTGGCTGACCATGGAGAGCGGCGGCGTCTCCGACGTGACCGTACGGTTCCGGGTCGGGTCCACGGTCAAGCACACCCGGATCCTCTCCGACGTGGTCACCGACGCCGGCGGCGCGCCGCTGAAGGTGCACGCCGTGGTCCAGGACGTGACCGCCCGGGAGCAGACCCGGGGCGCGATCGAGCGGCTCAGCGACCAGCTGCGCTCCCGGGAGCTGACCGCGCTGGCCGAGCACCGGCTGGCCGCCCAGCTGCAGCACATGATCCAGCCGGTGCCGGCCGCGCCGCTGTTCCTGCCCGGCCTCGAGGTGATGGTCGGCTACCTGCCGGCGGAGAGCGCGGTCCGGGTCGGCGGCGACTGGTACCACGCGCAGGAGCTGGCCGACGGCCGCGCGGTGCTGGCCGTCGGCGACGTGGCCGGGCACGGGCTCTCCGCCGCCAGCAGCATGGCCCACCTGCGGTTCGCGCTGATCGCGTGGCTGGCGATCGGGATCGACGACCCGGCCACCCTGCTCGGGCACCTCAACCGGCTCTCCGGCCGGCTGCGGGTCACCGGCACCGCGGTGGTCGCCGTCTACGACCCGCGGTCGCGGGCGCTCTCCTGGGCGCGGGCCGGGCACTCGGCGCCGCTGCTGGCCCGCAACGGCACGGCGATGCCGCTCGAGCTGCCGGCCGGGCTGCTGCTGGGCGCCGACGACGAGTCGTCGTACCAGGTGCTGACGCCCTGCCTGGCGGCCGGCGACCTGCTGCTGCTCTACACCGACGGCCTGGTCGAGCGCCGCGTCCCGGACACCCCGAGCCTGCTGGCCGACGTGCTGAAGAGCCTGGCCGCGGCCTCCGCCGAGCCGGGCGAGAGCGCGCTGGCCGGCCTGGCCGCCGGCCTCAACCGGCCGAGCCCCGACGACGACACCTGCACCGTCGCCGTGCGGGTGCTTTAAAGAAGCATTCCCAGCCGTACGGCGGTGCCCTCGCCGTCGGGATGGATGCCCACCTCGTCGCAGATCCGCTCGACGATCGCCAGGCCGCGACCCCGGGGCGCGTCGGCCGAGGGCATGGCCCGCCCGAAGCCGGGTGGGTCGCCGCCGTCGACCACCTCGCAGCGCACCCGGCCGGGCTCGGCCCAGATGCGCACCAGGCCGCCGCCGTCGGTGTGCTGCAACGTGTTGGTGGCCAGTTCGCTGACGGCGACCGCGAGCAGGTCGGCCCGGATCCGGGTGAGGCCCAGCCGCTCGGACTCGGCGCGGACGAACTCGCGGACGGTGGCCAGGTCGCCGGGCACGCGGTAGGCGGTCTCGGCGGGGCTGGGGGCGGGTGGCGGCACGGTCACTCCCGGCCGTTGCGGCGCAGCAGGGCGCGGACGCCGGTGAGGTCCAGCACGGCGGCGACCGAGCCGGTCGGGTTCTCCAGGTACAGGTGGCCGCCGCGCTCGAGGGCGGCGCGGTGGGCGGCGACCAGCCCGTGCACACCGCTGGAGTCGAGGAAGTCGACGTCGGCGAGATCCACCGTGACCACCGCGGACCGGCCGACGGCCGCCAGGAGGGTGGCGACCAGCTCTTCCCGTACGGCCAGATCGCAGTCACCCCGAAGGAACACCCGCAGGCCGCTCCCGTCCTCGGAGGTCGTGGCCGCGAAGCGTGCCATCGGCGCCTCCTCCCCCGGTCCGGTCGCAGTCATCATGTCATCCGGCCCCGCCTGGTTCCAACCGGTTCCGGCCTCCGGGGCGACCGCGTGCCGACTTTGCGGACGGCGGCGCCGTTTTTCCGTTTAGTATCTGTTTGTCTTATCCGGCGGATGGACTGGCTAACGGGGGAACGCCTTGGGAATCCGACGTTTTTGGATCGTCACGCTGGCCGCGTCGACCGCGCTCGCGGCGGGCGCCGTCCCGGCCCGGGCGTCGTCGACCTACGAGGTGGCCTATTGGGCGATGGACGAGCCGTACGGCGCCCAGGTCATGCACGACGGCAGCGGGCACGGGCTGGACGGGCGGATCGGCGACGAGGTGGGCACCGGCGGCGGTTACCGCTTCGCCCGGCTCGACCCGGACACCCCGCCGCCGCACCCGCGGCACCTGGTCGTGGTGCCGGACAGCCCGGCGCTGAACCCGGGCACCCGCACCTTCCAGGTCACCCTGCGGCTGCGCACCCTCTACCACTTCGGGAACATCATCCAGAAGGGACAGGCGACCGTCCCCGGCGGCAGCTGGAAGCTGCAGATCCCGAACGGCCACGTGCAGTGCTGGTTCCGCGGCTCGGCCGGGGAGGTGCTGGTCACCGCGCCGCGGCCGGTCAACGACGGCCGCTGGCACACGATCTCCTGCACGCGTTACCCGGACGGTGTCGCGCTGGCGATCGACGGCACCCGGGTGGCCGGCCGGTGGGGATCGACCGGGACCATCGCGAACTCGTGGCCGCTGTCGATCGGCGGCAAGACGGTCTGCGACCAACGCTCGGTCGGCTGCGACTACTACGCCGGCGATCTGGGCTGGGTACGCATCGACGCCTCCGACGGTTGGTAGCCGCGGGACCACGCTCCGCGTGACGTCACCCGCGAGGTTGACACTCGGGGGCGAGACGGGCGAATGTTCCCCAATGACCGATGAGTGGCCGAGCGCGGGAACCCTGCTGGCAACCCGCTACCGGCTCGTCTGCCTGCTCGAGACCGGCGGCATGGCGCAGATCTGGCAGGCCGCCGACGAGCTGCTGGGCCGCCCGGTCGCGATCAAGCTGCCGACCGGTCCGCAGGTCGCCTGGCGCGAGGCGCGGATGGCCGCGAAGCTGTCGCACCCGGGCATCGCGGCGGTGCACGACTACCGCGAGGCGGTCCGCACCGACGGCACCGTGGCGCCGTTCGTGGTGATGGAGCTGCTGGCCGGCGAGACGGTCGCCGCCCGGCTGGTCCGCGAGACCTTCAGCTGGCAGGAGGCGGCCCGGGTGGGCGCCGCGGTGGCCGACGCGCTCGCCTCGGCGCACAAGGGCGGCGTGGTGCACCGGGACATCAAGCCGGGCAACGTCATGCTCACCCCGACCGGCGTGAAGATCCTGGACTTCGGGATCAGCGCGACGGCCGGCGAGCCGGACGACGACGACAGCGGATCCACCTTCGGCACCCCGGCCTACGTGGCCCCGGAACGCCTGGACGGGCTGCCCGCCGAGCCGGCCACCGACGTGTACGGGCTGGGCGTGCTGCTCTTCGAGATGGTCACCGGGCAGCCGCCGTACCCGGTGGAGACCTGGGAGGAGCTGGACGAGGCCCGGTTGACGGGCCCGGACACGCTGCCCCCGACGCTGCCGGCCGACTTCCGCGCGGTGGTCGACCGCTGCCTGTCCGAGGACCCGGAGGACCGCCCGCCGGCCGACACCGTCCGCTTCGAGCTGACCGCGCTGTGGCTGGCCGACCAGCCCGAGCCGGAGCCGGGATCGGCGCCGGCCGAGCCGCCGGCCCCGCCGCCGGCCGCGACGATCGAGCGCCCGCGGGTGGCCGAGGTGGTCTGGCCGTCCCCGCCGGAGGGCTACGCCGCCGGCCGGGTGAGCGTCGACACCCTGCCGATGCCCCGCGACCAGCAGCCGA
Organism: Actinoplanes subtropicus; assembly: GCF_000721705.1. Classification (GTDB taxonomy): domain Bacteria; phylum Actinomycetota; class Actinomycetes; order Mycobacteriales; family Micromonosporaceae; genus Actinoplanes; species Actinoplanes subtropicus. The sequence continues at coordinate 92,851 of NZ_JOJL01000027.1, forward strand.
AACGGCGCCTGGCCCTGGTCCTCGCGCTGCTGGCCCTGCTGCTCACCGCGGGCGGCGCGTACGTGGTGGTGAACCGGCCGCCGCACGACCGGGCCGCCGCCACCGCGGCCACGCCGACGAACCAGGCCACGCCGCTCTTCTCGGCCGTGCCGAAGGTCGCCACGCCCACCACGTCGCCGCCGGCTACCACCAAACCGTCGCCCACCCCGAGGCTGAGCTTCGACGACGCGGTGGAGCGGATGCGCCGCGCGGTGGAGAACGGCGCCGCCGGCGGCCAGATCCGCGGTGACGTCGCCGTCGACCTGCTGAACTTCATCAAGCCGCTGGAGTTCGCGGACGGCAAGAACGTGGACGCCCAGGTCGCGGCGCTGCGCCAGAAGATCGCCGACCGCGCCGGCAACGGCGACCTGAGCCGTGCCCAGGTCACCATCCTCCGGGCCCGGCTGACCGATCTGGATCGCGCCGCCGGCATGTGAGGGGCGCCCGCGGGCCTGGGAGCGGGCTTTCGTCATGGTGTGCGGCTCGCCGGCGCTGCCGCACGATCCGCGGGCCGAGGTCGTGGTCCACACGCCCGCGGGGTGACGCCGCGGGTTACGCCGACTCGCGGATCACCAGGCGGGTGGGGAGCACGACCTCCGCGTCGCCCTCGTCGTCGCCGTCCAGCTTGGCCAGCAGCAGGCGGACCATCTCCCGGCCCATCTCGGCGATCGGCTGGTCGACGCTGGTCAGCGGCGGCTCGGTGTGCAGCGCGATGGCCGAGTCGTCGAAGCCGATCAGGGCCACGTCCTCGGGGACGCGCCGGCCGTACTGCCGCAGCACCCGCAGGGCGCCGGCCGCCATCGCATCCGAGGCCGCGAACACGCCGTCGACCTCGGGGTACTGCTCGAGCAGGCGGTACATCGCCGCGGCGCCGCTGTCCTGGCTGAAGTCGCCGAACGCGACCGGGCCGTCGCCGACCACGTCGCGGTAGCCGTCCAGACGCGCTATACCGGCCGCCATGTCGAGCGGGCCGGTGATCGCGGCGATGCAGCGGCGGCCCTGGGACCGCAGGTAGCCGACCGCGTCCCGGGCGCCGGCCCGGTTGTCGGCGTCGACGAAGGTGCCGCGCTCGGCGTACATCGGGCGGCCCACCCGGACCGTGGCGACGCCGCGCTCCTCCAGCAGGTGCGGCAGCGGGTCGTCGCCGTGCAGGGACAGCAGCAGGGCGCCGTCGACGTGCTGGCGGGTCAGGTAGCCCTCCAGCCGGCGGCGCTCCTCGGGGGCCTGGGCGATCATCAGGACCATCTGCAGGTTGCGCGCGACCAGGACCGAGGAGACGGCCTGGACGATGCGGCCGAAGAACGGCTCGGCGAAGAACCGCTCGCCGGACTCGAAGACCACCAGCGCCACCGAGTCGGTCCGCTGGGTGACCAGGGTGCGGGCCGCCCGGTTCGGGACATACCCCAGTTCGGCGATCGCGTCCTCGACCGCCTGCTTGGCGCGGGCGCTGACCTGCTGGGACCCGTTGACCACCCGGGACACCGTGCCGCGGCCGACGCCGGCTCGCAGCGCGACCTCTTCCAGGGTCGGCCGGCCACTGGCCCGGTTCCGCTCCGCCGTCATCCGTGGCACCTCCTCCACGCGACTCCCGTCGCGCCCGACAGCGCGACATCCGACGCGCTCGATGGCGCGACCGGAGTCGCGCCCGACAAAACGTACCCGCCTTGCGCAGCGCGGGACATGATCAGGCTGTCACCCTCGCCCGGTCCGACACGCTGATCCACGCGGGCACCGTAGCAAGACATTGAGATGGGAGCGCTCCCATGACACGATGATGTCATTCGATCGACACACTGCGGAGACCAGCATGCGAGTCCACCGACGTTTGGCCACCTGGCTGACGGTCCTCGGCCTCGTCGTGCTCTCCGCCGGTTGCCAGGCGGACGCGGAGCCGCGGAACAGGGTGGACGAACTGCTCAGCCGGATGTCGCTGGCCGACAAGATCGGGCGGATGACCCCGGCCGAGCGGGCCGCGCTCACCCCGGAGGAGGTGCGCGTCACCGCGCACGGCACGACGGTCTTCCCGCCGGCGATCGGCCTGCGGGCCACCCGCGACCCCGGCCTGGTCGAGCGGGTCGACGCCGCCACCGCCGAGGAGGTCACCGGCGGCTACCTGCGCGACGCGGTGGCGACCGGCAGGATCCCGATGTCCCGGATCGACGACGCGGTGCGGCGCGTTCTCGCCGAGAAGACCGACGGGGGCCTCTCGACCGGCGACGCGGCGCATCGGGATCTGGCCCGGCAGGCGGTCCGCGAGTCGCAGGTGCTGCTCAAGAACGACGACGACGTGCTGCCGCTGGCCAAGACCGGCGGGAAGATCTTCGTGGCCGGCCGGAGCGCGGACGACCTCGGCGCCCAGTGCGGCGGCCGGACGCCGGCCGGGCCGGGCACCACCGTCCTGCAGGGAATCCGCGACGTCGCCGGCCAGCACACCACCATCACGTACGACCGGGACGGCGCCGGCGTCGACGGCACGTACCGGGCGGCGATCGCGGTGCTGGGCGGTCTCGACGCCGGCGACCGGCGGGTCCTCGCCAGGCTCGCAACCGCCGGCATCCCGGTCGTCGTGGTGCTCGTCGCCGGCCGCCCGCTCGACGTCGCCGCCCAGGTGGACGACTGGCCGGCGCTGATCCAGGCGTGGCTGCCCGGCAGCGCGGGCGGGGGCGTGGCCGACGTGCTGTTCGGTGATTACCCACCGACCGGGCGGCTGCCGGTGGCCTGGCCGCGGTCGCCCGGCGAACCGAAGATCAAGACCGGGCTCTACGCGTACGGCTATGGGCTTGGTTATCCGGACCGCCCGGCCGACAGCGCGGCACCCAGCCGGCCCGGCATGCCGGTCGCGACCGCCGGCAAGCTGAGCTGGACGGCGTCGACCGACGAGGCCGGCGGCAGCGGCATCGACGGCTACGACGTGCTGCGCGACGGCACCCTGATCGGCACCACCACCACGGCCGGACACCCGCTCGGCACGCTCCCCCCGGGCGTGCACGACTTCACGGTCGTGGCTCGCGACAAGGCCGGCAACCGGTCGGCCCCCTCGGCCCCGCTGGAGATCACCGTCCCGTTCCCCGGCGGTTGCAAGACCCGGCACGGCCCCTGCGCCGTGACGTGACCACTCCCTCTCCCCCACGTAGGAGCACCCCATGTTCCGACGAGTCGCATTGGCCACCGCCGCGGCCGGCGCCCTGGTGGCCGGCCTGCTCGCGGCCCTGCCCGCCGCGTCCGCCGCCACCGGCGGAACCGGCACCGGCTACCTGCACACCAGCGGCAACAAGATCCTCGACAGCACCGGGGCCACGGTGCGGCTGACCGGCATCAACTGGTTCGGCATGGAGACCGACAACAAGACCTTCCACGGGCTGTGGTCCAGCAACCCGTGGCGCAACCAGCTCGACACGATGGCCTCGCTCGGCTACAACACCCTGCGGATCCCGTTCTCCGACGACGCGCTCAAGCCGGACGCGGCCGCCAACAGCATCAACACCTACACCAACCCGGACCTGATCGGCCTGTCCCCGCTGCAGATCCTGGACAAGGTCATCGGGTACGCCGGGACCAAGGGCATGCGGGTCATCCTCGACCGGCACCGCCCGACGACGGCCGGCCAGACCGCCCTCTGGTACACCTCGGCCGTCCCGGAGAGCACCTGGATCAACGACTGGAAGAGCCTGGCCCAGCGGTACGCCGGGAACACCACGGTGATCGGCGCCGACCTGCACAACGAGCCGCACGCCGAGGGCACCAAACCGGACTCGACCGGCGCCTGCTGGGGCTGCGGCGACCAGGCGCGCGACTGGCGGCTGGCGGCCGAGCGGGCCGGCAACGCGATCCTCGGCGTACAACCGAACTGGCTGATCTTCGTGGAGGGCGTGTCCTGCCCGAGCGGCGGCCTCAACAACGTCTGGGACAACGACACCAGCAACGACGAGGACTGCGGCTGGTGGGGCGGCAACCTCTCGCAGGCCGGAACCTATCCCGTACGGCTGAATGTCGCGAACCGGCTGGTCTACTCGCCGCACGAGTACGCGACGTCGGTCTACCACCAGACCTGGTTCGACGACCCGACCTACCCGGCGAACATGCCGGCGATCTGGGACCACTACTGGGGCTACCTGTACAAGCAGAACATCGCGCCGATCATGATGGGCGAGTTCGGCACCACCCTGGCCAGCGACATCGACAAGGTGTGGCTGCAGAACCTGCTCGCCTACACCGGGACGGGCGTCAACGGGATGTCGTTCACGTACTGGGCGTGGAACCCGAACTCGGGCGACACGGGCGGCATCGCGAACGACGACTGGACCACGATCAACCAGGCCAAGCAGGCGATCATCGGGCCGTACCTGATCCCGCCGGTCGGCTCGACCACGACGACGTCGCCCTCGCCGTCGGCGTCCGGGTCGTCCTCGCCGTCGACGCCGCCGACCGGGGCGTGCACGGCGACGTACCAGCAGGACAACGCGTGGCAGGGCGGCTTCCAGGGCTCGCTGACGGTGAAGAACACCGGTAGCGGGACGCTCAACCCGTGGTCGGCGACCTGGAGCTGGCCGTCCGGCGTGACCCTGGGCAGCGGCTGGAACGCGACCGTGACCCAGAGCGGCACGACGGTGACCGCGGCGGCGCCGTCGTACGCGTCCTCGCTGGCGGCCGGCGCGTCGGTGACCATCGGCTTCACGGCGAACGGGACGGCGAGCGCGCCCGCGACGGTGAAGTTGAACGGCGCTACCTGCTCCTAGCAGCGGGTGGGCGGATCGAGCGGTGCGGGCCAACGGGCGGCCCGCACCGCGCATCCCTTACGAAGTCGGGGTCGCCGAGTCGGTCGGCGACGGCGAGTCGGTCGGGGTCGGCGTGACATCGTCGGGCGGTTCCGGGCTGGTGGTCGGGTCGCGACGGCGCGCGCCTCTTCTCCGGTGTCTTCTTTCCCCTGCCCAACGCGCTCGCCTACGGCGACACCATGATCGCGACCCTGCGCGGAGGCGGCCTGTCCAGCCGGGACGCCTCCTGGGCGGCGGACACGCTGACCTACTACGTCGTCGGCCACACCATCGAGGAACAACTCGCCGCGAGCCTCCCGGACGGCGGCACCTCCGCCACCGCCCGGCTCACCGAGGCCGTCGACCCGCACCGCCATCCGCACCTGCACGCCGCGCTCGCCCACGTCCCCGCCCCGCACCACGAAGAGCACTTCAGCTACGGCCTCGGCCTGGTCATCGCCGGCATCCGCGGCGGCTCCACCTGACGAAGGCATCATGGAGTGGTGTCCCCACGACGACGGCTCCTGCTGCTCGGCGTGGCCGGCGTCGCCGTCGTCGCGTTGCTGATCGTGCTGGGGCTGCGGATCCTCGGCGGCAGCCAGGACACCGGCGCCCGTCCCGACCAGGCCCGCCCGGGCACCGTCATCCTGGTCCCCGGTTACGGCGGCAGCCGCACGGCCCTGATCCGCCTCGCCGATCGCCTCGAGGCCGCGGGCCGCACCACGGACGTGCTGACCCTGCCCGGCGACGGCACCGGCGATCTGCTCGAACAAGCAAATACCCTGGATGCGGCCGTACGGGCGGCGCTGCGCCGGGGCGCCCCCTCGGTCGACGTGATCGGCTACTCGGCCGGCGGCGTGGTGACCCGCCTCTGGGTGGCCCGCCACGACGGCGCCGAGGTCGCCCGCCGGATCGTCACGCTCGGCTCCCCGCTGCACGGCGCGCGGATCGCCGGCGTCGGCGCCGCCCTGGCCCCGGACGCCTGCCCGCAGGCCTGCCGCGAGCTCGCCCCCGGCAGCGACCTGCTGCGCGGCCTCGACGGCCCACTCCCGGCCGGCCTGCCCTGGCTGTCGATCTGGACCGAGAACGACGAGACCGTGCAGCCGCCCGACTCGGCGCGGCTCCCCGGCGCGGTCAACGTGCCGCTGCAGAGCATCTGTCCGCGGGCCCGCGTCGCGCACGGCGACCTGCCCACCGACCCGGCGGTCACCGCCCTGGTCCTGGCCGCCCTCGGCACCGCACCGCTGGTCGCGCCGACCACCTGCCCCTAGTTGGCCACGTCCTTGGTCAGGAAGTTCGCCCAGGCCGCGCCGAGCAGCACCACCAGGTAGACCAGCTGGATGCCGGCGCCCCGCTCGATGTCCCGCCAGAGCACCGGTTCCCGGAAGAAGTCGATCCAGGCCAGCCAGTACCGGGTCGGCAGGTACGGCCGGATCGCCTGCGCCGCGTCCAGCGTCACCAGCACCTGGCTGGTGACCAGCACCGCCAGCGCGCCCATCGCCGCGCCGAGCGCCGAGTCGGTGACCGTGGAGAGGAACAGCGCGATCGCGGCGACCCCGACCATCGAGATCACGATGTACGCCACCGTGCCCAGCAACCGCAGCACGAGCCCGGCGGGGCTGATCGTCACCCCGGACAGCGAGGTCACGTCCGGCGGCAGCGCCACCCCGGCCGAACTGGTGGACGCGCCGAACAGCGTGATCCCGGTCAGGTACGAGGTGACCAGCACCGCGGAGATCGCGAACAGCACGAAGACGACCAGCGAGATCAGCTTGGCGACCAGCAGCCGGCTGCGGCCGACCGGGCGGACCAGCAGGTAGCGCAGCGTGCCCGCGGACGCCTCGCCGGCCACCGCGTCGCCGGCCAGTACCGCCACCGAGACCGGCAGGAAGACCGGCAGCACCAGGGCCATCGCCGCGGCCGGATAGAGCGCGCCGTTGCTCAGCACCGCGGACAGGAACGCCCCGCCCTGCCCGGGCGGCGGCGGGATCCGGGTGGTGGCCAGGAAGATCGCGACGATCAACGGCAGAGCACAGAGCAAACCCGCGATCACGTACGTACGCGGGCGCCGGAACAGCTTCGCCAGTTCGACCCGGATCATGCCGCCTCGACCCGCTCGACCCGGTCGGAGCTGCCGGTGGTGGCCGCCAGCACCACCTCCTCCAGGGTGCGCCGCTCGGCGGCGATCGCGGTGACCGTCACCCCGGCGGCGACCAGTTCGGCGTTGAGCGCGCCCGGGTCGTCGTGCCGTACGGTCAGAATCTCCCCCGCCCGATGCTCGACCCGGCCGTCGAGCAGCGCCACCGCCCGCTCGGGCGTCGGGGTGCCGAGCGTGACCCGGCCGGTCGGGACGCGCAGGTCGTCGAGGTCGTCCTGCACGACCAGGCGGCCGCGGTCCATCACCCCGACCCGGCTGCAGAAGGCGTCGATCTCGCTGAGCAGGTGGCTGGAGAGGAAGACCGTGACGCCGTCCCGGTTCAGCTCGGCGAGCAGGTCGCGGACCTCGCGGATGCCGCGCGGGTCGAGCCCGTTGGTCGGCTCGTCCAGGATCAGCAGCCGGGGCGGGCGCAGCAGCGCGGCGGCCAGCCCGAGCCGCTGCCGCATGCCGAGGGAGTACGCCTTGACCGGCCGCCGGTCGATGCCCCCCAGCCCGACCCGCTCGAGGGCCTGGTCGATCCGGGCGCGCCGGTCCCGGCGGCGGCCGCCCGGCCCGGCCGCGTCGAACACCGCCAGGTTGGTGCGCCCGGACAGGTTCGGGTACGCCCCCGGCCCCTCGACCAGGGCGCCGATCGAGGGCAGCACCTCACGGACCCGGCGGGGCACCGGCCGGCCGAGCACCTCGATCTCGCCCCGGGTGGCGAAGACCAGGCCGAGCAGCATCCGCACCAGCGTGGTCTTGCCCGACCCGTTGGGGCCGAGCAGCCCGTACCGGTCGCCCTCGCGCACCTCGAGATCGACCCCGTCGACGGCCGTGGTCCGCCCGTACCTCTTGGTCAGGTCCTTGGTTCTGATCACGTTTGGGCCTCCGCGAGGGCGGTGGCGACGCGTTCGAGCAGCGTGGGCGCGACCGGGCCGGCCACCAGGTAGGTCCGGCCGGGGTCGCGGACGACCAGCAGGTTGAGCAGCCCGGTGGCGATCAGCGCGGCCTGGCTCCCGGACGGCGCCGGCACGTCCTGCCCGTACGTGCTGATCTGCCCGAACGCGGCGGCGCCGAACCGGCCCGGCAGGGCGGTCACGACGAACGAACTGAGCCCGGTCCCGTAGACCCCGGCCGCCGAGAGGCCACGGACCGCGTCGCGGCGGGGGTAACCGGCGAGGGACGACGGCAGCGACACCGGCCGCCGCCGATTGATCACGCCGAGGATGTCCGGCGCCTCGGTGACGGTGTAGCCGATCCCGGCCCGCGGCGCCGGCGGCGTCAGCACCGCCGCGCCCGGCGCCGCGAAATGAATCTCCAGGAACCGGGTGACGAAGACCGGCCGGGTCCCGCCCTTCGCGGTGATCTCGGCCTGCAGCGGCAGACCGTGCCGCGGGTCGGCCCAGATGTCCACATGGGCCACGGTCGTGTCCGGGCTCGCCGGGGTCAGCCGCAGGCCGGGCGCGTCGACGCCGGCGACCCGCTTGGCGGCCAGCCCGGTGACCTTGTCGCCCTCGGCCGCCGACAGCAGCCAACGGACCAACTCGGGCGGGGTGAGGTCGGCCGCGCGGGGCAGCCGGACCGGCTGGTCGCCCTCGATCCGGATCAGCTGGTTGTCGCCGAAGTCCCAGCTGTACTGGGCCTCCGGGGTCTGGTAGAGGTCGCGCTCGGTGCCCTCGCCGAGCACGTCGACCCGCCAGCTCCGCGGGGAGGCATACCAGGTGCGCATCTCGGTCGTCCCGCTCAGCGGCGCCGTCACCTGGGTCAGGTTGGGCAGGGCGGGCAGGCCGAGGAGGCCGGCGCTCTGCACGTACCCGGAATAGGGCTGCGAGCTGGAGAAAGAGATGCGGTCGAGGGCCTTCGCGTGGACCGGCCAGAGGTTGATCGCCACCGGGATCGCCGCGAGCAGCAGGGCGACGCCGAGCACGAGCGCCCACCTGCGCAGCCCCTGCGCAGTGACCACGGTGCGGCCGGTCCCCACGTGCAGCAAAGCTACCGTCACCGATCAGCGCCAACCAGCGATCGCCTTTGCGATTACCGAAGGCAGTTCGAAGCGGTCTGCCGCTCGGACACTACCTGCGGGCAAAGTCGAACCTGATGGGCAGGCGTCGTGATTTGACCCTGAGCAACGACGAGCAGGACGAACGCGACCGCCACACCGACGGCATCATCCGCCGGGGCCATGGTGGAGGGCCCACCGCGCACCGCCGCCCTGATCCGTGCCTTCGCCAGTTCCGTGTGACCCGGCGTCAGCCGGTCGCGACCCGGCTGCGCCCCTCGCTCTTGGCCTGGTACAGGTGCCGGTCGGCGTCGCCCAGCAGCGTCGGCAGCTCCTCCCGGCAGCCGTGGTGCAGCCCCACGCTGATCGACACGCGCAGGCCGGCGGCCACCTGGTCCCACGGGTACCGGCCGACCGCGTCGAGGATCGCCTGCGCCCGGTCCTGGGAGACGCCCGGCTGCACCTCGGCCAGGATGACCACGAACTCGTCCCCGCCGAGCCGGGCGGCGAGGTCCGCCGGGCGTACGCTGGCACTGAGGATCTCCGCGATGCGGGCCAGCACCCGATCCCCGACGTCGTGGCCGAACTGGTCGTTGACCTGCTTGAACTTGTCCACGTCGATCATCATGGCGGCGTAGTCGCCGGGCCCGGCCGTGGACTGCACGGCGGTCAGGTACGCGTGATAGCCGCGCCGGTTGGCCAGCCCGGTCAGGTGATCCGTGAGGATCTCCCGCTGCAGCTGCTCGTGCTCGCGCCGGCGCCGCTCGACCGCGATCGCGTCGCGCACGGTGGTCATCCGCACCAGCCGGTCGTTCCAGCGCAGCACCACCAGCTCGTCGGCGAGGCGCGCGGCCGCCTCGCCGCCGCGCCGCCGCCCGGCGATCTGCATGGCGAGCAGCCAGACGTGCAGCGGCACCGTGTGCCCGAACCCGTCGGCCAGCCCCCGCGCCAGGGCCGCCGCCCGCTCCGTCTCCGGCACCCGGGCGGCCCGGATCGCCGCGCCGAGCGCCAGGATCGGCGGCGCCACGTCCGCCCCGCCGGAAGACGAACCGGAAGACGAACCGGAGGACGAGCCGGCCAGCGCGGCCAGCAGGTGCAGGTGCCCCTCGTACTGGCGGACCCAGGTCGGCGGCCAGTCCGGGCCGACCACCTCCCGGCTGCCCGGGATCGCCGCCGCGGCCCGCTCGGCGGCGGCCGGCCAGTCCCCGATCATCGCCTCCGCCGCGGCCCAGTCCAGCAGCAGCTCGATGCGGTTGACCGCCAGGACCGTACGCTGCCGGTCGGTGGTGCTGCGCCAGCACCCGTCGTCGGCGTCCAGGGCCTTGCGGGTGCGGTCGTAGTGCTCGAGCGCGAGCTCCCACAGGCCGAGCGCGTGCGCCACGCAGGCGACCTCGATCAGCGCGGCGGCCCGGTGCACGACCGGGCTGCTCTCGTCGTCCAGCAGCACCGCCGCGCGGACCAGCGGGCTCGCCGCCGACTCGCCGAGCTCGAGCGGGCGCGGGCTCTCCACCTTGCGGGCCGCGCTCGCCGCGAGGGCCAGCGCGAGCAGGGCCGGGTCGTCGAGCACGGCGGCCACGTCGAGCATCGCCCGCACGTGGCCCGAGTCGTCCCGGCCGGCCTCCCGGTCGGCGAGCGAGCGGGCGAAATGCAGCAGCACCTGCACGTCCCACCACTCCGGCCGGCCGATCCGGGTGGCGACGGCGTCGACCTGGTCGGGGTCCAGCTCACCCTGGGCGGCCTCGATCAGCGCATACGCCTCCGCGACGGCGTCGACGTGCTCGCCGGTCATGACCGTCACCTTACCGAGCGTATTCCAGGTGTGTGCACGCATGCACTACCCTGTGTTCCCGGACTTCCTCCCTGGCAGGGCATGGTGGTCGCCGCCTTCCGCAAGCGTGGCCCGGCGGTCACCGTGGAGGCGGCCGGGTCGCGGACCATGGCCTGCGACAGCGATCCGCGCAGCTACGATTTCGCCTTCCCGGGCAGCGTGCCGGCCGCGGCGGAGGTGCTGGCCAAGGCGATGCCGCCCGGCGTGGTCTCCGCCGACTTGCAGACTTTCAACTTCGACAAATACCTCAATCAGGTCGTACGGGCGAAGAAGCGCTGGCGGGATCTGCGGCTCCCGGCGCCGTACCCGCTGTTCCAACGGGCCGTCCTGCTCAGCACCCGGCTGGACACCTCGAACTCCGCCGAGCTGTATCTCGCGCCGGCCAGCTATGCGGCCAACGGTGACGCGCCCATCCCGTCGGCCGACCCGGGCGCGGTCACCGACCAGGCCGAGGAGCTGTTCCGCTCGGCGGGCAGCACCGCGTTGACCAGCGAGGAGCCGTTCGACCAGTACTTCTCCGCCGAGGGCTACCAGCTGCCGATGCAGGTGGTCCACGAGGCGCAGTTCCTGGACGCCGCCTGTTCCTGGTGTGGAACGCCAACGCCCGCCCGACCGGCGGCGACCGGGACAAGAGGTCCGGGCCGCCGCCGGGTAACCCTTAGGACAGAATGCCGCGGTCGTGGAAGGCCTTGCGGACCTTCGCGGCCGCGTACGGGCCGTACAGCGCCCGCGCGGCGGCCACGGTCTGCTGCGCCGCGGCCGGCATGGTGATCGTCGGGTTGAAGAAGAACTGCGACTCGAGGACGATCCGGTTCGCGGTCGTCCGGCCGAGGGCCCGGTTGATGTCCCACAGCGCGTGCGACCAGATCTCGCCGTCGTCGTGGACCTCGCCGTCCAGGTCACCGGGGTAGACCTTGGGCCCGTCGGTGCGCCGCAGGCAGTGCGGCTCGTCCGTGGTGTACGCGGTGGAGTCCCAGTCCATCACGCACGCCCACGGGGTGGTCCTGGTGTCCGGGCTGGTCGCCTGGGACATCGTGACGGCCCAGTAGTCGCCGAAGCCCTCGCCGATCGCCCCCGCCTCCTCGGACTCGCCGAAGCCGGGCACCTGGTCGTCCTGGATGGCGTGCCCGTACTCGTGCCAGATCACCTCGTTGTCCTCGGCGTCGTCGACGCCGCCGGTGCCGAAGGTGATCGCGTCCACGCTCGGGTCGTAGAACGAGTTGTCGTCGGTGAGCCCCGTCGTGCTGAAGTCCTGCGGCTCGTTGTTGACCTGCCGGAAGCCGAGCCGGTGGATGTACTGCTGGGCGCCGGTGATGCTGTAGTAAGCCATCACCTGCTCGAACCCGTCCTGCGACCGGTTGAACAGGAACACCCGGTGCTTCGAGGTGATCGGGTTGTCGCTGATGTTGTTCGCGTACGCCCCCTGCAGCGTGGTCGCCTCCCGGTTGAGCTGAGTCAGCGGCACGATCCGGTAGGCGCGGGCGAACTGCGGCCCGTCCGCGTTGTCGTTGTCGGTCAGCGACTCGTTCTGCAGCGCCACCACCGGGTTCGGGTCGAAGACGCGGCCCACCCCGACGTCCCGCCGGGCGAGGTTCTTCTCCTGCAGCACCGCGCCGTTGCCGGCGTCGACCAGCGTCTGGTACGTGCCGCGGCCGGTGCTGGTCAGCGTCTTCCAGGCGAGCTTGGCCGGCGACCCGGGCACGATCACCAGCTGGGCGCTGGCCGGCTGCTTGCCGAGCCGCCCGGCCACCGCCGACTCGGCCCGCTGCGCGGTGAACCCGGCGGCCGTGCTGCCGAGCCCGGTGACGGCCTTGCGACCGTCGTCGACGGTGAGCTTCCCGCCGACCAGGTGCGTGGCGTAATAGCCGCCGACGACGGGGATTCCCCGATAGGCCTGTTGATACCAGGTGTGCGTGCCGAGCAGGCTCTGGCGCGACTGGACCTGCCGCAGATCCGCCGGTACGGACGGCGGCGCGGCCTGTGCCTGCGCCCCTCCCCAGAGCACCAGACCGATCGCGACCAGCGGCGCGAACACGCGAACTGTTCTCGTCAAGGACACTCCCCACGTAGTTCCTCAGAGGCTGGCGAGCCTAGTCAAAGACCACTAGTGATGGAAATACTTGAATGATCATCCCGCGCTACGCACCGTTGGCAGGCTTGCGCACAGCGTGATGGCGATCAATGGCAGGGTCATGTCATCGTGAGCGAGCATGGCGGGGCTCGCGGGAGGTGGCCATTGTCACGGAAGGCCCTTTTCCAGGCATGCACCGGCGTTCTGCTGGTGTCCCTTCCGAGCGCCCTGGGCACGCTCACCTCCATCGCGGTCAACGAGGCCACGAAGCCGAACACCTGGCCGATGCCCTTCCGGCTGATCCAGCACGATCCGTGGGCCTGGGTGACCGTTTCTACCCTCGTCGCCATCGGCTCGGCTGTTCTCCTGCCCTACCTCAACCGCAAATCCACTGCGGAGGGTGCCCATGACGCCGGTCCCGCCATCGGGGTCAGCGTAGAGGTGCGGGACGGGGTCGGCGTCGGCGTCGGGCAGATCACCGTCGGCTCGCTAGGGCAGTTAATCTTGGGCGCCCACCGCGACGACGCCCCTGCTTCACCGCCTCCGGCGGCGAAGCAGCAGCCCAAGCCGGAGGTGGCCGGGCTGCCGGAGTTCGTACCGGGAACACTGCATGACCGTCGCACGCTGATGACGAACCTCGAAGCAAAGATGGACCGGACGAACGGCGTGTTCGTGGCGCTGGTGGGTGCCGCCGGCATCGGCAAGACCGCGATCGCCGCCGAGTTGCTGCGCAAACGGGAGAAGAAGGTCGGGGCCGGCTATCTCGCCGCCCGCGGATACCCCCGGGTGAGTGCGTTCTCCGTGCTCGAGCGGCTCGCGGAGGCCGTCCCGGCGAAGGGCCGCCGACAGCCGCTGGTGGAACGGCTGAACGAGGGCGAGACCGATCTGCTGACGCGGCTGAAGGACGTGCTCGACCGGCTCGGTAACCGCCAGGTGTGGCTCGCCGTCGACGACGCCCAGGATCTCTTCGTGACCAGTACCGGAAAGTGGCGCGACGACGCCCTCGGCACGCTCTTCGACGAACTCGCTAAGAGGCGCCGCCATCGGATCAAGGTCCTGTTCATCGGCACCGATCCCCTGCCCTTCCCGCACGCCGTGACCGAGCGGGTGACGGAGGGCCTGCCCCGGCCCAACTTCCCGGGGTTCCTCGCCGAGCTCACGATTCCGGGAGCTCCCGCTCCGCTGGTGATGGCCGGGCTCGCCAAGGCGACGAACCGGCACCCGCGAACCGCCGAGCTGGTGCTCGGCATCCGGGCGATCGGCTCACCGGCCGCGGCCGATCCACTCGACGCCGCGCCGGACGCTTCCGCGCTGATCAGCGCGTTGCTGGCACGCCTCACCGACGGTCAGCGCGCCGCCCTGCGCGCCCTGGCGATCCTCGACCGGCCGGCGCGGCCCGCCGTGATCGCGTACCTCGCCGACGCCACCCCCGGCGAGGTACGCGCCGCACTCGACGAACTCGTCCGGTGCCGGCTCCTCCGGCGGTACGACGATCACTACTACCTGCCCGACGGCGAGTCCGCACGGATCACCGCCGATGTCCCGGACGCGGAGATCGCCGGGCAACGGGTCCGGGCCGCGGAGTACCTGGAGAACGCGGCCCGCGGCCGGGATGCCGCCCGCCTGGACGACCTCGAGGACGCCTTCCACGCCGTCGACCTCTACGTGACCACCGGCGAGTCGGGACGGGCGGTCCGGCTGATGGCTCAGCTCGATGACCGCTACCTCAGGAGCTGGGGGCAGACCGCCGAGCTGGCGCCGTGGCTGAGCCGCCTGAACGGCGGTCTCGCCGGCTTCCGGGACCAGGTGCGCTACGTCATGCTGGCCGGCCGGGCGCTGGCCCAGCAGGGCAAGCTGCCGGAGGCGATCGAGACGGTCGACGGCGGCGCGACGATGAGCGCCGGGCCGGAGAACCTGTCGGCCCACCTCGGGTTCCTCGTGCAGTCGGCCGGGTACCGCTTCCGGGCGGGTGCGGTAGCGGCGGCGGCCGAGCGGTACCAGGCGCTGATGGACCGCGCCCCCGCCGGGCACAAGGCCGTTCCCACGGCGCATCTGGGCCTGGCGCTGTGCCTGGCCGAGGCGGGCGACTTCACCCGGGCAAGCGAGCATCTCGACGCGGCGGAGTCCGGCGGCACGTCCGCCGATCCGGGCCTCGACGTGCCGCTGCGCTACCTGCGCGCGCTGATCTCCTTCGAACGCGGCCAGGATGGCGTGAGCCTCGAGCAGTTGGAGCGGGCCCGCGACGCCGCCGAGAAGGCCGGCGCCCGGGTCGCCGCCGCGCGATGCGACGACCTCTCGGCCTGGGCGTGGCTGCTCAGGCACAACCTGGGTGAGGCCACGAAGGCGGCGCGGCGCGCGCACAACGTGTCGGTCCGGGTCGGAGATCCCGATCTGTGGAGCACCTCCGGCACGACAGTGGCCGTCATCGAGCTGCAACACGGGCACCAGGAGCCGGCCCTGGCCGCGGCCGAACTGGCCGCCCGGTACGCGGACGGCATCTATGCGGCCGAGGCCATCGCCGTGCGGGGCGTCGCCGCGATCCGCAACGGCGACACCGGCGAGGAGACCCGGCGCGCCTTCGTCACGGCCGCCGGGCTGGCCCGTGACCTGCGGGCCGTGGCGCCCGGCACCTACCGGCCGTACGAGGTCGAAGGTCTCGCGCTCGCCGGGCTCGCGCTGCTGCGGCCGGAGCAGGGCGAGGGCCCGGCGGCCGACGCCTACCGGGCGGCCCAGGGAATCCTGGACCTGCGCGGCGCACGCTTCCGGCGGCGTGTGCTCTTCGCCGCCCTGACCGCGGGCTGGCCGGGCGACCCGCTGCCCGGGATCAGCAGCCTGCTGGCCTGATCACAGCCAGCCGCGGTGCTGCGCGGTGATCAGCGCGTCGGTGCGGCCGCGGGCGCCCATCCTGGTGTAGAGGTCGCGGAGCAGACGGAACATCATGCGCTCGGAGTAGCCCGCCTCGGCCGCCAGCCGCCCGACGGTCACGCCCCCCGCCAGGCTGCGCAGCCAGTCACGCTCAGTCGGCGACGGCTCGCCCGAGGCGGCGCCCTCCGCCTCCGGCGCGGCCAGCGCGCGCAGCACCTCGACGGGAATCAGGCTCTCGCCGCGCACCAGTGCCCGGAACCCTTCGCGGAACGCCGCGGGGCTGGTGTCCCGGGCCATCACGCAGGCCGCCCCGGCCCGCAGGGCGCGCACCGAGTCGCCCACCGACATCTGCTCCAGCAGGGCCACCAGTACGAGCCCGGCGGCCGTCCGGCGTAGTCCCTCGAGCGTCCGCCAGTCGGCGTCCGTCCGGAGCGTGAGGATGACGATGGTGGTCTGCTCGTCGCGGACCCAGGCGAACAGATCGTCCGGTGTCTCCGATGTGAAGCCGGCGTCGCGCAGGATCTCGACGATGCCGTGCCGGAAGACGGGCAGGGGGTCCGCCACGGCGATCCGCACCAGCATGGAACCGTGACCTCCTCCGAACGGGGCAAGCGCCGTCGATCCTTGTCGACATGCGGACCCGTGCGCCAGCGAGCCACTCCCGTGGCAGGGTCATGCCGCCCGGATGGCGTCATGGACCGGCGACTCGCGCCGCACCTAGCGTGATGGACATGTCACCGCCCGCCATGATTCCGGAATGGTCGTCCGACGACTACTTCGACGACGACGGGGCCGACCTGCAGTGGCCACCGCGGAACACCCGGGAGCTCAGGGCCGCGGTCGGGAAGAGCCTCGCCACCGCGGCGCACTCCCAGGAGGAGCTGGCGAAGCACGTCCGCGCGCTCAGCCTGGCCGCCACTCGTCTCGAACAGGCCGCCGAGCGGACCAGCGATCCGTACCTGGCGGGCGCGCGGGAACAGCTGCGTCAAGCCGCCGTCGTGGTCAACCGCGCGCGGACGTTGCTTCAGGAGACGCTGAACGGCCGCCGGTGAGGCCGGACGCGCCCGGCGCTAGCTGCCGCGGCGGTGTTCGAAGATGAGGTGGGTTTCGGTGCCGGCGACCAGGTGGGTGCCGCTGAGCCGTTCGGTGATGATCGAGCGCAGGTCGGCGACGTCGGCGGTGGCCACGTGCAGGAGGAAGTCGTACGAGCCGGAGACGAAGTAGACGTCGCGCACCGCCGGGATGCCCGCCAGGGACGCGGCGAACTTGCCGATCGCGTCGCGGGCGTCGGAGCGGATCCGCACGGCGATCATGGCCTGGATCGGGCGGCCGATCCAGGCCGGGTCGACGTCGGCGTGGAAGCCGCGGATCGCGCCGATCTCGCGCAGCCGCCGGATGCGGGTCAGACAGGTCGAGGGGGCGACGCCGACCCGCTCGGCGAGCGCGTTGTTCGGCATCCGGCCGTCGACCTCGAGCAGCTCCAGCAACTCCAGATCGATGTGGTCGAGGCCTCGAAGATCCTTCGGCGAATCCGGCATCATCGCGGGTCGTTCCGCATCTTCTTCGGCTTGGCGGGGACACACAGAATCTTCTGCGACCCCATTGCGCTCATCCTGCACATAGTTTCACCCTAACCCCACGACAGCGAAGCCGTGAAGGGGAGTCAAGAATGATCGTCGGTGTCCCGACCGAGGTCAAGAACCACGAGTACCGGGTGGCCATCACCCCGGCGGGCGTGGCCGAGTTCGTCCGCCGCGGGCACCAGGTGCTCGTGCAGGCCGGCGCCGGCAACGGCTCGGCGATCACCGACGACGACTACGCCACCGCGGGCGCCCGGATCATGCCGGACGCCGACAGCGTGTGGGCGCGGGCCGACCTCCTGCTCAAGGTCAAGGAGCCGATCGCGGTCGAGTACCACCGGCTGCGCGAGGGCCAGGTCCTGTTCACCTACCTCCACCTCGCCGCCGACGCCGCCGGCACCGATGCGCTGCTCAAGAGCCGGACCACCGCGATCGCGTACGAGACGGTCCAGCTCGCCGACGGTTCCCTGCCGCTGCTGGCCCCGATGAGCGAGGTCGCGGGCCGCCTGGCTCCGCAGGTCGGCGCGTACTCGCTGATGCGCAACTCGGGCGGCCGCGGCGTGCTCCCCGGCGGCGTCCCCGGGGTCAGCCCGGCCAAGGTCACCGTCATCGGCGGCGGCGTCTCGGGCGTCAACGCGGCGACGATCGCGCTCGGCATGGGCGCCGACGTGACGGTGCTCGACCTGAACATCAACCGGCTGCGCCAGATCGACGCGCAGTTCGGCGGCCGGGTCAAGACGCTGGTCTCCTCCTCGTACGCGATCGAGCAGCAGGCCGTCGAGGCCGACATGGTGATCGGTGCGGTCCTGGTGCCCGGCGCGAAGGCGCCGACCCTGGTCTCCAACGACCTGGTCAAGCGGATGAAGTCCGGCTCGGTGCTGGTCGACATCGCCATCGACCAGGGCGGTTGCTTCGAGGACTCGCACGCCACCACGCACGAGGACCCGATCTACCGGGTGCACGACTCGGTCTTCTACTGCGTCGCCAACATGCCCGGCGCGGTGCCGAACACCTCCACGTACGCGCTGACCAACGCCACCCTCCCGTACGCGCTGCGGCTCGCCGACCTCGGCTGGCAGGCGGCGCTCGAGCAGGACCCGGCCCTGGCGAAGGGCCTCAACATCCACGCCGGCCACCTCACCAACGGTGAAGTCGGCGAAGCGCTGGGCCTCCCTTCGGTCGAGGTCTCCTCAGTCCTCGCCTGACCCAGCAACGAAGGCCGCCGCCCCGGGAGCCCAGACCCCGGGGCGGCGGTCTTTGCTATAGATGCCGCGAAATTTGCGACAGATCCGCCGCGCTGAGCCGGTCCGACGACGTCTTCGCCTGGTGCCAGAACGGGTAGCGCAGGGGCTCGCCGCTCACGTCGTCCAGCGACTGGATCTCGTCCGGCGTCAACTCGAGGTCGGCGGCCGCCAAGTTGTCGCGCAATTGCGATGGGGTCCGCGCGCCGACGATCACCGAGGTGACGCCCGGCTTCTGCGCGATGTACGCGAGCGACACCCGGGCCGCCGACACGCCGTGCGACTCGCCGATCTTCACGGCCACCTCGATGGTGTCGTACAGCTTGTCCTCGTCGTGCACCGGCGGCTCGTCCCAGTCGCTCAGGTGCCGGCTGCCGGCCGGGGCCGCGACGCCGCGCCGGTACTTGCCGGAGAGCAGCCCGCCGGCGATCGGGCTCCACACCAGGATGCCGACGCCCTGGTCGAGGCAGGCCGGCACGATCTCGGCCTCGATGTCGCGGGCCTGCAGCGAGTAGTACAGCTGGTTGCTGGCGAACCGCTCGAGCCCGCGGGCGTCCGAGGCGGCGAGCGCCTTCATCATCTGCCAGGCCGCGTAGTTCGAGCAGCCCACATAGCGCACCTTGCCGCTGCGGACCAGGTCGTCCAGCGCGGTCAGGGTCTCCTCGACCGGGGTGTGCCCGTCCCACTCGTGCACCTGGTAGAGATCGATGTAATCGGTGCCCAGCCGGCGCAGGCTGGCCTCGGCGCCGCGGATGATGTGGTGGCGGGAGAGGCCCGCGTCGTTGGGCCCTTCGCCCATCGGCATCCGCGCCTTCGTGGCGATCAGCCAGTCCTCCCGGTCCCGGCCCAGCGCCTGCCCGATGATCTCCTCGGCGAGCCCGGCCGAGTACACGTCGGCGGTGTCGATCAGGTTGACCCCCGCTTCCTTGGCGATCGCGATCTCCTCCCGCGCCCCGTCCACGTCGATGGTGCCGACCGGGGTGGCCCAGCCCGTCCCGCCGAACCCCATGGTCCCGAGCGTGAACGCGGACACTCGCAGACCGGTCCGGCCCAGCTGCCGGTATTGCATGTCGTCTTCGCCTCTCTGCGGTACGAAAGTGCCTCGTAGGGTCGGTCCAGCCGGCCACGTGGGAGCGAGGCGAGGTCCAGGTGGTGGCTGGCGTCGGCCGCGAAGCGGTCGCATCCCGGTGTTGGATGTGGCCGTTTCGCGGACGCCGTCAGGCGCATGAGACTCCTCGCCGCGCTCCTCACCGCCTCGCTGGCCGCGCCGGGGGCGCCCGGCGTGGACCAGCAGTACCTGCCGGCGGACAAGGCCGGCCTGATCACCGCGCACTCGGCGGCCAGCAAGGTCTGGGCCACGGTGCAGCGCGAGGGTGGCCTCGGCGAGATCTTCTACCCGACGATCGGCGGCCCGAGCGCCCGCGCCCTGCAATTCGTGGTCGCCGACCGGCACGGCCACGCCTGGCTCGCATCGGCGGCATCCACCCGGTTGGTCGACTCGCACAGCCTGCGCTACCGGCAGACCTTCGCCGGGCGGGGCTGGCGGCTGACCGCGTCCTACGTGACCGACCCGTCCCGGGACACCGTCCTCGCCGACCTGGCCCTCGACGGCCGCGGCTTCGACCTGTACGCGGTCTACGATCCGGCGCTCGGCAACTCCCGCGGGCACGACTCCGGGCGTACGGCCGGAAAGGTTCTGGTCGCGACCGACGACGGCGTGGCCGGCGCGCTCGCCGCGTCTCCTCCGATCAAAGCCGCGTCGAGCGGTTTCGCGGGGGTCAGCGATGGCCTCACCGACCTGCTCGGCGACGGCCGGATGGACTGGCGCTACCCGTCGGCCGCGCCCGGCAGCCTCGTGCAGACCGCGGCCCTCGCGCCACGTGCGACGCTCGCCCTCGGCTTCGGGCCGGCCGCCGGCGCCGCGATCTCGGCCGCCACCTCCTCCCTGCGGCGCGGCTTCGGGCGGATCTCCCGGGACTTCGCGTACGGCTGGCGGCAGTACCTCGCGGGGCTGCGGCCGCCACCGCCGGCCGTGCCCGACCGGGACCTGTACCGGGTGTCCACCATGGTGCTCGCGGCGAGCGAGGACAAGACCCACCCCGGCGCGTACGTGGCGGCCCCCGCCTCGCCGTGGGCCTTCGGCCGGGACGACCCCTCCGGCCCGTACCACCTGGTCTGGTCGCGTGATCTCTATCAGATCGCCACCGCGCTGCTGGCCGCCGGCGACTCGGCCGGCGCCTCCCGGGCGCTGGACTTCCTGTTCGGCTCGCAGCAGAAGGCGGACGGGTCGTTCCCGCAGAACTCGCAGGTGGACGGCACACCGGTCTGGGGCGGCCGGCAACTGGACGAGGTCGCGCTGCCGATCGTGCTCGCCTACCAGCTCGGCCGCACCGACGCGGCGACCTGGTCGCACGTGCGGCGGGCCGCCGACTTCCTGGTGACCTTCCGGCAGGACGGCCACGCGGCGCCGTGGACGCCGCAGGAGCGCTGGGAGAACCAGTCCGGCTGGTCGCCCGCCACGATCGCCGCCGAGATCGCCGGGCTGGTCTGCGCCGCGTCGCTGGCCGCGGCGAACGGCGCCGACGGGTCGCACTACCTGGCCGTCGCCGACCAGTGGCGGGCGCGGGTGAAGCAGTGGACGGTGACCAGCACCGGCCCGTACTCGTCGAAGCCGTATTTCCTGCGGCTGACCAAGGACGGCAATCCCGACGCGGGCACCACCTACGACATCGGCGACAGCGGCCCGGCGAATGTGGACCAGCGCGCGGTCGTCGACCCGGGCTTCCTGGAGCTGGTACGTCTCGGGGTGCTGCCCGCCTCCGACCCGGACGTCCGCAACACGCTTCCGGTGATCGACGCGCGGCTGGGGGTGTCCACGCCGAACGGGTTCTTCTGGCATCGGGCCTCGTTCGACGGCTACGGCGAGAAGGCCGACGGCAGCCCGTGGGACTACGGCCTGCCGGCCGGCTCCCTGATCACCCGCGGCCGGGCATGGCCGCTGCTCAACGGCGAACGCGGCGAGTACCTGCTGGCGGCCGGCTCCCGCGCGGGCGCCGCCGTCCAGTTGCGGACGATGACCCGCGCGGCCGGCCCCGGCGACATGCTGCCGGAGCAGGTGTGGGACCAGTATCCGCCGGGGACGGCGCCCGGTACGCCGACGTATTCGGCCACTCCCCTGGCCTGGACGCATGCGCAGTACGTCCGGCTGGCCTGGGACCTTCAGGAAGGCCGGGTGGTCGAGCAACCGGCGGCGGTGGCGGCCCGCTACCTCCGGTGACCCGTGCGCTCGTCCGGAAGGTGACGTCACCGAAAATGTGCGCTTGGCAGCCTCTGTGCATGCGTACGAAATGGTCGTTGTCGCCAGGAATCATGGCGAATCTTGCCATACGCCGGTCGGCGTCGCCGTCCTGATGACATAGCGGTACCGGCGGGAAACGCTCGCAATAGTGCCATGGCTGTGACCCCTAGGACCCCACCACGGCCCGGTAGACATTTTCGGCGACCTGGTGGGTCTCCTCGTCGAACAGCACGAGGCGGGCGACCTCGACCCCGCCCGACTCGCCCCGCAGGGCCGTCAGCGCCTGCCGTACCGCGTCCTCCTTCGGCCAGCGGTAGATGCCCGAGGAGATCAGCGGAAACGCGATCGACCGCGCCCCCAACCCCGCGGCCACCGCCAGCGACGTCGTATAGCAGCTGCGCAGCAGCGGCGCCCGATCCTCGCTCGCGCTGTACACCGGCCCGACGGTGTGGATCACCCATCGTGCGGGCAGGCGCCCGGCCGTGGTCGCCACCGCCTGCCCCACCGGGAGGCCGCCACCGTAGTGGCCGGCCCGCAGGGCGCGGCACTCCGCGAGGATTTCCGGGCCGCCCTTGCGGTGGATCGCCCCGTCGACCCCGCCGCCGCCCAGCAGGGACGAGTTCGCCGCGTTGACGATCGCGTCGACGTGCTCGGTGGTGATGTCGCCGGTGACCAGCTCGATCCGCACCGCCTGACCCTACGCGAAGACGCTCCACCGATCGGTGGACGGGGTCAACCGGTTGGCCGAGGAGCCATTTCCACCGCGGAATCGACCGCGCTGGGCAGGCGCCGCCCCTGGTCCGGTTGACACGCTGAGGTCCGGACAAAACGCGGATGGAGGCACAGATGGGCAAGCAGGAGGGTGTCACCCGGCGGGGGCTGCTGGCCGGAGCGGGCGCCGTGGCCGTGGGCAGCGTCACCATGAGTAGCGCGGCACCCGGGGCGGCGCCGGTGTCCGTACGACCGGGCGACCCGCGCTACGAGAATCTCTTGCGGGGCAACAACTTCCGGTTCGTCGGGCACCCCGACGAGGTGCGGGTGGTCGCCTCGGCCGAGCAGGTCGTCGCCGCCGTCGCGGACGCGGTCGGAACAGGCCGGCGGATCGCGGCCCGCAGCGGCGGGCACTGCTTCGAGAACTTCACGGCCGATCCGGGCGTACGCCTGCTGCTCGATCTCTCCCCGATGGACGAGGTCGGCTACGACCCGGGCCGCCGCGCGTTCGTGGTCGAGCCCGGCGCCACGCTCGGCCGGGTCTACCGCACGCTGCAGACCGGCTGGGGCGTCACGATCCCGGCCGGCGGCTGCCCCGAGGTCGGCGCGGGCGGCCACATCGCCGGCGGCGGGTACGGCCCGCTGTCCCGGCGCTACGGTTCGGTCGTCGACCACCTGTACGCGGTCGAGGTGGTCGTCGTGGATCGCCGGGGCCACGCCCGGGCGGTGGTGGCCACCCGGGACGCCGGCGACCCGAACCGGGACCTGTGGTGGGCGCACACCGGCGGGGGCGGCGGCAACTTCGGCGTGGTCACCCGGTACTGGCTGCGCTCGCCCGGCGCGACCGGCGCCGACCCGGCCGGGCTGCTGCCCAAGGCCCCCAAGCAGATGCTCGAATGCCTGGTCGAGTGGGCTTGGGACGAGTCGATGACCGAGGCGGCCTTCACCCGGCTGCTCGGGAACTTCGGTGCCTGGCACGAGCGGAACAGCGCGCCGGATTCGCCGTACGCCGGCCTGTATGGGATTTTGCTGCCCACGCACAAGAGTTCCCAAGGCTTCCCGATGGCGGTGCAGATCGACGCCGGCCTGTCGCGCGCGGACGCGATGGTGACCGAGTTCGTCGATGCGGTGAACGCCGGGACGGGCCTGACGCCGGTGCTCAACGCGCGCCGGACGATGCCGTGGATGCACATGGTGACCTGGCCGAGCACCGGCGAACCGGGCGACCAGTTCAACCGGCGCTACAAGATCAAGGCGGCGTACCTGCGGAAGGGCTACGACGCCGCCCAGCTCGCGGCGATCTACCGCAATCTCACCAACGACACCGGCACCGGCAACTGCGGCATGCTGCTGATCGGCTACGGCGGCCAGGTCCGCTCGGTGCCGGCCGGCGCCACCGCGATCGCTCAGCGCGACGTCATCATGAAGGCGGTCTTCCAGAACATCTGGGTCGACGAGGAGGACGACGCCAAGAGCCTCGCCTGGGTCCGCGACCTGTACCGCGACGTCTACGCGGCCACCGGCGGTGCCCCGGTCCCGAACGACGCGAACGACGGCTCCTACATCAACTACCCGGACGCGGACCTGGCCGACCCGGCCTGGAACACCTCGGGCGTGCCCTGGTCGACGCTCTACTACAAGGACAACTACCCGCGGTTGCAGCAGATCAAGGCCCGCTGGGACCCCCGCAACGTCTTCCACCACGCGCTGTCGATCGAGCCACCCGCCTGACCCGCGGAAGTCACCAGCAAAACCATCATTGCGTACGTATGGGAGAGCCCCCGCCGGCTCAGCGGCACTCGTCGCGGTGGACGTCGGCGGGGGACGCGCCGGCCGAGCCGGGCGGCCGGGCCGATGCCGCGTGCCCGCTTCGCTAGGCGATCCCGAGGTCGAGGGTGACCTCGTGACGGGCGCCGGACGGCTCCTCGGCAGCGGCGGGCGCGGCAACGTGCGGCTCCGCCGCGGCGGCGATCGCTCGCAGTGCCGCCAGGTGCCCACGCAGGGCGGTGCGTCCCGGCACGGTGAGCGTGACCAGCCGCCGCGAGCGCGCGTCCACCCGTACGCGGGAAATCTCCACATACCCGGCGTCGCCGAGTGCGGCGAGGTGCTTGCTCAGGACCGAGTCCGAGATCTCCAGGCTCTCCCGGATGTCGGAGAACGGCAACGACCGCACCGGCGCGAGCATCGCGCAGATCTGTAGCCGCAACGGCGCGTGGATGAGCTCGTCGAACGCCGCCTCGCTCACCCCCGCCACACCCGGGCCGTCCGGCGCCGATAGGAAGCCTTCGCGCCGAACAGGCAGGCCGCGACGGTCACGGCCACAGCCGCGCCGAGGCCCCAGCTCGCCAGGCCGGAATCGCCGCGGCCGGCGAGGACGTGCGGGCCGACCACGGCCCCGACCAGGACCGCGACGCAGGTGAGCGTCACGTCGACGACGCCCCACGTGGGCTTCGGCAGGGAAATCAGCGGCCGCCAGTGGTTGCGGGCGGACAGCCTCACCAACTCGGCAAGGAACCACACGACCGCGACGATCGCCACGATGCCTCCCGGCCCCTTGTACCTCGACGGCACGGTCAGCACTCCGCAGAGCGTGCTGGACGCGAGGATCAAGCTCGCCGGGATCGCCGCCCGGCGGACTGACGCGTCATGCGCCTGACGGGCGGCCCGGAGTTGCTCTCGGGCCGCGCCGGGAGCGACGGGACCCGACGACTGTCTTTCCATACCGGAAAGTTAGCACGTGACTTGCCGCCACGGAAAGTCACGTGCATTCAGGAATTGTCGAATCGGTACCGGGTCTGGCTGTGCGGCTTCTTCCCGAAGGCCAGCACCTTCGCCGGCCGTACCGCGAAAACCAGCCCGATGTGGCCGGCCCCGTCGTCAAAAGTGTCGTCGAGCACCCGGTAGTTCCAGTCGTGCCGGGCCTTCCACAGCGCGGCCAGCTCGACCAGCCGGCCATGGTCGGTGATCCGCTCGGCGCTCCCCTCGACGACCACGTCGGTGCCGTCGTGCAGCTTGTCGGTGCCGGTGGACAACGCGCAATACGGATTGCGCCGCAGGTTGGCGGCCTTCTGCTCCTGGTCTCCGGTGCAGATGTACAGGGCACCGCCGTCCCACACCGCCGGCAGCGGGGTGACGTGCGGCCGCCCGTCGGGCCGCACGGTGGACAGCCAGAAGATCTCCGCCGAGCCGAGAATCCGCTCGGCCTCGGCCCACGGCACCGGACCCGCCGTCGGCTCGCTGAACCCGGCATGCAACTCAGGCGTCGGTTCGATCATCACGTACCTCCCTCTCGCGGTGTACCCCCTCATCTCGATGACGAACGGACACCCAACCATCCGGACAGGCCGATTCGTCCGGTTTGGCGGGTCGAACTGCCTCGAGGTGCCGCATGGGCGGTGAGGTACATTTCTGGCCATGCCAGTGGATCTCAATACGTCGGTGCCGCACTCGGCGCGGATCTACGACTACCTGCTGGGCGGCAAGGACAACTTCGAGGCGGACCGTACGGCGGCGGCCGCCATCGTCGAATCGTCCCCGAGCCTGCCGATCTCGATGCGGGCGAACCGGCAGTTCATGGCGCGAGTGGCCCACCACCTGGCGGCCGAGCGCGGGATCCGGCAGTTCCTCGACATCGGCACCGGCCTGCCCACCTCGCCCAACCTGCACGAGGTCGTCCAGAAAGAAGATCCAACTTCCAAGATTGTGTACGTGGACAACGACCCGATCGTGCTCGTCCACGCCCGGGCCCTGCTGACCTCGACGCCGCAGGGCACCACCGCGTACCTCGACGCCGACCTGCGCGACGTCGACAAGATCCTGGCGTCCCCCGAGGTCCGGGACAATATTGACTTCACCCGGCCGGTCTCGATCAGCCTGATCGCCGTCCTGCAGTTCATCCCGGACGAGGACGAGGCCCACCGCATCCTCGACGGTCTGCTCGAACCGTGCCCGGCCGGCAGCACCCTGGCCATCTCCACGGTCACCGCGCACAACCCGCAGGCGGTCGCCGCCGCGGCCGCCTACCGCGCCCGCGGCATCCAAGCGATCGAGCGCACGGACGACGAGGTGACCGCCCTGTTCCGCGGCCTCGACCTGGTCGACCCCGGCGTCGTACTGGTCAACAAGTGGCGCCCGGACGCCGAGGCCGCCGCGATCGACGACACCCACGTCCAAATGACGGGCGGCGTGGCCGTCAAGAACTGAGCGCGCCCGTCCAGCCGTCAGTAATGCGCGAGGATCTGCCCGACCGGGTGGCCGAGAAGCGCGGCGACCTCGCCAAGCTCCGCACAACCTGCCCGACTCCGCTCAGCATCGCCAGGTGAGTGCGCGGGTGGCCGGCTGCGGGCATCATCTGTCCATGGACGTGGAACAAATCGCCGGTTCCTTCGTGGTGGAGATCGGAATTCGGCAGGCGTGGCCGTTCCTGGGACTCTGCGACAACCGGCCGACACCCAACCAGGAAACCCGTCTGTACATCGACGCTTCCTGGGCCATCGAGGCAGCCGATTCCGCTGGTGGCAGCGCCGACGACGGCATCCGGTGGCTGACCGCGGCCACGGTGCTCAACGGACGAACCATAGATGCCGCCCGGGTCAACGACGACGGCTCGCTTCGTCTGACGGCGGATCCCGGGATCGCTCTGGTCGTTTCAGGCGAACCGGAGCCGTACACGGTGGGCGAGCCATGGCGACTCAGCGAGTGGCATCCCGCTTGATCAAACGCTCGCTGTGCGACGGATCCGTGCACCGCCCGATACCGGTAGCCAGACCGCGATCGGGCCGAGAGGGCAGGCGGCGCTCAGGGCCGGATGACGGCCAAGGCCCACGACGCTCCCGAGCAGCACGTCGCATGGCCTTGGCCGGTCCCGGTGTTACTCGACGAGCGGTGTTACTTGACGAGCGGTGTCACTTGAAGAGCTTGGCCGCCGTGATCGCGGTCTCCACTACGCCGTACCCGAGCAGCACGGCCACCAGCAGCCAGGACACCAGTAGGCGGACGGATGGGGCGCTCATGCGGCAGCCTCCTTCTCGAGGGCGGTGACGGTGCCGGCCGGCTCGTGGAATCGTTCCGGCACCGGGCGGATCAGCAGGTTGGCGACGAAGCCGACGGCCAGCACGCCGACCATCGTGAACAGCGCCGGCCGGTAGGCGTCCGCGGTCAGGCTGCCGGGCTTGCCCTGGGCGTCGAGAAAGCCGTTGATGATCAGTGGACCGGCGACGCCGGCCGCGGACCAGGCGATCAGCAGCCGGCCGTGGATCGCGCCCACCTGGTAGGTGCCGAACAGGTCGCGCAGGTAGGCCGGGACCGTCGCGAAACCGCCGCCGTAGAAGGACAGGATCACGCCCGCCAGCACCACGAACAGCGCCGTCGCCGCGTCGCCGACGGTGGCCAGCAGGAGGTACATGACCATGCCGACGCCCAGGTACACCAGGTACATCGGCTTGCGGCCGAGCACATCGGAGGTGGACGACCAGACGAACCGGCCGGCCATGTTGAACAGCGACAGCAGGCCGACGAAGCCGCTCGCCGCCGTGACGCTGACGGTGGAGACGCCGTCGCTCCCCCGGAAGAAGTCCTGGATCATCGGGCTGGCCTGTTCGAGGATGCCGATGCCCGCGGTCACGTTGCAGAACAGAACAACCCACAACAACCAGAAGCTTCGCGTACGGATGGCGTTGGCGGCCGACACGTTGGCGGCCGTGACCAGCGGCTTCGCCTTGGCGGCCGACGGGTCCCAGCCCGTCGGACGCCATCCCGGCGCCGGCACCCGGATGTTGGCGACCCCGAACATCATGATCAGGAAGTACGCGATGCCCAGGGTGACGAACAGCAGCACCAGCGCCCGGCCGTCGGCGATCGAGGTGGCCACGTTGGGGTCGTAGCTCGAGTCGTACGCGGAAAGAAGCTGACGCGAAGCGGGGCTCGCGATCAGGGCGCCGCCGCCGAAGCCCATGATGGCCAGTCCCGTGGCCAGGCCGGGCCGGTCGGGAAACCATTTGATCAGCGTGGACACGGGCGAGATGTAGCCGATGCCGAGCCCGATGCCACCGATCACGCCGTAGCCGAGATAGACCAGCCACAGCTGTTTCGTTCCGATCCCGAGCGCCGCGACCAGGAAGCCGCTGGCCCAGCAACAGGCGGAGACGAACATCGCCTTGCGGGGGCCGTTCGCCTCGACCCAGGTGCCGCCGACCGCCGCCGACAGGCCCAGCATCACGATCGCGATGCTGAAGATGATGCCGATCGAGGTCTGGCTGGCGGCGAAATGCTTGATGAACGAGTTCTTGTAGACGCTGGTCGCGTAAACCTGGCCGATACACAGATGCACGGCGAGCGCGGCCGGCGGGATCAGCCAGCGGCTGTACCCCTCCGGCGCGATCGTATGCTTGCGGTCGAGCGCGGTGAGCAGGGACAACCCGGCCTCCCAACCCCTGTGGATATTGAAGACCATCATTTACCAAAGTTCTTGACCGGGCAACCTTTTCGACGTGTCGCGACGGCACTCCGGCCGGGATCGGTCCCCGTTCTGCGTTTGACTGCAACCGGACCGAGGACGCGGTGCGGGAGGCGTTCGCCCGGGTGCTGGCCGCGCCCAGGTCCTTTCTCGACGCCGAGGAGCCGGAGCGCTGGCTGCGGGTGGCGGCGCTGAATGTGGCCCGCACCCGGTACCGGCGCCGGTGGGTGTTCGATCGGCTGGTCCGGTCGGGGCGGGTGGAGATCGCCCGGGAGGCCGCGCCAGGGCTGTCGCGCGACCGGGTGGCGTTGCTGGCCGCACTGCGACGGCTCGCGCCACCCACCCGGGAGGCGGTGGTGCTGCACCATCTCGCCGACCTGCCGGTGGCGGAGGTGGCGGCGACGCTGGGCGTGCCGGAGGGAACGGTGAAGGCGCGGCTGGCCCGGGGCCGGGCCAGCCCTGGCCGGGATTCTCGCCGACGACGATCCACCCGCACCGGCGGCCGATCGGACGGCCGGCCTTCCCGAGGAGGCTGCGGGTTCCGTTCTTCGGCACGCCCTTGGCGCCGAGGCTCCAGCCGGCGGCGCGGGTCGGGTCGACTCTGCGCACCCACTCGTCGTCGACGTAGTGGGTGTGGTCCGGCCCCTGCTTGTAGACCACTTTGTACACATCGGGCCCGGACATGTTCGTCGCTGATTCCGGGGTCACCAAGTTGTCCCCGTCGGAGCCGATGAGCAGCCAGTTGGTGCCGTTGTTGCCCTGTGGATCACTGTTCTGGTTCAGGTTGGTCAGATAGCTCGGCCAGAGGGCCGGGTACATCTGGCGCGACTGCGTGGTCTGCGCCGTCCAGTTGACCCCGTCGTGCGGCGTGGCGAAGGTGACCCGGTCCGCAGCCGCCGGACCAAACGCGGACCAAACTCGAACCACGTCGGCCGCAGGTTCCCACGCCCAGCAAATCAGCCGGGCCGGCGCCTCGCCGATACCGACGTCCCTTGCGCCTCGCGTTGCGCGCGAGCCGTCGCGCTTGCGGGGCGGGCGTCCGGTCTGCCGATTCCGTTGTGGGCCCGCTCTACCGTGATCGTCATGGGGCGGCGCTCGATCTCGGGATACCACGACAACGGTGCGCTGATCTGGACCTGGCGCCTCTCCCTGACCGTCGGCGGCGCCGGGTTGCTGCTGGGGGCAGTCACGGCGGTGTTGTGGGCCGTCGGGGTGCGGGTGGGCGCGAGTGCTCTTCCGGCCGTTCTCGGCATCCTCGCCCTGTTTCTGGCCGTCAACGGCCGCATCTACTCGGCCATTCTGCTGCGCTACGAACAGGAGCGGCTTCCCGCCGTGCCGGCGTTCGTCCCTGGCCCATCCGGCCTGCGGCCACGGCGGCGAGTGGTGCGGCGGTGGAGCGGCGTCGCGTGGCTCATGATGGCGATCGTCGTCTGCCTGCCGGTGTCTGTCGTGACGAACTGGACCGCCGAGCCCAAAGGGATGCAGGTGGGTGGCGTGACCGGCTCGGTCCTCGCCATCGCCGCCTGCTGGCTGCTCGGCCCGGCCGCCCGGTTCGTCATCACGCGCGAACATCTGCACATCGACACCGGGTTCCGCCGGACCAGCCTTCCCCGGAAGCTGTTGGCGGGGTTTCTCGCCGACGGCCGGAACGTGCGCGCCGAGCTCACCGACGGCGACCATCGGAACTTCCGGGTCGACTCGCCGCTGCTCGAGGCGGGATCGAACCGCTACCGCAGCAACGTGCGCTGCCGATTCCGCACGATTCAGGCGATCGTCCGGGCGCTGGGCGAAGTGCCCCCGCTCGACACCGACCGCCCCTTGGCAGTGACCCGAGCGCGATGGGGGCCGATCACGCTCGCGGCCGGTGCGGTGTTGGCAACGGCCTTCGTCACTACGCTGCTGGCGTAACCACGGCCCCACCCGGCTGGCTGTCGCGAACACTCGTAGCGCCCATTGACGGCCGACGTCTCATCGGCCAGATCGATCGAGCGGTCAACCGGTCGTTGCCAGCTGTCACGGGCAAGGTGGCCACCGTCGACCCATGATGGGGGTATGGCTTCGGATTCGGTGCAGGTGGCGGAGCGGATCCAGCGGGCGGCCGCGGACGTGTACGACTACGTGGCGCGGCCCGACCACATCGCTGACTGGGCGCCCGGGCTCGGCGACACGGTCGAGCGGGCCGGGGAGGACTGGTTCGTGTGTGGGCCGATGGGGCGGGTGAAGGTGATGTTCGCGCCGGCCAATGGGTTCGGCGTGCTCGATCACGAGGTGACGCTGCCGAGCGGCGAGCGGTTCTACAACCCGTTACGGGTGGTGGGCTACGGGGAGGGCTGCGAGATCGTTTTCAGCGTACGGCGGTGGCCCGGCATGTCCGACGCGGAGCTGGAACGGGACGTGAAGGCGGTGTCCGGGGATCTTCGTCGCCTCAAGCAGATCCTGGAAAGTAGCGAATAACCGCTGGCCGAGTCGCTTGTTCGAGGGTGACGATGGGCCATGCTCATCACTTTCGCGCGGGCGTTGAGCGGATCGACGCTGGCCACCATCCGGCGCGGCGACGGGGTCGTTCTCGAACTGCCGGGGTACGACCGTAAGTATCGGGTGCCGCACGACCTGGCTCACGCGGTCACCGAGCGCGAGCTCGGCCTGGCCGGCGGGGTGTTCGGGTCGATCGCCGCGGGCGGGGTCTTCGACAACATGCGGGTGGTGTCGGGGCATCCGCGGCACGACGCCGCCGAGCGCAGCAAGCGGCTGCTGGCGGCCAACAAGCAGTCGCTCGGCGCGGCCGAGATCCTGGCCGGCGTGGTGCACGACGCGGTCGAGCACGACGAGACCGCCACGATGGAGCGGTTGCGCCGCGGCTGGGGCGTGTTCAGCACCGAGCCGCTCCCCTGGTCCGGTGTGCAGGTGGCCGCGGCGGTCGCCGCGCTGGCCGAGCTGGCCGTCGAGTTCGAGGCGACCGGCAAGGTCGCCTTCACCTGGCCGGACAGGCTGACCAGCCCGATGCCGGCGATGGCCGGCACCAGGCGCGGCCGGCGCGGGCGCCTCTGAGCCGAGGGGCGGCGGGCCCCACGGACGGCGGGCCCCACGGACGGCGGGCCCCACGGCAACGCCGGCAGCGGGCCTGACGGGCGGCGGACCACACGGGCCCGACGGGCAGCGCGGGCCCGACGGGCAGCGCGGGCCCGACGGGCGGCGGCCACCACGGGCAGCGCAGGCAGCACGGACCACACGGGCGGCGGACTCTACGGGCAGCGCAGGCAGCGCAGGCAGCGCAGGCAGCGCAGGCAGCGCAGGCAGCGCAGGCAGCGCAGGCAGCGCAGGCAGCGCAGGCAGCGCAGGCAGCGCAGGCACACGGGCCCGACGGGCAGCGCGGCCCTACCAGCGGCGGCCACCACGGGCAGCGCAGGCAGCACGGACCACACGGGCGGCGGACTCTACGGGCAGCGCAGGCAGCGCGGGCAGCGGGCCTTATGGGCGGCGGGTCAGTTTCCACCAGAGGCCGGGTGGGGTGGTCGCCGCGTCGGTGACGAGGTCGACCCGTACGGAACCGGCTTGGATTTTGGCTACCCGCTGGCCGGACGTTACCTCCGCGGAGGGAGCCTCGCGGGTGGTGTTGACCTTGAAGGACAGGCCCGGCCAGCCGATCACCTTCAGCGGGGCCGCCGGACTGACCGTCGCGGTCGAGCCCCAGGCCGTCGTGATCCGGCCCGAGGGCTGGTCGGGCAGCAGGGTGTACTCCTTGACCGCGGCGCGGACCGCGGTCAGCAGCTTGCGGACCACCTTGTTGACCTGGGCCAGCTGCGTGGGGGTGTTGGTGCCGGGCTGGTTGAAGACGGCGCCGACCAGGGTCAGGGTCGTGCTGCCGACCCGCAGGTGGACGGCGAAGAGCAGGTTGCCGCCGGCCTCGCCGGTCGAGCCGGTCTTGATGCCGACGACGCCCTGTTCGCCCAGCAGGGTGTTGTGGTTGCGGACGAGGCCGGCCACCGGGATGGTGACGCTCTTGCGGTCGACGATGTCGGCGAGGACCGGGTTCTTGATGGCGGCCCGGCCGAGCAGCACCTGGTCGGCGGCGGTGCTCACGGTGGTCGGCAGGAAGCCGCTCGGGTCGGTGTAGTGGGTGTTCTTCATGCCGAGCTCCTGGGCGGCGTCGTTCATCTTGGTCACGAACGCGTCGGCGGAGCCCGCGTCCCAGCCGCCGAGCATGTGCGCGACGTTGTTGGCGGACGGGATCAGCAGCGCCTCCAGCGCCTGGCGCTCGGTGATCTTCTCGCCGGCCGCCACCGCGACCAGGGACTGGCCGCCGGGGATGCGGGCCTGGTAGTCGGCGACATCGGCGGCGGTGACGGTGAGGGTGGGGCCCGGCTCGTCGCCGCTGAGCGGGTGGTTCTTGAGGATCAGGTACGCCGTCATCACCTTGGCGACGCTGCCGATCGCCTCGGGGGTGTCGTCGCCGGAGCCGCCGATCCGGCCCAGGCCCTCGATCATCAGCTCGGCGGAGCCGGACTTGGGCCACGGCACAGTGGGCGCGGTGCCGGGGATGCTCAGCGTGGTGGGGACCGTGGTGGTGAGTGTGGCCGCCGGCAGTTCGCGGTTGAGCTGGACCGCCACGCCGGTGGTCAGCAGGGCGATCAGCAGGACCGCCGGGAGAACGACGGCCAGCAGGAGACGTTTGCGGCCCCCCGGCTTCGAGCGCGCCTGCGGGGCGGCCCCCGGCGCGGCGAGAGGCGGCGGCGCGGCGGCAGACGGCGGCGCGGCGAAAGGCGGCGGCGCGGCGAAAGGCGGCGGCGCGGCGAAAGGCGGCGGCGCGGCGAAAGGCGGCGGCGCGGCGAAAGGCGTTCCGGGAACGGACGCCTTCCCGGCGGCGGGCGGCCGAGCGACCGACGGCCCCGGCCGGCCGCCGTAGACGTTGCCGGCCGGCGGCGCTGGCGGCTGAGCGGGAGGCGTCACCCGGGCCGACCCCACCACCGGCGGCCGGCGGCCACCGGAAATTTCGGTTTCGTCCGGCATGGTGCCCTCGTCCGGCATCGCCGCTCCACCCTCCCCCACAACCCGGACTCTCCGGGCGTCCGACCAGTATTCCCGCCCCGCGCCAACGCCCGTGATCAGCAATGTCAGCTGACGGATTGCGCTGTGAACCCAGTTCCGCTACGAGTGGTACACGCCGGCAGACGCCAGCAGGGGGAGATATCGGATGACCGCCGTGACCCAGCCCCAGAGTCGCTCCGCCACCACCGCCCGTAGCGCCCATATCGTCCTCTGGATCTTCTTGATCGCCAACCTGGCGGTCGTCGAGTTGATGTTCGTCACCGGTAAGCCGCCGGCCCACAACACGCTGACCTCGATCGGGCGGTTCTTCGGCCTGCACCTGGCCTTCGTGATGGCGCTGCAGGTGCTGCTGATCGCCCGGCTGCCGTTCCTCGACCGGCGGCTCGGCATGGACAAGCTGACCACCTGGCACCGGTGGACCGGCTTCACCCTGTTCTGGCTGGTCCTGCTGCATCCGACGTTCGTGCTGCTGGGCTACTCGAAGCTCGACAGGATCACGTTCCTGCGCGAGTTCACCAACCTGGCCACCGGCCAGATGCCGGTGCTGCTCGGCATGATCGCCGCGGCCCTGCTCGTCTTCACCGCGGCCTTCTCGCTGCGGCTGGTGCGCCGCCGCGTCTCGTACGAAACCTGGCACACCCTGCATCTGCTGGTCTACGCGATCATCGTGCTCGGCATCGTGCACCAGCTCTACGAGGGCACGGCCTTCACGACCAACATCTTCACCAAGGTGTACTGGTGGGGGCTGTGGGCCTTTGCGCTGGGCGCCCTGTTCGCCGGCCGCCTGCTGGTGCCGCTGATCCGCAACTCGCGCCACCAGCTCAAGGTCGCCGCCGTGGTGCCCGAGGCCGACGACGTGGTCTCCGTCTACCTCACCGGGCAGCATCTCGACCGGCTCGACGCGAAGGCCGGCCAGTTCTTCCTGTGGCGGTTCCTCGGCCACAACCGGTGGTGGCAGGTCAACCCGTTCTCGCTCTCGGCCGCGCCGGACGGCCGCTCGCTGCGGCTGACCGCCAAGGGCATCGGCGGGACCAGCACGGGCCTGCGCCGCCTCCCGCTCGGCACCCGGGTCTTCGCCGAGGGCCCCTACGGCGCGTTCACCGCCGGTCAGCGGGTCACCGACAAGACGCTGCTGATCGCGGGCGGCATCGGCGTGACCCCGATCCGCGCGCTGCTGGAGGACGACACCCTCACCGGTGACATCGTGGTCCTCTACCGCGTGCACGATTCGGCCCAGGCCGTCCTTCTGGGCGAGATGCAGAACCTTGCGTCCGTACGAGGTGCCACCCTGCACCTGCTCACCGGCCGGACCGGCGCCGGGAGCCCGCCGAACAACCCGTTCGGCCCGGAAAGTCTGATCGCGCTGGTGCCGGACATCGCCGAGCGCGACGTCTTCGTGTGCGGCCCGTCCGGGATGACCGACGCCGTGCTGAAGACGCTGCGCGTGCTGAAGGTGCCGGCCCGGCAGCGGCACGCCGAAACCTTCCGGCTGGCGAGTTGAGCCGTACCTGTGCGGTTGCTGTGACCGGGTAGGGTGCCCGGCGTGATCATGCTGTCCCGGCGCCGGGTCGCCCTCGGGGTGGCCTGCGTCGCCCTGGTGGCGGTGCCGGCCGTCGCCGGGTGGAGCACCGGCCGATCCCTGCGGCCCTCCGCCGCCCCGTCGATCCCGGCCGCGCCCGGGCCGTCCGGCGCGTCGCCTGCCGCCGGCCCGTCGCCGTCGCCTTCCGGGCCGACGCCGCCGACCCTGCCGGCCGAGCTGGGCGCGCCGATCGGCTGGCGGCTCAGCGACGTGCCGCGGTTCCCGCCGGCCCCCGCCCCGGAGCCGATCACCCTGCCGACCGGCGACGAGGCGCCGTTCCTGTCCCGGATCCCGGTCACCCAGCCGGTCGCGTTCCTCACCATCGACGACGGCGTGCTGAAGAACCCGGAGGCGCCGAAGCTGTTCGCCGCGGCCGGCATCCCGGTGACGCTGTTCCTCACCACCGACTTCATCCGGGACGACCTGCCGTTCTTCGACCGGCTGCGGACGTACGGCGCGGTGATCGAGGCGCACACGATCTCGCACCCGGAGCTGGCCGGGCGGGGCGAGGCCTTCCAGCGGCGCCAGATCTGCGAGGGCGCCGACCGGCTCGGCCAGTGGTACGGCCGGCGCCCGGTGCTGTTCCGGCCGCCGTTCGGCGACAAGGACCGCACCACGCTGCGGGTGGCCAAGGGGTGCGGGCTGCGGGCTGCGTTCATGTGGAAGGAGACCGTCGACAAGGGCATCGTCCGCTACCAGGAGCCGGTCAAGCGGGTCCAGCCCGGCGACATCATCCTCATGCACTTCCGGCCCGCGTTCGTGCAGGACTTCCTGGCGGCGCTGCGGGCGATCCACCGGTCCGGGCTGACCCCGGCGCTGCTGGAGGACTACGTGCCGCTCGGCGACCCGCCCGCCCGGACCGGGCCCACCCCCGGCGTACGGGCAAGCATCGGCCCTTAGGTGTGGGCGAAGCCGCGCATCGCGGCTTCCACGTCGTCGTCGCTGAGCTGGCGGAAGTCCTGGTACCACTGGCCGACCGCGCGGAAATCGGCCGGCGCGCTCGGGCAGACCACCACGTCGGCGTCGCCGGAGAGGGCGTCGCGGGCCTGCGGGGCGCAGACCGGCGCGGCCAGGATCGTACGGCGCGGGGCCTGGCCGCGCAGCCAGCGCAGGGCGGCCCGGGCGGTCACCCCGGTGGCCAGGCCGTCGTCGACCAGCAGCACGGTACGGCCCCCGGCGGCCGGCGCGGGCCGGCCACCCCGGTAGCGGCGCGCCCGCCGCTCCAGCTCGGCCCGCTCGGCGGCGACCGTGCCGGCCAGGTCGTCGGCGGTGATCCCGAGGTACTCGAGGGTGCCCTCGTCGAAGACCGGCGGCCCGTCCTCGGCGATCGCGCCGACCCCGAACTCCGGCCGGCCGGGCGCGCCGATCTTGCGGACCAGCACGATGTCGAGGTCGCCGCCGAGCCGGGCGGCGACCTGCACGGCGACCGGCACTCCCCCGCGCGGCAGGGCCAGCACGAGCGGCCGGGCGTGGTCGGCCACCAGCCGCCGGGCCAGCTCGGCGGCGAGCAGCCGGCCGGCGTCGCCCCGGTCGGCGAAGATCAGCGGAGGTGCGTCGCGAACCATGTGCCGGCCTCCTCGGCCACAGTCTCCAGGGTGCCCGGCTCCGTCGTCATGGGGGACCGCGTACCCCACCCGGAACTGTCCTATACGTCCGACTTTGCCGGGTGGGGCGCGGGTCAGCTGTAGGTCTCGTTCCAGTCCCGGATCTCGTGCCGGCGGACGAC
The DNA here is from genome assembly GCF_000721705.1 of Actinoplanes subtropicus. GTDB lineage: Bacteria > Actinomycetota > Actinomycetes > Mycobacteriales > Micromonosporaceae > Actinoplanes > Actinoplanes subtropicus. The sequence continues at coordinate 130,179 of NZ_JOJL01000027.1, forward strand.
GCCGTTGAGCACGAACGGGTCGTCCCCGACGAACTTCTCCGCGGCCTCGCGGCTGGTGAACACGGCCATCGAGCCCTGCGCCTGCGGGTCGCCGAAGGTGCCGACCATGATCAGGTCGCCGGCCGCGTGGAACTCGTCGAGGCGGGCCTTGTGCGCCGGGTAGTGGGCGGGGGCCCGGCTCGCCACGTCGTCGGCCGATTCGTAGAGGACCACGGCGTACGTCTTCATGCGGCGTCGGCCATCGCGGCGTACGCCCGCAGGGTCGCGTTCCAGGCGCCCTCGCCCTCGAAGGTCTCCCGCATGCCGGCCGCGTCGGCGCCGTAGGCGTCGAGGTCACGGTGCTCGAGCCGGACCCGGGTGCGGCCGCCGCCGGCGGGCTGGAAGAGCACCTCGACCGTGGTGACGAGGTCGTCGTGGTACTTCCAGTCGGCGCCGATCTGCCAGGTCACCACGAACCGGCCGGGCGGATCCCAGGCCCGCACGACCCCGGTGGACGTCTCGGTGCCGTCTTCGTGCCTGGTGAACCAGCGGCCGCCGGGGCGCGGCTCGATGACGATCTCGGCGATCGGCGCCGAACCGATGTGGTGCGCGGCCGGCCACCACGCGGTCATGTCGCCCGTGAACAGCTCGAACGCGCGGTCCGGGGGGATGCCGACGACGACTTCCCGGCGTACCGCCTCAGTTGTTTTGATCATTTTGGCTCTCCCGAGATGCGTGCTGCTGAAAGGCCGCGAGCGACCGCGCCCAGAACCCGTCGAGGTGGGCCCGGAGCTCGGCCAGGCCGTCCGGATCGACCGAGTAGAGACGCCGGGTGCCCTCCTGCCGGTCGGTGACGAGACCGACCTCCTTGAGGACCTTCAGGTGCTGGGAGACGGCTGGGCGGCTGATCGGCAGGACGTCGGCGAGCTGGCCGACCGCGAGTGGTCCGTCGGTCAGCCGCTCGAAGATCGCCTGCCGGGTCGGATCGCCCAGCGCGGTCAGCATCGCGGTTGCGTTCGTCATGGCTTACCGTAAGCTACGACTTACCGAAGGGGCCGTCAAGAGCCCACGCAACACCGGTTCGGCCACCCCGAAATCGACCCGGCCGCCGCCGGACAACTCGCCGTAAAGGACGGATCCGGTACAGGGTGGCGCGGCTGATCGCCAGCTGGGTCGCGGGCAGGTCCATGTCGAGCGACCCGGACGACTGGAACTGGCGCGCCGCACCCCCGGACGACCGCGCCCGGCGCCAGCACGCGGCGGGAGGTCGGCGTCGTCACCTCCTACCCGACACCGGTTCCGGCGGTTCGGTTCAGCGCTGTTTTTTACCGGCTTTGAGCAGTTCGATCATTTCCGCGATACGTTCGGCGCGTTTGTCGGGGCGGCGTTTTGTCGCGTCTATCCAGCGTAGATAGCCCCGGCGGTAGAACTGCGCCAGCGAGTCGAAGAACGCCCCGGCCCCGGGCTCGGCGGCCAGGGCGGCGGCGACGTCCTCGGCGAGGTCCTCGCGCTGCGGCCCCTCCGGCGCGAGTTCCACGGCGACCCGGTCGCCGGCGGCCACCCCGCACGCGGCGGGTGACTTCGCGCCGAGGGTGAAGCCGAAGCCGTCGCCGGCCGGCTCGAGGACCGCCCGCACCCGGGCGCCGTTGACCGTGCCGCTGACGTGATGGCGCGGCTTGGCGCCCCAGACCCGGTCGGGGTCGAACGGGACCGGCACCAGCAGCTTGCCGCCGCGCGTGACGGCGACCGTGGAGTCGAAACGCTCGGACCTCATGGGCACCCATGCTCTCACTCTTGTGGCCGGAACAGGCCGATCAGCATCTCGACCCGGGCCGTCTCGAAGTCGGGCCGGAGCCGGCCGTGCCGGGACAGGTCGGCGAGGCCGTGCAGCGCGCTCCACAACAGCTCGGCCCGGGTCTCGTCGCCCGTCGCGGACATCAGCGGGCCGAACGCGGCGCGCAGCGGCTCGGGCGTGGTCGGCCGGGCGAACTCCAGGTCGGTCGGCATCGAGAACATCGCTTCGTACGCCGCGGGGCGGGAGCGGGCGAATTCGAGATACGCCCCGCAGAGCGCGCCGAGGTCGCCCGCCGCGCCCATGAGTGCCGCGAGCCGGGCGAAGCCGGCCAGCGCCACGGCCCGGACGATGCCGTCCCGCCCGTCGGGGAAATGCCCGTAGAGAACGGGCTGGCTGAAGCCGATCGTGTCGGCGAGCCGCCGCACGGTCACCGCCGCCCACCCGTCGGCCTCGGCGATCTCGGCCGCCGCCTCGACGATCCGATCCCGCCGGCCGGCGCGGGCCAGTTGCGCTTTCGTAGGGGGCTTCACACCGCGATACTAGCAGTGCTAGATTTCTAGCAACGCTAGATTTTCGGGGAGGAACTCGTGACCGTACTCGTGGACGTTCTCGCCATCGTCGCCGCGCTGGCCACCGCGGTCATCTTCGGCACCGACACGGTCGCCGCGCTGGTCCTGCGGCCCACCTACGCCGCGGTCGACGACGGCACCCTGACCCGGGTCGTGGGCCTGGACCACCGCTACGGCAACGCCCGCATGCCGGTGCCCGGCATCCTCAGCGTCGTGGCGGGCGCCGCCACCACGCTCACCGCGTTCCTCACCGGGCGCCCGGCCGCCGGCCTCGCCGCCGGGATCGCCCTGCTCCTGCTGCTGGTCTGGCTGGTCCTGTTCAACCGGATCTCGCTGCCGATCAACAAGGTCTTCATCGAGGCCGCCGAGGCCGGCCGGGTGCCGGCCGACGCCCGCCGCCTCCAGGAGCGGTGGGACTCGATCATCAACCTGCGCGCGACGCTCCAGGGACTCGCGCTGCTCGGCTTCTGCCTCGCGCTCGCGCTGGCCGCGGCCTGACCCCGGACCAGTCGTCCCCACCCCCGGCACTGGGTGGGGACGATTCCATCACCCGGGTACGACACTTCTCCGCGACTGTCCACAATGAGCGGGGATACGCCGGGAAGGCCGGCATGAACCGCGACGACGTGGCCCGGGTGCTGCTGGTCGACTACCCGAGCGTCTTCGGGGACCGGACCGCGCCGGGCCCCGGGGTCCCGTTCGAGCCGGGGGAGATCGCCGCTCTCCGGGACATCCGGTCCGCGCTCGAGGCGGCCTACGTGGCGGCGGCCGAGCGGTCCGGCGCCGAGTTGGTCGCGATCTCGGGCGTCAGACGCGATCACGCCTTGGGCTCGGCCGAGCCGTGGGTGGCCCCGTTCATCGAGGACCCGATGGCCTTCGGCGGGTCCTTCCACTCCAACGCGGCGGGCATGGCGGCGGTCGCGGCATACCTCGAGAAGCTGATCCGCTGATCGGGCTCGCCGAGCCGATCGGCGCGGATGGCCGAGCCGGACGCGACGGCCGCGATCTCGGCCGGCCGCTCGGGGACCCGATAGATTCGAGCGATGACCGATCCGCGCCGGCGCGTGCCGCGTACCGATGTGGTGCTGGCGGACCCTCGCCTGGCCGGCGCTGCCGAGCGGATCGGGCGCCCGGCCGTGAAGGCGGCGGTGGCCGAGGCCCAGCGGCGCGCCCGGGCCGGCGAGATCGCGCCCGAGGCGGTCGCCGATGCCGCCGTGCGCGCGCTGCCCGGCACGGCCGGTGGCCTGCGGCCGGTGCTGAACGCGACCGGCGTCGTCCTGCACACCAACCTGGGCCGGGCCGCCCTCTCCCCCGCCGCCGTCGACGCGCTGACCGCCGCCGCCGGTCACACCGACGTCGAGCTCGACCTCCGCACCGGCGGCCGGGCCCGGCGCGGGCGCAGCGTGCTGGCGGCGCTGCGGCAGGCGGTGCCCGGCGCCGCCGACGTGCATGTCGTCAACAACGGCGCCGCCGCGCTGGTGCTGGCCGCCACCGCGCTGGCCGCCGGCCGGGAGATCATCGTGAGTCGCGGCGAGCTGGTGGAGATCGGCGACGGCTTCCGCCTGCCCGACCTGCTCCAGTCGACCGGGGCGCGCCTGCGAGAGGTCGGCACCACCAACCGCACGACCGTAGAAGACTACAGAAACGCGATAAATCAGGATACGGGCTTCATCCTCAAGGTCCACCCGTCCAACTTCGTGATCACCGGCTTCACCAGCGGCGCGAGCATCAAGGACCTGGCCGCCCTGCCCACCCCGGTGATCGTCGACATCGGCTCCGGACTCCTCGGACCCGACCAGCTGCTCCCCGGCGAACCGGACGCCACGACCAGCCTCAAAGCCGGCGCCACCCTGGTCACCGCCAGCGGCGACAAGCTGCTCGGCGGCCCGCAGGCCGGCCTGATCCTCGGCGACGCCGGCCTGATCGAGCGCCTCCGCCGCCACCCCCTCGCCCGCGCGCTGCGCGTCGACAAGCTCACCCTCGCCGCCCTCCAGGCCACCCTCACCGGCCCGCCCACACCTACCTGGCAGGCGCTGCGCCTGCCCGAACCGGAGCTCAAGGCCCGCACCGAACGGGCGGCCAAGCGATTGGCCGAGGCCGGCGTCGAGGTCACCCTGATCGCGTCCGAGGCCGTCGTGGGTGGCGGGGGCGCGCCCGGCGTCACCCTCCCGTCGTGGTCGCTCTCCCTCCCGCGGCCGTACGCGGTGAGCCTGCGCACCGGCGCAATCCCGGTCGTCGGCCGCGTCGAGCGTGGCCGCCTGCTCCTCGATCTGCGCTGCGTCCCCCCGGAGTCCGACGACGATGTGGTCACCGCCGTCCTCGAAGCCGCCGGCGCATGCACGTCGTAGCCACCGCCGGGCACGTCGACCACGGCAAGTCGACGCTGGTCCGGGCGCTGACCGGGATGGAGCCGGACCGCTGGGCCGAGGAGCGCCGCCGGGGCATGACGATCGACCTCGGCTTCGCCTGGACCGCGCTGCCGTCGGGGCGGACCGTGGCGTTCGTCGACGTGCCCGGGCACGAGCGGTTCGTGCCGAACATGCTGGCCGGCGTGGGGCCGGTCCCGGCCGCCCTGATGATCGTCGCCGCGGACGAGGGGTGGAAGCCGCAGTCCGCCGAGCATCTGGCCGCGCTGCACGCCCTCGACGTGCGGCACGGCCTGCTCGTCATCACCCGCTCGGACCTCGCCGATCCGGACATGGCCGAGCGAATGGCCCGGAAGGAGCTGGCCAAGACGTCGCTCGGCGGGATCGAGGCGGTAGCCGTCAGCGCGGTCACCGGCGCGGGCCTCGACGACCTGCGCGCGGCCCTCGATCGCCTGGTCGACGGCCTGCCCCCGGCCGACCCGGACGCCGCGGTCCGGCTCTGGATCGACCGCGCCTTCAGCATCAGGGGCGCCGGCACCGTAGTCACCGGCACGCTCGGCGCCGGCCGCCTGCGCCCGGGCGACGAACTCGCCCTCGGCCACGACACCGTCCGGGTGCGCGGCCTCCAGTCGCTCGGCGAGCAAACCCACCAGGTCGATGCGGTCGCCCGCGTCGCCGTCAACCTCCGCGGCATCGACCGGGCCAAGGCCGCCCGCGGGGACGCCCTGCTCTCCCCCGGCCGGTTCCGTGACACCGACCTGATCGACGTCCGCGTCCACGGCGACTCGGTGGCCGATCTGCCGCAGACGCTCACCCTGCATCTCGGCTCGGCCGCGGTCCCGGTCCGGGTCCGTCCGCTGGGCGCCGACACCGCCCGCTTGCGCCTGTCCCGCCCGCTGCCATTGCGCATCGGCGACCGCGCCCTGCTGCGCGACCCCGGCCGGCGCCACATCGCGGGCGGCGTCACCCTCCTCGACGTGGCCCCGCCCGGCCTGACCCGGCGGGGCGCCGCCGCGGCCCGGGCCGCCGTGCTCGACCGCGTCGACGGCGTCCCCGACCTGGCCGCCGAGCTGCGCCGCCGGCTGATCGCCCGACGCGCCGACCTGATCGCGATGGGCGTCCCCGTCGAGGACGAGCGGGAGTGGCTCGTCGACCCGGCGCACTGGGCGACCCTCAAGCAGAAACTGGCCGAGGAAGTCGCCCGGCACGCCCAGGAGAACCCGCTCGAGCCCGGCGCCCCGCTCGAAGCCCTCCGCCACCGCCTCGGCCTGCCCGACCGGGCGCTGGTCGAGGCACTCGTCGAAGCCCCGCTCGTCACCCGGGGCGGGCGGGTGTCGGCGGACGGGCCCCCGGGCATTCCGGCCGAGCTGACCGCCGCCGTGGACAAGGCCTTCGCGGGGCTCGGCCCGTTCGCCGCGCCCGAGGCGTACGACCTGGTCGGTCTGGGTCTTGGTCCGCGGCAGCAGGCGGCGGCCGTCCGCGCCGGGCTGCTGATTCAGCTGGCGCCCAACGTGCTGCTGCGGGCCGGTGCGGCCGAGCGCGCCGCGCGGGAACTGGCCCGGATCGAGCAGCCGTTCACGCTCAGCGAGGCCCGCAGGGCGCTCGACACCACCCGCCGGGTCGCGGTGCCGCTGCTGGAGTTGCTGGACCGGCGCGGGCTGGCCCGGCGGCTCGGCGACAATCGGCGTATCACCGACCCACAGGAGAACTTCGCCTGACCGCCGCCCGCCGTTTGCGTGCGTGCTTGAACACTGTCCGGCATGGACCGGATCAATCGTCGTGGTTTCCTGGGGCTGGCCGCCGGCGCGACCGCCATGACCGCTCTCACGCCGAGCATCGCGCGCGCCGCGGCCATCCCGGCCGACCGCCGCACCGGCACGATCGCCGACGTCGAGCACATCGTCGTCCTCATGCAGGAGAACCGCTCGTTCGACCACTACTTCGGCTCGCTGCGCGGGGTCCGCGGGTTCGGCGACCGGGCGCCGGTGACCAAGCCGGACGGCGAGTCGGTCTGGCATCAGAACGGCGTGCTGCCGTTCCGGCCGGACATCGACGACCTGGGGCTCGCCTTCCTGGAGGACCTGCCGCACGGCTGGAACGACGGGCACGCCGCGTTCAACGGCGGCCGCTACGACGGGTGGGTGCCGGCCAAGGGGTCGACCACGATGGCGTACCTGACCCGGGAGGACATCCCGTTCCACTACGCGCTCGCCGACCAGTTCACCGTCTGCGACGCGTACCACTGCTCGCTGATCGGCCCGACCGACCCGAACCGTTACTACATGTGGACCGGCTACGTCGGCAACGACGGCAAGGGCGGCGGCCCGGTCGTCACCAACGACGAGCTCGGCTACGGCTGGACCACCTACCCGGAGCGGCTCGAGGCGGCGGGCGTCTCCTGGAAGATCTACCAGGACGCGGGCGACGGGCTGGACGCGGCCGGCTCCTGGGGCTGGACGTCCGACGCGTACATCGGCAACTACGGCGACAACTCGCTGCTCTACTTCAACCAGTACCGCAACGCCGCGCCCGGCTCGCCGCTCTACGACAAGGCCCGCACCGGCACTTCCGTGAAATCCGGCGACGACATGTTCGCCCCGCTCCGGAAGGACGTGCTCGACGGCAAGCTGCCGCAGGTGTCCTGGATCGTCGCGCCGGAGGCGTACACCGAGCACCCGAACTGGCCGGCCAACTACGGCGCCTGGTACATCGCGAACGTCCTGGACGCGCTCACCGCCGACCCCAAGGTGTGGGCGCGGACGGTCCTGCTCATCACGTACGACGAGAACGACGGCTTCTTCGACCACGTGGTCCCGGCCTACCCGACCGCCGGCAACTCCACCGTAGACCTGCGCGACGAGTTCCTGGCCGCCTCCAACGGCCACGTCGCCGGGCCGTTCGGGCTGGGCCAGCGGGTCCCGATGCTGGCGGTCTCGCCGTGGAGCACCGGCGGCTTCGTCTGCTCGGAGGTCTACGACCACACCTCGATCATCCGGTTCATCGAGAAGCGCTTCGGCGTGCACGAGCCGAACATCTCGCCCTGGCGGCGCGCGGTCTGCGGCGATCTGACGGCCGCCTTCGACTTCGGCCGGACCCGGCCGGTGCACCCCCGACTTCCGGACACTTCGGCGTACGCCCCGGCCGACCGCGACCGGCACCCGGACTACCAGCCGACGCCCCCGTCCGACCCCAAGCTCCCGCACCAGGAGCGCGGCCTGCGCCCGGCCCGCCCGCTGCCGTACGACCTGGCCGCCGACGCCCGCTTCGGCGCCGGCCTGACCATCACGTTCGCGAGCCGGGGCAACGCCGGCGCGGTCTTCTACGCCAGCACGCACGGCGGCGACCCCCGTACCTTCACCGCCGCCGCCCGCACCCACCTGAGCGGCACCTGGCCGGCCGACGCCGACGTCACCGTGCACGGGCCGAACGGCTTCGTCCGCCGGTTCCGCGCGCCCGGGGTCGAGGCCACCACCCGGCAGGGGCGGCTCACGCTGGCGAACCCGTCGGGACGGGCCGCCCGGGTGGTCCTGGCCGACGCGTACACCGGGGACCGCACGGTGATCCGGCTGAACCCGGGCCAGTCCCAGGTGCGCCACCTGCCGCTCTGCGAGGGCTGGTACGACCTCACGCTCACCAGCGACCTCGACCCGAAGTACGTCCGCCGCCTGGTCGGCAACGTCGAGCCGGGCGTCAGCCAGCCGTAACCGCCGCGGTCACCTCCACCTCGAGCACCGCCCCCGGCAGGAACAGCGCGCCGGCCTGAACCGTCGTGCTGGCCGGGGGCGGCGTCCCGGGAAACAGCCGGCGGCGGACCGCTCCGTAGGCCGCCAGGTCACCGAGGTCGGTCATGAACGTGCGGATGTGCAGCACGTCCGCGAACGTCGCCCCGTGCGCGGCGAGCAGCCCGCCGATGATCTCGAAGATCCGCTCGGCCTGCCGGCCCGCGTCGCCGGGCGCCACGACCCGGCCGTCGTCGCCCACCGCCACCTGACCGGCGAGCATCAGCAGCGCGCCGCCGGGCAGGTCCACCCGGGCCACGTGGGCGAACCGGTCGCCGAACGGCGCCGCGACGGTCTTCGGATTGTCCAGGGTCAGCTTCATGCCGCCGACGGTAGGGCTTCGGCCGCCATGCGACCAACGAATGTCGAGCATGGCTGGCATGCTTGGCGGTCATGGATACCCAGCTGCTCGAGGTGTTCCGCACGGTCGCGCACCTCGGGTCGATCACGGCGGCCGCGCGCCGGCTCGGGTTCACCCAGTCGGCGGTCTCCCGCCAGATCGCGGTGCTCGAGACGGAGTTGGGCGGCCCGGTCTTCGACCGGCTGCCGCGCGGGGTTGCGCTCACCGAGGAGGGTCGCGCGCTTCTGCCGTACGCGTCGCAGATGCTCGACGGTCTGGACGGCGCGCGGCGGGCGGTGGCCGACGTCCGGGCGGTCGGCACGGGCCGGCTCCGGGTCGGCGCCTTTCCGACCGCGGTGGCCGCGCTGGTACCGGCCGCGCTGGCGAGCTTTCGCCAGGCGTACCCACAAGTGCATTTGAATTTGGTCGAGGGGCTGACGCCGCGCCTGCTCGAACGGCTCGCCGCGGGAGACGCGGATGTCGCGGTGGTGAGTTCGTCGCCCGCGGGGCCGCTCGATCGGGCCCGATTCGACCTGCACCACCTGCTCGACGAGCGGATGCTCATCGCCGTTCCGCGCGGTCACCGGCTGGCCCGGCGCCGGACGGTCCGGATGGCCGACCTGGCCGAGGACGCGTTCATCGCCGGCAGCGCGACCGCCGAGGAGACCCTGCTGCGGGCCTCGCTGCCGACCGGCTTCCGGCCGCGCATCGAGATCACCGCGGCCGACTGGACCGGCAAGCTGGGCTGCGTCGCGGCCGGGCTGGGCGTGGCGTTGCTGCCCGCCCTGGCCGCGAGCCGGGTGCCGCCGGGGATCGCGCTGCTGCGCCTGCACCGCGACGACGAGTCGATCCGGCAGGTCTACGCGGCGACGCTGCCCGGCCGCACCCGGCCGCCCGCGGTGACCCGGTTCCTCGGCCACCTGCGGGCGGCGGCTACTACTTCAGTGGTAGCGCGGGATACCACCGATGCCGGACGTGACCGCGGTATACCGCCCGTACGGTAGGTGCATGCCGTTCCGCCAGCCGCCCAGCCCCGCCCTGCGCGGCTGGCTCGCCGGCGCCGCGATCGGCCTGCTGAGCGCGGTGGGCGCGGTCATGCGAGTCGCCCAGGACCGCCACGCCGGCCACGGTCTCGCTCGCCCGCGACACGCATGCCGACGTCGTGCTGGCCGCGCTGCGGGCCGGGGCCAGCGGATTCCTCAGCAAGGACGTCGACCCCGGGGAACTGCTGCGCGCGATCCGGGTCACCGCGGCCGGCGACGCCCTGCTCACGCCCCGGGCCACCCGCGGGCTCATCGACCGCTTCCTGACCTCGCCGGCCGCCGAGGCCCCGCTGACTCCCCCGCCGGCGCTGGCCACGCTCACCGACCGGGAGCGCGAGGTGCTGCGGCTGGTGGCCCTCGGCCGGTCGAACGAGGAGATCGCCGAGCGGCTCGTGCACGCCGGTATGCGGGGCAAGGACAGCAACACGTCCGCCTATACCGGGAACGCGCCGTGGGGCGTGACCGACCTGAAGGCGGCGGTTCGGTATGTGCGGTACAACGCCCTGTACTTCCTGAACGCCTCGTACGCGGGCTGCCAGAGCGCCGAGGTCGCCCCGCACTGGCGCATCCGCACCGGCATCATGCAGGGCGACACCGCCAACACGACCGAGGTCAACCTGGCCCTCGCCCTGGCCGGCTACGGCGTCCGGAAGGTCGACTTCGCCACCGTCTGGGGCCAGGGCCACACCATGGCCGAACGAACCGGCGACGCCACGGCCAACTTCATCAGCTGGGTCAAGGAGCTCGGGTGACGCCCTTCACCGCGCCGTTTCCCCGCGCCCCGCCTACAGTGGGTGTGCCCGCCTGCCCATCCGCCGAACCGAGGAGCACCGTGCCGCTGACGCCAGCCGAGATCCACAATGCGGAGTTCGCAAAGGCCTCGCTGGGAAAACGCGGCTACGACGAGGAACAGGTCGACGCGCTCCTGGACGAGGTCACCCACGAGATGATCCGGCTCCTGGAGGAGAACGCCCTGCTGCAGCGCCGCCTCCACTCCCCCGCGGCGCCGGCCGCCCCCACCGATGTCGAGCTCGCCGCGGCCACCGCCGCCCTCGACCGCGCCCAGCTCGCCCGCGACCAGGCCGTCCGCGAGGCGGACCAGGCGCAGGGCCGGCTGAACGAGGCACGGCAGTCCGCCACCTCGGTCACCGCTTCCGTCTCCCCCGCCGGCTTGCCCCCGTACCTCGCGATGGCGCAGCGAACCGCCGACAACTGCCTGCACGAGTCGGACGAACAGTCGACGACGCTGCTCGCCGAGGCGCGGCAGCAGGCCGAGCGCCTGGTCGGCGACGCACACCAGCAGGTCAACGACATCGAGGAATCCGTACGCCGCCACCAAACCGAGGCGGCCGCGAAACTGGCAGGCAAGCGCACCGCCGCCGAACACCAGATCGACGAACTCGCCCAGTTCGCCGAGGACTACCAGGCGGCCCTCGAAGACCAGATCGCCCGCCAGGGCCACCTCATCGACGGCCCACCCGCCTGATTCCGCCGTCCTCGACACAGTCCGGGTAACTCCCGGGGCGTACGGGGGCTGCGACTCGGCGTATCCTGCCGCTGCCGGCCGAGAAGCCGGTCGACAGAACGCATGGGGGTGCGGGTGGGTCCGGAAGAACTTGTCCACGTTGAACGCGAGCTTCGCGGGCTCCTGACCGAGAACGGGCTCGGGTGGGTCCTGGCCAGCGTGGATGATGCTCTGACTGAGGGCATCCTGCAGGAGAAGACCATCGAGAGGCCACGCCGGCGGCGGCAACGGGAGACTGTGCACTATCAAGGCACGATGGGTGACGCTGTCGATGTGGAATACGTCTTGGCCGAGCCCGGATTTCGTGCGGGGAGCGCCGGCGGCTCACGCGCGGACTCTGACACGGGCATCACCGTGCGCCCCTATTCCGCCCGGGAACGACTGTTGCTGACGATCGAGTCCACGCAACGAGTCATTGCCGAGTTGCCGGCCGCGGTAGTGTCGACACGAGTCCACCTCGCCGAGGCCGCGGGGGCTCAGCTCGGGGATGTCACGGTCAAGTTCGTCAGCGAGATAACGGACACTGCTTCCGATCAGGACGACCAAGTTCGTGCCGAGTCGATCGGCCGGCAAGAGCGCGCGGGGCTGGAGGCGGTCGCGCCATCCGGACGCCGGCTGGAGGAAGACCCCGAGTATCGCGACTCACTCGTCGCCGTGCTGGACCGGCTCAAGGACGAGGTGCGGCTTGACGACGGCAGATGATCTCTTGGGCGAGGTCCGCCGGCTCCTGCGCACCACCGGCACCCCCTACGCGAGCGCTGCCGAGGCTCATGACATCTACGAGGCATACCTCTTGTCGCTGGTTGTCTCCGTCGCAAGAGACTCCCAGGCAACGGTCAGCTACGCCACGGTGGACGGTACGCCGACGACGAATCTCGTTTTCCGGACGAGCCCCGGAATGATTTACTCGACGGCTCTTCCCTACACCCATGCCGTCATCGACTTTCCCGGTGCGCCTACCTTGGAGGCACATGTCGGCGTCCGAGTTCAGGGGCGCTCACGCGTCTTGCACGAGTGTGACGTCCTGGTTTTATCGCAGGAAGAGGCTGATCGCGCCCGGGGCCAGCAGGTGGCGCCCCGCGGGGGCCGATCGCTGCTCGCCATCGAGTGCAAATTCTATACGTCGAATCTGAAACTGGGCCAGGCGCGAGGCTTTGAAGGGCTGCACGCGGATCTGGGGACCCGCCACACGCTTTTTGTCGCGAATCTCAATGCTGTCCGGGTCGCTCGGTATCTGAACGCGAGACGGCGGATCTGGGAGCAGACCGTCCGTCCGGGAGCCCAACAGGTCACTCATGTGGAGACCTTGATCCGCGAGGCGTTCAAGGATCACTGCGCGAGGCATGGCCAGCTGTTGCCGTGAACATACGGCACGCCCGGACCGGTTCAAACCGCCGGCGGGACCGCGCTCGCCTGATCGGAATCGCCGGGCGGATCCGCCAGCACCTTTCGCAGGGCGGCCGCCACCGTGGCCGACTCCGCCGGGGTCATTCGTGATGTGAAGTGGCGCCGGATGGAGGCCAGGTAGGCCGGGGCGGCGGCGCGCAGCCTCGCCCGCCCGGCCTCGCTGATCGTCGCGTACGCCGAGCGCCGGTCGTCGGGGTTGGGCTCGCGGGTGACCAGCCCGGCGGCGACCATCTGGTCGACCACGCGGCTGGCCCTCGTGCGGCTGACCAAGGCCACGTCGCCCAGGTCGCTCATGTTGAGCCGGCGGTCGGGGGCGGAGTTCAGCTCCAGCAGTACGTCGTACCAGGTCAGCGGCAGCCCGCAGGCGGCCTGTAGCTCCCGGTCGATCAGCGGGACCAGGGCCGCGTGCACCCGCAGCAGGGCGGCCCAGGCGGCCACGTCGGTGTCGCTCATCACGGCAGCGTACCGAAACCTTGTGCGTGCGCACGCATCAGTCAAATAATGTGCGTGCGCACGCATCATCAAAGTCGTTCAAGGGAGTGGGCAATGCTTCTGCACATCGCCGCGTCGCCGCGCGGCAACCGGTCCGAGTCGCGGGCGGTCGCCGGGACGTTTCTGGAGACATTCCGGGAGGTCTCGCCGGAGGTTGCGGTCGAGGAGTTCGACCTGTGGGACGGGACGCTGCCGGCGTTCGGGCCCGAGGCGGCGGCCGCCAAGATGGCGCTCTTCGCGGGCGAGGAGCCGCGGGGTGCGGCGTGGGCGGCCGCGGTCGACACGTTCCGCCGCTTCGACGCGGCCGACCGGTACGTCTTCAGCGTGCCGATGTGGAACGGCGGGATCCCGTACATCCTCAAGCAATTCATCGACGTGGTGAGCCAGCCGGGCCTGGTCTTCGGCTTCGACCCGGTCGACGGCTACACCGGGCTGCTGCGCGGCAAGCGGGCCGCGGTCATCTACACCAGCGCCGTGTACGGTCCGGGCCGCGGGCCCGCCTTCGGCTCCGACTTCCAGGCGCCGTACCTCGAGGATTGGCTGCGCTGGGCCGGCGTCGACGACATCCGCACCGTGCATTTCCGCCCCGACCTGGCCACGGCCGACGCGGACGAGGGCCGTCGCCAGGCGCACGCCCGGGCCCGCGACCTGGCCAAACAATTCTGACGGCCGGGCCGGGACGCCGAGGTCGGGGCGGAATGACGCGGGACGGCCCCGACCTCGGCCGCGGCCGGCGGGGCGGGAGGCATGCCCACCCGGCCGGCCGAACCGTCCACGATCCGCGAGCACGCGGAGGCAACCCGTTACTCCGGCGTGGACAGCGACGAACGTACGCGGGCGACGTCCGAATCGCGTACGTTCGGCGCCCCGAAAGCCGTCCGGCGTGGACCGTCCCGTGAGGCGCCGTTCGTACGCAAATCAGGTCTGAAACGGGCTATCAGCCGCTTTACTCGGCCGGGCGTGTGAACGGACTATTCCGCCGACGGACGGGCGGGATCTCAGGAGGCAGTCGATGAACAGACGTTTCGGCGTGCTGGCGGCAGCGTTGCTGGCAACCGTGCTGGCGACCTCCGCCTGCTCCGGTTCGAGTGACGGCGGTGGCGCGAAGAAGACCGGGGCGAACTCGGGCTCGCTGACGAAGGTCACGTACGTGACCGGCTTCGGCGCGGTGGGCCGCGACGCCTTCGCGTGGGTGGCGCAGGAGAAGGGCTACTTCAAGGACGCCGGCCTGGACGTCGACATCCAGAAGGGTGCCGGCAACACGCAGAACCTCACGCTGATCAAGTCGGGTCAGGCGCAGTTCGCGGCCATGGACTTCTCCGGCGCGACGGTGCTGGCCGGGGAGGGGAAGTTCACCGACTGGCGCGCGGTGGCCGCGGTGCACCAGCAGACCCTGGTCTCGATCATGACGACGAAGGCGACCGGCATCACCAAGCCCGCCGACCTGACCGGCAAGACGATCGCGACCGCCTCGGGCTCGGTCAGCGAGCTGCTGTTCCCGGCGTACGCCAAGCTCGCCGGCGTGGATCCCACCAAGGTGACGATGAAGGGCGTGCAGACCACCGCCCTCAACGGCCTGATGGCCGGGCGCCAGGTGGACGCGCTGAGCACGTTCCTGCTGAGCAAGAAGGCGCTCGAGACGGCAGCCAAGCAGGACGTCGTGGTCATGCCGTACAGCGACTACCTCAGCGACCTGTTCGGTAACGTCATCGTCGCCCGCGAGGAGCTGATCAACTCGGACCGGGACGTGGTCAAGAGGTTCGTCGGCGCGATCCTGAAGGGTCTGCAGTACTCCCTGGACCACCCGGACGAGGCGGCCGCCATCCTGAACAAGGCCGAGCCGACGGCAAAGATCCCGGCCGCGGTCGCCGAGATCAACGCGATGAAGCCGTACACGTCCCCGCCGAACGGCGCGCCGCTCGGCCACCTCGACCAGGATCGGGTCGCCCGCAGCATCGCCGTTCTGCAGGGCAACGGGCTGATGCCGAAGGGCCTGACGCCGGACAAGATCGCCGACTTCAGCTTCGTACCGGCAAGCTGATCGGTGACGCGGGGCGGCCGCCGGCCGCCCCGCCCGGGTCGCACAGGGGTCAGGAATGGCGAATTACGCGCTGGACAACGCCAGCTCCCACGGCGCCGCGCATCTGGGCGGCCTGACCGGGCTGTTCGACGACTTCACCGGCGACCGGCTCGCCGAGTCGAGCCGGCTGGCCGGCGCCCGCTGCCTGGAGATCGGCGCCGGCAACGGCAGCGTGGCGCGGTGGCTGGCCGACCGGGTCGGACCGGGCGGCTCGGTGACCGCGGTGGACATCGACGTCTCGCACATCCCACCGTACGAACGCCTCACCGTCGCGCGGCTCGACCTGGTGCGGGAGCCGCCGCCGGAGGGGCCGTTCGACGTCATCCACGCCCGGTGTGTCCTGACGCACCTGCCGAATCGGGAAACGCTGCTGCCGGCGCTGTGCGAGCGACTGGCGCCGGGCGGGACGATCCTGATCGAGGACTTCGACCCGTTCGGGCTGGAGCGGGCGGCGCACCTGCTGCACGCGCCGGCCGCGCCCGCCGACGTCGCCGAGCTGTGGAGCCGCTACGTCCACCTGCGGCAGCGGCTCTTCCACGAGTCGGGTTCCGACCGCACGTTCATCACCCGGATACCGGCGCTGCTGCGGGACGCCGGGCTGGTCGACGTCGAGGCGGTCACCTGGTGCCGGTCCTGGCGGGGCGGCGAGCCGGGCTCCCGGCACGCCCGGGCGACGCTCGAGCAGTTCCGGCCGCGCCTGATCGAGCACGGCTTCCCCGGCCACGCGGTGGACACCCTGGCACGAGCGTTGGACGACCCGGACTTCCACTCGGCCGGCCGCCCGCTCTGCTCGGTCAGCGGCCGCGCCCCGTACTAGGGTCTGTCCGGCCGGACAGACCCTAGCGGCATTGTTGCTCTTGAATGTCAATTGGGGAATCGCGGATCGGTTGTGGCATGATCGGCGGCCGTGACCGTCGACAGCGAGGTCGGAACCGATATCGAGTTTCAAGTCCTGGGCCCGGTCCAGGTCCGAGTCGGCTCCGCTCCGGTCGTGCTCCGCGGCAAACACCGGTCGCTGCTGGCCGTCCTGCTGCTCAACGGCAACCACGTGGTCTCGGTCGACCGGCTGGCGGAGGCGTTGTGGGACCTGCCCCTGCCGGGCAACGCGGCGGGGCGGATCCGCACGCTGGTCTCGGAGATCCGCCGGCGCTGTGACCCGCTGGGCGACCTCGTCGTCACCCAGACCCCGGGCTACCTGCTGCGGTACGAACGCGGCCGGCTCGACCTGGACCGGTTCGTGGACACCGTCCAACTGGCCCAGGAGGCGGCCGCCGCCGGCCGGCCGCAGACCGCGCTGGCCCGCTACGACGAGGCCCTCGCGATGTGGGGCGGCGCCCCGCTGGGCGGCGCCAAAGGGCCGTTCGTGGCGGCCCACGCCGCCCGGCTGGAGGAGCTGCGGATCCAGGCCCAGGAGGGCCGCGTCGAGGCCATGCTCGCCCTGGGCCGGCACGGGGAGCTGATCGCCGACCTCGGGCGCCTCGTGGCCGAACAACCGCTGCGCGAGCGTACGCACGCCCTGCTGATGACAGCGCTGTACCGGGACGGGCAGCGCGGCAAGGCCCTCGCCGTCTTCCGCGACCTGCGGCTGCAGCTCACCGCCGAGCTGGGCGTGGAGCCGACCGCGCAACTCCAGTCGCTGCACCAGCAGGTGCTGGCCGGCGACGCCGCGCTGGACGGGCCCCCGCCGCCGGTGGAGGTTGCCCCTTCGCCCGCCGAGCCCGCGCCGGAGCCCGCCGCCTACCCGGTACCACGCCAGCTGCCGATCGCCACCACCCTGTTCGTCGGGCGGCAGGCGCACCTACGCCGGCTCGACTCACTGCTCGAACGGGGCCGGCCCCTGGTGGTGGTCAGCGGCCCGGCCGGCGCCGGCAAGACCGCCCTGGCCCTGCGCTGGGCGCACACCGCCGCCGGGCGGTTCCCCGACGGCCAGATCCTGCTGGACATGCGCGGCTTCGACGACCACGGGCACGCGATGACCCCGCGCGAGGCCGTCCCGCTGCTGCTGCAGGCGCTCGGCTGCCGGCGCGACGCGGTCCCGCCGACCCTGGCCGGCCAGGTCGCGCTGTACCGCACGATGGTGGCCGACCGCCGGATCCTGCTCGTCCTCGACGACGTCGCGCACGCCCGGCAGATCCATGACCTGCTCCCGGGCGGGCCCGGCTGCCTGACGCTGATCACCAGCCGCAGCCGGATGTCGAGCCTGACGGCGATGGCCGGCGCCGCGCGGATCACCTGTGACGTGCTGGACCCGGACAGCGCCGTCGACCTGCTCAGCCGGGCGGTCGGCGCGCAGCGCGTGGCGGCCGAGCCGGACGCGGCGGCCCGGCTCGCCGGCCTGTGCGACCACCTTCCGCTCGCGCTCTGCCTCGCCGCGGCGCACATCGACGAGGACACCGCGGACGGCGCCATCGGCCGGTTCGTCGACCGGATGACGGCCGGCGGCCGGCTGGTACAGCTGCGCCTCGACGGCGACGAGAATTCCGCCGTACGCGCGGCGCTCGACGCCTCGTACCAGGCGTTGCCCGCGGCCGCCCGGACCGTCTTCCGCAGCATCGGCCTGCTGCCCAGCACCGGGCGGGCGGTCGCCGCGATCGCCGCCGCCCTGGCCGTGGACCGGGCCGGCCTCGAGGACGCGCTCGGCGCCGCGGCCCGGGTCCACCTCCTCAAGCGGACCGGCCCCGAGCGCGTCGCCTGGCACGACCTGGTGCATGAGTTCGCCACCGAGCGTCTGCTCGAGGAGGAGAGCGCCGAGGCCCGGGAGGCCGCCAGGATCCGCCTGCTCGAACACTATCTGCGCAGCGCACGCGAGGCGGCGGGCCGGACACCGGCCGAGGCGGCCGCCTGGTTCGACGCCACCTGGGGCGAGATGGCCGCCGCGATCAAGCACGCCGCGGCGCACGGGCCGCGCCGCTACGCCTGGCAGCTCGTCGACGCGCTGCGCGATTTCCTGCTGCACCGCCGGCCGCTGTCGGACCTGGCCCGGATGGCGGAGATCGGGCTGGCGGTGGCCGACGCCGAGGGTGACCTCGTGGCGCGGGCCGCCATGCGAGCCACGGCCCTGGAATGCCTGGACCGCTCCCACACCACCGGCGCCGACCACGACGCGGCGAAGGTGCTGCTGGCCTAGCCGGCCGCCCGGGCGCATTGCCCGGGCGACCGCGTGTCCGTCAGTGGCCGTGTCTCTTGCCGCCGCCGTTGCCGGGGTTGGGTGCGGTGGCGCCGCCCGGGCCCTTGCTGATTTCCATGGTGATCGCCGTGTTCTTCGAGGCCATGCCGGTCGGCTGGGTGTCCGCCACGGTGCCCGCCGGGCAGTTCGACGCCACCTGGCCGCCCATCACCGGGGTGAAGCCGGCGTTCTTCAGCTCGGACTGGGCGTCGCCCACCGCGGTGCAGGACACCGACGGCACCGGCACCATGTCGCCGATCGCGACCTTCGTGTCGCCCGGTCTGGGGAACTGCACGCCCGGCCGGTTGTCCATGTAGTCGGCCACCGTGTTCCACACCGCCGGGTTGACCTGGCTGTGCGACATGTGCTGGGTCGTCTGCGGCCAGTCCGTGTCGGCCAGGTAACCGGCCACCACGATCTGCGTCGTGCCGAGGATCAGGGCCGCCGTCTTCGAGCTGTCGGTGGTGCCGGTCTTGCCGAAGACCGGCTTGCCGACGACGCCGTGCGCGGCGGGCGCCGTGCCACCGCCGCCGCAGCTGCCCAGCTGGGCCGAGTCGCCGACCGGGCAGCGGGCCGCGTCGACGGCGGCGCGGGCCACGTCCTGCGAGACGACCCGGCGGCAGTTCGCGCTGCCGACATCGATCTTCTCGTTGTCCTGCGTGACGATCTCCTTCACCGGGGTCGGCGCGCAGTACTTGCCGTCGGCCGCCAGCGTCGCGTACGCGTTCGCCAGGTCCAGCGGGGTCGACTCGGAGACACCCAGGGTGAACGCGCCCCACTGCTCGGAGTTGCCCGGCTTGGCCAGCTCGGCGTCGTTGGAGGCGCGGAACTGGATGCCGAAGTCCTCCGCGGTCTGCACCACGTTGTCGGCGCCGACCTCCTCCTCGAGCGGCACGAAGTACGTGTTCACCGAGTGCCCGAAGGCCGACCACATGTTGTAGACGCCGGCCTCGCTCTCGCCCGCGTTGCCCGGGCAGTAGAAGTGCGTGCCGGGGCAGGCGGCCGGGCTGCTCGGGTCGACGATGTAGTGCGTCTTCGCCACCGTTCCCGCGGTGAGCGTATGGGTCAGCGGGATGCCCTGCTTGAGGGCCGTCACCAGGGTGAACATCTTGAACGTCGAGCCGGCCTGGTAGCCGTCGACGTCGCCGCCGCCGCTGATGATCGGGTTGGTGGTGTTCGGGTACGTGCCCTTGATGCCCCGGTCCCGCTTGGCGGGGTTCGAGGACAGGTGGTTGTTCGAGTCGTCCAGGCTGTAGGTGCGGTTCGCCGAGAGCGCCAGCACCTGGCCGGTGCCCGGTTGCACGGCCGCCAGCATCAGCGCGTCCTTGTTGCCGTTGCTGATCTGCTCGGAGATCCGCTTGTGCATGGCCGCGGTGGTCTTGACGTCCATCGTGGTGACGACCCGGTAGCCGCCGTCGTTGAGGCGCTGCTCCCGGTCGTACGTGGTGGCGCCGAAGGCCTGCTGGCTGAGCCACCACCGGGTGAAGTAGTCGCAGAAGAAGCCCCACTCGTTCTTGTTGACCGAGATGCAGCCGTTGCCGGTCTTCTTGACCGTGTGCGGCACCTGCTCCTTCTCGGCCGCCGCCGCCTGCGCCGCGGTGATCGCGCCGGTGGTGACCATGCCCTGGAGCACGTAGTGCCGCCGGCCGACCGCCTGCGGGTAGCCCGACGTGGTGGTCGGGTTGAAGCTGGTCGGGGCCTTGACGAAGCCGGCCAGCAGCGCGGCCTGGGCGATGTCGAGGTCCTTCGGGTTCTTCTGGAAGTAGATCTGGCTGGCCGCGTAGATGCCGTACGCGCCGTTGCCGAACGGGGCGATGTTCAGATAGCGCTCGAGGATCTGCTGCTTGGTCATCTGCTTCTCGAGCTGCATCGCGTACTTCATCTCGGTGATCTTGCGTTTCGCCGTGTCCTCGGTGGCCGCCACCACCTCCTGCGGGGTGGTCGCCGAGTAGGCCAGCGACATGCGCGTCAACTGCATGGTCAGGGTGGAGGCACCCTGCTGGGCGCCGCCGCTCTGGTCGTTGACGAAGGCGCGGATCGTGCCCTTGATGTCCACGCCGCTGTGGTGGTAGAAGTTCCGGTCCTCGGCGGCGACGATCGCGTTCTGCATGTTGACCGAGATCTGCGACAGCGGCACGTCGCTGCGGAACTCGTCATACATGACCGCGATCTGCGTCTTGTTGTCGGACGCGAAGACCCGGGTGATCTGGGGGGAGCTGAACGATTTCAGCTGACTCGGCAGCGAATCGAACGCCTTGCCGCCGGCCTCGACGGTGAGGCCGGACATGGCGGCGGCCGGGAAGGCCGCGGCGGCCACCACCACCCCGGCCAGCGCACCGCAGACAAGCAGCGAGGTCGCGTTCGTAATGATGTTGTGGTCGCGGCGACGGAACCAGGAAGACACGGAGGGCACCCTACCGACTCTTTCCGTGAAGTCGATGTGAGGTCCGGGGGTGATCTCGGGAACGCCCGCCCTAATCGGGCATTTTCCCCGCGATTCGCTCCTTCTGCGGGACCACTGTGTACTGCGGGTCCCGCGCCGAGGCCATACCGCCATCAAAGATCCCGAATCGGGTGATTGCGGACGCCGCGAGGAGGGACAGGCCGGAGAGCGCGGACACCACCCGGCTGCGTTTACCGAGCACGGCGCCGGCCACCCCGGCGGCGGTCAGGGTGCGCCCGGTGCGCAGCAGCCGGCCCGCCTTCCCGGTCGCGTACGGCTCGCTGAGCAGGCCCTTGGTGGTCTCGATCCGGTGCGCGCCGTACAGCTCGAGGGCCGCGCCCAGCACGGCCATCCGCCGGGCCGGCGGCCCCGGATCGGCGATCAACCCGACCCCGGCCCCGCTCGCCAGGGCGCTGCCGGCAAAGACGAAAGGCAGTTCCGGGTACGCCGCATGCCAGCTCGGCGTGGCCGTGTCGGCGAGCAGCACGGCCGTGTAGGTGGCCAGCGCGGGCGCGATCGCCCCCGCCGCCAGCCCCGCGGCCGACCCGACCGGCGGCAGCACCTTGCGCGCGAACCGCGACGGCACCAGCGGAGCCGCTTCGGCCGCCGCGGCCACCCCCGCCGCCGCGCTGAACGCCGAGAAGATCCAGACGCCCACCGACATCGGCGAGGTCGGCTTGGCCACCCGCAGCATGTGGTGGAACCGCTCCGGCCGGCCCAGGTCGGCGACCAGGAAGTACCCGCTGGCGGCCACCGCGCCCAGCGCCGCGACCCGCCCGGCCCGGCGCAGGCGCGGCCGCCCGGTGGCCTGCCCGCCGGCCGCGAGCAGCGCCGACCCGGCCGCGAGCCCGCCGGTGAACAGGTACGCCGCGACGTCGTGCGTCCAGGGCGCCGGCCGCACGATCGGGCGGCCGTAGTACGAGCGGAAGTCGGCTTTCGGCACCATCGGCCGGTCGCCGCCGCGCGGGCTCATCTGCGCCGTCCCAGGAACGCGACGGCCACCGAGGCGGCCATGGTCAGCGCGGCCAGTCCCGCACGTTTCCACATATCGGGCAGATCCTTCGTCGTCACCACCGGGTCGGGCGGCAAACCGTACACCTCGGGCTCGTCCAGCAGCAGGAAGAACGCGCCGTCCCCGCCGACGCCGTCCTCCTCGGAGTGGCCGTACAGCCGGGCCGACTCCACGCCCTCGGCGTGCAGCTTCGCCACCCGCTCGGCGGCGGCCTCGCGCAGCACGTCGAGCTCGCCGTACTGGATCGACTCGGTCGGGCAGGCCTGCGCGCACGCCGGGGTCAGGCCGTCGCCGATCCGGTCGTAACACATCGTGCACTTCCAGGCGCGCCCGTCGCCCTCCCGACGATCGATCACGCCGTACGGGCAGGCCGCCACGCAGTACCCGCAGCCGTTGCAGACGTCCTCCTGCACCACGACGGTCCCGAACTCGGTGCGGAACAACGCCCCGGTCGGGCAGACGTCCAGGCAGCCGGCGTGCGTGCAGTGCTTGCACACGTTCGACATCATCAGCCAGCGGAAGTCCGGTTTGTCCTGACCCGGCATGCCGAGAAAAACGGGGTCGGGCCGGGGCTGTTCGATGAACGCCACGTGCCGCCACGAGTTGGCCGACAAGCCGCCGGTGTTGTCGTACGACTGCCCGAGCAGGTCGAATCCGTCGTCCGGGACCGCGTTCCACTCCTTGCAGGCCACCTCGCAGGCCTTGCATCCGATGCATACGGACGTGTCGGTGAAGAACCCCATCCGGGGCGGCGCGTCGACGTAGCCGGCGTCGGGGGCCGGGTCGAGCGGGCCGTACAGACTGTTAGCCATCGGCGTCCCCCGTGGTGACGATCGGCGTGTGGTGACCCGGGATCAGCCCCGCACGACGGCGGTACTCCTCGACGTACGCCAGCAAGGCTTTTCCGATCGGCCGCCGCCCGGGCTGGATGTCGCAGGTGCCGACCTTGCTCTCCTGGATCAGCACGTTCGGGTCGAGCGTGATGCCGATCAGGTCGTTCGCCGAGTCGCCGGTGACCAGGCCCTCCGAGCCCCAGTGGTAGGGCAGCCAGAGCTGGTGGATGGTCCGGCCGTCGATCCGCAGCGGCCGTAGCCGTTCGGTGACCAGCACCCTGGCCTCGATCGCGGCGCGCGCCGTGACGATGTGCGCCCAGCCCAGGTGGGTGAGCCCGCGCTCGGCGGCCAGCGCCGGCGACACCTCGACGAACATCTCCGGCTGCAGCTCCGAGAGGTACGCGAGCTGCCGGCTCATCCCGCCGGCCGTGTGGTGCTCGGTCAACCGGCTGGTGCTGAACACGTACGGGAAGACCTCGCTGTGCCGTTCCGGCGGGCTCGGGTTGGTCGGGTTGTCCTCCCGGTCGTAGACCTTGCGGGTCGGGTTCGCCTGCTGGCCGTAGAGCGGGTTGCGGATCGTCGACTCGGCCGGCTCGTAGTGGGTCGGCATCGGCCCGTCGATCAGCCCGCTGGGGGCGAACAGCCAGCCCTTCCCGTCGCCCTGCATGATGAACGCGTCGTCGCCGGCGATCGCGGCCACGCCGGTGTCGTCCGGCCCAGGACGGTACGAGGGCGGCTTGGTCTTCTCGAAGTCGGGCACGTCCTCGCCGGTCCACTCGCCCTTCTCCGCGTCCCACCAGACGTACGCCTTCCGCTGCGACCACGGGTTGCCCTCCGGGTCGGCCGAGGCGCGGTTGTAGAGCGTGCGGCGGTTGGCCGGCCACGCCCAGCCCCACTCGGGCGCGACGAAGTTCTGCTCCCGCCCCGGCTTGCGGCGGGCCGCCTGGTTCACCCCGTCCTTGAAGACGCCGGTGTAGATCCAGCAGCCGCCCGAGGTGGTCCCGTCCGGCCGCATCTCGTTGAAGGTGGACAGCAGCTTCCCGGTGGTCAGGTCGTACCCGTTGATCTCCTTGAGGACCAGTTCGGCGTCCGGCTCCTCACCGCCGTACTCCCAGGTCAGGTTTTTGATCCCCTGATCGCGCGGGAGGGTGGAATCGGCGAGCCGCTCCCGGATGCGTTTGCCCAGGTGGTAGAAGAACCACAGCTCGCTGCGCGCGTCGCCCGGCGGCTCGACCGCCTTCTCCCGCCACTGCAGCATCCGCTGGGTCTGGGTGAACGTGCCCTCCTTCTCGGCGTGCGCCGCGGCCGGCATGAAGAACACCTCGGTGCGGCACTGTTCCGGCACGATCTCGCCGGTCGCCGCCTCCGGGCCGCCCTTCCAGAACGTCGCGCTCTCGATCAGGTACAGGTCGCGGACCACCAGCCAGTCCAGATTCGCCATGCCCAGCCGCTGCGCGCGGCCGTGCGCCGAGCCGACCGCCGGGTTCTGGCCGAGCAGGAAATACCCCTTGATCTTCCCGTCGATCATGTCGAGGGCCTGCCGGTACGTGCCGTGGTCGCCGGTCACCCGGGGCAGCCAGTCGTAGCCCCAGTCGTTCTCCTCGGTCGCCGCCGCGCCGAAATAGGCCTTGAGCAGGCTCACCGCGTACGACTCGGCGTTCGACCAGAAGCCCTTCTGGCCCGGGTGCCGGATCGCGTCGACCCACTGCCGGAACGTCTCGTGCTTCTCGTGGTTCGGCATCGGCAGGTAGCCCGGCAGCAGGTTGAACAGCGTCGGGATGTCGGTCGAGCCCTGGATGCTGGCGTGGCCGCGCAGCGCGAGCACGCCCCCGCCCGGCCGCCCCATGTTCCCGAGCAGCAGCTGGATGATCGCGCCGGTGCGGATGTACTGCACGCCCACGCTGTGCTGCGTCCACCCCACCGAGTACACGAGGGCGGTGGTGCGCTCCCGGCCCGAGTTCGCGGTCCAGGCTTCGCAAACTTCCAAGAACGCTTGCCGGGGTACGCCGCAGAGCCGCTCGACGACCTCAGGGGTGTAGCGCGCGTAGTGCCGCTTCAGGACCTGGTACACGCAGCGCGGGTGCTGCAGCGTCGGGTCCTTCGGCGTGTCCTTGGGCACCGGGGCGCCGTGCGACTCGTGCCGCATCGGCTCGGCCGTGTCCGGGTGCGGCTCGTGGTGCTGCTCCACCCCGTCGTACGTCCAGCTGTCCGAGTTGTACGTGTTGGTCTCCGGGTCGTAGCCGGAGAACAACCCGTCCAGGTCCTCGGTGTCCCGGAAGTCCTCGCTCACGATCGTGGACGCGTTGGTGTACGCCAGCACGTACTCCCGGAAGTCCTTCTCGTTGCTCAGGATGTAGTTGATCACCCCACCCAGGAACGCGATGTCGGTCCCCGCCCGCACCGGCACGTAGGTGTGCGCGAGCGCGCTGGTCCGGGTGAACCGCGGGTCGACGTGGATCACCTTCGCGCCACGGTTCTTGGCCTCGACCACCCACTGGAAGCCCACCGGGTGCGCCTCGGCCATGTTCGAGCCTTGGATGATGATGCAATCGGCGTTCGCCAGATCCTGCAGGAAGCTGGTGGCCCCGCCACGGCCGAAAGAAGTCCCCAGACCGGGGACGGTGGCGGAGTGTCAAATACGGGCCTGGTTCTCGATCTGGATCGCGCCGATCGCCGTGAAGAGCTTCTTGATCAGGTAGTTCTCTTCGTTGTCCAGCGTCGCGCCGCCCAGGCTCGAGATGCCCAGCGTGCGGTTGAGCGGCCGTTGCCGATCGTCGCGGTCCTGCCAGGTGGCGTCCCGCGCCGCTAGCACCCGGTCGGCGATCATGTCCATCGCCGTCTCGAGGTCGAGCCGCTCCCACTCCGTCCCGTACGGCCGGCGGTAGAGCACGTGCTGCTGGCGGCGGTCACTGGTGACGAGGCTCAGGCTGGCCGAGCCCTTGGGACACAGCCGCCCCCGGGAGACCGGACTGTCGGGGTCGCCCTCGATCTGCACGATCTTCTCGTCCTTCACGAAGATCCGCTGCCCGCACCCGACGGCACAGTAGGGGCAGACGGACTTGGCGACCCGGTCGGCGGTCTCGGTACGCGCGGTGAGGCCCTTCGACCGCTCCGACTGCGCGGCGGCACCACGACCGAGCGGGTCGGTCCCGGTCAGTTGCCGATAGACCGGCCAGCCCTCGATCCAAGTCCGGACACCCACGCGCTCCAACCTAGCGGCTCGCGGCGTCCCCCGCACGGCGGAGAGCGTTCGGTTTCATCGGGACCTTCTCGTCGATCATGGGAGTCGATAATGGGACGGTGTTGAGCTTTCAGCGGAGTTGGCGCCGGATTTCGAGCAGTTCGTCTACCGCTACTGGGTCGAGAATGTCATCTACCACCACACGATCTACCAACAGCGCCCCGCCGGCGGCCTGCCCCCGCTCGCGCAGGAGTACCTCGCGCTGCTACAGACGCCCGACCGTCCCGCCCTCGGCATCCGGTCGGCCCCGTTGTCCTCGTGCGCCGACCATCCGGGTCAACTCGGGCTGTGGTGACCGTCGGCATCTGCGCGGCACCCGGCCGGCCATGCCCCGAATCGACATCCCTTCAGCTGTCGATTGACCCGTACGCTCAAGCATTTGGATCTTCGGGTTACAGCCCGGCCTTCTTGACGCCGTAGGTGGCCTGTCCAGTGGTGAAGCCCTCGAACTTGAGCTGTTCGATGAGTCCCGAGCGGGAGAAGGAGCCGTTATCCAGATACTCCGCCGCCTTCTTGGCGGCCTGCTCGTTCCAGTTCGCCTTCTGCGCGTCCACCCCGAAGGTGGCCTGCTTGGTGGAGAACCCTTCGAACTCGAGCTGCTTGATCAGTCCGGAGCGGGAGAAGGAGCCGTTATCCAGATACTCCGCTGCCTTCTTGACGGCCTGCTCGTTCCAGTTCGCCTTCTGCGCGTCCACCCCGAAAGTGGCGTCCTTGGTGGAGAACCCCTCGAACTCGAGCTGCTTGATCAGTCCGGAACGGGAGAAGGACGAGTACGACAGGTAGTCGGCTGCCTTCTCGACGGCGTTCTGCTGGGAATCTGTCAGCTCTTTGGTGGGCTCCGAGGCCGGCTCCGCAACGGCCTCGGTGGCCTCGGTGGCCTCGACGGCCGGCTGACTTGTGGGGGCCAGGCCGCCCTGGTATTCACCGCAGACGGTGGTGTCCCAAAGTGCGGGGTCGTAGGCACGGATCCCGGCGGTCATCTCGATGCACGCCTGGAGCTTGCCGATTGCCTCCTGGTTCGGTGTGCCCGTGGGTGCGGTGGTGGCCGCCGCAACGGGCGCACCGGTGGGCGTCTCGTCGTGTCCGCCGGCAGCGACGCCGATGATGACCAGACCGGCGAGTACGCCGCCGACCAGACCGGCCTTCTTGCCCGCGCTCATTTTCTTCTTCGAGGCGGGAGCAGGGGTGTAATCAGGCATAGGCATGGACACGAGCGCCTCCTTGCGCTTGTGCCGGGTAGGCGGCAGCGCATTCAGGCCCACCCTTCGAACCGGGCCGCCACCAGGCTAAATGCCGCCCGCGGCGGATCCATCCGTCGGACGTACAGCGGCGGCAGCCTCATGACCGATTCGTCGATGCCGTTGGTGCCGCTCGGCAGACCGGTGGGATGACGCCGTCCGGGTGCCGACACGAGCCCGGCACCCAGAGGCGGCCCGCCACCCGGTGTGGGGGCGGGCCGTTTCTGTCGCGTCGTCAGTTCGCGGCGGGACCGACGTCGGCCGTGGTCAGTGGCTCGCGGTTCGGGCCGGCGGGGCCGAGTTCGTCGGCGCCGACGTCCTTCGCGCCCGTACGGGTCTGACCGTCCATGTCCAGCGCCACCGCGGGGAAGCTGCCGGTCGCCGCGTCGATCGCCGGGCTGCCCGTGGAGAGCCGGTAGATCCCGCCCGCGTCCAGTACCAGCTTCGGGTCGGCCGTGGAGTACCCGCCGCTCGGTAGCGACCCGGCGGACACCCCGTGCAGCATGTTGCCCTGGTAGTGCAGGCTCGACCCGCCCTGCAGGCGCAGCGCCGACCCGGTTCCGCTGACGACGTTGTCGGCCACCGTGATGTCGCTGGGCTGGTACGCCTTGCTGCTGTCGCCCATCTTGATCGGCGACGACTTGTCCCCGACGAACGTGTTGAACGCGACCAGCACGTGGTCGGCCGCCTCGTGGTCGGTTCCGCTCGTGGTGTCGTCGCGCACCTCGCCGCCGCCGACCGCGAGCGCCTGCCCGGTGCTGTTCTGGATCACGTTGTTGATCACGGTGTGGTTGTTGCCGAAGATCCGGATGCCGGTGTCGTTGCCGAGCAGGTAGTTGCCCTCGACCAGGTTGTCCCACCCGTGCCGCAGGGTGATCGTGCCCTTGCTGTTCCGCAGGGTGTTGTACCGGATGGTGTCCGACGTGGACTTGACCGAGATGACCTCGAGGTCGCCGTCGCACTTCTCGAAGAGGTTGTTCTCGACGATCGCGTGCGCCGCGCTGTGCTGCCGCCCCGACAGCCCGAGCCGGATCGACTCGCCGCCGTTGCCCCCGCGGTACGAGTGGTCCAGGAAGTAGTTGTGGTGGATCCAGGTACGCTGCGCCATCGCCGAGCCCGGCCCGACCACCTCGATGAAGTTCCCGAGCGTCGACTTGTGCTGGAACGTGTTGTGGTCCACCTGAGCGTCGTCGCCGGCCACCGTGAGCCAGTACTGGGCGCTCCCGCTGATCTGAACGACATTCCGGGTGATCTGCACGTGGCCGGCGCCGGCCGGGATCGTCAGGGCCCGGGAGCCGGTCAGCCGGAAACCCGAGAGCGTCACGTACGATGCGCTGCCGCCGATGCTGAAGCCGCCGCTGCCGCTGATCGTCGCCTTGCCGACGTGCTGCGCCCGTACAATGATCGGATCTTTCGCTGTTCCGGCCTTGGTGATGGCGAGGACATCGCCGGTCGAGTAGGTGCCGTCGGCCAGCTCGATCACGTCACCGGGCACGGCCGCCGCCAGCGCCGACTCCAGGGCCGCCACCGAGCTGACCACCTTGCTCGAAGCCGCCGAGCCAGGCAGGGCAAACACGATGGAGAAGGCGCCGACCGCGACGGCGGCCACGCCGGTCGCAAGATATCCGGCACGTCGAGTCATGACAGCTCCACGGAATAGGAAGAGAGTCTTACTGTAGGTCCAGGCAGTGACGAAAATCAATGCCAAAGATCTGATGACTGTACGTGCGGCCGCAGCCGGGCGAGCGCCCCCGGATCGGCGACGATGTCGATGGCGCGGACCCGGCCACCCTCGACCGTGAAGGTCATGGCGGTGACGAGGCGGCCGTGCGGCTCCACCAGGATGGCCGGCGCGCCGTCGACCAGCGCGACCCGGGCGTGTCCGGCCCGGTGCGCGAAGGTCAGCGCCTGCCGTGCGACGGTCTGCGCACCCCGGAGGAGGGTGGCGGCCGCGTCCGGTGCCGCGTAGGCGTCGGCGCGCGCGGTGACGTCGGGATCGAGCAGGTCCAGCAGGCGGGCGAAGTCGCCGTCGCGTGCCGCGGCGAGGAACGCCTCGACCACCGTACGCCGGCTCGGCAGGCCGTCCGGACTCCCTGCCGCACGGACCCGGCGGCGGGCGCGGCTGGCGAGCATCTTCGCGGCCGCCGTCGAACGCCCCAGGATCTCCGCGATCTCCTCGAACGGAACCGCGAAGACATCATGGAGTACGAACGCCAGCCGCTCCGCCGGGGTCAGCATGTCCAGCGTGACCAGCAGAGCGACCCCGACCGCCTCGGCCCGGACCACGTCGTCCTGCGGATCCGGCTCGTCGCCCGGCGGCGGCGCGACCATCGGGACCTCGCGGCGCGCCCGCCGGGCCCGCAGCATGTCCAGGCAGATCCGGGCCACCACCGTGGTCAGCCAGGCGCGGACGTTCCGGACGTCGCCGGTGTCCGCCGTGGCCAGCCGCAGCCACGCCTCCTGCACGGCGTCGTCGGCCTCGCTCGGCGAGCCCAGCATGTGGCGGGCGACCGCGTACAGATGCTCCCGATGGGCCGGAAAGTCGATCTCCATGGTTACCTCTCCGATGCGCCGCCCGGGTCACCTTCACCCTCGACTTCGAGGGGCACGGGCTCGGCGTACCCCTGGTACCGCTGGTGCGCACGCAGGCGGGGAAGGCGGCACCGGTCAGCTACGAAAACCTGAAGAGGCTGCTGGAAACCGAGCGGTGACGTGACGAACTTGGCGACCAAGGATCGCTAGGTGGTCGACCAGCAGGGAGCGCGGCCCGGTGGGCTCACCGCGCCGCGCTACTGCGTCCCTCCTGCTACGAGTTCGTCGGCGGGTGCCCGTCCGCGTCCTCCGTTTGCCAGACCTGGTCGGGGTTGCCGTTCCAGGCCCATAGGGTGGCACCGGCGCCCGAGTTGGCATGGCCGCCGTAGATTGCGAGAACGAGCGACCAGTCCTGGCTGTCCTCGTCGGTGAAATTGCTCTCGCCGCGGACCGCCGTCCACCGGACACAGTCGTCCTGACCAAAGGTGACCAACTGTTCGCCCTGCTGGTTCCTGCCGTGCTGCCGTCGGATGCAGTCATTGTTGCGGTTGAAGAGGTGGTCGTCCGTGTCGTAGTGCCAGACCTGGTCGGCGTTCCAGGTGCACGGCCACTGCCCGATGTAGCCGCTGGCGGTCACGCCGAGACACCTGTTGTTGCCGTTCTTGAGCCGCCATTCCCAGTTGGCGAAGGCGGGTGCCGATATTGCCAGTGACGCCAGCAGTGGCGTCGTCATCCCCACCGCCAGCAGACTCCTGCCGAGCGATCGCCGAAACCTCATGGTCGTGAATCCCTTCGCCGGTTTGCCGAGCCTGCGCGGCCCGGCCGACCTCGATTCCGTCACAACCACGCGTCGGTCGGTCGGCCTCAGACCAAACACGGACCAAGTACGGACCAGGCGAGATCAGGGAGCGGATCGATATCCCCACCGTCGAGACGACTGGGTTCCTCATCCGCGCCCACGCAAGGAAGTCGGTGGACGCCAGGACTATCCCGTACGTTCGAGCAATGGGGTCTCCGGCCATCCGGGTCAACTCAGGCTCTGATAGCTGGCGGCGCCGGGCCGGACGCCCGCCTCCACGGTCAGGGTGCCGGCGTGGGTGTCGATCGTGGCGCGGGCGCCGAGCGGGACGGTGAGCTGGCCGTTGCCGTGGCCGACGCGCAGGCCGCCCAGGACCGGGACGCCCAGGCCGGACAGGCGGTCCTGGACGGCCTGGGCCGCGGTCCACTGGCCGCTGACCACCGAGGCGTTGGTGAACTGGCCGAGCGCCACGCCGGCGATCCGGTGCAGCGCGCCCGTGCGGATCAGGTGGGTCAGCATGCGGTCGTAGCTGTACGGGGACTCGTCGGTGTCCTCGAACAGCAGGATGGCGCCGCGCAGGCTGGGCAGGTCGCGGGTGCCCAGGCTGGTCTGCAGCATCGTCAGGTTGCCGCCGAGCAGGGTGCCGGTCGCCACGCCGGAGACCGAGACCGCGGCGCTGGGCTCGGCCGGGTCGCTGTGCAGCACGATCGGGTCGGTGGTCATGACCGCCCGGCGCAGCGATTCGATCTCGACCGGGCCGGTGCGCGCGTCGGTCCAGTTCATCATCGGGCCGTAGAAGCTGATCAGCCGCGCGCCGGTCCACAGCCGGCCGGAGAGCACGGTCAGGTCGCTGAAGCCGACGAAGACCCGCGGGTCGCGGCGGACCGCGGACAGGTCGAGGCCGTCGATGATGCGCTGGGTGCCGTAGCCGCCCCGGGCGGCGAAGACGCCGCGCACGCCGGGGTCGCGGAAGGCCGCGTTGAGGTCGGCCAGCCGGGCCTCGTCGGTGCCGGCCAGGTAGCCGTACTGGTCGTAGAGATGCGCGCCCGGCTCGACCACCAGGCCGAAGCCCTCCAGGAGCTGGATGCCGCGGGCCAGCCTGGCGTCCGGCACCCCGGCCGGGGCGATCACCCGGACCCGGTCGCCGGGGCTGAGCGCGGGCGCCCGGATCGCGGCCCGCGTGCCGGCCCGCGCGGGCGCCCCGGACACGACGGACACGGCGGCGCCGGTTCCCGCGGCGGCCGCGCCGATCAACGTACGGCGAGAGATCATCACCCGGCGCACGTTTCCGCGCCCTGCCCGAATAGTCAAGAATGCCGACAGCGGGTCGCGGATCCAGCGGCCCGGCGATTCTCCCCGGAGACCCCTGGCCGCTGGAAGGGCATCTGCACGTTCGCCGCCGGCTACGCCCGCAAACCACGATCACCGGCGCTGAACTCGGGCACCGGCCAGTTCCTGGAAGCACGGACGGAGCAGCTCGGCGATCCGCTCGGGGGACGCGTCGGCCAGGTGGCCCGTCGCCGGCCGAGATGGAGGCGGCACCGGAGGCCGCGCGCTAACGTCGGCGGCATGGGGGAATGGCTCGCGACCGTGCGGTTCGAAAACGGAAATAT
The DNA here is from genome assembly GCF_000721705.1 of Actinoplanes subtropicus. Taxonomy (GTDB): domain Bacteria; phylum Actinomycetota; class Actinomycetes; order Mycobacteriales; family Micromonosporaceae; genus Actinoplanes; species Actinoplanes subtropicus. The sequence goes on from NZ_JOJL01000027.1 coordinate 162,431, forward strand.
CCGGTACGCGCGATACAGCACGGTCGTCGAGAGCGTTCTGTCCGGCCTCTACATGTCGGTGTGTCACGACGGGCCGCGGGCGCGACCGGCCGGGGAGCCCATCGCCGGCCGGCCCGGGGATCCGCCCGCGGCCGTCGAAGACCTCGTCGCGGTCGTGATCACCGTGGATCCGGACGAGCTGACCTGGCACGCCGTTTACGACCCCGCGCGTGATCTGCTGGTCGGGCCGCGCTCGTCGCACCACCGCGCCGCGCTGCGGGAGGAGTACCACCTGATCGGTGGCCACCTGACGAAGGGGCCGCGGCTCGGGTTGTGCGGGCGGGCGGCGGATGGGGACGAGGTGCCGTTCCATCGCCCGCACTGGCTCGACCACGCGCACCTCGACGCGCCGCCGCCAGGGTCAGATCTGCCAGAAATCGATCTTTTTGCCGGATGGGCGGGCGGAACGGTCTGCCGGGACTGCCTGATGGCGACGATCTAGCGGACGATCACGGTGACGCCGCCGGGGCGGGGCGGCAGCAGCTCGCCGACGATCGGGTAGCCGGGGATCTCGCCGGCCACCAGCAGGCCGCCGGAGGTCTGCGCGTCGGCCAGCAGCAGGAGCTCGTCCTCGGGGGTCGGACCGGCGTCGAGGGCCGGGCGTACCCAATCGAGGTTTCTCTTTGTTCCTCCACTCACGAAACCGTCGGCCAGGGCCTGGCGGGCGCCGGGCAGATAGGGCACGGCGGCGGCGTCGATCCGCGCCGTCAGCCCGCTCGCCCGGGCGAGTTTGTGCAGGTGGCCGAGCAGTCCGAAGCCGGTGACGTCGGTCGCGCACTGCACGCCGGCCTTGAGCGCGGCCTCGGCGGCGTCCCGGTTCAGCGTGGTCATCGCGTCGACGGCGGCCGGGAAGACCTCGCCGGTGGACTTGTGCCGGCTGTTCAGCACGCCGACGCCGAGCGGTTTGGTGAGGGTGAGCGGCAGCCCGGCCTGACCGGCGTCGTTGCGCATCAGCCGCATCGGGTCGGCCACGCCGGTCACCGCCATGCCGTATTTCGGCTCCGGATCGTCCACCGAATGGCCGCCGGCCACGTGACAAGCGGCCTCGCGGGCGACGTCGAGGCCGCCCCGCAGCACCTCGGCGGCCAACTCCATCGGCAGCAGATCACGCGGCCAGCAGAGCAGGTTCACCGCGACGACGGGCGTTCCGCCCATCGCATAGACGTCCGAGAGAGCATTGGCGGCCGCGATCCTCCCCCAGTCGTACGCGTCGTCCACCACCGGCGTGAAGAAGTCCGCCGTGGCCACCACCGCCGTGCCACCGGCGATCCGCACCACCGCCGCGTCGTCCCCGTCGTCCAGCCCGACCAGCAACTCCCCCGCCCCGGCCGGCACCCCGCCGACCAGGCCGGAGACCACCGCCTCGAGCTCGCCGGGGGGAATCTTGCAGGCGCAGCCGCCGCCGTGCGCGTACCCGGTCAGGCGTTTGGTCTCTTCGATCGTCACCCTGCCCACTCTGGCATGGGTCGCTTGGTTAGGCTCATCGCGGAGGCGTTCGGGCGGCTGGTGCCCCTCCCAGTCTTCAAAACTGGTGTGACCCGGCATCCGGGTCAGGCGGGTTCGATTCCCGTCCGCCTCCGCCAACCAGGGTCAGAGCCCGGCTGGCCGGCGGACACGCCGCCGGCCGGGACCCCGTCAGGTTCAGCGCGGACTCTCACCGACTCTCGTCGGGAACCACGCACCCGCTCGCCGGCCCGGCCGTCGCCGTACGGGTTGACCGCCGTCGTCATGCGCAGGTAGGCCGCGCGGTCGTGCGGCAGCGTCCGCACTGCCCGCACGATCGTGGCCGGATCGGTGCCGACGAGCCGCGCCGTGCCCGCCATGATGCCCTCCGGCCGCTCCGTGGTTTCTCGCATCACCAGGACCGGTTTGCCGAGGCTCGGTCCCTCCTCCTGAACCCCGCCGGAGTCGGTGAGGATCAGGTGACTGCGGTTCATCAGACGACAGAAGTCGGCGTGGTCCAGCGGCTCCACCACCGTGATGGCGGGCCGTCCGGCGATCGGCGGCAGCAGCGCCTCACGCACCGCGGATTGCGGTGCACCGGGATCACGATGCGCAGGCCGGGTTCGGCGTCGGCCAGTTCCGCGAGCGCGGCGCCGATCTGCCGCATCGGTTCTCCCCACGATTCCCGCCGATGCGCGGTGGCCAGCAGGACCGGGCCGTCGTCCCGGTCGAGCACAGCGAGCGCGGGCTCGGCGTAGCCGCCTGCGAATGTCACCGACCACAGCAACGCGTCGATGACGGTGTTGCCGGTGACCACCACCGGCTCGGCCGGGACGGTCTCGGCCAGCAGGTTGGCGGCGGCCGCCGGGGCCGGCGCCAGGTGCAGCCTGGTGAGGCAGGCGATGAGCCGCCGGTTGGCCTCCTCCTGCGCTCGCCGCGCAGCAGCCGGAAGGTTGCCCGCCAGCCGACCGGCAGCCACACGTAGGCGTAGACGGAGAACAGGAGTGCGTAGAGCAGCGCTCGCGAAATCGTCACCTCCGGACCGGCCCGGTGGGCGGCACGCCAGCAGACATAACCGATCAACGGAATCAGCGCGAGAACCACCAGGTACCACCAGAGCAGCAGGCCGTTGTGGGCTAGCAGGCTGCGCACCGCGGCGTCGTGGTCGGTGGCCAGGACGACGGCGAGCCGGGGCAGGAAGGCGAGCCAGGCTGCGCACCGCGGCGTCGTGGTCGATGGCCAGGACGACGGCGAGCCGGGGCAGGAAGGCGAGCAACGACAGGGTGATCAGCAGCACGGTGACCGCAGCGACCAGATAGACGATCAGGTCCACCTGCCTTCCCGCCGACAGCTGCGGGTAGCACCAGGGTCGCGCCGGGCCGGCCGGGTGACTGTTCCGGTCTGATCCGCCGTTGGCGGGTTGGCAGACGAGGGCGGCTGAGCCGCGCGCGGCTTCTCGCGCGACGCGCGAGCAGGCGATCAGGGAGAGTACGTCGTCGTACAGACCGTGCCGTTCAGGGTGAAGGAGGCCGGTGGCGGGTTCGCCCCGGTCTGATTGCCGACGAAGCCGAAGCTGGCCGTGTTGGCCCCGTTCGCGGCGAGGGTGGCGTTGTAGCCGGCTGGGGTGACGGTCACGTGCTGGCCGTCGGTGGCGAAGGTGGCGTTCCAGGTGCTGCCGGAGACCGACTCGGTGGTCGCGGGCAGGGTGAAGGCGAGCGTCCACCCGGTGATCGGATCGGGGCCGGTGTTGGTGACGCTGATGGAGGCCACGAAACCACTGCCCCAGCCGGCCGACAGGTCGTAGGTCACGGCGCAGGTGCTGGTGCGCGGCGTGCCGGTGACGAAGGTGACCGGCGGCGAGGGCAGCGACAGGTAACCCTTCTGGTCGGTGGCGAGCACGTTGAGGGTGTACGCGGTCCCGGGCAGCAAATTGCGGGCGGTGAAGGAGGTGGCCGTCGTGTCACCCAGCAGCACGCTGTTCGTGCCGAACTGCTGGTACACCGCGTAGCGGGTGACGGCGCCGCCGGTGGACGGCTGCCAGGCGATCGTGGCACTGGCGTCCGTGACGGCGCTGACAGCCGGGTTGCCGGGTGAGGTCAGCCGGGTGCTGACCGGATTCGTCGCCGAGGGGTCCAGCTTCAGTGTCACGATCGAGTACGGCGGGATGACCAGGGTGTGCGCGGTGCCCTGCTGTGCGCTGCTGATCGCGGTGGACCGGGAGCCGACGGTGTAGACCGTCGGGGTGGCGGAGCTCGGTGTCCATCCGTCGTAGGTGAGATTCACCGCGTACGCCGTAGTGGGGTCCTGGTTCATCAGTTCCACCGACAGCCGGCCGTCGGTGTTGCGGGCCGCGTGGACGGAGATCAACTGGTGGTCGGAGCCGGCCCGGATCAGGGTGTCGCCCGGCATGGCGACCTTGCTGAGCATCTGGAAGGCGTAGTACGGCGGGAACGGTGTATTCAGCGGCGGTTCGCAAACGTTGTCGCTGTTGCAATTGCCGCTGGAGATCATGCCGCCGTCGCCGTAGGAGGTGGTCCCGTCCGGCGCGGTGGTGACGCCGTTGTCCGGCATGCCGTTGCGGGTGTCCCAGTAGTCGATGTTGAACACGCCGTTCTCGAGCGCCGTGAGGTAGACGTCGGCGGTGAACAGCCCTCCCACCTGGGTGTCGGATTGGTAGTTCGACGCGGTCTCGGTCACCGCGATGCCGATGGTGGCCGCGTTCGGGCCGGCGTAGTGGTCGATCTTCTGGCGCAGCTGGGCCAGCTCGCCGGGCAGCAACCTGGTCTGCTGGAGTACGTCGGCCGCGGTGGTGTGGTTCGGGTAGTAATGCATGATCACGAAGTCGATGGCCGGCCCGGCGATCGTCAGCACGGTCCGGTTCCAGTCGCCCGGGTCGGCCGAGCCCACCACGCCGTCCGGCCAGTTTCCCGGATCGGTCACGACCGCACCGATCTTGATGCTCGGGTCGACGGCCTTCATCGCCTTGGCGTACTGAACGACCAGGTTGGCGTACGTGGTCGCGCTCTTGCTGTCGTGATAGTCCAGTTCCCAGTTCGCGCCGTAGTAGCCGTTGCCGAAGATCTCGTTGCCGATCTCCCAGTACTTCACGCCGTAGTTCTTCGTGACGTTGGCGTACCGGACCCAGTCGGCGGCCTCCTGCGGTGTGCCCGAGCCGTAGTTGGCGATCAGGATGGCCTGCGCGCCGATGGCCTGGGTGGTGTGCATGAACGAGTCGAAGTCCGTTCCCGGGGCCACATATCCGCCGCCGGAGACGGTGTTGGTCTGCCAGTGGTAGCCGTCGCCGTACGAGCCGCCCGGGTAGCGCATCATCCGTACCCCGGCCCGGCCGAGCAGGTCCACCGACGCCGCGGTGTTCATGTTGGTGTCCCAGACGGCCTGGTTGAGCCCGTACGCGGTGCTGGGCACCGCACCCAGACCCTCCCGGGCGTTGACCGTGACGCTGACCGCCGGGATGTCGCCCGGCGCCGCCCGTGCGGCCGTGCCGATCGCGAAACCGGCCGTGCCGGTGAGCACCGTTGCCAGCCCGACGGCCCAGAGACGGTTTCGATAGCGAGCGACAGAAGGCGACAGCGACATGGCACGTCCGGTCCTTTCGCGTCAGCGCTGCAGGGTGAGCACGGCCGGCCGCCAGGGCAGCAGGTTGTAGCTGGTGCCGTCGGAACTGGGGCTGCGACCCTGGTAGAGCAACTGCAGGTTGCAGGGATCGATCGTCATGGTCTGGTCGGGGTTGTTGCGGACCAGGTCGCCGTGGCTGATGTCGTTGGTCCAGCTGGCGCCGCTGTTGGCCTTGCCCGCGAAGGGGTTGCTCTCGCTGGCGGCGTTCGGGGTCCACGAACCGCCCAGACTGGTCGCGGTGAACGAGCGGAAGTAGCGCCCGTTCGCGCCCATCGCCTCGACGATCATCAGGTACTGGTTCTGGCCCGCGACCTTGTACACCTGCACCGCTTCGAACAGGTTGGCGGTCGAGTCGCTCATCACCGTCGTGTAATTCGAGCCGAAGCTGCCCGGGAAGTTACCGATCGGCATGCTGGCCCGGTAGATGCTGCCGTTGTCGCCGGCGAAGAACAGGTACATGTTCTGGTCGTCGCCGATGAGCGTCTCGTCGATCGGGGCCGCGCCGCCGGAGAGGCTACCGGTGAACAGCGGCTGGTTCGACGACCAGCCGTTCGGATTGGTGGGGTCGCTCGCCGTCCGGTAGAAGAACGGCGTCGCACCCCACTGGGACGCGATCACCCAGATGTTCTTCGGCGCGAAGTAGAAAAGCGTCGGCGCCACGGTGCCGGAGGACATCCCGTTCTGACTGGCCGAGGCCATATCGGACCAGTTGGTGAACAGGCCGAAGTTCATCGAGCCGTACGAGCCCGCGGTGTCGGTCGTCGACGCGTAGACCAGATGCTTGCCGTTGTAGACCACGCTGGAGAAGTCCTTGAGCCCGACCCACCCCGACTTCGGGGCGGCCAGCGGACCGGTCGAAGTCCAGCGGTATGTCGACGGCAGAGTGCAGGTGCCGGGCGGGGTGGTCGGGGCCGTGGTGGGCGGCGTGGTCGGCCCGGTCGTCGGAGTGGTGCCGCCGGTGCACGCCACGCCGTTCAGGGCGAAACTTGTGGGCGCGGGGTTGCTGCCGGTCCATGAGCCGTTGAAACCGAACGACACCGCGCCGTTGGTCGGCACTGACGCGTTGTAGCTCATGTTCTTGGCCGTGACCGCGGAACCGCTCTGCGTCAACGACGTGTTCCACGCCTGGGTCACCGTTTGCCCGGCACCGAACGACCAGGTCAGCGTCCAACCGGTCAACGGATCACCCAGGTTGGTGATCGCCACGTTGGCGCCGAACCCGCCCTGCCACTGCGACGACACCGCATAGTCCACCGAACAGCCCGCGGTCGCCGCGTCGGCCGGCAACGCCACGACGACCGCCGCCGACGCCAGCCCCAAGACGCCGGCCAGCACCGCGCCGACATTGACCGCTCTGAATCTCGTCATCGCTGTTCTCCTGACCCGAACGGCCGCCTACGCATTGACCGGAGCGGATGGGAGCGCTCCCATAGAGCCTGTCATGTTGCCAGAATGCTGCTGCATGTTCAAGACGTCTTTCCGGGGAGACTCGAGGCCGCCGAGTCGGCAAGGAGCTCTTCCCTGACAACGCCGGTGCTGAATCGGCCGCAACGAGTTTTCATTGCCGGGTATTCGCATTATGGGAAGGCACGTGACATCACATCCACCGTGCCGGCCCGGGCTCGTCCCAGGTTCTGGTGACCCGGCCCCGTCGTCACGACGAGCCGAGCAGCTCGGCCACCGTCCGGACGGGCACCAGCGCGCCGGCCGCCGCCGCGAGCTTCTCGTCCATCGTCACCAGAGCCGCCGTCGAGCATCTTCCGCGCGGTGCGGACGTCGCTCGCTCCCGCCCGGACCGAGGCGTGGGCCTGCGGGAGTGCTTGTGCGAGCGCAGCAGCGCGGGAGCGATCAGCGCGTGCCCGGCCGGGACCGGCGACCGGTCGGTCACGAGCCGGACGGCCACCGGGACGTCGATGACGAACGTGGACATGGGCGCAGCCTTCCCAGGCGCCGGCCGGGCGAGGGCCGGTCAGCGTCGAGCCTCCTCCCCCGCGGCGGTGAGCCGTGCGCGATGTGATCACCGCCTCGGCCGCCGCTACGGTCGGCAGCAGGTCGGTCCCGGCTCGAGGTACACCGGCCGGATCCCGTTCATGCGCAGCCACATGTCGTGATTGAAGTAGTGCGGCTGCCGGGCGACCGTGCCGATGTGCTCGATCACCTCGGGCGCCGCCGGGTACCGCGGCGCCGCCTGAGCGAGATCGAGCAGGTCGCGCTTCCTTGCCCGGTACTCGAGGACTTCGTACGCCGCGCCGATGGGTGAGTCGATCTGCCGCACCACTGCGGGGTCAGCCGCACCACGCGCTCCTTACCACGCTGCCGGGATGGCGTTGGCGGCCACCCGGTCATTCGCGACGGTGACCCCTCAAGACAGCGGTCACGGGCCCGGGCCGCCCGTCCCCGATAAAGGGACAGGTACCGGACCTCGTTCGCCGCCCGCGGTTTTGTCGAACCCGCGGTGACCCGCGCGGTTCCGTGGGATCGGTTTCACGGTCGCGACCAACGGCCAATGGACGTTGCCATCGGTCTCCTGCAGTAGGTGACGTCGTGTCCGCCGGGCAGCGCCTGGATCAGCAGTTCACGGCCGGTGGCGCCGGTACCCCGAGAATGAGCAGTTCATGCGAAGTCTTCGACGTGGTCTTTCGGCGAACATGACCGGGTCGTCCGCAGCCGGGATGCCGTGCAGCCGCATGACCGTCGCGGGCTCGCCGCGGTCCGTCGGCGTCGGGCCGGAACAGCCGGCCGCGCAGGGTGACGCCTTCGGCGTCGATCTCGACATCATGCATGGTCATGGGTCGGCTCCCGGTTCTCAGTGGGACGTGATGGGGGTGTGGCGGTCCCGGAGTGCTTTGCGGGCGAGGTTGACCGGCCCGACGAGCCGGGCGAGGCGGATGGACCGGTCGAAGGTGGCCTTCCCGGGGCGAGCGCCAACCGGGTTCGGCGCCCGTAGCGGCGGCCGACCGCTCCGGCCGTGCTCTCGTCCCCACGGATGACGAACGCCTCCGGGCGTCGATCATGGGGTAGGTCATCATGACGCGGGTGCCGACGGGGAGGATCCCCGCCGGCACCGGTGGTGCGGGCCTACTTGACGGCGAATGCTTCGGCGTAGGTGTAGCCGGTGACGTGGTGGCCGCCGTAGGTTCCGGTGACCTTCGCGCTGCCTTCGTAGCGCGGGAAGGGGGCCAGCAGTTCCTGGTTGTCGGCGGTCACGGTGACGGTCAGTGTGGCGTGGCGGGCGGGGATCGTGACGGTCCAGCGGGTCGCGTACCGGTTACCGCTGACCGGGCTGGTCCAGAGGCTCGACGGGTCGTACGCCGTGGTGACCGTGGTGACGGTGTGGGTGCCGTCCGGGCTCAGGATGGTGGCGAAGGCGTTTCTGGTCTTGCCCCGCTGGTCCCACAGGCTGACCTTGTCGCCGTTGGACAGGTTGAGGTCCATCCACGTCCACGAGCTGGGCTGGGTTTGCCTGTCGGGCAGCGGCCCCCACTGCCGATCGAACCAGGACTCGCCGTGAACCCCGGCTGGGTGCGCCCGTCGAGGGTCAGAGTTCCGGTGGTGTCCACCGTGGGGATGCTGTATTCGTCGTTGCCGTATCGCGGGTCACCGAACATGGCGAAGTAGCCGGTTCCCCCGTTGTAGAGGACGTTGCCGCGCGGGCGCAGGGTGACGTCGATGGATCCCTCCGGCACCGTGGCGTGCAGGGTCATCTGGTTGATGTCGCCGGTCCAGGTGATGTTGCTGGCCATGGCCTCCGACGACTTCGCCCGGCGGTGGCGCGACGCCAACGCCGCCAACATCGAGCAACTCGCCGACCACCTGCGCGAGGCACGAGCCCACGGCTGCCTTCCCGGGCAGAACCCCCGCCTGGCCGCCGCCGCCCTGTCGGCGATGCTGGAACACGCCTGCCTGACCTGGGGCAACCCGGACTGGCGCCCACCACACCTACCCGACGACCCCGAACAGGCCATCGACGCCCTGACAGCCCTCGCGCTGGGCGGCATAGCGGGAAACGACGCGATCCCCTCGCAGCCACGGTGACAGCCCCACCAGCGCGCACCGGCAACCATGATCGACGAGCCGGCACCGCCTCCGTCCGCGCGACCGGAATCGCGACCGGAACGCCGGGCCGGGCGACGGGTGCCGACGGCGGAGTCGCTCGTCTTCTCACGTACGGCCGCGGAAGGTCGATGATCCTGGTGCGCCCACCGCTCTCACCGTCCCAGGAGCGCCATGATCGTGCGCCCGGACGCCGCCGCTGGCCAGCCCCAACCCGAAGCCGAGCCACGGGTCCTCGGCCGCGCAACCGGCCTCGACGATGCCCCGGCAGGCCCGCACCTCGTCGGCGAGCGCCGCCTCGACGAGCACCTGCTTCGTCGGAAAGCGGCGGTAGAGGGTCGCGGGACCCACTCCCGCGCGACGAGCGACCTGGCGCATGGTGACCCCGAGTCCGTGCTCGGCGAACAACGCGCGAGCCGAATCAAGAACTCGATCGCGGTTCTCCCGCGCGTCGGCGCGAAGCAGATGAGGCACTTGCTCGCTCATCCTTCTCACTTCCTCCAAGTGGACGCCAGCGTCCATTAGCGTCCCCGCCGTACGACGTCGGCGGTGCCGGAGACGGAAGTAGCGGTGCGAGCAGTGGCAATCCAAGCTTTCGGGGATCCCGGCGGCATGGCGACGATCGAGGTCCCCGCACCGCGGGCCGGCTCCGGGCAGGTGGTCATCGAGACCGAGGCGATCGGGGTCGGCGGGGTCGATGCCGTCATCCGCCGCGGGACCCTGGGCGGCTACGGGTTCACGACCGGACTGATTCCGGGCAGCGAGGTCGCAGGGCGGGTGACGGCGGTCGGCACTGATGTCGGCGAGTCTTGGCTGGGTCGCCGCGTGTGGGCGTTCACCGGAACCGGCGGCGGATACGCCGAGCAAGCCCTCGCCCGGATCGCCGACGTCGTCGCGCTCCCCCACGACCTGAGCTCCATCGACGCGGTGACTCTCGGAAGCGCGGCCCCCGTCGCACATTTCGCTCTCACCCACGCGCACTTCGCACCGGGTGAGTCCGTGCTGGTGCGCGGCGCATCGGGCAGCATCGGCATCGCGACCGTGCAGATCGCCGCACGCGGCGGGGCGGAAATGATCGCGGTGACGACGTCGTCGCCCGAGCGTGGGGGCCTGCTTCGTGGGCTCGGCGCGACCCACGTCCTCGACCGCTCCGGGGCGGGGGGTCCGACAACGCCGGAAACGTACGACGTCGTCATCGACATCGTCGGTGGACCCGACCTGCCGAGCTTCATCGACCGACTCGCTCCGAACGGGCGCACGGTGATCGTTGGCGTGGTGGCGGGGATGCCCCCGACGGACTTCGGCATGCGCCTGATCGCCGCGTTCCAGAAGTCCCGCTCGCTGGCCAAGTTCAGTCTCGATACTGTTCCGGTTGCCGCCAGGGACGCGGTCCGCCAGGAGCAGTTCGCCGCTGCCGCCAGCGGCGAGTCGCACGCGGTCGGGCACGCCGTGCTGCCGCTGAACCAAGCCGCCGAAGCGCATCGACAGATGGACGCCGGTGAAGTGTTCGGGCGTATCGTCCTCACGCCCTGACTCCTCAGCGGGGCGCGTATTCGGATCTTGTTCAGGACCGGTACGGGGCCGGGGTCAGCAACAGATTCGGGTCGGTGGCGGTGGTGTGTAGGCGGCGCTGAGCACATGACCCTGCGCGCCGCCCACGTCACCAGAGGAGACGCTGTGCAATCGGGGCTCCCGTAGAGACGGCGAGCCTGCGGGCGCGGACCACCAGCATGGGTTGTCGGCGGCTCAGGGTGGCGACCACCGACGAGCCGGGCTTCCACCGGCGGATCGGCAGCGGGTTGTCCGGCCGGTGGAAACGGCTGTCGAGGGGCCGATGACCGGGCTGACGTCAGTCGCCGGGCTGGACGAGGCCGATGCGGTAGGCGAAGACCACCGCCTGGACGCGGTCGCGCAGGTCGAGCTTCATCAGGATGCGGGAGACGTACGTCTTCACGGTCTCGCCGCCGATGACCAGGGTGGCCGCGATCTCGGGGTTGGACAGGCCGGTGGCGATCAGGCGGAGCACCTCGCGTTCGCGCGGGGTGAGGGCGTCGACCGCGGAGCCGGCGGTCGTGGCGGGGCGGATGCGGGTGGCGTAGCGGCCGATCAGTCGGCGGGTGACTGCCGGGGCCAGCAGTGCCTCGCCGCGGGCGACCGTGCGGACCGCGTCGATCAGCTGGGGTGGGTCGGCGTCCTTGAGCAGGAAGCCGCTCGCGCCGGCGCGGAGGGCGTCGTAGACGTGTTCGTCGACGTTGAACGTGGTCACGACCAGGACCTTGGCCGGGTCGGTGACGCCGGTGCCGGCCAGGGCGCGGGTCGCCTCGATGCCGTCCATGACCGGCATGCGGATGTCCATCACGACCACCTCCGGCTTGAGGCGGCGGGCCTGCTCGACGGCGGCCCGGCCGTCGGTGGCCTCGCCGACGACCGTGATGTCGGGCTGGGCGTCGAGGATGGTGACGAACCCGGTGCGGACGAGGGCCTGGTCGTCGCAGACCAGCACGGTGATCATGTGGCCTCCGCCGGGAGGTGGGCGGCGACGGTGAAGGCGCCGTCGCCGGCCGGGCCCGCGGTGAGCGAGCCGCCGAACAGCTCGACGCGTTCACGCAGGCCGGCCAGGCCACGGCCGGAGCCGGCGGCGGCGATGCGGGGCAGGCCCGGGGCGGTCGTCACCGAGATGTCGACGCTGGACGGGCGGTAGCCGAGCCGGACGACGGTGGGGCGGCCGGCGGCGTACTTCAGGGCGTTGGTGAGGGATTCCTGGACGACGCGGTACGCGGTGAGGTCTCGCCCGGTGCCCAGCGTCGCCGGCGGCGAGCCCTCCTCGATCAGCGCGACCGGCTGGCCCGCGGCCCGGGTGCGTTCGATGAGTTCGGGCAGCGCGGTCAGGCCGGGCAGCCGGTCGCGGGGAGCCTCGCGGGCCGGGTCGAGCACGCCGAGCAGGTCGCGCAGGTCGCCGAGGGCCCGCTTGCCGGTGTCCTTGATCGCGGTCAGGCTCTCGCGGGCCGGGTCGGGCGGCAGGAACTGCGCCGCGTTGGCCTGCACGACCATCGCTGTCACGTGGTGGGTGACCACGTCGTGCAGTTCGCGGGCGATGCGGGCCCGCTCGTCGGCCCGCGCCGCTTCGGCCTCGACGCGGCGCCGCATCTCGATGGTCGAGCGCATGGCCCGCACGTACGACCCGACGAGCCACGCGCCGGCGAGGGCGGCGTAGAAGGCCGCGTAGTCGGCGACCTGGTCGACCGAGCCGGCATGATGCAGCGCGACCGCCAGAGCGGCGAAACCGCCGGTGGCCGCGAGGGCGGTCCACCGGCGGGATCTCTTCTGGTACGCGGCCGCGCTGTAGATCGCGACGAGCAGGCCCAGGCTCGCGAACGTCGCGTACCCCCGCAGCTCCTGGACCGAGAAACCGGCCGCGACCACCGCCAGGGTGACCGCCGGCCGGGGCCGGCGCAGAGCCAGCGGGAGCGACTGGGCCAGCACGGCGAACGCGGCCAGCGCATCGACCGGCCGATGCGGGAGTTCGCCGAGCCGCGTCCCGTGGGTCGCCAGCGGCGGTACGAAGGCGATCAGCGCGAGGGCCACACCCAGCGCGGCATCGCGCACGAGCGGCGAACGAGGGGACACGGCAGCAGCGTATCGGCGCCGGGTGTTCAACGCGCCCGCGAAGCGCGACGCAGCAGCCAGGCCGAAGCGACCACCCCGACCAGGATCGCGAAGATGCTCGCCTCCGGCCCGAAACCGCCGCCGCTGATCAGGGCGGCCCCGTGCGGCTCGCCGACGACGAGACCGCCGTGGAACGCCGAGCCGGAGTCGGTCGAGCCGAACAGGCCCGACTCGGCGAAATTCCACCCCAGATGCAGGCCGATCGGCAGCCAGAGGCTACGGCTGACCGTGTACGCGGCGCCGAGCAGCACCCCCGCCTCCACCGCGATGGCCAGCGCGCCCCACAGCGTCGCCCCAGGGTTGAACAGGTGCAATGCCCCGAACAGCAGGCCAGAGACGGCAAGCGCGACCGCGGTGTTGGCCCACTGCTGGATGAGCCGGAACAGGACGCCCCGGAAGAGGAGTTCCTCGGTCACGGCGACTCCGCACATCACACCGAACGTGGCGATCGTGCCGCTCACCGAGCCCCAGCCGGCGATGCGGTAGCCGCCGAACAGGGCGATCAACGCGATCACGACGCCGAACAGCAGGATGCCGAGCCCGAAGCCGCGGAGCACGCCCCGCCGCGCATCGCCGAGCGCCAGCTCGTCGACCGGCCGTTGTTCCAGCCGGCCCACCAGGGCGCGGTAGGCGAGGAGGCCACCGGTCGCGACCACCGCGCCGACGAGGAGGCCGAGGACGGCATGCCCGGCGACGGCCGACTCGATCGGCCCGGCGATCACGATCAGCGCGAAGAACGCGACGAGCAGCACCAGCATGCGCACGCCCGCGGGCCGCAACCAGCGCGGCAGGCGGGAGAGGGAGGTCGAAGTCATGGGAGAAACGCTAGGGATCCGCCGCCCGGCAGTCGTCCCCGTCAGGTAAGCAGTCGCGATCCCCCACAGGGGGGATGACTCAGATCGGAAACGACCTCCCTGTTCTGCCGGGCGTCAGTGGCAGTGCTCCTCGATGCCGATGGAGGCCGATGGGCCGCCGGCTGCGAGTAGGTCAGCAAGCTCATGCGCCGAGCTTGGCCGCTCGGCCTGGCGGTCTCCGCCCTGTGGGCGCCGAGCGCGGCGACGCGCGCTGATCGAACTAGTCCAGAAAGCATCGGATAGGCCGTGGTGTCTTAGGGGTGCACGGGCTCCCGTCCGGGGCGCCTGGTGGTCGGCCATCCACTGCACTGCGTTCACCGCCGGGCGGAACCGCTCGGTCCGCCCGACTTGATCGCCCGGCGGACGTCGTCGGCGTACGCCTCAGGCTGTGCCCAGGCCGCGAAGTGGCCGCCGGTGTCGTGCTCGACGTAATCGCTGATGTTCAGGAACGCCTCGGCGTAGCTTCGCGGTTCCGGCTTGGTGTCGTCGGCGAACACCGAGAGCACGGTGGGCGTCTCCACCCGGGCGAGGACAACGGCCGGTTCGGTGTACGAGGTGAGGGAGGTGCCGATCGTCCCGGTGACCCAGTACGCGGTGATCCAGGTGAGCAGCTCGTCCACCGTGAACGCCGACTCGCCGGACCAGGAGTCGAGCTTCTCCACCAGCCACGCCGCCAGCCCGGCGGGTGAGTCGCCGAGGGCGACCGCGAGCGTGTTCGGCCGGGTCGACTGCTCGGCGATGTATCCGCCGTCGGTCCGGAACCACTGCGCCGCCCGGTCCAGGTAGGCGGCCGCGTCCGGTGCCAGCTGCGCCCGGTCGGCGCAGCGTCGCCGTGAGCAGGGCACTCCCCCGAGTCGCGGAGAGCAAGGCGACGGCCAGAACGCAGGCTGCGCGCAGACGACCTCCCGGAACGCAGCACCGCGCCCAGGCTGCGGCGTCAGCGGCCCGTGTCGGGCCGCCTTGAAGACGTACAGAAAAAGGTTGAACAGGAATTCGGCAGCCAATCCGGCAGCCGGTTGCCGACCGCCAGTTGAGCGCCTTGATCAGGAGCCGCACGGCAAATGCGCGGCAACAAGCTCGCCACGTAAGATGTCCGCGCAGGTCAGATGGCTTGGCTCTACCGATCTTCAAGACTGGTGTGACCGGCATCCGGGTCAGTCGGGTTCGATTCCCGTCCGCCTCCGCTGACCAGCACCGATGTGGGCGGGAAGGTGGCATGGCGATCGATCCGCGGCGGGTGGACAACGAGGTGCTGACCGAGGAGACCGATTTCGCCGACCTGGCCTACCGGGCGCTGATCGGCACCGCCGGCGGGTCGACCCGGGCCGACTGCTTCCCGCTGGACTGGGTCTTCCGCGCCTATCGGGAACTGGCCGGGTCACCCTATGCCGACCTGCTGGCGAGGGGCATGGCCGACTGCCTGACCGCGGACGATCCGTTCGTACGCGCTCAGGCCCTGATCTTCTTCGACGCGGAGCCGGAGGCGGCCGGCGGGGAGCGGATCGCGTCGCTCGACAGCAGCCACCGCGATCTCTTCGCGGGAGTGCCGGACCCGATGTCGCCGGGTCACGACCTGGGCGAGCGGCTCGCCTGGGTGGCCGCCGTCCGAGCCCGGCGCGGGGCCGGCCGGGACGCGGAACCGGGAGCGGCGCCATGAGTGGCGAACTGGCGCAGAGCATGGCCATCGCGGCGTTCGGCACGATGTGGCTGGCGGGTTCGCGCGGTGACCTGCAACGCCTCCCCCAGCTCGCGGATCTGGTCGCCTTCGACTCGGTGGCGGGCGTCGAACCGTGGCTGGAGGGCCTGGCCGCCGACGGGGTGGAGCGGCTGTGGCTGGCCGTCCCGGGCCTCGGGATCACGGGCTCGCCGTACGGGCCGGTCGCGCCGGTGAGTGCGGGTTTCCTGGGTGGCCTTCCGGCCGGGCTGGTGAGCACCGGCACGGCCGGCCGCCACCGGTGGCGAGGACAGTGGAGTCCCGCCACCCGGGCCGGCGACGGCGCCCAGATCCTGGTGGTCAACTACCTGTCCGAGCCGGTGGCGGTCGCCCCGGCACGGATCGGCACCGGCGAGGCCCGCGCTGGCCTGGACGAGGCGCTCGACCGGGCCGCCCGCTTCGCCGACCGCCACGAGCTGCCGGAGTGGGCGCGGTTGTTCGCCGAGGCTCGCCGGCCGCCGGAGGCGCGCCGTCGTGACCTGTTCCCCGCGTCGTGGCCCGATCCCGACGGCCCCGCGCTGGCCGCGACGGCGATGGCGGCCTGGGTGTTCGGGGGCATGGGGTCGTGGAACGACCTCGGGTTCGCCGACGGCGAGGCACAGCGGGAGTACGAACAGATCAGCCGCGACCTCCTCGAGACCGTCCTGCGGGCCTGCATCGCGGCCGTCAACATCGACCTCCGATGAGCCGGCCGCTCTCCCCCGGCCGGAAATGAGCCGGCCGCTCTCCCCCGGCCGGAAATGAGCCGGCCGCTCTCCCCCGGCCGGAAATGAGCCGGTGCGGGCATCCGACCCGCGCCGACCGGATGGTCAAGGGGTTCGGGCGGGAGTGCGCCGCCCAGTTGGGGCTGGTCGGCCGGACGGTCGACATCGAGCACGAGGGGCCCGACCTGTTCGACGTCCTCGACGACCTGACGGACGACGCCTGCGACGGCGCCGACCGGCCGGCCGACCGCTGAGCTCAGGGCTCCAGGTCGACCGCCGCCTTCAGCGAGCCGTCCATGGAGAACGGGACCGAATCGTGCTCGTGCACCACCAGCCAGCGGCCGTCGATCCGGCGCAGGCCGAGCGTCGCGCGGTACCAGAGCGTGAACGGCGAAGTGGCGCCGCGCGGAGTCGCCGTCATCGAGTCGAGGCTGGTCGCGAAGGCCACGTCGCCGTCGGCGGTGATCTCGAGCCGGGTCACCGTGCGCTGCGGCGGGGCCTCGAAGCCCTTCAGCCACGCCTCGAGGCCCGACGGGTCGTGCCCGTGCGGGTCGCTGACCAGCGGCGGGGCGAGGGTGTAGGCGACCACCGACGGCGCGTTGTACTGCTGCATGCCGGCCACGTCGCCGGCCGACAGGCGCTCGGCGCGGGCCAGGATCACGTCCCTGATCTGCTCGTTCATCTCGTTCTCCTTCTTGAATCAAGAAACTTCCGCGGGTACGTCGAAGCCACCGGCCCGGTTTCGACATCCTGGTGAGCGAAGGAGTGAGCATGAAATATCTGATCCTGATCCAGTCGAACCCGCGCAGCCTGGCCGCCTGGGAGAAGATGTCCGACGACGAGCGGATGGCGTTCGGGCGCGATCACCGGCGGCTGTCCGAGCGGATGGCCGACGAGGGGGTGCTGGTGGTCTCCGAGGGGCTGGCCGACCACTCCCTGTCCAAGTGGGTCTCGGTGCGGGACGGCGGCACGATCAGCTCGGACGGGCCGTACGCCGAGGTCAAGGAGCATCTGGCCGGGTTCTACCTGATCGACACGCCGAGTCTGGACGAGGCGATCGCGTGGGCGGCCCGGGTGCCGGACGCCAGGTACACCGAGGTCGAGGTGCGGCCGGTGCTCGACATGAGCGGCTGGGAGTTCTGACCGTGGTCGAGGACCTGCTGCGGACCTCGGCGCCGCAGGTCCTGGCCGCGGTCGCCCGGCGTTACGGCGACTTCGACGCGGCCGAGGACGCGGTGCAGGAGGCTCTCTTTGCGGCCAGCCGGCAGTGGCCGGCGGACGGAATTCCCGACAACCCGGTCGCCTGGCTGATCCGGGTGGCCTCCCGCCGGCTCATCGAGATCGTCCGCAACGAGCGGGCCCGGCGCCGCCGTGAGGAGTCTCTACTTCAAGATCCCATTGCTTGCGTACGGGGTGACGACGAGCTGACGCTGCTGCTGCTCTGTTGCCATCCGGCCCTGACGCCGCCCGCCCAGGTGGCCCTCACGCTGCGCGCGGTCGGCGGGCTCAGCACCGCGGAGATCGCCCGGGCGCTGCTGATCCCGGAGAAGACGGTCGGCCAGCGGATCAGCCGGGCGAAGCAGCGCCTGCGGGACGTGGGCGCGAAGTTCACGCTGCCCGGTGACCTGGAAGCGCGGCTCCCCGGCGTACGGCAAACCCTGTATTTGATCTTCAATGAGGGGTCGACGGCGAGCTCGGGATCGGCGTTGCACCGGGTGGAGTTGAGCGCGGAGGCGATCCGGCTGACCCGGCAGTTGCGGGCGTTGCGACCCGAGGACGGCGAGGTGGCCGGGCTGCTGGCGCTGATGCTGCTCACCGATGCGCGGCGGCCGGCCCGGACGCGGGAGGACGGGGCGCTGGTGCCGCTCGCGGAGCAGGACCGTGCGCTGTGGGACCGGGACTTCATCGCCGAGGGCGTCGCGCTCATCACCGACGCGCTGCGGCGGTACGCGGTCGGGCCGTTCCAGGTGCAGGCGGCGATCGCGGCGGTGCACGACGAGGCGCCGAGCGCGGCCGAGACGGACTGGCCGCAGATTCTCGAGCTGTATCGGCTGCTGGCGGCGCTGGCGCCGGGGCCGATGGTGACGCTGAACCGGATCGTGGCGCTGGCCGAGGTGGACGGACCGGCGGCCGGGTTGCGGGCCCTCGACGCGGCGGAGCTCGATCACTACCGGGTGGCGGCGGTCCGGGCGCATCTGCTGGAACGCGCCGGCGATCTCGGGGCGGCCCGGGAGGAGTACCGGCGGGCGGCGCGGCTGACCCTGAGCCTGCCGGAACGTCGATACCTGGAGGCGCGGGTGGCCCGCCTGGCGTAAACCTCTTGGTATGCCGGAGTGGAAAGAAGTCCTCGACGAGGCCAGCCAGTATGCGATCCGTTATCTCGACGGGCTGCCGTCGCGGCCGGTCGGCAGCAGCGCCACGCTTTCGTCGCTGCGGGCGGATCTCGACCTGCCGCTGCCCGTGCACGGCACCGACCCCCGTTCCGTGGTCGCGGATCTGGCGCGGTTCGCCGATCCGGGCATGGTGGCGTCGTCGAGCGGGCGGTTCTTCGGGTTCGTGATCGGCGGTGCGACGCCGGCGGCGCTGGCGGCCGACTGGCTGACCTCGGTGTGGGACCAGAACGCGGGGCTGTACGTGATCGGGCCGGCGGCCGCGGTCGTCGAGGACGTCGCGGCGCGGTGGCTCGCGTCGCTGCTGGGTCTGCCCGCGGGCGTCTCGTGCGGGTTCGTGACCGGCGCGCAGATGGCCAACTTCACCGGGCTGGCGATCGGGACGCAGGTGGTGCTCGGCCGGGCGGGGTGGAACGTCGCGGTCGACGGGCTGTGGGGCGCGCCCCGGGTGCGGGTGCTCGCCGGGCGCGGGCGGCACGGGACGATCGACCGGGCGCTGCGGTTCCTCGGGATGGGTACCGGCTCGATCGTCGAGGTCGAGGCGGACGGCCAGGGGCGGATGCTGCCCTCGGCGTTGCGGGCGGCGCTGGCCGCGGAGAGCGGGCCGGCGATCGTGTGCGCGCAGGCCGGGAACGTGAACAGCGGCGCGTTCGACCCGGTCGGCGAGATCTGCGACCTGGCCCACGCCGCGGGCGCCTGGGTGCACGTCGACGGGGCGTTCGGCCTCTGGGCGGTGCTGGATGAGCGGCACCACGTGGCGCGGGCAGGCGGCGATGCGCATCTCGGTGTCCAACTGGTCGACGACGCCGTCCGACGTGGACCGCTCGGTCGAGGCGATCCTGCGCTGCCTCTAATGCTCGACCGTCGGCAGGATCGTGCGGCTGCGGCCGGGTCGCGGGTACGCCTCGGCGGCGGCCGCCAGCCGTACAGCATGATCGCGCTGTTTCTGCCAATGCCCGTAGAGCGCGCCCCGCCGCGACAGCCGGTCGGCCTCGCTGATCGTCTCGGGGTCGACATCGCCGGGCGGCGCGTCCCGCCAGGGCGTGCCCGGCAGCGGCATGAAGGTGTGCGCGTGGATCCGCGCGCCCAGATCCGCCAGCTCACGGGCGAGCCCGAGCGACGCGTCCACGTCCGCCCGCCCCTCCCCCGGCATCCCGAAGATCATGTCCACGTTGATCTGGAAGCCCTCCTCGACTCCCAGCCGCACCGCCCGCCTGACCTCCTCGACACCGTGGCCCCGCTTGGCCGCGTCCAGCACCCGATCGGACCCGGACTGGGCACCGACTATGATGTTGGTGTTCGCGCAGTAGCGTCTGACCAGCTTCAGGGCTTCGCGGCTGACGTGCTCGGGGCGGATCTCGCTGGGAAAGCTGCCGAAGAAGACGCGCCCGTCCGGGCCGATCCCCTCCTTGCAACTGGCCAGCAGCTCCTCGACGGCGGCGAGGTCGGGCTCGTCGGTCTGGCTGCCGTAGGACATGGCCGTCGGGGTGATGAAGCGGACGTCGCGCAGGCCGCGGGCCCGCATCTGGTCGACGTGCCAGCGCACGTTGCCGACGCTGCGATGCCGGAACCGCGCCGAGAACATGAACGGCGTCTGGCAGAAGCGGCAGGCGTAAATGCAGCCGCGCGTGATTTCGAGCGCGTTGAATTTTCCCCACTTCAGCGCGAAGCCCGGGAAGTCGTCGAGTGGGCGTTGCCTGGCCTTCCCGGTCTTGACGATTTGGCCGGATTTATCGCGATAAGTTAGGCCAGTGATGCCGGTCGGGTCGCCTTTCGCGTCGACGAGGCTGAGCAGGGTGGACTCGCCCTCGCCGACCGCCGCGACGTCCCAGCCCGCGTCGAGAGTCTGCACCGGCTCGGCAGTGGCATGCACTCCCCCGGCGATGTGCGTGACGTCGGGCCCGTCGGCGAGTTCCCTGATCTGCTCGAGCTCGCCCGCCATCGCCGCCGCGTCGGGCGAATAGAAAGACCACAACACCAGCGTGCGTACGCCGTCAGCCAGCCCGGCGCGGATGTGCTCGGCCGTCGCCTCAGGAGTCTCGCCGAACCGGACCTCGTACCGGGTGGCCGTCTCGTGCTGCCCCAACGCGCCCAGCAGCACGTGGAAGCCGTACGTCACCGCCTTGCGGTAACGCAGCACCAGGACCAGGTCCAGATCGCTCATGCCGCGATTTTGCCAGCCCGCACACGGAGCCGGCAGCGGGCCGCCACGGGAGGCAACCGGCCGCCACGAACGACCAAACGGTGTGGTCCTTCGTGGTGATCCCCGTACCGGTTGCTGGTCCCCACCACGCAGTGTCCATGTGATCTCCGCGGGGAACATCGCGTCTACGCGGTAGTCGCGTCACTCGTAACTACCGCGTTTGCGGTAGCCTGCCCCGATGGCCGGCCCGAATCATGAGGTTTCCTCGGATCCTGCCCCGTTCGTGGGACGCGACGACCTGCTGTCCACCGCGCAGCGCATGCTGGACGAGCTCAACGCGCGGCTGCTGACGCTGACCGGTCCGGGGGGCGTGGGCAAGACCCGCATGGCGGAAAAGCTCGCCGCCCTGCAGCCGAAACGGTCCTGGGTCGTGGACCTGCGGCCGCTGGCGGGCCAGTCGGAGGTGACCGCCGACCGCCTCATCGGGCATCTGGCGCTCACGATGGACATCCGGCGCAACGGGCCGGTGACCCTCGACGTGGTCCGCGACCACCTCGGCGGCCGCCCGGCGCTGGTGGTGCTGGACAACTGCGATCAGTTCCTCGACGCGGCCCGCGCGTTCGTCCCGGCGCTGTTGTCGGCGGTGCCGGGCCTGCGGATCGTCGCCACCTCCCGCGAGGATCTGGACCTGGAGGCCGAGCACCTGCTGCGCGTGCAGCCGCTCGAGCTCAAGCACGCGGTGGCGCTGTTCGTCGAGCACGCCAGGAAGGGTGGCGTCGAACCGGCCGAGCTGGCGAACGCCGCGGCGGTGGAGGAGCTCTGCGAGAAGGGTGACCGGCTGCCGCTGGCTCTGCGGCTGCTCGCGGTCAAGGTTGCCCGCGGCATGTCCGTGACCGACCTCATCGCGCTGCTGGCCGACGACCGGTTCGGCACGCTGTCCGGCCTGGCCGCCGTCGTGGCGGTCAGCTACGACCAGTGCAGCCCGGAGGAACAACTGGTGTGGCAGCGCCTCGGGGTGTTCGCCGGCGCCTTCGACCCGCACACCGCGACGGCCGTGGCCGGGGGCGCCGGGGTCGAGCCCGCCCGGGTCCGGCACGTGATCACCGAGCTGGTGGGCAAGTCCGTCATCAGTGTGGAGCGGGCAGGGGGTGCGACCCGCTACCGCATGCTCGACACGCTGCGCGATTACGGGCTGCGTGAGCTGCGCGACGATGCGCGACGGGTGCGAGACCTGCACCGGGACCACTTCGCGCGGGGCGTCGAGGCCGCCGCGCTGGAGTGGTTCGGCCCGCACGAGATCAAGATCATGACGGACCTGTACGGGCAGCTGGAGGACATCCTCGCGGCCGTCGACCACTCGCTGGCGGTGGGCGACACGGTCGCCGCGGCCGCGCTGGCCCTGGCCCTCATCCGCACGAGGGCACCGCACTTCTTCGGCTTCCTCGATCTGATGGCGCAGACGTTGAAACGCGCCGTCGCCGCCTTCGAGCAGGCCGGCGAGACGGTCCGCGAGGAGCATTTCGCGGCGCTGGCCACGACCGCCGCGGCGCACGGGTGGGTGCTGGCCACGCAGGGCCGGGCCGCCGAAGCCCGGGCGATGGCCGCCCTCGCCGAGGCCCAGTTCACCGGCCGCGGCCTGGAGATTCCCGCGGAGCTCCGGTACCCCCTCGGCGCCATCGAGGCCCTCGCCTCGGGCGACCCGAAGGCGATCGACATGCTGGCCCGGGCGCGCGCGGCGTTCGCCCGGGCCGGCGTCCGGAGCGACGGGCACATGGCGGCCATGATGGAATCGCTGGCCGCGAGCTTCGCCACGATCGAGGCTCTCGCCGCCGGTGATCCGGCGGCCGCGGAGATGGCGGCCCGGGCCCGGACCATCGCCAAGGGGTACCGCGCCGAGGCCGAGGAATCCCAAGGCCCCTGGTCCATCGCGTGGGGGGTCTGGGCCGACGCGCTGGCCGCGCACCTGGAGGATCGCGAGGAAGCCGTCGCGCTCGCGCACGACTGCCTCGGCCGGGAGGAGGAGCTGGGCGACGGATGGGGCGGGCTCTGGGCGGCCGCGCTCACCGCGGGTATCTACGCGGCCCAGCTCGCCGGCGTCACCGACCCTCGCGAGCGGGCTGCCGCCGCGCGCCTGGCGGCGCGGCTGCTCGGCGAGGCCGACCGGCGGCGCGACGTCATGGGCATCGTCGGGAAGGGCCTGGGCCCGCTGCACCGGTTCCGGGCGCAGGCTCAGGACCAGATCCGCGCCGTCCTCGATCCCGCGGAGTACGCCAAGTACTACGAGGCCGGGCGGCGCAAGCATGGCGAGGCGACGAGACTCGCGCTGGGCAAGCCGGTGTCGGCCCGGCCGCGGAAGCGTTCCACCCGCGGTGAGCTGACCTCCCGCGAGCGCGACGTGCTCGAGCTGGTCGCGCGCGGGCTGACCAATGCCGAGATCGGCGCCGACCTGCATCTGTCCCCGGCGACGGTGGGCACCCACCTCAAGAACGCGTCGGCCAAGATCGGCGTGCACAACCGGACCGCGGCCGCCTACTGGTACACCACCAACCTGGCCGGTGAAAGGGCGTAGCCGCTCTCGGTGCCTCACGGTCCGGTGTGTGCGAACGGTGTCCACATGCTGGGCCGATCGGGGTGGGCGGTGCGCAGCCGGCGGACCGCGTGGTGCAGCGCCCGCGCCGCCGGCCGGGCGTCCGGCACGCCGTCGCGCACCAGCGCCGTGTAGACGTCGCGCGCGATCTCCGCGGCCTGCTCGTCCCACACCGACCACAGGGTGGCGATGACGTGCCGGTATCCGGTGTAGTGCAACGCCGCGGCCAGCGTGATCGCCTCGTCCGGCAGGCGCCGGCCGCCCACCGCCGTCTTGCACCCGGACAGATACGCAAACTCCCCTCGGTACTGCCGCGAGCCGAGGTCGGTGACGGTGAGCGGACCGTCGTGCAGAAGCAGGCCGCCGCGCGACGGGTCGGCCAGGTTCTGCTCGCCGTGGCAGGCGAAGTGGACCCAGTCGTGCTCGGACAAGGCGCGCAGGACGGCGTCGCGGGTGGCTTGCCGCCCGACCAGCCGGGTGGGGGTCTCGGTGAAGTGGTGTCCGATCAGTTCTTCCTCGACCCGCACGTTCGGCAGGTCGGCCTGCCCCGGTGTGGCCGGCATGCCGACGAACAGCATCCGGCCTGATCCGGCCGTGTGCTGCCGGGCTTCGCGCAGAGCCCGCAGGGTCGGCGTGTACGACGACACGACCCGATCGAGGACTGCGGCGCCCGGCGTCCGGTGATCACCGGCCGCATGAATCGGCAGCAGCGTCAGCAGCCCCGTCGGGCACCACCAGACGCGCGGCCAGGGCTCTCCCGGAACGGGCGGCGCCGCATGGCCGAGGTGGTCCAGGAGCTCGCGGGCGAACGCCTCCCACATCCACCGCAGACAGTCGTCGAGCGGCCCCTCGACGCGCGCCTCGTCCCCGGCCGGCGCCAGGTCACGCCGGCCTTCGCCGCGTTCGGTCGCCCGCTGCCGGGCGCCTACCGCCGTCAAATACGCCTGCGCCTGCGCGGCGACACCCTCGCTGGTGAGGTGCCGCAGTTCGACGACCTCCACCCCGGACGTACGGACGATGAGCGCGTCGCAGCGCCAGCGGCTGACGTTCAGGATGACCACCGGCCCGCCCGCGGCCGCCGGCAGCAACGTCTCCAGCCGCGGAGGCCGCAGGAAGTCCGCGAATCCCGGCAGGCCACGGACCTGGTCGACGAGCTGGTCCCATTCGCGGGCCAGCGCCATGCGCCGATCGGCGTCAGGGGTGTTCCGGGGCCGCATCACTCACTCTCCGCCGTGGGTCGCTCGAACCAGCCGCGTATCTCGTCGAGGCGCTCGGCCGCCGCCGGCGAGGCCGTCCGCAACCGGGCCAGGTCGGTGCGCCGGTTCAGTTGGTGCGACCAGAGGACCGCGCGGCCGGCCTCCAGCAGCTCCACGGCCAGGCCCGCCTCCGCGGCCCGCACCGCCGTCGCGGCCGCGTCGGTCGCCGGGGGCGCCTCGGCGAGCCGCGCCTCGCGAGCCGCCCGGCGAAGTCCGGGCCAGGCCGCCGTCGGCAGCAACTCGACCGCGCGGCGGTAGCCGAGCAGTGCGTCGCCGGTCCAGCCGGCTTCCGCGGCGAGCTCGCCGAGCGCGACGGCGGCGCGCAGGGCGTTGTGCATCGACAGCGTAGGCACCCGCTGCCGGACCGCGGTGACCAGCAGTTTCCGTGCCTCGGCGCGTCGCCGTCCGTCGTCCGGGCCGCGCCGGAGCAGTTCGGCCAGCTCACAGCTCAGCGCGTCGGCCAGCGGGTGACCGGGCCCGGCCAGGGCGAGCCCCTCCCGGACCGCCGCCTCTCCGCGATCGAGGGCCGCCCCGTCTCCGGTCACGTCGTACCAGCGCCGCGCCATCAGGCCGACGCGTTGCAGCAACATCGGGCGGCCGGGGCCACCGGCGGCCAGGGCCTGCCCGGCGAGCTCCCGGGCCCGCCGCAGGTCGCCGAGGTCGCCGCCGGCCAGGTGCCGCATGAGCAACGCCATCGACAGCGTGCTCAGCCGGCCGGCGTGATCGACGTTGTCCGCCGGGTCGTCGCCCAGCGCGTCCTCGGCCACCTCGACCGCCTCGGTGAGCATTGCCGGTTCGCCGGTGACCCGCAGCACCTGGCTCAGTTCGCTCGCGTAGATCGCCCGGTACGGGTCGACCCGCGACAGCGTGGCCAGCGCCTCCCGGCCGGCGGTGATCGCTCCGTTCAGGTCCTCCGGGTCGCCGGTGTACTGATAGCGGGCGCCGAGCGCACCGATGAGCGCGCCGAGCCGCTGGCCCCGGTGCAGCGGTCCGCGTGCCGGTTCGCGGGCGTCGCGCAGGGCGGCCAGCAGGTCGCCGGTGTCGGCGGTCGCCTCATAGCGGGCGAGCAGCGCCAAGGCCCGGTTGGTGATCCCGGGCGCGGGGTCGTCGCCGTGGCGAACGGCCTCGGAGGCGGCCTCGATCGCCTCGTCCAGGTCGGCGGGGTCGCCGTACCGGAGGAACCGGGACCGCAGGACGGCCGAAAGATCACTCCCGAAGCTCGCCCGTTCCTCGGCCTGCACGCCCGGCGAGGCGATCGCCTCCCGCAGACGCCCGACGGCCGCGTCGAGATCGGCGGCGGCGGATGTCTGCTCGTAACGCCAGATCAGGCCGTTGCTGAGCGCGGCGAGCACGAGCGGCCGGTCGGGATGGCCGGGCGGCAGGCGGGCGGCGGAGCGCTCCAGGTGGCTGATCGCCCGGTCGAGGCTGGGGCGGTGGTGGCGCAGCCGGAAGCGCGCCAGGCGGATCGTGCCACGCAGCGAGTAGAGCTGGCCGAGAACGCTCACACCTCAATCTGGCGGACAGGGATGACGAGCCGGACCCGCTATCCTTTTTGGATGGGCGTGACGGCCGATCACGACGAGATGAGCCACGGTTACGGCGACTTCTCGGCGAGGCTGCGGGCGGCCCGTTCGCAGGCCGGCCTGTCCCAGGAGGAGCTGGCCGAGCGTTCCGGGCTGAGTGTCCGCGCGATCGGCAACCTGGAACGCGGCCGGATCCGCCGGCCGTTCCTGGACACCGTGAACCGGCTGGCCGATTCGCTGGGCCTGAGCGCGACGACCCGGGCCGACTTCGTCGTAGCCGCGGGTCATCGGCCCGCCGCCCCGGCGACCCGCGCAGACGTGGCGACCGGACCGGCCACCGTGCCGCGCCAACTGCCGGCGGCGATACCCGACTTCACCGGCCGGTCGGACAGCCTGGAGGTGCTCACCAAGCGGTGGGAGGACGCGCGAGCCGCGGGCGGCACCATGATCATCTCGGTCATCGACGGACCGCCGGGGGTGGGCAAGACCGCCCTGGCCGTCGTCTGGGCACACCAGGTGGCCGGCGCGTTTCCGGACGGCCAGCTCTACCTCAACCTGCGCGGCTTCGATCCGTCCGGCAAAATGGTGCCGCCCGAGTCGGCCGTCCGCGCCTTCCTGGATGCGCTCGGTGTGCCGGCCGAGCGCATTCCTTCCCGGCCCGAGTCGCAGGCCGCGCAGTACCGGAGCCTGCTGGCCGACAAGCGAATGCTGATCGTGCTGGACAACGCGCGCAACGCCGAGCAGGTCCGGCCGCTCCTGCCCGGAGGGTCCGGCTGCATGGTGGTGGTGACCAGCCGGGTCCGGCTCGCCGGCCTGGCCGCCGCGGAGGGCGCGGGGCTGCTCACCCTGGACGTGCTGTCCGCTCACGAAGCGGGCGCCCTGCTCACCAGCCGCCTCGGGCCGGCCCGGTCGGCGGCCGAGCCGGGCGCGGTGGCCGAGCTGGCCCGGCTGTGCGGGCGACTTCCGCTGGCGCTGAGCGTCGCCGCGGCACTGGCCATGTCCCGGCCCCGGGTCCCGCTGGCCACGGTGGCGGCGGAACTGGCCACGGCCGGCCGGCTGAGCGCATTGGACACCGGCGACCCGGCAACGAACGTCCGGACCGTCTTCTCCTGGTCCTGCCGGAACCTCGACGAACCGGCCGCGAGGATGTTCCGGCTCCTCGGCGTCCATCCCGGCCCCGACATCACCGTGCCGGCCGCCGCCGCACTGATGCAAGTCCCGGCGCCACACGCGAGCGCCGCGCTGGCCGCGCTGGCCATGGCCAATTTGATCGAAGAGCTCACACCCCACCGGTACACGGCACACGACTTGCTGCATGCGTACGCCGTCGAACAGGCCGCCGAGCTCGAGCCCGCGGCGGCCCGGAGCGCCGCACTTCACCGCGTTCTCGACTATTACCTGCACACCAGCCATGACGCCGCACTACTGCTCAACCCGTCCGGGGAACCGGTGAACCTGGGCGCACCGCAGCCCGGAGTCACGCCGGAACGGATATCCGACAAAGAGCACGCGCTGGCCTGGTTCGACGCCGAGCACCGGGTCTTGATCGCCGCCGTGGCCGCCGCGGCCGAGGCCGGCTTCGACGCGTGCGCCTGGCAGCTGGCCTGGGCGCTGGACACCTTCCTGGACTGGCGCGGCTTCTGGCAGGAATGGGCCGCCACGCAGCGCATCGCGCTGGCCGCGGCAACGCGTCTGGGCGACCTGGCCGGCCAGGCCACGGCCGGCCGTCTGCTCGGGCACAGCTGGGCCCGGCTCGGCGACTACGACAAGTCCCGGGCTCAGCTCACGGAAAGCCTCCGGCTGTACGAGCTGCTGGGCGACCAGGTCGGCCAGGGCCGCATACACCAGACACTCGGCTGGCTGGCCGAGCGGCAGGGCCGGAACACCGATGCCCTCGGTCACGCCGAACAAGCTCTCGTCCTGTACCAGGCCACCGGGGACAAGGATCGGCTGGCCGCGGCACTGAACAACGTCGGCTGGTGCCACGCCCTGCTCGGCAGCTACCAGCGGTCCCGGGAGTTCACCAAGCAGGCGCTGGAGGCGTACCGGGAAATTGGGCACCTGCCCGGCGAGGCCAACATCTGGGACAGTCTCGGCAACGCCGAGCACAACCTCGGGAACCTCGCCGCGGCCAAGGAATGCTACCGAAACGCCCTGGCCATCGTCACCGCGCTCGGCGACCGCTACCACCAGGCGGAGTACCTCACCCACCTCGGCGAGGTGCAGCACACCGCCAGGGAACAGGCCGAGGCCCGGGACTCCTGGCAGGACGCCCTGGCCATCCTGGAGGAACTGGACCACCCCGACGCGATCTCGGTCCGGGAAAGGCTGACGATGCGCGCGTGAGGCGGGTCCGGTTCACTCACCCCGCGGTTCTGCCGGCCGGAAACGGAACCTGGCAGACTGGCCCGATGCCGGCCTCTCTCCCACCGGACAACCTGCGCACCGGCTGGGATCGGGGTGAGCCGGCGCTCGCGCCGAGCACGATCACGAGCACGACCTTCGGCCAGCTGTTCGCGACCAAGGTTCAGGGCCAGGTGTACGCGCAGCCGCTCGTCATCGGCGGCACCGTCGTCGCCGGTACCGAGGACAACTACGTCTACGGCCTGGACGCGGCGACCGGGGCGGTGAAATGGCAGCGCAGCCTGGGGCCGTCGTGGCCGGCCAGCGCGATCGGCTGCGCGGACATCGCGCCCACCATCGGCAACACGTCCACCGGCGTCTACGACGCGACGACCGGCCACGTCTATCTGACCACGAAGGTCGACGACGGACCCGACGTGCTGCATCCCAACTGGTACCTGCACGCGGTCGAGGCCGGATCCGGGGCGGAGCGGGCCGGCTGGCCGGTGAAGATCGTCGGCACGCCCTCCAACGATCCGGCTCACCCGTTCCAGCCGTACGACGTGAATCAGCGGCCCGGGCTGCTGCTGCTGGACGGCAGCGTCTACCTGGCGTTCGGCTCGATGTGCGACCACGGCCACTACGTCGGCTGGGTGGCCGGCGTGCACACCGGCACCCGGGCGATCAGCATGTGGTCCGACGAGGCCGGGGTCACCAGCAGCGGGGCCGGGATCTGGCAGGCGGGCGGTGGCCTGGTCTCGGACGGTCCCGGCCGCATCTTCCTGACCACCGGCAACGGCGTGACCGCCCCGGACGGGCCCGGCGGCAACCCGCCGCAGCAGCTGTCCGAGTCCGTCGTACGGCTCGGCGTCGCGGCCGACGGCACGATCTCCGCGAGGGACTTCTTCAGCCCGGCCAACGCCGCCCAGCTCGACCGCAACGACCAGGACCTCGGCTCGGGCGGGCCGGTCGCGCTGCCCGCACCGTACTTCGGCACGGCGGCCACGCCGAACCTGATGGTGCAGATCGGCAAGGACGGCCGGTTGTTCCTGCTCGACCGGGACCGCCTCGGTGGGAAGAACCAGAAGGCCGGTGGCGGCGACGATGTGGTCCGCGTGGCCGGCCCGTACCTGGGCGTCTGGGGACATCCCGCGGCGTACGGCGGTGAAGGCGGTTTTGTGTACGTCGTGCAGAACAGCGGCAGCATGCTGGCCTTCAAGTACGGTGTCGACGGCTCGAACCGGCCGACGCTGTCCCTCGCCGGGAACAGCTCGGAAAGCTTCGGCTACAGCTCCGGATCGCCGATCGTCACCTCGGACGGCACCACGCCGGGCACCGCCGTGGTGTGGGCGACCAATGTGGACGGCTCGTCCGGCGCGAACGGGCGGCTCTGCGCCTACGACGCCGTACCGGCGGACGGTCACCTCACGCTGCTGCGCTCCTTCCCGATCGGCACCGGCGCGAAGTTCTCCACGCCGGCCTCGGCCGATGGGCGGGTCTACATCGGGACCCGCGACGGGTTCGTCTACGGCTTCGGGCAGCCCGCCACCGCCGCGCTGCAAACCGCCCAGACGCCCTTCGGCGACGTGCTCGTCTCGCGGACCGGCACCGCCACGGTGACCGCGACCGCCACCCGCACCGTCACCGTCACCGCCGTCAGCACCAGCGGGCCACCGTTCGCGGCGACCGCGCCGGCGCTTCCGGTCACCCTGACCGCCGGCCAGACGATCTCCGTTCCCGTCTCGTTCTCCCCCACCTCGCCGGGCTCGTTCACCGGCGCGCTGCGGTTCGCCGTCATCGAGGCCGGCGTCGGCCAGACGCTCGGGGCCGGCCTGCAGGGCACCGCCATCAAGCCCGGTCTGACCGCGATGCCGGCGACCCTGGACTTCGGCGACATCGCCGTCGGCACCGACAAGTACCTGACGGTCAACATCACCAACACCGGTACGACGGACGAGACCGTCACCGCGGTGACCGGCCCGGCGGCGCCGTTCACCGTCACCGGGCTGCCTGCCGTCGGCACCGTCCTGGGGCCCGGGCAGTCCGTCGGCGCGTCGGTGACCTACCGGCCCGAGGCGGCCGGCGCCGACACGTCGTCGATCACGGTCACCGGCCCGCAGGGCGACGCCACCGCCGCGCTGACCGGCACCGGCGCCACGGGCGTGGCCCAACTCTCCATCACGCCGGAGTCGCTCAGCTTCGGCGCC
The DNA here is from genome assembly GCF_000721705.1 of Actinoplanes subtropicus. Taxonomy (GTDB): domain Bacteria; phylum Actinomycetota; class Actinomycetes; order Mycobacteriales; family Micromonosporaceae; genus Actinoplanes; species Actinoplanes subtropicus. The sequence goes on from NZ_JOJL01000027.1 coordinate 192,989, forward strand.
GTGCCGATCGGTGGATCCGCCACCAGGACCCTGGCGGTGGCGAACACCGGCAACCTTCCGGTCACCGTCACCAAGGCGGCGCCGCCCGCACTGCCGTTCGTGGTGAACACGCCGCTGCCCGAGGGCCTGGTCCTCAATCCCGAGGACACCGCGCAGGTCGACGTCACCTTCGCTCCGACGGAGGCCGGCAGCTTCAGCAACGCGTACGTGATCAGCTCGGACGACGGCCACGGCGCGCACGACATCCCGGTCCTGGGCACCGCCGCCGGCCTGCCCGGCGGAACGCCGTTGCCGACGATCACCCAGGGCGGCTGGTTCGTCAACGGGTCGGCCCGGATCGCCGGCACCGAGGTGATTCTCACCCCGGACGCGGCGGGTCTGGCCGGATCCGCGGTGTACTCGACGCCGGTGCCCAGCGACGGCCTGACCGCGTCGTTCACCGCGCGGATCGGCGGCGGGTCGGGCGGCGACGGCATGACCTTCGCCCTGCTCGCCGCGTCCGGCAACACCGGCCGCAGTCTGGGCGGCGGCGGTGGCGGCCTCGGCTTCGCCGGCCTGCCGGGCGTCGCGATCGCCCTCGACACGTACGGCAACGGGGCGGATCCGTCGAACAACTTCCTGGGCATCAGCACCGGCGCCACCGGCGGGGCGCTGACCTACATCGCGACCACGACGAACATCCCGAACCTGCGCAGCGGCCCGCACGGCGTCACGGTGACCGTCTCCGGCACGACGATCACCGTCTTCCTCGACGGTGCCCAGCGGCTGTCGGTCGACGTGCCCGGCCTCGCGCCGGCCGTCCTGCCCGCGTTCACCGGCGGCACCGGCACGGCCACCGACCTGCACGCGGTACGGGACGTCGCGATCAGCTCCGGCGGCACCAAGCTGCCCCCGCCGGGAACCGGCTGGCGGTTCAGCGGCTCGGCCGACGTCGCCGGATCCCGGGTGGTCCTCACCCCGGCGGCGACGTCGCGGGCCGGCACGGCCCTGTACACCGACCCGGTCGCCACCGACGGGTTGACCGCCTCCTTCACCCTGTCGATCGGCGGGGGAACGGGCGCCGACGGGGCCGCGCTCGTCCTGCTGGACCCCGCACAGGCGAGCCCGACGAGTGTGGGCGAGGCGGGCGGCGGCCTCGGGTTCGCCGGTCTGGCCGGCGTCGCCGTGTCGTTCGTGACCTATCCGCACGACCTTCTCGGGATCGAGACCGGTACGGCCGGCGGCGCCCCCTCGGTCCTGGCGTCCACCACCGACGTCCCGGACCTGCGGGCGCGCAGCCATGACGTGGTGGTCTCGGTCGGCGGCACCACGATCAGCGTCGCCATCGACGGAACGGACGTGCTCAGCCAGGCGGTTCCGGCGCTGCAGCCGACCGCGCTCGTCGGCTTCTCGGCCGGCACCGGCAGCCTGACCGACGTCCACGGGATCACCGCCGCCCAGGTGGTGAGCGGCCGCACCGCCGTGCCGGCGCCCGGCGCGGGCTGGTCGCTGAACGGGTCGACGACCCTGTCGGGCGGCACGGTGCAGTTGACCGCCGCGCTCGCCGGCCAGGCCGGTACGGCCATCTACGCCACGCCGGTGCCGACCGCCCACCTGTGGGCGACCTTCACCATGGCGATCGGCGGCGGCACCGGCGCCGACGGCCTCACCTTCATGCTGCTCGATCCGGCTCGGAACGCCCCGTCCGCGGTCGGCCGCAACGGCGCCGGCCTGGGCTTCGCCGGCCTCACCGGCGTGGCGGTCGCTTTCGTCACGTACCCCCAGGGCGGCGTCACGTCGAACAACTTCGCCGGCATCCAGACCGGCACCGCCACCGGCGCGACCTTCGTCGCCACCTCCACCGCGGTGCCCGACCTGCGGACGGGAACCCACGAGGTGGGCGTGGCCGTCGCCGGCGGCAGCCTCGTGGTGGCCATCGACGGGTCGCCATTGTTCACCACCCCGGTCGCCGGCATTCCGGCAACCGGCCTGATCGGGTTCTCCGGCGCCACCGGCGGCCTGACCGACGTCCACACCGTGAGCGGCCTGCACATCGCGTACTGACGACCGGGCTCCACGCCCGAGGATCGCGGCAAACCGGCCGGCAGCGATGCGTCGCGATCACGTCCGGTCGCGTGCCATGACTTCCTCCCGGTACTCCTCTCCGTGATCGAGGCCGGACCACTGGGTGCTGTCCGTCAGACATGGGCAGGTGCCAGGGAGGGCTGAAGAAAATGACAGCAGCGAGGTGCGGTCTCCCGCGAGGGCGGCGCAAGTTTGCCCAGGTCCGGCTGGGGTTCCGGCGCGCGGCCGGCCGTTGCCGCCGAACGGATGAACCCGGATGGGTGAAGCGGATGACCCGGGCGATCGTGGCGCTGGTCCTTGCCTGGTCGGCGACGCTGTCGGTCCTCGTGTCATCGGGTGGAGTGGCGGAGGCGGCACCGGATACCACGGGTGAGGTGCAGCCGATCCACCTCGTGATCGCGGTGGACGAGTCCGGGAGCCTCTCCGAATCGGACATCGGGCAGGAGCGGATCGCCGCGGCGAGCATCGCGATGAGCGAGCTCTCGCCGCAGTCGGACGTGACGGTCTTCGGATTCGGCAGCAACACCGGTGGCGTGCCGGCCGTCGACGGGCGCCGGATCTGCTCGCTGAAGCCGGGCGCGGCCGCGCAGGACCGCGAGGCCGTGGGCAACTGCGTCGAGCAGAACATCGCCCGGCGGGAGCGCGGCAAGGGCGACAACACCGACTTCGTCGCCGCGCTGAACCAGGGCCTCGACGCCCTCACCCGGCCGCCCCGCGACGATCGGCCCCGGCTGCTCCTGCTGCTGACCGACGGACGGCTCGACGTACGCGGGGACCGCAACTACGGCGAGGACGAGGCAAGCCAGCAGCGCTACGCCCAGGAGCAGCTCGAGAAGCTCGTGGTGCCCAAGGCGCACGGCGCGGGCGTGCAGATCTGGCCGATCGGTTTCGGCTCCGACATCGACTTCGAGATGCTGAAGTTCCTCGCCTCGAACGGTGGGCTGACCGGCTGCGAGGATCACCAGGCCGCGCCGGTGGCGAAGCGGGCCGCGGACGCCACCGCGGCGGTGGCCGCCATGATGGACGCCTTCGTCCAGGCCCGCTGCCTCGACCAGAACCGGTCCCCGCAGCGGCCGCTCGGCGACGGCGGCCAGGTCGACCTGCAGGTGTCCGTGCCGGCGATCGCCACGGACGGCGCGATCAACGTGGTCAAGGGCGACCCGCGGGTCAAGGTCGCCTACCTCGACCCGACCGGCAAGCAGGCCCCGGCGGTCGGCACGGTGGACGACACGACGTACGAGCTCGCCGGGACCAGCGGGGTCGTGGAGTCCATGCGGATCCGCAATCCCCGGCCGGGCACCTGGCACGTCCGGCTGACGGCGCCGGCCGATCTCACCGATCGGATGGTCAGTGCCACCGCCATCTGGCAGGGCGTGCTGCGTACGGTGTTCGTGCTGGACCCGCCGAGCCCGCAGCCGGGCGAGAAGTTCGCCGTGCTGATGCGGCCGCAGACCCGGTCCGCCGAGATCACCGATCCGGCCGCCCTGCGTGGCCTGTCCTTCTCGGCGGTGCTGTCCGGCCCCGGCGTCGATGCCGGCGTCGCTCGACTCGCCGACGACGGCACGGCACCGGACGCGCGGGCGGCCGACGCTTACTACAGCGCGTACTTCACGCTGCCGGCCGACGCGAAGGGCACCTACCAGGTCGTGGGACGGGCGACCGGGCCCGGCGTGACCAGCGACCAGCGGGTGCAGACGTTCCAGGTCGGCCCCGGCGGCCCGCAGGTCCGGGTGAAGGTCGTGCTCGACGGCGCCGAGGGCCTGCCGGGCGCCGAGATCACCGGCCGGCTGCTGAGCACCAACGAGACGACCCAGCCCCGACCCGTACGGCTGAAATTGGATGGACCGGGCCACGACGCGGTAAGCCTGGCGAGCACCGGGGCGACGCTACCGCCCGGCTCCGGCAGCACGGCCTTCACGATCCGGATCGCCGACAACGCCGCCGCGGGCGCGGTCGGCGGCGTCATCCAGGTGGTGGACGCCGGCACCGGCACCGTCCTCGGCAACGCACCGCTCGACGTAAAGGTGCTGCCGAAGCCGACGGTCTGGGACAAGTGGCCCTGGATGCTCGCCGGGTTCCTGCTGCTCACCGCCGTCGGCGTGCTGATCTGGCAGGTGCGCCGGCGCCGCGTGCGCGCCGCGGACCTGCGCGACGTCGAGCTGACCCTGTTCGAGGACGGTGCGCCGCTGCGGCCCGTGTTGAAGCTGCCGCCGGGAGACCGGTTCGCGTTCGACATCCGGATCCCGGACGACGGCACCCCGCCCTCGCTGCAGCGGGTCGCGCCGGGCAGCCACCGGTTCACGATCGAGCGCGCCGACGGCGGGTTCCGGGTGGACCTCCCGGACGACATGACCACGCCGGACCGGCCGGTGCTGAAGCTCGCCTCCGGCGAGACGGTCCCGCTGCCCGAGCACCCCCGGCTCGCCCTGAACGCCCGCAACCCCGACGCCCCGGTTCCGGAGCAGGCCACGGGTGACTGGCCCGGCGACGAGGAGTACGAGCCGGCGACCAGCTCCTCCTATCACGACGACGACGATCTCTAGCTGCGGAAGGGAACTCAGCGATGCACCTCTACCACCCGGTGATGTTCGTCGGTCTGGGCGGCACCGGATGCCGGATCGGCGCCGAGCTCGAACGACGACTGCGTGAGGAGCTGTGCGGCCCGGACGGCCTGAAGCTGCACGGACCGGACTTCAGCCTGACGGAGCTGCAGCCGTTCCAGCTCCCCTCGTGCCTCCAATTCGTGTACGCCGACCTGAGCGAGGACGAGCTGGCGCAGGTCCGGCAGCGCTCGGTGCCCAACGAGGCACACATGGACGTGGCCGCGCGGACCGCGTACTACGCGTACGACCTGCTTCCGGAGTTCGAGAGCTATCCGAAGGTCGCCAAGAACCTGCGCGTCAAGGTCCCGGACGCCGTCGGCAGCTGGCTTCCGCCGGGTGAGCACGAGCCCATGGTCGTGCCGCTGCGGCTGGGTGCGGGTCAGCTGCCCACGGTCGGCCGGGCGGCGCTGTTCGAGACCGTCTCGGACTCCGTGGAGGTGGTCCGCCAGCCGATCAGCCGGGCCATCGACGCGATCACGACCTCGGCGATCGAGCTGCGGGTCCTCAACCCGACGCACAATCCGGGCCTGAACACGGTCGACGTGTTCGTCGCGTTCTCCGTCGCCGGCGGGACCGGGGCGGGCATCTTCTACGACTACCTGCACCTCGTCGAGTCCGCGTTCCAGCGGGTGCCCAACCTGCAGGTGAAGATCTACCCGCTGATCCTGATGCCGTCCGCGTTCGAGACCGGCCGCGGCGGCGGGATCCCGGCCGCGCTGAACGCGGGCCGGGCGCTGCTGGACATGTTCCGGCTCATCGACGACCTCAACCAGGACCAGCGGGCGCACGGCGACATCGGGGCCGACCTGGTCAGCCAGGGACTGCACGTGCGCTACCCCCGCGAGGGCGACATCAAGATGCGGCTCGGCTCGATGCAGACCGCCTTCCTGTTCAGCAAGGCGGCCGGCATCGAGCGCGACGACCTGCACCGCTCGGTGGTCGCGCTGATCATGTCGCTGGTCGGCCAGGAGACGCCGGCCGGCACCGACGCGGCCGGGGCGCCGATGTCGTTCGCCGACAGCTTCATCAACAGCGCGATCGACCGGCAGAGCCTGTCGCCCACCCGGATCGGGTGCCGCGGCGTGTCCACCAGCCTGGTCGGGTCGCTGACCGTGCCGTTCGACGACCTGGCCGACATGTTCGCCGGCCGGCTGCTCGGTCGGGGCGTCCGCGAGCTGCTGGTGGTGCCGCCGGGCCGGGCCGAGTCCAACCGCGGCCCGATCCGCGACTTCTTCAAGGGCGCGCACGTCGCGAAGGTCTGGGAGCGCGGCGGCGTCGAGTTCGACGACCCGGCCGCCGGGGCCGGGGCGAAGGGCGCCGCGATGATCCGGGGCATGGTGAAGGAACGGGTCCGCCGGATGAACGAGAGCCTGCAGGCCCTGGACCAGACGGTGACCCACACGATGCCGGAGATCGTCCGCGACTTCGCCCCGATGGAGGGCGCCCGCATGGTGCTGCACTCGGCGGACGTGTTCCGGCTCAAGCGGGTCGTCTTCGGGGACCAGGCCCTCAGCGAGGACATCGACCGGCTGGGCGTGCGCGGGGTCATGGAGAGCCGCCGGGTCCCGCCGACCCCGCCGGTGAAGCAGTGGGAGACCGATCCGCGCCCGCCGCAACTGCTCGACATCAAGGACGGGCTCATCCGCCGGGCCAAAGCCAGCGAGGCCGCGGTCGGCGACCTGATCAAGCAGCAGGACGAGTGGTTCCGGTACAAGACCAGGCGGGTCTGGCACGCGGCGTGGAACGACCATCGCAACGTCTGGCAGCAGCGGCTCAACCGGTTCTGCCAGCACCTGCGATCGCTGGTCGACGAGTTGGCCGCGCACGAGCGCGAATGCGAGGAGGCGTTCAACCGCCGGGCCGAGGATCTCTACCGCACCCGGATCGGCGTCAGCTATCTGCTGCCCTTGCGCAACGACCTCGAGCAGACGTACGCCGAAATGCTGCGCCGCCTCGCCAAGGGCGGGAAGCGGGAGAACGCGACCGAGGGCGAGATCGTCAGTACCCTGCTCGGCGAGTCGGGCTGGGAGGAGGCGCTCGCCGCGGCCGCCCAGCCGGGCCGCGGCGCCGAGTACGGCGTACGGCTGATCCTCGCCCGCCTCAAGCAGGAGGTCGTCCGCATCCTGCGCGGCGGCGACCAGGACGACGTCCCGCTGCTGCCGCACATGAGGCACCTGCTGCGGGTGGCGGCCAAGCACGTGCACGACGTGCCGGTCGCGGAGTCGGACGTGCAGCAGTTCGTCGCGACCCTGGCCGGCATGCTCCCCGCCGGCTTCGTACCGGAAGGCAGCGGCAAGCTCAGCGTCCTGGTCGTCTATCCGGCGGCGGCCGCGGACGACGAGATCGAGCGGTGGCTCGGCGATCAGCTGCGGTTGTCGACCCGGCGCGGCGACCTGCCGATCCAGTTCCGGGTGGGCGAGACCGAGGCGATCACCGTGGCCCGGGTCCGCTCCGGGATGGGCATCACCGAGGTGCCCGAGCTGCGCCAGGTGCTGCTCGACTGGGCCGGCGCCGTGCAGAGCCCACGGTCCGACTCGTTCCTGCCCTGGCGGCAGCGGCTCGGCTTCAAGGAGGACTGGCTGGCCACCACCGAGGCGCACCGGCAGCAGATCCTGCAGCGGCTGCTGTGCGCCGCCTGGAACGGCCAGGTGACCTGCGCCGACGGCACCGAGTCGCCGTCCCGGATCCGCATCTCGCTGCCGGGCGGCCCGGACGCCGAGGCGATGCGGCTGGACCTCACCACGTTCGGCAAGGCGTCCTCGTGGGGCAGCCTGCTGCAGCAGTACGAGATGTGGACGCTCACCGACGGCGGCGAGATCCGGCTCAACTTCTGCGCGAGCCTGATGGAGACCGTGCCGCTCGGATTCGCCGAGACGATCGCCGACCCCGACCCGCTCTACTGGGAGTTGGCCGGCATGGCGGAGCGGCAGGTGAAGATCCTCCGGGAGATGCGCGAGCGGATGCCGGCCGGCAGCCGGCAACGCTGCGATCAGCTGCTGGCGTTCTGGGAGGTGACCTTCCCGGCCGCCCGCCGCCGCACGTTCCTCGGCGCGGCGCCCAACGGCAACTCGCTGGAGGCGCTGGAGGTCACCGTCAAGAACCGCGAGCAGGACCGATGAGCGCGGAGGCGACGGTCGGCGTGACCGGCCCGGTGCCGGTCATCGACCTGCGCCGGGAGTACCCCGGCCTGCTGGCGCATCCGCACTTCCACAGCTACGTCCGGGCCGGCGCGGCGTCGCTCATGCCCGCCGACCAGGCGGCCGACGGCATCGACCTGAGCTGCGTGATCCTCGTGGACGAGGCGGCGCGGCTGCTGGAGCACAGCCCGGCCTTCGCGTTCGTGCTCGGGTCCGCCGCGGTCCGGAAGGTGGTCTGTGTCGCCCTCGGGATGGCCGACCCCGCGGAGCGTACCGCGGTCGTGCTCCCGTCGGTCCTGAACAGCGAGTCCGTGGCGGTGCTGTGGGCCGGCGACCCGGTGGGGATCCCGTGGCTGATCGGGCACGGCGCCGCGTCGGTCGTGCAGACCGCGCCGCCGCCCACGGGCGGCGATCCCCCGGCGCTGCTCGACCTGCTCGGCGCGCTGCGGACCCGGGACGTGTTCCTGCGCGTGGTCGCGGAGGCCCAGCGGGTGGACACGCCGGTCACCGCGCCGGCCGTCCGGATGTTGTCGAGCCGGCTCGACGAAGCCGTGCTCGTCTCGGCCGAGCGCCAGGCCCTGCTCGCCGTCATCACCGGCGGGGAGGTGGGCGAGTCCGGTGCGGGCCGGGTGCCGGCGTCCGACCCCGGCAACGACGTACGAGCGGTCGAGCAGGCGTTTCCCCCGGGGCCGGCCGCGCGCCCCGGTGGCCGGATCAGAACCGCCCGGGAGGAGGCGGAGAAAGCGGTGGCCAGGACACAGACGACGGTGACCGCCGCCGGCCGGTGGTGGTCGGTGTTCACCCCGCTCGCCGGCGGCAACGTCCCGCAGCTCGCCGCGGCGGGAGCCGATGCCCTCGACCGGTACCGCACCGAGCTCGCCGAGCTGTTCCGGGCGCTGGACACGAGCCGCGACGATCAGCGGCGAGCCGAGCTCCGCGCGCGGGGCGTCACGTTGCCGGCGGCCACGCCGCCGCGTACCGCGGTGGTCGACGACATCCGCCGGCTCGTCGAGAACTCCCTCGAAGCCCACAAAGGACTGGAGCGGACCGTACGCCTGCTGCGCGGGCTGAGTGCGAAGCTGCTACCGATGGGCAGCGCGGCCCGGGTGCCCGCCCTCGGCGAGGCGACGGCCGGGGTGGTCCCGCCCGAGCCGATGCCGGGCGGCTTCGGCAGCCCGGTCGTGCCGGTGCTGACCGTCCTGGCACCGGCCGTCGCCGCGGCCGCCCCGCTGCCCGCCCGGTACGCCTGCCTGGCCGCGGTGCTGATCCTGGTGCTGGGCGCGGTCGCGGTCCGGCTCAAGCGCCGTCGCCTCGGACTCGAACGGCCCGAGCCGTTGCGCGACGCCGGCGCGGTGCTCGTCATGGCGCTGCTGGCCGGCGGGGGCACCGCTCTCTCGGCCGCGGTCGCCACCCGCATCGGCGCACCGGCGGGGACGGCGCCGGCGCCGATCGGGCTGCTCCTCGCGGTCGCGACGCCGATTCTGTGGTGGCAGCTGCTCGTCCGCCGATGGACGCGGAACCTGGCCGGCGGCGGCCGGCGCGAGGCGCTCGACCGGCTGAACCGGCTGTGGGACGACGCCACCGGCGAATGGGTGGTGGCCGATGCCCGCCGCCAGGCCTCGAACACGGCCCGCAGCACCGCCGCCGGGCTCGACAAGATACGTGCGGTCCTCGCCGCGCGGGCGGGAGCGCAGGCCCCGAAGTCCAGTCGCGTACCACAGCCCCGGTCCGGCAGCCGGGCCGCGGCCGGCGCGATGTGGCAGGACCTGGTCACCCTTGTCGGGCTCTGCCTCGCCGACCGCTGGGCCGAGGCGCGGGCCGGCGAGCTGGAGGGGCTGCCCGACCGCGCCGGGGCCGCCGCGACGACCCTTCTCGGCGAGTACGAGGAGCACCTGCGCGGCCGGGGCGTCGACGAACCACCGCCCGGCTGGCCGGCGCGCCGCGACGGCGGGCAACCGCCCTGGTGGGACACCCGGATGCGGGGGGCCGTCTTCGCCGACGGCGAGGCGGTACAGCTGCTCTGCTCCGACGACCAGGTGCCCCTGCTGAGTCGTGACCTGCGGCGCGCGGCGACCGTACGGTTCGCGCCGCGCCTCGCCCGGGCCGCCCTCACCGAGCGCGACGGTCTCGAGCCGGCGGAGGATGCCACCGCCGGCGTACTGGTGTGGACCTCGTCCGGCACGGCCGCGGGGCTGGTCCACCTCGTACCGCTCCGAGCGGGGGTGCGGCACGTCCAGACCGAGTCGGCGGCCGCGCCGGACCAGGACCGGCCGGCCGGGGGTGCACCGCGGTGACCCTTCTGCTCCGGACCACGATCACGGTGCTGCTCGTCGCGGTGCTGGCGCTGGCCGCATGGTCCACTGTCCAGGGTTGGCGCGGCCGGCCGAAGCGCGCACAGCGGAGGAACCCCCATGGTTGACACCGTCGGCGAGGTGGCCCTCGACTTCATCACCCCGGACCGGCAACGGGTCACGTGGAGCGCGACGACCGAGCCGGCCGGCCCCGGCCCGGGCGGCCCCGGCCTGCACGTACGCGAGCTCACGTTGCGCGCCGGGCAGCAACGGGTCCTGCAGCGGCGGCTGCGCCGCGAGCCCGCGGCCGGCCCGGGCGACGACGAGCGGCAGCTCGACGCGGAGATCGCCGCCGGGCTGCGGCTCGCCCGGCGTTATCCGGGCGGCGCGTACCCGCACACGCTGCCGCGCCTGCTCGGCTATCGCGTCGACGTCGAGCGGCCGTACGCGCTGTGGCAGCCCGTCCACGGCCCGAAGATCCAGGACGTCGTCGACGGCCTGGACAACGACGCCCTCGACCGCATGCTGGTCGACCTGCTGAGCACCCTGGTCCAGCTCGGTGCCGCCGGGGTGGTGCTGCGCACGATCGGGCCCCGGACGGTGGCCTGGACCGGGGAGCACGTGATGATCCGCGACCTGCGGCACGCCGTGCTGGCCGGCACGCCGCGTACGCCGCTGGGCAGCCCGCCGTTCGCGTCGCAGGAGCAGCTACGCGGCACCGGCCGGGCCGACGCCCGCGACGATGTGTGGAGCGCCGTGGTGCTGCTGGGCTCCCTGCTCGACCCGGACAACGACTCCCTGCGGGAGCGGCTCGGCGCCCGGTACTCCGCGCTTCTCGGCGACGCGCTCGAGCCGCGGGCGGCGCTGCGCCCGACCGCCGCGGAACTGCTCCGGCAGCTGGGCCACGAACCGCCGGCCCCGGCCGCCCGGACCGCCGAGCTCGAGCGGCTGGCCGCCGGGCGGCGCCGGTTCGACGAGGTGTTCCGGCAGCGTGGCCAGTCCCCGACGCCGGCCCGGGAGCCCGCGCACGTCCCGGAGCGACGCCGGCGCCGGTGGTGGCGGGCCCGCCCGCCGGCCCGGCGCACGGGCCCGGCCCGGGGGCGCGACTGCTACCTGTGCCTGGATCCGGTCGAGTGGGCCGAGCAGGACCTCTACACCTGGGCCGGGGACGGCTACCGGCCGATCGATCCCGGCAGCCTCGGCAGCGGGCGGCGCCGGGACGACCGGCTGCAGCAGGCGTTCCGGCGCTGTCCCAACCCGTCCGGCGACGCCCCGCCGCACTACCTCCCGGCCGCCTACCTGCTCGGCGGAGCGCCGATCAACGTCGGCCTGATCGGGGACAGCGGGGTGGGCAAGACGCATCTGCTGGCGGGCATCATGCGCGAGATCGAGTCGAACGTGCTGAACGACTTCGGCATCATCACCAACGCCGTCGACATCGCGTGGCACGACCAGTTCCGGCGGACCCGGGTCCACCCGCTGTACCAGAACGGCCGGACGCTCGAGTACACCCGGCGCACCGACGAGGTCGACTTCGCCGACGGGCTGGTCCTCTCGCACGGCCCCCACCGGCGGCCGCTGATGTTCTTCGACATCGCTGGGGAGATGCTCGCCCCCGAGCACCAGCGCACCCGGGCCACCCAGTTCCTGGCCGTGGTCGACGCGCTGATCTTCGTGGCCGATCCGGCCCGGGCCGAGCCCGACGTCACGTTCGAGGCGGTGCTCGACCGGCTGTCCCACCGCCGCGGCGCCGACGGCCTGCTGGACCTGCCGTCCGTGGTGGTCGTGACCAAGTCCGACCTGCTGCGCTTCGAGGAGCCGGTGGACCGCTGGATCGGGCGGTCCGACCTGGAACAGCGCTGGCGGGACCCGCGGCTGGTGACGGCGGAGAGCCGGGACGCGTACGCGTTCCTGCACGCCCGCGACCGGCTCCCCCAGCTGGCGCCCCTGCACCGCTGCCGGCGCGCCACCCTGCACTTCGCATCCGCGACCGGCGCGAGCGACGCCGACGGCGTCTTTCCGTTCGGCGCGCGTCCGCACCGCTGCGCGCAGCCGCTGGTGTCGTTGCTCGACATGCTCGGTGCCCTGCCCGCACCCCCGGAAGGAGGCGACACGTGACGCCGGGCGCCGTCGACCGGGTGGACGTGGTGACGTTCGAATGGACGCCCAGGCTCGCGCGCGGCGGCAGCGGGCTCGGCGTCGTACGGTCGTCGCTGCCGGAACACGAGCAGGCGCGCTGGTGCGACGAACTGGTCACCCGGGTCTCCGTACCGCCGGGCGACTCGGAACCCAGCACGTGCTACCTGCGCTTCGGGGACCGGGCGGTGCTGCTGCACCGGACCCCGGTCCAGGATCAACTGAACCGCGGGTCGACCAGGACCACGGCGTTGATCGGGCCCCGGTCGGTGCTGACGCTGGACCGCGCGATCGCGCTGCGGCCGGACACCGAGCCGGACGAGTGCGACGGGCCGTACGAGTCCTACCCGGGCGAGTGGGCCGGCGCCAGCGACGACGACGATCTGCTGGCCTCGCTGGCCAAGGGGCACCGCGACAAGGCGATCACGCTGGTGGCCGGGCTGCTGAACGGGGTGCCGGCGGAGGGCTACGCGATCCGGGCGGGGAACGCCGATCCGCGGGTCCTGCTCTGGGTGGCGTCGCGCTGCGTGCCCGCCGAGGCGTGGACGTTCTCCACCCGGGAGAGTTCGACCACGGCGGCCGGGCTGCCGATGCTGGTGTTCGCCACCGGCCAGCAGCCCCGATCCAGTTTCGGCTCGCAGCGCCCGTGGCTCGATCTGAGCCGGCCGCTGCCGGAGCGGCCGGACACCGTGGCCGCCGCGACCCGCCGCGTCGACGACGTCCTTACCGGACGATCGCGGACCGTGCCGCTCCCCCAGACCCAGGCCCCGCCCCAGATCCAGCCTCAGCCCCGACTCCAGACCCGGCTCCAGCCCCAGCCCCCGCGACAGCGCCGGCCGGCGCCGGAGCAGGAGGCCGTCGCGCACCGGCCGCGGACCTGGCGGCCCGGCCCGTACGCGCTGCGGTTGTTCCTCTTGTTCGCCTGGTCGGCCGTCTTCATCGTGCTGCTCGCCCTCGCCGGACAGGTACGGCCGTGAGCCGGACCCGGATCGACCCGGACGTCCTGTCGGCGGCCCTGCAGGCGGCGGTGGTGCTCCTGCTCACGCTGGCGCGGTCCGATCCGCCGCGGACGGCCTCGATCGCGTTCATCGGGGTGGGCTGCTGCGCCTACCTGATGCTGTCCGCGGCCACGCTGCGCTACCCGGAGCGGGCCGCGGAGCTGCGCGGGATCCTGACCGTCACCGGGACCCTCGCGGCGGCGGGTTTCGTGCTGCGGCTCGGACCGGATCCGGCCGGCGCGCTACGGGAGTGGACGCTGTTCACGGTCGGCGCCGGAGTGCTGTTCCTGAGCACCGGATGGCCGGCCGGGTTCCGCTGGACGACCGGCGGCCAATGGGTGGCGGCCGGTCTGACGCTGGCCGCCGCGGTCGCCCTCGTACCGGCCCGGGGACTCGACGGCACGCGAGCCGGCGCGCTGCTGGCCTACTCCGCCCCGGTGCCGGTCCTCGCCCTCGCCCTGACCGCGCTGGCGGCCGGTGCCGCGCGGCTCTCGCCGGCCCGGTTCTCGCTGACCGCGCAGGCCTGGGTCGTGTCGCTGCCGCCGCTCGCCGTCTACGCGTACACCCGGGATCCCGGCGCCCTGCCGCTGGTCGGCCTGCCGCTGTTCGCGGTGCTGGTCGCGGCCCATCTGACCGGGTTGGGCGGCGGCTGGTTGCGGCTGCTCGCGGTGAGCACCAGCAGCGTCCTGTGCGTCGTGGCCGGCGTCGCCGGGCTGATCGCGTTCCATCCCGGCGGCGCCTTCCGGCTGACCGGCCCCGCCTCCGCCCGCGACCTGCTCGGGGCCGCTCCCGGCACCACCGGATCGGTCGCCGGCGGCCCGGCCGTCGTCCTGCTCCTCGCACTCTCCGCCGTCCTGTCCGTCCAGGTCGCACTGCTGTTCGCGGCGGTCGTCCGGCGGCCGGAACGGGACCGCGACGAGGTGCTCCCGTTCGTCGCCGGCGTCACCGTCCTGCTGCTCGTGCTCCTGGCCGGCCCGGGCGCCGCCGGCGCCGGCCTGCCGGTGCCGGCCAGCCTCGCCGTGCTGCCGATCGCGTCCGACGGGGCGAGCTACCTCATCACGCTGGCCGGAGTCGGCCTCCTCTTCGGCGTGGCCGCCGACCGACGCCGCGAAACGCCGAGCGGCCAGGGCCGCCGATGATCCTTCAGACTTTCGAACCAGCTACCGGTTCCGCCACAGTGGTCAGGTGACAACGGCGAGAGAACGTCCCGTGACACCGATCCAACCGGATCCCGGCCCCGATCCCGGTCAGCGGGCCGAATTGGTGGCCGGGCTGCGAGCACTCGCGCAATTCCTCGAGGAGCGGCCAGAAATACCGTGCCCGCAGAGCATCCGCGCACAGCACACCGTCCTCCCGCCGGCCGACGCAAAAGGCCAACGGCTGCCGCTACCCGATGAAGCCAAGATCGCGGCGGTACGCGAAATAGCCGGCTTGCTCGGCGTACCGCCGCGGATCGACGACAGCCGAGCCACGTTCCCCTATCCCCTCGGCGGCGACGTCCACTACGTCATGCCCGCCCTGCTCGGCGAACAACCGGCTGCCAACGCCATGAATCGCGTGGTCAACCGCGGCGGAGCAGCTCGGCGGCCGCGGTCATGGCGCGCATCTTGCCGGTCGCCGAATCCCAGGGCAGGTACTTCATGCCGCAATCGGGGGCGAGCACCACTTTCTCGGGCGCGACGTACGGCAGGGCGCGCCGCACCCGCTCGACGACCGTGTCGACCGCCTCGACCTCGGGGTCGGCCAGGTCGAGCACGCCCAGCACGATGGTCTTGCCGGTGAGGTGTTTCAGTACCGAGGTGGCGAGACGGGACTGGGCCGTCTCGATCGAGATCTGGTCGCAGGCGCAGTCGGCCAGTTCCGGCAGGAACGAGTAGCCCGACGGCCGCTCGTGGACGATCGCCGCGTAGCCGAAACAGAGATGCACCACCGTGGTGCCGGCCGCGCCGTCCAGGGCGCGGTGGAGAGCTCTCAGGCCGTACGCGCGGGCCGGCTCCGGCCGGGCCTGGAGCCAGGGCTCGTCCAGCTGGACGATGTCCGCGCCGGCCGCGAAGAGGTCACGCACCTCCGCGTTGACGGCGTCGGCGTAGGCGTACGCAAGGATTTCGGGGTTTCGGTAGTAATCGTCCACCGTCTGCTGGGACATGGTGAAGGGGCCGGGCACGGTGACCTTGATCGTACGGTCGGTGTGCGCCCGCAGGAAGCGGACGTCGGCCACCTGCACCGGACGCGGCCGGCGCACCTCACCGACCACCCGGGGCACGAGATTCGGCTGACCGCCGCGGCCCGGCGACTCGCCCGGATTGTCGTGATCGAGCCCGGTCAGCGCCGTCGCGAAGTGGTTCGAGTAGCTCTCCCGGCGGATCTCGCCGTCGGTCAGGACGTCCAGGCCGGCCTCCTCCTGGGCCCGGATCGCCAGCAGCGTCGCGTCGTCCTGGGCGCGGGCGAGGTCTTCCGGCGCGGGCCGCCACAGCTCGGCCGCCCGCACCCGCGGCGGCAGCCGCGCCGCGAGCCGGCCCCGGTCGATCAGCCACTCCGGCTGCGGAAAGCTACCTACGAGGCTGGTCGGGAACAGCGGGAGGGTCGGCATGCACCCAGTATCCCCGGCCGCCGGCGATTGACCGTTGCCTCGACGGCTCGCAGGCTGGATCGATGAGGTGGAGCGGATCCGGTGCCCGGCGAACCGCCCGGCGGCTCGCCGTCGTCGACGGCTACCGGTTCCCGGCCGGCGTCCGCCACCGGTTCACCGTGGCGCGCGGCGACCTCGGCACCGCCGAGGTCGCCCTGGTGCAGAGCGCGGCCCGGCAGTGGTTCCGGCTGGCCGCCCGCCACCCCACGGCCCGCTTGGCGATGCCCTCGGTCGTCGTCGACGATCTGTGGCGCGAGATGGTCCGCGACACCCGCGACTACGCCGAGTTCTGCGCCGCCGCGTTCGGCCGCCCGTTGCCCCGCCCGCCGGAGCCCGAGGCGGACCGCCCGGCCCGGCTGGCCACCACGTTCCGCCTGGCTCGGGAGGACGAGCCGGGCCGGGAGGACGAGCCGGGCCGGGAGGACGAGCCGGGCCCGCCCGCGGCGTTGCCGCTGCTGTTCCGCGTCGACCGGGAGCTGGGCGTGCCGGGCGGCGCCTACTACCTGGCCGACTGCGGCGGCGGCTGGGAGGTCTGCCACGGGATGCCCGGAGCAGCCTGCCTGAGGCACATCACCGGCATCAGGTACGCGCGCCGCTGGCTGGTGCGCTTCGACTCTTGATCCATCCGCTCTAGGATTCCCGCCGGGGACCTACCCCGTGGCGGAAGAGGTGGCTGACCTTGTGGAAGAGGATGTGGCGGGCCGTCGGCGCGTGGCCCGGCTTCACCCCGGTGGCCCGCAGCCTGGTCGGTCTCGACAAGTGGCTCGGCCGGATCAGCCGCGGGCGGGTGGTCGCGCTGGGCATGGCCCCGTCGCTGATCCTGACCACCACCGGGCGCCGCTCCGCGCAGCCCCGTAGCTGTCCGCTGCAGTTCGTCCGGGACGGCGACGACCTCATCGTGATCGCCTCCAACTGGGGCGGGGCGAACGACCCGGGCTGGGCCTGGAACCTGCGCGCCGACCCCACCGCCCGGGTGCTGCTGGGCGGCCGCGACTTCCCGGTCACGGCCCGGGAGACCGAGGGCGCCGACCGCGACCGCCTCTGGCGCCTGATCGTCGACCAGTGGCCGGGGTATCAGGCGTACCAGACCCGCGCGTCCCACCGGGAGCTGCGCATCTTCCGCCTCACCCCGGCCGCCTGACCGCCGGCTTGCTGCTTTCCCGGGGCAGGATCCGGTACGGGATGGTGACCCGTCGCGGGCGCCGGCCGGGCTCGGCGATCCGCTCGATCAGCAGGTCGATCGCCACCTCGGCCAGCCTCGCCTTGTCGATGCCGACCGTGGTCAGCGGGGGCACGGCGTACCGCCCGTCGGTGATGTCGTCGTAGCCGGCGACGGAGACGTCGTCGGGGACCCGGATGCCCCGGCGCCACAGCGTGTTGAGCGCCCCGAGCGCCTGCGAGTCGGTCAGGCAGAAGATCGCGTCGGGCAGCGGGCAACGGTCGAGGTACTCGTCGAGGGCCGCGGCCGCGGCGGCGGTCGTCCAGGTCGGGTTGGGGATCTCGAGGTCGGCCGAGGGGGCGAGGCCGGCGGCGGTGAGCGCCTGGCGGTAGCCCTCGCGGCGGAGGCGGGCGC
Organism: Actinoplanes subtropicus; assembly: GCF_000721705.1. Lineage (GTDB taxonomy): Bacteria > Actinomycetota > Actinomycetes > Mycobacteriales > Micromonosporaceae > Actinoplanes > Actinoplanes subtropicus. The sequence goes on from NZ_JOJL01000027.1 coordinate 210,420, forward strand.
TCTCCGACACGAACAGGCCCAGCATCGCGATGCGGCGATGCCCGAGGCCGATGAGGTGCTCGACCAGGTCCCGGCTGGCCGCCACGTTGTCGACCCAGACATGGTCGGTGGTGTCCTGCCGTACCTCGCCGAGGAAGACCATCGGCGGGGTGACCGGGGTCGGCTGGAGGGCGGCGCTGGTGAGCAGCACCGGGCTCATGATCAGGCCGTCGATCAGGTGCCGCCGGGCCTGGGACAGCAGGTGCCGCTCCCGCTCGTAGTTGTCGAAGCCGGTCTCCTCGATCTGCACCCCGAGGTCGCGCCCGGCGGCGGCGAGCGCGAACTCGCGGATCAGCTCGGCGGAGTACGGCGAGCTGAGATTCGGCAGGGCCAGGCAGATCAGGCCGCTGCGGCCGTTGCGCAGGCCGCGCGCGGAGAAGTTCGGCACGTAGTTCAGGGCGGCCACGGCCGACTCGACGCGGGCGCGCACCTCGGGGCTGAACCGCCCGGTGCCGTTGACCACATTCGACACCGTCTTCGCCGAGACCCCGGCGTGGAGGGCCACGTCCTTCAGCGTCACCCGCATCTGCCGCGCTCACCCCGCCTCCACAGCTTTCTCATCATACGAAGGCCTCTTGCCAACCCGGCCCCCGGAAACAATCCTGACGCTTACTCCCCGATTCAACGTTGAACCACGACCGGACGCAAGGCCGGGCGGAGGAGGGCGGAGCTCATGACCGGACCGATGTCACGCCGTACGCTCATGAAGGGTGTTTTCGCCGGTCTCGGCGCCGCTTCTCTCGCCGCCTGCTCCTCCCCCGTTGGCGCCGGGATCGCCGGCACCCCGATCGATCCCGGCACCGTCGACTACTGGAATCTCTTCGGTGGCGGCGACGGCGTCCGGATGCAGCAGATGGAGGACGCCTACCGCAAGGCGAACCCCGGCACACCCCTGCAGGCGGTCACGCTGGCCTGGGGGAACCCGTACTACACCAAGCTCACCCTGGCCACCGTCGGCCGCAAGCCGCCGAACGTGGCGGTCTCGCACCTGACCCGGATGAAGACCCTGCAGGCGGCCGACCTGCTGGAGGAGCTCAAGCCGGCGGATCTCGCCCGGCACGGGATGTCGGCCGAGATGTTCAACCAGCGCGCCTGGAACGCCGGGCTGGTCGGCGGCAAGGCGTACGCGATCCCGATCGACACCCATCCGTTCGTGCTGTTCTACAACACCAAGATCTGCGGGCAGGCCGGCCTGCTGGACGCGGCCGGCAACCTGGCGCCGATCGCCGGGCCCGACGCCTTCACCGAAGCGCTGGCCAAGGTGCAGAAGGTGACCGGCCAGTTCGGCGCCACGCACGGGATCAACGGCGACACGGCGACCCCGTGGCGGCTCTTCCAGACGCTCTATTCCCAGCTCGGCGGCGAGGTGCTCGGCGACGAGGGCACCAGGGTGGTGCTCGACGACGCCAAGGCCACGCAGGTGCTGTCCTTCCTGCGTACCCTCACTGTTGAAAAGAAACTGATGCCGGGCAGCATCGACTACCAGGGCGCGATCGCGCTGTTCGCGAACGGCGCGGCCGGCTTCCACCTCAACGGCGAATGGGAGATCAGCACCTTCCAGACCGCGAAGATGCCGTTCGGCATGACGCTGGTGCCCAACGTCTACGGCGGCACCTACGCGGTCCAGGCCGACTCGCACACGCTGGTCGTCCCGAAGGGCGGCGCCGCCGCGAGCGGCCAGCTGGACCGGTCGCTGGGCTTCATCAAGTCGATGCTCGACCAGAGCATGACGTGGGCGCAGGGCGGCCACATCCCGGCCTGGCTGCCGGTCGCGCAGAGCGACGCCTTCAAGAAGCTCACCCCGCAGTCGAACTACGCGGCGGCCGCGGACTCCGCGGTGTACGACCCGCCCGGCTGGTACTCCGGCTCCGGCTCGGACTTCGAGAACATCATGGGCTCGGCCATCGGCGCCGTCGAAGCCGGCCAGTTGGCGCCGGACGCCGCGATCGCGCAGATCCGGACCAAGCTCTCCGCGCTCGCGAGCACAGCGTCGCCGGTCTGAGGAGGTACGCACCGTGACCATCACCGCCGACTACGAGACCGTCGAGGACCGGCCGGTCCGGCCGGTCGACCCCGACACCACCCGCGTCACCGAGCACGGCCACGCCCGGCCCGCCTGGCTCATGATGACGCCGTTCCTCGCGCTGTACCTGCTGTTCATCATCGGACCGTCGATCTACATGATGGTGATGAGCTTCTTCGACACCAGCCTCACCCGGCCGGGGCTCGGCGGCTTCGCCGGGTTCGGCAACTTCGCCGAGGCGCTCGGCAGCTCCGACTTCTGGTCGTCGATGTGGCACACCGTCTGGTTCACCATCCTCACCACGCCGCCGCTGGTCGTGCTGGCCTTCGTCTTCGCGCTGCTCGCCGACCGGGCCAGCCGCGGACGGTGGTTCTTCCGGCTCGCGTTCTTCCTGCCGTACATCCTGCCCTCGGCCGTGGTGGCGCTGATCTGGCTCTGGCTGTACACCCCGCAGCTCGGCCTGCTCAGCAAGATCGTGACCGGCCTGGGCCTCACCGAGCCGAACTGGCTCGGCGACCCGAGCCTGGCGATGTGGTCGCTGGCCTTCACGACCGTCTGGTGGACGCTCGGCTTCAACTTCGTGCTCTACCTGGCCGGCCTGCAGGACATCCCGCGGGACCTGTACGAGGCGGCCGCGATGGACGGGGCGGCGCCGTGGCAGCAGATCCGGCGGATCACCATCCCGATGCTCCGCCGCACCACCTCACTGGTGATCGTGCTGCAGATCATCGCGTCGCTGAAGCTCTTCGACCAGCCGTACCTGATGACCAGCGGCGGCCCCAACTACGCCACCCGGCCCGCCCTCGAATACGTGTACGACATGGGGTTCACCGACTTCCGCACCGGCTACGCCGCCGCGGTGTCGACGCTGTTCTTCATCCTCGTGCTCGCCGTGTCCGCCGTGTGGGTGTTCCTCACCCGCCGCCAGGAACAGGGGTTCTGACATGACCACGCTCGCCACCGGCACCGGGGTGCGCAAGGGCACGCGTACGGAAGTGACCCAGGCCGTGGTGGACCGCCGGCTGAAGGTGTTCAACGGGGTCTGCGTGGGGGTGCTGATCGCGTTCGCGCTGATCTGGCTGGTGCCCGTCCTGTGGGCGATCGACACCTCGCTCAAACCCAACGCCGAGACCACCAGCACCACGTGGTGGATCGACCACCCCACGCTGGACTCGTACCGCACCCTTCTCGCCCAGGGCGACATCTGGAACTGGTACGCGTCGAGCTTCATCACCTCGCTGGCCACCGCGGCCGGCACCGTGCTCGTCGGCAGCATGGCCGCGTACGCGCTGTCCCGGATGCGCTTCCGCTACCGCTGGGTGGTGTTCTGGTTCATCCTGATCGGCATCATGATCCCGCAGCAGGCGCTGATCGTGCCGCAGTTCCGGGAGTTCGGCGCGCTGCACCTGCTGAACACGTACTGGGCGGTGATCCTGCCGCAGATCCCGGCCGCGATCGCGGTGTTCATCTTCAAGCAGTTCTTCGACAACCTGCCGCGCGACCTCGACGAGGCGGCCCGGGTGGACGGCGCCGGATTCTTCCGTACGTACTGGCGGATCGTCCTGCCGCTGAGCCGGCCGGTGGTCGCCGCGGTGGCGATCTTCACGTTCGTGTGGAGCTGGAACAACCTGCTCTGGCCGCTGCTGGTGCTGTCGAACCCCAAGCTCATGACCATCCCGGTCGGCCTCGCGACCGTCCAGGGCAGCTACGGCATCCGGTACGCGGACACCATGGCCTCCGCGGTCCTCGGCGCGCTGCCGCTCGTGCTGATCTTCCTGTTCTTCCAGCGCCGCATCGTCGAGGGCATCGCCGGCACCGGCCTGAAGGGGTGATCTCGTGCGGCACGCGTCGCTCGCCGTCGACCCGGCCCAGCGGGTGTCCGAGGTGGACCCGCGGCTCTACGGATCGTTCGTGGAACACCTGGGCCGGTGCGTCTACACCGGGATCTACGAGCCCGGCCACCCCGAGGCCGACGAGGCCGGGTTCCGGCGCGACGTGGCCGGCCTGGTCCGCGAGCTCGGCGTGCCGCTGGTGCGCTATCCCGGCGGCAACTTCGTCTCCGGGTACGACTGGGAGGACGGCATCGGACCGCGCGAGCGGCGCCCCCGCCGGCTCGACCTGGCGTGGCGCTCGATCGAGACGAACCAGGTCGGCGTGGACGACTTCGTGCGCTGGTGCCGCGGGGTGGGCAGCGAGCCGATGATGGCGGTCAACCTCGGCACCCGGGGCCTGGACGCGGCGCGCCACCTGGTCGAGTACTGCAACCACCCGTCCGGCACGTACTGGTCCGACCTGCGGCGCGCGAACGGAACAGAGCAACCGCATGACGTACGGCTGTGGTGCCTGGGCAACGAGATGGATGGCCCGTGGCAGATCGGCCACAAGACCGCGTACGAGTACGCCCGGCTGGCCGCCGAGACCGCCAAGGCGATGCGCCGCGTCGACCCGCGCATCGAGTTGTCCGCGTGCGGCAGCTCCCACCAGCAGATGCCCACCTTCGGCGAGTGGGAGGCGACGGTCCTCGAGGAGACCTACGACCTGGTCGACTACGTCTCCCTGCACACCTACTACGAGCAGGCGGGCGACGACCGGGACAGCTTCCTCGCCCGCGCCGTGGACCTCGGCCACTTCATCGACGCGGTGGTGTCGACCTGCGATCATGTACGCGCGAAGAACGGCCACCGCAAGCGGGTGAACCTGGCGGTCGACGAGTGGAACGTGTGGTACCAGAGCCGCTTCGCCGGCGAGGAGAACCTGGACTGGGCCGAGGCGCCCCGCCTGATCGAGGACACCTACTCGGTGACCGACGCGGTCGTGGTCGGCGACCTGCTCATCACCCTGCTCCGGCACGCCGACCGGGTGAAGATCGGCTGCCTGGCCCAGCTGGTCAACGTCATCGCCCCGATCCGCACCGAACCGGGCGGCCCGGCCTGGCGGCAGTCCACGTTCCACCCGTTCGCCCTGACCTCCCGATATGGCCGCGGCACGGTCCTGCGCACCGACCCGGTGGCGCCGACGCACGAGACCGCGGCCCAGGGGGAAGTCCCGCTGCTGGCCACGGTGGCCCTGCACGACGACGAGTCCGGCGGCGTCACGCTGTTCGCCGTCAACCGGGACCAGCGGCAGGCCCTGACCTTGGACCTGGATTTGCGAGCCTGTCCCGGCCTGGTGACGGGAAAGCACGTCGCCGTCCACGACGACAACCCGGAGGCGACGAACACCACCGAGGAGCCGGACCGGGTCGCACCCCGCTCGCTCGAGGATGTCAAGGTGGCGGACGGGCGAGCGACCGTGCTCTTGCCGGCGATGTCCTGGAACATGATCCGGCTACCGGGCGACCGCTGAGGCCAGGCATCTTTCGCGCCCGAGGTGGGCGTTGGTGACCTGCGTGCTGTTCTGTGCCGGCTTGGTGGGTGGCCTGGGCTTGCCATGGCCACCCACCAAGCCCGACCGGCCGCACCAACAGCGACCACGCAGCCCCGGGCCATGGCAAGCCCCGGCCACCCACCAAGCCCGACCGCCCCCACCAACAGCGACCACGCAGCCCCGGGCCATGGCAAGCCCCGGCCACCCACCAGGCCCGACCGGCCGCCCAGAGCAGAACTGGTTACCGGCATGGCGGGGCGACGGCCAGCGAGACCGAGGCGGTGTAGGCGACCTCGCCCATGCCGACCACGCGGGCGAGGGCCCACCAGCGGGCGCCCGGGCGGGCCTCCGCCGCGGCTCGCACGGTGAACCGCAGCGTGTGAGATTCGCCGGCGGCCAGCCGGTAGCCCTGGATCCACGGGTCCACGGCCAGGTCGTCGTGGGCGTCGGCCCATGTTCCGTACGGGGAAAGCAGTTGGACCTCGCCGTGGACCGGGCCGGTGGCGAGGTTGCGCAGCCGTAGGGTCAGTGCGGTGCTGCCGCCCGGCGTCACCCGCACGTCGGCCGGGCTCAGGATGGCGTCGATGGCTGGCGGTGAGCCCGCGTCGGTGTGCTGCGGCAGCGCGACCACGGCCACATCTTCCAGGAGCTGACCGTACGGGTCGCGGATGCGGGCCGCCAGGTAGTGGTGGCCGGGCTCGCCGCCGGTGACGCGCAGGTCGAAGTGCTGGTGGCCGCCGGCGGGGAGGTCGTAGTCGAAGGGGCCGGCCGGCGAGACGCGGAGGCCGGGCGGGACGTCGAGGTCGACGCGGCCGCGGGCGGAGGAGGAAGAGGAGGAGGCGACGGTGATCCGCAGCGTCGCCGGGTCGATGTGGACGCTGACCGGGAGGTTGCCCAGTGGGGCGGGGCCCTTGTTGTGCAGCCAGTATCGGGTGGGTACGGGCTGGACGGGCTCGGTGGCGGGCTCGCCCGAGGAAGTGAGGGGCAGGCCGGGCCGGGCGACGACCGTGACCACGTCGGCGGGGGCCAGGTCGACCGTGACGTCCGGGCCGTCGGTGCCGACCGGTGGGCCGGGGCGCGGCTGTTCCAGAACATCCGCGGTGACCGGGCCGGTGAGGCCGCCGTGCAACCGGATCCGGGCCTCGACCGGCCGGCCATGCGGCTCGTAGAGGCGTACGGCGACGCGGTCCCCGTGCGGCTTGAGGGCGGTGAGCACGGCATCGGACGGCTCCACCGAGGCGAGGCCGGCGTGTGCGGGCAGGTCGCCGCCGCTCGCCGGGACCGGCTCGGCGATCAGGGGATGGTTGAGTTGCTGGCCGGCGCGGACGAAGCCGGCCCGGCGCCAGTCGCCCTCGCCGGCGATCAGGCTGTACCGGAAGGTGTGGCTCCAGTGCTGCAGGGCGAAGCCGGCGCCGTCGGGAGTGAACCGCTGCGGGCCGTCGATCCAGATGCCGCTCGGCCAGCCGGTGCAGGCGCGCATCAGGGAGAGGAACAGGCTGCCGTCCGGCGCGGCGACGAAGCCGGGCGTGCCGTGGTTGACCAGGGCGGCGGAATAGCCGGCCCAGGCCGGCTCGGTGTCCTCCCCGAGGTCGCCGATCTCGACGACGGCGTCCGAGAGGTCGGCGATCAGCGCGTCCACGCCGTCCGCGGCGACGATCAGGACCGGCAGGTCGCGGGGGCCGCGCAGGTCGGCGCCGGGGGTCCAGAGCTCGGCGCGGGGCTTGCGGGCGGGGACCAGGGTCCGGCCGGTACGGGCGAGCAGGTCCCGGTGCCCGGCGCCGGCCGAGTCGAGGACGGCGGTGGCGAAGGAGTTCTCGGCGCCGACCACCACCCGCACGTCCGGCAGGTTGGAGTCGGCGTCCAGGCTGCCGTACCGCGGGCCGCCGGGTTGGCCGGAGGTCGCGGTCACCCCCTGGCGGGCCAGGGCCACCAGCAGCGCCCGCGGGTCGCGCTCGCTGATCACCTCGGCGACGCCGATGGCGATCTGCCGTCCGCCGGTCCGCAGCCGTACGGTCGCGGAGAGCCCGGCCCAGGTGTGCGCGGGATTGTCCAGGGTCCACAGGTTTTCGGCGGCGTCCACCTCGGGGAAGCCGAACGAGCGTCCGATCGCGGCGAACCCCACCTCGGAGACCGGCAGCGCGCCGGGCAGGTCGAGGTCGAAGCGGACGCGCAGCAGCCGGTCCCGGCCGATCGAGCCGTCCACGTGGGTACGGAAGTCGATCCGGTCGGTGTCCCGCCACAGGATCACCTCGCGGGTGACCCGCAGCTGGTCGATCTCGGTGACCGCGACCAGGCGGTTCCCCGCCGGGCTGTACTCGGCCTGGACCGTGGCCGGCCGGTCCGCGAGGCCGCGCCCGGGGCCCTTGGGCAGCAGGTGCCAGGGTCCCTCGCCCCAGTGCGGGTGTTCCGCGTACTCGTCCTGGACCACGATCTCCGCGCCGAGGCCGCCGGGGCGCAGCAGATCCCGCCCGCTGCGCCGGTCGACGATCCGGGTCAGCGCGCCGCCCCGGCGAGGGTCGGCCTCGACCTCGAAGGCGTCGTTGCGGATGACGGTCTCCCCCATGGCGGGCCGCCAGCCGGGCACCGCGGCGGCCGCGTCCGCCTCGGTGACGTGCCAGGTGCGGTAGCCCAGGGCCGGCACGTCGCGGGCCGGCACCGACAGGGTGACCGCCGCGATGGTGCCGTCGGGGTGCCGGGCGACGCCCTCGGCGACCGCGGCGAGGGCGCAGCCCCGGTCGTCGGTCACCGCGACCGCGCGGGGGCCCGGCGCCGGGTAGTCGAGCCGGATCCGGGCGATGTCGTCGCGCGGCCAGGACAGGGTGTTGGCGACCAGCACCGCGCGGCCGGGGCCGGACGTGTCGGCCCGGGCGGCGAGGGCGCCGATCGCCCGCCGGCGGGCCGTGGCGCCCAGCTCGTACGCCTCCCGCCAGCCCGCGAGCAGGTCGAGGTAGACCTGGTCGGACTCGGTGCCGGTGACCGCGTCGTGGTGGGCGCCGTAGGCGAGCAGCCGCCACGCCTTGTCCAGCTGCTCGGCCGGGTAGCGGGCGCCCAGCAGCGCCGCCAGGGTGCCCAGCCGCTCGGCGTCGAGCACCAGCCCCTCGATCGCCCGCTGCGCCTGTTTGGTGTCGATGTAGGAGACGTCCTTGCCGGTGTAGACCGGGTTCATGTCCCGGGTCTGCGGCGGGAGCGCCGGGCGTTCCGCGCGGACCGCGGCGAAGAAGTCGCGGGGCAGGCCCATCACGAACCGCGGCCACACGTAGCGCTTCGCCCATTCGCGGTGGATCTCGGTGCACCAGCGGGACGGGATGTTGTGGTCGTGCCCGACCGGCAGCAGCACGTTGCGCGTCGCCGCCACCTTGCGCAGCTCGCGGAACTGGGCGTACGCCTCGGCGATGGCCTCTTCGAGAGTGTCCTTGCGTTCCAGGTCCCAGCCGGCCACGTAGTGGTTGGCCAGGTACGCGGTGGCCAGCCCGCGGCCGCTCGGCGAGATCCACTCGAACTCGCTGGGGAACTGCATGCGGGTGATGTCGCCGGTGTGCCGCTTGGCGCCGATGTGGTGGAACGGGCCGCGCGCCCAGGCGCTGGAGGTGAGCCCGGCGTCGGCCATCAGCCCGGGGAACGCCGGGTCGTGCCCGAAGACGTCGAGCATCCAGGCGCTCTGCGGGTCGCCGCCGAGCACGTCCCGCTGGTAGCCGATGCCCAGGGCCGCGTTGCGGATGGTCGACTCGGGGTGGGTCAGGTTGGTGTTGGGCTCGTTGTACATGCCGCCGACCAGCTCGACCCGGCCCTCGCGCAGCATCCGCCGCAGGTCCGCCCGGTCCTCGACGAAGACGTCCCAGTACGGCTTGAGGTAGTCGATCTCGGCGAGCACGAACCGGTAGTCGTCGTCCGTGCGTGCCGCGTCCAGATGCGCGCGGACCAGGTCGAACGCGGTCCGGACGAACGGCGGGCGCAACCTGTCCGCGCCGGGCACGTCGGGCAGTTGCTGCCAGAGTTCGGTGAAGCCGCGCTGGGTGTTCCACCAGACCGGGTCGTAGTGGAAGTGCGAGATCATCCACATGGTCCAGCCGGTGGCGGCGGCCCGCAGCGTGGCGTCGGCGCTGACCCGGCCGCCGTCGTGCTCGGCGATCACCGTGATCCGGTGGATCGAGCCCTCCGGCGCGGGAGCCGCCACGTGCACGCCGACCTCGACGACGCGCTGCTCGCCGGCGGTGAACGCGCCGGTGACCGCCGGTTCGGGGGTGCGGACGGCAGGACCTTCCACGCGTACGCGCAAGGGTGCGGAAGCCTGAGTGGCAGCGAGGGTGACCCGGACGACCTGCCGGGGTGCCGCGGCCGGCCCGAGGAAGAGATCGGTGTCCTCGACGGCGGTGATTCTCACGCGGTGTCCTCGGGGGTCCAGTCGAAGGGCTTGGCGGTGGCCCAGGCGGCGCCGGTCTCGCCGTAGAGAAGGCCGGAGCCGGCCGCCCGCCGGGTCAGTTCGGGCAGCCCGGTCAGGTCCCGCTGGGCCACCGGCACCGGCGCCGGTGAGTGCCGGACGGCCTCGGCGACCTCGGTGAAACCGCGGGTCTCGGCGAGCGGGACGAGCAGCCGTACGGCCGGATCGGCCAGGTGGGCGAGGAGGTTCTCCAGCAGATCGGTGTCCGGCCCTTCCTGGGTGTACGGCAGGACGGCGCTCCCCCGGGTGCCGTGCACGGTGATCACCGGCTCGGACTCCTCCTCCGCGCAGAGGGTGACCGCCACCGTGGCGGTGGTGCCGCGCGCGGTCACGATCCGGGCGCTCGCGGTGTCGTGCGCCTCGGCCGCCCGGGTGCGATAGGTGTCCAGTTCCACCCGCCGCACCGATTGGTCGCCGCCGGACCCGTCCAGGGTCACGGCGAGGGCGACCGCGTGCGCGAACGGGTTGGTCAGCGCGCCGTCGTTGACCACGGCGCCGCCCAGCTCGCGCCGGCCCGCCCAGCCGGAGCGCGCCCAGTACTCGGCCGGGCGCCACCACAGTCCGGTGCCGCCGATCGCCCGGATCTCGCCGAGGTCGCCGCGATCGATCCGGCGGCGCAGCTCGGCGACGGCGCCGGAGCCGAACGCCTGGAAGCCGACCTGGACCACCCGGCCGGTCTCGCGCTGGGCCCGTAGCAGCCGCTCCAGGCCGGCCAAGGTCGGCGCCGGCGGCTTCTCCAGCAGCAGGTGGGCACCGGCGCGCATGGCGGCCTCGGCCAGGTCGACGTGCGTGTGCACCGGAGTCACCAGGACGACCAGGTCCGGTTCGACGGCTTCCAGCAGCGTCATAGCGTCGGGGGCGAAGGGGGCGTCGCCGAGCAGCGCCCGCTGACCGGGATCGAGCGGTTGCGGGTCGGCGACGCCGGCCAGCCGGAGCCGCCGGGCCGCGTGCAGCCGGGCGATCCGCTCCAGGTGGCCGCGCCCGTGCCCGTGGGCGCCGATCAGGACGACCCGCGGCAGGTACGCCATCCGCTCAGTCCTTGAGGCCGGCGTTGATGTCGGCGCTCATCACGTACTTCTGGAAGACCAGGTAGATCGCCACCAGTGGGATCATGGACAGCACCGAGGCGCCCAGCAGGACCGACCAGTTCACGTTCTGCGCGCCGACGATGCTCGCCACGCCGATCTGCAGGGTGAACTGCCTGGGGTCGTTGAGGATGATCAGCGGCCAGAGGTAGTCGTTCCAGCGCCACTGGAACGAGACGATGGCGAGGGTCAGGATGATCGGCCGGGCCAGCGGCAGCATGATCCGCAGGAACGTCCGCATCTCGCCGGAGCCGTCGATGCGGGCGGCCTCCAGCAGGTCGTTCGGCACGGTGACGAAGAACTGGCGGAACATGAAGGTGCCGGTCGCGGTGATCACGGCGGGGACGACGACACCGCTGAGGCTGTTGTAAAGGCCGATGTTGCGGACGACGACGAACAGCGAGGGCAGCAGGGTCTCACCCGGCAGCATCGTGGTCGCCAGGATGCAGGCGGCGAAGACCTTGAGCCACCAGTTCCGGTACTTGGCGAGGGCGTAGCCGGCGGCGGCGCTCGCGACGATGGTCAGGACGGTCGCCGCGACCGCCACGATCAGCGTGTTGACGAAGTACCGGGCGACGTCGAACTGGGACCAGGCCTGGGTGTAGCCCGACACCGTCCACTTCTTCGGGAAGAGCGTGAGCGGGTACGTGAAGAGGTCGCCCGCCGGCTTGAAGGAGCTCAGCACGAACCACAGGCCCGGGAAGCCGTAGACGGCGGCGAGCAGCCACATGATCGAGCTCGTGCCGATCTTCCTCGGCAGGTCGCCCGTCCGGGCGGTCTTCCGCCGCCGCGGCACGGGCGGCTTGGTGGCCACGGCCATCTCAGGACCCCTTCCGGCGGTTGGCCAGCAGCTGCACGACCGCGATGATCACGAGGATCAGCATGAGGACGAACGAGGCGGCGCTCGCGTACCCGATCTGGTTGCGCCGGAAGCCGGTGGTGTAGATGTACTGAACGATCAGGTTGTTGTCGGTGCCGGGCCCGCCCGCGTTGACCGCGACGACCAACCCGTACTCCTTCATGCTGCCCAGCGTGCTGAGCAGCACCACGATGAAGGAGGTCGGCGCGATCGCCGGCAGGGTGATGCGGCGGAACTTCTGCCACGCGTTGGCGCCGTCCAGGTCGGCGGCCTCGTAGTACGCGGTGGGCACGTTCTTCAGGGCGGCGATGAACAGCAGCATGTTGAACGCCGTGTTCATCCAGGTCGCCGCGATGATCACAATGATCAGGGACAGGTTGGCGTCGGTCTGCCAGTCGACCGCCTTGCCGCCCAGCTCGGTGATGATGAAGTTGACCAGCCCGAAGTTCTCGCCGAAGATCCAGCGCCAGATGACCCCGGCGATGATCGGCGAGATCAGCCAGGGCAGGAAGAAGATCACCCGGGCCACGGTCTTTCCCCGGGAGTACGGGCTGACCATCAGGTACGCGGTGCCCAGCGACGCCACGAAGATCAGCGGGACGACGCAGGCCGTGTAGATCAGGGTGCGCTTGAGCGCCGCCCAGAACGCCGGGTCGTGCAGCAGCCGCTGGTAGTTGTCGGTACCGACCCAGGGCGCCGGGCCCACGCCGGTGTAGCTGGTGAAGGAGTACTTCAGCCCGATGACCGCCGGCCAGAGGAAGAAGAGCAGGAACAGCACCAGGTTGATCGAGATCATCAGCAGCGGCGCGGCCCAGTAGCTGTTGTGCTTCCGCCGGGGGCGCCATCGCGATGCCGTTCGGGCCGGCTCGCCGCCGGCCGGGATGCTCCGTGGCTCGGCCCGGACGCTGTCGACCATGCTCCCTCTCCTCCACTCGCCCGGCCACGTGGGCCCGCCGTCGCCGGCGGGCCCACGTGTCACCGCACTAGCCGATCTGCTGGTTCAGGCCCGCGACGATGTTGTCGGCCGTCTTCTGGGCGTCCTGCTTGCCGTTGACCAGTTTGGCCATCTCATCCTTGATCAGGCCGTCGTCGACCGACTTGCCGGCCAGCAACAGCTTGGTCCCGGTGGCCTGCCCGGAGGCGGAGATCGGGTCGGCGAGCTCCATCTCCTTGACGTACAGGGCGAACGAGTCGAGCGCGGCCTGCTTCTTGAACGGGTAGGTGAGCGTGAGGCCCTTCTCGATCGGCAGGTAGCCGTTGGTCTGGGCGAGCTTGGTGTAGTTGTCGCGCTGGAAGATGAAGTCGACCCACTTCTTGGCGGCCGCGGCCTTCGAGCCGTTGTTGAACGCGACGACCTTGCCGCCGAGGTTGATGTCGGTGGCGTGCACCGGCTGCGCCGGGGTGGGCGCGCTGGCCCAGTCGAAGTTGGTGATGCCGTCGGCGAAGTCGGCGACCTGCCAGACCCCGGAGAAGTACGCGACGACCTGGCCGCTCTTGAACAGCGCGTTCGGGTCGGCGCCGGCGCCCCAGACCGACTTGGGCATGATCACGTCGTTGTTCAGCTTGGCGAAGTCGGCCAGCGCCTGCACCGTGGTCGCGTCGGCCGGAGCGTACTTGCCGTCGGCGCCGAGCTGGAAGCCCTTGCCGCCGTGGTTGTAGATCCACGGGCGGATGCGGGCCGCCGACCGGTCGTACACCAGGTCGTATTTGGCCTTGGTCGCCGTGCGCACCTTGTCGGCGGCGGCGAGGAACTCGTCCCACGTCCAGGTCTTGCTCGGGTCGGTCGGGTAGGTGACCTTCGCCTTGTCGAACAGGGTCTTGTTGATGAACAGGCCGGCCGCCGTGACGTCGGACGGGATGGCCAGGACCTTGCTGTCCTGGGTCGTCAGCAGGTCCTTGTTGATGTTGTTGGTGGCGTTGTTCGCGGTCGCGGAGAGGTCCTGCAGCTGGTTGACCCAGAGGGTGTCCAGCGAGGGCACACTGGCCGTGTCGGGCAGCGAGTTGGCCTGCGCGGCCTGCTTGAGCTTGTCCTGGTAGCCGTCGTAGGGCACGTTGACGATCTCGACCTTGATGCCTTCCTTGGCCTCGAAGTCCTTGGCCAGGTCGGTGTAGCCCTGGTCCTGGGCGGAGGTCGAATACCAGAAGGTGATGCTCTTGGCGTCACCGGAGCTGCCACCGGAGGTGGAGGAGCATGCGCTGAGGGCGAGGGCGGTGACGACGCCGGCCGCCGCCCACCGCAAGCCTCCCCTCCGGAGCATTGCGAAATTCGTCATGGCTATCTCCTCGCAACAACATTTCATCGTCCAGTGGCGTCGGACTCTATGGGAAAGCGCTTACCTCGTCAACGCTCCTTTGCAAAGGTGAAATGCAAAGGTTTGTTGCCGGGAATCGGGAGCGCTCCCACGGGCGGCAAACGGAATCGTGCTATCCGGCTCGCGCTAAATTGCCGTTCCGATGCGCATTCGTAACCGGGACGGTGCTTTGGCACTGACGTACAGAAGCTCCCCGGACGCCGCGTCGGTACCGCCCAGGAACTCGTACTCCTCCCCCGGGTGGTAGCCCGGTTCGCTCTCCGCGGCCGGGGCAGGCCCCTCGACCGTCACGGTCAGCTCGTCGTCGCCGGCCCGGTAGCGCGCCACGGCCGGTCCCCCGTCCGGCGACGGGTCCAGCCGCCAGCCGCGCCCGTCGGTCAGGCGACGGGCGCCGGAGAGCGTGCCGCCGGGCCGGAAGGCCAGCTCCAGGCACCAGTCGACGGCCGGTCCGGAGACCGCCACGACCAGCTCGGCGCCCGTCTCCCCCGCCGATACCCGGATCTCCGTGTCCAGCGTGACGTCGTCGCGTTCCCGCCGGTCGAAGGCCATCGCGGCGCTGAACCGGCCGTCGTCGCCGAGCGCATAGCGGGCGTCCGGGCGCCGATCGGCGGCCGCCAGCGGCTGGTAGTAGGACGCGGAGACCGACTCCCGCAGGACCGCGACCGGGCCGGGCTCGACGGTCAGGCCGCCGGCCCGGAACGGCCCGAGGCCGAAGAAGACCCGCGACAGCCGGACGCTGTCCAGCACCGCCTCCCCCGCGACGACCCGCAGCAGCGTCGGCGAGTTGGCCAGGCCCGACCGGATCCGGCGATGCCGGGCGTAGTCCGAGCCGCCGAAGGCGACCGTGCTCACCCGCGGGTGGTGCGCGAGCAGAGTGCCGGCCGAGGCGAAGTGCCGCACGCGCGGGCGTTCCGGCCGGACGGCGGGCGGCAGCGGGCGGCCCAGCTCGGGGTCGAGCAGCAGCTGCGCGGCGACGTGGCCGGGCGCCACGATGCCCTGCTCCAGCGCCAGGCCGGCGGCCCAGGAGAGATCGCCGCGGCCGGTCGCCAGCGCCACCCGGCGCAGCGGCAGCAGGTAGGGGGCGAGTGGGTACGGCCGGTTCTGGTCCTGCCGCCGGGACAGCACGGTCTCCACCGAGCCGTCCGGCAGCAGCAGGTCCAGGGTCGCCGTGAGGTTGCGCTCGACCGCGCCGGCCAGCTCCGGCCGGTCGAACACCGCGGCGAGCAGCAGCAGCGACGGGTTCGAGACGAAGGCGGCGTAGTTCGGGCTGCGCTCGGAGTACAGCCCGTCCTCGTCGATGTCGACGCCCTCGGCCAGCCACTGCCCCACCCGCGCGGCCAGCTCCGGCCGGGGGTCCAGCCGGTACAGCCGGCCCAGCGCGGCGGACAGCTCCCAGCGGTGGTTGGGGGTGTGCACCCCGCCGGCGAGCAGGGCCGGGGTCGCGGCGTCCAGCAGCCGCGCGAGCTCCCGCGCGAGCGGCTCCTCCTTGTCACCCAGGAGAAGCGCCGCGTCGGCGAGATCGTTGACGGTGAACGCCGAGTCGGGCGGCGAGTCGACGTTGTCCCCGCCGCGGAACAGGCCGCCCGGGCCCTGCCGCTCACGCAGGGCGGCGGCCAGGCGCAGGGCGGTCTTCAACAGCTCGGGGTCGTCCCGCCCGGCCGCCACCAGGGTCAGGATCCGCTCGGCGAGGCGGCGGTGCTGGAGATGGCCCCAATCCTCGTCCTCGGCCATGATCGCGTCCACCTCGTGCACCAGCCCGGTGCGCACGGCGGCCAGGAAAGCCTGGTCGATCATGACGGCAGCCGGCCGTCGGCGACCAGGACCCGGATCTGCCTGGTCAGGGGCGTGCCCGGCGCGATCACGAGCGGATCGTGGTACGCCAGGGCGGCGCAGACCCCGTTGTACTCGTCCGTGCGCACGAACCACCGGTCGTCGCCCGCGAGGCCGCTGAAGACCAGGGTGTACGCGTCGTCCACGGTCACCGAGAGCCGCGGGTCGGCCGATCCGTGCGGCTCGCCGCCCGAGCCGACCGTCGCCCGCGCCGAGCCGGCCGGGAGCCGCCAGAAGAAGCCGCCGTAGCCCGCGCCGCCCTCGCGTCCGTTCGTGGCGGGGCTGCCGAGGGTCACCGGAGCCGGGCCGGGCGTGCTCAGCTCGTACGCGAAAATCAGCTCCCAACCGTGCGGCACGGCACCCGCGGTGATCGTGCGGTGCTCGCGCAGCAGGATTTCGCCCGCCGGACCGAGCCAGCTCAGCTCCTGCCCGAAGCCGCCCGCCACCGGCCGGGTCGGCCCCCCGACGATCCGGCCGTGGTCCTCGCGCCACACATAGCCCTGATCGCGGACGTAGGTGCGGCCACCCCACAAATTGGCGCCGTCGACGTCCTGCACGGTTATCGATACGCCGAGATGCCACGGGTGATCGGCCGGGAGTTCGTCGGTGACCACCGTCCCGGAAAGGGTGCGGACCGGATGCAAATAGGGGCGCGGCGCAAGCCGGGGATCGAGCTCCGGCTCGGCCACATAGGTGGCGACCGGCACCGCCCCGGCGTGCAATTCGGGCAAGCCTTCCTCCGGCTCTGGAAAACGGCGGCGGACACAGTTATCGATGGATTACCGGGCGCCCGGAATACGGTCGGCATGAGCAGCTTGCGGCGCCGCGGCCTCGACGTCAAGGGTTTGTCCTGACATTCTGAGGAACGCACCGACAAGCCCCCGTGATCGTCACCGAGGACGGACCCGCCGTGCCCGTGCCCGGGCGGCGCTGACCAGCCTCTTCGACGACCTGACCGCGGCCGGCCGGCGGCCCGGCACCGAGGTCCTGTTGTTCGAGCCGGACTGCGTCAACCGGCACGCGGCCCGGATGCTCGGCCTGCCGCCGACCGAAGGCCCCGTGCACGGCGAACGCCTGCGCCTCGCCGACGACGTACCCCTCGCCGTCCTGAGCAACTGGCTGCCGCCCCGCTTCGCCGGCCTGACCGCCGAGGCGCTCGCCGGCCAGAGCCTGTACCGGCTGATGGCCGCGTACAACGGGCGGCCCGCGGTGGCGAAGCAGCGGATCACCGTGAAGGCCGCCACGCCCGGGCAGGCCCGCCTGCTGCGGATCGCCGGCCACACCCCGCTGATCAGCATGCAGCGCACGGCCTTCGACAGCTCGGGTGCGGTCGTCGAGTTCTCCGACCACGTCTACCGCGCCGAGCACTACAGCATCGACGTGACCGTCTTCGCCCGCTAAGACTGAACGCCATGACTCGTTTCTTCCTCGTCGACGTGTTCGCCGACCGGCCGCTGACCGGCAACCCGCTGGCGCTCGTGCCCGACGCCGACGACCTGACCGTGCCGCAGATGCGGGCGATCGCCCGCGAGTTCAACCAGTCCGAGACCACCTTCCTGCTCCGGCCCGCGGAGGACGGGGTCGACTGGCGGCTGCGCTCGTTCACCCCGGCCGGCGTCGAGGTCGACGGCGCCGGGCACAACGCCCTCGGCGCGTGGCTCTGGCTGGCCGACCAGGGACTGACCGGGGACGGGCCGGCGACCACGATGCGGCAGCGGATCGGTGCCGAGATCCTCGCCGTCGAGATCCTGCGGGCACCGGGCGAGCCGGTCCGGATCGTGATGGACCAGGGCATTCCCGCGTACGGCAAGGAGGTCACCGACGTCGGACGGCTGACCGCCGCGCTCGGGCTGGAACCGCGGCACCTCGCCCCCGGCGCCGTCGCCCAGGTCGTCTCCACCGGCGTCGGGCACCTGCTCGTCCCGCTGGCCACCCGCGAGGCGGTCGACGCGGCCGTGGCGCACGACGGCGACCTCGCCGCGATCCTGGCGGCGGCCGGCGGCGAGGGCTGCTACCTCTACACGACCGCCGGCGAGGACGGGGCGGCCGCGTACACCCGCTTCTTCAACCCCACCGTCGGCATCGCGGAGGATCCGGCGACCGGGACGGCGGCGGGTCCGCTCGCCGTCGCCCTGACCCGGTCGGGCCGGGCGCCGGCCGGCGTGCCCGTCCTCATCGAGCAGGGCCACCGCCTCGGCCGGCCCAGCCGGATCCGGGTCGACGTGGCGGGCGACCGGGTGCGGCTCTCCGGCTCGGGGCTGATCTCCGCCCACGGCGAGCTCCGGCTGACCTGACCGCCGCCGTTGACCCGGCCAACGCCTTACCGTACGGTAATGCATTACCAAGCGGTAAGACGTGAGGAGACGGACATGCCCGAGGTCGCGCGTTCCATCGACATCCCCGCACCGCCGAGCGTCGTCTGGCGTCAGCTGTCCACGGCGGACGGCCTGCGCCGCTGGCTCTCCCCCGACCTCGAGATCGACCTGCGGGTCGGTGGCGCCTACCGCATGCCCGGCGGCGACGGGACCACCTGGATCAGCGGCGTCGTGCTCGACCTCGTGCCCGAGGGGCGCCTCACCCTCTCCTGGCTGGAGGAGCAGTCCGGCTGGCGCCATCCCGGCCGCCTGGTCATCACCCTCGAGCCGACCGCCGGCGGCACGCATGTCCGGCTGGTCCATGACGGCTTCGCCGGAATCGGGAAGTCCGGATGGCAGCAGACCGAGCAGGCGTACGAGCGGGGAGCCGACCGCCACCAGGTGCTGCGACTGCTGGCCGACGCCGTGACCGCCCGCGTTGCCTGACGACGCCGCGGGGCGGCCACCGGTTCCCGGCAGCGACGAGGCGTTCCGGGCGCTGGCCGACCCGACCCGCCGGCGCATCCTCGACCTGCTCGCCGACCACGGTTCGCTGACGGTCGCCGACCTGGTCGCGCAGTTCCCCGGCCTGGTCGCGTCGGGCATCTCCAAACACCTGATGGCGCTGCGCGCGGCCGGCCTGGTCACCGCCGTCCGCCGGGGGCGGCATCAGGTGTACGCGATCGACGCCGACGGGCTGGGCCGGGCGCTGGCGCCGTGGGCGGCCCGGTACGAGGCCTACTGGGCCGAGGCGTTGACCCGGCTGCGAGCGGCCTCCACCGGCACCGCCGGCACCGATCCCCGCGAATAGCCTACTATACCCATAGGCATAACGGAGGTGTGGCGATGCGGCGGCTGTTCAGCTTCCCGAACCCGGTCAACGAGGTGTCCGCGCGGGTCGTGGCGGGCGGCGTGGTCCTGATGTGCGTGGCGGCCATCGCCCTCGACCTGCCGTGGCTGACCGCGGTGATCGCGTACGGCTTCGTGGCGCGGGTGGCGACCGGCCCGACGCTCAGTCCCCTCGGTCAGCTGGCCACCCGGGTGATCACTCCGCGGCTGCGGCGGCCGGCCAAGCTGGTGCCCGGGCCGCCGAAGCGGTTCGCCCAGGGCATCGGCGCGCTGCTGTCGGTGAGCGCGGCCGTGCTCGCGCTGGGCGCCGGCCCGCGCCCGGCCGCCTACGTGCTGCTGGGGCTGGTGGCGGTCGCGGCCACGCTCGAGTCGGTCTTCGTGTACTGCATCGGTTGCAAGATCTTCGCGGGCCTGATGCGGCTCGGCGTGATCCCGGAGTCGACCTGCGAACTGTGCAACGACATCTGGAGCCGGCGACCCGCCCCCGCGGGGTCCTGAGCCGACTGGCGACCCGCGCCGGCGTGCTGGCGGATGCGAGCCCGCCGGGCCCGCGCGACTCTCGTCGAAACACCACCTCAGAAGGGGGTTTCGATGGTCACCATCGTGCTCGTGCACGGAGACTGGGCCGACGCGTGGGCGGCCGTGCTCGAGCGTCACGAGGAGAGGGGCCGCCGGGCGGTGGCTCCGCCGAACCTGCTGCGCGGGCCGGTCACCGACGCCGCGTACCTGCGTAGCTACCTGCGGACGATCGACGGTCCGATCGTGCTGGCGGCCCACCAGCCACGCCTCGCCGGCCTCGCACCCCGACAAGGTGGCCGGGCTGATCGTCGCGGCCGCCCACGCCGCGCATCCGCTGGGCTAGTGCTCCCAGGTGCGCCCGGGCAGCCGGGTGGTGACCTCCTGCAGCAGCCAGCCGTTGCCGTCGGGGTCGGCGAAGGACGCGTACGTAAGGTAGGACCGCCGCTGCGGGTCGACGCCGGGCACCAGGTTGCCGCCCTCGCGGTGGAACGGCTCGCTGACCTCGACACCGCGGTTGACCAGGTCCTTGCGGGCCGCCTCGACGTCGTCGACGACCAGCTCCAGCCGCTGCGCCGAGCCCGGCGCGACGCTGGTGAGACCCTGGCCGAACGAGATCGAGCAGTTCGAGTGCGGCGGCGTGAACTGCACCACCCGGACCTCGCCCAGGTCGAAGTCGGCGTCGAGCCGCCAGCCAAGGCGCTGATAGAAACCCTTCGCCCGGTCGACGTCGGCGACCGGCAGCGTCACGACCTCGAGCTTCATGTCGTAGCCGAGTTCCTGGCCGGTGTCGCTCATGGTGACCTCCCGTGGTCTGGTATCGACCACAGTCTGGGAGGTTCCGGCGCCCGTCGCGCCAGTAGAAACCCGGGTCACGGATAATGGGCAGAGGAGAGGCCCCTTCCATGTATGAGATGGAAGGGGCCTCGGCCCCAGCGGCCACCTTGGCCCGATCGCTCGGACCGCCTCGGCCGGCGGAGCACGCCACCATCACCCGGCAGAGCCATGGCGAACCCCGGTCGACTCGGTGCTCACCTCCCGGAACGGCGCCACTCCGGGTTGGCTTGCCAGTTCGGCGGGCCCTGTCGCGAGCTCTCGGCCCGGACGCTCGCTCTCGCGAACACCCGACCCTCGTGCCTGCTGACTGGCTCGGAAGTCTCCTTCCGACCCGGGCCTCCGTCTCTGGCGGCGTGCAAGATTTGTAGTCCTCGCGGGCCCCTATGCGCAAGACCCTGACCAGGACATCTTCAAGTTTTTCCGGGATGGCCCAGATCCTCCACAGGGCCGGCCCGGTTACCCCCAGATCAAGCCGTGTTATCCACCGGTTCATCCACAGGCCTCACCGGGTCCAGCGTTCGACGCGGAGGTGGGTGTCGGAGCCGAGCAGGAGGGTCGAGGTCCGTGGCCAGCCGGGGTTCGAGGCGCAGGTAGGTCTCCAGGTCCGGCGACACGCGGCCGGCGGCCGGGACGATCGGCTCGCCGGGCCGCTGCTCGGCGGCCAGCAGCCGCAGCGCCGCCGGGGACGGTTCGCGGGCCGTGTCGTTCGCGTGCGCCAGGACGGCGACCAGCGACAACGCCGTCAACGCCACCCCGGCGCCGGCGCGTAACCAGGCCCACCGCAGCGCCGCCACCCCCAGCGCGGCGGCGACCACCACGCGGAGCAGCGCGAAGAGCAGGTAACGAAGAACCGGTGCCCGCCGATCAGGGAGCCTGTCCGGGAGCTTTGCGCGAACCTTCCCCTTCCTGGAAGGCGGCCAAGAAATTCGATCAACTCAGGCCGGTGATGAGCCGGATGGTGACCGTCGTGTAGCGGCCGGCGGCGACGGTGACCGGCCGGGTCACCGGGCGCCGGGCCAGGGTGCCGCTGGTGGCGGCGGCCCGGATCACGTAGCTACCCGCCGGGAGCGCGACGGTGAACCGGCCGTCGGCGTCGGTGGCGAGGACGGTCTGGCCCGTCTTGTTCAGGACGACGACGCGGGCCGGCGCCGGGGTGGCGGGGCAGGGCGGGTCGGCGCGGTCCACCGGGCAGTTCAGGACGACCGTACGGCCGCGCAGCCCGGCGCCGGCGGGTGGCGAGGCGGACGGCGATGGCGTGCCCGCGGGCGCCGAGGTCGTCGGTGTGGGAGCGGCCGGCGAGGTGGCGGAGGCGCTCGGCTGCCGCGAGATCGTGCGAGTGGCGGGGCCGGAGGTCGGCGTGCCGGAATCGCAGGCGGCCGGCGCCACGGCGAGGAGCACGGCGAAGACCGCGATCGGCGTACGAAGGGAAACGCGTGGCATTCCGGTTGGACGCTCCCGCCGGACGAGGCGTTCCGGGCCGCCCCGGTGGGACGGCCCGGAACTCAGCGGGTCACGGCTGGATCAGGCTGATCCGGGTGGCCCAGTTCGCCAGCGCGGTGCGGGTGCCGCCGCAACTGCCGAACGGGGTGGCCTCGTACTGGGCCAGGGTGCAGGTCTGCGCGATGTACTCGGCGGCGACCCAGATGTTCGCCCCGTCCACCGCGGTGGCACCGTAGTCGCCCCAGCGCGGCCGCGTCGGGTTGTTGAACGCCTTGTATCCGGTGAAGCCGTCCTGCGGCCCGGCGCCGGCCTTGGCCAGGTAGATGGCCCCGGCCCCGGTGCGCCCGTCGAACGCCGAGTACGCCGCGGACGGGAAGTACCCGTCGCCGGCGAGGGTGAACGACATGACCCCGTGCCCGTCGGCGTTGACGCCGATCGCCGGGTACGTCAGGTTGTTCCCGGCGAGGCCGAGCTGACCCTGGGCCGCCAGGCCGGCGCCGAGGACGCCGTGCCGGATCTGCGGCCGGACGATGTACCAGCCGACGCCCGCCTTGGTCGCGCCGCCGACGGCGATCGCCGTGTCCAGCGCGCCGTACAGCTTGCCGTCCGTGTACGTCACCTGCTGCATGCGGGTGTCGTTGCTGTCCAGCGGCGACTCGACCTCGGGCTTGTCCGGGTCGGGCGCGCCGAGCAGGAACGTGGCGCACGGGTCGTCGTTGAGGCACTGGCCCAGCGGGAACGGCCCGGGCTTCTGGTTGGACAGCGGCGGCAGCGAGTACTTCCGCACGCCGACCCGGGTGTTCTGCAGCCGCAGATCCGGCCGGGCCCGGTCCAGCGATCTCGTGTTGGTCAGCGACCACGTCACGATGCTGGTCGAGACGTAGTCCTGGGTGCCGGTGGCCTCCTCGGCCGCGTTCGACGACAGGAAGTACGCCGTGCCGTTCTGGTCCTGGTCGTAGTCGCGGGTCGACGGCGACTGGGCCGGCCAGACGGTGAAGCCGTTCAGCCCCTGGTCGGCCGCGGTCGTGTCGAACTGGGTGACCAGCACGTCGGCGTCGCCCCGGGCGAGCGCCCGCTTGCTGAACGCGTACACCTGGGCGCTGTTGAACTCGGTGCCGAAGAACGAGTACTCGTTGGTCGTGAGGTAGAACCCGTTCGCGTCCACCCCGATGTGCGGGTAGTCGCCGATGCACGGGCAGAACGGATGCACCGGGGTGCCGTTGGTGCCGTCGTCCGTGACGTCGAGGCGGTAGATGTTCCAGGTGCCGGTCGGGTCGGCGGTCACCGCGATGTCGAGGTGGTTGTCGCCGGTGAGCTGACCGGCGGCGGTCGACTCGAGGGTGAGCACGGTCAGGAAGAACTGCCGCGTGGTGGGGTCGTACAGGCAGCTCGGGTCGGTGATCGAGGGCCCGAAGACGCCGGTCGTCCGGTTGATCGTCGGCGGGTAGCCGAAGAACGTGTTGAGGTCGACGACGCCGGTCTGGCCGCTGCCGTCCGGGTTGTACACCCGGAACGCGTCGTTGACGGCCTCGACGACGTGCCCGTTGCCGACGCAGAGCGCCTGGTCGGGCGGCTCCAGGCTGAACTGGTTGCCGTTGTTGGCGGTGCGCTGGTCGCGGTGGTTGAGCCCGTCGAAGCCGCGCAGCAGCCGCGGGTTGGTGTGCACCGTGCCGGCCGCGCTCGCCGCACTCTTCGACGCGCTCAGCGCGCGGCGCGACGGCGCCAGGCTGCGGTGCGCGCCGGCCGGCGCCGCGGTGGCGGCGGCGAAGCCGGCGTCGGGACCGGCCTCCCCCTGGCGCACCTCGGTGGCGATCGACGCGGGCAGGCCGCTGCCGGTACCGGCCACTTTGTAGGAGGCGGTGCCGACCTTGTGAACGATGCGGGGGCTGGCGGCGGGTGCCGCCGACGCGCTTGCGGGGACGCCGAGCGGGGCCAGGATGATGGCGAGGGCGGCGCCGGCGACCAGGGAACGTGTCCTGAGCATGGATCTCCTTCATCGATGAAGGCATCCACCCGCGTGCGGCAACAATCACGCAGGGTGATAGGTCGATGGCTAGTCTCGGCGCGTCGTGGGCGCTTGGGAAGCCCGGATGGAAAAGCCGTCGCTTTGAGCACCACAAGTGCGCTACGCCCCGAAGCTCGCCATACCAGCGCGTTATGGCCTTTACATAAGGCGATTTCGCCCTTATCAGCAGTTGGCGTATTTAGAGCACCATCTCGGCAGGCTGCGGAGCTGCCCGAACACCGCCCGGATCCCGCGCCGCGCGGCTCGCACAGGAATCCCACAGATTTGAACCAATTCGACAATGGTGAATACGATTCGCGTCATCCCGCTCACCCCCCTTACCCCCAGGAGGACTGATGCGACCCATCCAAAAGATCGCCGCCACCGTCGGCGCGGCCATCCTCGTGGCCGGCGGGCTGGCGTTCGGCGTCGCCGCGCCCGCCCAGGCCAAACCGCTCGGCTTCAAGCAGATGAACTCCTGCGGCACCTCGTCGGCCCGCGGCTTCGCCCGCTGCATGGCCGTGGTCCGCACCACCGTCAGCAGCCTCACCAGCAGCGACGCGGCCAGCCCCAACGCGGCGACCCCGTCCGGCCTCAGCCCGGCGAGCCTGCAGTCCGCGTACAAGCTGCCGTCCTCCACCGCCGGCTCGGGCCAGACGATCGCCATCGTGGACGCCTACGACGACCCGAACGCCGAAGCGGATCTGGGCACGTACCGCAGCTACTTCGGCCTCTCCGCGTGCACCACCGCCAACGGCTGCTTCAAGAAGGTCAGCCAGACCGGCAGCACCACCTCGCTGCCGAGCAAGGACGGCGGCTGGGCCGAGGAGATCTCACTGGACATCGACATGGTCTCGGCCATCTGCCCGAACTGCAAGATCCTGCTGGTCGAGGCCAAGAGCGCCTCGTTCGCCAACCTCGGCGCGGCGGTCAACGAGGCGGCCGCCCTCGGCGCGAACGCGATCAGCAACAGCTACGGCGGCAGCGACGCGGCCGACAGCACGTACGGCGCCTACTACAACCACCCGGGCATCGCCGTTACGGCCAGCTCGGGCGACTCCGGCTACGGCGCCGCCTACCCGGCCAGCTCGCACTACGTCACCGCGGTCGGCGGCACCACCCTCAAGACCAGCAGCACCACCCGCGGCTGGACCGAGACCGCCTGGGCCGACGCCGGCTCCGGCTGCTCCGCCTACAACACCGCGCTCACCGGCCAGGCCGGCTTCTCCACCGGCTGCTCGAAGCGGGCCGAGGCCGACGTCTCCGCGGTCGCCGACCCCGCCACCGGCGTCTCGGTCTACGACAGCTACGCCTACCAGGGCTACAGCGGCTGGCTGACCTTCGGCGGCACCAGCGCCTCCTCGCCGATCGTCGCGTCGGTCTACGGCCTGGCCGGCAACACGGCGAGCATCGACAACAACTACCCGTACACCCACTCGACGGGCCTGTTCGACGTCACCTCCGGCTCCAACGGATCGTGCAGCACCACCCAGTGGTGCAACGCCCGCGCCGGCTGGGACGGACCGACCGGCCTCGGCACCCCGAACGGCGTCACCGCCTTCTGAGCAGGCATCGGCAGACACTGTGCCGGCGGGTCGCTGCCCGCCGGCACGATGCTTTCCCGACCAGGCTTTGTGACCAGGCTCTTGTGACCAGGCCGAGCCAGATCTGCTACGCGCCCGATCCGGTCCAGGCGGCGGACCGCCGGACGCGGACGGCTGGGGCTGAGCCACCGCCGTACGGCCGCTGGGTAGATTGCCCGGATGAAGGTCATCGGTTTGGTCGGGGCGGGGCACATGGGTTCGGGTCTCGGCTGGGCCCTGCGCGAGGGCGGCCACGACGTGGTCACCTCGCTGGCGGGCCGGTCGGAGCGGACCGCGGGCCTGGCGCGCGACGCCGGGCTGCGCCTGGTCGCCCGGCCGGACGACGTGCTGGCCGAGGCGGAGGTCGTTCTGGTGGTCACCCCGCCGGGGGCCGCGGTCGACGCCGCCCGGGCGATCGCCGCGACCACCGGTACGGCCCGGCCGCTGGTGGTGGATCTGAACGCCACCTCCCCGGCGACCGCCGCCGCGGCCGCCGAGGTGGTCGGCGCCGCCGGCTTCGACTTCGTGGACGGTTCCATCTCGGGTCCGCCGCCAACGGTCCGGCCCGGGGCGCGGATCTACCTCGCCGGCCCGCGCGCGGCCGAGGTCGCGGACCTGCGCTGGACGCACGCCGAGCCGGTGGTGGTCGGCGAGCGGATCGGCGCGGCCAGCGCGGTGAAGATGTCGACGGCGTCCGTCTACAAGGGCTTGACGGGGCTGATGGCGCAGGCGATCCGGTCGGCGGCGGCCTACGACGTCCTGGAACCGGTCATGGCGGATCTCGGCGACGGCTTCGGGACGCCGTACGGGGTGGCGCTGGCGGCCACCAAGGCGCACCGCTACGTCGCCGAGATGCGGGAGATCGCCCGGTCGCAGGCGGGTGCGGGGCTGACCCCGGCCCTGTTCGAGGCGTACGCCGAGATCTGGGCCGAGGTCGCGGAGCAGCCGCTCGCCGACGGCCGGCCGGAGACCCTGTCCCGGGAGGTCACCGCCCGGCAGGTGGCCGACGGCCTGCCGACTGTCCGGTAGCCGTCCGTTCCGGCCGGTACATCGGCGTACGCTCAAAGTCCTCTCCTCGGGGGAGGCGCCATGAGCACCCTGGTCACCACCACGGACGTACCGTCCGCGGAGGTGTTCGACTTCATCCGGGACCTGACCGCCACCATGTGGGTCCCGATGGAGTGCCGCGGCCCCAGCGAGCCGGCCTACCGGGGTGAGTTCCGGGCCAGCGGCCTGGGCCCGATGCAGGTCGTGGTGCTGGACATCATGCCGATCACCGTACGCCGGACCGCCGAGCTGATCTCGCACGCCGATCCCGACCTGCTCAAGCTGTTCCTCGTCTGCGCGGGCGGCGCCTCCGTCGTCGCTCAGGGCGGCCGGCAGGCACGGTTGTCGGCCGGGGATTTCGCGTTCTACGACACCCGCCGGCCGTACGAGGTCTCCTGCGGCGTCGACGAGCGGCCGACCCAGGTGATGACGTTCATGTTCCCGCCGTCCCTGCTGCCGCTGTCGCCGAGCGGCCGCAGGCATCTGACCGCGGTGCGCATCCCGCCGACCGCGGGGATGGGCGACCTGACCGCCCAATTCCTGCTCCAGCTGGCCCGCAACGTCGAGCATTACAACCCCACCGAAGCCGCCCGGCTGTCGACCGTGGCGCTCGAGGTGCTGGCCACCCGGCTGGCCCGCGAGCTGGACGCCGGCGACTGGGGCACGCCCGAGGCCCGCCGGCACGCCCTGCTGGTCACCGTCCAGGGCTTCATCCAGCAGCACCTCGGCGACCCGCGGCTGTCGCCGGGCGGTGTGGCCGCGCACCACCACATGTCGCTGCGGTCGCTGCACCAGCTCTTCCACGACGAGGGGCTGACCGTGGCCGGCTGGATCCGGGCGCGGCGTCTGGAGCGGTGCCGCCGCGACCTGGCCGACCCGGGCCTGGACGGACACCCGGTGGCGGCCATCGGGGCCCGGTGGGGTTTCTCCAGCGCCCCCGACTTCAGCCGGGCCTTCCGTACGGCGCACGGCGTGCCACCCGCCGAGTACCGCAGATTCGCACGCGTTGTGAACACCCCTGCGCGCTGATCCAACGACGCCCGGCCCGGGCGCGTCCACCCTGGTCGTATGACGTACCCCTTCACCGACCGGACAGCCGAAGACCAGCGACTCGTCGCGCAAGGACAGGTCTTCGACCCCCTCACCCGCCGGCTCTTCGCGCGGGCCGGGCTGGCGTCCGGCATGCGCGTGCTCGACCTCGGCAGCGGAGCCGGCAACGTGGCCCGGCTGGCCGCCGAGTTCGTCGGCCCTCGCGGCCTCGTGGTCGGCGTCGAGCGCGACCCCGCGGCCGTCGAACTGGCCCGGCGCCGCACCGACGCGCCCAACATCGAGTTCCGGGTGGGCGACGTGCAGACGCTGGACGGCATCGACCACGGCTTCGACGCCGTGATCGGCCGGCTCGTGCTGATGTACCTGCCCGACCCGGTGGCCGCGCTGCGCCAAGCCGCGTCGAAGCTGCACCCGGGCGGCCTGATCTGCGTGCACGAAGCCGACCTGGCGTACCTGCCGGCCACCCCGCCGACCCCGCTGTGGGCCGAGGCGCACGGCTACTTCCTGGCGGCGCTGGAGAAAGCCGGCATCGAACGGCGGCTCGGCCTGAACCTGTTCACCATGTTCCGCTACGCCGGCCTGCCCGCCCCCGGCCTGCAGGTCGAACTGTTCGCCGCCGGCGGCCCGGACGCGCCGGCCTGGGCCTGGGCGAACGTGATCTCGGCAGCGGTCCCGCTGATGGAGCGGCACGGCATCGCCACCCGCGCCGACCTCGATCCGCCCACGCTGGCCGACCGGTTGCTGGCCGAGACCCTCGCCGCCGACGGCTGCGTCCTGGGCCCCCCGATGTACGGCGCCTGGGCTCGCGTCTAGACCGCCCAGGCAGACGTAGGGAAGGGGCCAGGTCCTTGGAGTCCTACGGTCAGGGCACGAGGCGCAGAAGGTCGTCGCGCAGCGTGGATCCTTGGGCTTGGTACGTGTCCTGACGGATGGTTACGTATTGGCGGCCTTGGAGAGCCACCTGCACCACGACGGCCGTAGCCTTCGCCCCGAGAAAGCCGGCCGGCACGGCACTTCCGTGGTCGCCGGCGGGACAGTGGAAAGCGGTTCGGTCCACCACGGGTAGGGCAGGGAAACGCTGCCACCAGGATGAAGCCGTTGGCTCGTTCGGGACCTTGGCCGGGCGCCCTGGTCGCAGCGGGTCAGGCGCCTTGACGCCGTCATCACGGCAGACGATCATGCTGCTCGCCTGAAATGCCGGCCGCGACACGTCGGGAAAGGCTCCGGGCCTTTCGGTGAGCAGCGTCAAAGGCGCCTGACGGAATTGCATGGTCTGGCTTTATCGGCGTCGGTAGCGCGGGAGGTGGCCTTGACGGCGTCGTTGACTCGTACGTTTAATAATTTCGATACTTGAATGAAGTATTGGAAGGATTCCGGTCCCGGCCGTCGTGGGGTCGGGCGACGAAGGGATCGCGACGTGTCACGAAGAAGGTTGGGCGTCGGGCTGGTCGCCGTACTGTCTTTGATCGCGTTCTGTCCGGCCGAGGCGTCCGCCGCGGCGAGGCGTCCGGCGGGCGTGTCGGTTTTTCTGACCGACCTCGCCACCAAGACATACCTGGCGCGCCGGCCCACCGTGTCGTGGCACGGCGGGACCGCCCCGGCGGGACCGGCGATCACCGTCGACAGCCGGAGGCGGTATCAGGAGATCACCGGCTTCGGGGCGTCGTTCACCGACTCCTCCGCCTGGCTCGTCGGCACCCGGCTCGACCGCGGGCAGCGCGACGCGGTGATGCGCGACCTGTTCAGCGACCAGGGCATCGGGCTGAGCTTCCTGCGCCAGCCGATGGGCGCCAGCGACTTCGCGGTGAACGGGAACTACTCGTACGACGACTTGCCGGCCGGCCGGACCGATCCGTCGCTCGCGCATTTCTCGATCGACCACGACCGGGCCTACGTGATCCCGCTGCTCCAGCAGGCCCGCCGGCTCAACCCGGAGTTGACCGTCATGGCGACGCCGTGGAGCCCACCGGGCTGGATGAAGACCACCGACTCGATGATCGGCGGGACCCTCAGGGCGGACGCCTACCAGCCGCTGGCCGACTACTTCGCGAAGTTCCTGGAGGGCTACGCGGCGGCCGGAGTTCCGGTCCGCTACATCACGCCGCAGAACGAGCCGCTCTACGTGCCGTCCGGTTATCCGGGCATGTCGCTCAGCGCCGAGCAGCAGAACGACCTGATCAAGAACTACCTCGGCCCGGCGCTGCGCGACCGCAAGCTGCGTACCGGGATCCTCGCCTACGACCACAACTGGGATGTCATCGGCTACCCGGAGACCATGTACGCCGATCCGGCCTCGACCGGGTTCGTCACCGGCACGGCGTGGCACTGCTACGGCGGCGACGTACGCGCCCAGTCGGTGTCGCACAACGACTACCCGAACAAGCCGGCGTGGCAGACGGAGTGCTCGGGCGGCACCTGGGAGGGCGACGAGCAGGCCGGCTTCGCCGCCGGGATGGGCCTGGTCATCACCAGCACGCGGGACTGGGCGAAGGGCGTGGTCCGCTGGAACATGGCCCTGGACCAGAACAACGGACCGACCAACGGCGGCTGCCTGACCTGCCGCGGCGTGGTGACGGTCGCGCAGGACGCGGCCGGCCACTGGTCGTACGCCAAGACGGTCGACTACTGGGCGCTCGGTCACGCGAGCAAGTTCGTGCGTCCGGGCGCACGCCGGATCGCGTCCAGTTCGCTCGGGGCCGGTGACGTGCAGGACGTCGCGTTCGTCAACCCGGACGGCTCCACGGCGCTGGTTGCCTTCAACTCCGCGACCACCGCGAAGACGTTCCGCGTGCAGTGGGGCGGCAAGTGGTTCACCTACCAGCTTCCGGCCGGGGCGGCGGCGACGTTCACCTGGACCGGCACCCAGCATGGCACGGCCGACCCGGCCGCGATCGGCTCGGTGGACATTCCGCTCGACAACCCGGACGGAACGCGAGCGCTCATCAGCTACGACTCCGGGCTGCTGGCGCACCAGGCGCAGGTCCGCGTCGGCGACCAGTGGCTCGGCTACACCCTCCCGACGGGCGCGTCGCTCACTCCGCCGGCCCCCGCCGTGCCGTTGCCGCGGGACGCGTGGACCGTGTCGGCCTCGACGAGCAATGCCACCGAGCCGCCCTCGAATGTGCTCGACGGCGACCCGGCCACGCGCTGGAGCACGGGCCGAGGCATGCAGGCGGGCGACTGGTTCCAGGTCGACCTCGGCTCATCGCAGACGTTCAACCAGGTCGTCCTGGACACGACCGCGAGCAGCGGCGACTCGCCGCGCGGCTATCAGCTCTTCGTGTCGGACGACGGCACGAATTGGGGGCAGCCCGTCGCGACCGGACCGGGAAGCCCGCTGACGCGGATCCTGATCCCGCAGGTCACGGCCCGCTTCATCCGGGTGGTCAACCAGGGCGACGCCGGCAACTGGTGGTCGATGCACGAGCTGAACGTGCTCGGCCCGGCCGCCGGCGCGGCAAGCGCTACGTCCGCCCCGCACGGCGGTGTCCAGCGCAAGACAGCCGTGCTGCCCGACGGCACGCAACTCCTCGTCGTGTACAACTCGGGCCGCTCCTTGGCCACCTTCGACGTGCCGTGGGGCGAATCCACCTACACCTATCGCCTGCCGTCCGGCGCCGCCGCGATCTTCACGACCCGTCAAGGCTGATCCGCCCGGCACGCCCGCCCACCTCCGGCGCGGTTCAGGGCTGGTACGCATCCCGCACAGCGGTGGCGGACAACCCGCTCGGCAGGTCGATCTGGACTGCCACCGTGATGGAACGCGAGCCCGAGTCGACCAGGTTCCCCGGTACGGGCGGCCGGCAGAGCCCGCCGGTCGCGTCCGCGGCGGCGGCCGACGGGCTGGGCAGTGGAGTGAGGAAGATGCTGCGCTGGAACACGACGAGCACGTCCAGCGTGTCGGCGTGCGGGGACAGCAGCACGACCGCGGGCTCGCCGCTGGCGGCGGCGTTGACGACCAGGGTCAGCGTGCTCTGGCCGAGCACGGACCGCTCGATCCGTTCGCCGCTCGCCCCGGGGATGCCGGCGTCGGTCACCGTGGGGCGCTGGCCGAGCACCCGCACCGGGACGTGGTTCTGCGCGTCGTCGATCTTCTGGCCGAGCATCCGCCAGCCACATGCGCCGCCGCAGTCCGCCGTCCGCCCGCCCGGCCCGCGCCGCCAGAACCAGGCAGCCGATCACCGCGGCGGCATCGATCACCAAGAAGAAGACCGTCCATCCATCCACACGTCTATCTTGGTCTTGGGCCGGGCCCGCCCGGCGGCCGGGCGCGGAGCCGGTGTTGCACTCCGCGGCCCGGTGTCCGCCAGGGACTCGGCCTTCGCTCGTACGGTCGAAGCAGCGGAACGAAATCACGCAGCGCAACCCACCGCCGTTTCCCGGCCTGGACCTCAGCTCGCGACGAAGGTGTAGCTGCCGGACGGGAGGGTGTAGCTGCCCGCCGCCTGCGGAACCGCCTCGGGCGGCGCGCTGACCGAGCCCGCCAGGCGCACCGTCGCCGTGGTGTTCGGCGGGACCACGACGCGCAGGGTCAGGGTCGAGCCGGCCTTGCTCCACGACGAGGTGGCCGGGCCGTAGCCGGTCAGCAGGGAGGCCGAGGCGGAGGTCAGCGTCCCACCCGGCGTCGGGCTGATCAGCAGTTGCTGGTAGCCCGGCGCGGCCGGTGCGAGGCCGCCGACCGACCGGTAGAGCCAGTCCCCCACCGAGCCGAGCCCGTAGTGGTTGAACGAGTTCATGCCCGGGTCCTGCAGGGTCCCGTCGGTCTTGATGCCGTCCCAGCGCTCCCAGATCGTGGTGGCGCCCCGGCCGGTCATGTAGCCCCAGCCGGGATAGTCGGGCTGCTGGAGGATCCGGTACGCGGTGTCGGCGTGCCCGTGGTCGGCCAGCACCGGCAACAGGTTCTCGACGCCCATGAAGCCCACCGAGAGGTGCCCGTTGCGGGCGTCGACCTTGGCCGCCAGCTTGTCGGCGACCGCCTGCTGCTGGGCCGCGGGCACCAGGCCGAAGGCGAGCGCCAGCACGTACCCGGTCTGGCTGTTGTTGCCGACCGTGCCGTCGGCCGCGACGAAGCGGCTGGTGAAGGCCGCCGCGATCTGGTCGGCCAGGGTGCCGTAGGACGCCGCCTCGGCGGTCCGCCCGGTGGCCGCCGCCATCCGCGACAGCAGCCGCGCCGACCAGCCGAAGTACGCCGTGCTGGACACGTCGTTCGGCGTGCCGTCGTCGACGTTGAGCCAGTCGCCGTACGTGTCCTGGTTGCGGATCAGGTCGGCGCCCGCGGTCGAGCGCAGGTAGTCGACGTACCTGGCCATCGCCGCGAAGTGCTGGTCGGCCACGGCGAGATCGCCGAACCGTTGCCAGATCGTGTACGGGACGATCACGCCCGCGTCGGCCCAGCCCGCCTTCCCGGCGCCGTCGATCACCGCCGGCGCCACGTCGGTGAACGCGCCGTCCGACCGCTGCGCGTCCACCAGGTCGTCGACGAACTTGGTCAGCAGCCCGTGGGTGTCGAAGTTGAATGTGGACGTCGCCCCGAACGCGGCGATGTCGCCGGTCCAGCCGAGCCGCTCGTCCCGCTGCGGGCAATCGGTCGGGATGGACAGCATGTTCGAGCGCGCCCCCCACATGATGTTGTGCTGCAACTGGTTGAGCATCGCGTCGCTGGACTGGAACGCGCCGGTCGCCGCGCCGGCGGTCCAGGCGGCCAGCCCGGTGAGGCTGTCCGCGGTGGGCGTGCCGGGATAGCCGGTGATCTCGACGTACCGGTAGCCGTGCACGGTGAAATGCGGCTCGAACGTCTCGGCCGCACCGGTCCCGGCCAGCGTGAACGTGTCGGTGGCCTGGGCCGAGCGCAGGTTCGCGGTGTAGAGCGTGCCGTCCGCGTTGAGGATCTCGCCGTGCCGCAGGGTGATCCGGGTGCCGGCCGGCCCGGTCGCGCGCAGCCGGTCCCAGCCCGCGAAGTTCTGCCCCAGGTCGGCGATGAACACCCCCGGCTTCGGCTGGGTGATCGCGACCGGCCGGAACGCCTGCTGCACGGTGACGCCCGGGTCGACCTGCGCCACCAGGTGCGGCAGCGCGTCGGTCCGCACCGTCACCGGCACCCCGGCCGCCGCGCCGATCCGGGCGTCCTGGTCCTCGCCCTGGTACAGGTCGTCGTCGAGGACCGCGCTGGGCGCCGCCGTCCAGGTGTTGTCGGTGCGCACCTCGGCGCGCGTGCCGTCGGCGTACTCGATGGTGAGCTTCGCCGAATACCAGGGCGACGTGCCGTACCGCTGGCTGCCGGCGAAGCCGATGTTCCCGGAGTACCAGCCGTTGCCGACCAGCGCGCCGAGGGTGTTGGCGCCGGAGCGCAGCCGCGTGGTCACGTCGTATTCGCGGTACTGCAGGCGCTTGGTGTAGTCGGTCCACCCCGGCGCGAGCCGCTCGTCGCTGACCTTCACCCCGTTGAGGTAGGTCTCGTGCAGGCCCAGCGCGGTGGCGAACAGCCGGGCGCGCACGACCGGCTTACCGACGTCAAAACCCTTGCTGACGTACGGCGTGGGCTGGGTCACCGCGACCTGCGTCCCCCACGGGCCGCCGCCGAGCGCGGCGGTGACCTTGGCGGCCGGCCACCCGGAGTCGTCGAATCCGGGCTGCTCCCAGCCGGCGGGCCCGCTCGTGGACGCCTTCCAGGTGCCGTCGGTGACGACCGGGCCGGCCTTGGCGATCACGCCGGCCGGCCCCGCGCTGGTGTTGGTCGCCGCGATCGCCAGGGTGTTGCTGCCGGCCCGGAGCTGGACGGTGACGGTCGCCGCGTGCTTCCACGAGTCGACGACCCGGCGCGAGGAGCTCACCGAGGCGCCGTTGAGCCAGACGTCGGCGGTGTCGTCGCCGGTCACCACCAGCGTCGCCGGTCCGGCGGCGGCGGCGTCGAACGTCCGCCGGAAGTACCGGGTGGCGGCCGGCGCGGAGGTGGCCGGGTCGCCCTCGGGGTACCAGATCCAGGAGGCGCCGGTCAGGCTCGCGGTGGCGGGCGCCCCGACGAAGCTCGCCTGCCACTCGGTGGCCGGGTCGAACAGGCCGGTGTCGAAGGCGGCCGGCGCGCTCCACGGGCTCGGCCGGCCCTGGGTGTCCCAGACCCGCACCTGCCAGTGGTACGTGCGGTTGCTGGCCAGCGCGGGACCGCCGTACGGCACGTCGACGCTGCGGCTCGAGGCCACCTGGCCGCTGTCCCAGACGTCCGCGGCGCCGGCCGAGGTGCCGACGGTGACCTGGTAACGGCCCTGCATCTGGGCGTTGGCGACGGTGGTCAGGCGCCAGCCGAAGCGCGGCGCGCGAGCGTCGATGCCGACCGGTTCGGTGCGCCGCTCGGTGGTCAGCCCGGACACCGCGACCGGCGAGGCGGCGGTGAGGTCCGGCGCGGCGACGTTGCTCGCCCACGGCCCGGTGCCGTACGCGCCGAGGTCCTTGGCCGTCACCCAGGTCTCCGGCACGGCGTTCGCGGCCTGCCAGGAGCCGTCGGTGACCAGGTCGGTGACGCCGGCCGCGGAGGCGATCCGGACGTGGCCGAGCAGGCCGGCCGGGCCGGCGCTGGTGTTGCGTAAGGCGATCCGGAGGGTGTTGCTGCCGGCCCGCAGCGCCGCGGCCAGGTCGAAGTACCGGGCCTGCCGCCACGAGTCGGCGACCCGGGCCGAGCCGCCCAGGTAGGTGTCGTTGAGCCAGACGTCGACGGTGTCGTCGCCGGTGACGACCAGCTGGGCATCGGTGTACGGGCCGGCCGGGGCGGTGAGGACGCGGCGCAGGTAGCGGGTGGCGGCGGGCGCGGACTTTGTCGGATCGCCTTCCGGGTACCAGATCCAGTGCGCGCCGCCGAGCGCGACCGGGGTGGCGGCGTGCGCGGGGGTGGCGAGGGTGAGCGTGAGGACAGTGACGATCGTCGCGGCCAGGGCTAGTAGGCGTTTAGCGGCCATCCGGGGCTCCTCGGGGGAAGCGAGGGGATTTAAACGTTTCAATGTGAAACGTATTAATCGTATGGCCGAGCGTCGATGTATTTCAAGAAGGAGTCCGTAGAGTTGCCCGTTTGTCAGGCCGGCTGTTGCGTGCCGCACTCCGTGCTCCCGGCCTCAGTCCGTTCTCGTGCCGCCGGGCTCCAGCTCCTGGAACAACGTGATCTGCAGCCCGGCCGGCGCCTCCAGCCGGGAGTTCAGCGAATTCCATGGCGTACGGGTCGGCGGCGCCAGCTCCTCGGCCCCGCCCGCGGTGGCCTCCGCGGTCCGCGCGACGGCGTCATCGACCTCGAACGCGACCCGGATCCGCGGCGCCACCGGACGACCGACCTCCACCTCGTCGATCATCCGCTTCTGCGCGGGGTTGGCGATCTCCAAGGTCGCCCGGCCGGCGTCGAGGATCACCACCTGCGCGTCGCCGTCACCCGCGAAGGCGGCCTGCTCCGGCAGCCCGAGCACATCCCGGTAGAACGCCACCGCCGCCGCGAAGTCCTCCGCCTCCACGACCAGCCGGAGCTGCCTGACCCGCTTCCCTCGATCCACATCGTCGTTCACCGGCAAACAGTAGATGACCGACGGGACGTCTTGCCGGTCCTGGAGAACTACGATCCGGCCATGACCACGCCTGGTTGGTACGACCCGGACTACGACGATCCGGCCGCGCCGCTGCCGGCCGATGTCGAGTCCGCCCGTGCGTGGGCGCTGCCGCCGGTGATCGCGAAGCGGCCGCCGTTCGACGCGTGGTGGTGCCCGGACTGCCAGCGGCTCCAGCAGGACGGGCTCCACCTGCACGACCACGCCCGCGCCGAGCGGCAAGGGACGTCCGGCTCGGTCTGCCCGGCCACGGGTGTCGTCGCCGTGCGGATCGGCGCGCGGCCCCCGGTCCCGGCCGGGCCGGGGTTGCCGTTGGACGGGTGGTGGTGTCCGACATGCCGGTACCTCGTACCGGACGCGGCCGCCACCCACCCGTCCCGGGCCGCGCGGCCCGTTCGCACCGAGGGCTGCACCAACCGGCGGTACCGATCGGTCCGCGTCACCGGGCGGTGACGGCCGCTCGCCGGATCTTCAAGCTGAATAACACGGAGGTATCCATGAGCCCCAAGCCGTCCTTCGCGTGGCCGGGTGCCGTTGGTAACTGGCCGATCGGGGTACTGTGTGCTGACTAGCGCGGCCCCGCCCATAGAACAGGATCCGCCGGTTGTGAGCGAGTTGACCGCTCGTCTTGATCTGCCTCTGGGTGCGAGCGCGCCGGGTACGGCCCGGCGGGTGGTGGTCGCCGTCCTGGATGGCTGGGGGTTCTCGGACGAGACCTGGTTGGATTGCGCTGCGCTGATCGTCAGCGAGGTGGTCACGAACGCCGTGCGGCACGGCGGCGGTTGCCTGGCGTTCGCGATCGAGTCCACCGGCGGGCGGGTGGTGATCTCCGCGTCCGACGCGTCGTCGCTGGTGCCTCGCCGCCGTGATCCGGATCCGGCCGGCGGGCGCGGCATCGCGCTGATCGAGGCGTTCGGTGCTCGGTGGGGCGTTGACGACCAGGACGGCGGCAAGCGGGTATGGGTCGAGCTTCCGCCGTGTCCGCGACCCGGGCCGGGCGCGGGTGACCGGCGAGGTGTCAAGGAGGCTGCGGCGTGATCATCACTCAGCAGGCCGAGCGCGGCGGTGTCGTGCGGTTGACGCTCTCGGGCGAGCTGGACCTCGCCACCGCCGACCGGCTTCAGCAACACGTACAGCGGGCTCTCGCGCAACCGGCGCGAAAGCTCGTGCTCGACCTGGCCGGCGTCGCCTTTTGTGACTCCACGGGCCTCGGCGCACTGCTGCACGCGCGCAACACCGCGGTGGAGCACGGCACCGGATTCCAGGTCACCCGCCCGCGGGGCCTCACGCAGCGGGTCCTGGAGGTCTCGGGACTGCTGGACATCCTCACCGGCGCGACCGACCCGTAGCGTACGCCCGCATTTGTGCTCTTTGCCGTTGTTGTGTGGCCTGGCATGATCAACCCACGCCGGGCTGATCGGATCGGGCAGACCATAAGCTGTACCGGTGCCGCGGGAGCCACTGATGGGCGAGGAGCAGCCGGAAGCGATCCGGTTCGCGCAGGTGCTCGGTCTGCTGGACGCAGATCCGCACGGCTGCGCCCTGGCGACCGCGGTGCGGGCCGCCGATGGCAGCATCGCCGATTTCCGGCTGGTGTATCTCAACGAGGCCGGTTGCGCGTTCCTGCAGCGCCCGGCGCAGGAGATGATCGGCCGCACGTATCGGCAGCTGTGGCCGGACACCGCCACCGACGGCACCTTGCCGTTGTACCAGCGGGTGGTCGAGGAGAAGATTCCGGCCGTACGCACGGTCTACCACGACCGGCCCACCCTGACCGGTCACTTCGAGATCCGGGTGGTGCCGCTCGGCGACGGCTTCGTGGCCCGGTTCGTCGACCTCAGCAAGCTCACCCTGGGATCGCAGACCGAGGGCGGTGCCCGCCTCTACGACGCGCTCGACGCCGCCTTCGACGGGTTCGCGGTGCTGCAGGCGGTCCGCGACGACACCGGCAGGATCACCGACTTCCGTTGCGAGTACATCAACCAGATCGGCGCCAAACTCGCCGGTCACAGCGTCGAAGACCGCATCGGGCGCGGCATCCTGGAGCAGCCGTCCCGCAGCGCCGAACTCGACCTGTTCCCCCAGCTGCGTCACGTCGCCGAGACCGGTGACAGCTGGCATCAGCAGATAGCCGTGACCGGCAGCGCTCAGACTTGGGAGAGCAAAGCGGTCCGGGTCGATGTGGACATCGTGGCGGTGTCCTACCGGGACATCACCGAGCAGGTGGACCGGCAACGGCAGCTCGAGCAGAGCGCCGCCCTGGCCCAGGCCGCCGTCGACCGTACCGACGCGTTGCAGGCGGTCACCGCGGCGCTGGCCGCCGCGAGCAGCCCCGACGAGGTCTACCTTGCCATGGGAACCGTGGTCCGCCCGACCGCCGGCGGCCAGGGCCTCGTGGTCCTGCTCGCCGAGCACGACCGGCTCGTGCTCGGCTACCACGCCGGCTACGAGGACCACGTCGTCCGGCAACTGCGGGAGCTGCCGATGTCGCACCCGTACCCGGCGACCAGCGTCGCGCTCACCGGACAGGCACGATACGTCGGTACGCCGGAGCAGTTCGACGCGGCACAACCCGACCCGGCCACCGCGATCTCCCGCGGCGGCCGGTCCGCATGGGCGTTCCTGCCGCTGAGCACCGCTGGGCAAACGCTGGGCACCCTGGTCATCGGCTACCGCGACGCCCGCGAGTTCGACCCGGACGAGCGCGCCAACCTGATGGCCTTCGCCCGCACCGCCGCACAGGCCCTGCACCGGGCCCTGCTGCACCAGGCGCAGCTGTCCATCGCCACCGACCTGCAACGAGCCCTGCTACCCGCCGCGCTGCCCACCCTCGACGGCGCCCGGCACGCCGTGCGGTACCTGCCCTGGACCCAGGGCGCCGACGTCGGCGGCGACTGGTACGACGTGATCCAGATCGACGACGCCCGCGCGGCCATCGTGATCGGCGACGTGGCCGGCCACAGCCCGCGGGCCGCTGCCATCATGGGCCAGTTGCGCAGCGCGGTACGCGCCTACGCCGCCGACGGCTACCCTCCGGCCGACGTGATCGGCCGGGCGAACCAGCACCTGTGCCGCTACGAGCCGAACGCGATGGCCACCTGCTGCTACCTCGAACTGCACCTGCACAACGGCACGGCCACCGCCGTCCTGGCCGGTCACCCACCACCGCTGCGGTACGCCGACGGCCACGCCGCGCCGCTGCGGGTGAAACCCGGGCCTCCGCTCGGCACCCGGCAGGCTACCTACCACCAGCAGACTGTCACCCTGCCGGCCGGCTGCTGCCTGCTGCTCTACACCGACGGCCTCATCGAGGACCGCCACCACACCATCGACCGCGGCCTGACCGAACTGTGCCAAGCGATCGAATCCGCACCCACACGCGACCCCGACCGCCTACTCGACCACATCCTCGACGCCGGGGTCGGACCCGACCCCCGCAGCGACGACGTCGCCATCCTCGCCCTCACCCTCGAGAGCCATCCCGCCGCACCAACGCCATGAGCGAGCGCCGCCCCATCCACGCTGGATGAGCCGGCATCTCCCGGCGCACAGCTACGTCGGCCGGTCTGCCCGGCGGGCGAACGAAGCCCGAGTTACCCGGCGGCCCCGACCACGGCGTACGAGCTGCAGCTCAGCTCTTTCGTGCCCTCGTAGTTGCAGGCCTGGTACGTGATGGTGTCGGTCTCCGCCAGGTCGAGGTTGATGTCGTGACAGTTGCCGGCGCCCAGGTTGTACTGCGGGTTGTGCCAGTTGATCCCGTTGCCGATCACGTACCAGGCGCCCGGGTGGTGCCCGTCGTCGTTGGTGTCGCAGACGAGCAGGTGCTCGCCCGTCGGGTTGAAGCAGACCGTCGCGCCGCCGTCCGGGGAGTGGACCGAATGGCCGCAGGTGCCGGCCGCGGAGGCCGCGGCGGCGGGCAGGACGAAGCTGAGGGACGTGGCTGCGGTCAGGGCGACCGCGCCCAAGATACGGCGAACCCGCATGCGAATCTCCGGTCAGTCGGCGAATGCGTTCCCGATGACGGCCCGGCCGCGTCCACTCCGGACTTGATCATCGGCGGCCCACTGTAGGCGACCGGTCCAACCGCGCCAAGCCGTTTCTGATCAGGCGCCCGTACTCGTCGTCACCGAGCGCGCCGATCCCCGCCCGCGCGAGCTCGACGTGCTCCCGGGCCCGGCCGGGATCGCCGAGCCGGCGGTAGCACTCCGCCAGGTTCAGGTGCAGCGACGGATACAGGCCGGCCACCGGCAGCGGCACGCCGGCCTGCGCCACCCGGTCGTCGGTGAGCAGGCCGGCCGCCGCCAGCGCCCGCTGATCCCAGAGCAATTCCTCGCGTACGTCGTCCTGCACGTCGGCCATCGCATGCGCGAGCACGCAGACGTGCAAGGGGTCCCCGCTCTCCCCGCCGATCTCGTCCCAGATCCGTGCGAACAGCTCGCGGGCCTCCGCCGGCCGGCCCCGATGATGATGCGACGCCACACCCTCGGCGATCCGGGCGAGCGTCACATCGTCATCGGCTTCTCCGGGCCGGTCCACGCTACGACGATGCCATAGTCACGCCGGTTCGATGGGGAGCCAGAGCTCGCAGGTCGCGGTGCTGAGATCGTCCGCCCGGTCCAGGACCGCGACGATCTCCGGGCCGGGCCGCAGGCGCCACGGGTTCGAGGGGAACCACTCGGTCGCGGTCGCGGCCCAGGCCTGCTGCAGGGCCTGCGGATACGGCCCCGCCGTCCGGAAGACCGCCCACCGCCCGGCCGGCACCTCGATGGTGTCGAGGTCGCCGGGGGCCGGGGTGTCCGCGGCGACGGCTACCCCGTGCAGGTAGGTCAGCTCGCTGCCCTCCGCCCGGTCGGGATCGAGGTCGGCGCTGACCGAAAGCAGGCCGGCCGGCTCGGTGTCGCCGAGGGCGCGCAAGCGGGCGTGTTCGTCCTGCGGCAGGGCGGCGACGTGCTGCTGGATGTGCGGGTTGACGCCCTGGTGGATCAGCGGGACGCGGGCGGCGTGCCCGGCGAGCCGGAACGCGGGGCGGTCGACGATGCGGGTGTCCATGGGGGTGCTCCCTTCGACGGTCAGGCGGAACCTGAGCTGGGGTTGGGTTCGAAGGGGGCCGCCGTCCCGGCGTACGTCACCGGGGCCGGTGCCGTGGACCGACCGGAACGCCCGGCCGAACGCCTCGGCCGAGCCGTATCCGTGCCGGACCGCGATGCTCAGCAGGTCGTCGCCGCGGACCACGTCGGCGGCGGCGACCGTCATCCGGCGCCGCCGCACGTACTCCGACAGCGGCATGCCGGCCAGCGACGAGAACATCCGCCGCAGGTGGTACTCGGTCGTGCCGAGCGCGCTCGCCACCGCCTTGACGTCGAGATCCTCGGTGAGGTTCCGCTCGACGAGGTCGACCAGCCGGTTGAGTGCCGAGATCATGAGGCCTCCTTCGACCTCGACCCTGGCCGAGGGCGCGCCCGTCGCGCCCGATCGCCGTGGCCCGATGTGATCAGGCGGTCAGCGTCCAGGACCACGTGTAGGTGCCCGGCCCGATCAGGTACGGCGGCAGCGTGTCCGGACCGCAGGAGGCGGTGCCCAGGCCGCGATGTACCGCGTCGACGTGCACGACACACCCGGCGCGCGGCACGAGCTCGTCGTGGTGCCGGGCCGCGGCCAGGTCGGCCGCCCGGTAGCGGGTGACGCTGACCTGCCGCCGGTCGTCGTCCAGGTGCACGGTCAGGTCGCCGGCCGCCCCGGCCAGCGTGAACCGCCGCACGCCGAACCGGCCGCCGCTCTCCTGCGGCCGCACATACGGCGTGAACAGCTCGTCGACCGGCGCCGCATGCCGGTCGACGCGGGCGCCGAACCGCCGGTCCGGATAGCACTCCCAGGGGCCGAGCCCGAACCAGTCGAGGTGGTCCAGCCCGGCGACGGTCTCGAAGACCATCCCGACCCGCGGCAGGTCGTCATGGCGAACGGTCACCGTCTCGGCGAACAACAGAGCGCCGTCGTACGCGGTGATCTCCTGCACGTGCGTCGCGACGTCCCCATACTCGGCCCGCACCACCGCGCGAGCGCCGTCCCGCCGCACGTCGACCAACCGCCGCGCGAGCCCCGCGAGAACCTCCCAGGACGAGGCGTGGTCGCGGTCGTTGTCGATCGGCGCCCGCCACAGGCTCAGCTCCGGCGCCCGGCTCAGCAGCGGATGCACCAGCAGCCCGTGGTCGTCGAGCGGCACGGGCGAACCCGGGCGTCGAAGGGCCGCCCGATCCGGCAGCGGGCGCGTCTCGGCCCGCAGCCGCACCTGAGGAGCGCACACCTCGGTCCCGGCGGGCGCCCACGGCTCGTCGTGGGCGGTGACCACCCGCAACGTCAACCAGGCTTCCCCGGGCGACATTTCCGAAATGTCCGGAAGGGCAAGCGCGGCCGACCCGCCTGGCCGGATGTCCGGCAGCGCGACGGCCACCGGCGAGGAGCCGGTCACGGAGTAGGAGGCGGAAAGCCACGACAAATCCCGGAAATGCTGCCGATTGCGGACGGTAAGAACCCCGTCGGAATAGGTGAGACGGATCGGGGCGGCCAATTCTCGGTGCTCGTACATCGCCGGCTTCGGCGTGCGGTCGGGGAACACCAGCCCGTCCGCGCAGAAGTTCCCGTCATTGGGCTCGTCCCCGAAGTCGCCGCCATAGGCCCACCGCCAGCCCGGCGCCGCCACCCCGTCGGACCACCCCGGATCGCCCGCCGCCGGGTCGGTCCGCTGCAGCAGCCCGTGATCCCAGAACTCCCAGATGAACCCGCCCTGCAGCCCCGGCGTGCTCTCGATCGCCGCCCAATGCTCGGCGAGCGTCCCGTTGCTGTTCCCCATCGCGTGCGAGTACTCGCACATGATCAGCGGGAGTGTCTGCCGCCCCGAGCGCGCGTGCTCGACGATCGAATCCAGCGACGGATACATCGGGCAGAGGATGTCGCTGGCGGTCTGCGGCCGCTCCCAGTCGTCCCGGATCGCCCCCTCGTACTGCACCGGCCGGGTCGGGTCGTACCGCCGCACCCATCCGGCCGCCGCGTCGTGGTTGGCGCCGTAGTCGCTCTCGTTGCCCAGCGACCAGATGATGACGCTCGGGTGGTTCACGTCCCGGCGCACCATCCGCGACACCCGCTCGACGAACTGCCCGGTGTAGAGCGGATCGTCGGCCAGTTCATGCCCGTACGCATGGCATTCGATGTTCGCTTCGTCGATCACATACAGGCCCAGTTCGTCGGCGAGGGCCAGCAGCCGCGGGTCGTTCGGGTAGTGCGAGGTGCGCACCGCGTTGAACCCGAACCGCTTCATCGTCACCAGGTCGGCCCGCAGGTCCGCGGCCGACAGCACCCGCCCGGTCACCGGGTGGAAGTCGTGCCGGTTGACCCCGCGGAAGAACACCCGCACGCCGTTGACCAGCAGATCCCGCCCGACGATCTC
Source organism: Actinoplanes subtropicus (assembly GCF_000721705.1). Lineage (GTDB taxonomy): Bacteria > Actinomycetota > Actinomycetes > Mycobacteriales > Micromonosporaceae > Actinoplanes > Actinoplanes subtropicus. The sequence goes on from NZ_JOJL01000027.1 coordinate 254,070, forward strand.
GACCCGCCGGAACCCGATCCGCAGGCTGGTCTGATCGGCCACCGCCCCGTCCGGCCGGTGCAGGAAAACCTTCACTTCATAGGTGTACGGCGTTTCCGCCGTCCACAACCGCACGTCCGGCACGGTCGCGACGAGCCGGGTGTGCCCCGCGTAGCTGGACACCCGCTCCTGCTCGACCCGGTCGGCCCACCACGCCGCGTCGAGCTCCAGCGGCTGGTCCCCGACCGTGGCCGTCACCGACCAGCCCGCCGGCAGCGTCCCGGCCCCGTGCGCGACGAACGCGTCCACCGCCAGCTCGCCGGTCATGTCCGCGCTCACCCGCACGTCGGTCAGGTGCAGCGGGTCCGTCGCGTACAGGAAGACCGGCCGGGTGATCCCGGCCTGCCACCAGTGATCCTGGTCCTCCAGGTAGCTGCCGTCGGACCACTTGACCACGGTGAGCCGCAGGACCGAGCGCTCCCCCGGCCGGACCCGCCCGGTCAGGTCGAACTCGGCCGCCAGGTGCGAGTCCTTCGAGGCGCCGACCGCCTCGCCGTCGAGCTCGACCAGCAGCACGCTCTCCGCCGCGCCGACGTGCAGCACGATCCGCCTGCCCGCCCAGCCGGCCGGCACCTCGACCTCGCGCTCGTACACGCCGGTCGGGTTGTCCGCCGGCAGGAACGGCGGCGGCTCCGGCCACGGCATCCGGTAGTTGGTGTACCAGGGGTGGTCGCCGACGTCCTGCATGGTCCAGCACCCCGGCACGGCGATCTCGCCCCACGACTCCCCGACCGCTTCCTCCGGGTCGTGGAGCAGCTGGAAACGCCAGACGCCGTCGAGTTCGAACCGCTCCGGGTGGTCGAGGGCGTGCATCGGCAGCCGCCCCCACCCCGACACCGCGGGTTCCCGCCACACCGCCACGGTCACGCCCGCCGCAGACGCAGGGTGAGCACCTGGAACGGGCGCACCTCGAGCGGGATCGAGCCGTCCGGTTCCGGCGCCGGGTCGTCCCCGGCCAGCGGCCGTTCCAGCAGGTCGACCACCTCCACGGCAGCGACCGGGAAGGAGGGGCGGATCCGGGCGTGCGCGCGCCCGCCGAGCGGCTCGTAGACGCGCAGGATCACGTCGCCGGAGCGGTCGTCGGCCAGCTTCACCGCCTCGATCACCACGCCGGACGACTCGACCAGCGGCACAGCCGGCTCGGCGGCGCCGCCCGGGTGGAGCCGGAGCGGCAGGTTCAGCGCGTAGCCCTCGGCGATCGCGTCGGCGACGGTGGCGCCCGGCAGGATCGCGTACGTCATCCGGTGAAGGCCCTGGTCGGCCTGCGGGTCGGGGCAGCGCGGCGCGCGCAGCAGGCTGAGCCGCACCACGGTCGCGCCGTCCTCGTCCCGGGTCGCGTCGTGGCCGTAGGTGGCGTCGTTGATCAGCGCCACGCCGTAGCCGTGCTCGCCGGCGTGCACCCAACGGTGCCCGTACACCTCGAAGCGGGCCGCCTCCCAGCTGGTGTTGGTGTGCGTGGGCCGGTGGACGTGCCCGAACTGGATTTCCGCGGCGGTCCGGTCGGCGTGCACGTCGAGCGGGAAGCCGGCCTTGAGCATCTTCTCGGCCTCGTGCCAGTCGACCTCGGTCTCGATGTCGATCCGCTTGCTGCCGGCCCGCACCCGGATCGTCTGCGTGATCCGGGAGGCGCCGAACGCCCGCTCGACCCGGATCGCGCCGGTCAGCGGGCCGGCCTCGACCAGCTTGACCGACTCGGCCTCGGTCAGATCGGTGTACTGGTGCCGGTAGTGCCGGTCGACGTCCCAGGCGTCCCACTCGTTGGGCAGGTCGGCGTGCAGGCGCAGCAGGTTGCCGCGCTGCCCGGCCGCCAGCACCTCCCGGCCGGCCACCAGGTCGGTGATCGAGGTGATCAGGCCGTCGTCGTCGAGCACCACCCGGACGAGCCCGTTGTCGAGGGTGCGGTCCTCCGCCCGTACGGGATCGGGGTCGGTCTCGGCCGCGACCAGAGGTCCCAGATAGCTCGGACCCACCTGGACGAGCCGGTCGCCCACCACCTCGGTCCGCGGCAGGGGGCCCGCGTTGAGCACCCAGGTCGCGTCGCCGGTGCCGGCCACCGCCGCCGTGGCCGCCGCGACGATCTCGGCCAGCTCGGCCAGCACCCGCTCGTAGGTGGCCTCGGCCTCGCGGTGCACCCAGGCGATCGAGCTGCCCGGCAGGATGTCGTGGAACTGGTGCAGCAGCACCGTCTTCCAAAGCCGATCAAGGCGTTCGTACGGATACGGGCTCCCGGCCCGGACCGCCGCGGTCGTCGCCACGAACTCGGCCGTGCGCAGCATGTGCTCGCTGCGCCGGTTGCCGGCCTTGGTGCGGGCCTGCGACGTGAAGGTGCCGCGGTGCAGCTCCAGGTAGAGCTCGCCGGACCAGACCGGCGCGTTCGGGTACTCGGCGCGGGCGGCGTCGAAGAACTCGTCCGGGGTCTCGATGATCACCTTCGGCGACCCTTCGAGGTCCCGCAGCCGCCGCGCCTTCTCCAGCATCTCCCGGGTGGGCCCGCCGCCGCCGTCGCCGAAGCCGAACGGCAGCAGCGACCGGGTGCCGCCGCCCTTGTCCTGATAATTGCGGACGGCGTGGGCCAGCTCGCCGCCGGTCATGTCGCTGTTGTAGGTGTCGGCCGGCGGGAAGTGCGTGAAGATCCGGCTGCCGTCGATGCCCTCCCACCAGAACGTGTGGTGCGGGAACTTGTTGGTCTGGTTCCAGGAGATCTTCTGGGTCAGGAACCAGTCCATCCCGGCCAGCCGGGCCAGCTGCGGGTACGCGGCGGTGTAGCCGAACGAGTCGGGCAGCCACACGCCGCGGCAGTCGACGCCGAACTCGTCGAGGAAGAGCCGCTTGCCGTGCACGAGCTGCCGGGCCAGGGCCTCGCCGCCGGGCAGGTTGCCGTCGGCCTCCACCCACATGCCGCCGACCGGCTCCCACTGGCCGGCCTTCACCGCGGCCTGGATGCGCCGGAACACCTCGGGCGAGTGCTCCTTGACCCACGCGTACTGCTGGGCCTGCGAGCAGGCGAAGATGAACTCCGGATAGTCGGCGGCCAGCGCGGTGACGTTGGCGAAGGTGCGGGCCGTCTTGCGGACCGTCTCGCGCAGCGGCCAGAGCCACGCACTGTCGATGTGCGCGTGGCCGACGGCGCTGATCGTGTGCGCGCTGGCGTGCGCCGGCCGGGCCAGCACCCCGGCGACCTCGGCGCGGGCGGCCGCGGCCGTGCCGGACACGTCGTCGAGGCTCAGCGCGTCGAGCGAGCGCTCCAGGGCGCGCAGGATCTCGTGCCGGCGCGGGTCGGTGACGGCCAACTCGAGCATGAGCTCGCGCAACACGTCAAGGTCGTGCAGAAGATGCCAGACCTCTTCGTCGAGCACCGCCAGCTCGGCCCGGGCCATCGTGTAGAGCGGCTCCTGCCCGGCGGTCGCCAGGTCGCCGAGCGGCGTCGGCACGAAGCCGTTGTGCAGGATGTCGGGGTTCGACGCGGCCTCGACGAGCAGGCGCACCGGCCCCGGCCCGGCGATGGCCACCTCCTGGTTGCGGGGGTTGATGCCCTTGATCGGCCGGCCCTCCGCGTCGTGCACCAGACCCTCGGCCTGCCCGCCCGGCCAGTCGCTGATCCAGCCGAGGTCGAAGACCGCCTCCACCCGCCGGCCGGCCCAGCTCGCCGGCACCTCGCCGGTGGCCCGGAACCAGCTGGTCCCCCACGGCCGGCCCCAGCGATCGCCCACCTTGAAGGGGACGAAGGCGGCGCCGAGGGCGTCGGCGACGGGCACCGGTTCGCCGGGCACATGCCAGACTTCGAGGTCGAGCGGCACCCGGTCGCCATGCACGGCCGGCCGGATCCGCTGGGTCAGTACCCGGTCGAGGCGCCGCTCGACCAGCACGCGGTCATCATGCATGTCTCGGTGGGTCCCCTTCAGGGCCGGAGGTAACCCAGCTCGGGCAGCTGGGCCTGGTAGTTGTCGAGCAGCCGCCGGGCGACCGCGACCGAGTCGACGAGCGGGTGGCCGGCCATCGCGCGCAGCGCCGCCCCGCGCGAGCCGGTGCGGGCCGCCTCGATGACCGCCCGCTCGACCGCCTTGACCGAGGTGACCAGCCCGACGGCGTGCTCGGGCAGGGCCGCGGTCGGGCAGGGGTGGGCGCCGGTCGCGTCCACCACGCAGGGCACCTCGATCACGGCGAACGGGTCCAGATCGGGCAGCGTCTCGTGGTTGCGGACGTTGAGGATCAGGTCGGCGCGCTCGTTGCGGGCGATGGCCCGCATCAGCGCCAGCGCGACCCGCTCGTAGCCGCCGGCCGCCATGTCGCTCGGGTCCCGCTCGCCCGCGCCGGCGGCCGCCCTGTTCTCGGCCATGTAGGTCGCCTCGCGCTCGTGCCGGGTGCTTTCCCAGGCCTCGTACGCCTCGACGCCGTCGCTCGCCAGCCGGGCGTAGAACCGGCCCTGCTGCTCGAGCAGGAAGGCGCCGCGGGTCTGCTCGGCGGCCCGCTCGGCGGCGACCGCCTCCCGGTTGTAGTAGTAGTAGTGCAGGTACGGGTTCGGAATGGCGCCCAGCGTACGGATCCACTCGGTGCCGAAGAGGCGGCCCTCCTCGAAGGACTTGAGCGCCGCCACGTCGGTGAGCAGGCCGGGCAGCACGTCCCGGCCGTCCACCTCGACGCCGCGCAGCCAGCCGAGGTGGTTGAGGCCGACGTAGTCGAGGCGGGCGGTGGCCGGGTCGGCGCCGAGCGCGTGCAGCACCCGGCGGCCCAGGCCGACCGGCTCGTCGCAGATGCCGATGACCCGCTCGCCGAGGTGCTCGGCCATCGCCTCGGTGACCATGCCGGCCGGGTTGGTGAAGTTGATGACCCAGGCCTGCGGGGCGACCTCGGCGACCCGGCGGGCGACCTCGATGGCGACCGGGACGGTGCGCAGCCCGTACGCGACGCCGCCGGCGCCGACCGTCTCCTGGCCGAGCACCCCCTCGTCGAGCGCGACCCGCTCGTCGATGGCGCGGCCCGCCAGCCCGTGCACCCGCACCGCGAAGAACACGAAGTCGGCGCCGGTCAGCGCCTCGGTGAGGTCGGTGGTCGCGGTGACCTCGGGGGCCAGCGGGTCGTCGCCGGCCTGCGCCCGCAGCACCCGGCCGATGGCGGCCAGGCGCGACGCGTCGAGGTCGTGGAGCGTCACGTGCGTGACCCTGCCCTCCTCGCGGTCGGCCAGCAGCGCCCGGTAGATCAACGGTACGCGGAAACCGCCGCCGCCAAGGATGGTCAGCCTCATCGCGCCTTGCCTCTCATACCTCAAGAACAGTGACGCCCGCGTCGCGGAGCGCCGTCTTCGTCCGGTCGTCGGCGGCCGCGTTGGTGACGACCGTGTCCAGCTCCTGCGGACCGCAGACCCGGGACATGCCGGTGCCGGGGAACTTACCGACGTCGGCGACCAGCACGACCTGGTCGCTCGCCGCGATCATCGCCCGCTTGACCGGCACCTCGACCACGGTGGTGTCCATGACCTGGCCGTCCGGCCGGACCCCGCTGGTGCCCAGGAACAGCCGGTCGGCGTGCACCTGGCGCAGGTTGTCCTCGGTGAGGAAGCCGATCAGCGAGCGGTAGTCGCGGCGCAGCACCCCGCCGAGCAGCACGAGCTGGATCGCCTCCTCCGCCTCCAGCTCCTCGACGACCGCGAGGCTGCTGGTGATCACGGTGAGCGTGCGGCCGCGCAGCTGCCGGGCGACCCGGTGCGCGGTGGTGCCGATGTCCAGCAGCACGGTCTCGCCGTCCTTGACCAGCTCGGCGCAGCGGCGGGCGATGGCGTCCTTCTCGTCCGCGCGGACGGCGGCCACGTCGGCGAACGGCTCGTCCCGGTCCTCGACCGAGGCGGCCCCGCCGTACACCCGCTTGAGCAGGCCCTCCTCGTCCAGCGTGACCAGGTCGCGGCGGACCGTCGCGATGCTGACGCCGAGCGAGTCGGCCAGCCCGCTGATGGTGGCTGAGCCCTCCGCGCGAACGGCGCGGAGGATCAGTTCGTGTCGTCGGCCGGGAAGCATGCGCTGACCCTACCTTTCAAACTCGCTCATCGCTACGACGATCTTTGAACGACTTTGGCGACGATGCTTGCCAAGCTCGCTCACGACGTGCACGATTCTGGCGGGATACACGTCACAGTCGCTCACAGAGGTCGAGAGGGGGCCGAGCGCGCGTGGTAGACGTCTTCGTCTCCGGACAAATGTTCTTCGACCTGGTGCTCACCGGGCTCGACCACGGGCCGATCCCGGGCACCGAGGTCTGGACCAGGGGCAGCGGCACCGGGCCGGGCGGCATCGCGAACTTCGCCGTCGCCCTGTCCCGCCTCGGCCTGAGCACGTCGCTCAGCGCGGCCTTCGGCGACGACCAGTTCGGCCGGTTCTGCTGGGAGACGCTGGAGCGGGACGAGGGCGTCGACCTGTCCCGGTCCCGGCGGCTCGCGGACTGGCCGACCCCGGTCACCGTCTCGCTCGCCTACGACGGCGACCGGGCCCTGGTGACCCACGGGGAGCCGATCCCGGTCACCGCCGACGAGCTGATCGGCGTACCGCCGGCCAGCCGCGCCGCGATCGTCCACCTCGAACCCGAGCCGACCGCCTGGATCCCGCAGGCGCACGCCGCCGGCACGCTGGTCTTCGCCGAGGTCGGCTGGGACCCCTCGCAGCAGTGGTCGGGCACCATGCTCGACCAGCTGAAGCACTGCCACGCTTTCCTGCCCAACGCCGAAGAGGCGATGGCATACACCCGGACGTCGACGCCCCGCGCCGCGGCCGCCAAGATCGCCGATCTCGTCCCGCTCGCCGTGGTCACCTGCGGCCGCGACGGCGCGATCGCGATCGACGGCGGCAGCGGCGAGGAGGCGTGGGCGCCGGCGCTCGATGTCGACGCCGTCGACACCACCGGCGCCGGCGACATCTTCGGGGCCAGCCTGGTCGCCGGCACCCTTGCCGGCTGGCCGCTGACCGACCGGCTCCACTTCGCCAACCTCTGCGCCGGACTGTCGGTGCAGCGGATCGGCGGGGCGCCGGCGGCACCCGACTGGCCCGGCATCGCGCGGTGGTGGCACGCCACCCACGATGCCCAGCTCCGCAACGACTACGCCTTTCTCGACCAGGTCATGGAATAGGAGCACCCCGGTGGAACTGTCCCGTAGGAGGTTGCTGCAGGCGGGCTTGCTCGCCGCAGCCGGCGGCGTCACCGCCGCGTGCGGCGGTGGATCGAAGAGCTCGGGCTCGAGCGGCCCCAAGGAGATCGATCTCTGGTACTGGGCCGGCGGCCTCAGCGACAAGGTCGTCGCCGACTCCGTCACCCACTTCGCGGCGCTGGGCACCGTCAAGCCGTCGGTCATCGGCGGCGACTTCAAGCAGAAGCTGACCACGACGCTCGCGGCCGGCCGGTCGTTGCCCGCGATCACCGGCATCAAGGGCGAGGACATCGCGGCCCTCCTGCCCCAGGCCAAGCAGTTCGTCGACCTCAACACCCTCGGCGCCGACAAGCTCCAGTCGCAGTACCTGACCTGGAAATGGAAGCAGGGCAGCACCCAGGACGGCAAGCTGATCGGCTTCCCGATCGACATCGGTCCCACCGGGCTGTTCTACCGCGCCGACCTGTTCGAGAAGGCCGGCCTGCCCAGCAAGCCGGAGGAGGTGGCCGCGCAGATCAAGACCTGGGACGACTGGTTCGAGGCCGGCAAGCAGTTGCACGGCAAGGTGCCCAAGTCGTTCCCGGTGAACACGGTGCAGAGCATCCTCAGCGCCGCGATCGGGCAGAACACCGTCCGGTTCATCGACACGAACAACAAGTTCGTCGGCGACCAGGACCACATCCGCAAGGCGTGGGACACCGCGCTCAAGCCGCTGACGCTCGGCATCGACGCGAAGATCAACGACAACAGCTGGAACGCGGCGATCGCCAGCGGCGCGGTCGCGGCCGAGGTCGGCGCCGCCTGGCACGGGCTGGACATCTCCAGCGCCGGGCCGGACACCAAGGGCAAGTGGCGGGTCGCGCCGACGCCGAGCGGGCCGGCCAACATCGGCGGCTCGTTCCTGGCCATCCCCGCGAAGGGCGACAACCACGAACTCGCGTTCCAGGTCATCACCTGGCTGCTCAACGCGGACAACCAGGGTCGTGGCTTCACCGACGCGTCGCTGTTCCCGTCGATGCCGGCCGCGTACAAGTTGCCGGCGCTGACCGGGCCGGACCCGTTCTTCGGCGGCCAGGTGACGATCGACGTCTTCGGGCCGGCGGCCGAGAACATCCCGATCGCTTACGAGGCGCCGGCCGACGCCGCCGTCTCCGCTCCGTACTACAACGAGATCATCAAGGTCGAGACCGGCAAGGACGCCAACCAGGCCTGGAACGACGCGGTCAGCCAGGCCAAGTCGATCGCGCAGAAGCAGGGAGTGAGCTGACGTGAGCGACCGGCGGAGACGGGCGGTGCGGCGTACCGGGATCGTCTCGTACTGGCGCCAGTACCTGGCCATCTCGCCGTTCTTCCTGGTCTTCGTCGGTTTCAACCTGATCCCGGTGTTCTTCACGCTGTATCTGGCGTTCCAGCGCTGGGATGGGCTCGGCGACATGAAATTCGTCGGACTCGACCAGTTCAAGTTCCTCATCCACGACCCGACCTTCTGGTTGTCGGTGAAGAACACGATCATCATCTGGGTGCTCGGCACGTTCCCGATGCTGTTCGTGGCGCTGATCATCGCGGTGATGCTGAACGCCGGGGTCAGGTTCACGTCCTTCTACCGGATTGCGTACTTCCTGCCCAACGTCACCTCGCTGGTGGCCGTGGCGCTGTTCTTCTTCGCGATCTTCAGCTCCTCCAACGGCCTGGTCAACGCGGTCCTGCACCTGATGCATCTGCCCCAGGTGCAGTGGTTGCAGAACCCGTTCGCGATCAAGGTGGTCATCGCGCTGCTGATGAGCTGGCAGTGGACCGGCTACAACGCGATCATCTACCTGGCCGGGCTGCAGACCATCCCCACCCAGCTGTACGAGGCGGCCCAGCTGGACGGCGCCGGACCGGTGCGCATGTTCCGGCACATCACCGTCCCGCTGCTGCGGCCGATCATCCTGTTCACGCTGATCGTCTCGACGGTCACCGGCCTGCAGAGCTTCACCGAGCCGCAGGTGCTCTTCGGCAGCACGGCCTCGGTCAACCCGAACTCCGGCGGACCGGGCCAGGCCGGCCTGACCATGATGCTCTACTTCTACCACCAGGCCTTCGACAACAACGACTACGGCTACGGCGCCGCGATCGTCTGGGCCCTCTTCCTGCTCATCCTGCTGTTCGTCGTGATCAACTGGCGCCTGGTGGCCCGCTCCGAGCGAAGGGAGAGGGTGCGGTGAGGCGGTTCAAGCTCGGGCGCGCCAGCATCCACGTGGTCCTGGCGACCGGCGTCCTGATCTCGTTCTTCCCGTTCTACTGGATGGTCGTCATGGCGACCAACACCACCGCGGACATCTACCGGTACCCGCCGAAGCTGACCCCGGGCAGCCACCTGATCGAGAACATCCACCGGCTGCTGGACAGCATCGACTTCTTCGGCTCGATGCTCAACACGGTGATGGTGGCGATCACGACCACGGTGCTGGTGCTGTTCATCGACTCGCTGGCCGCGTTCACCTTCGCGAAGTACCGCTTCCCCGGGCGGAACTTCCTGTTCGGGGCGCTGCTGGCGTTGTACATGCTGCCCACCCAGCTGGCCATCCTGCCGCAGTTCATCATCGCGTCGGATCTCGGCCTGGCCGGGACGCTGCGGGCGCTGATCATCCCGCCGATCGCCAACGCGTTCGGCATCTTCTGGATGCGGCAGTACATCACCAGCGCGGTGCCCGACGAGCTGATCGACGCCGCCAAGGTGGACGGCGCCGGCTTCTTCCGGCAGTACTGGCAGATCGCCATCCCGGCGATCCGGCCCGGCCTGGCCTTCCTCGGCATCTACGTCTTCGTGGCCGCCTGGAACGACTACATCTGGCCGCTGATCGTGCTGGTCGACCCGGACCGGATCACCCTGCAGCTGGCGCTCGCCCAGCTGAACACGGCGCACGGCACGGACTTCAGCATGGTGATGGCCGGCACGCTGCTGGCGATCATCCCCCTCGTCGTCATCTTCGGCTTCTTCGCCCGCAACTTCATCGCCGATGCCACGAAGGGAGCGGTCCGTGAATAACGTCGAGCGGTTCCAGGAGCGCCGGTTCGGCATGTTCGTCCATTGGGGGGCGTACGCGGTCGCCGCCCGCAACGAGTGGATGCGCAACCGGGAGAAGTTGACCGACGCCGAGTACCAGCGCTACGTCGACCACTTCGACCCGGACCTGTACGACCCGGCCGCCTGGGTGGCGCTCGCCGCCGAGGCCGGCATGCGGTACGCCGTGATCACCGCGAAGCACCACGACGGGTACTGCCTGTGGCCCAGCGAGCTCACCGACTACCGGGCGAGCCGCGACCTGATCGGCCCGTTCCTCCATGCCCTGCGGGACCGGGGCATGGGGGCGGGTCTCTACTACTCGCTGATCGACTGGCACCACCCGCAGTTCCCGATCGACGGGCTGCACCCGCTGCGCGACGAACCGCCGCCGGGTTCGCGGGACATCGCGGCCTACCGTTCCTATCTCCACGCCCAGGTGCGCGACCTGCTCACCCGGTACGGCCCGATCGATCAGCTGTTCCTCGACTTCTCGTACGTGGGGCACGTGCACGAGGGCCAGGTGGTGTGGGGCGGCAAGGGCGCGGCCGACTGGGACAGCCCCGCCCTCCTGGAGACGATCCGTAGCCTGCAGCCGGAGCTGCTGGTCAACGACCGGATGGACCTGCCCGGCGACTTCGTCACCCCCGAGCAGTACCAGCCGAGCGCGCCGATGACCGTCGACGGCAAGCCGGTGCCCTGGGAAGCGTGCCAGACGATGAACGGCAGCTGGGGCTACGACCGGGAGAACCGCGACTTCAAGTCGGTCGGCCTGCTCGTCCGGATGCTGATCGACACCGTCGCCAAGGACGGCAACCTGCTGCTCAATGTGGGCCCGAACGCGCGCGGCGAGATCGACCCGGCGTCGGCCGACATCCTGCGCGGGATCGGCCGGTGGATGCGTCTGCACGAGCGCTCGATCTACGGCTGCGGGCCCAGCTCGTTCACCGCGCCGCCGGACTGCCGCTTCACCCAGCGCGGCGATCGGCTCTACCTGCACCTGTTCGCGTGGCCGTTCGACGCCGTGCACCTGCCGGGGCTGGCCGGCCGCCTGCGGTACGCCCAGTTCCTGCACGACGGCTCGGAGGTCGCGCACGAGATTGCCGACCCGGACCGCCCGGCCTACGCCACCTCGTCGGCCGGCCAGGAACGCGGCACCGTCACGCTGCTGCTGCCGACCCGGCCGCCGGAGGTCGAGGTCCCGGTGATCGAGATCTTTCTGGCCCCCGCTCAGCCGTCGTCGGCGGGGTAGCGGCTCCCGACCAGGGACAGCGCCGCGCGGGCGGCCCGGTCGAAGGGCGCCACGTCGCCGGCCGCCCGGCACAGCACATGCGCCCCCTCCAGCAGCGCGATCAGCGTGGTGGCGAGGTCGTCGGCGTCGGCGGCGGGCAGCCCGGCGGCGCTCAGCCGACCGGCGAGCGTGCCGATCCATGAGCTCAGGGCGGTGGCGGAGGCCTCGCGCAACGCCGGCTCGTCCCCCATCGCCACGGCCGCGACCGCGCAGCCGCTGCCGGCGCTCGACTCGGCCACCACCGGGCGGATCATCGCCAGGAAATCCTCGGTGACCTGGACCGGGCCGGTCGCCGGCAGCCCCTCGAGGTAGCCCCGCACCTCCTGCCCGTTGCGCGCGGCCGCCTCGGCGACCAGCTGTGTCTTGCCGCCCGGGAAGTGGTGGTAGATCGCGCCCCGCGCCGCGCCGCTGGCGCCCAGCACCTCGGTGAAGGACATGCCCGCGACGCCCTGCCGGCGCAACGCGCTCACCGCGGCGTCCAGCATCCGGTTACGCGTGTCCTTCGGCACCCCGGCCCCCTTGACTAGTACGCCCATCCTAGCGCACAGTCGGAGTCGCTAGTACGTACGACCTAGTTATGGAGGAACTCATGCCCCTGACCGTCACGGCGCCGCACGGCGTCCTCACCGCGAGCGGCCGGCACCAGATCATTCCCCTGCTCAGCGCGGCCGCGATCGAGGTCAGCGGGGCGACCGGGAACGACTTCTTCACCCCGATCGTCGGCGGCCACGTCCAGATCGTCGAGCCCGGCGACGTGTACGCCGGCGGCAGCACCCGTCCCCTCGTCGTGGTGCGGCTGGATCTGCCGAACATCGGCCTGGGCACCGTGGAACTGCGGGCGGCCTTCATCAAGGCGGCCACCGAGATCGTCCAGCAGTGCGCCGTGCCCTGGCACGACCCGGCGAACACCTGGGTGAACATCTTCAACGCCCCGGACGGCGGCTGGGGCGTCGGCGGCCGCGCCTACCCGGGCGACGACCTGATCGCCGAGATCACCGCGGCCGCCCAGCGATAGCCGAGGCCCCGGACGGCGAGCGCCGTCCGGGGCCTACCCGGGATCAGGGCCGGATGATGACGGCCGGCGCATGGGCGGCCTCAGGCTTCGGGGCGGCGGTCGCCGCAGGTGGACGACGTGTGGTGGCCGCGGAGGAGTTGGTGCTGGGAGCGGATCGTCGGTTCGCCGATCAGGCGGCCGCCGGCGCCGCCGCGTTGCTTGTCGCGGGCTATGCACTCCTCGACGTCCACGTCGGTCATGTCCCAGATCACCAGGTGGGCGGCGCAGCGGGCGGCCAGGTGGCGTACCTCCTCGAGGTAGTGGGCCTGCAGGAAGAGGTCGTCGCACACCACGTCGATGCCGGAGCGCAGGAGCGCCTCGATCGCGGCGTTCACCACCAGCTGCTCCCGCTCGGCGTAATGCATCGTGTAGGCGGCATCGCTGGTCAGCACATGGGGGTGCAGCATCGCCGCGATCTGGTCGGTGCCGACCCGGGCGCGGTGTTCCGGGTCCTCGGCGACCCAGCGCAACGCCCGGGTGGTCTTACCGGCCCCGGGCAAGCCCCGTGTGACGATCAGCGTTGCTCGGCGCGACACCATCATCCCGGCTCCTCTCGCCGCCTACGGTGGTCAGGGTGGTGGTGGCCGGGTAATGGCCCGTCCATAAGGTTCTAAGGGCACCGCGCCCGCCGGTGGAGATGTTTTGGACAACTCGCGATTCGCCCCCACGCGAGACCCCGGAAAACGATGCCATCCGCCGCGCATACACGCTGTCATCTGCTGGTCACGCGGACGCGGGAATCGAGAATTGCAACAGGAAGTGTCGGCACGATCACCATCAGTGAATGGCTCGCGCAATTGTTGCTTTCTACCGAAATGGCGGAGAGCGGAAACTCTCTAGTTGCGGTCCCAGGCGACGTATGTGCGGTGGCGGTTCGCCTTCGCGTGATACATCGCCAGGTCGGCGCGGCGGATCAGCTCGGTCATCGTGGCCGGCTCGCGGGTGCCGGTGGCGACGCCGATCGACGCGGTGACGACGAGGCGGTGGCCGGCGATCGTCATCGGCTCGGCGACGGCCGACCAGATCGCGCCGACCAGGGCCGGCCAGTCCTGGTGGGCGCCGGCCAGGGACGACTCGGTGAGGACCGCGGCGAACTCGTCGCCGCTGAGGCGGACCGCCAGGTCGTCGACCAGGCAGCCGGAGAGCCGCCGCCCGACCGTGCGCAGCACCTCGTCGCCGATGGCGTGGCCGAAGCGGTCGTTGACCGGCTTGAAGCCGTCCAGATCGAGCACCAGCACCGCGTACCGGCCGGCGTTGCGGAGCATGGACGGGCCGACGGTGTCGAGCAGCCGGCGGTTGGCCAGGCCGGTGAGGTCGTCGTGGTGGATGGCCCACCACAGGGCGTCGCGTTCGGACTCGAGCCGGGCGACCCGCGCGCGCAACCGCGCCAGCTCGGCCTCGGCTGACTCCTCGCCGCACGGCGAGGAATCCGGCGCCGCGGCCGCGAGGCGGTCGGCGATATCCATTGACGCCCCCTATGACCACATCGGAGGGTCATTATTCTTGGTCAAACTTCCACCGTGCAAGATTTCACGGTGCAGAAGTTCGGTCTGACCTCTCGCAGCCGCTTGGGGCCATCGCTTACGCTCGGTGCGCAACATTTCATGACGAAAGAAGAAGGGAACGCGACGCCTATCCTTTGCGTCGTATGTCCGAATAGTACAGCGGTCGGAGACCCCGATCACGTCACGAAGAGTGAGCAGCAAGATGCATGACGACAGTAAATGGATTATGTCGAGCCGGTCGACCGGCAACGGCGGCAGCTGCGTGGAGGTGCGGCGGCACGCGGGCCTGATCGAGGTGCGCAACAGCAAGCGGCCCGAGGCGTCCACCGTGCACTTCACCGTGGAGGAGTGGGACTCGTTCCTCGACGGCGCCAAGAAGGGCGAATTCGACCAGCTGCTGACGGGCTAAAAGCTAGGGCTTGCGGCCGACGCCCGCCCAGATACCGCCCAGGCCCGGGTTCTCGATCCGTTCGGCGACGGGGCCGGGCCGCCACTCCTGCGCCCAGACCACCCCGGGCTCGAGCAGGTCGAGCCCAGCGAACAGGCGCTCGACCTGCGGGCGGAACCGGGTCGTGCCGGGGGTCGAGGTGCGCTGCCGGTAGACGTCCTCGGCCGGGGTGAACTGGTCGAAGCTTTCCTTGGCGGTGTGCGAGATCACGAAATAGCTGCCCGCGGCGACGGACCCGATCAGCGTGGCCACCGCCTCGTCCGCGACCCGGTGCTCGGGGACGAAGTGGAGGACGGCGGCCAGGACGACCCCGATCGGCTGGTCGAAGTCGAGCAGCCGGCGCACCTCGGGGTGCTCGACGATGGCCCGCGGTTCCTGCACGTCGCCGCGCACCGCCACCGCCCGGTCGTCGCCGTCCAGCAGGTCGATGCTCTCGGCCACCGCCACCGGGTCGAGGTCGGCATATGCCACCCTCGCCTCGGGGTGGACCCGCCGGGCGATGGAATGCACGTTGTCGACGGTCGGGATGCCGGAGCCGATGTCGAGGAACTGCCGGACGCCGGACTCGGCCAGGTGCCGGACCGCGTTCACCACGAACGCGCGGTTGGCCCGCGCGGCCGCCGGAATGAACGGGAACCGCTCGATGACCGCGTCCGCGGCCTCCCGGTCGGCCGGGAAGTTGTGCACGCCGCCGAGGTAGTAGTCGTACATCCGCGCGGCGGTCGCCGGCTTGCGCGAGGAGTCAGTCATGTCGGTCCATTCCGCGGAAGTCGGCGATCGGCACGGACGCCTCGCAGACGAGGTCGAAGATGCGGCGGTACTCCTGCACCTCGTCCGGCTCCTCGAGGTACACCGCGCCGACGTGCGACTCGAGGTAGACGACGTCGGGATCCTCCGGGTCGTCGAAGTCCAGGATGCGGAACGCGCCGGCCATGGCGGCGTGCGCCCCGGCCGTCCACGGCAGCACCCGGATCTCGATGTGGCCCTGCGCGGCGAGCTTGCACAGGTGCTCGACCTGCGCCGCGAGCACGGCCGGGCCGCCCACCTGCCGGGTCAGCACGCCCTCGCCGAGGACGGTGACCAGTTTCGGCTTGGGGTAGCGGGCGGCCAGCGCGGCCTGGCGCTGCAGCCGCAGCTTCACGTGCCGCTCGGTGGCGTCGCCCTCGACCTTCTCGGCGCCGTAGATGGCCCGGGCGTACTGCTCGGTCTGCAACTCGCCGGGGACGACCTCACCCTCGTACGTCCGGATCGCGGCGGCGCTCGCCTCGAGCCCGACGTAGAGCTTGAACCAGTCCGGGATCGAGGGGTTGGCGTCCCACCACTCCTCCTGGGAGGTGCCCAGCGCGAGGTCGGAGAGCGCGTTGGCGACGCTTTCGTCCACCCCGTACAACCAGCAGAGCGCTCGTACGTTGGCGACGGTCACCGGGACCTTGCCGGTCTCGATGCGGTGCAGGGTCGGCTCGGAGATGCCCAGCTTGGCCTCGGCGACCTCGCGCCGGCTCTTGCCGGTCGCCACCCGTAGCCGGGTCAGCCGGCGGCCCAGCGCCCGGCGCACCACACGCTGACCGGTGACCGGCACGCCTACTCCTCCGAACTGCGGCCACGAGACCGGGCGGGCAATGTGGCCAACACCATACCGCCGAGATCCTCAGGACCGAAAGTGCACACGCGAACACGGTCAGAGACGCGGCGTCACCGGCTGCTGCCGGGCGAGCAGCCGGGACACGTCGGCGGCGGTCATCGGCTCGCCCAGGTGGAAGCCCTGGCCGACGGTGTAGCCGAGGTCAAGCAGCGCGGTCACCTGCTCGGCGCTCTCCACGCCCTCGGCCACCGTGTCCAGGCCGAGCGCGTGCGCGAGCTGGATCACCGCGCGGGCGACCGCCTGCCGGGCGTCGGCGGCGCCCGGGTGGCCGTCGTCGATCTCGATGCCGTCCACGAACGACTTGTCCAGCTTGACGATCGCGGCCGGGAAGGCGCGCAGCAGGCTCAGCGACGACTCGCCGGTGCCGAAGTCGTCCAGGGCGAGCCGGATGCCCATCCGGTCGAGCTCGTACAGCGCCCGGGAGACCTGCTGGCCGCGGAGCACCGCCGACTCGGTCACCTCCAGCACCAGCCGCTCGCAGGGCAGCCCGCTCTCGGCCAGCGCGCCGGCCACGTCGGACACGAAATCGGGGTCGTGCAGCTGGCGCGCGGAGACGTTCAGCCCGGCCTCCGTCAGCGCGTCGGCACCGAACTCGGCCAGCCACGCCGCCGCCTGGCGGCAGGTCTCGCGCAGCACGAACCGGCCGAGCGGCACGATCAGGCCGGTCCGCTCGGCGGCCGGGATGAACTCGGCCGGCCCGACCAGGCCACGGGTCGGGTGCTGCCAGCGGACCAGGGCCTCCACGCCGATCAGGGCGTTGCCGGCGAGCCGGACGATCGGCTGGTAGACCACCCGGAACTCGTCGTTGTCCAGGGCGCGCCGAAGCTCGCCGCCGAGGCGCATGTGCGCCAGGACCGGCTCGCCCATGCCGTCGGCGTAGCGTACGAAATCGGCCTTGCCTTGCTGTTTCGCGGTGTACATGGCGACGTCGGCGTCCCGCAGCACCGCGTCGGCGGTCGCGCCCGGCTCCGCGACCGCGATGCCGATGCTGGCCTGCACCAGCAGCCGATGCTCGCTGATCGGGTGGGTGAGCGCGGCCAGCAGCCGCCGGGCCAGCTCCTCCGGGTCGGGACCGGCGCCGGTCAGCAGCACCGCGAACTCGTCGCCGCCGACCCGCACCGGCAGGCCGCCGTAGCCGACCTCGGCCTGCAGCAGCCGGGCGACCGAGACCAGCAGCCGGTCGCCGACCCCGTGGCCGAGCAGGTCGTTGACGGTTTTGAAGTCGTCCAGGTCGACCAGCAGCACCACGACCCTGCCGCTACCGGTCAGCGCGGCGGCCAGCCGCTCGCGGAACAGCGCCCGGTTGGCCAGGCCGGTGAGGCCGTCGTGGCTGACCTCGTACTGCAGCCGGGCCTCCTGCACCCGGGTGTTGCGCAGCAGCCGGGCGTTCTCCCGGTACGCCAGGTACTGCCGCACCGTGACCAGCGCGGTCACCACCACCGCGGCGATCAGCGCGATCCGGACCGGCCAGCGCAGCGGCGCGCCGAAGGCGACCGCGACCAGCGGCACGTCGACCGCCGCCACGGCCAGGTACGGCAGCAGCACGTCGGACCGGGACGGCCGGCGGCGCGGCCCCGGATCGGCCCGCCGCTGCGCCGCGACGCCGAGCGCGACCAGCACCGGGCCCAGCGGCATCACGATCGCCTGGGCCGGGACGCTGGCGAGATAGCCGAACCGGACGGCGAGCACGGCCACCACCCCGGCCGGGACGCCGCCGGAGGCCGCCACGAGCCGGATCGCCGCGCGGTCGACCGGGCCGCCGGCCACGTACGACACCTTCGTCGCGGCGGCGACCGCGGCCAGCAGCAGGAGCCCGACCAGCAGCGTCGCCTGCCGGCTCCAGGGCTCGCGGGCGGAGAGCATCGGGGCCAGCGCCGCGTACCAGAGCACGGCCGCGCAGCCGAGGAACGCGATCGTCCGGTCCAGCGCCATGCGCCACCGCTCGACCCCGCCGGTGGGCGCCACCGGCACCCGGGCGAACGCCCCGACGGCGATCACGCAGCCGGCGGCCACGCAGGCCGCCACCGGGACCGGCATGCTGCGCGTGCGGGCCTCGGCGGCGTGCGCGAACATGTCGGCGGCCAGCCACGCGTACCCGATCGTGATCACGCCGATGGCGAGCTCGATCGTGCGCCAGAAGCGCCGGGCGACCGGGTCGAGCCCGGGGTCGCGGCCGGCCAGCCGGTGCACGGCCACGCCGGCGAGGGCGGTGCCGGCCGGGACGAAGACGTACGCGAGAACCTCGCTCCCGGCGCCGACCGTCAGGAAGAGCACGCACCAGACCGTGCCCAGGGCGGCGACGGCGGCGGTGGCCAGCACGTACCGCTGCTCCTCCCGAGTCACGGAGCCGACACTATCGGTCCGGATGTGGAGCCGATCTCCCCCGAACGTTCGACGTTCTCCGAGTGGCCTCGACGCGACTGGCTAACGTCTCCTTGTGGTTCGCACAGAAATGGGTCCGCACGGGTGGCGCGACCGCTTCGCAGCATGGCCCGGACGCCTGGTCACCCTCGCCGGCATCTGGGTCCTCATCAGCTTTCCGTTGCGCTCGTTCCACTGGACCTGGTGGGTCGACTACGCCTTCGGCCTGTTCAACATCCCGGCCGAGCCGAACCTGTTCATCGCCGCGGCGATGCTGGTACTGGGCAGCGCCCTGCGGCGCCGGCTGCGGGCCGCGTACTACCTGCTGCTGGTCTACCAGGTGCTGGCCACGCTGGAGGATGTCATCACGGCGGCGTTCGGCCTGGCCTACTGGAACGACCCGGCGGAGGTCGACCTCGACGTCTCCCGCGCCGTGCTGGTGCTCACCGTGGTGGCCGTTCCGATCGGCCTGACCGTCACGGTCCTGCTGTGGCGGGCCCGGGCGGCCTTCCCGGCCCGGCTGGCGCACGCCTCCCGGCGCACGGCGCTGGCCGTGCTGGCCGCCGGGCTGGCCGCGTCCTGGGCGCTCGCCTTCGGCCTGACCTGGCTGTTCCCGCACAGCCTGCGCGGCGCCGGCGAGCGCGCGCTCTGGGCCAGCCGCACCGCCCTCGGCCTGGACACGGCCGGCGGCACCGTCGGGCTGCACCAGCACCACGGACACCACTGGGAGGCGATCGTCGCCTCGACCATCTCCGCGCTCGTCCTCTTCGGCGCGATCAGCGTCTTCCTGCGCTCGGCGCGCGCCGCGCAGTACATGACCGCCGAGGCCGAGGTGCGCGTACGCCGGATGCTGCTGACCGACGGCGAACAGGACTCGCTGGGCTACTTCGCGACCCGCCGGGACAAGTCGGTGATCTTCTCGCCGGACGGGCGGGCGGCGGTCACCTACCGGGTCGTCGCCTCGGTGAGCATGGCCAGCGCCGACCCGATCGGCCATCCCGGCTCGTGGCGGGCGGCGATCGACGCGTGGCGGGCCGAGGCGCGCCGGCACGGCTGGTTCCCGGCGGTGCTCTCGGCGAGTGAGGAGGGCGCCCGCGCGTACGTGCAAAGCGGTTTGAAAGCCCTCACCATCGGCGATGAGGCCATCCTCGAGACGGCCGCGTTCACGCTGCAGGGCAAGATCATGAGCCCGGTCCGGCGGGCGGTCACCCGGGTCCGCGACGCCGGCTACACCGGCCAGGTCCGCCGGCAGGCCACGATCGGCGCCGCCGAACTGGCCGAACTGGACGAGCTCGCGGCCGCCTGGCGCGGGGACGAGACCGAGCGCGGCTTCTCGATGGCGCTCGGCCGGCTCGGCGACCCGGCCGACGAACGCTGCGTCGTGGTCACCGCCCGCGACCCCAGCGGCCGGATCCGCGGGCTGCTCACCTTCGTCCCATGGGGCGTCCGCGGCCTCTCGCTCGACCTGATGCGCGCCGACCGGAAGGCCGAGAACGGCCTCACCGAGTTCATGGTCGCCGAGCTCATGGCCGCCTGTCCCGACCTCGGCATCCGCCGGATCTCGCTGAACTTCGCGATGTTCCGCTCGGTGTTCAGCTCGGCGGACAGCGTCGGCGCCGGCCCGGTGACCCGGCTCAGCGACGCGGTGCTCTCGGTCGCGTCCCGGTTCTGGCAGCTGGAGTCGCTCTACCGGGCCAACGCCAAATACGTGCCCGCCTGGTATCCGCGGTTCCTCTGCTTCGACTCCTCGCTCACGCTCAGCCGCGCCGCGCTGGCCGCCGGCATCGCCGAGGGTTTCCTGCCGTCGTTCGCCCCGCCGGCGCCGGATCGCGGCGGCGAGATCGTCGACGTCGTGCGGGCCCAGGAGCAGGAGTTGCTGCGGCCGCCGCGGCCCCAGCGCCGGCTCAGCGAGCAGCAACGGGCCCGGCTGGAGAAGACCGAGCGCCTGATCAAGCTCGGCCACGAGCCGTATCCGGTCTCGGTGCCGCACACCTCCTCGCTCGCCGAGGTGCGGGCGGCGCATCTGACGATCGAGCCGGACGCGCGCACCGGCGAGCGGGTCTCGGTGGTCGGCCGGGTCCGTGCGCTGCGCGATCTGGGCGGCGTGCTCTTCGCGGTGCTGCAGGACGGCCCGGTCACGTTGCAGGCCATGCTCACCGACGACGCGACGCCGCCGGCGGTCGCGCACCGGTGGCGGCAGACGGTCGACCTCGGCGACCACGTCAGCGTGACCGGCGAGGTGATCGCTTCCCGCCGCGGCGAGCTCTCCGTCCTCGTCGACGACTGGACCATGGCCGCCAAGTGCCTGCGCCCCCTGCCCGATCTGCACTCCGGCTTCACCGATCCGGAGGCCCGGCTCAGCCAGCGCCACCTCGACCTGCTGGTCAATCAGGACGCCATGCAGGTGCTGCGAGACCGGAGTGCCGCGGTGAAAGCCTTGCGTGATGCGTTTGCCGTACGGGGGTACGCCGAGGTGGAGACCCCGATGCTGCAGGCGGTGCACGGTGGCGCGGCGGCCCGGCCGTTCCGTACCCACATCAACGCGTACGACATGGAACTGTATTTGCGGATCGCGCCCGAGCTCTACCTGAAACGGCTCTGCGTGGCCGGGATGAAGAGGGTCTTCGAGCTCAACCGCAACTTCCGGAACGAGGGCGTGGACGCCACCCACAACCCGGAATTCACCTCCTTGGAAGCGTACGAGGCGTACGGCGACTACAACTCGATGCGGGAGCTGACCCGGGAGATCGTGCTTGAGGTGGCCACGGCGGTGCACGGGCGGCCGATCGCCCTGCGGCCCGAGGGGCTGGTCGACCTGAGTGCGCCGTGGCCGGTGCTGACGGTCCACGAGGCGGTCAGCCGGGCGGCCGGGGCGGAGCTGGACTCGGCCACGCCGGTCTCGAGGGTCCGCGAGGTCTGCGAGCGGCACGGCGTGCACGCCCCGGCCGAGGCGACGGCCGGGGAGCTGGTCGTGGAGCTGTACGACACGCTGGTGGAGAAGCAGACGACGTACCCGACCTTCTACACCGACTTCCCGCTGGAGACGTCGCCGCTGACCCGCACCCACCGCACCGACCCGCGGCTGGCGGAACGGTGGGACCTGGTCGCGTTCGGAATGGAGCTGGGCACCGCGTACTCGGAGCTGATCGACCCGGTCGAGCAGCGCGAACGGCTCACCGCCCAGTCGCTGAAGGCCGCGGCCGGCGATCTGGAGGCGATGCAGCTCGACGAGGCGTTCCTGACCGCATTGGAGTACGCGATGCCACCGACTGGCGGGCTGGGGCTCGGCGTGGACCGGCTGGTGATGCTGCTGACCGGCACGGCGATCCGGGCCACGCTGGCGTTCCCGTTCCACCGGCCGCTCAGTCCCCGTGGTGGTGCCGGTGGGTCGCCGGGCGGCGGTCCTCTCCGTTGAAGGCGAACGCGATCTGCGGGGTGAAGGCGTCGGTGGTGGCGTCGGTCTCGCCGAGCACGACGATGCGCTCGCCGGTGGTCAGGGTGGAGACGTCGACGGTGGAGCGGCCGTTGAGGACGATCGGCACGCTCGTGAGGTCTACGGTGGTGGGCTGGTCGGTCCCGGGGTCGGAGCCGTCGCTCGGGTCGGTGCCGTCGCTCGGGTCGGTGCCGTCGGTGGGGTCCGTGGCGGTCGGGTCCGGCTCGTCGGCCGCGGTGGTGTTACCGCCGTGCCGGTTGCCGTTGTGCCGACTGCCGTTGCCCTCGTTGCCGTTGCCCTCGTTGCCGTTGCCCCGGCCGTCGTTACCCCGGTCGCCGTCGTGCCCGCCGCCGTTGCCTTCGTCGCCATTTCCGACATTTCCGTTATTTCCGTCGTCGCCACCGTCGCCCCACTCGTTGCCGAGCGTGACCACGCTGCCGGAAATATCGGAAATGTCGCCCGCCTCGGCGATCGGGGGTGTCGTGTAGGCGTCGACGGTCGCCGCGACGACGTTGGTGCCGTCGCGCTCCCCCAGGACGATCACGAACTCGTCCTCGGCGACCGTCCCCGCGGCGCCGTCCACCGCGACGGTCGCCGCCGACGTGTCGACGGTCAGCGTGTTCTGGTCGTCGCCGAAGTCCTCCCCGCCGGCCGCCGACGTCTCGTCGAGCGTCAGCCCGGTCGCCGTCACCCCGCTCACCACGCCGAGGAACACCTCGGCCGGCTGCGGCTGCGCCACCTCGCTGCTGGCCACCAGCGTCAGGCTCTTGCCGGACTTCGCCGCGCTGCCGCTGATCGTCACGGTGTACCCGACCAGGCTGGCGCTCGACTTGCCCTTGCCGGCCGGCCGCTTCACCGTGACCACCGTGTTGGCCGGCAGGCTGGCCTTGCCGACCTTGAGCTGGCGGGTGAGCACCCGCAGCGTCTTCGGCGTGGAGGCGACGACCAGGCCCTGCACGGTGAATTTCTGCGGCTTCGGCCGCCTGCCGGCGGCCATCGCCGGGGTCGAGACGGTCAGGGCGGCCACGACGGCGGCGGCCACGGCGACGGTACGCCGGGGGAAACGGTGCAGCACGGATAGGCCCTTCGGTGGGGAGTCTCGGGGGGCGGCCGTCCGTGGCCCGCGACCACCACGCTACGTGTTCGAGCGGTCGCCGTCCGCAGCCGGAAGCGCTTTGCTACCGGCCTGCACCGCCCCCTCCCCCGTTCGTCCGAGCCCGCGTGACCGCCCGGCCCGAGCCAGGGGTGCGCTCAGGCAAGGGGCAGGTGCGCTCAGGCAAGGGCAGGTGCGCTCAGGCAAGGGCAGGGTGCGCTCGGGCTAGGCCAGCGCGCACGTCTCGGCCGGGACGGTGTTGGTGGCGGCCCAGGCAAGGGCAGGGTGCGCTCGGGCTAGGCCAGCGCGCACGTCACGGCCGGGACGGTGTTGGTGGCCGGCCGGGACGGTGTTGGTGGCGGCCGACGAGGCCAGGAAGCCGAAGGTCGCCGTTCCGCCGGGCGCCAGGCGGCCGTTCCAGTCGGCGTTGCGGGCGGTCACCGTCGCGCCGGACTGGGTGACGGTCGCGTTCCACGCCTGGCTGACGGTCTGGCCGTTGGCGAAGCCGAACGTCGCGGTCCAGCCGGCCGAGGTCGACGCCGAGCCGTTGGCCACGGTCACCTCGCCCTGGAAGCCGCCGGTCCACTGCGAGACCACCCGGTAGGTCGCCGTACAGGCACCGGCCGGCGCGGTCGTGGGCGGCGTTGTGGGAGCCGTGGTGGGCGGCGTCGTGGGCGTAGTGGTGGGTGGCGTCGTGGGAGTCGTGGTGGGCGGCGTCGTCGGCGGGGTCGTGGGCGTGGTGCCGCCCAGCACCCGCGCCACCACCGGGTACCAGGCGTCGGACATCTTCTGGAAGCCGGTGTCGTTCGGGTGGACGCCGTCGACGTTGTCGGCGACCGCGTCGTACCCGGTCCACAGGTCGGCGAGGACGATCGGCGACTGGGCGGTGGTGAGGCCCGCCGCCCACGCCGGGAGCGCGTTGTTGAGCGCCACCACATCGGCCGGGCAGGTGCTGCACGCGGCCGCGCTCATCGGGATGATCTGGGCGACGACGATCTTCATGGCCGGGTTCTGGGCGCGCATCTGGCCGACCAGCTTGGTGAAGGCGGTCAGCTTGTCCGCCAGCGGGATGTAGCCGCCCCACATGTCGTTGGTGCCCAGGTGCATGAGCACCACGTCCGGCCGGGCGGCGGCCAGCCACGGCGGCAGCTGGTCGTTGCCGGCGATCCCGGTGGCCGAGTAGCCGCCGTGCCCCTCGTGATCGAAGTCGTACGAGTAGCCGGGGTTGCAGCCGCCGCCGTCGGACTGCGTACCGACGAAGTCGATGTTGGTGTATCCGGACGTCTGCAGCCGGTGCCACAGCTTGGCCCGCCAGCACCCGGGCCCGGCCGTGATGGAGTCCCCGAGCGGCATGATCCGCACCGGGCCGGCGGCCTGCGCGGGCGGCGCCGCGGCGACGACGCCGACGAGCACCAGCAGGACGGCGAGCAGGAATCTTCGCGGCAGCACGGCAGTCCCCTTTATCGACGTGGGTGAATGGGAGCGCTCCCAAAGCATTGCCGTCCTCTCTGGACGAGTCAAGGGGCGGTGCATAACCTGCTCGCATGTGGCTCTGGCGGTGGTTCCTGGGACTGTTCCATCACGACAAACCCGGTCCGGTGCCGTTGCCCGGGCAGAGCTCGCTGCAGCCCGCCGCCCCGGCCGGGACGACGCTCGCGCAGACGCTGCTGCTGGGGCCCGCCGGGCGCGGCGGGTACCGGCCGATCGTGCCGGGGCCGGGCGAGCCGTACCTGCGGCGCCTCGACCTCGCGCCGGGCGCCGCGCAACCGTCCGGCCCGCGTACGCCGGTCGTGTCCTTTGCGCAGTTGACCGACATCCACATCGTCGACGCGCAGTCACCCGCGCGCGTGGAATATCTCGACCGGTTCGCCGGCCCCGGGTCGCTGTTCGGCGGCTTCGACCGGATCAGCGGGGCGTACCGGCCGCAGGAGATGCTGAGCGTGCAGGTCGCCGACGCGGCCGTACGGGCGGTGAACGAGCTCGTCGGCCCGGCCTTCGGGCAGCGGCCGGCCTTCGCCGTGGTGACCGGCGACAGCTGCGACAACTGCCAGCACAACGAGCTGCGCTGGTATATCGACGTGCTGGACGGCGGCCCGGTCCGCCCCGACTCCGGCGACGTGACCAAGTGGGAGGGCGTCGCCGACCTGGTGCACTACGACGTGCACTACTGGCACCCGGACGGCACCCCGCCCGGCCAGGCCGACGACCAGGCGCGCGCCACGTGGGGCTTCCCGACCGCGCCCGGCCTGCTCGACGCCGCCCGCGCGGAGCTGCCCGCGGCCGGCCTGAAGATGCCGTGGTACGCCTGCTACGGCAACCACGACGGGCTGATCCAGGGCAACCTCCCCCGGCTGCCCGAGTCGAGCGCGCTGGCCACCGGCGACGACAAGATCGTCGAGCTGCCGAACCCGGCCGACCTCGCGAAGGTCCTCGAGGGCTTCCTCCGCGCCGACGCCACGGTTCTCCAGCACGTCGAGGGCGCGGTCGTCCGCGACATCACCCCGGATCCGGCCCGCCGCCTCGTCTCTCGCAAGGAGACGGTCCAGGAGCACTTCACCACGCACGGCGCCCCGAACGGTCACGGCTTCACCGACGCGAACCTCAAGGACGGCACCGCCTACTACGCCTTCGACGCCGGCCCGGTGCGCTGCCTGGCACTGGACACCGTCAACGGCTTCGGCGGCGCGAACGGCTCCCTCGACCGCCAGCAGTTCGCCTGGCTCGAGGCGGAGCTGAAGGCCGGCAGCCGCCGCTATCTGGACGAGGCGGGCAAGGCCGTCCGGCAGGACGTCCCCGACCGGCTCTTCGTGCTGTTCAGCCATCACACCGTGGCCACCATGGACAGCTGGTTCGGGGACGACCGGGTGCTCGGTCACACCGTACGGGATCTGCTGCTGCGCTATCCGAACGCGATCCTCTGGGTCAACGGCCACACCCACATCAACGGCGTCACCGCGCACACCCGCCCACCCGCCGCGGCGGTCCCCGGTGGCTTCTACGAGATCGCCACGGCCTCGCTGATCGACTGGCCGCAGCAGGCCCGCCTGGTCGAACTGGCCGACAACCGCGACGGCACCCTCTCGGTCTTCGCCACCGTCGTCGACACCGCCGCTCCCCCGGCCTGCACCTGGCCCACCACCGAGGTGCTCGGGCTGGCCTCGCTCTCCCGCGAACTGGCCGGCAACGACTGGCAGTCCCGCGCCCGCCCCACCCCCGGCGTCGACGGCCGGCGCGGCGCCCTCACCGACCGCAATGTGGAGCTGGTGATCCCGGCGCCGTTCCCCCTCGCGGGCTGACGCGACGCGGAACTCAGGCCCAACTTCGTCACGTTTAGTGGTTTTATGTTCACGATGCAATAGGTTACGCTGACATAGATGTGGACCGAGATCCTGCTGCTCTCGCATCTCGCCGCCGGGCCGTTGCACGGCTACGAGCTGCGAAGAGTGGTGCAGGCGTCGACCGGGCACACCTTGTCGAACAACTCCCTCTATCCCACCTTGCGGCGGTTCGTCGACGCCGGCGCGGTGATCCGCAACGCGGAGGACCGGGACACGAAGCCACCCCGGCACGTGTATGCGATCACCGCCGTCGGGCGGGAGATGTTTCACGACATGCTCGCCGACTTCCCCGAGGAACTGGCGCTGAACGATGCGGAGTTCCTGGCCAGAGTGGGCAACTTCAGCTGGCTGCGGGACGACGAACGGGCCGTCGTGCTGGACACGAGGGAGTGCGCCATCGCCGCGGAACACCTGCGCCTGAGCGCCCTCGCGGCGGGCCAGGCGGATCCGTGGAGCCGCGCGGTGCTCTACGAGATCGGCCGTCGGTTCACCCAGGAGCGGGCATGGCTGGACGAGTTGCGTTCTGCCGTGCACTCAGACACCGACCCCGGAGGAAGGTCATGACCGCTATCGAGAACGCCGCACCCCGCCTGCCGTTCGACCGTGGTAACGCACTGGAGATCGCTCCGCTGTACGCCGAGTTGCGCGGCCGGGCGCCGGTGACCCGGGTACTGACCCCGGCCGGTGATCCGGCCTGGCTGGTGACCTCGTACGAGCACGTCCGCGAGGTCTTCCGCGACAACCGTTTCGGTCGCTCGCACCCCGCTCCGGAACAGGCGTCGCGCATTTCGTATGCGGCGTTGCTGGCCGGCCCGAGCGGGAATCACGACACGGAGGAGCGCGAGCACAAGCGGATGCGCCGGGTGCTCGCCCCCGCGTTCTCCGCGCCGCGCATGCGGGCGCTGGGCGACCACATCAAGACATTGACCGACGGTTGTCTCGACGCCATGCAGGCGGCACACGACGCGCACCCCGGTGAGCCGGTGGATCTGACCGAACTGCTGGCCTTTCCGTTGCCGGTCCTGGTGATCTGCGAGCTGCTCGGGGTTCCGTTCGCCGATCGGGCGCATTTCCGCCAGCTGTCCGAACGCATCGCGCTTCTCGACGGCCGCGACGACAGCGAGCGGGCCATGCACGAGTTCATGGCCTACATGTCCGGACTGGCCGAGGCGAAACGGCACGATCCGCAGCCGGACGTCATCTCCGACCTGGTCGCCGTGCAGG
Source organism: Actinoplanes subtropicus (assembly GCF_000721705.1). Taxonomy (GTDB): domain Bacteria; phylum Actinomycetota; class Actinomycetes; order Mycobacteriales; family Micromonosporaceae; genus Actinoplanes; species Actinoplanes subtropicus. The sequence goes on from NZ_JOJL01000027.1 coordinate 281,673, forward strand.
CGGACGATCCGACGTTCACCAACGAGGATCTCGCCCGGCTCGCCGCGGGATTGCTGTTCGCCGGCCACGAGACGACCTCGACCCGGATCGCGCTGGGCACGCTGTTCCTGCTCAGCGACCTGCGCCGCCGCGACCGGTTCGTGGCCGACCCCGACGGGCAGGTGGACCGGACCGTCGAGGAGTTGCTGCGGCTCTCGGCCACCAGCAACACCGGCGGGCTGCTGCGCTACGCCCACCAGGACGTCGAGATCGGCGGAGTCCGCATCGGGCGCGGCGACGCCGTGCTCGTCGCCACCGACGCGGCCAACCGCGACACCTCGGTCTTCAGCGACCCGGACGAGTTCGATCCCGACCGGTCACCCAATGTCCATGTCGCCTTCGGTCACGGCGCCCACGTGTGCATCGGAGCCAACCTCGCCCGTACCGAACTGCGCACCGTGTTCCCCGCGCTGTTCCGCCGATTCCCCGCCATGCGCCTTGCCGTCGGCATCGGCGACATCGCGGTCCGCAGGAACCGACTCGCCGGCGGAGTCGAGAGCGTGCCGGTCCTGCTGTGACCCGCCCGGGCCGCCGACACCGCGAAGGGAAGGGACGATCAGATGAGGGTCACCATCGACACGGAGAAGTGTGTTTCCTCCGGCCAGTGCGCCTTGACCGCGCCGGAAGTCTTCAGCCAGCGCGAATCCGACGGCGTCGGCGTCGTCCTGGACGAAGAACCCGCGCCGGAGCACCACGACCTCGTCCGGCAGAGCGAGATGTACTGCCCGGCCGCGGCAATCCAGCTTCAGGACACCTGAGACAACTGGGCTAGCGCGGCGCGGCCGCCGGCCGGGTGGCCGGCTGGAACTTGAACGAGATGGCCTCCATCAGCGGCTTGCGCTGAGTCTTCTGCACCGCGGCGATGCGCCACTCGCCGTCGCCGTCGCGGACGACGGTGTACGTCGCGAGCTTGCCGAGCTTGGCCGACCCGCCCTTGGCGGACTCACCCCGGGTGAGGACCACGGCCGCGCCGGCGCCGTAGCGGCGCACTTCGAGGATTTCGACGAGCAGGCGCGTGCCCTTCAGGAAGCTGTCGAACAGCGCCTGATGGGCGCGGCCGATCTCGGCGCCGCCGTGATAGACGGTGCCGGCGAACGTGACGTCGGTGGCGTCCGCGGTGAAGCAGGCGCCGTAGGCGGCGCCGTCGCCGCGATTCCACGCGTCCTGGCTGCGCTCGATGACGGCGCGGATAGCGGTGTCGTCGGTCATGACATCCTCCCCGTACGGTATCTTCATTGAAGAAGCTTCTGCCTCGAAGATTTCTCTTCTCTGAGGAAGAGATTAATTTACGGAGGATGCCGTGTCAATGCCGCCGGACGCCGGCCGGATCTACCGCCGCTACCTCAGCGCCGTGCTGCTGCACGGGCAGGCCGGCGCCAAGGCCTGCGACCTGGGCGCCACCGACCTGTACGCGCTCAACATCCTCGAACTGTCCGGCGCGATGACCCCCGGCGAACTCGGCACCCGCACCGGCCTGACGACCGGCCCCACCACCCGGCTGATCGACCGCCTCGAGGCGGCCGGCTACGTCAAGCGCAGCCCCGATCCGGGCGACCGCCGCAAGGTGATCGTCGAACCGGTCGGCCGGCCGGCGGAGCTGGACCGGGTGCTGGCCCCCGCCCGGCAGAAGATCGGCGAGATCCTGGCCGGGTACTCGGCCGAGCAGCTGGAGACGTTGTTCGACTACTTCACCCGGGCCGCGCAGGCGTACCAGGACGCCGGCGAACACCTTGCCGGCGGCCGGCCCGAGGGCGAGTGAGGACCCGCGGCTCCTCGCCGCCGGGGCCCCTTGTGGTCTTGGGCCGGGCGCGCCCGGCGGCCGGAGTCGGGGCCGGTGTCGCACCCAGCGGTCCGGGCACGCCGGGACTCGTCTGTCGCTCGTACGGTCAAGGCTGCGGGAGCGGAACGCCCAGCGCGACTTACCGCCCGACGGTTTCGGGGGTGGCGGTCAGCCAGATCTCGGCCAGTTCGCCGATCGGGACGCCCAGCACCTCGCTGAGGCAGACGACGGTGCCGAAGGCGGGGGTGGGCAGGCGGCCGCCCTCGATCTTGCGCAGGGTCTCGGGCGAGATGCCGGCGGCGAGGGCGATCTCGGCCTGGCTGCGGTCGCCCCGCGCGGCCCGCAGCGCGACGCCGAGACGACGGCCGGCGGCGATCTGGTCGGGGCTCAGCGGTGGGCGGTTCACAGGGAGCAGCATAGGCCCCTTCCGGCGCAGTGGTATACCTATACCGCTGAGGAGGGGTCACATGATCGAGCTCAAGGAACCGGACGAGATCGCCCGGATGGCGGTGACCGGGCGGTTCGTCGGCGAGTTGCTGGCCGAGCTGGCCGGCCTCACCGAGGTCGGGGTCAACCTGATGGACCTCGAACACCACGCCCGCGGCCGGATCAAGGAGCGCGGCGCCGAGTCGTCCTACTGGGACTACGCGCCCTCCTTCGGCAACGGCCCGTTCCACAACGTGCTCTGCCTGTCGGTCAACGACGCGGTGCTGCACGGCCTGCCGCACAGCTACCGGCTGCGCGACGGCGACCTGCTCAGCATCGACATGGCGGTCGCGATCGACGGCTGGGTGGCGGACTCGGCGGTGTCGGTGATCGCCGGCACGCCCGACCCGGCCGACCTGAAGCTGATCGAGGCCACCGAGGTCGCGCTGGAGGCCGCGATCGAGGCGGCCCAGCCGGGCGCCCGGATGGGCGATATTTCGGCGGCGATCGGCGGGGTGGCCCGGGAGTACGGCTACCCGGTGAACCTCGAGTTCGGCGGGCACGGCGTCGGGCGCACCATGCACGAGTCGCCGCACGTGTCGAACGACGGGCGCGCGGGCCGCGGGATCCGGCTGCAGCCGGGGCTGACGGTCGCGCTGGAGCCGTGGTTCTGCGCCACCACCGATAAAATCAAGTTCGACAAGGACGGCTGGACGATCCGCTCGGCCGACGGGTCGCGGACGGCCCACTCGGAGCACACGGTCGCCATCACCGAGAAGGGCCCGCAGGTCCTCACCCGCCGCCCCGGACCGGAAGTTGGGTCGCGCTGAGCGATCCGGTCCCGCTGATTCGACCGTACGTAGCAGGATGAACTCGCGGTACGGGATGTCGTACAGGTAGCCGTGCGCCGTCAGCGGCATCTACCACGACCGGCACGGGTTCGAGGACGAGACGTTCCCCGTCCTCGAACCCGGCGGCACCCTACCGGCCGGTTCGCCGCCCAGCGGTTACCGCTCAACGGAACGAAGTCCCTTCGCGGAACCCGGCCGAGGCCGGCCCGGCGCACCTGACGGCGTTCAGTCTTCCGCCAGGGCGGTGAGCAGGGCGAGGCGGTCCTCGGCCAGGATGCGGCGGGTGGTGATCCGGTCCGGGTAGCAGCGGACGAACATGTTCGTGAAGTGCGTGCCGTAGTGGATGGTCTCGTCGTTCGCCGGGCCGAACAGCGGGCGTACCGTGCTCACGAAGCTCGGCTCGTGGAAGTAGGCCATCGCGAAGCGCTCCCGGGTGTTGAGCCGCACCTTGTGCGGCGTCGACAGCAGCAGGCCGCCGGTGAGGAACTGCAGGATGTCGCCGGGAAAGACGGTGAAGACGTCGGGAACGGGCGCCACGAAGGTCCACGGCTCCTCGTTCTCGTACATACCGGCCGAGCTCTCGCTCGCCAGCCAGTTCCGGTTGCGCTTCTCCCCCTCGACCGGCGGCCGGATGTAGAGCCCGCCCACGTCGTCCTGGGCCGCGATGACGAGCATGCCGTAATCGGTGTGTGCGCCGATGCCGCGCGCGGTCTGCTCCGACCGCGCCGGGAAACGCAGGACCCGCATGTGGTGCCAGCCGTCGGCGGTGTACCTGGTCAGCGCGTCGATGTCGGGAAGATCCAGCCCCAGCGCCACCAAGCGCAGCAGCCGTTCGCCGATCGAACCGAGCATGCCCATGAACGCCCGCATGCGCGCCCGGTAGTCGTCGTCCGGCCACGGCACCGGCCCGTGGCAGGGCCACCGCGCCTCCACCCGGGCATCGTCGAGCGGGATGTCCGGGCAGACCGTGAAGATCTCCGAGTAGTCGGCCTCTCCCGCCGTCACCTCCTCGCCCGATGCGATGTAGCCGCTGTAGGTCAGATCGCTGACGTGTTGCGCCTTCACCTCGAGCGGCGCCCGGAAGAAGCGCCAGCTCGCCGCGATCGCCGTTCGCGTCGTCTCCCGCTGCGCGGGGTCGGCCGCGACCTGGAAGATCCCGTCCGACTGCCAGGCGCGGATCAGGTCGTGCCCCAGATCTACGGTGGCCCGCGTCCTCGCGACCGACGTGGGCAGATGGAACGTTTGGAGATCAGTCATCGTACGTACTCCCTGTCCCTGGAATAGCCTGCCCTTGCTACGGCCGGTCTCGGCAACCGGTTCGCGTTTTCTTGAATCGACCAAGAAAATGGCACGCCGGCCCGGCGGGTCGTCGAGTCATCGACCGACCCGGTCGGTTGCGGCCGCCGGCGAACCCGGCAGGCTTCGCACGTGGTCCTCGTCCTCGCCGAGGAGTGCGAGCAACCGGGCCGCCCGTAGCCGCCCGGCGTCGTAGCCGATCCGCGCCGCGTCCCGCACCGCGATCCGGGCGTGTCGCGCTGCCTCCCGCGGGTCGCCGCCGGACAGGGCGGATTCGGCCAGCCCGAGCAGGGCTTCGACCTGAGTACGCGGGACGCCCGCGCTGCCCGCCAGCTCCCATGCACTGCGGTAGAGCCCCGCGGGGTCGGGAGTAACCGCCCCCAGCGCAATCCTCGCGAGCGCCTCGGTGCGCGGGTCGGCGACATCGCGCGCCAGCGCCAGCGCCGCCTCCGCGTGGCCGCCCGCGAGGCCGGTCCGGCCACGGTCCGCCTCGACCCCGGCCAGCACGATGTGGACGGCCGCGAGGCCGTCACGGTCGCCGATCGCGGTGCTGTGCCGCAGTGCCTCGGCCAGACAGGCCTCCGCCTCGGCGAGCCGCCCCAGCTCCCGGTGTGCGCGGCCGAGGCCGGTCAGGGCCAGGGCCTGGCCGTGCAGGCTGCCGGAGCGGCGGTTCAGGTCGAGCACCTGCTCGTAGCAGGCGATCGCCCGGCGATGCTGGCCCCGGTCGAGCAGGACGGCGGCGAGGTTGCCGAGGTTGTTGGCGTAGCCGGCGCGCCGGCCGGTCCGGCGGTCCACCTCCAGTGCCTCGGTCAGGCGGTCGGCGGCGGTGTCCAACTGGCCTTGGGCGTGCAGCACGATACCCAAATTGCCGAGCAGGGTGGCCTCCGCCTCGTGCCAACCGGTGGCGCGGGACAGCCGCAGCGCCTCGGCATAGTGCTCGAGGGCGGCCTCGTGGTCCGCGATGCAGCGGTGTGCGGTGCCGAGACTGAGCTCGGCGGCGGCCTCGGCGCGGGCGTCCCCGAGGCCGGTAGCCGCGACCAGCGCGGTCTCGGCCACGGCCAGCCAGTCGGCGACGTACCGCCGCAACTGAAAGTAGCCGCGCAGGCCGTCGGCGAGCCGGCAGACAACGCGGCGCAGGTCGTCGGCGTCGCTGGTGGCGCCCTCGCGGATCGCCGCCACGAGGTTGGCGCGTTCGGCGTCCAGCCAGGCGTACGCGGCGGGGTGGCCGGCGAACGCCGCCGGGTCACCCGAGGGCGGCGACATGCGCAGCATGTGCGGGTAGAGCAGGGCGCCCGCGGCGTCGACCTGCCGCAGGTACCAGTCGTAGAGGCGACGGCGGGCGGCCGCCCGGACGTGGCCCGGGTCCTGGCGGAGGCTCAGCCGGACCGCGTACGCCTGCACGAGATCGTGCCGCCGGAATCGGTCGCCGGCCGGTGCGATCAGGTGCACCGCGGCGAGCCGGCCAAGCTCCCCGGCCGTATCCGGTCCGGCCAGCGCCTCCGCGGCCGGAACGCTGACCTCTCCGCCGGGGGTCAGGCTCAGCAGGCGAAACACCCGCCGGGACGACTCCGGCAGGGCCGTGTACGAGACATCCAGCGCGGCCGCGACACCGGCCTGCGCGTCCCCGTCGACGGCGAGCGTACGCAGCGTGTCGGCGCGGAGCCGGTGCACGAGTGCCGTTATCGGCAGGTCCGGCTGCCAGAGCAAGGTGGCCGCGGCGATCCGCAGGGCCAGCGGTAGGAAGCCGCAGGCCTGTGCCAGCTCCGCCGCGCGTCCCGGCTCGGCGGTCACCCGGGCGCCGCCGAGCAACCGGCTCAGCAACTCGGTGCTGTCGGCGGGGTCGAGCGTGCCGACCGGCACCGGCCGCGCACCGTCCAGGGCGACCAGCCCGCCGAGCCGGTCCCGGCTGGTGACCAGCACGAAGCAGCCCGGCTCGCCCGGAAGGAGCGGGCGGACCTGTTCCGCGTCCCGCGCGTTGTCGAGCATGATGAGCAGGCGGCGCCCCGCCACCAGCGTCCGGTACAGCGCGGCGGCCCGGTCGAGCTGGACCGGGACCTGCTGCGGTGGCACGCCGAGGGAGCCGAGGAAGCCGGACAGCGCGTCGAGCGGGCGTACCGGCGGGCCGGGGGCGAACCCCCGCAGGTCGACGAAGAGCTGACCGTCCGGGAAGCGGTCGCGCACGCGATGTGCCCAGTGCACCGCGATGGTCGTCTTGCCGGCCCCGGCCAGGCCCGCGACGACCGCGATCGGCAGGCCCTCCTGCCCGGAGATCGTGTCCAGGAGGGTCAGTTCGGCGAGCCGGCCGGTGAACGCCACAGGCGGGGCGGGCAGTTCGGCCGGCACCATGGCGGGGGCGCGACGGACCGCCGGCGAGGACTCGGGCCACGCTCGTAGCGCCGGATCGTGCCGCAGGGCCGGATCGTGCCGAAGGATGGCGGTCTGCAAGTCGCGAAGCTCGGGTCCGGGGTCGACGCCCAGCTCGTCGCCGAGGACCTCGTGCAGCCGCTGGTAGGTCGCCAGCGCGTCGGCCTGCCGCCCGGCGCGGTACAACGCGACGATGAGGTGCCCCTGCAACCGCTCGTCGAAGGGGCGCTCCCGCGCCAGCCGCTCCAACTCGGGCAGCACCTCGGCGTGCTCACCCAACCGGATTCGCGCCTCCATCAGAAGTGCCGTGGCCCGGTCGCGGAGCTCGGCGAGCCACGCCCTGGCCTCGTCGAACCCGGTCAACCCGGCCAGCTCGGCGAGCGCCGGTCCGCGCCACAGCCCCAGGGCCGTCCGCAGCATCCCGGTCCGCCCGGCCGGGGCCGGCTCCCGGGCCGCCGCGTCGATCAACTGTTCGGCCCGCGCCACATCGGTCGGCACCGCGCACCGGTAACCGGGGGCGCGGTATTCGATGGCGTCGCGGTCGCCGAGGCACTTTCTCAGGTACGAAACGTGGCTTTGCACGGTCGCCGCCGCGGTCGGCGGCGGGGCTCCGTTCCAGACCGCGTGGATCAACAGTTCCTTGTCGACAACCGTGCCCGGGCGCAGTGCCAGCATGGCCAGAACAGCCTGGCGGCGTACGCCGGGAATCGGAGTCACGCGGTCCCCTGTGACGACGTCCACGCTGCCGAGCAGTCGCACTCGCATCCCGCCAGCATATTGACGATCACCGTGTCCAAGACCTTCCAGTACCGCCGCGTTCTAGTGCCGTTCCCGTCCCGTTCCAGGGGTCCCGAGCAGCCTGAACGCAACCGCGGCGAACCACGCCGACAACGGGAAGGCAGCCCCATGCACACCAACTGTCCGAATTCCGATACCCGCCCGCGAAAAGCTGTCCGGTTCCGCCGGCGCGCCGTTCTCGCGATCGGCGCGGCCTCGGCGCTGATGGTCGCCGCGGTCGTCCAAGCCGCCGGGATGACGCCGGCCGCCGCGACCACGATCCCGGTCGGCAGCATCAAGGTCGTCGAGGTCGCGTCGGGATTCAGCGCCGGGGCGAGCAAGACCGTCACCGCCGCCTGCCCGGCATCCAACCCCCGCGTGCTCGGCGGCGGATTCACCGTCGTCGGTACGCACATCGTCGTCACCCAACTTCAGCCGATCACCGGAACGACCGACAGCTACCGGGTGAGCGCCCAGTTCGACCAGGTCGGCACCTCAGCCACCTGGCAGCTCCTGGCCTTCGCCTACTGTTCGACCGCCGCGCCGGGATGGCAGTTGGTCACCGCCGTCACGCCCACCAACTCCGACACGTTCAAGACGGCGTCCGCCTCGTGCCCGGGCGGCAAGCAGGTGATCGGGACGGGCGGCCGCATCGACGGCGGCGCCGGCCAGGTGCAACTCGTGAGCCAGAGCCAGGGATCCTTCCCCAGCAGGATGGACGCCGGCGGCATCGAGGACGTCGACGGGTTCGCCGGCTCGTGGAGCGCGACCGCGTTCGCGATCTGCGTGACCACCAACAACTTCACCGACGTCGAGCAGGTGACCGACCAGACCGCGATCGACAACACCGTCACCAAGAAGGTCACCGTCACCTGCCCGAGCGGCTACCGCCTGGCCAGCAGTGCGATCTGGGCGGATGTGCCCGGCAACGCGATCAACCTGCAGCCCAACAACATCACCCCGACGTTCCTCACCGGGACGGCCCACAACGACACCGACACCACTTCCGCATGGGATGTGATCGTCTACGGGATCTGCGCACGATAGCCCGTCGACCGGCCGCTTGGCGTCCGCACCGGCCCGGTCCCGCCGATACGGCCGGACCGGGCCGGCCCCCGACGGGACAAACCGGTACGGGTTGCCGCCTTCGTGACCGGCCGGGTGATGCCGCTCTGGCGCACCGACCGGATGTCCCGTGCCGGACGCTCGAAGGGCCGGGGCTAACAGAAGCGCGGCAGGTGGTGAGCGAACTGGGCGCGCCAGGACGGCCAGTCGTGCGGGACGTCATAGCCCCAGAGATCCCATTCGTGGCGTACGCCGGAAGCCGCCAGCAGCTCCGCCATGCGCCGCGTCGACGCCAGGGAGCCGGTGGTGTCCTCCCACTGGCCCTGGCCGCAGACGAGCAGGATCGACAGCCGCGAACGCAGCCACTCCAGATGATCGCCGTGCAGATTCCCGACGTACGCCATCGGATTGTTGAAGTAGAGCGCGTCGCCCTGCTCGCCCCAGCCGCGCCAGGTGGCCGGGTCGTAGTTGCCGGAGAAGCAGAGCGCCAGCGGGAACAGGTCGGCCCGCTTGAAGGCGAAGTTGAGGGCGTGGAACGCGCCCAGTGAGCACCCGGCCGTGACGATCTCCGCGCCGTCGCCGGTGTCCGCCCGGATGTGCGGCACGACGGCGTCGAGGATCCAGGACTCGTACGCACCGTGGCGCCGGGCCCGCTCCTCCAGCGGAAGGTCGACGGCCGACCAGGTCCCGCCGTCGAACGAGTCGACGCAGTACAGCTTGACCCGGCCGGCGTCGATCAGGCCCTCGACCGCCGCCACCATGCCCCGGTCGGCGAACTCGGTCGCATACCCGCCCTCGGACGGGAACACCAGCACCGGCCGCCCGTAGTGCCCGTAGGCCGCCACCGTGCCGCGGATACCCGCCGGCGTGTACAGATCTGCCGTGTAGTGCCGCATGCCGAACATCGTTCCCTACTTGCCCACGCTCGCGTAGCGGGTCGACCGTCATCCCCGGATGACCTGGGGCCCGGCGGGTACGGGTCTTTCGGCCCTGATCGGCAGCGGTGTCAGCGGCAAGGCTGGGACCTGATCAGAGAGAAGGAGAAAACATCATGCGCGCTGCCGTGGTCACCAGCTTCGACCAGCCCCTCGCCATCACCGACGTGCCGGTCCCGGAACCCGGCGACGGCCAGATCCAGGTCCGCATCGAGGCGAGCGGCCTGTGCCACACCGACATCCACGCCGCCCAGGGCGACTGGCCGGTCAAGCCGAACCCGCCGTTCATCCCCGGCCACGAGGGCGTCGGCATCGTCACCAAGACCGGGCCGGGTGTCACCCTGCACGCGGTCGGCGACCGGGTCGCCGTCCCCTGGCTCGGCCACGCCTGCGGCACCTGCGACTACTGCCTCACCGGCTGGGAAACCCTGTGCGAGTCCCAGCAGAACACCGGCTACTCGGTCGACGGCGGGTTCGCCGAGTACCTCGTCGCCGACGCGAACTACGCGGTCGCCGTGCCCGCCGGCATCGACCCGGTCGAGGCCGCACCGCTGACCTGCGCCGGAGTCACCACCTACAAGGCCGTCAAGGTCGGCGGGGTCACCCCCGGCGACCGGGTCGCCATCTTCGGCATCGGCGGGCTCGGCCACCTGGCCCAGCAGTACGCGCAGATCTTCGGCGGCGAGACCGTCGCGGTCGACGTCACCGAGGAGAAGCTGGCCCTGGCCAAGCAGCTCGGCGCCGCCCACACGGTCAACGCCGCCACCACCGACCCGGTCGCCGCGATCGAGGCCCTCGGCGGCGCCGACGTCGCCGTGGTCCTGGCCGCCAGCCCGAAGGTGCTCGAGCAGGCACACGCTTCGCTGCGCCGCGGCGGCCGCCTCGTGCTGGTGTCGTTGCCCAAGGACAACGCCATGGCGCTGCCGATCTTCCAGACCGTGCTCAAGGGCATCCGGGTCATCGGCTCCATCGTCGGCACCCGCGCCGACCTCGCCGAGGTGTTCCGGCTGCACGCCGCCGGCCGTACCCGGGTCTTCCACGAGCCCCGCCCGCTGGCCGAGGTCAACCAGGCCATCGAGGACGTCCTGGCCAGCCGCGTCCCGGCCCGCCTGGTCCTGATCCCGTAAGACCTGCCGACGGCCGGATCGTCGCCGGCGTGGACGACACCGACGCCGGCACACCCGTCCTGGCCGCCGTGATCACCCACCTGGAGCAGGACGCCACCGCGCGGGAAGAGCTCGGGCGGCGCCTCGCGCCCCGCACATCGAAGACCAGGCGATGCAATGGCGTTCGGCGGCATCCACGAGAAGTATCCCAGCCTGTGTGTCCTCCACTATGTACGGGAAGGATCCGCGCGCCGGGTGCTCGCGGACCGGTCCGGAACGGCCCAACTGGTCGTGGTCGACAACCGTGGCCACGGCGGCTTCACCGGCCTGCTGCTCGGCTCGGTCGGTCTGCACCTCGTCGACCACGCCGGCTGCCCGGTGGCGGTGGTGCGGCACCGGAACTGAACGACGCCTCCGCCGGCACACGCCCGCAGCTGAGGCACGGGCCTGAGTTCCCGCCGGGCGGCTCGGGCGGGCGCTCCCGCAACCGCACCGGCGGGTCACGCACCGTCTCCTGGAATCTCCCACTCAAGGCTCTCCGCCCCGGCACCGGTGGGCTCTCATTCGATCATCCGCGGCGTCGTAGGTGTGGGCGGGCAGTACATCAGGGCGGCCACAGCGTTCGATTGCTCCGCGTCGTCAGTCAGGTCGGATTTTCGCCGGCTCTTGCCGAAAAGCGGTTGGCGGTTCAGGCCCCGTCCTAGAGTTGGGTCGAGCGATGGTTGATCTCCGCGTGTGGTGCGGGTGACGGGGGCGTTGCCGTGGCAAAGGATCAGGTGGTGGCCGTCGGGGACGAACCGGCCCACTTCCGTCAGATGATCGACAGCATCGTCGACTACGAGGTGATCCGGCTCGACGAGAAGGGCGTCATCTCGAGCTGGCATCCGGGTGCACAGTTGCTGACCCAGTACACCGCCGAGGAGGCCATCGGTAAACCGGTCACGCTGTTCTACACCGAGGAGGACATCGTCGAGGGCAAGGCCGACGCCGAGTTGCGAGCCGCGGCGGAGACCGGCCGGTACGGGACCGAGGGATGGCGGGTCCGCAAGGACGGCAGTCAGTTCTGGGCCTCGGTGGTGCTCACGCCGATCCGGGAGCCGGGTGGGACGGTAACCGGCTTCGTGAAGGTGACCGCGGACCTGACCGAGCAGCGCGAGCAGACCCTGGCGTTGCGGGCGGGACAGCAGATGCTCGACGGGATCGCGGACTACGAGGTCATCCGGCTCGACTCGGACGGCGTGGTGCGTTCCTGGAATCCGGGCGCGGTCAAGCTGACCGGGTACGTGGCGGACGAGGTGGTCGGCCGCCATGTGTCGATGTTCTACACCGAGGAGGACAAGCGCGGGGCGATGGCCGAACGGGAGATGGCCAGTGCGGCCCGCGACGGCAGCCTGGAGGTCGAGGGCTGGCGCATCCGCAAGGACGGCACCCGGTTCTGGGCGAACGTGGTGCTCAGCCCGATCCTGGACGACCAGGGCGAGGTGACGGGCTTCGTGAAGGTGGCCCGCGACCTGACCGAGCGGCGCGAGCAGGAACAACTGGTGCAGCGGCAGCGCGACGAGATCCTCGAGCTGTCCACCCCGGTGATCCAGGTGTGGGACAAGGTGCTGATCCTGCCGTTGATCGGCACGCTGGACAGCGTGCGCGCCGCCCGGTTGACCGAGAGCCTGCTGGAACGCATCGCCGCGGACCAGGCGGAGGTGGTGATCCTCGATGTGAGCGGGGTCCCGGCGATCGACAGCGGCGTGGCCCGGCATCTGCTCAAGACGGTGGAGGCCGCCCGCTTGATGGGCACGGCCAGCATATTGAGCGGGATTCGCCCGGAGATCGCCCAGTCGATGGTCCACCTGGGCATCGAGCTGGGCGGCCTGCGCAGCTGCACCAGTCTCAAGGACGCCTTGCAACTTGCCCTGCGGCTGGTCCGTGCCGGCGCGGACGCAGCCGACCTGGCCGGCCGGCATGCCTGACGTCGTCCCCATCATGCGGATGGGTCCGGACCTGCTGGTGACCCTGCAGGGCGACCTCGACGACCGGGCCGTCGAGCAGATCGAGCAGGAGGTCACCGATCAGGTGGCCCGGACATCGGCGCGGGCCGTGCTGGTCGACGTCAGCGGTCTCGCGGTGCTCGACTCGTTCGTCGCGCGGGTGCTGGCCCGCCTGGTCAGCATGGTTCGCCTGCTGGGTGCGGACGCGACCCTCGTCGGGATCAGCCCGGCGGTGGCGATCACACTGGTGGAGCTGGGGGTGTCGCTGCGGCACGTGAACACGGCGCTGAACGCCGAGCAGGGCATGGGTAGGTTGCGCCGGCTACGCGAGGGCGACGCGAGTCGATGGGCCGGCCATGACGATCGCGGTTGACCCGACGCCGAGCGGCGGCATGGTGGCGACCGTAGTGGTCATCAGCGGCGAGTCGGACCTGCTGGACGTACGGTCCGCGCTGCGGACGGCCGCCGAGCGCGCCGGGCTCCGGCTGACCGCGACCACCAAGCTGGTCACCGCGGGCAGCGAGCTCGCCCGCAACATTCTGCGCTACGCCACCGGCGGGCAGGGAACCGTGACGATCGAGGAGTGCACCACCAGGGCCGGTCGCGGGGTGCGGGCCGTGTTCGTCGATCAGGGTCCCGGGATCGCCGACCTGGACGAGGTCATGCGGGACGGCTTCAGCAGCGGAGGCAGCCTCGGCATCGGGCTGCCGGGCAGCCGCCGGCTGGTCGACGAGTTCACCATCGACTCGATGCCGGGTCGCGGTACCACGGTGGTGATCAGTCAGTGGGACCGCTGACCGACGGCGCGGTCCGGCAGCCGACTCATCAACGGTTCGTGGTCACCGGCAGCGCCGGCGTCGATGCGGTACGGCATGCGGTGGCGCGGTACGCCGACCGGCTGGGTGCCGACGCGCGGTTCGCCGCCGTGGCCGAGCAGGCCGCCGCCGAACTCGCGACGAACCTGGTACGGCACGCCGCCCCGGGCGGGTGGATCCTGGCCCGCCCGCTGCCGCCGGACAGCCTGGAAATCCTCGCGGTGGATCGCGGCCCGGGCATCCGGGACGTCGCCACGGCCGTCGCCGGCCGGACCCGCACACCGAACGGAACGGGCCGCGGCCTCGCGGCGGTCCGCCACGCCAGCACCGTCTTCGACGTGCACAGCCGCCCCGGGCGGGGCACTGTCGTCCTCACCGTCATGATGGCCGGCCACCATCCTTCCGCTGCCGAGCCGCCGCCCCGGCGCTGGGCCGGTGTCTCGGTCGGCATCGTCGAGCCCTGCGGCGACGGCTGGACCGTCCTCGAAGCGGCGGGCGCGCTCACCGTAGCGGTGGTCGACGGCCTCGGTCACGGCCCGAACGCCTCGATCGCCACCGATGTGGCCCTCGACGTCCTCGCCGGGCACCCCGACGACCTCGACACGTATCTCCGCCGCGCCAATGCCGAGATGCGGCACACCCGCGGGGCCGGGATCGCGGTCTGCCGGCTGGATCCCGGCCGTGACGAACTGCGGTGCCTCTCCGTCGGAAACGTCAGCGCCCGGCTCCTGCAGGCCGGCGGCCAGCACGGCATCACGTCCTTCAACGGCACGCTCGGCCTGCGCGAAGAGCCGCCGCGCGTGAAGATCCTGACCTATCCGTGGCCGCCCGGGGCCGCTCTGGTCCTCTGGAGCGACGGCCTGACCAGCCGCATCGACCTGACCGCCGATGCCCGGCTGCTGGCGCACGACCCGGCCGTGGCCGCCGCCGTGCTGCACCGTGACCACGCCCGCGACCGGGACGACGCCACCGTCGTGGTGGTGCTGCGAAACGGTCCGCCGCTGTGATCGGCACGCCGAATGCCACACCGCCGGGAGACGCGGACGCCGCATGGGCGAGTCTTCGCGCCATGAGCCGGGCGGCGGGCCTGGCTCCGGTGCCGGCCGCCCGGCTGGCAGCCACGGTCGCGGCGCTGCTCGCCCGGTCACCGGGGGCCACGCTCGTCCGGATCGACCGGGTCGAGGACGCCCGCGGCGCCCGGGTGGAAGCCGTCATCCGAGGACCCACCGCCGAGGGCGGCGCACCGATTCCACCAGATCTTCTCGACGCCGTCGACGCCGTCGAGGAGCGCGGCGGTCCCGGCGGCCAGACCACACGAACACTCGGCGTCGCCGTCGACAACGGCGCCGCAGCCCGGCATCCGAGCTGGGCGGCCCTGAGCGGGGCGGCCGAGGACGCGACAGACCCGTGGCGCCTGCTGGCCGTCGCGCTGAGCGTGGCCACCGCCCAGCTGGGCCGGGCCGAGATCGTGGACACCCGCACGGCGGCGCTCGGCCGGGAACTCGAGGAGACCAGCCGCGGGCTGCTGGCCCTGCACGCCGAACTCTCCGAGCACCAGGAACAACTCGAACACGCCCGCGCCGCCGCGGTGGGTGCCGGTCAAGCCAAGGCGGACTTCCTGGCGAACATGAGCCATGAGATCCGGTCGCCGATGAACGCGGTGGTCGGCTACACCGACCTCTTGCTGGAGACCGACCTCACCACCGAACAGCACCAGTACGCCCGCGCGGCCCGGGCCGCCGGCGATCACCTGCTCGGAGTCATCGACAACGTCCTCGACCTGTCCAAGATCGAGGCGGGGCGTCTCGATCTCGAAGACATCCCGTTCGACCTGTACGACTGCGTCGACGACGCCGTCGGCATCGTGGCCCTGCGCGCCGCCGAGAAGAACCTGCACCTCGCCGTGCTGTTCGCCGCCGGCACACCCACCGTCGTTCGCGGCGACCCGCTACGCCTGCGCCAGATCCTGGTGAATCTGCTCGCCAACGCGGTCAAGTTCACCGCGTGCGGCCGGATCGGCGTCGAGGTCGCCCGCTCCCCCGGCCCGCACGGCGGCCACCTGCTGAGTTTCCGGATCAGTGACACGGGCAGGGGCATCCCCGCCGAGACACTGGCCCGGATCTTCAGCCCGTACGCGCAGGCCGACGCCTCCACCGCCCGGTCGCACGGCGGCACCGGACTGGGCCTGTCGATCAGCCAGCAGCTGGCCCAGCGGATGGGCGGCGCCATCACCGTCGAGTCGAGCGTCGGCCAGGGCTCCACCTTCACCTGCACGATCGAGACCCAGGCGAGCACCGCCGGCGACGCCACGGAGGATGCCGGCCTGCTCGCCGGCACGACGGCCCTGGTAGTTCACCGCGACCCCCTGGTCGTCGAGACGATCCGCCGCCACCTCACCTCCTGGGGCGCCCGCACACTGACCGCCGCGACCGTCGATCAGGCGATCGCCGCACACCCGCGGGCCGACCTGGCGCTGATCGAGGCCGGCGAGGACGACCACACCGCGACCGAGCCGGACCGTCCGACCGACCCGCCCGGGCCTCCGCCGACCATCGCGATCACGGCGCTGGCCGCCCGGGCCGAGCAATCCGACCGGCTCTCGATCGCCACGCCGATCCGGCGCAACAGCCTCCGCGAGGCGGTCCTGACCACGGTGCGGGCGAACCGGCGGAGGCCCGGCCCACCGGACGTCGCCCGGAACCCCGGCCGGCCCGCCACGATGCTCCTCCCCGGCCGGGTGCTCTACGTCGATGACGACCCGCTGATGGTCGACCTGGTGAGCCGCATCGTCGGCAAGGAGCCGGGCTTGGTCCTCGACACCGCACCGGACGGCGCGACCGCGCTGCGCCTCGCCGTCGGCGGGAGACCGGACCTCATCCTGCTCGACCTGAACCTCACCGACACCGACGGCGACACCCTGCTGCTCGAACTGCGCGCGAACATCGAGACGAAGTCGACTCCCGTGATCATCGTCAGCGGCGACGCCGCGCCGGCGACCATCGACCGGCTCACCGCTCTCGGCGCCGCCGGGTACCTCGCCAAGCCGTTCAACGCCGCCCAGCTCCGGGAGCTCATCAAGACCCGCGGGCGGGCACCGCGCGCGTCGTCGGCGTGAGCGATCGGCCGCGGAACCTCTCTTCGCAGAGGAGGCCCCCGGCGGCATCGGGTCACCGCCTATCCGGCCACTGCCTCGTCACGCCCGCCGGCTGACGCGGTTTGGCGGCTCAACCGGCGACCCTGAGCGAGGCGACCCGGATCCTCGCCGGCGGCCCGCAGCGGCTTGCCGCCCGGTCCTGGTGCTGAACCGCGCGGCCCGGCGGCGCAGGTGGCGCTCCGGGCGGACGGGGCGGGACCGGACCGCGAGAGGCACCCGGCGGTAGAACCGCCGCTTGGCGAGTTCGACGATGACCAGATAGGCGACGACGAACAGCGCGAGGACTCCGTAGTAGGACAACGGAAGCGGCGCGAAACCGAGATATCCGGCGATCGGCGTGGCCGGCAGGATCGCTCCCACGGTGACCGTGGCGATCGCGGCCAGCGCGAGCGGGAGGCTCGGCCGGCTGCGGAAGAACGGCGTGCGGCGGGTACGGACGGCGAAGATGATCAGGGTCTGGGTGGCCAGCGACTCGACGAACCAGCCGGACCGGAACTCGGCGGTCGAGGCGTGCATGACCAGCAGCAGCACGGCGAAGGTCAGGAAGTCGAAGACCGAGCTGAGCGGGCCGAAGCCGAGCATGAAGCGCCGGATGAAGCCGATGTCCCAGTGCGACGGGCGGCGCAGTTGCTCGGCGTCGGCGTTGTCGGTCGGGATGGCGAGCTGGCTCGCGTCGTACAGCAGGTTGTTGAGCAGGATCTGCGAGGGCAGCATCGGCAGGAAACTCAGGAACACCGAGGCGCCGGCGGCCGAGAACATGTTGCCGAAGTTGCTGGACGTGCCCATCAGCACGTACTTGATGGTGTTGGTGAAGATGCGGCGGCCCTCGACGATGCCGTCGGCCAGCACGCCCAGATTCTTCTCGAGCAGGATGACGTCGGCCGCGTCCTTGGCGACGTCGCTGGCCGAGTCGACGGAGATGCCGACGTCGGCGGCGTGCAGCGCGAGCGCGTCGTTGACCCCGTCGCCCAGGAAGGCGACGTCGCCGCCGGCCCGCCGCCGCACGGCGACGATCCGGGCCTTCTGCTCGGGGCCGACCCGGGCGAAGACGGTGGTGCCGTCGATCGCCTCGGTCAGCGCGGCGTCGTCGAGCGCTTCGATGTCGGCGCCGGTCAGCGTGCCGCCCGCGGCAAGGCCGAGGTCGTGGCAGACCCGCTCGGCGACGACGGGGTTGTCGCCGGTGACGATCTTGACGGTGACGCCCAGCGCGGCGAAGCGGGTCAGCGCCTCCTTGGCGTCCGGCTTGGCGGCGTCCAGGAAGACCAGCAGCCCGAGCAGGCGCAACCCGTGCTCGTCGGCCGTGGTCAGGGCGGCCCCGTCCCGGACGGCCACGGCCACCACCCGGTTGCCCGCCGCGAACTCGTCCGCGAGCCGGGCCCGCAGCTCGTCCGGGACGTCGTCGCAAATCGGCAGGACGCTTTCCGGCGCGCCCTTGACGATCAGCGTGGATGTCCCGCCCGGGTCGCCGACCAGCGCCGACATGCGGCGGCGTTCGTGGTCGAACGGCCGGGTCGCGACCACCTGAGCCGCGCGGGCGTCCGGCTGGTCGGCGCGGCTCGCCGGTGAGCGCCACAGGGCCGCGTCGAGGGTGCCGGTGGCGCCACCGCCGGCGGTGCCGTCGCCGCAGATCAACGCGGCCCGGAACAGATCGTGGACATCGGCACCGGGGGCCGGTACGGCACGCATGAAGCTGATCTTTCCGGTAGTCAGTGTGCCGGTCTTGTCGGTGAACAGCGTGTCCACGTCGCCCAGGTCCTCGATGCAGACCAGGCGCTTGACCAGGACGCGGCGGCGGGCGAGCTGCCGTGAGCCGGCGGCGAGGCTGGTCGAGACGACGGCGGGCAGTAGCTGCGGGGTGATCCCGACGGCGATCGCCAGCGAGAACAGCAGCGCGTCCAGGATCGGCTTGTGCAGCACCACGTTGACCGTGAAGATCGCCGTGGTCAGCACGCCGGCGACCACCACCAGCAGCCGGGAGAAGCGGCGCAGGCCCTGCTGGAAGGCGGTCTGCCCGGGCCGGCCGCCGAGACCGGCCGCCACCTTGCCGAAGGCGGTGCCGAGGCCGGTGGCGACCACGACGCCACGGCCGGCGCCGGCGTGCACGACGGTTCCCATGAGGGCGCACCCGGTCAGATCGGCCAGGCCGGACGGGTGCGGCGCGGGGTCGGTCGTCTTGCCGGCGGGTTCGGACTCGCCGGTGAGGATCGACTCGTCGCACTCCAGGTCGTCGGTGGCGACCAGTCGCAGATCGGCCGGAACGATGTCGCCCAGGCGCAGCTCGACGACGTCCCGGGGACGAGCGTGGCGACGTCCACGGCGGTCGCCCGGCCGTCCCGCAGGGCGATCGCCTGGGGTGTCACCGGCCGCGGCGATCGCCGTCGCGGTGGTCACGGTGATCACGCCGAGCAGCGGCGGGAGGCCCGCGACGGCAAGGGCGATGAGCTGACGCTTGAGCATGGCGATCCTCCGTCGGGGTTCAGAGGGTGCCGAAGCCGAGGCGGGAGCCGTGCACGTGGCGGTCGTCGAAGCGGTGGTCGAGCGTGGCGCGACGATCAGCGGGACAGGACGACCTTGAGGGCGCCGGTGCGGGCGGGGTCGGCGAAGACGTCGTACGCCTGCATGAAGTCCTCGAGGCCGAAGCGGTGGGTGACCATGTGGCCGAGGTCGAGCTGGCCGGCGACGAGCATGTCGAGCAGCTTCGGCGTCGAGTAGGTGTCGACCAGGCCGGTGGTGATGGTGACGTCGCGGATCCACAGGTCTTCCAGGTGCAGCGTGGCCGGTTTGCCGTGCACGCCGACGTTGGCCAGGTGGCCGCCGGCCCGCACGAGCCGCGCGCACAATTCGAAGGTCTGCGGCGTGCCGACTGCCTCGATCACCACGTCGGCGCCGAGGCCCCCGGTCAGCGCGCGGACCGTACCCAACGCGTCCTCCGTGCCGGCCAGCACGGCGACGTCCGCGCCGAACAGCTTGGCGGCCTCCAGGCGGCTCTCCGCCTTGTCGATGACGACGATGTGGGCCGGCGAGTAGAGCCGCGCGGTCACCACGGCGGCCAGTCCGATCGGGCCCGCGCCGACGATCGCCACGGTGTCGCCGGGACGGACCTTTCCGTTCCGGACCCCGACTTCGTACGAGGTGGGCAGGATGTCCGCGAGCAGCACCGCCGCCTCGTCGGCGACCCGGTCGGGCAGGTGGTAGGTGGACAGGTCGGCGAACGGGATCCGGGCGTACTCGGCCTGCACCCCGTCGACCAGGTGGCCGAGGATCCAGCCGCCACCGCCGAGGCACTGCCCGTACGCACCCTCGCGGCAGAAGCGGCAGATGCCGCACGCGGAGATGCAGGATGCCAGCACCCGGTCGCCCGGGGCGAGCCCGGCGACGCCGCTGCCGACCTCGACGACCGTGCCGACCGCCTCGTGGCCGAGCACCCGGCCGGTACGCACCTCGGGCACGTCGCCGCCGAGGATGTGCAGGTCGGTGCCGCAGATGGTGACCGCGTCGACGCGGATGATCGCGTCGCGCGGGTCGCTGATCGTGGGGTCGGGAATCTCGGTCCAGGACCGGTGGCCGGGTCCGCCGTAGACAAGTGCCTTCATGGTGGCCTCCTTCCCTCCCACCGTCGCGCCCGCCGGGCCCGGCCAGTAGGGACCTGCGGCCCTACTCGCCGGGACCTGTGCGGGCCTACCAACAAAGGGAGGAGGTAGTGATGGCCATGTACGTGTACGACTTCATCGAGGGCAACAAGGACCTCAAGGACCTGCTCGGCGGCAAGGGCGCGAACCTCGCCGAGATGACCCGGATGGGCCTGCCGGTCCCGCCCGGATTCACGATCACGACCGAGGCGTGCCGGGAGTACCTGCGCACGAACTCGGTGCCGGCCGGGCTGCTCGCCGAGGTGGAGCACCACCTGCGGCAGATGCAGGCGCGCATCGGGCGCACCTTCGGCGACCCCCGCGACCCGCTGCTGTTGTCGGTCCGCTCGGGCGCCAAGTTCTCGATGCCCGGGATGATGGAGACGATCCTCGACATCGGCCTGAACGACGCGACCGTGTCCGGGCTGGCGAAGCAGAGTGGCGACGACCGGTTCGCCTGGGACTCCTACCGCCGGCTGATCCAGATGTTCGGCCGGACGGTGTTCGACATCCCGGCCGGCGAGTTCGAGGGCGGCGACGACCCGCGGGAGCTGGTCGAGGCGTACAAGAAGGTCTTCCAGGCCCACACCGGCCGCGAGTTCCCGCAGGCCGTGCACGAGCAATTGTTCCTCGCGATCAATGCCGTGTTCCGGTCGTGGAACGCCGAGCGGGCGGTCCTCTACCGGCGGCAGGAGCGGATCCCGCAGGACCTGGGCACCGCGGTCAACGTGATGGCCATGGTCTTCGGCAACCGGGGCGAGGACTCGGGAACCGGGGTGGCCTTCACCCGCGACCCGGCCACCGGGCGGCGCGGCAGCTACGGCGACTACCTGCGCAATGCGCAGGGCGAGGACGTCGTGGCCGGCATCCGCAACACCATGAGCCTGGCCGAACTGGCCACCGTCGACCCGGCGAGCTACGGGCAGTTGCTGTCCATCATGCAGCGGCTGGAGCAGCGCTACCGGGACCTGTGCGACATCGAGTTCACCATCGAGAACGGCAAGCTGTGGATGCTGCAGACCCGGGTCGGCAAGCGCACCCCGGCCGCCGCGTTCGTGATCGCCGCGCAGCTGGTCGACGAGGGCACCATCACCCTGGACGAGGCGCTGCACCGGGTCACCGGCGAACAACTCGCCCAGCTGATGTTCCCCAGCTTCGACGACGCCACCGCTCCCCCGCCGCTGACCACCGGTGTGCCCGCGTCACCGGGCGCCGCGGTGGGCGCGATCGTCTTCGACTCCGCCGCCGCGGCCGCCGCGACCGGCCCGGTCATCCTGGTGCGCCGGGAGACCAACCCGGACGACCTGCCCGGCATGATCGCCGCGCAGGGCATTCTGACCAGTCGCGGCGGCAAGACCTCGCACGCCGCGGTCGTGGCCCGGGGCATGGGCAAGACCTGCGTCTGCGGCGCCGAGGAACTCCGGCTCGACGGCGACACGCTGGTCGTGGGCGGCCGGACGTTGCACGCCGGCGACATCATCTCGATCGACGGCACGAACGGGCGCGTCTACGCCGGCGAGGTGCCGGTGCACCCGTCCAAGGTGGTGCGCTACTTCGAGGGCCAGCTGACCGCGCACGGCGACCCGCTGCTGTCCGCGATCGAGCGCCTGATGATCCACGCCGACCACACCGCCCGGCTCGACGTGCACGCGAACGCCGACAACGGGCCCGACGCGGCCCGCGCCCGGCGGTTCGGCGCGACGGGCGTGGGACTCTGCCGCACCGAGCACATGTTCCTCGGCGACCGGCGGGTGCTGGTCGAGCGGCTGATCCTGGCCGAGAACGACAACGATCGGGACGCGGCCCTGGCCGGGCTGCTTCCGTTGCAGCGCAAGGACTTCGAGGAGCTGTTCACGGCGATGGACGGGCTGCCGGTCACGATCCGGCTCATCGACCCGCCGCTGCACGAGTTCCTGCCCTCCCTGGAGGAGCTGACCGCGCGGGTCGCCCGGGCCGAGGCGCTGGGCGAGGACCCCGGGCGGGACGGCGTGCTGCTCGCCGCGGTACGCCGGATGCACGAGCAGAACCCGATGCTGGGGCTGCGCGGCGTACGGCTGGGCTTGGTTGTTCCGGGTTTGTTCGCCATGCAGGTGCGCGCGGTCGCCGAGGCCGCCGCGGCCCGCAAGGCCGCCGGCGGCGATCCCCGGCCGGAGATCATGGTTCCGCTGGTCGGAGCAATTCAGGAGCTCGAGATCGTACGGGCGGAAGCCGAGTCGGTCCTGGCCTCGGTGCCCGGCGCCCCGCCGATCCGGATCGGCACGATGATCGAGGTCCCGCGCGCGGCGCTGACCGCCGGGCAGATCGCGGGCGCGGCGGAGTTCTTCTCCTTCGGCACCAACGACCTGACCCAGATGACCTGGGGCTTCTCCCGGGACGACGTGGAGGGCGCGTTCTTCGGCCGCTACCTGGAGCTGGGCGTCTTCGCGGCATCGCCGTTCGAGTCGATCGACGCGGACGGCGTCGGCGAGCTGGTCCGGATCGCGGTCGCACGCGGCCGCGCGGTCCGGCCGGAGCTGACCGTGGGCGTCTGCGGCGAGCACGGCGGCGACCCCGCCTCGGTGCGCTTCTTCCACGACGCGGGCCTGGACTACGTGTCCTGCTCGCCGTTCCGGGTGCCGATCGCCCGGCTGGAGGCCGGCCGCGCGGCCCTGACCGGGGCAACCGGCTCGGACAGCCGATGACCGGCGAGATCACCGTCGTACCCGTGCTGGACGGCGACCGCCAGGTCGGCGCCTGGATAGTAGGGCCGGACTCGGCGACCTACCGCCCGGTCGTCGACGTCACCCGGCTGGCCGGCGCCGCCCTGGCCACGGCGGCCGCGGTCACGATCGCGGCCACCGCCGTGGTCGCCGCCACCCGGCGGCGGACGGCGATCGGCCGGGTCACGATGGGGCCCGGCGGGTGGGTCAGCGTCAAGCGCGCCGCTTGTCCGCCGCTGTGCGACGGCTCCCCGCGGCCGTGGTGGGCACGCCTGCTCGGCGCGCACCGCCTGGTCGTCCGGTCCCGGCCGTGAGCGGAGTCCCCGGATCAGCCGACGGCGGTGCCGACCAGCGCGCCGATCCCGTACGTCACGGCCATCGCGGCGGCGCCGCCGAGCACCAGGCGCAGCACCGCGCGGCCCGCCCGGGCGCCGCCCAGGCGAGCGCTCAGATACCCGGTCGCGGCCAGCGCGGCGACCACCACGACGAAGGTGACCGGGACCCGGGCCCCCGGCGGCGGCAGCAGGATCGCCACCAGCGGCAGCACCGACCCGGTGGTGAACGCCACCGCGGACGCCCCGGCGGCCTGCCACGGATTCGTCAGCTCGTCCGGGTCGATACGCAGTTCCGCATCGGCGTGCGCGGCGAAGGCATCCTTCTCGGTCAGTTCCCGGGCCACCTGCCGGGCGGTCGCCTCGCTCAGCCCCTTCGCCCGGTACAGCCCGGTGAGCTCCTCGAACTCCTGCTCGGGGAACTCGGCCAGCTCGCCGCGCTCCTTCTCCAGCAGCGCCCGCTCGGTGTCGCGCTGGCTGCTGACCGACACGTACTCGCCCAGCGCCATCGAGACCGCGCCGGCGACCAGCCCGGCTATCCCCGCGGTGAGGATCGGACCGGTCGCGGTGGTGGCGCCGGCCACACCCACGACGAGGCCGGCGGTCGACACGATGCCGTCGTTCGCGCCCAGCACCCCGGCGCGCAACCAGTTCAGCCGGCCGGAGACGCCGGCGTCGTGCGGTTCATCGGGGTGGTTGCTCACCGGACTCATTCTGGCTCACGCTGCTGCTCCACGCCGCCTTGGCCCCGGAGTCGCCGATCCGGTAGATGCCGTACACCCCGGCCGCGCCGATGGCCAGCGACAACACCGCCACGATGCCGGTCACCACGGTGGACATCGCTTGCGTCCGCCGCTGGAGCCACCAGATGACCACGGCCAGCGCGGCGATCGGGATCGCGTAGAAGATCGCGCTGTCGCCCAGCTCGGTGTGCTGGTGCAGGGTCGCGGATTCCGGCACCCGGCGCTCCAGCCACTCGCCTGCGCTGGTGGTCAGCGGCACCAGCAGCACCACCAGCACGGACAGGATCGCGTTCGGCCCGGCCAGCCGGCGCCGGATCGCCGGCGAGAGGGCGGTGAGCACGAGCAGCAGCGCGGACAGCGGGAGGAGCACGACGATCGCGTGCACCAGCAGGACATGGGCCGGCAGCCCGTTGACGGTGTTCATGCCGCAGAAGGTTAGGGACGGGAATCTTGGAGTTTTCCCATCGACGGCCCGCATACTTGGTGCCCGTGGCGTACCTGCTGGTCGTGGAGGACGACCGTGAGCTGGGCGAGCTGCTGCTTCGGGTGTTCGGCGGGGCCGGTTACACCGCCGACCTGGCCCCCGACGGCCAGGCCGGGCTGCATCGGGCCCTCACCCGCCGCTACGACCTGCTGATCATCGACCGGGGGCTGCCCGCCATCGAGGGCCTCGACCTGCTGGCCCGGCTGCGGCGCAGCGGGGTGCCGGCGCCCGCGCTCATCCTCACCGCGCTCGGCACGGTCGCCGACCGGGTCGCCGGGCTCGACGGCGGCGCCGAGGACTACCTGGTCAAGCCGTTCGAGCTGGACGAGTTGCTGGCCCGGGTCCGCGTGCTGCTGCGCCGCCCGGCCGCGCCCGCCGGACACGTGCTGCCGGTCGGCGGCGCCGAGTTCGACCTGATCACCCGGACGGTCACCGGCGGGGACGGCGAGCCGGTCACGCTCTCCGGCCGGGAGAGCGACCTGCTGCGCCTGCTCGCCGAGAACCCGGCCCGGGTGTTCACCCGGCGCGAGATCGTCGCCACCGTCTTCCCCGAGTCGACCACCGAGACCCTGGCCGACACGTACGTGCACTACCTGCGCCGCAAGCTCGGCCCGGCGGTGATCGCCACCGTGCGCGGCGCCGGCTATCAGCTCGGCCGCCGGTGAACCGCCCCGGCCCCGACCGGGAGTTGCTGCGCCGCGCCCGCCGGACCCTGGCCGTCCGCAACACCGTGGCGATCGCCCTGATCCTGCTCTTCGTCGGCGCCGTCGCCCTGCTCGTCGTCCAGCGCGAGGAGCGCTCGGCCCTGGCCGCGTCGGTCCGGCAGACCGCGGCCACCGAGGACGACGTGATCGACCCGCCGGAACACAGCTGGATCTTCCGGCTGGACGCCGCCGGGCGGCTCACCGCGACCCGGAACGCCCCCGCCGGTTTCCCCGACCGCGCGGCCCTCGACCGGGTCCGCGCCGGCGGCCCGGCCGAGGAGGCTCAGAGCGGCGACTACCTCGTGGTCACCCGCCGGCGCGGCGCGACCACCGTGCAGGTCGTCGGCAGTCTCGCCGCCGAATACGCGGAGACGCGACGCCTGCTCGCCGCGCTCGGCGCCGCCGAACTCCTCGGCCTGGCGGCGGCCGCCCTGGCCGGCTGGCTGCTCGCCGGCCGGGCCACCGCCCCGCTCGGCGAGGCCCTGGCCCGGCAACGCCGGTTCGTCGCCGACGCCAGCCACGAGCTGCGCACGCCGATCGCCCAGCTGCACACCCGGGCCCAGCTGCTCGACCAGGACCTGCGCTCCGGCGCCGGCGGCGCGGACCTCGCGCCCGACGTCCGCCGGCTGGTGGCCGGCACCCGGCAGCTCGGCGAGATCGTCGAGGACCTGCTGCTCTCCACGCACCTGGCCGGCCGGGCGGAGACGGCCACCGAGGTCGACCTCGGGGTGCTCGCCGACGGCGTCGCCGGCGGCTTCCAGGAGCGGGCCCGCGCCCACGACATCGCCCTCGAGACCCGCACCGACCCCGACAAACCCTCGATCGTGTACGGCCGGGAGCCCGCCCTCCGCCGGGTGCTGACCGCGCTGATCGACAACGCGCTCAGCCACACGCCGGACGGCGGGCGCATCACCGTGGAGCTCGACCGGCTCGACGACCCCGACGAGGTCCGGCTGGCTGTCCGGGACAGCGGCGCCGGCTTCGCCCCCGAGGACGCCGAGCGGCTGTTCGAACGGTTCGCTCGCGGGCACGACGACCACCGGCGCTTCGGCCTGGGACTCGCCCTCGCCCGGGAGGTGGTCACCGGGCACGGCGGCACCATCGAGGCGGCGAATCTCCCGGGCGGCGGAGCGGCCTTCGTCATCCGGCTTCCGGCCCGCCGGCCCGGTACGACGTGACGAGGATCAGATCGGCACGGACCATTTCAGGCACGTGCCGGACGGGGTGTTCGGGCCGAGCGTGAAGGTGCCGCCGCGGTGCTCGGCGCGGTGACGCAGGTTCGCCGTGCCGCTGCTGCGGGTGCTGGCGCCCAGGCCGACGCCGTCGTCGCACACCTGCATCGTGAGGCGGCCCGGACCGTCGGAGTCGCCGGATTCGACGATCAGGTCGACCTCGACCCGGCCGGCCCGGGCGTGCCGGGCGACGTTGCTGAGGCTCTCGCGCAGCACGGCGGTGAGGTCGTCGACGACGTCGCCGGCATCGGCCAGGAGGGTGTCCACCGGTCCGCTGAAGCGCAGCGCGGGCGTGCAGCCGAGCGGGCCGGCCGACTCGGTGACCAGCTCGAGGACGCGGGCGCGCAGTCCCTGCGGGCCCTTGGCCGCGGCGTGCTGGATGGCGAAGATCGTGCTACGGATCTGGGCGATCGTGTCGTCGAGGTCGTCGATCACCGCGGCGACGCGGGGCGCCACCGGGTGTCCGCCCATCCGCGCGGCAGCGCCCTGCAACGCCAGGCCGGCGGCGAACAGCCGCTGAATGATGTGGTCGTGCAGGTCGGCCGCGATCCGGTCGCGCTCGTTCATGTCAGGTGTGCGGGTGTTCGCCGAGCAGGCGGGTGGCCAGGACGGCCGCCTGGGTGCGGCGCTCCAGGCCGAGTTTGGCGAGCAGGCTGGAGACGTAGTTCTTCACCGTCTTCTCGGCCAGGAACATCCGGCCGGCGATCTCCCGGTTGGTCAGGCCCTCGGCGATGAATTCCAGGATCCGCCGCTCCTGGTCGGTCAGGCCGGCCAGCTCGCGCGGCTGCTCGACGCCGTGCCGGATCCGCTCCAGCACCCGCTGGGTCACCGCCGGATCGAGCAACGACTGCCCCTCCGCCACCCGGTGCACCGCGTCGACCAGGTCGGTGCCGCGGATCTGCTTGAGCACGTACCCGGCGGCGCCGGCCATGATCGCGGCGAACAGGGCCTCGTCATCCTCGTACGAGGTCAGAATCAGGCCTTTGATCGTCGAATCGATCGCCCGCACGTCCCGGCACACGTCGATGCCGTTGCCGTCCGGCAGCCGGGCATCCAGGATCATCACATCGGGCCGGAAGGCCGGGATACGGCGGGCCGCCTCCTGAGCCGAGCCGGACTCGCCGACGACCTCGATGTCACCGTCGGCCTCGAGCAGGTCGACCAGGCCGCGGCGGACCACCTCGTGGTCGTCGAGAAGAAAAACTCGGATCATTTCCTATTCCTACCGCCACCGGCGTCCCGGCCGAAGGGCCGAAAGTCCCCTCCGGCCGGGACGACGCCCGATCAGGAGGTGATCCGCGCCGGCTTGTGGGTGAACTGCTCGATGTCGGCGGCGGTCACGTCCAGCAGATGATAGGCGAGATCCTCCTGCCTCCATCCCGGATGGCACCCGGGCCGGGCGGCCAGGGCCGTTGGTCCCGGCGGTCCCGGCCCGGCGACCCTGACCGTCCCGGCCGGTTCGCGGGACGGTGAAGGAAAGAGCGAGAGGAGATCGTCATGAGCGCGCGGCTACGGCTGGCCCAGTGCGGTCTGAGCGCCGGCAAGAAGGCCCGGCTGCACCGCATCCTCTACAAGCACGGCCTGGGCATCGGCACTGCCCTGTTCCTGCCTACGACCACGGTCTCGGGCACCGGCCAGCCGGCCGGCACGAGCACCACCGGGCAGGTGCTGCCCCGCAGGCCGACCGGCCCGGCGCCGTAGAGCAGCTCGGCGAAGCGCCCGTGCCGGCCGATCCCGGCGACCAGCAACCGGCCACGATGCGACGCCCGGTCGATGGTGCAGGCGAGGTCCAGATCCGACACGACCAACCGATCGACGGTCACCTCGGGGTACCGCTGCGACCATTCGGTCAGCGCGTCGGTCAACCGGGCGTCGGCGGCCCGGCGTTCCTCGGCGTATCCGCCTCGCACGACCACCGGCGCCCGGCCGTCCGCCGCGCTCGGCCGGACCCACATGTGCACCGCCACCAGCCGGGCGCCCCGCTGGGCGGCCTCGGCGAACGCGTATCCGAGCGTGGCGGCCCCGGACGGGCGGGCCGACGACGCCACCACGACCGGGCCGTCGTGGCCGGCCCCGCGGTTCACCAGCAGCGGGCATTCGCTGTGGTGGGCCAGGTAGGCGGCGGTCGAGCCCCAGCTCGGCCGGGCGTACGGATCGTCGCGGTGCCCGACCACGAGCAGCTGCGCCTCGGCCGAGCAGTCGGTCAGCGTCGCGGCGGCGCCACCCTCCAGCAGTTCGGTGGCGATCGGCACGCCCGGGCCGGCGAGCGCCGCCCGCCGCCGCGTGACCTCCAGCAGCCGTACGCCGTCCGCCTTCGAGGGCACGGAATCCCGGCTCCGGAATACGCCCCGATATCGTCCTGGCCACACGTGCACGATCAGCAACGGGGCTCCGCAACGCGCCGCCTCAGCAGCGGCCAGATCGACCGTGCCGGGCGTGCTGCGCGAGCCGTCCACCCCGGCCACGACCGGCCGGTTCCGCGGTGTCGAAGCTTCGCTGCCCATGTTCGCAGGCTAGGTGTGCCACGAAGCGGCCCGGCACGGCCGGAGGACCGGTCGGGCCGGGCCGTTGGTCACGCTTCGGCCGAGCCGAGGTCGGGTGG
This sequence comes from Actinoplanes subtropicus, assembly GCF_000721705.1. Taxonomy (GTDB): domain Bacteria; phylum Actinomycetota; class Actinomycetes; order Mycobacteriales; family Micromonosporaceae; genus Actinoplanes; species Actinoplanes subtropicus. Next base: position 310,691 of record NZ_JOJL01000027.1, read on the forward strand.
CACCGACAGGGGATGACGATCGTCGTCCCGGGCCGCGAGCCCCTCGATCGCGTGCCGGTACTGGGTCGTGCTGATCTCCCCGGCCAGCCGCTTGGCCACGAGCACACCCTCGAGGCTCTCCGGCTCGGCGGCGTGCGGAGTGTCCGGCTCCGACGGCGCGGCGGCCTGGGCAACGGTCGGCCGGGACCACACGGTGACCAGGCAGATCGTGACGACCAGCGAGACGAACAGAATCAGGAACAACATCCTCATCACCTCCCATCGACGATGGTCGCCGAGCGATCGAGATGATCGGCAGGGACCTACGTCCCCCCGGACGACGGACTTTGGGCACTGCGGCGGCGACCTGGCCGGCCGGACGATGGAGGCGGACCCACGGAAGGGGTGAATCCCGTGACCACCACCCTCGTCCCCGCCGGCCTGAGCTCGGCGGAGGCCGCGGCCCGCCTGGCCGCCGACGGGCCCAATCTCGTCGCCAAGCCGCCGCGCCGCCGCCTGATCGCCCGGGTCGGCCGGCAACTGGCCGATCCGCTGGTCGCGCTCCTGCTGGCCTGCGCCGTGGTGACAACCATCCTGCGCGACCTGCCGGACACCGCGATCATCGTGCTGGTCGTGCTGGTCAACACCGTGATCGGCGTCGTACAGGAGGTGCGCGCGGACGCGGCGATCGCCGCCCTGGACGACCTGGCCGCGCCGACGGCGCGGGTGGTGCGGGACGGCCACGACCTGATGGTTCCGGCCGCGTCGTTGGTTCGAGGCGATTGCGTACGCCTGGAGGCCGGCGACATCGTGCCCGCCGACCTGGAGCTGACGGTGGCCGAGCGGGCGTCGTTCGACGAGTCCTCGCTGACCGGCGAGTCGGTGCCGGTGTCCCGGGCGGCCGGCGAGCCGGCCGGCTCCGGCACCGTGCTCACCGCCGGCCGCGCGACGGGTCTCGTCACCCGCACCGGCGCGGCCGGCTCGCTCGGCCGGATCGCCGCCCTGGTGGCGCACACCAAGCCGGGCCCGACCCCGCTGCAGCGCCGGCTGGCCGCGCTCGGCCGGATCCTGGGCATGGCCGCGATCGCCGTCTCCGCGGTCGTCTTCGCCCTCGGCGTGCTGGCCGGCCAGCCGGTCGTCCGGATGGCGATCACCGCGGTCAGCCTGACGGTCGCGGCCGTGCCGGAGAGCCTGCCCCCGGTGGTCACCCTGGCCCTCGCGCTCGGCGCCCGCCGGATGGCCCGCACCCGCGCCATCCCCCGCCACCTGCACGCTGTCGAGACGCTCGGCTCGGTCACCGTGATCGCGGCCGACAAGACCGGCACGCTGACCGAGAACCGGATGTCCGTGCAGCGCGCGGTGACCGCCGACGGCACGCGCTACACGATCGACGGAAGCGGCTACGGTCCGGCGGGAACGATCCGGCCGTACGTCGACAAGCAGGTGCGGCGGCTCGCGCTGGCCGGCCTGCTGTGCAACGACGCCGGCCTGATCCCGCCCGCCGGCGACGGCGACTGGGCCGCGGCCGGCGACCCGATGGAGGCCGCCCTCGTCGCGTTCGCCGCCCGGTGCGGGCTCGACCCGGACGCCGAGCGGGCCCGCGCGCCCCGGGTCGGCGAGCGCCCCTTCGACCACACGACGCTGCGGATGTCCACAGTGCACGCCCTCGACACGGGCGAGTACCTGGTCGTGGCGAAGGGCGCGCCCGAAGCGGTTCTGGACGGCGACGAGACCCTGACCGCCGCCGCCCGGGAGCTGGCCGGGGACGGCCTGCGGGTGCTCGCCGTCGCGACCGCCGTCACCGGGAGACCCGACGCCGCCCCGGCGTTCCGTCCGCTCGGCATCGTCGGGATCGGTGACCCGCTGCGGGCGGCCGCGGTGGGTGCCGCCGCGGCGTTCGAGCGGTCCGGCGTACGACTGCTCATGATCACCGGAGATCACCCCGCGACCGCCGCGAGCATCGGCAGCAAGCTGGGCATTCTCGGCCCGGGCGACGTCGTCGCCCGTAGCGACGACGGACCGCTGACCGAGCAGGACGTCGCGCATGCCCGGGTGTACGCCCGGACGCGGCCCGAACGCAAGCTCGACATCGTGGCCGCCCTGCAGGACCGCGGCGAGGTGGTGGCGATGACCGGCGACGGCGTGAACGACGCGCCCGCCCGCGAGCTGAGGCTCAGGCCAGCACGACCGGGCAACCGGAACGCCGTGCCACCGCACCGACCAGGGCGGTGGCATAGGCGTTCGTGGGCCGGGCCAGCACGGCCAGGCAGCAGGACCGGCCGGCCGCGGTCAGGGTGATCGCGGGATCGATCGCGTTCCGGACGGAGACCGTGACCGGCACCTCCGGGTACTTGCCGGACCAGCGCTCCACGAGGTCCGGAAGCTCGGCCCCGTCCACGGTGGCCACCACCCGTACGGCCACGCCACGGCCCTGCGCCTCGTCGAAGGCGAGGCGCAGGACGTCCTCGGCGGTCCGCACCGCCAGGATGCCGGCGAGGACCGGCCCGGTCATGACGGCCGGCTCGACGCCACGACGACGGCGGCGACCCCGGGGACCGTACGCGCCAGCACCGTCACGATGCCCTGCTCGGTGTCGTCGTCGAAGTCGCCGGTCACCCGGGCGACGCCGCCGTCCACCACCGCCGTCCAGCGGTGGCCGTTCGCGTACTCGTCGAGCCGGTGCTGCACCTCGGCGGTGAGCACGTCGTCGCCGCGAACCATGGCGCGCAGGATGTCGCGGCGGCTGATGATGCCGACCACGGCGCCCGCGTCGAGGACCGGCATGCTGCGTACGTCGTGCTCCAGCATCTGCTCGGCCACCTCGGCGAGGTCGGCGTCCGGCCGGGTGGTGACCGGGTACGGCGACATCACCTCGACGACCATGCCGGGCCGGTCGGCCGGGTCGGTGTCCGGCCGCCGGAGGTGCGCGGTCGGGTCGGACGGCACCCGGTGCCAGAGCAGGTCACTCTCGCTCACCATGCCGACCAGCCGGCCACCGTCGTCGATCACCGGCAGCGCGGTCACCGCCTTCGCCGTGATCAGCTGGGCGGCGCTCTCCACCGTGGTCGTCTGTTTCACGGTGTGCACCGGGCTGCTCATGACATCCTTCGCGCGCATCACGTCACCTCCGGGCCATCTGCTTCGTCAGGTCGACGAGGCGGTTGGTGTAGCCCCACTCGTTGTCGTACCAGCCGAACACCTTCACCAGCCGGCCGGAGGCCTGGGTCAGCCGGGCGTCGAAGACGCAGGAGGCCGGGTCGCCGACGATGTCGGTCGAGACCAGCGGCGCCTCGGTGTACCGGATGATCCCGGACAGCGGCCCGTCCGCGGCGGCGGCCGCCACGGCCTGGTTCACCTGGTCCACGGTGACCTCTTTGCCCAGCTGGAGGGTCAGGTCGCTGATCGAGCCGTCCACCACGGGCACCCGCAGCGCGACGCCGTCCAGCCGGCCCGCCAGCTCGGGCAGCACCAGACCCACGGCCTTCGCCGCGCCGGTGCTGGTCGGGATGATGTTCACGGCCGCGGCACGGGCCCGGCGCGGGTCCTTGTGCGGCGCGTCGAGCACGTTCTGGTCGTTGGTGTACGCGTGCACGGTGGTCAGGTAGCCGTGCTCGATCACGAACGCGTCGTGCAGCACCTTCACCAGCGGTGCGACGCAGTTGGTGGTGCAGGACGCGGCCGAGACGACCTGGTGGCGTACCGGGTCGTAGGTGTCCGCGTTGACGCCGGGCACCAGGGTCGCGTCGACGCCCTTGCCGGGTGCCGAGATCAGGACGCGGCCCGCGCCCGCCTTCAGGTGCAGCGCGGCGTCGTCGCGGGTGCGCAGCTTGCCGGTGGACTCGATGACCAAGTCGACGCCGAGGGCGCCCCAGGGCAGCGCGTCCGGCGCGCGCTCGGCGAACGTCGGGATGCTGTGCCAGCCGACGCTGAGCGCGTCGCCGTCGTGGCTGACCTCGGTGCCGAACGGCCCGAAGGTCGAGTCGTACCGGAGCAGGTGCGCCAGCGTGCCGCCGTCGTACAGGTCGTTGATGGCGACCACCTGCAGGCCCGCGTTGGCCATGTCCTTGGCCAGCAGGCGACGAAGGTAGTTGCGGCCGATCCGGCCGAAACCGTTGATGGCGATGCGATAGGTCATGGTCGTCCTCCCACAGTGGTTCCCTGCCTTCAGCCTTTCGCCGATCCGCCCCGGCGGGCAGAGCCGAAGGTCCCGGCACGGCGGGACCACCACCGGTACGCCTCGTCGGCGGCCCAGACGACGACCGGGAAGGGCAGCAGGAACGCGATCTCGGCGGGCCCGAGGGCGGCGGTGCCGAAGATCGGTTGCAGCGGCGGGAGGTAGATCAGCAAGGCCGCGAAGACCAGCTCGAACACGATGCCGGCCAGCAGCAGCCGATTGCTGAACACGCCGATCGAGCGCAGCGACGCATGGTCGGTGCGGGCCGCGAACGCCGTGCCGATCTGGCAGGCCACGATCCCGGCGAAGGTCATCGTGGTGGCCTCCCGGTAGCCGGCCCGCGACAGCGTCCAGAAGAACCCGGCCGTCACCAGCGCCGCCGAGACCACCCCGAGCAGCCCCAGGCCCGCAGCAGCAACCGCCGGTCGATGACCCCCTCCGTGGGCGAGCGCGGCGGCCGGTCCATCAGCCCCGGCTCGGCCCGCTCACGGCCCAGGGCGAGCGCGGGCAGGGTCTCGGTGCCCAGGTCGATGGCGAGGATCTGCAGCACGGTCAGCGGCAACGGCACCGCGCCGCCGGAGAGCGCGAAGATCAGGAACGGGACGACCTCGGGTACGGCGTGGGCGAAGATGTAGAGCACGAACTTGCGGACGTTGTCGAAGACCCGGCGGCCGGCTTCGACCGCCCGCACGATGGTGGCGAAGTTGTCGTCGGTGAGCACCGTGGTGGCCGCCTCGCGGGCGACGTCGGTGCCGGAGCGGCCCATCGCCACCCCGATGTCCGCGTGCCGCAGCGCCGGGGCGTCGTTGACGCCGTCCCCGGTCATCGCGACGATCTGGCCGGCCGCCCGCAGTGCCTCGCAGATGCGCAGCTTGCCCTCCGGCGACGAGCGGGCGAAGACGATCTCGCCCGGCTCGGCGAGCAGCGCGTCCAGCTCCGGCTCGGTCATCCGGTCCAGCTGCTCGCCGGTGACGATCCGCCGGGCCGCGCCGCCGACACCGACCTGCCGGGCCGCGCCGCCGAGCAGGGACTGCCCGGACGCACCAACACGATCCTGCAGACCTGCTTCTTCGCGATCTCCGGGGTGCTCCCCCGGGACGCCGCGATCGCCAAGATCAAAGACAAGATCACCCAGACGTACGCCCGGCGCGGCGCCGACGTCGTGGCCCGCAACCACGCGGCCGTCGGCGCCACCGTCGAGGCCCTGCACCGGATCGCCGTCCCGGCCACGGTCACCGCCACCCGCCACCGGCCCCCGCCGGTGCCCGCGGACGCGCCGCCGTTCGTCCGCGAGGTCACCGGCCCGATGCTGGCCGGCGAGGGCGACCGGCTGCCGGTCAGCGCGCTGCCGGCGGACGGCACCTACCCGGGCGGCACCACCGCGTACGAGAAACGCAACATCGCCGATCTGGTGGCGGTCTGGGACCCGCAGACCTGCATCCAGTGCGGCACCTGCTCCTTCGTCTGCCCGCACAGCGTGATCCGGTCCAAGTTCTACGACCTCAAGGAGCTGGCCGGCGCGCCGGACGGCTTCCCGTCCGCCCCGCTGAACGCCCGCGGCCTGCCGGACCACCGGTTCACCCTGGAGGTCTACCTCGAGGACTGCACCGGCTGCGGGCTGTGCGTCGAGGCCTGCCCGGTCGGCGCGCCCGAACGCAAGGCGATCAACCTGGAACCGCGGGAGCCCTTGGTGGCCGCCGGCCGGGCCGACATCGCGTTCTTCGAGACGCTGCCGCACGCCGACCGCTCCCGGGTGGACTTCGGCACCGTCCGCGGCGCCCAGTTCCTGCAACCGCTGTTCGAGTTCTCCCTCGCCTGCGCGGGCTGCGGCGAGACGCCGTACCTGAAACTGCTCTCCCAGCTGTTCGGCGACCGGCTGATGGTCGCCAACGCCACCGGCTGCTCCTCGATCTACGGTGGGAACCTGCCCACCACGCCGTGGACCCGCAACCCGCAGGGCCGCGGCCCGGCCTGGTCGAACTCGCTGTTCGAGGACGACGCCGAGTTCGGGATGGGCTTCCGCCTCACCGCCGACCTGCACCACCGGCTGGCCGCCGACCGCCTCGGCGCGCTGCGCGACCGGCTCGGCCCGGAGCTGGTGGACGCCGTGCTCGCCGCGCCGCAGCGGTACGAGTCGGAGTTCGCCGAACAGCGGGACCGGATCGCGGAGCTGGGCCGCCGGCTGGACGAGCTGCCGCCCGGCGACCCGGCCGTCGCCGACCTGCGCAGCGTCCTGGACCATCTGGTGCGGCGCAGCATCTGGATCGTCGGCGGGGACGGCTGGGCGTACGACATCGGCTCGGCCGGGCTCGACCACGTCCTGGCCAGCGGCCGCAACGTCAACGTGCTGGTGCTGGACACCGAGGTCTACTCCAACACCGGCGGGCAGATGTCCAAGGCAACGCCGCTGTCGGCGGTCGCCCGGTTCGCCGCGGCCGGCAAGACCACCCCGAAGAAGGACCTCGCCCTGCAGGCCATCGCCTACGGCAACGTGTACGTCGCCCGGGTCGCGATGGGCGCCGACCCCGAGCAGACGCTGTGCGCGCTGCGCGAGGCGGAGGCCTACGACGGCCCGTCGCTGATCATCGCGTACTCCCATTGCATCGCGCACGGCATCGACATGCGCGACGGCCTGGGCCAGCAGCAGCGCGCCGTGCGCAGCGGCTACTGGCCGCTGATGCGCTACGACCCGGTGCTGCGCGCGGCCGGCCGCAACCCGTTCCTGCTCGACTCTCCGCGCCCGCGCACGCCGCTGTCCGACTACACCGACCGCGAGCTGCGGTTCCGCCGCCTGCGCGACACCGACCCGGAGGAGGCGGCGCGGCTCGCCGTGCTCGCTCAGGAGGCGGTCGACCAGCGCTGGCAGGTCTACGAGGAGATGGCCACCCGCGGCCCGGAGCGCTTCCCGGCCGACGCCCGGCCCGGCCGCTGACACACAGGACTTTGGACCCTTCGGGGTCGGGCTGTTCGGCACGGGCGCACGACGCACGGAACGGGCAGGCTCAAGGCAAGGACATCGATAGAGGAGGACACCATGACGACCATCGGCCGGGGCTCCACCGCCCACCACCTCGAGAAGGTTGAGGCGCCCGGCTCCATGCTCACCAAGACCGCCGCCAAGGCGCTCGCGGTCCTGCGCATCTCCACGGGATTCGTCTTCCTGTGGGCGTTCCTCGACAAGACCTTCGGGTGGGGTTTCGCCACTCCGTCCGCCCGGTCGTGGATCAACGGCGGCTCCCCCACCAAGGGCTTCCTGTCCAGCGTCGACGTCGGCCCCGGCTGGCTGCAGACCTTCTTCCACAACATCGCCGGCAACCCGGTGACCGACTGGCTGTTCATGCTCGCCCTGCTCGGCATCGGCCTCGCCTTCATCCTCGGCATCGGCATGCGGATCGCGGCCGGCGCCACCGTGATCCTCATGGCCATGATGTGGCTCGCCGAGTTCCCGCTCGACAAGACCGGCGCCAAGGGCGCGCCCAGTGGCTCGACCAACCCGATCACCGACTACCACTTCATCTACGCCGTCACCGGGATCGTCCTGGCGCTCACCTACGCCGGGCACACCTGGGGCCTGGGCAAGTGGTGGGCCTCGCTGCCCATCGTCCAGAAGAACCGCTGGCTGATCTGACCCATCTTGAAACCGCCCGGCCCGTCGAGGCCGGGCGGTTCGCCGTGCAGGATAGGGAGGCGACGTTGTCGTCCACCGAGCGGAGGCCTCCGTGATCCGTCACCCGGCGTACCCCGTGGAACCCTGGCGGGTGCGCGAGACGCACCTCGACACCGAACTGCTGGCCCGATCCGAATCGATCTTCGCGCTGTCCAACGGGCACATCGGGCTGCGCGGCAACCTCGACGAGGGCGACCCGCACGGCCTGCCGGGCACGTACCTCAACTCGTTCTTCGAACTGAGACCCTTGCCGTACGCCGAGGCCGGCTACGGCTACCCGGAGTCGGGCCAGACCATCGTCAACATCACCGATGGCAAGATCATCCGGCTGCTGGTGGACGACGAGCCGTTCGACGTCCGCGACGGCCGGCTCCTGCGTCACGAGCGCACCCTCGACCTGCGCGACGGCGTGCTGCGCCGCGAGGTGGAGTGGGAGTCCCCGGCCGGCTCGGCGGTGCGGGTTCGCTCGACCCGGCTGGTGTCGTTCACCCAGCGATCGATCGCCGCCATCGAGTACGAGGTCACCCCGGTGGACACCCCGCTGCGGGTGATCGTGCAGTCGGAGCTGGTGGCGAACGAGCCGCTGCCCGGCCCGCGCAAGGACCCGCGGGTGTCGGCCGTGCTCGGCGCGCCGCTGGTGGCCGACGACTGCCACGCCAGCGGCGCCGGCGCGTTCCTCACCCACACCACGCGGGAGAGCGGGCTGCGGCTGGCCGCGGTGATGGACCACGTCATCGAGGGGCCGCCCGGCCTGCGCCAGGACAGCGAGGCGGAGCCCGACCTGGCCCGCACCACGGTGGCCTGCCGGCTGGCACCCGGCCAGCGCCTGCGCCTGGTCAAGCTGGTCGGCTACGGCTGGTCGAACGGACGCTCCCCGGCCGCCATCCGGGACCAGGTCGCCGCGGCGATCGCGGGCGCCCGTTTCGAGGGCTGGGAGGGGCTGCTCGCCGCGCAGCGGGCGTACCTGGACCGGTTCTGGGCCGGCGCCGACGTCGAGCTGGACGGCGACGCCGAGGTGCAGCAGGCCGTCCGCTTCGCCATGTTCCACCTGCTGCAGGCCGGCGCACGGGCGGAGAAGGACCCGATCGCGGCCAAGGGCCTGACCGGCCCGGGCTACGACGGCCACGTCTTCTGGGACACCGAGCGCTACGTGCTGCCGGTGCTGACCTACATCGACCCCCGGGCGGCGGCCGACGCCCTGCGCTGGCGGCACGCCACCCTCGACCTGGCCCGGGAGCGGGCCGCCACGCTCGGCTGGGCCGGCGCGGCGTTCCCCTGGCGGACCATCCGCGGGCAGGAGTGCTCCGGCTACTGGCCGGCCGGCACGGCCGCGGTGCACCTGGCGGCCGATGTGGCCGACGGCGTGGTCCGCTACGTGAATGCGACCGGCGACGCGACCTTCGACCGGGACGTCGGCGTCGAGCTGCTGACCGAGACCGCGCGGCTGTGGGCCTCGTTCGGCCACCGCGACCGGCACGGCGACTTCCACCTCGATGGCGTCACCGGCCCGGACGAGTACACGGCGGTCGCCGACGACAACGTCTACACCAACCTGATGGCCCGGCGGAACCTGACCGCGGCCGCCGACGCCGCGGCGCGTCACCCCGACCGTTTCCGCGCCCTCGGCGGCCGCGACGAGGAGGTCACCGCCTGGCGGGCCGCCGCGGAGGCCATGCATATCCCGTACGACCGGGAATTGGGTGTCCATCCGCAGGTGCGGGGCTTCACGCTGATGAAGGAGTGGGATTTCGACGCCACCCGCCCGGACGACTACCCGCTGCTGCTGCACTACCCCTACCTGGATCTGTACCGCACGCAGGTGATCAAGCAGGCCGATCTGGTGCTGGCGCTGCACTGGTGCGGCGACGAGTTCACCCCCGAGGACAAGGCCCGCAACTTCGACTACTACGAGCGCCGTACGGTCCGCGACTCCTCGCTGTCGGCGTGCACCCAGGCGATTCTCGCCGCCGAGGTCGGGCACCTGGAGCTGGCCCACGACTACATCGGCGAGGCGGTGCTGATGGACCTGTACGACCTGCACCGCAACACCGGCGACGGGATGCACATCGCGGCGCTGGCCGGCGGCTGGCTCAGTCTGGTCGCCGGCCTGGGCGGCATGCGCGACCACGACGGCGTGCTGTCCTTCGCGCCGCGCCTGCCGAGCCGGATCGACCGGCTCACGTTCGCCCTGCTCTGGCGGGGGCTACGGCTGCAGGTGACGGTACGCGCCACGGAGGCCGACTACGCGCTGCGGGACGGGCCGGGCGACGCCAAGCTCGAACTGCTGCACCACGGCGAGCCGCTGCTGCTGTCCACCGCCGAGCCGGTGACCCGCCCGATCCCGCCGATCGTCCCGCTGACCGCCGAGCCGGAACAGCCACCGGGCCGGCGGCCGGTGCACCGGGAGGATCTCATCCGCTGAACGACCGGCCGGCCGTCGCGCGGGCCAGCGCGACGAGCTGCACGACCAGGCCGACCATGCTGCCGGCGATGCCCAGCAGCAGCAGGACCCGGGTGACCGTCGGCCACGGCGAGCCGGCCGCGAAGTCGAAGGGGAACACCTGCCACAACTTGGCGAGCGCGGCCAGCCCGACGCCGGTGGTGATCAGTCCACCGGCGGCGACCAGCCAGCGTGAGTCGCGGATGACGTAGATCAGGTTCACGGCGATCCCGGCCACCAGCGACAGGTTGATCAGGGGTAACACCCGCACCACGTCGCCGGTGAGGAACGGCAGGACGGCCCAGCCCGGCCGCCCGTTGATCAGATAGAGCAGGACGGCGTTGACGGCCGCGGCGATCACGTACCCGGCCCGCCGGGCGACCTGCTTGCCGGCCTCGGTGCTGGTAGTCATGACAACCTCCGGTAAGGCCAGCGTCTCCCCGCCGCGGACCCCGCCGCCAGGGTCGTTCGCCTGCCGTCTGCGGACCTTCGGCCCTGCCGCTCATGCCCCCGGCATGCCGAGGGTGAACTCAGCGGGGCCGGGAGGGGGCGACGAGCATGGTGGTGACGATGGCGACCTATGGCGGCCTCGAAACCGGCCCTGCCTCGCTGCGGCGTCCGTTGCGCGGTCGTGCTCACCCGGATCCCCGCCACGGCCGGTCCCGGGCCGCAACGGGAGGAATTGCGCCGGATCGCCCGGGACCACGGCATCCGCCTGGTCGGCCCGGACAGCCTCGGTGTCGTCAACACCGACCCGCTCGTGCTCCTCGACGCCGGCCTCGCCCCGGTCCGGGTGCCGCCCGGTGGCCTGGCGATGGCCGCGCAGTCCGGGGCCGTCGGGACGGCGCTGCTCGAGCAGGCCGCCCGGGACGGCTGCGGGATCGCCTCGTTCGTCTCGCTCGGCGACCAGCTGGACGTCAGCGCGAACGACCTGATCGGCCACTGGCACACCGACCCGCGGGTCCGGGCCATCGCGTTGTATCTCGACTCCTACGGCGACACCGCGACGTTCGCCCGGCACGCCCGGGCGGTGGCCCCGGACAAGCCGATCCTGGCGATCTGCGGCGCGGAGGCGGCAACCGCCCGGGACGCCCTGTTCACCCGGTCCGGCGTTCTCCGGGTCGCCGGCGTCGACGAGATGATGGATGCCGCCCGGATGTTCGTCGATCAGCCGCTGCCCGCCGGACGCCGGCTGGGCATCGTGGGCAACGCCGGTGGCCTGGTCCCGCTCGCCGCCCAGGCGGCGCGGGTGCACGGTTTCACCGTCCCGGGCCGGGCGGTCGACGCCGGGGTGGAGGCCACCCCGCGGCGGATCGCGGAGGCGGTCGGGACCGTCGTCCGCGACGGCGGGCTGGACGCCCTCCTGCTGCTGATCGCCGGAACCCGCGCCAACGTGCCGGAGGCCATCGTCGCGCCCGGGTGGTGGACGCCGGTCCCCGGCTGGCCACGGCCGCGGTGCTCACCGGTTGCGGCGAGGACATCCACCACATCGGAGCCCGCCGGGTGCCGGCCTACCGGCAGCCCGACCGCGCGGTCCGGGCCCTGGCCCACGCGCGCCGCCATGCCAGGGCTCAGGCGTACGACGTCCACGTCGCGTCAGCCTGACCGCCCGGTCGCCGGGTGGATCGCCCGCCTATGCTGCCGGGGTGAGCGATTTCGACCCGGCCGGGCTCGGCGGCCAGTTGCGGGCCGTTGCCGAGGGCCTGCGCGAGACCAGCGAGAGCGTGCGGCACGCCACCGAGCGGGCGCGGGCCGAGACGGTGCGGCTGGGCGACGACGACGGGCTCGCCGAGGTGGAGGTCGACGGCCGGGCCCGGGTCCGGGAGATCCGGCTCAGCCACGCCGCCCTGCGCAGCGCGGACCGGCTCGACGACCTGCTGACCTCGCTGCTCAACCGGGCCCTCGAGCAGGCCCGGGCGAACACTCAGGACACCGTCCTGGCGGCCTTGCCCCCGGCCCTGCGCCGGGACGTGCTCGATGCCGAGGAGGAGGGCCGGTGACCTACCCCGACTTCGCCGAGCAGGTGGCCGAGGTCCGCTCCCGGGTCGCGGCCGCGGCGGCGGCCGAGGTGTCCGGCGAGGACATGGGCGGTCTGGTCCGGGTCACCGCCACCGGGAAGGGCGACATCGTTTCCGTACGGGTGACCGAGCGCGCCCTGGACGACCTGGACGCGCGATCGCTCGCCGAACGGATCACCGAGGCGGCCAACGCGGCGCTCGCGAAGGCCGAGGCCACCCTGACCGAGGCCGCCCGCACGAACCGGGAAGCGGACGACACCGCGTACGCGATGGCCCGTTTCACCGACCGCATGGACGACCTGCTGGACCGGTTGACCCGGCTCGACCGCGACCTCGAGGACCGGCTCGGCGAGCTCGGCGGTCAGTGAGCGCTGGCGGCGTCCTGCGCGTCGCCGGCGTCCTGCCAGCCCTCCCAGTAGTCCTTGCCGCCCTCGTACAGCTTGCCGACTCCGCCGGGCGGGGCGTCCAGGCCCCCGGTCCCGTACTTGATGGCCTGGCTGACCGCGACGTTCTTGCCGATGAACGTCGCCTGGTTCTTGATCCGCTCCACGCCCTTGTACGTCTTGAGCGCCGCCTTCTCCTCGTCCAGGGCCTTGCTGAGCTTCTGCAGCAGGTCCCGGATCGTCTTGAGCACCTTGGCGGTCTTCTCCAGCGCCTCCGCGATCTTGGTGAGCACCGCGGCGACCTTCTCCACCACGCTCGCCACCCGGGCCAGCGCGACCGCGGCCTCGGCGAGCACCTCGGCGACGGCCGCGGCCAGGCTCGCGCCGAAGGTGATGATCGACAGCGCCAGGTTCGTGACCAGGATGCCGATGGCGAACATGACCAGGCTGGTGACGATGTCGATGATCATGTTCGCGCCCTCGGTGCACGCCTGCGCGCCCGACTCCAGCAGCTCCGGCATGCCCTTGAGGGCCGCCTCCAGCTGCTGCAACTGCTGGTCGATGAAGACCACGCTCTGGTCGAAAGCGTCGTACGCGTCGCCCTCCCAGTGGCCGGCCAGCGCCGCCTTGTCCTGCAGCTGCGCGGCGGCCAGCTGGTGCACCTGCTGGGCGTACTGCAGATAATGCGGCGCGGCGTCAAGCAGCGCCTGCGGGTCGCCGGCGACCTTCTTCAGCGAGTCGTCGATCCACTGGTACGGCTCGTGCAGGGTCGACTGCACGATGCCGGGCAGCCCCGCGTACCACGATTCGAGCTTGTTGACCGCCTCCGCGCTCACCGGTGACCACCCGCCCCGGTCACCCGATCGGCCGCGCCCTGATCGCCGGCGTCGTAGGCCTGGGCGGTGCCGCGCACGCCGAGCGCCAGCCAGCCCATCGCCGACGCCATCGACGTCGTGGTGAACTCGCAGCCGTCGACGAACTCCTGGTAGGCGTTGTAGATCTTCTCACCGATGCCCGGGATGTAACCGAAGGCGCCCCGGTCCAGGTGCACCGAATCCATCTGCCCGCGAAGCGTCGTGAAGTCCCGCTCGCGGTCGGCGGAGCGCCCCGCGAACCGTTCCAGCGACGGCGTATCCACCTGGACGTGATCAGTCATCGAACCCTCGCTCCCCGTTGGACCACCGCTCGGTCAGCGCCCGGATCAGCTGGTTGGCGATCCCGGCGTCGAGCATCCCGGCGAGGATAGCCAGCATCGACCCATCGGTGAAGGTCACCTCCACCTGTCCCCAGCCGAACAGCAGCTTGAAATGCCGGCGCGCCGAGCGCACCGCCGAACGCGGCACCGCGAACCCGATCGTCCACGGCCCTTTCGTGCCGGTCTCCGGGCGTTTCATGAGCAGGAACCGCCGATCGGTCACCGCCCAGTGCACGGTGCCCGGCTCCATCGCCTTGCCCGCCCGCCAGATCAGCCCGGCGTACGAGTTCGCCGCCCCCGACCCGGCGCTGCCCGACATCAGGTTGTTGAAGATGTCGGTGTTGAACTGGCCGGCCTCGAAGACCTTCTCCGACTCCGGCAGCCGATGACCGTGCTCCTGGACGTAGCGCTGCTCGAAGCCGCTGAGCTCGTCGTCGGTGCGCTCGAGCCCTCGCGTGTCCGGGTTCAGCGGGCCACGGTAGACACCCAGGGCGAGCAGCCGCTCACCCGGCGCCAGCACCTTGGCGATCTCGGGTCCGTAGATCTTCACGTGGTTCAGAAGCGGCACCACCGCACCTTAGCCAGGTCCGTTCACGATCGAAACCGGCCGGACGAGATCAGGCCAGCGACAGGAACAGCTTCTCCAGCCGGGCCACCGGACGCATCCCGGCGGACCTGCTGCGCTGGACAGTGATGTAAAGAATATTGGACACGAGGTCAAGGGAGGGTTACATTGGCTGTGTCAAAGATTCTGTACATCGGAGGGCCGGGTCATGACGCACCAGGAGAAACGGGCGTGGATCATGCTGGTGGTCACGGTCGTCGCGTACACCACGTACGCGGTCATCGTCGTCGGCCGAGCCCATGGCCATCCGCTGAGCGGCGTTCCCTACGCCGCGACCATGCTGTGGAGCATCGGCGCGGCGATCCTCGCCAGCATCGTGGCCGACACGATCACCAGTGGCCCCCGCCGCGCCCGGATCACCGACGACCGGGACCGGCAGATCGGCCGCATGGGTGAGCACATCGGACAGTCGCTCGTCGTCGTCGGCGCGGTCGCCGGCATGCTCATGGCGATGGCCGGCTGGGAGCGGTTCTGGATCGCCAACGTGATCTACCTGGGCTTCGCTCTCTCCGCCGTGCTCGGCTCCGTCGCCAAGATCGGCATGTACCACGGCAGGCTCCCGCAATGGTGAAACCGACCCGCGTCACCAACAACATCCGCGCGCTGCGCTTCGCCCACGGCGAGATGACCCAGGCCGACCTCGCCGACCGCATCGGCGTGACCCGCCAGACCGTCATCGCCATCGAGCAGGGCCGCTACTCCCCCTCGCTGGAGGTCGCCTTCCAGATCGCCCGCGTCTTCCGCGTCCCCATCGACAGCGTCTTCTCCTACACCGATCCCGAGGAGGGATGACATGAAGGCCATCGTCCAGGACCACTACGGCACCGCCGACGCCCTCCAGCTGCGCGACATCGACCCGCCCGCCCCGGGCGCCGGCGAGGTCCTCGTCCACGTCCGGGCCGCCGGCGTCGACCCCGGCGTCTGGCACCTCATGACCGGCCGCCCCTACCTGGTGCGTGCCATGGGCTTCGGGCTGCGCCGCCCCAAGGTTCCGGTCCGCGGCCGCGATCTCGCCGGCGTCGTCGAAACGGCCGGGGCCGGCGTCACCGGCTTCCGGCCCGGCGACGAGGTGTACGGCACCAGCGACACCGGCTCCTTCGGCGAATACGCCACCGTCCCGGTGGCCCGGCTCGCCCGCAAGCCGAAGACGATCTCCTTCGAGCAGGCCGCCGTCACCCCCGTCTCCGGGGTCAGCGCGCTGCAGGCCGTCCGAGACTGCGGCGGCGTCCAGGCCGGGCACCGCGTGATGGTCATCGGCGCGGCCGGCGGCGTCGGCTCGTTCGCCGTCCAGATCGCCACCGCGCTCGGCGCGACCGTGACCGGCGTCTGCTCCACCACCAAGGCCGACCTCGTGCGCTCGCTGGCGCGACCGAGATCATCGACTACACCCGCGAGGCGATCGACCAGGAGCCCGGAGCGTACGACCTGATCGTCG
Source organism: Actinoplanes subtropicus (assembly GCF_000721705.1). GTDB lineage: Bacteria > Actinomycetota > Actinomycetes > Mycobacteriales > Micromonosporaceae > Actinoplanes > Actinoplanes subtropicus. The sequence goes on from NZ_JOJL01000027.1 coordinate 326,607, forward strand.
ACACCGCCGGCAACCGGCCGTTGTCCCTGCTGCGCCGCGCCCTGACCGAGCACGGCACCCTGGTCCTCGTCGGCGGCGAGCACGGCCGCGACGCCGTGCTGGGCGGCTTCGACCGGCAGCTGCGTGCCCCGCTGCTGTCGATGGTCGTCGGGCAGCGTCTGCGCGCGCTGATGGCCAAGGAGAACGCCACCGACCTGACCACGCTCACCGAGCTCATCGAATCGGGCGCGGTCACCCCACACCTCGACCGCACCTACCCCCTGGCCCAGGCCGCCGACGCCATCCGCTACCTCGCCGAAGGCCACGCCGCCGGCAAGGTCGCCATCACGGTGTGAGCCTCCACGGAGCGTCAGGCGCTCGGCGAGTGCACGCTCAGGGAGTTGCGCTGTGCTGCCTCCGCCCGCGCCTTGATGCCCAGCATCATCCGGCGCGTCATCACGAAGCTCACGGCGCCGATCGGCGCCATCACCGCACGGGTCAGGGCGCTGCCGAACGCGGTGCGCTCCCGCACCAGCAGGCGGGTGCCGCCCGAGGGCGCCGGCCGCAGCGCGAACGTCCACCCGAACTCCCACTTCAGCTGCTCGTCACGGTCGAGCGGGCAGCCGGCGTGCAGGTCGGCGACCTTCAGCACCAGTGCCTCGCCGGGTTGGAGGGCCACCACGTACCAGCCACCACTGCGGGCCCGGTTCGCGTGGACGACGTCGCCCACGGCCAGGCGCTGCCACTCCTCGACGACCTCGGCCGCACTGTGGATCCCCAGCCCGAACAGGTTCTCCAGCCAGTCGTAGCTGTAGAAACCACCACGGTCGGCACCGAGCTGGACGATCCACGGCCACACCGCCGCCGGCGGGGCCTGGATCGTGATCGCCCGCGTGACCTGCGTCGCCGGCTCCGCCACCTGCTCGTCACCGGCGAGCCGGACGTGGCGTTCCTCCTCGGTCGCACCCCAATGCCGCTGCCAGGGCCCGGCCCACCCCTCGTATCCCACCACCGCCGCGGCCACCACGGCCGCCGACGCCATCAGACCTCGCCTCATGTCAGCCTCCCCCCACCGACCACCGTCACCCCCGACCCGGTCCAGCGGTAGAGGCCTACGGACCTACCGATGCGGTTGAGTCGTACGATCTGCGTCTGCTATGTTCAGAAAGTTTTGAACTTTGGGAGAGTTTGCCGTGGAGGATGAGCGCCGGTTCGCCGAGGAAGTGGGCACGGTGCTGTCCGGCATGGGCCTGCCGGCCGCGTTCGGCAAGCTGATGGGCTGGTTGCTGATCTGCGACCCGCCGCAGCAGACCAGCGCCCAGCTGGTGCAGGCGCTCGGGCTCGCCAAGGGCTCGGTGAGCACCGGCATGCGCGCACTGGAACAGCTCGGGATGGTGCAGCGGGTTCCGGCGAGCGGGCGCGGCCACGCGTACGAGATGCTGCCCGACGCCCTCGTGCGGACGGTCGACGCCCGCCGGCTCTACCTGGTCATCCACGCCGTGATGCAGAAGGGCATCGATGTGCTCGGCGGCGACGAGAGCGCGCCCCGGGCGCAACGGCTGCGCGTGACCCGGGATTTCTACGCCTTCGTGGCCGAGCGGATCCCGCAACTGATCGACGAGTTCGCCCAGCAGGAAGGTCTGTCTCAGCCGCGAAAGGACGCGTGATGGCGGATACCCCGGCCATCCGGACCGAGGCGCTGGTCAAGCGCTACGGCCGCGGGGGCACCACAGCGTTGACGGGCCTGGATCTCACCGTCGCCCCGGGTGAGGTCTTCGGGTTTCTCGGGCCGAACGGGGCCGGTAAGAGCACCACGATCCGCATCCTGATGGACCTGATCCGGCCCACCTCGGGCACCGTGCGCGTGCTCGGCGCCGATCCGCGCTCCGCCCCCGAGATCCGCGCCAGGATCGGCTACCTGGCCGGCGAGTTCGTCGCCAACGGCCGGCAGACCGGGCGCGAACTGCTCACCTACCTGGCCGATCTGCGCGGCGGCGTGCCGGCCCAGCAGATCGAGCGGCTCGCGTCCGCGTGGGACCTCGATCTGACCAAGCGGATCGGCAGTCTCTCCAAGGGAAACCGGCAGAAGATCGGCGTGATCCAGGCCTTCATGCACCGGCCGCCGCTGCTCATCCTGGACGAGCCGACCAGCGGCCTGGATCCGTTCCTGCAACAGCAATTCGTTGCCCTCGTCCGCGAGGCCGCCGGCAACGGACAGACCGTGTTCATGTCCTCACACGTGATGGGCGAGGTGCAGCAGACCTGCGACCGCGTCGGCATCATCCGCGCGGGCTCGCTCGTCACCATCGAACACATCGACGACCTGCGCAAACGAGCCCTTCGCAAGGTCGAGGTGCATTTCGACTCCGACGCGCCCACCCTCTCCGCCGCCGGGGTCTCCGACGTCACCGTCGACGGGAAGGTGTTGCGGTGCAAGCTTTCCGGCGACGCCGACGCGCTGGTGAAGGAGTTGGCGCGCCATCACGTGGTGGACCTGATCAGCGAGGAGCCCGAGCTCGAGGAGCTCTTCTTCACCTACTACCGGCACCAGGAGGCATGATGCGCGTCTTCTGGAAAACGGTGCGGGACAACCGGCGCGGCTGGATCGGATGGATCGTGGCCCTGACCGCGATCGCCGCCATGTACGCCTCGTTCTACCCCAGCATCAACAAGCCGGCGATGGCCGACGCCCTGAACTCGTTCCCGCAGTCGCTCAAGGAAGCGTTCCACCTGGAGGACTACACCAGGCCGGAGAACTACTTCGCGGCCAGCGTGTTCGGCCTGCTAGTGCCGATCCTGGTCGCGGTCTTCGCCATCTCCGCCGGGGTCAGGGCGATCGCCGGCGACGAGGAGGCGGGGACGCTGGATCTGATCCAGGCCCAGCCCGTACGCCGGATCTCGCTCGCGCTGCAGCGGCTCCTGGCGATCGTCACCGCCATGGCCGTGCTGGCGGGCGTCATGTGCCTCGCCGTCATCGCGCTGCGCGGACCGGCCGGGTTCACGGCGCTCTCCCCCGGCCGGCTGTTCGCCATCTGCCTGCAACTGGCCCTGTTCGGCATGCTGTTCGCCGCGCTCGCGTACGGCGTCGGCGCCTGGACCGGCCGCCGGGTCCTCGCCATCGCGGCCGGCGCGGCCGTGGCGGTGCTCGGCTACCTCGCCAACACGTTCTTCACCCAGATCCACAGTCTGAAGTGGACCGAACGACTCTCGCCCTTCGACTGGTATCTCGGCGGCGAACCGCTGAAACACGGCGTGCAGTGGGGCCACGCCGGACTCCTGGCCGGCTTCGCCCTCCTGTTCGCCGCCGCGGGCACCTGGCGCTACAACCGGCGCGACATCACGGTGTGACGCGCGGCGAAGGCCGGCGGCTCTTCGGGCCGCCGGCCGTCGCCTCAGGGGCTCACTCCACGGTGATGGCGATCTGCTTCCCGGCCGGCTGCGGCTCGGTCAGCGGCACCGTGATCTCCAGGATCCCCTTGCGGTAGGTGGCCTTGATCGCGGACTCGTCGGCGTTGTCCGGCAGCCGCACCGAGCGCTGCACCGACCCGTAGCGGAACTCGCTGCGGTGCCGGGCGGTCTCCTCCTCGCGGCGCTCGGCCTTCACGGTCAGCACCCCGTGCACGGCGCTGACCTGCACGTCCTTCTCCGGGTCCAGTCCGGGCAGCTCGGCGCGCAGGATGTACTCCTGGTCGGTGAGCTTGTCCTCGAAGCGGATCGGCGGCATCGGGCGCGGGAAGTCGAGCTCGAACCAGTCGGTCATGTCACCGAACAGACGCGGCAACAGCGAAGCCATCTCTTGCCTCCCTTCCTTCCTTTCCTCTCCATCCGATCGCGGTTCCGCCGCCCCGGTCAGGGCCGGACGGCCCGTCGTCAGGGACGGCCGGTCTCGCGGTTTCCGCCGCCCCGGTCAGGGCCGAGCGGCCCGACGTCAGGGACGGCCGGTCTCGCGGTTTCCGCCGCCCCGGTCAGGGCCGAGCGGCCCGACGTCAGGGACGGCCGGTCTCGCGGTTCCGAGCCAGCCGTGCGCCTCGGCGGTCATCCGCCCGCCGAACGTCACGTGGTCGCGGGCCGGCAGCTCACGCAGCGCGGCGTACGCGTGCGGGACGGGCGGCAGCTTTCCGGCATCGGCCGAGCTGTCCAGCGGCCCGCTGCTGAACAGCCAGACCCGGCGGTCGGCGAACCGGCCGGCGAAGCGGTGCACGAACCGGCGGACGTCGAGATGCCAGCCGTACCCGTAGAGGGCGGAGCCGAGGATCAGCGCGTCGTAGCCGGTGACGTCGGTGACCTCGGCTGCCGACATCAGGCGCACCGTCAGGCCGGCCGCCCGCAGTTCTTCGGCGACCCACTCGGCGATCTCACCGGTGCCGCCGCCCGTCGTGCCGTACGCGACCAGGACCGTCATGGCCGTCCCCTCAGTCTCAGCCCACCAGGAAGACCGGGCAATGGGCGTGCTGCACCACGGCGCGGCTCACCGACCCGAGCAGCCCGGCGGGTATGCCGCCCGGACCGTGCCGGCCGACGACCAGCGCGGCCGCCTGGGTCGACACGTCGATCAGCGCTTCGGCCGGATCCTCGGCGACGAACCGCCGGTGCATCCGTACGCCGCCGGCGGTGTCGACCCGCTCGATCCGGGGCGTCCGCCCGGCGTGCAGCAGCAGCAGGTCGCTGCCGCGCAGCTTCGCCTCGCCGTGCGCGAAGCCGACGGCCGGGCTGTCGTCGCCGTCCACGCCGACCACGATCGGCCGGGCGGCGAACCCGGGGCCTGGCGGCCAGCCGGGAATGCGGACGACCATCACCACGCCGTTGTGGTCGACGGCCACCCGCTCCCCCACGCTGACGCCGAACACCGAGCTCGCCGCGCCGTGCCGGTGCCCGACCACGACCAGGCCGGCGTGCCGGCCCTCGATCAGCAGCCGGGACGCCGCCGAGCCGGTCACGATCCGGCTGGTCACGGCGATCGAGGGGGCGCAGGCGTGCACCCGTTCGGTCAGCCGCTCGAGCAGCCGGGCGCCGGCGTCCTGGGCGGACTGACGGCCGCCCGGCACGTGGATCATGCGCAGGTCCCAGCCGCGCAGCTCGGCCTCGATCGCGGCGTGGTCGACGGCGGTGTAGCTGATCGGGCTGTCGTCCACGCCCACGAGCACCAGGCCGGTCTTCGCGACTACGCCGGGCGGGACCCGGCCGGGCGCGGGCTTGCCCGCGTCCTCCGCGTGGTAGCCGAGCACGCCCAGGTAGCGATTGATCGCCCCGCTGTATCGGGTGGTGTCGGCGCAGGCCGCGTGGGCCTGCCGGGAATCTCGCTCCGTCCGGAGCCTGTCGAGGTCGCTCATGGCCGGCCTCCTTGGAGGCGTTTCTCTGCTCCCATCACAACCCCCGGCAACCGCACCGGCCAGGGCCGTTGGTCCCGGCCGTTTCAGCCCAGCGGGTACACCACCCGGGTGCGGTACCCGGACTCGTCCGCGGCGCCCGGGCCGACCAGGTACTCCTCCCACATCCGGGGCGGCGGCACCCGGGCGTGGCCGGCGAACCAGGCGCTCAGGGCGGCGTACATGGACGGCAGTGTCCGGTACGGCCCGATGTGCTCGGCCCGGACCACCCGGCCGGCCGGGAGATGCTCGGCGGTGAGGCCGCCGACGCCGGGCGGCTCACCCTCGATGGGGAAGCCGACCGTCACGTCGAAGACCTGATGCGCCTCGTTCGTGTAGACGGCGGTCGGCGGCCCGGCCGGGGTGATGCCGTGCCGTTCGAACTCGGCGGCGACGATCGGGATGGTCCGGCCGAAGAACGTCGCGAGATCCGCCATCGGGACGCTCTCCCGCCGGCCGACGACGGTGCGCGCGGGCAGCGTGGTCACCTCGATGCGGTCGGCACCGGCCGTGGTGCCTCCGGCGCCGGTCCGATGCGGAACCACCAGGACGGGCCGGCTCAGGTGGTGCAGGGTCGCCATCGCTGCGCTGCCGAGCAGGATCTCCCGGATCGCCGACCGGCCCCGGGAGCCGACCACGATCACGGCGGCGCGCTGCTCGGCGCCCTGCCGGGCCAGTGCCTCGGCGATGCCCCGGCCGGGTGGGTGACCGGCCGGGGACTCCACCGTGATCTCCTGGAATCCGGGCGGCGCCGGCTGCGCCAGGGCGCCCTCGCGAACCGCGGCCAGCACGATCCGCCGCCCGGGGAACAGTTGTCCCGCCGCGGCCAGCGCCCGGCGGGCCCCCGGCGAGCCGTCCCAGCCGACCAGGATCGGGCCCTCCGCCAGCGCCGCCCGCTCGGCGACGAACATCGGGTACGGCACCACCAGCACGGGCTGGGCGGCGTAGTGCACGGCCATGTCCGAGACACTGCCCAGCACGGCCCGTGCGCCGCCGAGCCCGCGCGAGCCCACCACCAGCACGTCCGGCTCGAGCTTCTCGGCGAGCTCGGCCAGTTGCAGGCCCTCTCCGCCGTAACCCCGCTCGACCAGCGGCTCGGCCTCCCAGCCGGCGGCGCGGGCCAGCGCGACGCCGGCGGCGGCCAGCCGGTCGGCCTCGGCGCCGCCCTCCCGCTCGACCGCCTCGACGAACTCGTCGACCCGGCGGGTGCCGTGCCAGAGCCGCCGCCGTAGCGCGTCGCTGGCGAACGGCGGCATCCACAGGTGGGTGATCCAAGCCTGGGCCCGGGGCAGCAGAGTCGCGGCCGCCTCGATGGCCGCCCCGGCCGCCACCGATCCGTCGTATCCGGCCATCACCCGTAACGTGGTCATCGTCCGCCGCCCCTCTCCTTCCAGCCTGAGCCGCCGTCCGGGCCGGCCGGCAGAGGCATTCGGCCCGTCAGTGTGGTGCGACCAGCTCCCGGACCCGGGCGGCGACCGGACGAACGGCGGCCTCGACGGGCGCGGTCAAGCCGGCCCCGAAGCCGAGCTCGGTCCCGCAGACCGCGAGCACGACCAGCCGCTCCGGCAGCCGGCGCAGGACCCGGCCGAGCGCCACCGCGGTGCCCAGGCCGACGCCGTGGGTGCCGGCCGAGGGCTCCTCGGGCGCGTCGGAGGCCGCCAGCTCGAACCAGGCACCCGGCGGCCGGTCCGGCGCGTGCACGGCGTCGATCACCACGGCCAGCTCCGCCCCCGTCCACAGGTCGAGCAGCCGGCTCGGCTCGCCGTCGGTGACCCGCAGGTCCACGCCGGTCAGCCGGTCGGTCAGCTCGGCCACCACCCGGGGCCCGGCCCCGTCGTCGCGGCGGAACTCGTTGCCCACGCCGATCACGACGCGCCGGCCCGGCATGGCGTCACCCCCGGTCGATCGAGAGGTCGAGGAAGTGGGTGGCGCAGGAGATGCACGGGTCGTAGTTGCGGATCGCCTGCTCGCAGTCGGCGGTCAGGCGCTCGTCGACCAGGTGCAGCCGCTCGCCGACGAAGCGGGTCAGGTCGTCCTCGATGGCCGCCTGGTTCTGCGACGTCGGCGGCACTATCCGGGCCGTGCGGACGAGGCCGTCGGCGTCCAGTTCGTAGCGGTGGAACAGCACGCCGCGCGGGGCCTCGGTGGCGCCCCGGCCGGCGCCCGCCCGTGGCGGGACCTCCTCGGCCGGGCGGACCGGGGGCTCGTACGCGTCGATCAGCCGGATCGCCTCGTCCACGGCGTACACGATCTCGATGGCCCGGACCACGACGCTGCGGTAGGGATTGCGGCAGTCCGCACCGAGACCGGCCGCGGCGGCGGCCTGCCGGGCGATCGGCGAGAGCTGGTCGTGGTTGAGCGTGTAGCGGGCCGCTGGGCCGGTCAGGTAGCGGCCGCGCCCGGCCAGTCGCGCGTGCAGGGCGGTGGAGTGCGGCACCTGCTCCTCGAGCACGTGCTCCTCGAACTCCCGGACTCCGAAGCGGAGCCCGCCGGTGGTGACGACGTCGCCGGTCTCGATCGCGTACCGGCCGGGCACGGTCAGCGCCAGCAACTCGTGGTCGTGGGTGAAGTCGGGGAAGTCGAAGCCCGCCACCCACTCCACGGTCACCAGGGCCTGGTCGAGCGCGACCCGCAGCCGCTCCCGCATCGGGGCCAGCTCGCGCGGTGCCGGCGCCCGGTAGAAGCCGCCGACCCGCACGTTGACCGGGTGGATCGCCCGGCCGCCGAGCAGTTCGAGCAGGTCGTTGCCGGTCTTCTTCAGCGCCAGACCCCGTTCCACCAGGTCACGCCGGTCCTTCGCCAGCTCAAGCGCGCTGGGGTAGCCGAGGAAGTCCGGCGCGTGCAGCAGGTAGATGTGCAGAGTGTGGCTCTCGATCCATTCGCCGCAGTAGAGCAGCCGGCGCAATTCCCCGATCGGGCCGCCGACCTCGATGCCGCAGGCGTCCTCGATGGCCGCGCAGGCGCTCATCTGGTACGCCACCGGGCAGATCCCGCAGATCCGGGCCGTGATGTCGGGCGGCTCGGTGTACCGGCGCCCGCGCAGGAACGCCTCGAAGAACCGGGGCGGTTCGTAGATCTCCAGGCGTACGTCGTCGACCCGGTCGCCGCGCACCCGGACGTGCATCGCGCCCTCGCCCTCGACCCGGGCCAGCGCCCGTACGTCGAGGATCCGCTCGCCGCGGTGGGTCATGACTGTTCCTTCCGCCGGGTCACCTCGAGGAAGACCGAGCCGGGCACGCTTTCCAGTGCGGCGTAGTTCGGCGTCTCGGCCGGGCCGAAGCAGCCGTAGCACCCACGCGAGACGGCCGGGCAGAGCGCGCCGCAGCCGGCCCGGGTGACCGGGCCGAGGCAGGGTGTGCCATGCGCCACGACGACGCAGACGTTGTGCCGCTGCTTGCACTCGAAGCAGACGCTGTGCGCCGGGATGTTCGGCTTCCGCCCGATCAGCAACGCGCCGAGCACCTCCAGCAACTGGCGCCGGTCGACCGGGCAGCCGTGCAGTTCGTAGTCGACGTCCACGTGCGCCGCGATCGGCGTGGAGGTGGCCAGCGTGGCGATGTACTCGGGGTGCGCGTAGACGACCGAGGCGAACTCCGCGACGTCCGCGTTGTCGCGGAGCGCCTGGATACCGCCGGCCGTGGCGCAGGCGCCGATGGTGACCAGCGTGCGGGACACCTCGCGGACCCGGCGGATGCGTTCGGCGTCGTCCGGGGTGGTGATCGAGCCTTCCACCAGCGAGACGTCGTACGGTCCGGGCAGCACCGCACGGCTGGCCTCGAGGAAGTGCGCGACGCGCACCCGGCCGGCCACCGCCAGCAGTTCGTCCTCGCAGTCGAGCAGGCTGAGCTGGCAGCCGTCGCAGGAGGCGAACTTCCACACCGCCAGGGTCGGCATCGCGCTCGTCATCACAGCTCCCGCACTCGTAGCAACGGTTCCACCCGGTCGTACCGGAACACCGGCCCGTCCCGGCAGAGCAGCAGCGGCCCGAGCTGGCAGTGCCCGCACCAGCCGGCGCCGCACCGCATGTCCCGTTCCAGGGAGACGTGGATGTCGTGCCCGGCGAGCCCACGCCGGATCAGCGCCTCGGCGACGAACCGCATCATCACCTCGGGGCCGCAGAGGTATGCGACGGTGTTGTCCGGATCGGCCTCGGCCCGCGGGATCAGGGTCGTCACCAGCCCGACCTCCCCCGTCCAGCCGTCGGCGGGCCGGTCGACGATCGTCCGGACGTCGGCGCGCTGTCGCCAGCGCCGCAGATCCGCGGGGTACAGCAGGTCGCCGGGGGTGCGGGCGCCGACCAGCACGGAGACCCGGCCGAACTCGTCGCGGCGGGCCAGCACCGCCTCCACCACCGGGCGCAGCGGCGCGAGCCCGATCCCGCCGGCCACGATCACGACGTCGTGCCCGCGGGCGGCGTCCACGTCCCAGGTCGTGCCGAACGGGCCGCGCACGCCGATCATCTGCCCGGGCGCGGCCCCGTGCAGCGCCGCGGTGACCGCGCCGACGTTGCGAAGGGTGTGTATCAGCCTCCCGCCGCGGCCGCCCCCGCTGAGCGAGATCGGAACTTCCCCTATTCCGTACGCCGTGAGCATGGCGAACTGTCCGGGCGCGAAAGCCGGCCCGTCCTCGCCGACCAGCTCGAGGGTGACCGTGTCGGCCGTCTCCACCCGACGGTCCACCACCCGGTAGGGCACCGGCGCGGTCACGGCCGGCCCCACAGGTCGAGCAGGCGCAGCCGGGTCGCTTGCAGGCGCTCGGTGATGATCGGGGTGAGGCGGCTCAGCATCGCGTACCCGAACTCCGGGTCGGTCTCACAGCGCAGCCGTACCGCGGCCGCGTCGAAGCGCACGGCGGTGACCGGCTCGATCGCGTTCGCGCCGAAGTGCCACCGGTACGGCGGGTGCAGCCACGACCAGCCCAGCACCGTGCCCGGCCCGATCGTCTCGATCACCTGGTCGCCGCGGCCCGGCACGTGCAGCCCGAGCGCGACCTTGCCGTGTTCGAGGAGCCAGAACGCGTCGGCCGGGCCGCCCTCGGCGAAGATCGTTGCGCCGGCCGGGAAGGTCTCGGCGGTGGCGCACTCGCACAGCTCGCGGACCAGGCCGATGGTCAGGCCGGCGAAGAACGGCTGGGCCAGTACCCGGATGGTCAGGTCGCTCAGCACGGCTCCTCCTCGCTCGCCCGCCAGGCCGACAGCGCCGCAGCTTCCGCGGTGATGTCGATGCCGGCCGGGCACCAGGCGATGCACCGGCCACAGCCGACGCAGCCCGACGAGCCGAACTGGTCGTGCCAGGTGCCCAGCTTGTGACTGATCCACTGCCGGTACCGGGACTCCCCGCTGGTCCGCACGCTGCCGCCGTGCAGGTAGGAGAAGTCGAGGTCGAAGCAGGAGTCCCAGCGCCGCCACCGTTCGGCGTGCTCGCCGGTCAGGTCGGTGACGTCCTCGGTGGTGGTGCAGAAGCAGGTCGGGCAGACCATGGTGCAGTTGCCGCAGGTCAGGCAGCGGGCGGCGACGTCCGTCCAGTGCGGGGACTCGCGGGCGGCGGCGAGCAGGTCGGGCAGCGGCTCGTCCGGCATGGACCGGGTCATGGCGCCGGCCGCTCGGGCGACCGCGGCGCGGGCCTCCCCGATCACTTCCGTGCCGGCCGGCCGGGTGGGCAGCGCCGCCAGCACCTCGGCGCCGGCCGGCGAGCCGGCCCGGATCAGGAAGCGGTCGTCGTGCTCACCGGCCAGCTCGGTCATCGCCAGGTCGTAGCCGTCGCGGGCGTCCGGTCCGCCGCCCATCGAGGTGCAGAAGCAGGTGGCGCCCGGCTCGGTGCACTCGACGGCGACGATGAACGCCCCGTCCCGGCGGGCGGTGTAGATCGGTTCGGTGTGCGCACCGCCGGTGAACACCCGGTCGAGCACGCCCAGTGCGGCCAGGTCGCAGGGGCGGGCGCCGAGGATCGCGTACCGGGGCGGTTCGTCCGGGCCGGCGGTGACCGAGCCGGTGGCGCGATCGGCGGACCAGAGCCGGGCGCGGGGCGGGTGCAGGATGTCCTTGACCGACTGCGGGCCGGCCGAGTGGGCGAACGCGGCATTGTCCGCGCGGCGGCGCAGGCGGTAGCGCCCCGCCTCGGTCTCCACTCCCCAGCCGTACGGGAGGTCGGCCGCCGACTCGAGCTCGGCCAGCATGATCGCGCCGTCCCGGACGGTCGGGCCGATCACGGTGTAGCCGCGCTCGCGCAGCTCGCCGACGAGCCGGGGCAACGCCTCGACATCGAGCAGTACGGATTCCTCGGGCATCGTGCCTCCTCGGCCAACGCGCCTCGCCGTCAGGGTGGACCGCGGATCGCTGTGCGGGGACGGGCCGAAGTGCCTGTCCCTTTTGGGGGCGGCTGGTCTACAGTGCCCGGCCCGGCAGCAGCACCTCGGCGACCGGCCGTCTCGGCGAGCGGCCCGCGATCTTGCCGTACCCGACCCGTAGGACCATCTGCGGGGCCAGGCCGGTCGCCGCGTCGGTGAGCAGGCCGCGCACCTCCGGCACCTCCACCGGCTGGCTGATCGGCGTGGTGGCCAGGTTCTGCCAGGTGGCGGTCAGCAACACCCGCTGCAGCGCCTGCCCGGCCCGCAACCAGTCCGACCGCTCGTCACCGGCGGTCCAGAGGATCAGGATCGTCGGGTACGGCTCGAACGGCTCCACCGGCCGTTTCAGGTCGGAGAACTCGCGGAAGTCGCGGACCGGCACCGCCTCGAGCGCGTCCCACGGCCCGACGGCCCACACCGGCACCCCGTCCGGCCGGGGCGAGTAGCCGGTCCAGCGGTCCAGCTCGGCGCGGTAGCCGGGCCGTTCCCGCAGCCGGCGGCCGGCCTCGAAGGCCATCGCGAGGATGCGTTCCCGCCCGGCCGGGCCGGCCACGGTGAGAACAGCGCCCTCCCGGCGGGCGGCGTCGACGAGATGATGCAGCACCTCGGCCGGCACCGGGGTGTGCGCGAACGGCCGGCGATTGGTGTGCCGGTGCGGGATCGCCTCGGCGAGCGCCTCCGCCGCCGGACCGACCGCGGTGGGCCGCCCGGCCACGACCCGGGCCACCAGGTCGGGCTCGTCCGGGCGGGGGAAGGTGGTCAGCTCGGCGTGGTAGCCGGCCCGCTGGACGGCCAGTCTCAGGGTGAAGACGGCGGCGCCCACGCTGATCAGCTGCTCGCGCCCGGCCGGGTCGATCACCTCCAGGTGGCGCGTACGGTCGGCGTACACCTCCACCGCCGGGCCCTCGATCCGGAACCGCCAGGGCTGGCTGTTGTGCAGCGACGGTGCTCTCGTGGCGAGGTGAACACAGTCGACGAGGACCTTTCGCGACGGCGGGACCGTTGTCGTTTTCATCGCTCCTCCTCACCGACGGTGCTCTGCCTCCACCACACCGCAAGGCGGTCACATCCGGCCAGGGCCGATGGTCCCGGTCAGCCGACGAGCGTCCGCACCGCGGCGTTCACGGGCCTGCGGGCGTACGTCGTACGCGGTGACCACGGCGCCGAGCCGGCGGGCGGTGCCGATCGCCTGCAGCCCGGCCACGCCGGCACCGAGAACCAGCACCGCGGCCGGTTTGACCGTCCCGGCGGCCGTGGTCAGCATCGGAAGAACCGGCCGTACGTGTCGGCCGCGATCGGCGCGGCCTGGTACCCGGCGACGTTGGCCCGCGAGGTGAGCGCGTCCATCGGCTGGGCCCGGCTCAGCGTGCGCGGCAGCAGGTCGAGGCTGTGCGCGATGACGCCCGCACCGGCCCACCGCGACCTGGTCGGGATGGCTCAGCGGGCGGCGCAGGGCGGGCGTCGCGCCGGGATCGGGCGGGGCCGACGCACAGCACGATGTGCGCCCGTTCGACCAGGTTCGCGCCCGGGACGACCTCGGCGCCGGCCGACTCACGATCCTCGTCGGAGAACCCGGCGGCGACGCCCGTGCCCTCCTCGACCAGCACGTGGATGCCCGCCGCCCCGAGCCGGGAGTTCGCCTCGGGAACCAGCGCCACCCGCCGCTTGCCGGGCCGGCGCTCGCGCACGGCACCGGCGATGACGGTCGTGACCATGGTGCCCACCTCCTTCTTCCGAGCAGAACCGGATCACCGAGCCCAGCAGCAGGCTCGCGAACCCGCCCCGGCCCCGGCTGCCGAGAACGATCAACTGTCCGTGCTCGGCCCCGGCCAGCAGCCGGGCCGCCGGATGCCCCGATCACCGGATCGCCCTCCACGTCGAGCTTCGGCGCCACGACCAGCGCCTCGTGGACGCCGTTGGCAGTGACGCCCTCGGCGTGCCGGCGAGCGTCGTCCAGGTAGACGTTGCTCGAGTCGTACCGGGCCTCGCGCCACTCCCAGTCGTAGACGTGCGTGACCCGTAGCGGCAGTCCCCGGCGCTGTGCTTCGCGCGCCGCCCACCTCACCGCCGCCTTGCTGCAGTCGGCGCCGTCGGCGCCGACGATGATGGGATTGACCTTCATGACCGCTCCTCTCACGCTCTCCTTCCAGCGTGCGGCCGGGCAGGGTGGCAGGTCCCATCAGGACGGGCCGATGGTCACGTGCTGAGGGCCATCAGGTGCGGGAGAGCGGCCTCGACCAGCGTCTGATCGTCGCCGAGCGCCGGGCAGCCGGCGGTCTCGAAATGCCGCCAGGGGTCGAACGCCTCGTCGTCGGCCCAGACCGGCGGCCCGCAGCCCGGCGGCGTCCGCACCAGCCGCTGCCGCAGCCGGGGCACTCGGGCGGCCCGGTCGCCGAGCAGCCGAGCACAGGCCGCCGCGGTCAGCGGCCGGTCGAGGCCCAGCACGACGCCGAGGTGCTCGGGGACCGGCCCGCGGTGGATCGCCAGGAAGGCGAGGTCGGCATCGTCCGCCCGCTCGATTCCGGGCGCGGCGTTCATGGCTCAGTACTTGCCGCGCACCACGAGCACCGGGCAGTGCGCGTGCTGGACGCAGAGCTGACTCACCGAGCCGAGCAGCGTGCCGGCGAAGCCGCCGCGCCCGCGGGAGCCGACCACCAGCAACGCGGCGTGCGCCGACTGGTCGATCAGCATCTGGGCGGGATGCCCGGGCAGCACCGTCTCCACCACCTCGACGTCCAGGGGCGGGTCGTAGCCGAGCGCCTCCCGGACCGACTCGCCGAGCAGCTTGCCGGCGGCATCGCCGAAGTCCTCGTGCGCCAGCACGCCCCAGCCGGTGTACGGCGTAACCTCCCAGGCGATGACGGGCCGCAGCCGCGCCTTGGTCAGGCGGGCCTGGTCGAGTGCCCAGCGCAGGGCGGCCTTCGACGACGGCGAGCCGTCGACACCGACCACCACATCCGTGTCAGCCATCTCGTCTCCCCTATCACGCCACGCCGAATGCGGGCCCGTACGGGTAGCGGTCGTCGACCTCGAAGGTCACCTCGTCGGTCACCCCGGCGACGCCGGCGACCCGCCGGGCCAGCCGGGCGGCCTCGTTCGCCGTGGACCACAGTTCGACCTTGCCGGTCAGCGTCACCGTGCCGTCCTCGACGCTCACGGTCACCGATCCGGCGTCCTCCCCGAGCCCGGCGGTGATGTCGGCGACGATGTCCTCGTCCGGGCGCAGGTGGACCTTCAACAGGTCGCCGCGGGTCACTATGCCGACCAGGCGGCCGAGATCGTCGACCACGGGCAGCCGTTTCACCCCTTCGGCATCCATCCGCCGGGCCGCCGCCACCAGCGAGGTGCCGTTGAGCACGGTGACCGCCGGGGCGCTCATCAGGTTCGCCGCGGTCCGGGCCAGCGCCTTGCCGCGTTCACCCCGACGACGCCGGCTCTCGAACATCCGCGGCGTCTCGTCCCCGGCGTACTCGATCTTGCGCAACAGGTCCGCCTCGCTGACCACACCGGAGACCCGCAGGAACGAGTCCACCACCGGCACGGCGCTGACGCGATGCTCGATGAGCGTGTCCACCACCGAGCGGTAGGAGGCGCCCTGATCCACCGAGACGACCTTGGTGGTCATCACATCGTCCACAGTCCAGTTCTTCATCACGTACCTCCCCTCACCGCCGACGCTAGGAGCGGGACGTACCGGACGGCAGGGCCATTGGGCCCTGACCGGGCCCTCGGCGCCGGGCGATGCTGGCCCTGAGGTCCCCGGGCGCCCTCGACCGTCTCTCAAGGCCGCGGCGTCACCCGGAACACCGGGTAGTCGGCGGCGATCCGCTCGAAGTCGGTCACCGGCGCGTGCCGGTCGACCGGCACGTGCGCCCGGGCGCCCGGCGCGATCTGCACGAAGCGGCGCAGGATCGGGGCGCGCTCGCCCGGCTCCACCTCCACCAGCCGGACCCGTTCCCGGCGCCGGTTGCGCAGCACGACGTCGCCGCCCGCGGCCCGGACGTTGGCCACCCAGTTCGCCTTCGCGCCGAGCATGGACACAAGGTAACGCTCGTCGCCGTACCGGGTCACGACCAGCGGGCAGGCCACCGTGTGCCCGGACCGGCGGCCGGTCACCTCCATGGTGACCCAGTTGTCCGGCGTCAGGAACCCGGCGCCGAACTGCAGCGCGGACACCCGGTTGAGCGCCCGCGCCAGCCGGCCCGGCCGCCCGCCCCGGTACATCCGGCGCCGCATCGCAGCACTAATGATCATGGAGAGCACCTCCTCCCCTCACCGTAGGAACGCGACGCCGGTCCAGGGCAGGGCCTAAAAACCCGACCGGCTCGCCGTCGGATGGCCACCGGCCCTACGGCGCCGGGATCGGGTCCTTCGCCTCTGACCCGGACGACCGCCGGCGGACACAGTGGCAAGTGGAGCCCAGCACGGGACGGAGGACCATCATGAAACCCCCAGCGATAGTCGTCGGCACCGCCGGCGTCGACTCCGGCAACCAGGCCGTGGCATGGGCGGCCCGCGAAGCCGAATCACGCCACCTACCGCTGCGCATCGTGCATGTTCTCGAGTGGAACACGGACGAGGCCCGGGAGGCGGACGGCAGCAGCTACGTCGAGCGGGTGTGGTCGTCGTCGACCGCGCTGACGTTCGCGGCGGCCCGCCACGCCCAGAGCATCGCCCCCGGTGTGGACGTCACGGCCGACACCTTGATCGGCCAACCCGGCGAGCTCCTGCCCGGCCTCGGCCGCGACGCCGCTCTGCTCGTCGTCGGGTACCACGGCGGCGGCGGGTTCGCCGGCCTCCGGCTCGGCTCGGTCGGTCAGCGCGTGGCCACGCACGCCGCCTGCCCGGTGGTGATCGTGCGAGGAGCGCCGAGGACGGGCGGCCCGGTCGTCGCCGGCGTGGACGACTCGCCCGCCGCCGATCAGGTGCTCGAAGCGGCGTTCATCGCCGCGGCCACGCGCGCGACATCCTTGGTCGTCGTCCGCTCGTACGCCCCCGCGATGCAGCTGTGGGTGGCAGGCGTGCGGCCCGCCGACGTCGCGACGCCGGAGCAGGACGCCGCCGCCGGAGCGGCCGTCGAGGAGCAACTGGCGCCGTGGCGGAGCAAGTTCCCGGAGGTTCCCGCCGAAGTCCGGTTGATCCACGACGCGATCTCCCCGGTGCTGACCGGTGCCTCGGCCGAGGCGCAACTGGTCGTGGTGGGCAGTCACGGCCGTGGTCCGATCCGTGGCGCCCTGCTCGGCTCCACCGGCCTGCACCTGCTGCGTCATGCCGAGTGCCCGGTGCTCGTCGCCCGTGGGCACAACGGATCGTGACGTACGCCATCGCCCGCCGCAGGAACCGCGCCGGCGCGAAGGTCACCCTGCTCGGCCCGGCGATCGGCGAGCCGCTGCCCGAGGCGGACGGCGTCGGCGCCCTGCCGCGCGTGAGAAAGGGCCGGGCGATACCCGCATCGCCCGGCCCGCGCGGTCACCGCGGCCCTCGGGCCTGCGCCAGCGCCGCTCGCTGCAGTTGATAGGTCTCGACATCGATCTCGCCCCGCGCGAACCGCCGGTCCAGCATGTCCTCCGGCGACTCCGGCGGCCGGCCGCCCCGGCCCGTCACGCCCGCGCCCGGCAGCAGCCACACCACCAGCAGAACGATCGCCGCGAGCAGCACCAGCCAGAACAGGCTCATGCCCAGCCAACCGGCCCAGCCCATGCCGCCGCCGTACCAGCCCATCATCGTCGTGCTCCCTCCCTCCGGCCCGGGCCGGCTGGCCCGGTCCCACACCTTCACGCTGCCCGGACGCGGCGGGCTCGGTCAGGGTCGGATGGCCCCTTGCCGGTCCTGAAGCAACCCGCGCCTGTGGGGCGAACGGCGACGGGTGGTGCACGATCACCCGGCCGCCGTGCTCGCCGCCCCGGAGGCGGGGCTGAAGGGCAGCCTGCGCAGCCCGCACCTGCTGCCCCGGCTGGCTCTGATCGACCCGCTGCTGCTCGCCGCCGCGCTTTCTTGGAGTTCTCCGATCCCCGGGTACCAGACTTGCGCTCCGGACGGCGTTGACAGACAGCGCACAGCCAACCCATAGGGATCTGACCTTTGACGCACAGCAGGATGACCGATGGTTATGGCATGACCGTCACGGCCCCCCGCCGCTCCTCCGCGCTACCGTCCCACCGGCCCCAGCGGTCCCCGCGTACGACGCCGCGCTGGTTCGCCGACCTCGGCGGCGTGGTGGCCGGCCTGACGATGCTGATCGTGACGGCCTTGTGGGTACGCAACGGCGGCGTCCAGCAGCTCGCCGGCGGCGGCTCCGACGCGGTCTCCGCGATCGGGCGGCTGACCGGGCTCTGGGCCTCCGACCTGCTGCTTCTGCAGGTGCTGCTGATGGCCCGGATCCCGCTCGCCGAGCGGGCCTTCGGGCAGGACCGGCTGGCCCGCTGGCACCGCTGGACCGGCTTCACCTCGTTCTGGCTGATGATCGCGCACATCGTGCTGATCACCCTGGGCTACGCCGGCGCCGCCCACGCGAACGCGTTCGCCGAGCTCTGGGACATGATCTGGACCTACCCCGGGATGCTGCTGGCCACCGCCGGCACGCTCGCGCTGGTCATGGTCGTGGTCACCTCGATCCGGGCGGCCCGCCGGAAGCTTCGCTACGAATCGTGGCACTTACTGCACCTTTACGCGTACGCCGGGGTCGGGCTAGCCCTGCCGCACCAGCTGTGGACCGGCACCGACTTCATCGGGTCGGCGGCCTCGACCGCCTACTGGTGGACGCTCTACGCCGTCTCGGCGGGCGCGGTCCTCGCGTACCGGATCGGCCTGCCGGTCTGGCGCAACCTGAGGCACCGCCTGATGGTCGAGCGGGTGGTCCCGGAAGGACCCGGACTGACGAGTGTCTACCTGGCCGGGCGCGATCTCGGGCGACTGCCGGTGCGCGCCGGGCAGTTCTTCCAGTGGCGCTTCCTCGACGGGCCGGGCTGGTCCCGCTCGCACCCCTATTCGCTGTCGGCCACCCCGCACGGCCGCGGGCTGCGGATCACGGTGAAGGACCTCGGCGACGGCAGCTCGCGGGTGGCCAGCCTCCGGCCCGGCACGAAGGTGCTGGTCGAGGGGCCGTACGGCAAGCTCACCGGCGAGACGTACGCCGGCGGCCCGGTCACCATGCTCGCCTGCGGCATCGGCGTCACCCCGCTGCTCGCCCTGCTCGGCGAGCTGCCGTACCGGCCGGGCGAGGCCACCCTGATCTACCGGGCCCGCGACGAGCGGGAGATTGCGTTCCGCGAGGAGCTGGAGTGGTTCGCCGCCTACCGTGGCGTCCGCGTCATCTACCTGCTAGGCCCGCGCGCCACCCGGCCGTCCTGGCTGCCCGCTCAGTACGCCGACCACACCGACGCCGGCGCGCTGCGGCAGCTCGTCCCCGGCATCGCCGGCTCACACGTCTACCTTTGCGGCCCCGAGGCCTGGACCGAGGCGGCCCAGAACGCCGCCCGCGAGGCCGGCGCCCGCCCGGAAGACATCCACACCGAACTGTTCGCCTGGTAAGGAAGAGGACCGACCCCGATGCGCCGGATCACCCTGTGGCTGTTCTCCACGATCGCCGCCCTTGTCCTGCTGTTCAGCTACCGCACCAGCACGAACAGCGCGGTCGGCACGGCGGTCGCCGCCACCGCCCCGGCCACCCAGCCGACCACCACCGGGGCCACCCCGACGCCGTCGGCCAGCTCGTCCTCGGCCGCCACCAAGTCGTCGTCCTCGCCCAAATCGACCGCGCCGGCGTCACCGACGGCCACCAAGACCTCGAGCACCAAGACCTACCCGGGCTCCACCGCCTCCACCCGCTGGGGCGACGTGCAGGTCACCATCACCGTCACCAACGGCAAGATCACCGACGTCCAGGTGCCTGTCTACCCCAACGGCAACGGCCGGGACCAGGAGATCAACGCGTACGCGCTGCCGATCCTGACCCAGGAGACCCTGCAGGCGCAGGGCGCGAACATCGACACCGTCTCCGGCGCCACCGTCACCAGCGACGGCTACCTGCAGTCGCTGCAGGCCGCCCTGGACGCCGCGCACCTCGGCTGATCGGGCTCCGGGACCCCCGCGCGAGGGACCAACGGCCCTGCCTGCCCGCCACCACGGCGGAGAAGTCTGGAGTGCGAACCCGCATCCGTACGCACCCCTGCGAGGCGGCGATGAGCCCGACCCTCAGCGAGCATCTGTCGATCCGCGCCGAAGCCCTCGCGGCCCGCCGCCGGGCGGACGCCCCGGAGGTGGTGATGCTGCTCGCCGACGACGATTTCGCCGGGCGGGTCGCGGAGCTGGCCGGATCACTGGGTCGCCCGGCCGGCGAGGTGCGCGGGGAGGTGGCCGGCTACCTGCGCGAGATGGGCGCCACCCGCACCAGGCGCGCCACCAGCGACTGGGCCCGCTTCAGCCGCTGGCTGACCCGCGCCCACGAGCTGATCATCGACCCGGAGCAGGCGCACCGGTTGCGGTCGCTCGATCGTACGCAATCGTTGTTGTTCCCCTTCTCGCACCGGTCCTATCTGGACGGTGTCACGGTGCCGGCGGCGATCTCGCAGAACGGCGTCGAGCCGCCGTTCGTGCTGGCCGGGGCGAACCTCGACGTTTTCCCGTTCAACCGCCTGCTGCGCCGTTCCGGGTACGTCTACATCCGGCGCTCGACCGCGGACAACCCGGTGTACCGGTTCGCGCTGCGCTGGTACGTCGCCCAGATGATCCGGAATCGGCGCAACCTGTGCTGGTCGATCGAGGGCGGCCGGACCCGCACCGGCAAGCTCCGCCCGCCGACGTACGGCCTGTTGCACTATGTGACCGAGGCGCTCGACGCGGACGCCGCCGCCAAGGCCCTGATCGTCCCGGTCTCGATCGTCTACGAGCAGCTGCACGAGGTGCCGCTGGTCACCACCGAGGCGCGCGGCATCGGCAAGCGTCCCGAGGACCTGCGCTGGCTGTGGAGCTTCGGGCGCTCCCAGCGGGAACGTTTCGGCCGGGCGTACGTGGAGTTCGGCGAGCCGATCCCGCTGCGCGACCGCCTCGCCGAGATGCGCGGCGACGACCCGTCGGTGCGCGCGGTCGAGCGGATCGCCCTGGAGACCTCCCACCGGATCAACCGGGCCACCCCGGTGACCACCACGGCCGTGGTCTGCCTGGCGCTGCTGGCCGCCGACCGGGCGCTCACCCTCGACGAGGTGCTGGCCACGGTCGCCCCGCTGGCCCGCTACCTGGCCCAGCGCGGTCGCCCGGTGGCCGGCGCGGCGAATCTAACCGACCGGGCCACCATCCATCGCGCGCTCGACGACCTGTCGCGCTCGGGGGTGCTGGCCGGCTTCGACGGCGGCACCGAGACGATCTGGTCGATCGCGCCCGGGCAGCACCTGGTGGCCGCGTTCTACCGGAACACCGCCGTGCACGTGCTGGTCGACCGGGCGATCGGCGAGCTGGGCCTGGTCGCCGCCATGGAGGACGGCGAGAACGGCCTGGCCACCGCGAACCGGGAGATCCTACGGCTGCGTGACCTGCTCAAGTTCGACTTCTTCGTCCCGTCCCGCCGGGAGTTCGCCCGCGAGATGGCCGCCGAGCTGGCGGTCGCCGACCCGCGGCAGGCCGGGGAGCTGCACGAGTTCGGCCCGGCCGACGCCCGGCGGTGGCTGACCGAGAGCGAACTGCTCGTCGCCCACCTGGTGCTGCGGCCGTTCCTGGAGGCGTACCTCGTGGTGGCCGACCGCTTGGCCGCCTGGCCCGACGACGAACCGTTCGACCCCGACGGCTTCCTCGAGGAGTGCCTGCGGCTCGGCCGGCAGTGGGCGATGCAGAAGCGGATCGCCAGCGAGGAGTCGGTGTCGCTGGAGCTGTTCAAACCGGCCCTGCGGCTGGCCGAGCACCGCGGCCTGCTGGCCGACGGCGCGGAGGTCGCCAAGCGGCGTGCGGACTTCCGGGACGAAATCCAGGCGACCGTACGCCGGGTGGCCGTCATCGCCGGTCTGCACCGCCGGGACCGGTCGTGAACGTCACCGCCGCCGAGGTCACCGCGGCGGTCCTGGCCGGCGACACCGGACCGCGGGTCGGCGCGTTCTTCGACCTCGACGGGACGCTGGTGCGGGGCTACACCGCCAACAGCGTCTATCTCGAACGGGTCCGCCGGGGCGAGGCCGGCCCGCTGGAGCTCGCCCGGATGATCGTCGCGGCCGTGGACGGCACCCTGCTCGGCGGCGATCCGGAGGCGATCGGCCGGATCGGCTTCGCGTCCCTGCGCGGCCGGACGCCCGGCGAGTTGGCCGCCGCCGGCGAGCGGCTGTTCGCGGAGAAGATCGCCGGCACGATGCGGCCCGAGGCCCGCGACCTCGTCCGGGCCCACCTGCGCGCCGGCCACACGGTGGTGGTCGCCTCCTCGGCGACCCGCTGGCAGATCGAGCCGGTCGCCCGCGACCTGGGCATCACGCACGTCGTCTGCACGGAACTGGAGGAGGCGGACGGCGTGCTGACCGGCCGCAGCAGCACCGGAATGCTCTGGGGCGAGCCGAAGGCCCGGGCCGTGCGAGCCTTCGCCCGCACCCACGGGATAGACCTCGAGCGCAGCTACGGCTACGCGAACGGGCCGGAGGACATCGCGTTCCTCGGTTCCGTCGGCCGCCCGTACGCCCTGAACCCGCACCCCACGCTCCGCCGCGCCGCCGCCGAGTTCGGCTGGCCCGAGCTCACCTTGCGCGAGCCGCGCTCCCCCGGGCTGCGCGCGTATCTGGGCACCCTCGCCGGCCTGGCCGGTGTCAATGCCGGGCTGGCCACCGGCGTAGGCTACGGCCTGCTCACCGGGGACCGGCGGCTGGGCGTCAACGCGGGCATCGGCTTGTCCGCCGACCTGGCGCTGGCCTTCACCGGCGTCAAGCTCCAGGTGGTGGGTGCCGAAAACCTGGAGAAGGTACGCCCGGCCGTCTTCGTCGCCAACCACCAGAGCACCCTGGACGTGCTCGTGCTGGGCGCGCTGCTGCGACACGACTTCACCGCCGTCACGAAGAAGGAGGCCCGCTTCGACCCCCGGATGGCGGTCATCGGGGCGGTGCTCGACCCGGCCTGGATCGACCGGTCCCATCTGGACAGCGCCAAGAAGAGCCTGGACGCGGTCGTACGCCGGCTGCGGGGTGGCGAGTCGATCCTGATCCTGCCGGAGGGCACCCGGATGCCGACGCCGACGCTGGGCCGGTTCAAGAAGGGCGCCTTCCACATCGCCCGGCAGGCCGGCGTGCCGATCGTGCCGATCGTCCTGCGCAACACCGGCGAGCTGGCTTGGCGCCGCTCCCTGTTCGTCAACCCGGGCACGGTCGAGGTCGCGGTGCTCGACCCGATCACCACCGGCGACTGGACCGACGGGGACCTCGACGAGCGGATCGCCGCGGTCCGGCAACGGTTCGCCGACACCCTCGAGCACTGGCCGGCGGAGGTGAGCGTGCGATGACCCTCCGCAGGCCGACGGTGGCGGTGCTCGGCGGTGGCACCTGGGGCACGACGGTGGCGTCGCTGGCGGCGAGATCGACCCGGACCGTGCTGTGGGTCCGCGATCCAGAGATCGCGCGGGCGGTCAACGCGACCCACCGCAACCCGCGCTACCTGGCCGGCTTCGACCTCGCCCCGGCCCTGCGGGCGACGGCCGTGGTGGCCGAGGCGGTGGCGGACGCCGACGTGCTGATCGCCGGGGCGCCGGCGCAACACCTGCGGGACGTCCTGAGGGCGGCCGCCGACCACGTCCGGCCGCTGATCCCGGTCGTGAGCATCGCGAAGGGCCTGGAACAGGGCTCGGGCAAACGGATGACCGAGGTGATCGCCGAGGTGCTGCCGGGCCACCCGGCCGGCGTGCTGTCCGGCCCCAACATCGCCCGCGAGGTGGTCCAGGGCTTCGCGGCCGCGGCCACCCTCGCGATGCCCGACCACCGCACCGCGCAGACCTTGCAGAGCATCTTCCACACCTCCCGCTTCCGCGTCTACACCAGCGAGGACGTCCTCGGGGTGGAGGTCGCGGGCGCGCTGAAGAACGTGTTCGCCATCGCCGTAGGCTTCGGTGACGGCCTGGGCGCGGGCGACAACACCCGGGCCATGGTGATCACCCGGTCGCTGCACGAGATGACCCGGCTCGGGGTGGCGCTGGGCGGTCACGCCGAGACGCTCGCCGGGCTGGCCGGGATGGGCGACCTGATCGTCACCTGCATCAGCCCGCACAGCCGCAACCGGCACGTCGGGTTCGAACTCGGCCGCGGCCGGCCGCTCGCCGAGATCCTCGGCGAGATGAACCAGGTGGCGGAGGGCGTTCACACCGCTGCCTCGGTGATGAAGCTCGCGGCCGAGCGGGGCATCGAGATACCGATCGCCCGCGACGTGGACGCCGTCCTCAACCACGGGCAGCCGGTCGAGGAGACGTACCGCGGGCTGTTGCGCGTGACGCCCGGCCACGAGGTGCACGGGGAGGCATGGTGACCACTCCTTTGCAGGACCGGACTCGTTCGCAGGACCGCATGAGCGAACTCGAGGCGCTGTTGTGGCGCAGCGAGCGGCCCGGGCAGACGTCGGCGACCGCGGTGCTCATGATGCTCGACACCGAGCCCGAGTGGGAGCGGCTGCGCGCCGCCCACGACCGGGCGACCCGGCGGATGCCACGGATGCGCGAGCGGGTGCTCGAGCCGGCCGTGCCGGTCGGGACGCCCGCCTGGATCCCCGACGACGGCTTCGACCTCGACCACCACCTGCGGCGGGTGCGCCGGCCGGCGCCGGCCGGCGAGGCCGGGTTGCTCGCCGTCGCGGAGGACGCCGCGACGACTCCGCTGGACCGCGACCGCCCGCTGTGGCAGGGCACGCTTGTCGCGGGCCTGCCGCACGGCCGGGCGGCGTACCTGCTGAGGATGCACCGCTCGCTGGCCGACGTACCGCTGCTGCCAGCACTGCTGACCCGCGGCCGGAAGCAAACCCCCGCCGTGCCGGTGGACTGTCCCGAGCCGGAGGCGAGCCGCCCGGGTCCGCGGGCGCTCGCGCTGGCCGATGTCACCCGGCAGGCGTTTGCGCTCCCGCTGACCACCGGCCGGCTGCTGGCGGCCGGGGCACGCGCGCTCACGCGTCCCGGGGCGGCGACCGAGGACGCGCTGCGCCTCGTGGTCTCGCTGCGCCGCGCCGTGTCCCGGCCGGTCGCCGGCTCACCGCTGTTCGCCGGCCGGGCCGGCACGTCGTGGCGGTTCGGCCTGCTCGAGTGCGCGCGCGACGACCTGCGGGCGGCGGCGGCCGCGGCCGGCGGCTCGGTGACCGACGCCTATCTCGCCGCGCTGCTCGGTGGGCTGCGGGCCTACCACGAGCGACACGGCATCGAGCCCGGCCTGGATGGACCCGACACCGGGGCGGATCGGGTGGTCGCCGAAGAGCAGCACCATCGGACCCACCGCAACCACGTACGCGGTGTGCCCCTGGTCGTTGGTGATCAATTTGCCGTATCCGTGGTAGATCGCGTCCACCTCGGCGAAGGACATGCCGACCCGCGCCCCGGCCGCGGTACGCACCGAGCCGGTGTCGGTCTCGGCCCGGCTTCGTCGCTGTCGTCGACATGTCGTCGTCCCGTGGTCCGGCGGCCGGACCCATCACCTCCAGCCCAGCGCGGCCGCCCGTCGCGGGACAGGGCCCAAGGACACGATCCCGGCGGGACAAAGGGGCTCTCCGAGCCGATGGTCCCGCCGTTCGGCACCGCGCGCGGGCCGGGCGACTCTCCCCCACCGGTCGGCCGTCGCCCGACCGTGGAGGGACGGGAGTTCGCGGCGCCTGAGGAGACGACATGCGCGGGTTGTGGCAGATACGGGAGCGGGCCCTGTTCGCGGCGACGACGCTGCTGTTGCTGGCCGGCCTGGCGCTGGCCGCGGCCGGCGCCGGCCCCGCGGCCCGCGGGGCGTGGGTCGCCGCGACGCTGATCGGGCTCGGGTACTCGACGGCGACACTGATCGCGGCGGCGCGCCGGCGCGAGGCGAGCGTGGACGTCATCGCGTGGCTGGCCCTCGCCGGCGCGCTCTGGGTGGACGAGCCGTTGGCCGGTGCGGTGATCGCGGTCATGCTGGCGAGCGGCGTCCTGCTGGAGGCACGGGCCCAGGCACGGGCGCGCCGGGAGCTGAGCGCGCTGGTGGCGAGGGCACCGCGGACCGCCCGGCGGGAGACCGGGAGCGGGCCGCTGGAGATCCCGGTCGCCGAGGTGGTGATCGGCGACCGGCTCGTGGTCGGGTCCGGCGAGATCGTGCCGGTGGACGGGCGGCTCCTCGGCCCGGCCGTGCTGGACGAATCGGCGCTGACCGGCGAACCGCTGCCGGTGGAGCGCCGTGCCGGTGAGGACGTCCGCAGCGGCGTGGTCAACGCCGGCTCCCCGGCCCGGCTGACGGCCACCGCGACGGCGGAGGCGTCGACGTACGCCGGCGTGGTCCGGCTGGTCGGGCAGGCGCAGGCACAGAGCGCTCCGTTCGTCCGGATCGCGGACCGGTTCGCCATCGCGTTCGTGCCGTTGACGCTGCTCCTGGCCGGCATCGCGGGGGCGGTCGCCGGGGACCCGGCACGGGCGGTCGCGGTGCTGGTGGTGGCCACACCCTGCCCGCTGCTGCTGGCCGCGCCCATCGCGATCATCTCGGGGATCTCCCGGGCGGCGCGCCGCGGCGTCATCGTCAAGGGCGGCGCCGCCCTGGAACGCCTGGCGGCGGGGCGGGTCCTGCTGTTCGACAAGACCGGCACGCTGACCGCCGGGCGCCCGGCGCTCACCGATGTCGTCACCCCCGCCGACGGCGAGTTGCCGGACGCAGAGGTCCTGCGCCTGGCGGCGAGCCTGGACCAGAGCTCCGCGCACGTACTGGCCGGCGCCATCGTGACCGCCGCCCGGGATCGCGGGCTGCACCTGTCGCCCCCGGCCGGCGTCCGCGAGCGCCACGGGTACGGCGTGGACGGCACCGTCGACGGCCACCGGGTGCGGCTGGGCAAGGCCTCGACGATGACCGCCGGCCCGGCCCCGGCGTGGGTGCGGCGGGCCCGGCGCCGGGCCGCCCTCGACGGATCCCTGGCGGTGTTCGCCACCGTCGACGAGGCACCCGCGGGCGTGCTGCTGCTGGCGGACCCGGTCCGGCCGCAGGCTCCCCGCATGGTGCGCGCGCTGCGCGGGGCGGGGATCACCCGGGTGGTGCTGGTGACCGGCGATCACGCCGATACGGCGGAGGCGGTCGGGCGCGTCGTCGGGGTCGACGCCGTGCACGCCGACCGGGATCCCGGCGACAAGCTCACCCTGGTCCGGGCCGAGCAGGACCGGGCGCCGACGATCATGGTCGGGGACGGCATCAACGACGCCCCGGCGCTGGCGGCGGCCGGCGTGGGCGTCGCGCTCGCCGCCCGCGGGGCCACCGCCTCGGCCGAGGCCGCGGACGTGGTGCTGACCGTCGACCGGATCGACGCGCTGGCCGACGCGATCCTCATCGCCCGGCGCAGCCGCACCGTCGCGCGGTGGGCCGTCACGGTCGGGATGGGACTGTCGGCCGCCGCCATGCTCGTGGCCGCGGCCGGCTACCTGCCGCCGGTCGCCGGCGCGCTGGTACAGGAAGGCATCGACGTGGCCGCCATCGCGATCGCGTTGACCGCACTGCTGCCCGGCCGCTCGCACACCGTGCGCCTGACCCTCGCCGACGTCGCCACCGCCCAGCGGCTGCACACGCAGCACCGGGAGGTGCTCCCGCTGGTCGAACGCGTGCGCACGGTCGCGGACGAGCTGAGCCAGCCGCCGTACGATCTGGGCCCGGCCCGCCGGCTGGCCGACGACCTGCAGGTCCGGCTGCTGGCGCACGAGCACGCCGAGGAGGCCGAGTTGCTGCCGATCGTGTCCCGGGCGCTCGGCGGCGCCGAGGCGACGAGCGGGTTCAGCCGCACGCACGCGGAGATCGAGCACCAGATCGGACGGCTGCACCGAATCCTGACGGACGATCCGGCCGAGCGGGCCGAGGCCGAGGACATCACGGACGTACGCCGCCTGCTGTACGGCCTCTACGCGATCCTGCGGCTGCACAACGCACAGGAGGAGGAAGGCGCCTTCAGCCTGGTCCCCGACGCGCCGGCACCGTGACGACGAGCGGATCCTGGGATTCGACGTCACCGGGCGTGCGGCAGTCGTTGTCATGCCCAGCGCTCACCACCATACCGAGGTGCCGGATGGAGGTAGCGGCGAAATCCTCGGTCATGCCGTTGAGGTTGGGCGCCACCGAACCGCCCGCGAACGGCAGGCGACGGTCGACGACCGCCGCGACGGGGACAGCGAGTCCTCGCGTCAGGATCCGGTCCACCGCGCCAGCTCGGTGGGTAGTGGCGGCGGCCGTCGCACCGATCCGCCCGCCGTCGCGTTGCCGCTGATCAACCGACCGTCAGCAGGAGCTTGCCGACGTTGGTGCGGTCGACCAGCCTGCGGTGCGCCGCGGCCGCGTCGGCCAGTGGGTAGCGTGCCGCCACGCGGGGTTGCAGTATGCCGGCTTCCGCGTCCTTGAACACCGCTGCCGCGGCCGCGGCGCGGGCCGCCCCGGAGGCGAGATAGTGGCTGGCGGCGACCCATTTCACCGTGGTGGACGCCGCGTCCCCCGGGTAGTTGATGCCGGACAGCCGTGCCACGTCCAACTGTCCGCCGGTGCCGCTGCTCTGCCCGTAGAGGACAAGCATGCCGAAGTCGGCGAGGAGGCGCAGGCTCGTGTCGAGGGTCTGCGCACCGCCCGCGTCGTAGACGACGTCGGCGCCTCGCCCGCCGGTAGCGGCGCGGACCGCCGCAACCAATTCGGGTCCCTGGCCGGCGATGACCGCGGCCGGCCCGGCGGTAGCCGCGTGTTCCCTCTTGGCCGGCGTGGAGACCACCGCAACGACCCGCGCGCCGGCCGCGGCCGCGAGCGCCGAGACGGCCCAGCCGGTGGCACCCGCGGCGGCGTGGACGACAACCGTCCGGTCTGGCCCGACCTGTGTCGCCACCCTGGTCAGCACGTGCGCCGTGGTGCCGCTCAGAGTGAGAGCCGCGGCGGTGTCCAGGGGCACCGCGTCGGGCAGTGCCACGACGAAGTCGCGCGGTGCGGCGGTCAACTCGGCGTACACCCCGGCCGTGTGCCCGAAGTGCACGACGCGCTGCCCGGCGGGCAGGCCTGGCACCCCGGCGACAACGGTGCCGGCGGCCTCGGTGCCCGGTACGAACGGAACTCGTGTCGGGTACGGCCGGCCGGCGGCGTGTTGCACGTCGACGTAGTTCACGCCGATGTACGCATTGCGGATCAGCACCTCGTCCGGGCCCGGCATCGGATCATCCCGTTCCACCGGGGTGAGCGCGTCCGGACCACCGTGGACGTGAACCTCGATCGCGCGCATCTGTGACCTCCGATACTGTCGAAGAAAAGGCCCGTCGGCCGCGCACCCATGCCACTCTCAGGCGATATGTCACGTCCAACGTGAGTCCGGGTATCGTGCCATGTGAAGTTCCACCCTTGAGCCGGACACCCTGAAACCAGACAGTGGTCTGGGGGAAGGATGTCCCGGTGCCCCGCCCTTCGAAGTACTCCGAGGATTTCCGTCGGGACGCGGTCGAGCTCGTGCGGTCTTCGGGCCGCACGCTGCGCGATGTCGGCCGTGAAGCCTATTTTGCCAAGGAGATGGGTCATTGACGGGCCGCTACCGGTTCATCTCCGAGCACCACGCCGTCTACGGCGTGACGCGGCTGTGCCGTGTTCTGGCGGTCCAGCGCAGGCAGGGCTACTACGAGTGGCTGGCCGCTGAACCGGCGAGGCAGGCCCGCCAGGAC